>DASYDM010000012.1:0-427999 GCA_036499585.1 Steroidobacteraceae bacterium
CCAATACCTCTCGCGCGCGAACGGATACGTCGGTAGCGATACCCGCCGCGGCCGCCTTCCCTCGTACAGCTGTTCCCACTCCACCTTCATCCCCTGGACCCACAGCTGCAGCACCTGCCCCCCCTTCCCCTTCCTCATCCACTCCTGCAGCAGTCCCCGACCATCCTCATCCCCTCCCAATACCCTCAGCCCCTCCTTCTGCTTCCCCGCCTCCCCCGCATACATCCCCCCTATCGGCCAGCTCCCTCCCAGGTACTCCTCCAACTTCTGCCTCAGCTCCCGCTTACTCCTCACCTGCACTCCCAGCCGCTGCTCCATCTCCTCCCGGCCCACCTGCAGCGTGTATGCAATCGAACTCAGCCCCTCACTGCCTCCCTCGCACTCCGCTCCCTCGCACTCCGCTCCCTCGCCTCCCCCAATCGCACCCACCAGCTGCCGCGCTCGCTCCCTCAACCCCTCTACCGTCTTCGCTGACAGAACGATCAGGAAGCTGTCACATGCGACGCAACTCCCTGCCACGCTCGGTGCGAAAATATGCTCCTCCAACACCACGTGGGCGTTCGTGCCGCCGCAACCGAAGCTGCTGACACCAGCTCGGCGAGGCCTCCCGTCAGGCACTGCCCAGGGCGTCTCGCGGGTCACCACGTGGAATGGAGAGCCTTCCAAACGAATCTTCGGATTGAGGCGCTGAAAGTGAGCGGACGGAGGGATCTGTTGGTGCTCAAAGCACAGGAGGACCTTCAGGAGGCCGGCGACACCTGCCGCCGCCTCGAGATGGCCGACATTTGTCTTGACACTCCCGAGTCCGCACCACGGATCGTGACGATGCGCGGCGTCGGCCGAGGACTCCTCGCCACCGGGCCCCGCTACGGCAAACGCCTCACGCAGCCCTTCCACCTCCAGCGGATCTCCCAGGGCAGTGCCAGTTCCGTGCGCCTCGATGTAGGTGATGGACTCCGGCTCTACCCCTGCATCCCTCATAGCGGCTGAAACCAGATCAGCCTGGGCCGTCGAGTTAGGTACGGTGATGCCACCGGCGGCGCCGCCATGATTTACGGCACTCCCCTTGAGAACGCCGTAGATGTGATCGCCGTCGATCGCGGCTTGGTGCAATGGCTTCAAGAGCAGCAGTACAGCGCCCTCCGAGCGTACGTAGCCATCGGCACTCGCGTCGAACGTCTTGCAGCGGCCGTCCGCCGCGAGCATTCCGGCCGCGTGATAGGAGATCGAATTTCCCGGGTGGCACATCACGTGCACACCGCCGACCAACGCCTGTTGGCAACGACCCGCCCGAACGGCCTCAATCGCCTGGTGCACCGCGACCAGGGAGCTCGAGCAGACGGTATCGACCTGGACGCTGGGCCCCCGTAGATCGAAGAAATAGGAGATCCGGTTGGGAATGAGTGCCGTGGCCGTCCCGAGATTGGTCTGCGGCAACGGCGTGCTCTGGCGCTCGTATGCGAGATGTCTGTAATCGGACCCGCTGACGCCAATGAAGACGCCGGTATCCGTACCGGCGAGATCTCTGGCGGCGTATCCGGCGTCTTCGAGGCACGCCCACGCCAACTCCAGCGCAATCCGTTGTTGCGGATCCATCTCTCGGGCATCGCGCGGGAGCACCCGAAAGAATCCCGCGTCGAAGTCGAACGCATCCTCCAGAAACCCGCCCCGGTCGATACCGCGGTGGCTTCCACCAGGATCGATGCCGGCTGGCCAACGCCAGCGATCAGGCGGCAGCGCGGTCACTACAGAGTTGCCCTGCGCGAGCAAGTCCCAAAGCGCCTCTCGGGAGGCCATCCCCCGAGGAAGCCTGAACGCCATACCGACGATTGCGACATCCCGCGCCCGAACCTCTGCGTGTATCGGTGCCGCCTCCGGCAGAGTCGACGGCAATTGCGCGAAGTCGCACGAGGTCCCTGCCCGGCGTTCCGGTTTGTGTGCGGCCAGGAAATCGACCACCTTTCCACCGGTGTTGTGTTTGAAGAAGAACAACGGATTCAGCGTGACACCGAACCGCGATCCAATGGAGTGGTTGAGCGCCAGGAGATCGGCCGAATCCAGGCCGATCTCCATCAGCGGGAAGGATTGCCAGTCGGCAGGCAGTTCGTCGAGCTGAGCGACCGCGGCGACTGCCTCAGCGACCCCAGCGGCAATCTTCTCCCGCCCACCGGGCCCTGCCGCGAGATGTTCATCTGACGTGTCGACCCGCGGCGACGAACGCCGTCTGATTCGCTGCGCTAGCTCGTACTCCACCAGTACACCGCAGCCCTCGTTGTCGAGGTCTTCAGGTCGGTACCCCACAACGATCTCGGCGATGCGCCCGCCATGCTCGTGATGGAAGCGCAGCACCGGATCCAGTGGCCGTCCGGTCGCATCACATTGCCGAATGTACTCGCGCAGTTGTGAATGCCCCGTGCCGCGGAAGCTGCTGCACCGGGTAACGCCAACTACATGAGTGAGTCCCACCGCGGCCGTGCACACCTCCAGCATGAACTCCAGGAGCTGCTCACCCCACTGTCGATCCTGCACTTCCGGTGCGATATTGATCGCAAGGAGTTGCAGCACCGATCCGTCAGGAAAGTGTGCTGCGTCCGCTTGGTGCGCGGTGGTCGAGTACAACGAATCGATCGCACGGATCCGGCGCGAATAGACGACACCGGCGATGCTCCCGCCTTCCACGAGTACGAGCTGGCCCTCCGGAAAGCGGGAAAGGCGTCGCTCGATCGCTGCGCGCGAGGCACGCAACGGCTCGATCCAACACTCCCGTTCGAGAGATTCGAGCCGCGGAATGTCGGCCGCGCAGGCTGGTCGGATTTTGTAGGCGCGCCGCTCCACTTCCGCCGCAGCTGCGGGCGAGCCGTCGGCGTGGGGTCGGAACAGTCCCTGGCCGGCTTCCAGCATCAACTGCTCGGCGCGCGCAAGCTGCGGTACGGAATACCAAGCCATCATCCATCCCCCGTCTTTCCCTCGCCGCGCCCTGGAAGCCCACGCGGCGAATCCCTTCTTTCTTATTCCCGTCAGTGTTCCGTCGGGTGGATCTCTTGTGGCGCCGGCGCCCGGATCCCGAACAACCTGCGCAGCGTCGGTCTATAGCCGTGTGGATCGATATGGAGGTCGGTGTCCATGTCCACGAACCACGTGGTGTCCCGTGCATCCACGACGGCGTACACCTGGAAGTGGGCGTTCGCACGGATCTCCTCGGGAATTCCCTGCCAGAGAATCGGGCCGGCCTGTTGCAGTTGCCGGTGGAGGGAGGTGCCTGCTATTCGTCCGATCACGTTCTGGTCCATCGTCGTGAAAGGTTGGAGGACCGACCGGAAGCCGACATCGACGAGTGCTTCCGCTCCGGACGCCAGGACCGTCTCCAACGTAAGACCTTGCATCCGCGCGACGTTTTCGACTACCGCCCAATCGAGCTCCCCTACTGGTTGGCGCACCCTCGCGATGAGGTCTCGCAGGTCATTTCGCCCATCACCGGTTACCCGCGGCATCTTTCTGATCTCGACGGCGTACAGCTCCCCTTCGCAATACAGCCCCAAGGCGATGTCACCGGGAATGAACTGCTCGACCAGCACTGTTTGATTTGCGAACGTGTCGGTTGACAGAGCGCGCAGCGGCAGCGGACCACTAAGCACGCCACGCTCTCTCGGTACTCGCACCTCCTTCACGAGAACGTTGACTGGCGCGTCAGAAGGAGCAGCGAACGTTGCGGGTGTTCTGAGTCCGTTGCGGGCGCAGAATTCCTTGAACACCCGCTTGTCGGTGGCAAGCTCCCACCTCCTGCGCGGACCGTGTCGCCAGCCCGTAAACGCCACCGTCTGGGGCTCGACAGTTGGACTCAGGCAGATGCGTCCCGCGCGCACACCGAGGAACTCGGGTTCGAACTCGAAATACCGCCCTGCGTCGCTCACCTGCACGCGCATCGTCTCGAAGCTCAGCTGCGCCCGAGTACCGATGCTCTGAGCGGCCGCGGACATCATCCGGAAGTGCGCGATCAGGCTCAGTGCGTACATGCCGGCGCCTCCGGCGTTCCAAACAGGCTGTCGAGCATCGGCGGGTAGGCGTCGGGATGAACGACGGGATTGCAGTTCATCTCCAGGAAGACAGGCTGGCCGGAGGTGTCCGTGACGGCATCGATGGTGTAAAGGGTGTCCTGACGGCTTTCGGCAGGGATACCTGTCCAGAACAGCGGCCCCGCATCGCGCAGGTGTCGCAGCAATACGGTCCCTTCCCGGGCTGCCATGCAGTTTAGATTCGGCGCGTCCGGCAACGCCGGATGCAGCGGGGACAGATAGCGGTAATCGACCATGACCCGGCTGGCGGCAGCCACGATCGAATCCAGACCCAATCCCTGCAACGCAACGGTAGCGCCCCATACCTCCCAGTCCGTGCCGGGCAGGTGCGCGACCCGCTTGCGCTCGATCAGGTCGTGCAGAGAGGTCTTTCCGTCTCCCACGACCGTGGGCATCGGCAGGACTTCGAGCGCCACTGGATCCGCATTCCAGTACCACGCCTTGACGATGTCTCCCTGAACGAACTCCTCCAGGAACTCCTCCTGATGCAACTCACGACTCGAGGCCTTCAACACCGGCGGCGTGAACGGACCGGCCATCCCCTTGGAGAACGATCCGGTTGCGTGCTTGATCAGTGCGTTTCCGGTCACCTCGCGAGGGCGAGCCCAGACACGCGGGGTGAGTAGCCCGTGCAGCGAACAGAACTCCTTGAACCGTCGCTTGTCTTGCCCGATGGGCCACGCGCGATCCCGGTAGGGGCGCCAGCCGGCGAAGAACTCCACCTGGTTGACCAGCACCGCGGAGTACCCTATCGAACCATCGTGACGTAGCGCGTACTGCGGGGACAAATCCACATACTTGCCCCCGGCGCGGACCTGCAGCGCCCCGGTGTCGAGATCGCAGTTCGCCCGTCCGCCTAACCGCTGAACACACTCTTTGATAGCCTGAATGTGTGCGATGAAGCTGACGGCGTAGCTCATATATCCCCGGTGCGGCTTTTGTTCTTTCCCGAGCGATGGCGCGGCTGCCGAGGTGCGGGCGTGCGCAACCCTCGACTGCAGCCCGTCGCTGACCAGTTATCCGTCGCGATTGGCGTGAGTTTAGGGGGCCGGTCGCCGCGCTCAGCGGCGCCAACCGCTCCCGCGCACCTCGCGGGCCGCCTGTAACGATGTTACGTTTCGAGCTTCGACCATCACCACACGACGCCGTGAGCATTCCAGGTCAGCACCCCCCTACAAGTGACTCCCCGACACGGTTGGCAGGCAAGGTAGCGATCGTGACCGGAGGGACCTCTGGAATCGGCCGGTCGGCCGCGGAGTTGCTCGCCGCAAGCGGCGCCGCCGTCGTGTTGGCAGGCAGACGTGCCGACCGAGGCGAGGCCATCGCCGCGGGCATCCAGGCGCGGGGCGGAGAAGCGACTTACGTCAGAACGGATGTCGTGAGCGCGGAGTCGGTCGAGAACTTGATTCGACATGCGGTCCGACGCTATGGCCAGGTTGACTGCGCGTTCAACAACGCCGGAGTCTCGGGCGATAGCTACAAGAACGCCAGCGAACACACGGAGGAAAACTGGCAGACCGTCATCGACACGAACCTTCGAGGGACCTGGCTCTGCATGAAGTACGAGCTCGCCCACATGCGCCAGCGTGGTATGGGAACCGTCGTCAACACGGCGTCCGTGTTCGCTCACCGCGGCGCCGAATTCGGCGTCGCCCCGTACGTTGCCAGCAAACACGGCGTACTGGGATTGACGCGCGCGGCAGCCCTGGAGTTTGCGCCCTATGGGATCCGCGTCAATGCCATATCGCCCGGACCCACGCACACCGAGATGACCTCCGGCGCACGGGAGGCATTTCCGGACCAGTTCAATGCGGACATCGAGCGCAACGTCCCACTCGGCCGTGCGGCACAGCCCCGGGAGATCGCGGAGGCCGTCCTTTGGCTATGCTCGCCCTCTTCGAGCTATGTAACGGGTCAGACTTTGGTCGTCGACGGCGGCTGGCTGGCCAAGTAGTAAATCGCCTCGCTCGCGTGTCAGTGCTTCACCAGCGGCACCATTGTCGCTGCGGTCGCGACATCGGACGGTAAAGCGGCAGACTGCGACGGCACCCCGAAGAGCCGGCGTAGCGTCGGATCGTAACTGTGCGGGTCGACATAGCGATCTGTGTGCATGTCGATGAACCAGACATTCTGCTGTGCGTCCACCACTGCATAGACCTGGAAGTAAGCGTTGGCCCGAATCGATTCCGGGATACCGCCCCAGAAGATCGGCCCGGCGTCCGCCAACTGCTGATGGATCGGGGAACCCTGCAGCCCCTGAAGAACATTCCGGTCTGCCGTGGTGAAGGGCTGCAAGGGCGACCAGAACCGAACATCCACCAGCATCTCCCGACCGGCCGGCAGCACACTGTCGAGATTCCCACCCTGCAGGCGCAATAGATTCTCGGCCAGCTTCCAGTCCACCTCTCCCACGGGTTGCTTCGCGCACTCGATCAGCTCCTTGACGGTGCTGTAGCCATCTCCGGTCACGCGCGGTTTCTTGCGGGCCTCGATGGAGAACAGCTCCCCCTCACAATAGTGAGCCATGGCGATGTCTCCCAGGATGAATTCCTCCAGGAACCAGCCTGCGTTGGGTTGGAAGTTCTCGGCGCCGATCGATTTGGGAGCGAACGGACCGCGGATGACGCCTTGTTCTCCCGGCTCCGTGGCCGGTCGCAATTGTTTGACCAGGACGTTGGCGGCGGTCTCCGCTGCAGTCGCGTACGCTCGCGGCGTGCGCAGGCCGTGACGGGTGCAGAACTCCTTGAATGCCCGCTTGTCGAGGGCCAGATCCCAGTTCCGGCGCGCCACGTGCCGCCAGCCGGTGAACGCGACTGTCTGCGCCTCGAGCACGCGGCCGAGTTCCGTGTGCCCATCCTTCACGTCCAAAAACTCGGGCTCGAACTCGAAGTAGCGGCCGCGACCGCTGACTTCGACTCGTAGTGACTCGAACTCCAGCTCCGCGCGCACACCGATCTTCTCGGCAGCCTCGGCGAGCAGGCGAAAATGCGCCATCATGTTCAGTGCATACATACGGATTCCTCTCGAAAGGCGAAATTCCCCGGATCAGGCGGCCGCAATCTTCAGCCCCACCGCGGCAGAACCGGGTGGGCGCACGGCGACGGCTGCCCCGAACAGACTCTCGAACATCGCCGCGTAGGCATCCGGATGGACCGCGGGATTGCAGTTCATTTCCAGGAACAGTGCGTTGCGCTGACCATCGATCATGGCGTCGATCGAATACAACGTGTCGGGACGAATTTCCGCTGGGATCGCTTCCCAGAACGGCTTGCCGGCTGCGCGCAGCTGGTTCATCAGCGGCGTGCCCTCGTAGTCGGCCAGAACGTTCAGGTTTTGGGCGTTCGGCGCGAACGGGTGCAAGGACGACAGATAGCGGAAGTCGACCAGGACTTTCTTTCCGGCGGCGATCACGGAATCGAGCGTCAGCCCCTGGAAGGCGGCCACGGCCGCCCAGACGTCCCAGTCGTTGCCTGGCAGGTGAGCAACCGCTTTGCGGCCGAGCAACTTGCGCAGACTCGACGATCCGTCGCCCGTCACCGTGGGCATCGGCAGAACCTCCAATGCGACCGGATTCGCGTTCCAGTACCAGACCTTCACGATGTCGCCCTGAATGAACTCCTCGAAGAACTCCCCCTGCTGCAGAGCTCGGTTGGCGCCCTTCAGACCCTCTTGCGTAAAAGGTCCCGAGATGCCGCGGCAAAACGACGACGTGGCATGCTTGACCAGCACATTTTCCGATACCGACTGCGCCTGCTGCCAGCTGCGCGGAGTGCGCAGGCCGGACTGAGCGCAGAAGTCCTTGAACGACTTCTTGTCGTAGGACAGCGGCCACACGCGATTGACGTACGGCCGCCACCCGACGAAGAACTCCATGTGCGCCTCGAGTTTGAGGGAATACGCAATCGATCCATTCTGCGGAAACGCAAACTGCGGATGCAGCTCGACGCAACGCCCGCGGGCACGAATCTCCAGGCCCCCTGTCCGCAGGTTGCACCGGGCGCTCGCCTCGAATTTCGGCAGACACTCTTTGATCGCCCGGAGGTGGGCGAGGAAACTGACGCTGTATGTCATAGGCCCCCGGCTCGTAAAGCTCGTTCGTCCCCGCGAGTAGGGCGTTGGAGGCACACGCAAGCCTCGACAGCAGCCCATCGCTGCAAACCATATCCGGGCTGGCGCGAACGGGTTTAGGGCTCACGCCGCGGACTTGCAGCAGTCAGGAGCCGTCGCGGTTGGTATAAACTCGCGGCGGCGCTGGAAATTGCAACCGCCACGAGGGAGCGCGCAGGTGCGAGAGATCATCGAATCCCGATTGCAGGATCATCGCAGCGAGTTGGGGAGATTGCAGGAGCGCATGGACCGTGAGATGTCAGGTGAGATCCTGCGACGCGACGGCATGACCTTGCGATATCTGCACGGGCAAGCCTCACTGCACAGCCGTGTCATCGAAGAGTTGGAACTACTGCTCGCGTACGCACGGAATCACGGTCAATGAGAACGCCGATCGCACGGGTGTTGACCAGCGGAGGTCTCGGTGATGTTCTGCTGCACACTCCGGCTTTTCGAGCATGGAAGATGCAACATCCAGGCGGCCGTCTGGTCGTCTACTGCACATCGGCGAAACATCGCGAGATCCTGCGGGGTAATCCTTACATCGATTCACTCCGGCTGATGACGAAGTGGCCCTTTTCGCTCGATGCTTTCCCGTTCACCCCTCAGAGGTTGCCGCAGAACCTGCTGGTCGCGAACTACAGTCGCCTCGCCCCGGGCTTGTATCGTATTCCCGCCGCCAGGCTCATCGGTGAAATGCTCGGAGTCACGGTGCAAACCACGACACCTGAGTTCTATCTGACTTCTGCGGAAGATGCGCAAGCGCGCGAACGCCTCGGAGCGCTTCGGATTCCGGTGGCCATTCACACGACGCCTCTGTGCAGTCCCAACAAACGCTGGCCACGGGAGCACTGGGAGCGGCTCATCGAGGACTCACCCGAGTACGATTTCGTTCAGGTCGACGATCGCGACGAGCCCGCCGTTGCGGGGGCTCATGATTTGCGTGGCTTGCCGATCCGCGAGTGCTTTGCGCTCATCAAGCACGCCCGGGCGTTTATTGGTGTCGAATCAGGTCCCGCACACGCCGCAGCCGCGGTTGGCGTGCCTTCGATCGTCCTGTTCGGTCCGTCCACTCCGGAAGTCTGGGGTCATGTCGGCGCAACCCATCTCTCGGCCCGCCCCTCCTGCTCCCCGTGCATCGACACGCTCTACTCCGGGGAGTGCCCTTACGAGCGCCGCTGCATGAGCTCAATCGCCGTAAGCGCCGTAAAGAACTCTTTGATCAGTGCGGTTGGGAATCGACTCCCCTCGCCCGTAAACGAGGACGTGTTCGCCGCTAGCTGTTGAGGGCCGGCTCCGGAGGGCCCCGGTCCTTGATCAGCAGCCTGTCGTAGTCACCAAACTCCGGGACCGCCTCCCAGTTGTTACGCACGTCGTGGGGGACGACCTTGCTCTCGCGGATGTCAGTCTTCCGATCGACCTTGACCACACCGACCTTGCCCTCCGGATCGAAATTGAAGTGCGCGGTCCGGATCGCCCGCTTGGCTTCACCGTCGTATTCGAACTCCATGATCACCAGCAGAAATAGCCGTTCGTCGATGACCTTGAACTGATATTCGAGGACCTTGCGGCGACGAGTGTCGAACCAGGTTGTCTCGTAGAAGCGGCTTGTCGGGCCGAACGTGACCCTGACCATCTCCTTCGGAGCCGTCGAGCCGCCAAAAATGGCCGCGTAGCCTGAGGCCGGCTTTTTCAGTCGATGGATCTCCCTCGCCTGCTCCTCGGTCATCGGCTCGAACAGCCTGTCGTACGCGAAGGACCAGTTGTTCGCGTACACATCAGGCTGCATCAACCGCCCGCCTATTTATATTCCTTACCATTGATGTCCCTGATGACGATGTTCTTGCTCGCGGCGTAGTCGATCACCGACTGGGGAACACTCTTCTGCACAGGCACCTCGAGGATCAGGTCTCCTTGGAGCTTCTGGCCGCCCAAGTTTATACCATTCGTCGGATTCACACTCGTCGGGACTTTGGATATCTCCGCACCCTCGGGGTACTTCTTCGCGAACTCATCGATGTACCCCATCGCCGTGTCCTCCTTCACGTCTCCGAGCTGCGTGAACTTCCGGGACACGATTTCTTCGCCGGGGTTGTAGGAGTCAACACGATACCGTACTCCGCTGCCCGGCGCGCCTTCGACGTAGACCTCATTCATCTGATACCGGCCGGCCTGCTCCCGGTTGAAGTCGTTACCGGCTTTGAGGCGCGCCAGCCACGACTGGCGCTGCGTTTCCTCGGTCTGCGTCAGCTCGCCGCTAACGACCTTCTGGGCCGCCTTGTAGTCGGCCGCTGAATCCACCACCCCCATGGCCTTGCCGAAGACAAAGTCGACGCCGATGGAGGCAAGCGAGTCGCTGACCCGCTTGACGGCGTACGGGTCGCCTGCGTCCTCGAACGCTGTGTTCTGCAGCAGGTCCGAGACCCCATCCTTGGCGACCTTCAGTGCGGGCGACGCGACGACACCGATCGCGATATTCAGCAGTGTCCGCGGGATACCGCCAATGGCGAACTGGATTCCAGTGACGATGCCGACGACGTTGTTCTTGCCCACCGTGTCGACGGCGGACTGAACACCCTTGGCGCTCGTATCCAACACACCCGCCGCCTCGTCCACGAGGGTCGGCTGGTAGTGGCGGGCCGTGACGTCAACATCCTCCAACACCCTGTCGGAAGTGACTGCTCCGCTGCTCTGCTGCACGTCATCGCCGTAGAAATTGGCCGTCAGCGGAGAGTTCGCCAGGCTCTTGTAGACCTGCTGGTCGCCGAAGGGCTGCAGAGCCTGCCGCTGGACATCGGCAGGTAGCTGCTCGAAGGGAATCCCGCCGTACTCGCTCGAAGCCTGCTGCGTGGCCTGGCGAATGCTGGCGAATTGGTCGCCATAGGTCGCGATCCAGTCGTCCTGCTGAGCCTGCGTCATCCCCGCCGTTCGCAGCAGAGGCCGGAATGCCTCACCGCCGCTCGCGTCGAGGGCCTGATTGAAGGCTGCTTGCGTCCCCGCCTGTGCCTGGGCGTCGACGATCGCGTTGCCGACCGCATTGCCGAAGGCATCCGCAATGACGGTCGCGGTATCCATCTTGCCGTCGAACACCGCCCGCACGGCCGAGCCGGCGAGCCCGCCGGCGACACGGCCACCGAATGCACTGATCGACGGTGCGAAGCCCGCGAGCGCGCCTGAAGCCGCGCCGGCCGCCGCTGCCGCCGCCGGCGCAGCCACCGCCGAGATGGCCACGTCGCGCCAGTTGAAGCTGCTCTGCAGTCCCGTCGCTACAGCGATCCCCTGAGTGAGAGTGTCGCTGACAGCCCCGTCAGCCGCAGCGAACGCGGAGGGGCTCGACTGTGCGAAGGTGCGTAGCGTCGCACTGCTCTGGACTACGCTTCCCAGGCCGGAGGCCACTCCGGCCCCGATCGCACCCATCGCGACTCCTGTCCAATCGAATCCGGTCTGATTTCCGGTGGCGATGCCCACTGCTTGGGAAGCAATGCTGCCGACGGCGCCGCCGACAGCGGCCGCGGCGATTCCGGCGGCGGCACTCGTTAGGCCCCCCGATACTGCAGCGGTCCCGGCCGCCCAGGCGCCCGCCGTGGAAGCAGCTGTGCCAGTTGCCGAAACGGTCGCGCCCATCGCTCCTGCTGCGAGACCCGCCGTGTAGATCGTCACGATCACTGCGACGATCACCATCAGCAACGTGCCAATGATGCCGCAGTCGCTGTGCTTGGGCGGCGGCGGCATCGGCTGTGCCGGGGTCTGATTCCCCAGCGCGAGGCGCGCATCGAACGGCTTGTAGCTCGAGGAGTTGTTCGACAGCGACACCACGTTGTTCGGGATGGTGAGAGTTGTGCCCTCCTGCAGAATCCCGGACGGGTCGGTCAGACCGTTGGCCTGCGCGATGACGTACCAGAGCTTCGCGTCGCCATACACGCGCATCGCCACCAGCGTAAGAGTGTCGCCCTGCTGAACCACATAAGTCGGCGGCACCGGCGCAGGGTAGTCCGATGAAATCGGCTGATAGTTGACGTCGAAGTTCGCGGTCAGCGAAGTGCCGAGCTGCCCGAAGGTGCCGGTTGCCTTGCCGTCCGGGGTGAAGAAGAAGTAAGCCGCGTTGGCGCTGTTGAAGAATGACGACCCGTCGATCAACGCCTTGGTAAAGGCGTTGGTCGGGCTGGACCCGTAGGGCCCCTGAACGACCAACTGCTCCTGCCCCGCGTCGTTGTCGAGGAAGTAGCGGTTGAGGGTACTGTCCTTCTGGTCCGTGTATTGCTGGATCTGCTGATCGACATTGTAACTCGTGACCGTGGATCCCGGCGTATGACCCGAAGTATCCGAGACGACATGCGTCGCCTGCAGATACGAGTCGCCGTGCGAGTACGTGAACTGGTCGTATCCCGTGTAGGCGACTCCACCCGTCGCGTTGTTTACCGTGAAGCTGTAGTAGGTGAGGTTTCCGGATTCGTCATAGCCACCGGCATAGGTGACCGACGACTCCGCGATACCGTTCTTGGTAGTAGTCTGTGATGCGATCGTCCCGTCGTCGTTGTAGACGTTGGTCTGAATACGAGTGGCCAACGCGCCGTTGGTATCGTCGAAGTTTGTCGTGTCATTGATGATGCGGGACGCGCCGTCATAGCTACGCGACTCGACCTGTGCGGTCGAATTCGTTCCGTTCGAGTAGTGCACCGGCATCGAAGTCGTCAGGAGTCTTCCGAGACCGTCGTAGGTATAGGACAGCGTGCTCGGCCCATTGAGGGTGCTGAACGTCGCCCCGCTCTCGGACAGGTACTGACCGTAGCTCTGGGCCGTAAGGCGATCGCCGCGACCGTCATAGCCGAGAATCGTTCCCTGCGTGAAGCTGTCGGAGTTGTCGGTATCGATGCTGACCGTCGTGCCACTGATGACACCCTCGCTGATCAGCACACGATTCATCTTGTCATAGCTGTACCACAGGTTCTGATTGTGGGTCTGCCCGGCGGCGGCCGAGTAGTTCGCGTTGATGTTCGTCCGGTTTCCAGCGGCGTCGTAGCTGTACGTGACGCTGTAGCCGACTCCCGAGATGTGTGAGATCCGTCCGAGAGCGTCGTAGTCGTAGCGATCGTCTTGCGGCGCCAACGACCCGTCCTCGGTCGTCATGTGGACGATCCGATTCTTTGTGTCGTAACCATAGAGCGTCGTCCGGCTGGCGCCGACGTCGTCGATCTCTATCAGGTGATCGGCGGTGTCGTACTTGTATGTCTTGTTGACCCCCGCGAACTCCCCCCCCGTGCTGCTCTCGTGAGTCAGCAGATACGAGCTGGTCGTGTCGTAGGTATACGCGTATGAAGTACCGCCCAGATCCATATGCGCGGTCAGATGGCCGAAGTAGTCGTACGTCCAACTCTCCGTCCGGCCGTTCCCGTCCAGCATCGAGGTCTTGCGATCCTGCTCGTCGTACCCGTACTGGGTTTGCGCTCCCATTGGATTGACCATGCGCAGCATGTTGCCGTGCAGGTCATACCAGTAGTAGATCGTCTCGGGAGCGGATTGATTGGTCCCAACCCAATCGCCGGTCGTTTCGGCGATACGCCGGCCCGCCTGATCCATCAGGTAGGTCTTGCGAACGATCCCCGAGGCGGTGAACACCGGGAGGTCCTTTCGCGCTCCCGTCAAGGCAAATCCGTTCAGCGCGTTCTGTGTCGACTCCTGCGCAACGTCGGTCAGCCTGCCAGCCTGATCGTACGCGTATCGCGTGCGGAAGACTGTCGTATCGCCCGTGTTCGACAGGCTGTAGTTCCCGACAGTGTCCTGGATATCGTCGCCAAAGGCGTCATACACGTACGACTTGGTACTTCCGTCGGCATGCTGCTCGCTGACCACCTCGCCAGCGGCGTTGAAGGTCTGCCCGTTGAGGTTTCCATCCGCATCCCGGGTGCCGACCATCCGGCCGTAGAGATCGTAGTAGTTGTACGAAACCGGCATGCCGTACTGATCGACGCTCTCCGACGCGGTTGTCGCCGATGTCATGGTCACAGCGGTGATCGATACCTGCGGGTCGTGCCTCTCGATCAACTGGCTGAACTGGTTGAAGCGATACGTCGTGGTCTTGCCCGCGACGTCCGTCATGGAAATAACGTTGCCCCAGCGATCAACCATCTGCGTCTGCGACGGAGCGGCCGGCTGTGCGGACAACGCCGAGGCGGTCGTATCCGTGACTGTGCCGGAACCCACCGACGTCTGTGTGATCGTGATCCCGCCGCTGGCCATACGATACGGCTGCGCGCCTCCGGAGGCGGTGTAGTCGATCTCATAGTCAATGGTGCCTGACAGCCCGGCGGCCAGGAGATTGACCTGATAGGCACCGGTCACCGGTACGGTGCCGGACCAACCGGAGGCGCCCTGAGGCTTCCACCGGAACACGACGCTGTCTCCCGCGTTGGCTGGCGTAGTCCAACCAAACACACCACTGCCGAGATCGGTAAACCCGCTGACGGTACCGACGCTGTTGGCACTGTTGAGCGTTACAGTTGCGGGAGTGTTGTTGATCGTAGTCGTGATCGTGATGCGGCCCGTGCCGACCCGATACGGACGTGATTGGCCCGAGGCGGTGTAATCGATCTCGTAGTCGATGCTGCCGGAAAGGCCCGCCGCCAGCAGGTTGACCTGATAGGAGCCCGTGATGGGCAAAGTGCCCGCCCACGAGCTCGCTCCCGCCGCCTTGTAACGAAAGACGACGGTATCGCCGGCGTTGCCGCTCGGCGACCAGCCGAAGATCCCATTGCCGAGGTCGGTGATACTCGAGATGCCACTGAGGTTTGTCGGGGCTCCCGGCGCGGCCGTTGCCGGCGTTGTGTTGACCGTCGTCGTGATGATGATGCGACCGCCGGCCACGCGATAGGGCTGCGAACCGCCGGACGCGGTGTAGTCGATCTCGAAGTCGATGCTGCCCGACAGACCGGCGGCGAGCAGGTTGACCTGGTACGCCCCCGAGATCGGCAGAGTGCCTGCCCACGACCCGGCACCGGCCGCCTTGTATTTGAAGACCACGCTGTCGCCGCTATTGGCCGGTGTGGTCCAGCCGAACACCCCGTTGCCCAGATCGGCCATGCCACCGACGGCGGACACGTTGCTCGGCGTTCCGATACTGACAGTCGCCGGATAGTTGGTAACCGTCGTAGTCGTATTGATGTAAGCAGTGCCGCTACCCAGCAGGTAGTTCCAACCGCTACGCACATACTGAATGCTGTACTTGTACGTGCCGGTGGGCACGTTATAGAAGCTGGCGTAGTAGTTCCCACCGCCATAGGCAACAGGGCTCAGCGTGTACATGACCGCGCCGGTCGACGGGTTGTTCAACGTGACGACGATCGAGTCGCTACCGCCTGGAGTCGCATTCCAATACAGGTAGCTGCCGCTCGCCGTGACGCCACTGAGATATTGCGGCGTGCCCTGTTGATAGGAGAGATAAACCGAGCTGCCGGTGGAGACGAACTGTCCGAGTGCCAGGGTAAGATTGGTTTGAGTCTCACCGGAGAGCTGGTAGGTCGAGGTGATGAAGTCGTACGTGCCGGCAGCCGTGACCGGCACCGTCACCACGAATTGGCCGCCGGATCGCGTCCCGGCGATCGTGGTATAGGTCGACGTGCCGGCGACCCGGTACTGCAGGGTTCCGTAGTAGCTCGTGTCCGCCGGTGCCGCCCAGGCTATCGTGGTCTCGACTGCGGTTCCGCGCGAATCCAGCATGAGCGCGCCGGTCGAGTTGTTGGTGATCTGGAAGAAGTTGATCGAATCGACGCCACCGCTGGGCCAGGTGCTGCCGCTGCCGGAGGCGGAGTCGGACCAGGAGAAGGTTCCACTGCTGGCGGCCGGCATAGCGAACTGGACGTATGTGCCGACCGAACCGATCCCCCTGCTGGCATCCGCGTGCGTGTTGTAATAGACCGTGACCGTGTAGGAGCCCGACGGCAGAGGCATCCAACTCAACGAGACCGAATCCGTCCCGCTCCACGAAGTCGTGTACCCGGTGATCACCCCGCCTTCACCGGTAATGGGAGTTTGCACCGGTGTCGACGACCCGGAAACGTAACCACTGCCCTGACCACCGTAGTAGCCGGACACAGAGACCGGTCCGGGAGCGTTCCAGACCGCGTCCGGACTGCTGCTTCCCGACGTACTGGTGCTGCTGGTGCTGTACGGCGCGGTGTACGTAAGGGAACCGACCGCCAGAGCCTCGATGGCTCCGTTGACGTAGTCGGTAATCCGGTACTGATAGGTACCATCGGTGGGGAGAGAGAAGCTCGCCGTGTGCACGCCGTTCTCGGTTCCCGATCCCGCGTACGACTGCCATGCGCCCCCGACGTACACCTCGAAAGTCGCACTGCTGGTGCTGGCAGAGTCGGGTGTCCAGCTCGCCGTAACGGTCGTACCACTGACGCTAGCCCCGACGTTGCTGACGGTTCCCGTCCCAGGAATGCTCAGTGTCAGCGTGGTCGTCGAGGTGGTGTTGGAGGCAGTAAAGGAAATCGAGCCGGTCCCCTGCGCCTCGATCGCGCCATTCGCGTAGTCAGTGATCCGGTACTGATACGTGCCCGCGCTCGGGAGCGGGAAGCTGGCATTGAAATAGCCGCCTTCTGTGCCGGCACCGGTGTAGGAGACCCAGCTACCGCCCACGAACAGTTCGAATGTCTCGCTCGTGATGTTCGCTGAGTCACCCTGCCAGTTGACGGTGACCGTCGACCCGGACACCCCTGCGGTTACGTTGCTGATCGTGCCGGTTGCCGGCGCGTTCGTCGACAGGCTCGTCGTCGACGTCGAGCTTGCCGAGGTGAATGACAGCGTGCCGTTGACCTGAGACTCGATATACCCGCCGACCCAGTCGGTGATGCGGTACTGATACGTTCCGGTGGACTGGAGCGGTACGGTCACCGAATAGCCCGCGGACTCCGATCCAGAGCCGGTGTAAGAAACCCACGCGCCTCCGACGTAAATCTCGAAAGTCGTCGTGCTGAGGAACGGGTCCGACTTCCAGCTGATCAGGGCATTTGAGCCGCTGACCGACGCGGTAACGTTTGTGATCGAGCCGGTGGTCGAGTCCGAAGACGTCAGCGCCGCGTTCGTGGTGCTGTTGAGGGTGAACGTACCGGTCGCGATGCCATAAACGGTCGTATCGCCTGGCCGCTGGTACTGAATTCGATAGCTGTGCGTGCCCGTCGGGACCGAGGCCAGGGAATACTGGGCCGTGTAGCCATATTCCGAGCCCGAGCCCAACGACGCGTAGACGGGCGTGGTACCGCCGTCGAGATACAGGGCCGCCTGCAGAGTCGAATCGGGCGGAGCCTGCCACTGCAGGTAGGGAGTCCCATCGGTGGCCGTAAAGACTGTAACCGTGGTGTTGTCTATCGCTACCTGGTTGCTCGGCGAGGTATAGGTGGGCAGACGCTGCTCGACGACATTCCCCATCGCGTCATACCGCGTCTCGGTGCGCATCAGACCACCCATCGCGTAGGCGGCCCCGGGCGAGCCCGTCGTGGACAGATCGATGCCCGAACCTTCTGGCGCTTCCAGCTTGGCGGTCGCCTCCCCTGCCAGGTTGTAAAGATAGACGCGATAGACGCCGTCAGTCTGGTTTGTCAACCACAACCGACCACCCTGGTCGTAGTAGTAGTGAACGGCCGGCGTACCGTTGTCGAGGCTCTTGGTGTCGATCTCGCCGAAGGCGTTGTAGTGCGAGCGCTGGTGCGACACGACGTTCGTGGTACCCAGCTGTTGCGGCTGGATTACCGCTGTCTGATTGCCACGTGCGTCGTACGTATAGATCGTCTCGATCGCGTCTGTCGTCGCGGAGATGTTCGGATCCGCGGAATTCGTGGCGATCTGCCACTCCTTGGCCAGATTTCCGCGAGAATCGTACGACGCGTAGTGTTCGATCGTCGTGCCCACGATCTGGTCAGCACCGTTCGTATCGAACAGCTGCTCCGTCTGCAGAACGTCCCCGTTGACATCCACCCACATCTGGGTGGTCCGGTCGAGGTTCGGAGTGAGCGCCGCGTAGGTCGGCAACGATCCGGTGGTCACCGTACCCGCGGCGCCTGCCGCGTAAACCGTCTGCTGCACGAGGTTGCCGAAAACATCGCGCTTCATCAGCGTCAGAGGGGTGATGCTAGTGCCATCACCCCGGTCCCTCGCGGGGCCGGCCACCGCAATGGTGCGACCGAGTACGTCGTAATAGGTGAATGTCGTTCCACCGTTCTGCGTGACGCTTGTCTGGTTGCCCAGCGCGTCGTACGTGTACTGGGTCAGCTGATCGGCAAACTGGGGCGTGCTGGTCAGACTGCCGGCGGAGCCGCTGACCTGCGTGTATTGCACGCCGACGAACTTCTGTTGGACCAGCCGATTCAGCTGGTCGTAGGTATAGCGGGTCTCACGGTCGTAACCGTTGGCGCTGCCGTTCGGGAAGTTAGTCTGATTGCTCGAATTGATCGCCCCATACCCGTTGATATCGACAGTCCCGGACGGCTTGAGCGCGTATTCGATCTTGTCGGTCAGATCTCCATTCGCATCACCATGCTGATAGACGGTGAGATACCCATCCTCGTCGACCTCCGCGGCAAGCAATCCTCGCGTGTCGTAATAGTCATAGGTATAGGCCCAGCTGTTCTTGCTCGAGTCGATATCCGGGTCTGTAACCGGGTTGCCGTTCGGACTGATCAGACGCGCCGTGCGGATCACCTTCCCAAACGCGTCGTACTTGTAAAACGTGGTCTCCCCGAGGGTAAATGTCGCACCATTCGGGATTCCCGAGTTCGGCTCGAAGTTGAAGGTTTGCGGCTGCGTGACCTGCTTCAACCGATTGTCCGCATCGTAGGCTTTGGTAATCTGCCGATCCGCCCCGCTGCTCACCTGAACGTTCACGGTGCCCGTCGTCGAGCCCTTCACCGTGATCGCGCCGCCGACGGCACTGGCCGTCAGCTCCGATACCGAGCCGCCACCGGCAGCCGCCAACGTGGTCGCAAGCGCCAGAGCGTAACGGGTCAGGCTCGTTTGATTCCCAAAACTGTCGTATCCGTATCCGGTGACATAGCTATCAGCGTCAACGTCGTAGACTACTCGACCGAGTGCGTCGTAGACCTTGTACGACCAGAATCCGCCAGGATCCTGATTGGCGACCTCGTTCCCCAGAGCGTCGTACACGACGTGCGTGGTGATAGGGGGCTTGGTGTCGCTACGCGTCACGGATCCGCTGGCAACCGTCTCGTCCCCCGTGGTGTATGTGTAGACGTACACCGCCGGGAGAGTTACCGACGTCTGCCGTCCCAGCGCGTCATAACTGTACGTTGTCGTTCGCGACTTAGAGGCGTCCTCGGTATTGTTGCTGAAATGCTCGATCCCCTCCTGGAGCGTGAGCACATCCCCCATGGCGTCATACGTCATGCGGGATACGATCTTCGCCGAAACCGTGGTGGCGCTCAGAGCTCCGCCCAAACCGGACATGGAAGTGATCGGAGTCGAGGGGCTGTCCTCCTCGATCATGTTTCCGGCGAGGTCATAGACGTACGTCCAGGTCTGCTGCGCCTTGTTCGTGAAGGAGGTCTTGTTACCGAGCGCGTCGTAGCCGTAAGTCTCATACGCGGTAGTCGTCGCGTCCGTTAGCTTGGTGAGACGGCCCGCGGCATCGTATTGTGCAGCGGTCGACTGATCCTTCGTGGGATCGGTCGTAAATACCACCCCACCGGTGTGATTCTTGATGTCGCTAGCGGTGGCCCCGGCAGGAATCGTCGGCGGCGAGTAATAGACGATTGTCGTGACGACATTGTTGACGTCGTCATATCGAGTCTCCGTGAGATAGCCACCCGCGGCGTCGAGGCTGTACACCCGTCGTCCCGCGCCGTCATACCAGTAACGTGTGGTCTGATTGTGGGAGTTTCCGGCTACGGCCGCTCCTGTCGCCCAGCTACTCAGGTCAGCTACATCCATCGCACCGCTGTACAAGGACGCGTAGTTCGTCACGGAGATGACGTGTCCGGCCAGATCGTACTGTTTGTACGAGACGGCACCGACTGCATCCACCGTGTAGACGGCCTGCCCTCTAACGTCGTACGCGGTGTATGCGACGCGATCGCTCGATCCCAAGGTCCCGGCCGCACTGCCGAGCGCGGTGGTCACGGCGGCGGCATTACCGTAGGTCCCAGTGAGCGTTACACCCGCAATGCCACGCGTGCGAGTTACCTTACCGTTGATGTCATACGAGTACTGCGTAACCCCGCCGAGGGCGTCAATCGTGTAGACCTGTCGCCCGTCATTGTCGTAGAAGCTCTGAGTCGTCCGGTCGAGCCCCGGGGCTGCCACGGGCGTCGCCTGAGCAACCGTTGCCTGGTCCCCGGTCGGGAGCGATACGGTATTCGCATAACGAGTGGTAGAGGCCACCCGGCCGTCGCTGTCGTATCGCGTCTGTGTCACGCCACCCAACGCGTCGATGGTAAACGTCAGTCGATTGTTCGAGTCGTAGACATACCAGGTCGAAATCGGTGTCGCGGCCAGATCATTGTTGATGACGATCCTGTGAATCAGGTTGCCGTTCGCGTCGTACTTATAGTTCGTCGCCAGATTCAGATACTTCAAACCGGTAGCCGGGTTCGTGCCGGAACCCGGGTCGACGACCTGCTGGGTGCGGCGGCCCATCACATCGTAGTAGTACTTCGTTACGCGCTGATTGACCGTCCCGTACCCGTCCGTGACCGTCGTCACGTCTCCGTTATTGTCGTACGCGTAGGACGTCTGGATGTTCAACTGCCCCGGGTCCACCGTCACCAGCGTGACGCGGCCGTCCCGGTCGTACTTGGTCGACGTGACCTTGTTGCCGGGTTCCGTGACCTTCGTGATCTGATTGAGATTGTTGTATTCGTACTGGGTTTTCAGCGCGAGACCGGCGTTGTCGACAGTCTTGGTCAGAACCCGGTTGTCCGCGTCATAGGTGAATCGCGTGACGACCCCGTCAGCGTCCGTGGATGTCAGCTCGCGGCCATTGGTGTCGTAAGCCCGGCTTTCCAGCGCGACGGCCGAAAGGCTGTCCGATGTCGAGATCAGGTTTCCATTCAGATCGTACGAATAGAGAGTGCTATTCCCCGGACTGGTCCCGGACCCAGATGTGGTGACTCTGAGAGTCTGACCGTTGCGGTTGTGCACGGTGGTCACGGTGACGCCCTCGGGCGTCGTTACCGTCATGGTCTGTGTCGCGTCCGTGTACGCGTAGGTCGTCGTGTTCTGATACGCATCCTTGACGTGAAGGACGCGGGAAAACGCGTCATAGTCGGTACTCGTCTGGTTCCCCTGCGCGTCGAATGTGGCGATGACCCGGCCAAGACGGTCGTAATTGGTCCGGGTCTGATTTCCGTATTGATCGGTTGCGGAAGCCACGCGTCCGAACGAGTCGTACGCATAGGTCATGTTCTGGTTGATGCCACTCGCGTCCGACTGCTCGTAGGTCTGATGCCCGTCGCGGTCGTATTTGAACGTCTGGGTGAGCGTCCGCGCGGAGTCGATCTTCGTCGTTCGTGTCGTTTCGTCCCCGAAAGCGTCGTACACGTCGCCGACCAGACCACCCTCGGCCGTCGTGGTGCTGGAGACCTGGCCGGTCAGGAAGTACGTATCGGTAGTGTGCGAATCGAGCGCCGGATTGGCCGTAGAGGTCAGCGTCGTCTTGATGGTCGAGGTGAGTAGACCACCCGTCAGACCCGACAACTGAGTCGTGAGGGGGATCGCATAGATGATCTGGTCCGTTACCTGACCGAGCGCGTTAAACACGCTCTCGGTAACAGCCCCGGTCGCATCAACCGTAAATCGCAGGTTGCCGTCTTCGTCGTAGTAGTAGTACGTCGTATTCGTCTGCGACTGTTGCGAAATCTGATCGTATGGGTGGGTGGTCTCGGAGATCTTCCGACCGTCCGCGTCATAGGTATACGTGGTTCCGTAGGTGGTCCAAACCGCATTGATCTGCGGGTCGGTCATCCCTACGGTGATCTGGTTACTGCCTTCGCCAGACAGCTCCTGGGTCACCCGGCCCAGGGCGTCGTAGCGGGTCTGCGTGGTTCGGGTGTCGTTCGGGGCACCATTACCCCCATAGGCGACCGTCTGGCTGACGAGGTTGCCGACCGCGTCATACAGGTATTGCGTCTTCGTGTTCTCGTAGTCGATCTCATAGGTAACCCGCCCGGACCCGTCATACTGATACGACGTCGTCTGCGGGATGCCGCTCGCCGCGGCGTTCGATTTGAGCGTAGCGAAGACGCTGGTGTAAGCAACCGCATTGGCGTAACGGACGGTCGCCGACACGTTGCCGTCAACGTCATACTGGGTTTCAGTCAGATAGCCAGTGCCGTCGACGAGAGCCCGCTGGAACTCCCCGATCTTCCGGCCTTCGCCGTCGTAGAAATAATACGTCGTCGCATCTTCGGCAGGCGTCACCGTCGTCTCATCGTCGAGCGTCGGGATCAGGTTGGCCAGAGTTCCGGTCGTCAGGTAAGCCGATGGCGACGGGTTTGCGTAAGCCATCTTCCGGGTGAGATGGCCCCCGGCATCGTAGGTGTATTCCGTCAGATACCCGGTCGCATCCAGCTGTCCCCGGAGATTGCCGTCATTATCGTAGAAGTAGCGGGTGCGGCGGTCATTCACGGGATCCGGTGTAACCGCAATCGCACTCGGCAACACCTGATTGACGTTCGCGGCGATCGAGAAGGGGTTGGCGTACTGGACCTGATCGGTCAGCCGCCCGGCGCCGTCGTAAAGATACTGGGTAACGTCGCCGCCTGCATCCAGGCTATATACCTTCAGCCCGGCGGCGTCGTACACATCGCGGGTGATCTGATCGTATGCCCGACCAACGCTGGTCGGAACGCTGGCGACCAGGGTGGCAATCGAGACGTTGACAGGCTTCCCCTGTGCATCCACGAGGGTCGCCAAGGTGGCCGCCGACAGGCGGTCCGCATAGGCGACCGTCTTCACGACCTGGCTGGCGTTGTTGTAGATGTATTGCGTCAGGGCTCCGGTGCCGTCGATATCGCCTACCTTGCGTCCCGCCTCGTCATAGATGATGTAGGTTCGGACCTGATCCGGATCCGTCGCCATGCGCAGGCGGCCATCGGCGTCGTACGCGTAGGTGGTCGTGAGGGAGCCGGAGATTCCAGGACCGCTGTTGCTGACGCTGATGAGATGACCGGCCGCGTCGTAAACTGAGGTCGTTACGAGCGAATTTGCCTGCGTCGTCACCACACGGTGATTTGTGGCGTCGTAGTTCGTCAACGTCGACGATGTAGACCCACTGGCAATCCACTGAGTCGTGTTGGTCAGGCGACCCAGACCGTCGTACGTAAACGTCGCCGCATATGGGATATTCGAGTTCGTTGCATCCGCCGTCGTTCCGCTGCCCCGCGGAGTGACCGTCTGCAGTAACTGACCGCGCTGATCATAGACGTACTGTGTCACCGTAGCGGTGCCGGCGACACCCGCACCGGTGCCGTCCGTTGCCGTGTATGCCGTCGCAGTGCCGACGTTCCCACGGAAGTCGTAGGTATAGTCGGTTCGCTCGAGCTTCGTCTGATCCGCACCGGTCGCCCAAGTCGTCAGAGTCGACAATGACAGGCTCGTGGTCGGCGACAAACTGCTGACGTCGTCGATCGTACCGTCGTACTTGACTTTGCTGGTCAGCTCGCCCGAGCCGTTGTATCGATACTCCGTCACCCGTCCGTCGGCCGAGACGGCGAACCGCAGCTGTTCGTGGGTATCGTACGCGTAGCGGGTGGTCATCGGCGCCGACGGTTGACCGGAGCCGGCGCCGTCCGGGTCCGGAACGAGATAGTGTGTCTCGGTCAGGAGCTGGTTCGCGGAATCATAGGTCCGCGTGACCGTATTCCCGTCCGCATCCCGAGTCAGCAGGAGATTTCCGTTCGCGTCGTAGTTATACGTCGTGACCCGATTCAGCCCGGTCGGGTCCTGCGTTGACGTCAGGAGGTTGTTGTCGCTGTCATACGTGTAGTCGGTACGTAGCTGGGTCGTCCCGCCAACCGCAGGACTGAGGAACGACGTCAGTCGGCCCAGGCTGTCCTCGATGTAGCTGGTCACCTGCGTGTTCGGATCGGTGACGTCCGTGCGCAGATAGAGGGTGCTCGGCGCCGTATACGTCAAGGTCGACGGTACAGTCAGCTGCAGCCCTGTGGTCAATGTCGGATTGCCGGTCGCCGTCTGCAGGGCTGCGACGGCATTGGCGTTGCTGGTGCCGTAGACGGCTTGGGTGATGCTTGTCCAGGTAGCCCCCGCCGGTACGGGATAATATGCCGGTACGGTCGTCGTGGTGCTGACCGTCAGGGTCGCCGGCATTCCAGTCAGGTGCAGACCCGTGCTGAGCGTCGGGTTGCCCATTGCCGTCTGCAGCGCCGTGCCCGCGGCCGCGCTGTTGATCCCGTACAGCGTGTTCGCGATGGACTGCCAAGTGGCGCCAGCAGGAACCGAGTAGTACGAGGGATTCGTCCCCGCCTTGAATGCCGCGAGTTGCATGATCCACCAGCCCGTGGGGCTCTGCGTGGCGCTCGCGGAATAGCTACCGGTGGAGGTGACCTTGCGGTCTTCAAAGATGCTCGAGTCCGCCGTGATCATTCGCTGCGTGTAACCGCTTCCTGCGGCCGACGTCGAGTTCGCAACGTAGTTTGCGGCGATGATCAGATCGTTGGCATTCGTGGTGGTGACCGATCCGCTCGATGTCGATGTCGAGCTGCCCGAGGCTCCCTTGGTAACATCCAGAGGGCTGGTGGTGTTGATTCCGCTATATTCCGTAGCCCGGAGATCCGGATACGGCACCGATCCGCTGAAGGTGACCGTGACGGTATTGGAGTTTGCGGCGGCGGCGTTGATATTCTTGGCGTAGTAGATGCTCTGACGCCCGTTACCGGAAGCCGTGGTCGGACCGATAGCGAGCGTGTAGGTATTCCCGGCCGTGTCGGTGACCGAGCTGATCGTCGAGGTCGCATTGTTCCAACCGATGGCGATGACGTTCAGGTGACCCGCTGTCTGCGCCGACGTAAAGGTTACCGATACGGTGTTTGTCGGACTCTGAGGGTCGTTCGAGTTCCCCTGGACGTAGGCAGGCGTCGCGGTCCCGCCCGCCGTCAGCGCGGCGGCGTTGAGGTTGTAAGTCTGACTCGTCGTAGTGGTAGTGGACAGGACCGCGGCATTCGCGTTAGCAGTGAGCGACCCTGACTGGCCCGTCGCTGAAGGCGACGAATAGCTGAGAGTCGTGACCTTCCCATCACCGTCCGTGTACGTATGCAGGCGATAGGCGCCGTCCTGCTGAACGTACCCGAAGGAAACTGTGGTTCCATCGCTCTGGGTGATCGAGGCTACGCGCGTGCTGGTGCCGTCATAGGTATAGGTCGTGACATAGGTTTTCCCGTCGCTGATCGAGTTGTCCCCGGGAGACAGGTCGACGGTAGCGCTGGTTAGGCGATTCTGGCCATCGTAGGCATACCGGGTCAGCGTCTGATACTGACCGTTGCTGTACGTCCGGACGTCAGTGAGATTGTTGCCGGAATAGTCCAGGTAGACGACTTGCCCCTGCCCGTCGGAAATCGAAGTGAGCAGACTTCCGGTATACGCGTAGGTGGTGACATTGCCGTCGACGTCGCTCGAGGAGGACAAGCGACCCGAGCTGTCGTAGGTCTCGGTGTTGCGCGCCGTGCCGTCCGTCCAGGTCCATTGCGAATTGGACGAATTGAAGGCAAGCGTGTCGTGCGCGCCCTCCCCCAGGGCACTGACATACAGGCCCAGAGTGGAGTTGTACGTGTAGACGAGTTCGGCGCCGTCGCCGAACTCCTTGGTGATCGTGCTGCCCGCGGTGTTGACGGTGCCCGTCGAGCCGAGCAACCGCTCCTGCACCGAGAGGCGCCAGTTGTTGGCGCTGGGATCGTCCAGCAGTCCCTGTGAGTTATAGGTCCGCAGGAGCGACACGTCGGTCCCCAACGTGGACAACGCCTCATCCCGGTCCTGAATGACGAGGTTCCCGGTAGCTGAGTTGACGTAGATCTGTTCCGGATCCTGTCCCTGATTAGTGGAGCCGACGTTGCTGCGGGTCGGCGGAGGCGACCCCTGAAGACCCAATCCCGACCCGTTGACCACCGCGACCATAGACTTCCCCTGCTTTTCTATTGACTCAACCAGTGACACCCGACTGGCCCAGGCGTAGGTGCGCCGGGTCGAACGAATATCCGGCCGGTCGAGCGGCGGTTTAGGTTCTGTGATCGAGTCGGTTCAGGCCTTGGCGGTCATCCAACGCCCTGCTATGGTCCGCCAACCTGACGACGCCCCCGGGATGGACCCAATGCAGCGTGAGTACGATGCCGTCGTCGTGGGCTCCGGTGCGGGAGGCGGTATCGCCGCCTACGTCCTCACGAGTCGCGGTCTCGACGTACTTCTCCTCGAGGCCGGCCGACACTACGATCCAACAATCGAAACACCCATGTTCCAGGTCGGCTCCGACGCGCCCCTCAACGCGGCGCCGACGCCGGACAAGGAGGGCGGCTACTTCGATGCGACGGTGAATGGAGGCACGCAGATTCCGGGCGAGCCCTACACAGTCGCCGCGGGGAGTGACTACCGATGGTGGCGGGCGCGCATGCTGGGCGGACGGACCAACCACTGGGGACGCCTCTCGTATCGGTACGGCCCCTACGATTTCCAGACCCGGCGGCGTCACGGACTCGGTGTCGATTGGCCGATCACCTACGGCGATCTGGCTCCCTACTACGACCGCGTAGAACGGCTGATCGGCGTGTTCGGGGCGGCCGAGGGAATCGAGAACAGCCCCGACTCCCCGGCCGGCATTCTGCAACCGCCTCCGCCGCCGCGTGCGTATGAGCAGTGGATGCGAATGGCCGTCGGCAAACGCCTGGGACTGCAGATGGTGCCCAACCATGCGGCGATCCTGACTCAGCCGCTCGGAGAGCGCCCGGCGTGCCTCTATGCCACTTCGTGTTTCCGAGGCTGTGCGACTCGAGCGAGCTTCCAGACTCCGACCGTCCTGTTGCCGCCGGCCCTGCGGACCGGGCGGCTGCAGATCCGCACCCATGCGATGGCGTACGAGGTGCAGCTCGACGCCATGGGCCGTGCCGCGGGTGTGCACTACATCGACGCTGCAACAGGGGCCACTCGGTATGCCCGAACCCGATCCGTGGTCCTGGCCGCGAGCGCCTGCGAAACCGCGCGCATCCTGTTGAACTCGCGCAGCGCTGCGTTTCCCGACGGGCTGGCCAACAGTTCGGGGCAGGTCGGCAAGAACCTGACCGACTCCGTCGTCATCACGGTGGGCGGCGAAATTCCATCGTTGCGCGAGCTGCCGCCGCTCAACGACGACGGCGCAACGATCCCTCACCTGTATCTACCCTGGTGGGGGCTCGAGGAGCAGGCAGCGGGACGGCTGTCGTTTGCGACGGAATATCACGTGTATGCGGGCGGCGGCCGCATGATGCCCTCGGTGTGGGACTTCAACGCCCTGCCTGTCGAGGATGGCGTGCCGCTCCACGGAGCGCGGTTGCGCACGCACATCAGGGAAAGCTACGGCTCCCGGATCGCGCTGCTCAATTGCGGCGGCATGATTCCAAACGACGACTGCCGCTGCGACATCGACCCCGGCGTGAAAGATCGTTGGGGTATCCCGGTGCTCCGCTTTCACTGGAAGTGGGGCCAACAGGAGCTTGCGCAGGCCGACCACGCGGTCCGCAGCATGAGCGAGATGATCGCGGCGATGGGTGGCAAAGCCGCGGTGTGGAGTAACAATACCGCCGGTAGTTTCATCAGCGGCCACGAGCTCGGCACCGCTCGCATGGGAACCTCCCCAACCGACTGCGTCCTCAACGCCTTCGGCCAGTCCTGGGACGTTCCCAACCTGTACGTGGCGGACGGCGCGAGCTTCGCGAGCCACGCGTGCAAGAACCCAACCGAAACGATCATGGCCCTGGCGTGGCGCGCCAGCGATCACTTGGCGGACGCGTTCGTGCGCAGGGATATCTGATGACGTCGCACGGCTACGGAGGCGACCCGGATCTGCAGCGGCGTCAGGTGAGCTGGCCCCGCATACTCAGCGCATCGCATCTTGATCTGCTCCATGAGCTCTGCGACTGGGTCCTGCCCGCCGAGCCGCCACACCGTTCAGCCGGGGAGCTGGGAGTTCAGCACTTCATCGATGAGTGGCTCGGCGCCCCCTACCCTCAGATGCAAGCCGACCGCGAGATGATTTTGAACGGTCTGGAAGCGCTGAGCCGCTTGTGCGACTCGCGCCTTGGACTGGCGTTCACTGTGGCCACGGCGGATCAGCAAACTGCGCTGTTCAAAGAGCTCTGCACCAGCGATCGCGCGTTTTCAGCCTTTGGACGCCGGCTCGTGGAGCTCATTTGCGCGGGGTACTACACGACGCGGGATGGTCACGCGGCGATCGGGTATATCGGGAATGTGCCGTTGGACCGGTTCCCTGCCCCACCCGAAGCCCTCGTGCAGCAATTCGCACGCAGCCTGGACGAAGATTGGAACAGCCCACCCAAGGACAACGCCATGAACATCAACCGCGATGGGTGAGACTGCGCAGTCGATCGCAATCGCCCCCGAATGGACTCATCACCGACCGCACCTCCGCCGCCGACTCCCGCGGCAGCGAGTGCCTCAGAACCGTGGCCAGCGTCCCGCCGGGTCCCACATCGATGTAGCAATGCGGACCGGCGGATTCCAGTCGGGCAACGGCCTGCTCCAGGCGGATCGGCATCCGCCCGCAGGCCCAGAAGTGGTCCCGCCCGAGGGTCTCCACTTCATGCCCTTGCGCACAACAGACGAGCGCAATCTGCGGGGGCTTCAGTTGCATGGAATCGAATCTCCGGCGGCAATCCTGTGCTGCGGCGTCAATCCATCGGGAATGGAACGCATATCCCACGGACAATCGCTGGAAGGTAATCTCACGCTCGAACAGTCGGGACTCTATGCGTGTAGCGCGCTCCGCGGGTGCAGCGATCACACAATGAGACGCAGAATTGAGCGCCGCAACCTCGCAGTCATCGAGGATGCCCAGCGCACGCAAAAGACCCGGAGAGGCGAGCACCGCGATCATCACGCCAGGCGCGCAACGCGCGCTGACTGCGTCGGCCTGTTCGATGACCGCGTGGAGTGCCTGTTCGGCAGTCAGACATCCAGCGACGACAGCGGCCGCAAATGAACCCAGGCTTGCCCCCAGAACGCAATCGGGACGGATTCCGAGTTCCATCAGGGTCTGCGCGAGTGCGAGCTCCACCATGAAGATCGCAGGATGTGTCTCGACCAACCTGTCGAAGGGGGCTGCCTTGCTTCGGGAATCGTCGTACAGCGAAGCGATTATCGAGTGCCCGCAGGCAGTCCGCGCGAGGCGTTCCAACACAGTCAAGCGAGCTTTGAAGACCGGCTGCGAGTCGAAGAGCTCCCGGCCCATGTGAAAGTATTGCGAACCCTGGCCCGGAAACAGGAACACCGTAGCCACGGCTAGTGGCGAGTGGCCCGCCCGATCAGGCGACTGACGAGCGCACCGCGGCTCCTCGAGAACTCCAGCAACGTATCCGCGATTATTTTCTGAGCGTCGGCGGCGCTGCCCGAGCGACGGACGATCATGCTACGCGCAAACTGTGCCGACAGGCACTTCGGATCGAGCCGTAAGGCCACATCGATGCCGCGTTGTGCGGCGGCAACGTTGCCGCGCATAGCCTCGATCGAGGCCAACGCACCATGCGTCTCCGAGAAGTTCCGATCGAGACTCAGTGCGTGCTGGAGCACCGCCTGAGCCGCATCCAGGTCCTGAGACAACAGGTGGGTCCAGGCGAGGATGTGCCAGGAACCCAGGTGGCCGGGCATGTACTCGAGCCCCCGCGTCAGCAGCTCCTTCGCCCGAGGATAGTCGTTCTCGAGCAGGGCCAGCGTTCCCAAGCCGATCCACGCCCTGCCCGTCGCCGGCGCAATCTGCAGAGCGCGTTCGAACTGGCCTTTGGCCTGTCGAATGTGGGTCTGCAACGAATTCAAAGTCCCTTGCACGACCAGTCCGTCGAGCGAATCGGGATTTCCTGCCAGGGCACTGCCTGCCCAACGTTCCGCAGCGGCCGCCCGATTCGTATCGAGACAGACCAGGGCGTAAACCCCCGCGAGGTCGGCGTCGGCCTGAGCCGCCTGGGGGTTCGCCTCCATCAATTCGATCGCCTCATCCAGCAGCCCCAGATGGTGGCAGCTCGAAACCAGCAGCCGCAACACCGCTGCGGATCGATCGCCGGCGGAGTACTCCCGGCTCAGGACTTCGCGTGCGGCGGGATAGTCGCCCTGACAGTAGTGGCACAGACCCAGATTCAAGCGCGCCGCGGATATCTGTGGCGCGCGCGCGAGCACCTGCACGAGCGCCTCGGCAGCGCCCTTGTAGTCGCGTAAGCCCATGAGGCCGGAAGCGCGATCAAACAACCCCTGGACGTCACCGGGCAGCCTGGCCAGCACCTTGTCGGCCTGCCCCACGACGAATCCAAAGTCACCGGCCTGCAATGCCGTTTCGATGCATTCGCGCGCGAGGTGCGTATTGTCCGGATCGAAGTCCAGCAATGCCTTCAGCCGCCCCAGCCGCTGGCCGGCCTCAATCCCCTGCGCGCCGTTCTTGTTTGCTGATTCCATGTAGCACGATCCGCGCTCGTCGATGGCCGGAGCATAACCCGGCTGCCCCGATTCCGTCACGCTCTCGCCATCCGGCCCCGTGTTGGCTACTCTGAAGAGAGAGGATGGCTTCTCAACAGTGCGGAGGATGACGCGTGCTCGCATTCATTTTTCCGGGTCAGGGATCGCAACGGCGGGGAATGGGCGAGTCCCTCTTCGACCGTGTGAGTGAATTCACCTCCGTCGAAGCCCACGTCGATGCCCTGTTGGGATACTCCCTGCGCCGACTGTGCCTGACCGACGCCGACAATCGCCTCAAGGAGACCCAGTACACACAACCGGCATTGTTCGTCGTCAACGCGCTGCATTACTACGATGCATTGCATCGAGGCCCGCCACCCGACTATCTCGCCGGGCATAGCCTCGGCGAATATAACGCACTGCTTGCCGCAGGTGTGTTTGATCTGCTCACGGGGTTGCGGCTCGTACGCAAGCGCGGAGAGCTGATGTCTCGGGCTCGTAACGGAGCAATGACAGCCGTCATCGGATTGCCGTCGGCGACCATCACCCGGGTTTGTCTCGAGAATGGCCTCGCGGACGTCGATATCGCGAATTACAACTCGCCGTCCCAGACAGTCCTCTCCGGGCCGAAGGAAACCATCGAACGGGCAGGCATTCTGTTCGAGCGCGCGGGAGCAAGCCTGTGCGCGCCGCTGGCCGTCAGCGCGGCATTTCATTCCCGCTACATGACGGAGGCTGGCGAGCAGTTCGGCGCCTTCCTCGCGCCATTCATTTTCGCGGCGCCGCGAATACCCGTCGTCGCCAATGTGACGGGAGAGCCCTACCCGCTCGCGGATCCTTCACCGGCCGTGAAGGCCCTGCTCGTCCGACAGATCGCGCAACCCGTGCGCTGGACTCAATCGGTCCGGTATCTGCTCGGGCGCGGGGTGTCCCGGTTTCAGGAACTGGGCCCCGGCAATGTGCTGACGCGCCTGATCGAGCAGACACGCAAGGCGGCTTGAGGTCCCAATCAACTCGCGGGGCGGATCAACTCCGGATCATCGTTCTTCAACACGTTCACTCGCGGGCTCACGGCATGAGCCACCATGCGGGATGATGGATACGTCTTCACCAACGTGCGTGCATGTGCCGGGGTGGTAGTGAGCCACGAGTCGTAGTCATCATGAGAAAGCACCGCTGGCATTCGTCGTCCGATATTGTCTATCTCGGCCATCAACCGGTTCGCTGACACAGTGACCAGCGCGCAACTCTCGATGACATCATCGTCCATGGTCACAGCGCGCGCCCACACGGCTGCGACTCCAAACACGGGACGATTGACCAATCGCACGTAGTACGGCTGACGATAGCCCTTCACCGAACGCTGCCAGACATAGAACCCGGCGAGTGGAATGATGCACCGCTGGCTGTTCAACCACGCCTTTCCAAAGTCCTTCGAGGACTCGAGTACGCGGGCGCTGATGTGTGCGGAGCCGAGCTTCGTGACGGCTTCTTTTACCGGGGACGGCACGAATCCCCAGCGCATCATCACGGCTTCGGACTCGCCGTGGTGCAACCGGACGATTGGCACACTCTGAGACGGTGCGACGTTGAATCGCGCGGAAAAGATCCACCAACGGTGCGCGGCGGAGACTTCCTGCTCCGCCTCTTCCTGATCGGGAATGACCAGTCGCTCGTACATCTCGCCCGGCAGAGTACGACGACCTCGGGCCGACGTAATGCTGTCGCTATTTCGCGAAGACCATTCCGTCGTCCGCGAATGCCTTCAGCTCCAGCGCATTTCCCGACGGATCGAGGAAGAAGCAGGTGGCCTGCTCACCGGGCTGGCCCCGAAAGCGGATTTGCGGCTCGATGATGAATCGCACCTTAGCGTTCTGCAGCTTGGCAGTAATGGCTTCCCAATCGGGAATGGTGAGGATCACGCCGAAGTGCCTCACCGGCACATCCTCGCCATCGACCTCGCTCACCGCAATCTGCCCCTTCTCCTCGGCCAGATGCGCGACGATCTGGTGACCGTAGAAATCGAAGTCGACCCAGTGAGGCGAGGAGCGTCCTTCCGGGCATCCCAGAAGATCACCATAAAAGCGCCGCGCCTCTGCGAGGTCGCGGACCGGAAAGGCAAGGTGAAAGCGAGGCAAGCTCATCCGGGAAATGCTACCCCAACTGATCCCAAAACTGTGCCGCCGGGCACGCGGTGTCGATGTAGTGCACAATTCATTCCCGAGGTTGGATTCGCACGAGAGGCAGGCATGAGTTCTGGGCGCGCGCCATTGCGCAAGGCCGGAAGAGGCAATAAACGCGGCACGACCATCCACGACGTAGCCCGTCGTGCCGGCGTGTCGCCGATGACCGTATCACGCGTGGTGAACGGCGAACCCAACGTGCGCGAAGCGACCCGGGCCTCCGTCCTGGCTGCCGTCAAGGACCTGAAATACGCTCCCAACCCCGCCGCCCGCAGCCTCGCCGGGGCCCAGAGCGCCCGGATCGGGCTGCTCTACAGCAACCCCAGCGCCGCCTACCTGAGTGAGTTCCTGCTCGGCGCCCTCGACGAGGGCAGCCGCAAGAGCGCCCATCTGCTGCTGGAAAAGTGCGAAGTGAACTCCCCGGCAGCCGAAAAGGCTTCCGTCCGGCGGCTCATCGACGGCTCCGTCGCGGGTGTGATCCTGCCGCCCCCGGTATGCGAGTCCCACGTGATCCTGGCCGAGCTGAAGAAGGCCGAGGTTCCGACCGTCGCCGTGGCGACCGGACGCTTCCGGTCCGACGCCTCCTGCGTCCGGATCAACGACTTCAAGGCCGCCTACGAGATGACCCGGTATCTCTTGTCCCTGGGACATCGGCGCATCGGCTTCATCAAGGGGCACCCCAACCAGACCGCCAGCGGCGAGCGCTGGCTGGGGTTCGAGACGGCCTTGCGCGAGGCGGACTGCAAACCCGAGCCGCCCTACATGGAGCAGGGGTTCTTCAGTTACCGCTCGGGACTCGAGGCCGCCGAGAAGCTGATTGCAGCACGGCCCCGGCCCACCGCGATCTTTGCGAGCAACGATGACATGGCCGCAGCCGTGGTCTCCGTGGCCCACCGCCGCGGTCTGGACGTGCCGAGGGATCTGTCCGTTGTCGGCTTCGACGATTCGGCGATCGCCACGACCGTTTGGCCGGAGCTCACCACCATTCGCCAACCGATTGCCTCCATGGCCGAGGCTGCCCTGGACCTGCTGATCCTGGACATCCGTCGGCGCCGGGACGGCGACGTCAGCAGCCCGGTGGATCACCTGGTTGCGCATGAGTTGATCGTGCGGGAGTCGGCCGCCGCGCCGAGCGCTTCCGCGGAGTAGTTCCCGCCGGCGTCGCGACCGCACACGGGTTCCGCCGCGCCCGGGGTCGCTTCAGCGGCGCCTTTCGCGAGCTACAATCGACGTGTGAACTCAGACCGTCGGGCTCTGCTAGGCGCACTGGGATCGGTTACGGTCGCCTCCGTGGCGACCACCGATGCCGCATCGGCGTTGGCTGCCGCGCACACCCGCGAGCGCGCGGATCGGCCGGAACAGACAGCAGAGCGGATGCCGTCGATCGAGGCCGCAGGGAAGGCCAAGGTGGTCGACGTCCACACCCACATGTATGGACGAAGCTGGCTTGCAGCCCTGAAGGCTGCCGGTGACAGGGACGTACACATCGAACCCGGAACCGCAGGCGACACGCTCATCTACCGCTGGGCGAAAATCGGCTCCCTGGGCTCGGAGTTCTACGACTGGGACACCCGCATCCAGCGAATGGATGCCGCCGGGGTCGACGTGGCCGTGGTGAGCCTGTCGGCCCCTAACGTCTATTGGGGGAACAGAGCGACCAGCCTGAAGGCCGCCCGCGACATCAACGACGAGTTCGCCGCCGCCCAGCACAAATACTCCGGCCGCATACGCTGGTTCGCATCCCTCCCCTGGGGCGACAGCAACGATGCGCTCTCGGAGCTGCGACGCGCGAAGGACAAAGGCGCCGTCGGTGTGTGCACGCTGACCAACATTCTGGGAACACCTCTGACGCATGAGCGTTATCGCCCGATCTGGGGCGAGATCGAGGCCATGCGTCTGCCGGCGTTCGTGCACCCGACCTTGCCGTTCAACGACGGCATGGGACTGGATGGAGCCGCACTCGCGAACGCGATCGGCTTCACCTCCGAAACGAGCCTGTGCTTCGCGCGCATGATGATCGAGGGATTCCTGGACAGGTTTTCCAAGTTGCGACTGATCGCCTGCCACGGCGGAGGTGCGCTTCCCTATCTCGCTACACGCCTGGACCGCTGTTGGGATCGTCTGATCGCCGACAAGCAGACGCGCGAAGCGCCGAGCACCTACCTGAAGCGTTTGTACTTCGACTCCATCGTCTACGACAATGCCACACTTGCCCATCTCGTCGAGACGGTCGGCGACGATCGGGTCCTGTATGGCTCCGACTACCCCTTCTCACTCGGTGACATGACCGGCGTCCTCGCCAGAGTGGACGCGTTGTCACCGGCGCGACGCGACCGGATTCGCAGCGGCAATGCCCGCCAACTGTTCGACCTCTGAACCCAAAAGGATTTTTCCGTGCAGTCACCCCTTGCAGTCATGTGTGCCATTGTCAGGCCGGCACTACTCGCGGGATCGTGCTTGGTCTGCGCCGCCCTCGCGGCAGCGCCCCCCGTGCGGGCAGCCGATGCCCCTGCGACACCCAGCGCTCCGCCTTCCCAGGCTTGGATCCAGGAAAGCAACCGCTTCGCCGATCGGCTGATCGAGGTCGGGGCACGCTACGTGCCGGAGAGTGCCTCCTCGAGCGGCGTCGAAGCACACGACGCGGAGGTCGCCGACCTGAAGCCCCGGTATGTCGAGCGTAACGAGGCCGACCTCGATGCCATAGTCGCCGACTTCAAGAAGGCGCTTCCAACACAGACCGACCCACGCGTCCGTCAGGATCTGCAGATCCTGATCGATGCCGGCACGCGCAACCGAGACTCTCTCGAGGTGAATCGGCAGCTGATGCTGCCGTACGCGGATCTGTCGAAATACATCTTCCAGAGCTTCCACGCGTTGCTCGACCCGCGGGTATCGAAGAAGCGTCAGGCCGCGGCTCTCATCCGACTCAAGCGTTACGCCGGTACGGAGAAAGGCTATGAGCCTGTCGCCACTCTCTATCGCGCGCGAATGGAGGAAGGCCTCCGCAACGCCGCTCTGGTCGGACCGTGGATCGTGGAAGTCGATCAGGACCTCAAGAACCCACAGCAATTCGCGCAAGGAACCCGCGACCTCTTCCAGAAAAGCGGCCTGCAGGGTTGGGAACACGATCTGGATACGCTGAATGGCCAGCTGGCGCAGCTCGCGCAGTGGACTCGCGAGACAGTCGTGCCGCGCGCCCGCAAGACCAATCAGTTGCCGCCGAAGATCTATGCCGACAATCTCAAACAGGTCGGCGTCGATATGGACCCCCATGAACTCATCGACCGGGCGCTGTACGTGTACTCCACCACACGGGAGGAGATGGCAGAGGTAGCGTCGGGCATCGCAGCGCGCCGCGGGATGAAGTCCGCCGACTATCACGAGGTACTGCGCGAGCTGAAGAAGGACCGGATTCCGAACGACAAGCTGATCGAGGTCTACAACGATCACCTGAAGCAGATCGAGGATATCGTTCGGCGCGAGCACCTCGTCACGCTCCCGAGCCGCAAGGCCGTCATCCGACTCGCCACCGATGCCGAATCGGCCGCACAGCCGGCGCCCCACATGAGTCCGCCGCGGCTCATCGGCAACACCGGTGAGCGTGGCGAGTTTGTTCTACCGACTTCCAATCCCAACGCCGACTCCGGCGAAGAGGAGAACGACTTCAACTATCAGGCGGTGACCTGGGACATGATCGCCCATGAGGCCCGGCCCGGTCATGAGTTGCAGTTCGCGAAAATGATCGAGCGCGGCGTTTCCAATGCCCGCGCGATATTTGCGTTCAACAGCGCCAACGTCGAGGGCTGGGCTCTGTATTCCGAGGCGATCATGAAGCAGTACCTGAGCCCCGAAGCCCAACTCGCGGCTCTGCAGATGCGTCTGATGCGAGCGGCACGCGCCTACCTCGATCCGATGCTCAATCTGGGGCTGATCGACCCCGCCGCGGCCAAGCGGCTGCTGATGGAGGACGTCGTCCTGTCCGAGCCGATGGCCAAGCAGGAGGTCGACCGCTATACCTTCAACTCCCCCGGCCAGGCCACCTCGTACTTCTACGGTTACATTCACATGGAAGCGCTACGGGCCCGCGTCGAGTTGACGCTCGGCAAGCGCTTTCATCCCCAGGCGTTCCACGACTTCATGATCGACCAGGGCTTGTTACCCGTGAAGCAGCTCGAGCAGGCCGTGTTGGAGCAGTTCGTTCCGAGCCAACAGGCCAGACCTGCTGCGGCGGCCACCAGGCATTGATGCATCTGCGGCGGTACCTGTGGCTGGCCGTGGGGCTGCTGCTCCCCGCGCTGGCGGCGGCAGCCGCCCTCCCCGACTTTGACGCGACCACCTCCCTGCTCGTCGTTTCTCCTCACCCCGACGACGAGGTGCTGTGCTGCGCCGGAGTGATCCAACGTGTCGTCCAGGCCGGCGGCAAAGTCAGCGTCGTCTGGGTCACCAGCGGCGATGCGTCCGAGCTCGACTTGATCGTCATCGAGAAGAGCCTGGTCATGAATCCCGCCAAAATGCGCGACCTCGCCACCCGGCGAATGCAGGAAGCCAGGGCCGCCGCCTCGCATCTGGGCGTAGCGGCCGACAGACTGTTCTTCCTCGGCTATCCCGATCGGGGCGTGCTGCGCCTGCTGACTGATCACTACGCCACCCCGTACACCTCGAAGTTCACCGCGGCGAGCTCGGTTCCCTATGACAAGGCGTTGTCACCTCGCGCGCCTTATACCGGAGAAAGTCTGGAAAGGGATTTCGAGAAGGTGCTCGATCGGGTGCGACCCACTCTCGTTTTGGCGCCGAGCCCTCGTGACTCGCACACGGACCATCAAGCTGCGGGGATCCTGACGATGCGGGCGCTGAGTCACCGCAAGGAGCTTCCCAACGTCCGCTACTGGATCGTCCACGGTGGGGAACTCTGGCCTCTACCGCGGGGCTATCACCCGACGCTCACACAAACGACGCCACCCCGCGGCAAAGGTCTCGATCTGATGCCGTTCCAACTCACCACAACCGAGGAAGGTAACAAGGTGGCGGCGTTGCACGAGTATCAGACGCAGATGACAGTCATGTCGTCGTATCTGCTGTCCTTCGTTCGTAAGACCGAGCTATTCTCGCCGACACCGATGCCGGCCAACTAACGCGCCTTGGGTCTTCCCCAGCGATCGAGCCACCGGTCCAGGGCGCCCGCGATCCGCTCCCTCACCCTGTGAAACAGGGCGCGTTTGGGCCAGTTGCGGGCGTTCAGCTCCTCGGACATCCGGCAATCCTCCTCGAACACTTCCACCACGGTGGCGGCGAACTCGAGGTCCTCGATCTCCTGGTTGGCTTCCAGGTTCCACTTGAAGCTCCATCGGTCCAGGTTGCTGGAACCGACCGACACCCAGTGGTCGCAGATCGTCATCTTCCCGTGCAGGACGCGCGGCTGATATTCGAAGATCCGCACGCCACTGCGCAGCATCTTGCCGTAGAAGCGCCGGGCGGCATCCCGCACCCAGGGATGGTCGGTGAGCGGCCCGGGAACGAGCAGTCGAACGTCGACCCGGCGGCGGGCCGTGCGGCGTAGTGCCTTGCGAAAGCGCCGGGAGGGCACGAAGTAAGCACTCATCACCCAGGCGCGTTGGGTGGCCCCTTCGATGCGGCGTACGACGTCATTTGCAATCACCGAACGCGATGCCGCCTCGCTCAAGGCGACACGACCGGCAGCCCCCTGCACGAGTGATTCCGCGGTCGCGATCTCGGCCAACTCCCCACCGCAGCGGCGCCACGTCCAGGCGAATGCGTTCTGCCAGTCGCCCACCACAGGTCCGGCAATTTCCACCATCTGATCGCGCCAGGGTTCGCCCTTGCCACCCAGACCGGCGAACTCGTCGGTGATTCCGGCGCCACCCACGAACGCCGTCCACCCGTCGACCACCAGGATCTTGCGGTGATCCCGCATGAAGTTGTGGAGCCGCTTGCGCCACCGCAGCGCGTTGTAGAAACGCAGGTCGACGCCGGCCTGGATCAGGCGTGCCCGGTCGGCGGACGAAAATCCCAGCGACCCGAAACCATCGAGAATCACATACACTCTGCGCCCACGCTCGGCGGCGCGGGTGAGCGCCGCCACGAAGCGGTCGACGAGCATTCCGGACTCGACGAGATACATCTCGAGCAGGACGTACTCGCGGGCCGCATCGATGGCCTCGATCATGCGGGAGAAGTACTCCTCGCTGACGGCCATGAGGTGGAAGCGGTTGCCGGCCCGCCACGGACCGCCGTCACCGGGCTGACGTCGAAAGACGCCACGCTGGCGCGAACGCGAGGGCGCGTCGCCGGGGTCTGTCGTCGAGGGGGTCGAATTTTGCCGTCTCAGCATGGTCTTATTCTAAGGTGATGCGACTTCTACTTGCGCCGCTGCTCGTGACGGTGTGGCTGCTCGCCACGCCGCTGCCCGTGGCGGCCGACGTAGCCTCGAGCATAAATACGGTGCGCCGCCACGGTTGCGCCGACAAGCCTGGGGTCGCGACTCCTCTGCACCATAACCGCAAGTTGGATGCCGCTGCCAAGACGCTGGCATCCCGCGGCGATCTGCACGCGGCCACCACTGGCGTGGGGTATCGGGAGCTGAAGTCCGCCGCGATGCAGATTGCGGGGGCCCCCAACGACGAGCAGGTGGGGCGGGTCGTGGCCCGCCAGTTTTGTTCGCAGGTCACCGACCCGGAGCTGAAGGAAGTCGGAACGTATCGCAGCGGGGCGAACATCTGGGCCGTCCTGGCCTCGCCCTTCGTCCCACCCAGTCCGCGCGAGGCCGACGCCATCAGCCGCCGAATTCTCGAGCTGACCAACAAGGCCCGCTCGAGCGGGCGTCAGTGCGGTCGCGAGCCCTACGCGGCCGCACCGCCGCTGACTCTCAACTCCACTCTGGAGCGAGCCGCGATGGCTCACTCCAAGGACATGGCGGCACATAACATCCTGGACCACAAAGGCACCGACGGCAGCAGCCCGTCTGACAGGGTGACCCGCGCGGGTTACAAATGGCGGATCATCGGCGAGAACCTCGCCAGTGGCGTGCCCACTGCCGAAGAGGTCGTCAGCGGCTGGCTCGCCAGTCCCCACCATTGCGAGAACATCATGGGAGCGCGCTTCACGCAGATGGGCGTTGCCTATTATTACGACGCGAAGAGCGCCGCCGGCATCTACTGGACGCAGGAATTCGCGACGCCAGCCCGTCCCCCGCGCTGAGCCGGAACACAAACTCCTAAGTTCCGGACATCCTCACGCTCGTTTTCGGCGTACCCATCCACGACGCGGTAGCGCCTCTCGAAAACCCTCCCGTAGACTGACGCCGTTTGGCGACAACCGGGCCACCCCGGCTGCAATCCCGTCACGTGAAGGGGGATCCATCGAATGTCCACGACCACGCAGGCGTTGCCCGGCCCGGGTTTTCTCGCCCGGGAGCGCACGATCGCAGGCCCTGGTTTCAGCCGCTGGCTGGTGCCTCCGGCGGCGCTCGCCATCCATCTGTGTATCGGGATGGCTTACGGCTTTTCAGTGTTCTGGCTGCCGCTGGCGCAGGCGGTCGGGGTCACGAAGCCCCTGACGTGTCCGAAGGAGATGACGTGGATCGGCCGCGCCTTTACGACCAGCTGCGATTGGACGGTCGCCGAGCTCGGCTGGACCTTCACCCTGTTCTTCATATTCCTCGGCTCGGCCGCAGCCCTGTGGGGCGGCTGGGTCGAGCGCGCCGGTCCTCGCAAGACGGGAGCGATCGCCGCGGTGTGTTGGTGCGGCGGCCTGATCATTTCATCCTTCGGGGTGACGGCCCACCAGGAATGGCTGCTGTGGCTGGGAGCCGGGGTGATCGGAGGCATCGGCCTGGGGCTCGGCTACATCTCGCCGGTGTCGACTCTCATCAAATGGTTTCCGGATCACCGCGGTGTCGCCACCGGACTGGCGATCATGGGGTTTGGCGGCGGCGCCATGATCGGCTCGCCGCTGGCGCAGAAGCTGATGCAGCACTACGCCACGCCGACATCGGTCGGTGTGGCGCAGACGTTGCTGACACTCGCCGTCGTCTATTTCATCTTCATGATCGGCGGGGCACTGAGCTATCGCCTGCCGGCCGACGGCTGGCGCCCGGCGGGTTGGGATCCGAGCCAGGCTGCGCAGAAGGCCCTGGTCACCGACAAACAGGTCCATCTGAGTGTGGCCTGGAAAACGCCGCAGTTCTGGCAGGTGTGGGCGGTGTTGTGCCTGAACGTGACCGCGGGCATCGGCATTCTCGCGATGGCCTCGCCGCTGTTGCAGGAAGTGTTCGGCGGTAAGCTGCTCGGCGTGGCCGCAAGTTTCGATCAGCTCACGACGGCGCAAAAGACGCAAATCGCCGCGATCGCGGCGGCCTTCACGGGCCTGCTGTCCCTGTTCAACATCGCGGGACGCATCTTCTGGGCCTCGCTATCGGACAAGATCGGCCGCAAGGCGACCTACTTCGTGTTCTTCGTGCTGGGCACGGTGTTGTACGCATCGGTGCCAGGTGCTGCCGCGACGGGCAGCCTTGCGTTGTTCGTGGCTATCTTCTGCGTCGCGCTTTCGATGTACGGCGGCGGCTTTTCGACGGTTCCGGCCTATCTCGCCGACCTGTTCGGCACCCGGATGGTCGGCGCCATCCATGGCCGGCTGTTGACCGCCTGGTCGGTGGCCGGCGTACTCGGGCCGGTGTTGGTCAACTACATCCGTCAGTATCAGCTGGATCACGGCGTGCCCAAGGCGCAGGCATACAGCATCACCATGTACATCCTCGCCGCCATCCTGGTGGTCGGGTTCATCTTCAACTGGCTGGTCAAGCCGACCCCCGCCAAATACCAGATGACGCCGGAGCAACTCGCGGCAACCGACACCGCGAAGTCGAACACGGCACCCTCCGCCGCGGTCGTCGCCGACGGGGAGGCTCCCGGTATCGGCATACTCATCGTCCTGGCGTGGCTCGCCGTCTGGGTTCCAATTGCCTGGGGTGTCTGGGTCACCCTGGAGAAAGCATTGCCGCTGTTTAAGTGAAACGGGCGCGCGAAATTTCGTAGAATCACTCCGCCGGGGTGCCTTGAGCTTGTGCGGAGCAGTTGATGGCTGAGGTCGAGATTCACACGGGTCATGCCCACGATGGCGATGAGTTTGGTCGCGGCGTGGGCGTCGCCGTAGGGGTGATCGGAATCGTTCTCGCGGTGGTCACCATCGGGTCCCACCGTGCTCATACGGCCGCTGTGATCACGCGCACTGAAGCGAACGACCAGTGGTCGTTCTATCAAGCCAAGAAGCTTAGAGAGCACCTTGTTGATGTAGGAGGCTCGTTGGCAAGCGCGCTAGCCACCGACCCGTCGCGGGTGAAAGAGCTCGTAGACAGGCTTGGCGCCGATAAGAAGCGTTACGACCACGACGCCGAGGACATCCAGACGGAGGCTCGACGGCTGGAAGATGAGACCAAGCATCAGGAGAGGCAGGCCCTGCGTCTGGATCTGGGCGAGGGCTTTCTCGAGCTTGGGCTGGTGATGTCTTCGCTTTACTTCCTGTCGAAGCGAAAATTCTTCCCCGTGATCGGCGGTGTGGCAGCCGTCATTGGCACCGCTTTAGGCGTGTTCGGCTTCCTGAGCTGACTTGATGCGCGCGACGTGGGCCCGATCGACCAGGGTCACGATCGTGCCTGCAACGAGGAACACCAGGGAGCACCATGCGACCCACCGCGTCAGAATGAGATATCCCCAGCCGTAGACCGTCGACTTGTACGCTTGGTGAACGCGGATCGCCTCGATGGTCCCGATCACGGTGCCCACGAAGATCACCAATCCGAGCAGAAGCAGCCGTCGTGTGCGGGACAGTGCCCTGGGCGAGTAGTCGGGCGGAGCTTCCTTCGTTGCCAAGTAGTACCAGTACGCCAGCACGACCAGACCGAATACCGAGCTGACGTACTGCAGGATATGACACACCTGCCCGGTATAGCCGAACACAGTCACCCATGCTCGCAGGGCATCCACTCTTTGCACGACCCAACCGCCGTCGTGAGTGAAGGAATCCCACAGGATATGGGTCCAGGCTCCGATCAGGATAGATGGAATCGCGAGCAGCCAATTCAGGGGCCGCGCCGTGAATCGTTTGGCTGCGTCCAGGCAGATCCACTTGGCCCGATCGGGTAGTAACGCCGTGAGGGGATAGCGGAGCAGCAGGACCGCACACAGAACGACAAACCCGAGAGGGAGGTCGCGAGTGAACGAGCCGACGAAGGTGTGCGTGTCTGCCTTGGGCATCGCGCGAGACGCGAGCCAAAAGGGCATGAAATACGGCAGGTCCGGCATCATCGCTCCGATGATGAGCGCCTGCGCCTGCAGAAACTTCAAGTGTCGCAGCGGCATGACCGCAGCGGGGTGCGCAAGGGTAAAGGGCATACCGGATGGTACCCGAATCAGCCGCGCCCGCGACGCGCGGCCGGGACACAAACCTGCGGACTGACGGTCATATCGGACTGGCGTGTCACCGGTATCCTCGCAGAATCAGCGCGTCGCTGTCCGTCTCGTGCCAGAGTTTCAACCCGCCGGTGAACGCATTGAGGTTATCTCCTCTTCGCGTCTTTTTCGGCGGTTGCTTGACCCTGCGGGTGTTTCCACCTCCCAACACAACATAGTCCACTTCCAACACCGTACGTAACTGGTCAACGACCTCAGTCACGAGCTTGCGCCACTTCTTCAGACCGTACTTCTCGAGGCCACGCTGGCCCACGTAATGCTCAAACGTGCGCCCGTGTCTGTACGGCATATGGCCGATCTCCATGGGCTCCACGACACCGTTCAGGATCAGCGTAGCGCCCAGCCCCGTCCCCAACCCCAGGAACAGCATCCGTCCGCCCTCATAGCTGCCGATCGCCTGCATGGCAGCATCGTTGATGACCCGCACCGGCACGCCGAAGCGCTTCGCAAAGTCATACCGAACCCAACCCTTGCCCAGATTGTGGGGCTCCGCCGTGATGCGGCCGTGAAAGACCAGACCGGGGTACCCGATGGATACGGCGTCATACCGCCACTCTGAGGTGAGCTTGCAGATCCGCCGGACCATCTGCAGCGGCCCCATCTTCGGTCCCGAATCGAAGCGCAGCGGCTCACCGTCGGTGCCAACGCGCAGCTTGACGTGGGTCCCCCCAACGTCAATGACGAGAATCCGCCGGGGCCTTTTCGGGGTCTTTCGGATGGCTTTCTTCATGTCGTCGCCCGGGTCTCACAACCTATCGCATCGTGGATGGACCCCCGCCCGCGGTCCGCTCACGATCAGGACCACCCTTCGCGGCGGGGTTTACAGTCTGCCGCAACCCCATAAAGTACAGGGGAATCGAAGTCACAATGAGCTGGAGCCCGCCTATGTTCCGTAGCATTTTTGTGACCGCCCTAGCCGCGGTGGCAATGCCTTACGCGTTTGCCCATGACAATGGGACCGTATCCACCGGTAACGGTTCGATACACGTCACCGGGGATCACGGCGCTGTGACCACAGTCAACGGAAACGTCACTGTGAATGGGGACACGGATACCCGTGACCTGTCCACCGTTAACGGCGGCATCCATATCGACTCCGCTCAGCATGCCGGCAACCTCACCTCGGTCAACGGCGGCATCCATATCGCGGCGGACTCCACCGCCCGCCACGTGTCCGCCGTCAACGGCGGAATCAAACTGGAGCCACGAGTCAGCGCGTCGGAAGTGACAACGGTCAACGGAGGGATCGAGCTTGATCCGGGAGTCCACGTGACAGGCGCTGTTGGCACGGTCAACGGCTCTCTCAGACTGTCAAACGGAGTGGATGTTGGCGGAACGCTGTCGACCGTCAACGGCGGAATTCAAATGCAGGGAGTCCATGTCGGCGGTAACGTCAAGAGCGTCACGGGCGATATCTACGTCGGACCGGACTCTCATATTGACGGCGGCATCATTGTTGAGAAGCGGCACGGAGGATGGTTTGACTGGTTCTTTGATGGCCCGCCTCGCCGCATTCCCAAGATTGTGATCGCTCCCGGAGCAACCGTGACCGGAACCTCGCACTTTGAGCAGGACGTGAAGCTGTATGTCAGCAATCGCGCCAAGGTAGGGCCCATCGAAGGTGCCACGGCAACGACCTTTTCCGGCGACAACCCCTGACGATTGTGCCGTCGGTCGCAGCCCCGCCGCGGTCTCTCCGCGGATTGTGACCGACGTGTGCAACGCAGCGGGCGGTGGGGCTTCAAATCCCACCGCCCGCCGCAGTCGACTACTTCACGTTGGCGGCCGCGTTGCCTGACGCGCTGGCAGATGCGTCGGCAGACGTGCTCAGCGAGGGAGGCGGCGGCGATGCAGTCACCGTCGTGTTAGCCGCACTCTTGGCCGCTCCGTGGCCCGCAGTGTTGGCAGCGGCACCCGCCGTTGTGTTGCCCGCCGTATTCGCGGCTGTGTTGGCACCTGCATTGGCTTTCTCGCCGCCTTTGACAGCGCTCTGCTCACCCTTGGCTGAAGTGCCCTTGCCTTTATCCGCGGCGTTCTTCCCCTTGTCCGCAGTCTCCTTGCCCGCGTGACCCGCCACTCGGCCGGTCTGACTCGCGTCGGCACTCGCTCGATCACGGAGATGCCCCCCCAACCGACTGCCAGCATCGCCATCAAGGCCGCCTGAAATCGGCCCCGCAGCCGGCATGTGGCCCCCGAAACGTCCGCCCGCGGCACCGTTGGCGCCGCCGTTCATGGCTCCACCCATCCCGCCAAGGCTTCCACCGAGCCCCCCGGCAAGACCGCCGCCCGCGCCGCCCCGCAGGACCTGCGCATGGGCCGCCGAGGCGAAAGCCAACACAGCGGCCACAGCAGCACTCGCGAAAAGATGACGGTTCCTCATGATCGCTTCTCCCGCCGCGGGACATCCGCGGCCTCTGGGAGACACTACGAACCGGCCTTCCGGTTTCTTCCCTCGCCCGGCGAAAAATCTCGGTTTAACTTATTGCCACGCTTGGCTTTTTTGGCCTCGAGCTCGCGCGGGGCGCGACGCGCTCATTGCCGGGCCAGCGCGGGCTCCGGTCGCAACGCCGCGCCCACCAGGCCATTCCCATAGACCTTATCTGGCCCCTTGCTCCCCAGGTCCACGGCCGACCTGGCGAGATCGGCCACCGCCTGCTGCGCGGCTCCCACATCCGGCTGACCCAACTCGAGCGCCAGCAACCCTGCGACGATCGGTGCAGCGAACGAGGTTCCGCGCACGGTCACATACCCACGGGGCGGGCACGCCGCCGCCATATCGGCGCCGGGCGCGGCGAACTTTACCTGCGGCCCTCTCTCGGCCTCAGGGATCGCACGCTGACGGGCATCCACAGCAGTGACACCGATGACACCCGGATAGGCCGCCGGATACAGCGGAGGAGCCGCGGGGCCATCGTTTCCAACTGCCGCCACGATGAGGTGTCCTCGCGCGACGACTGTCTTTACGACCCGTTCCAACAGCACGTTGGGCGGACCTACGAGACTGACATTGATGACGGGCACTTTCTCTTTGACGAACCACGCGAACGCCTGCATGACGACATCCACGGCGCCGCCCGTAGTCAATCCGCAATAGACGTCAGCCGCGTAGAGACCTGCGCCCGGAGCGGCACCTTGAAAGCTGGTTGCGTGACCCACCATCAGCGAGGCCACACCTGTCCCATGTGCAGATGGAATCGAGACGCCTCCACACCCGTAGAGCTGCACCGATGAGCCCTCAAACACGGGGTGATGGACATCCACGCCACTGTCGATGAGGCCGACGCGCATTGCGCGGCCCGCCATGCTCCCTGCCCCCGCCACCTCAGTCGTAGCCGCCACGCCCGCAGCCTCCCCACTCTCGACATACAGATGGTTGAAGTCGTAGCTCCCCTGCGGATCGAGTTGCCGCAACCGCGCCAGCGCGCGCTGGGTCGTGACCCGAGGAGGACCTCGCAACACCACGATGCGCTCTCCGAGACCGTCCAGCGTCTCGGTTCTGACAATTTGAAAGCCAGCCGCCTGCGCCTGCGCCAACGCACCGTCGCTCGGGGAAAACGCGAGCAACTCGGCACGAACAATGGGGGAACCGCGAGGGTCGGACTCAACGACGTCCGCGTGCTGCCGTAGGAGATCCCTGATCTTGAGCCGCCGGACATCCTCAGCCGTCTGTGAGGTCAAATCGCGCACTGTGTTCGACAGCCCGCCAGCGACGCCCGGTACGCTTACCCCAGGCAAACGCGGCAACTGAACGCGCGGGATCTGCGCATGGGCGATCTGGGCAACCAGGGTAGTCACCGCCAACACGATTGCCAGTGCCCAAACGAGCCGTCTCATGCTTTCAGGGTAGTTGATTGTTTTGAGGCAGGGAAGAAAATGGCTCGCAGATTCGTAATATCCCCCGAGCACGTCTGATGGCAACGACGGAGAGCTTGCGTGAAGAGATTGTCGGCTTGCTGCCGCGGCTGCGCCGTTTCGCGCGCACGCTTACGCGAAATCCGCACGATGCCGACGACGTTGTGCAAATAGCGGTCGAACGCGCCCTGGCCAGAGCAGACCAGCTCCGTCCGGACGCACGCCTGTCCAGCTGGCTGTTCGGGATCCTCCGCAACGCCTGGATCGACGAGGTTCGAAGTCGTGGACGCGAAAGCCGTACGTTTGCGCCGGAGGAGCTTGGTGAAAACGTGGGAGACAGGTCGGCGGGGGTAAACGAAGATATGCTTGCAGTGCAAGATGCCATCGAGCGCCTGCCGGACGACCAGCGAATGGCCATCGGCCTGGTGCTCGTTGAAGGACTCTCCTACAAGGAGGCTGCGCTGATCATGGATGTGCCGATCGGGACGTTGACGAGCCGGCTCGCACGCGGCCGAGAGACCCTGCAATCATTGCTCGCCGACACAACTGGAGCTGTGCCGTGACGCTTTCCGATGAGAAATTGATGGCGTATGTGGACGGCGAGCTGGATGACGAGGCTCGCGCTGAAGTCGAAGCGGCTCTGCTGGGCGATCCGGCGTTGGCGCAGCGGGTAGCTGCTCAGAAGGCACTGCGCAGCCGCATTCGGCTGGCGTTCGATAACGTCGCGAAAGAACCCGTGCCGGACCGACTCGTGAAGGTAGCCCGCACCGCTCCCACTGGCGGGACTCGCGATGGGTGGTCTACCGGCGCTGCACGCGACGATGTCCCGGTGCGCCGTGAAAGCAATGTAGTTCCGCTGCGCCGGAAACCTTCGCGACACTGGTCGTGGCCGGAGTGGAGCGCGATCGCAGCGAGTCTGCTGGTCGGCGTTGTGGCGAGCCAGCTGTTTCTTCGCGTCTTTCTTTCCGGACCGGTCCCCGTGATCTCGCGCGACGGCCAGATGATTGCGAACGCCTCGCTCTCACGTACCCTGTCTGAGCAGTTGGCTGCGAATCAACCGCGGACGTCGGCTATTCAGATCGGGATCAGTTTCCGCTCTCGGGAAGGTAACTACTGCAGAACGTTCGTGACCCACGATGCCAGTGCGCTCGCCGGCCTTGCGTGCCGTGCGGGTGATGCGTGGAGGGTTCAGGTCCTGGCGCAGGGAGAAAAGACCGCGCAGGCGTCAGGCGGTCTTCGGCAGGCGTCCTCTTCCATGCCGAAGGTTGTCGCACAAGCCGTTGATGAGGAAATGGCCGGCGATCCTCTGGATGCCAACGGCGAGGCCACCGCCAAAGAAAAGGGTTGGGCTCACTGACACGGCGGCACGCGCCCCAAAACCACGCTTTTGGGGCGCCGCCGAACGGAACTCGGGCGCCGACTCTGCCGAAAGCGACCGTCCGGTCGACTTTCGGCCAGTCTACTTAGAACAAGCCGACGATCTTGCCGTGCTCGTCGATATCGATCGAGTTCGCGGCGGGAACCTTCGGCAGACCCGGCATCGTCATGATGTCGCCGCAGATCATCACGATGAACTCAGCACCCGCAGCCAACCGCACCTCGCGGATGTTGACCACGTGGCCCGACGGCGCGCCACGCAACTTCGGGTCGGTCGAGAACGACATTTGGGTCTTCGCCACGCACACGGGATAGTGACCGTAGCCGGCTTCCTGCAACTGCTTGATCTGCGCACGCACCTTGGTGTCGGCAGTGATGTCCGACGCGTGATAGATCTTGGTCGCAATCGCCTTCATCTTGTCCCACAGCGGGGTGGAATCTTCGTAGACGAAGGTGACCTTGCTCGGTTGCTCGCACAGCCGCACGACTTCCTTGGCGACTTCCAGTGCGCCCTTGCTGCCTTCGGCGTAGTGCTTGGCGTGAATGACCTTCACCCCATGCTTGGACATGCGATCGATCAGCAGCTGGGTTTCCTTCGCAGTGTCCTCGTGACGCGAGTTGATCGACACGACGCAGGGAATACCGAATACCTTGTTGATGTTCTCGATGTGGCGCTCGAGGTTCACGAGGCCTTTTTCGAGGGCCTCCAGGTTTTCCTTGCCGAGTTCGGGCACTTCGATTCCGCCGTGGTACTTCAGGGCGCGAATCGTCGCCACGATGACCGACGCTGCAGGCCACAAACCTGCCTTACGGCACTTGATGTCGATGAACTTCTCGCCGCCGAGGTCAGCACCGAAGCCGGCCTCGGTGACGACGTAGTCAGCAAGCTTGAGTGCCGTGGTGGTCGCCATCACGGAGTTACAGCCGTGAGCGATGTTGGCAAACGGTCCGCCATGAATGAACGCCGGGTTGTTCTCCAGCGTCTGAACCAGGTTGGGTTGCAGAGCGTCCTTCAGCAGCGCGGCCATTGCACCGTGCGCCTTGAGGTCGCTCGCCAGAATCGGCTTCTGAGCAGCGGTATAGCCCACCACGATCTTGCCCAGACGCTCCTTCAGGTCAGCGAGGCTGGTGGCGAGACAGAAAATCGCCATAACCTCGGACGCCACGACGATGTCAAAGCCGTCCTGACGCGGGTACCCGTTTCCAGGTCCACCAAGCCCGACGACGATCTCTCGCAACGCGCGATCGTTACAGTCGACGACACGACGCCACGCGATTCGGCGCACATCGAATCCGAGCTGGTTGCCCTGGTGAATGTGGTTGTCGAGCAGCGCGGCGAGCAGATTGTTCGCCAGCGCGATCGCAGAAAAATCGCCGGTGAAGTGGAGGTTGATATCCTCCATCGGTACGACCTGCGCGTAACCGCCGCCGGCGGCGCCACCCTTCATGCCGAAGACCGGGCCGAGGGCCGGCTCGCGGAGGCAGATCATCGCCTTCTTGCCGATCGCATTCAGCGCATCGCCCACGCCGACCGTGGTCGTGGTCTTGCCCTCACCCGCGGGTGTCGGCGAGATCGCGGTGACGAGCACGAGTTTGCCGTTCGGCCGATCCTTCAGCGTGTTGATGAAGTCGAGAGAGATCTTGGCCTTGAACCGGCCATAGGGTTCCAGAAACTCCTCGGGAATTCCGAGCCGCTCCCGCGCCAGGGGCACGATCGGCTTCATCTTGGCCTGCTGAGCGATTTCGATGTTACTGGGCGTCTTCGTCGGAGTGGAAGAGGACATCAGATCTCTTTCTCGTATGGCGACGGAAAAATCGGGCGCACAATGTAGCGTCCACCGATACTGGCTGGCAAAGGGTCCTTACTGATAGCTGGTATCGTCTGAACGCAGGCTTGGGGCGCGCGTCCGTCTACCGCCCGGCCTGGGGCCCACCCCGTGGCCCTGGCCGGACGTCCACGATGCGGCCCTCAACTCTTCCCTGGGGGTCTAAAACCGATGCTGCTGTGGCTGAAGGCGTTTCATATCGTTTTTGTGGTGACCTGGTTCGCCGGGCTGTTCTATCTGCCGCGGTTGTTCCTCTATCACGCGGTGGCCACGGATCAGGTCAGCCTCGAGCGGTTTGCCGTCATGGAGCGGCGTCTGTTCGGGATTATGACCATCGGAGGCACGCTGACCGTGATCTTCGGGATGTCGCTGGTGGCGACGTTTCCCGGTTACATGCAGTCCGGGTGGCTACACACCAAGCTCGCTCTGGTGGGGCTTTTGATCGGCTATCACATCTGGTGCCGGCAGCTGATGGTCGCATTGCGCGAGGGGCGCAACGAGCATTCGCAGCGGTGGTATCGCATCTTCAATGAGGTGCCGTCCGTGCTGCTGATCGCGATCGTGATTCTGGCGGTGGTGAAGCCCTTCTAGTTCACGGGCGCAAAGTCGCCAAGGCGCACTGTGCCTGTCCATCCCTGGATGGCACCCTTCGGGCCGACCTCCGGTCGTCCAACGCGCTCCTTGCGCGTTTGTGCGCGGACATCAGCTCCGCTGCCGGCGGCAAAAAGCGTCGTTTTTGCCGCCTGCCCAGCCGGGCCGCCCCAACGGGACGGCCCCTCTCGATCAGGCATTCTGCAATTTGAACGTCACGCGGACGGTCGTCCACGCCGTCACCTTCTGCGATCCCCGCACGGCCGGGTTGAACACCCACCGCTGAATGGCCTGCAGGGCGGCCTGGTCCAGCTTGTCGAAGCCGCTGCTGTTCTGCAGTTTCACCTGCTGTGGGTGACCACGCTCGTCCACTAGCACGTTCACCACGACGCTACCTTGCTCACCCGCTCGGCGCGACGCAGGAGGATAGGTCGGCTCGACGCGACGCGTGACCTGGAGATTCGCATCCGAAATCGTCTGCGTCGCATCCGGGTCGGGTGCCGTGTTCGTCTCGACAGGCACGTCGATCTGTGGCTGCGGGTCGGCGACCTGCACGTCCAGAGTCGGCTGCTCGAGCTGCGGTTTCGAGACCACCGGCTGCACGGGCTTCGACTGTTGTGTCGACTCGATGATCATGGCCTGCATGGGTTGAAACACCGCCGGGGCGTGAATGATTCCCATGCACGTCGCGATGACGTAGATCGCGGCAACGTGCAGTCCGACGACCACCAACCCGCGGCCTCCGCGGGCCATCACTTCGCTTCTCTCTAAATGCGTTCTGTCGACGTACATGGCGCCACCTTTCGCTTGCGCAGGCTATGCACCTACTCAGGAATTGGAACGCCCCGCGGCGGCCAAAGTTTCGAAATAGGCTTATTTTTCCGGGGTTCAGCAACCATTCAGCCTGCCGCTCGACGCCGCGACGCTCGCGCCACCTGCTACACTCTCCTCCCCCCAATGTTGCGACCGAGCACTAGGACCTTCGCGACGTGACCGCGCGTTCACGCCTGTACTCGCTGTTGCCAAGCTCGCTACGAGATTCGCCGACGCTGGCGCCGTTCCACTCACGCGCCTTCGCTTCGATTTGGAGCGCAAGCGTCGTCTCAAATTTCGGCGGCCTCATCGAAGCCGTCGGTGCTTCGTGGCTCATGACCTCGTTGGCGCCTTCGCCGGACATGGTGGCGCTCGTACAGGCCTCGACGGCGTTGCCGATCATGTTGCTTTCGCTGCCGGCGGGTGCCATCGCCGACATCTTCGATCGTCGAGTCGTGATGCTGATTGCGCAGTTCATCCTGTTCAGCATGTCTTCCACGCTGACAACGATGGCGTTCCTCGGTCACATCACACCGTGGATCCTTCTGTCGTTCACGTTTCTCATTGGATGTGGATCAGCGCTGTTCGCGCCTGCCTGGCAATCGTCGGTTGGGGAGCAGGTCCCTCGTGCCGACATCAGTGCAGCCGTATCGCTGAACAGTCTTGGCTACAACCTCGCCCGTATCGCCGGACCGGCAATCGGTGGAATCATCGTCGCGGCCGCAGGTTCCAAGGCAGCCTTCCTGACGAACTGTCTGTCCTACGTCGCACTCATCACGGTACTTGCGACTTGGCATAGGCCAAAGACACCGCGATTCCTGCCGCCCGAGCGTATTGGGATGGCGATGAGCGCCGGCCTCCGGTACACGCGACTTTCGCCGGACATTCGTAGAGTCCTGGTACGAGGTTTCGTTTTCGGGTTGTTGGGCAGCACAATCTGGGCGCTATTGCCTCTCATCGCTCGCGACCTCATAGGCGGGGGCGCAGTGACGTACGGCATTCTCTATGCGGCGTTCGGAGCAGGCGCCGTCGTCGGTGCCCTATTCAGCTCCTCACTGCGCGTTCGCCACGGCAACGAGCGGGTAGCGACTGTCGCGACGGTCGGCTTTGGCGTCGGGACGTTCCTGGTCGCAGCGAGTTCCTGGCACGCGCTCAGCATGATCGCCCTCATGCTCGCAGGTGCCTCGTGGGTCATCGCGCTGTCGACCTTCAACGTCACGGTGCAGGTCTCATCCCCCCGATGGGTCGTGGGCCGGACCATCGCGATCTATCAGATGGTGACCTTCGGCGGTCTGTCGATTGGCAGCTGGCTCTGGGGTGAAACAGCGAGTCACCTCTCGCTATCTCAGACCCTCAGCGGCGCCGGAGGACTCATGTGCGTCTCGGCTCTGCTGGGGCGCAAGTGGTCTCTCCCGCAACCGGAAGGTCTGGATCTCAATCCGTTGCGTACCTTCTCCGCAGCCCAGGAAGGTGAGATCGATCGCGTGCCGGACTCGGGGCCGATCGTCGTCACGATCGAGTACCGTATCGCTCTCACTGACACCGAGCGCTTCCGCCTGGAAATGAGCGAGCTGCGGCGCATTCGTCGTCGTGATGGCGCAAGACGATGGACGCTGATGCAGGACACGTCCGACCCCGAGGCCTGGGTCGAGCGGTATCACAGCCCGAACTGGGTCGAGCACCTGCGGCGGCACCACCGCCTGACAGTGGCCGACCAGGAGACGGAGCGTCGCGTGCTGGCATTCCACCGCGGCAAGGAGCCACCCGCGGAGCGACACTTGCTGGAAAGGCAGCCAATCAGCGCGGAGCTGCCGACCGTTGCCACCGACCCGCATCTGCCTTAACCCCGCCGCCCCCCAGCGCCCACGTCCGATTCCCGTGAAGGTCGCCCACGCCGGGCCACCGCGCGACACCTGTACCGCGCCACGGCGAAGTGCACACGCCGGGCCACCGCGCGACGCGACCGTATGGCCCAAGCTGGAGCGGGGCGGTAACCGCCCCACAATCCGCCATTTGTCACCTACTGGTCATACAGACGGCCTGCGCGCTATGGTTAAGGCTCGACTGGACTGCAAGAACAAATAAAGGGGACCGAAGTGGCAGAACACGGTATTTCGCCGACGCTGTCGCATGAAGCAGCCACCGGCGCACACAGCGCGAACTCGTCCGAGCGCGCTCTACGTGAACTCCTTGCCGTTGCGGACGTCCGGCTTGACGGCTCTCGCCCCTGGGACATCCGCGTCAATGACGAGCGGATGTTTCACCGCGTTCTAGCTCACGGCTCGCTGGGCGCCGGCGAGTCCTATATGGACGGCTGGTGGGACTGCGACCAACTCGATGAGATGCTGGCCCGTGTGCTGCGCAGCAACATCGAGGAGCACCTGCACTCTCCGCGAGCAATCTTCCTGTCCCTCGCGGCTCGCCTACACAACATGCAGAGCCCGCGTCGTTCCTTCGTCGTCGGCGAGCGTCACTACGATCTTGGCGACGATTTGTACGAGAGGATGCTCGATCCTCGCATGATCTACAGCTGTGCCTACTGGGAGAACGCCACCACACTTGCGGCGGCCCAAGAGGCCAAGCTGGACCTTGTCGCACGCAAGATCGGCGGACGACAGGGCATGCGCATATTGGACATTGGCTGTGGCTGGGGCGGCTCCGCGCAGTTCATGGCCGAGCGCTATGACGCGACGGTCACGGGAGTGACCGTCTCACGACATCAATTGCAGTCTGCGCAGAGACGCTGCGAAGGCCTGGACGTCGACTTTCGCCTCCAAGACTACCGAAGCCTCACAGGTACCTTCGACGGCATCTACTCGCTGGGCATGTTCGAGCACGTTGGCGTGCGCAACTACCGGACATACCTCGCGAAAGCCCGCGAGCTGGTGCGTCCTGACGGACTGTTCCTGCTGCACACCATCGGCAGCAATCGCTCTTCCGTCGCGACCGATCCTTGGATCGAGAAATACATATTCCCCAACTCCCAGCTCCCTTCGCTCGCTCAAATCACGTCTGCTGCGGAAGGACTGTGGGTCGTCGAGGACATCCACTCATTCGGCGTATTTTACGATCGAACGCTGCTTGCGTGGTCTGACAACTTCAAACGCACCTGGCCCCAGATCGCGGACCGCTACAGCGAGCGATTCCGGCGAATGTGGCACTTCTGGCTCATGTCCTCGGCAGCGGCGTTCCGATCGAGGAGCACGCAGCTGTGGCAGATCGTGCTGTCCCCAGCAGGCGTTCCTGGCGGCTACAAGGCTGTGCGCTAACGCACTCGAACCACTGCGCGAGCCAGTCGCGCAGGATCGCGCGCATCAACGCACCATCTCCGTGCACCGAGCGGATCTCGCTGCACTCCTCAGTCTTCCTTGACGCGATCGCGTGAGCGAGAACGCGATCTTGATTAAATTCATGTCGCGTTCTGTGACGAAACGCCAGCAGCAACCCCGCCGCAACTTGTTAGGGTTCAACCTCTCGCTGCGCCACGAAAATGAACCCAGCCCGATCACTCAAGCCGTACTCCGTTGATCCGGTCGCGGACCTTCCTCAGGACGACGCGCGGATGCTCAGCACGCTGCTCGCGAATGTCGATGGTATGGTCTATCGGCGTCGCCTGGATGCGAACTGGACGATCGAGTTCGCAAGCGCCGGCTGCCAGGCGATCACGGGTCGCCAGCCGGTGGAGCTGTTGCAGAATAGTAGCGTCTGTTTCGAAGATATCGTTTACGAGGACGATCGACTCTGGGTGCGCGAAGCCATCGTCTGCGCGGCCGAAGCGGGCAGGTCGTTCGATCTCGAGTACCGCGTCGTGCATTTGGACGGCGCCATCCGCTGGGTCTGGGAACGTGGCAACGGCGTCGCAGGCGTGGACGGCCGCCCGATCGCGATCGAGGGCTTGATCCAAGACATCACGAAGCGCAAGGACGCCGAGCAAGCGCTGCGCGAAGCCGAACGCCGCTACCACGGACTGTTCGAAAATGCGATCGAAGGAATTTTCCGAACCACCGCCGCGGGCAAGTACCTCGATGCGAATCCGGCCCTCGCCCATCTCTACGGCTTCGATTCGCCCCGGGAGCTGATCGCCTCGCTGCACGACATCGGCCGCCAGCTCTACGTCGATCCGCAACGCCGCGATGAGTTCATGCGAATCGTGACCGCGCGCGGCTCGGTAACCGGCTTCGAGTCCCAGGTCTACCGCAAGAACGGCGACATTATCTGGATTTCCGAAAACGCCCGCGCGCTCTTTGCCGAAGACGGCACCCCGACCGGGTATGAAGGGACCGTCGAGGACGTGACCGAGCGCCGTCGCTACCAGGCACGAATCGAACATCAAGCCAACTACGACCCGCTCACCGGACTTGCGAATCGCTCGCTGCTGCAGGACCGCCTCGAGCAGGCATTGCTGACGGCCGCCGCGCAGGGCACCCGACTGGCTGTCGCCTTCATCGACCTGGACCAGTTCAAGTTCATCAATGACAGCCTCGGCCACCAGTTTGGTGACGACCTGCTGAGAGTCGTGGCGGCGCGGCTGCAATCGTGCGTGCGCGACTGCGACACCGTTGCACGCCTGGGCGGCGACGAATTCGTGTTACTCATCAATGGCCACGCAGGTGCTGACGCCGTTCGTCAGATCATGGAGCGAATGCTCGCGGCGGTTTCGCAGCCTTGGGTCATCGAGCAGGGCGAGTTTCACGTCACCTGCAGCATCGGCGTTGCCCTCTATCCGAACGACGGCGAGGATGCCCAGACGCTCCTGAAGCACGCCGACTCCGCGATGTACCGCGCCAAGGACAGCGGCGGCAGCCACTTCCAGTTCTTCACCAGATCGTGACGCGCTCCTGCGGCTTCATGAACAGCTTGTCGCCCGGCTGAACGCCGAAGGCTGCGTACCACTCCGCGATATTGGGCATGGTGCCGTTGACCCGGAATCGCGCCGGGCTGTGCACGTCCGACATGACGATCTCGCGCAACGCCCCTTCGCGGAACTTCATGCGCCAGGCCTGAGCCCAGGACAGGAAGAAGCGCTGCTCTGCGGTCAATCCGCCCAGGACCGGCGCCCGAGCCCCCTGCAGCGAGAGTTGATAGGCGTGCAACGCCATGTTGAGCCCCCCCAGGTCGCCGATGTTCTCACCGATCGTGTTGGCGCCGTTGACCTTCAGGCCGGGCAGCGCCTCGAACTGCGAATACTCCTTGATCAGCCGTGAGACGCGCGACGTGAACTCGTCCGCGTCCTTCGGTGTCCACCAGTCCTCGAGACCCCCATCGGGACCGAATTTCCGGCCTTGATCGTCGAAGCCGTGGCCGATCTCGTGGCCGATGATCGCGCCGATGGCTCCGTAGTTGACGGCATCGTCGGCGTTGGGATCGAAGAACGGCGGTTGCAGGATCGCCGCCGGAAAGACGATCTCGTTATTTTGCGGATTGTAGTAAGCGTTGATCTCCTGCGGCGTCATCTGCCATTCCGAGCGGTCGACCGGCTTGTCGAGGCGCGCGAGCAGATAGTTCCAGTGCCAGACCGCGGCACGTTTGACGTTGCCTACGAGATCGTCGCGCCGGACTTCGAGCGCGGAGTAGTCCTTCCACTTGTCCGGATAGCCGATCTTGGTCACGAAGGTCGCCAGCTTCTCGTGCGCCCGGGATCGCGTCTGCGCTGTCATCCAGTCGAGGTGATCGATGCGGTCGCTCAGGGACGCGCGCAGGTTGGCCACCAGTTCCTGCACTTTGGCCTTCGACTCGGGCGGGAAATACTTCGCTACATAAACCTGCCCGACCTGCTCGCCCAACGCATCGTCGACGGCACTGACGGCGCGCTTCCAGCGCTCGCGCTGTTCCGGCTGGCCGCGCAGCGCCTGACCGTAGAACCCGAACCTCGCCTCATCCAAGCGCTTCGGCAGATACGGCGCGTGATCGTTCAGATAGTGGAACGTCAGGTAGGCCTGCAGCGTCGGCAGCGGCGTGCGCTTGAACACCGTGCCCAGCTCCTGAATCGCCGTCAGCTCGGCGAGCACCAGGTTCTCGCGCGACCCGAGTTGACTGGCGTCGAGGAAGGCCTGCCACGGAAATCCAGGGGCGAGCTTCAGCAGTTGCGCCTTGGTGCGCGGGTTGTAGGTTGCCTCGACGTCGCGGCGTTTCTCGATCGGCCACTGTACTTTCGCGATGCTCGTCTCGAATTCCGAGATCGCGACCGCTTTGATGTGCGCGTCAGGAACACCGCCCAGTGTCAGCATCTGCTCGACATAGGCCAGATACTTCTGCCGGATCTCCTGCAACTTCGGATCGTCGTTCAGATAGTAGTCGCGGTCCGGCAGCCCGAGACTGGACTGGCTGATGGCGACGCTGTAGCGGTTCGGATCCTTCAGATCCGGGGTGATATCCACGTCATAGAGAGACGCGAAGCCCGGCGAGCCGAACAATGTTGCAATGTCGTCCTTCGACTTCGCCGCCGCGATGCGTTGCAGGTCCGCGCTCACCGGCGTCAGGCCGTTGGCCTCGATCGCCTTCTGGTCCATGAAGGCGGAGAAATAGTCCCCGATCTTCTGCTCGGGCGAGCCGGCAGCCGCGCGCCCCGCAGCAGCGGCTTCGATGATCTGGCGAACCCGCTCCTCCGAAAGATCCTCGAGTTTGTCGAACGCGCCATAGGAGGACCGGTCGGCTGGAATCTGGAACGTATCGAGCCACTTGCCGTTGGCGTACGCATAGAAATCGTCGCCCGGGCGCACGCTCGACTGCAGCGTCGCCAGATCCAGGCCGAAATCGCCGATTGCAGCTTTCGCGGACACCGGCTTCTCCTTCGCAGTCTGAGCATGGCAGACGGCTGTCATAACCAGCAGGGCGGCGCCCGCAATGGCCCATTTCATTCTCTCATCCCTCCCATGCGCGCACATATTCCTGCGCTGAAGGACGTGCCAGCCCCGGCGGCGGGGCCTCCTCGGTGCCCACATACATGATCCCGACAATCGCATCCTTCTTCTCGAGACCGAGCGCGGCTTTGACCGTCTCGTCGTACGCAGCGTCGCCCGTCTTCCACACAGCGTTGAATCCGAGCGTGAACGCGGCGAGCAGAATGTTTTGAGCCGCCGCGCCTGCGCTGAGAATCTGTTCGATCACCGGAACCTTCGCGGACGGCTGAATGATAGCGGCCACGACGATGATCAGAGGAGCTCGGAACGCCTTCTGCCGCTCTCGTTCCAGCGATTCCGCGGTGGCGGTCGGCTTGGTCCGCCGGGCGCAATCGGCCAGCAGCTCGCCGAACTTCGTCCGCCCCTCCCCCTGGATGACCAGGAACCGCCAGGGTCGCAGACGACCGTGGTCCGGCGCCCGCACTGCGGCGTCGAACATCAGGCGCAAAGCCCCCTCATCGGGCGCCGGCTCCTTCAATACCCGGCCGGAAAATCGCTGTAACAAGGCCTCGATCGCTTGCATATCGCTCCCGCGTTCACTTCAGAGTCACCCAGGGCTTGAGATTTTGCACTGCGGGCACACATCGTGCTTGGTCAGTGGCAAACTGGGCGGAAAACCGCCGGTAGCCCCCTTCCGTCCCGGGGCCGCCGGTCAAAATCCTTCACAGGCATTCATGTCCTCTATCGGTCTCGACAATCGGCTGGCCGACGCGCTGGGCACCCCGCCCTCGGCGCGCGACTCCGTGGCCGATCACTTCCGCCAGGTTCGCGATGCGACCGTGGAGCTCTGCGAGCCGCTCGAAGATGAGGACTACGTAGCGCAATCCATGCCCGATGCGAGTCCCACCAAGTGGCACCTCGCACACACGAGCTGGTTCTTCGAAGAATTCGTCCTGCAGCCCGGAGCCGCGGACTATCGCTTCTACGACGACCGGTTCCGCTACCTCTTCAATTCCTACTACAACGCCGTCGGCCCGATGCACGAACGTCCAAGGCGCGGCGTGATCTCGCGTCCGACAGTCGCGGAAGTACTCGCATACCGGACACACGTCGATGAGCAGATGCAGAGGTTCCTCTCGTCATCGAGATTCACTCGAGCATCGGAAAGTCCCGCCGGCGAGTCGCTTCGGGAGCGGATCGTTCTGGGTCTGCACCACGAGCAGCAGCACCAGGAGCTCCTGCTCACCGACCTGAAGCATCTGTTCTCCTGCAACCCCCTGTTGCCGGCATACGAGGCCCCGCGCGACCGCACCTGGGGTGACCCGCCCGCCTGCCGCTTCGTGCGCTTTCCCGGCGGGATCAGCGAGATCGGACACGACGGCACGGAGTTTTCCTTCGACAACGAGCGCCCTCGCCACCGCACGTATCTCGAGCCCTTTGCGTTGGCGAGCCGACTCGTCACCAATGGGGAATATCGGGACTTCATCCGCGATGGCGGCTACACCAACGCGAGCCTGTGGCTGTCGGATGGTTGGAACGTCGTGCAGCGCGAGCAATGGAACCGGCCGATCTACTGGGCCGACTCGCTCGAGCAGGAGTTCACGTTGTTGGGTTTGCGCGAGATCAATTCTCACGCGCCCGTCTGTCATGTCAGCTACTACGAAGCCGACGCATTTGCGCGTTGGGCTCAGGCCCGACTGCCGGCGGAAGCCGAATGGGAAGTGGCGGCCCGAGAGAGCTCTGCCGGCGCCGTGAGCGCGGGCAACTTCGTCGAAAGCCGTAACTGGCACCCGGTGCCGGCGACCACGGAGCAATCCGCGGATGCACCGCCCCGCCTCACCCAGATGTTCGGCGACGTCTGGGAGTGGACCCGATCCGGATATGACCCGTATCCCGGATTCCAGGCCCTGACCGGCGCGCTGGGCGAATACAACGGCAAGTTCATGGTCAATCAACTCATTCTGCGGGGCGGTTCGTGCGCCACGCCGAAAACCCACATCCGCGCGACATACAGGAACTTCTTTCCGCCGTCGGCGCGCTGGCAATTCACGGGACTACGACTCGCCCAGGACGGCTGAACTCGAGCAACGGATGAGAGCATGAGAATCCAACAGCACCCCTCCCGGCGAGCGCGCCGCGCCCCCGACCAGACCCTGATTGCCGACGTGCTGGCAGGCTTGAAGGAGGAGCCGAAGCATCTATCGCCGATGTACTTCTACGACGAGCACGGGTCGCACCTGTTCGACCGGATCTGCACGCTTCCCGAGTACTACCTGACCCGCACCGAAACGCACATCCTTGCCCTCTACGCGCGCGAGATAGCGAGCCAGATCGGCCCTGACGCCGTGCTGGTGGAGTTGGGAAGCGGGGCGAGCACGAAGACACGTCTGCTCCTGGATCAGATGCCGGAGCTTGCCGCGTACGTCCCGGTCGACATCTCGCGTTCCCACTTGTTTGCGGCCGCCCGCGGCATCCGCGAGTCGTATCCCGATCTCGAGGTCCTGCCGGTCTGCGCCGATTTCACGCAGCCGTTTGCCGTCCCGACACCGCGCCGGGCGGCCGACAGGGTCGTGGTGTTCTTCCCTGGCTCGACGATCGGCAACTTCGACCCACCGGCGGCCGTCGAGCTGCTGCGGACCATGCGGCGCATCGCAGGCGATACCGGCGCGCTGCTCATCGGTTATGACTTCGTCAAGGATCGCGGGATCCTCGAGCCCGCCTACAACGACGCCGCCGGGGTCACCGCCGAATTCAATCTGAATGCACTGGTGCGTCTGAACCGGGAGCTGGGTACGGATTTCGACGTGACGGGATTCCGGCACGAGGCCGTTTGGGAGCCCGGGGCGAGCCGCATGGAAATGCACCTGGTCAGCGAGCGCACTCAGGATGTGACGGTTGGCACCGAGACAGTGACATTTGCCGCCGGCGAACATCTGGTGACGGAGCACTGTCACAAGTACACCCAGGAGAGCTTCGCGCAACTGGCGCGTGCCGCGGGGTGGGAAGCGAAGACTGCCTGGACCGACGAGCGGCGCTACTTCAACGTGCAATATCTCGAGCCAGGCGGCCAGGGGTAGACTCCCCGGGTGAACACAGCCACCCAGGAAGAGATCGCTGCCGCCATCCGCACGATTCCGGACTACCCCAAGCCCGGAGTTTTGTTTCGTGACATCACCACCTTGCTGGGCAACGCTCGGGTTTTCCGTCTGGCCGTGGACGAGCTCGCGCAGCCGTGGGCGGAGTCGGCCATCCACCGCGTCGCCGGTATCGAGGCTCGCGGCTTCATCCTCGGGGGCGCCGTAGCCCATCGCCTGTGTGCCGGCTTCGTGCCGGTCCGCAAGAAGGGCAAGTTGCCCCATGCGACGGTCCGCGTCGCCTACTCCCTGGAATACGGGGTCGATGAAATGGAGGTTCACCGGGACGGCGTCAGCGCCGGAGAGCGGCTGATCCTGATCGACGACCTGCTGGCGACGGGGGGCACCGCAGAGGCCGCCGTGGGCCTGCTGCGCTCGTTGGGGGCGGAGGTGCTGGCCGCCTGTTTCGTGATCGACCTGCCCGACCTGGGAGGCCGTCAGCGACTGCAGAAACTGGGGGTACCGGTCACTACCCTGGTGAGTTTTCCGGGTCACTAGTTTGATTGGCAAAATTCGCCTGCGGCGCTTTTGTGCCTGTCCGTCCCTGGACGGCACGCTGCGCGTCGACCTTCGGTCGACCAAACGCGCTCCCGGCGCGTTTGTCGCAGACACCTCCGTCGACGCCGGCAAAAAGCGTGGTTTTTGCCGGCTGCACATCAACAGCGTTGCGGCCCCACACCAGCCGATTGTCAAATTAAAACGCTGTAATTCGTGCAAACCGTGGCCCGCGCACGACATCGAACGATCATGAAACGCGCGAGCAAAAACCGAGTCATAATACGCGCCGCTTCGATGGCCTCCGTCGAAGCATTTGCATATCAGGACTTAACCAAACCCGTCCCTGGAGTTTCCCGCCATGTTCAAGAAGATCGTTCCGGTCGTCATCGGTGCCCTGTTTGTTGCAGGCCCGGTGCTCGCCGCTGACACCACGGCCCCTGCTTCCGACTCGAGCGCCTCGGCCCCGGCCAAGTCGTCCTCGCACAAGAAGGGCGGCCACCACAAGAAGTCGTCGAAGAAGACCACCGACGCTGCCTCGGGCTCGAAGTAAGCGACAGCCGACCTCACGGTCAGCTTCAGCTTTGAAGAGGCTCGCCCCCTGGCGGGCCTCTTTCTTTTGGGCGTCCAGGTCCCTTAGTGGGTCTTGCGCCGCGCCGACGATGATTTCTTGCGACCCGTCCCGCGGGTTCCCGACGCCATAACCTTCGCGTCACGCTTGTCCTGCGCTCCCGAGCGCGCTCGGCTCTGTGCCTTGCGCTCGGCCGTCACGTCCAGCCCGTTGCGAGGCCCCCGTTCAGCCGCCGTTCCCTTGGCCGCGACGAACTTGCGTGTGCGAGAGTTGTATCTCCGGGCCGACTCGTAGTCGCCTTCACCCTGTATCTTAGCCATAACCACTCCATCTGCTTCAAACGTTCGGGGTTCGCGAGGATCGGCCCAATGCACTGGACCGTGCGTACCGAATCCTCATAGTACGCACGCGATTCGTCGAAAAGGGCAATGTAGGAGTCTTCTGACAGTCCTATCAGCGCGAGTTCGTGCCACCGGCAGCCGCAACGCGACTGGTTTCTTCGCCACCCATCTTGCACCTTGCTGTCATGAGCACACGAGATCTGACATCACTGCTGGCCATCACGGTTGGGATGCTTCTCGTACTGATGGCGTGAGCTTTTGAAGGAGACGAACGAATGCTAGAACGTACCGCTGCCGAAAGCGCGGCCCTCGCCGATGAGTTGCGGAACGTGCTTCTCCAGGTCGAGGAGTTGGTTCACGCCGTTGGGGAAGATCGTGATGCCGCCGTCATGGCCGCGCGCGACAAGGTGAGCGGCGTGCTGGATTCCGCGAAGGGGCGGCTCGCCGATCTGGAACGCAACGCGACGCGCAAGGCGAAGAAATTTCGCAAGGCTGCCAATAACTACGTCAGCGATAACCCGTGGACCGCATTGTCCATCGGGGCCGGAGTGGGACTTCTGCTCGGGGCACTGCTGGGTCCGGGCAGCTGGCGGGGTCGCTCCTCGGAGTGAATCGGGCCGATTGACTGGCGTCCACTGCGCGCATCTGCTAAACCGGCTCGCGTACAGGCGCGAAGCAGATGACTGACGCAATCTCAACACCCCCCTCTACCCGGCTGATCGCAACTCCTTCGGAGACGGAGCTGGCGGCGCTCGCCGCCTATCTGCAGGCGGTTACCGAGCGTGAAAAACACCAGCTTGCACGAACGCTCCACGATGACCTCGGAGGCCTGTTGACGGCCGCGAAGATGGACTTGTCGTGGCTGCAATCACGGCTCGACACTCCCATGATCCAGGACCGCCTCGCGCAATTGGGTGCGGTACTCGATGAGGCGATGGACCTCAAACGCCGGGTCGTCGAGCAACTGCGACCCTCGCTGTTGGAGCACTTCGGCCTGCCGACGACATTGCGCACGTATTTCGATGCGACCTGCTCCCAGGCGAGGCTGGTGTGCGAGGTCGATATTGCGGATGAGGCGCAGACGTTGCCGCACGACACGGCGATCGCCGTGTTCCGCATCGTGCAGGCTGGGCTGGACAACGTCATTCGCCATGCCAGGGCGACTCGCGTTCGGCTGGTGTTGACCGCGAATCCCGAAGGGTTCGTGGTGCTGCTGAGCGATGACGGTCGCGGGTTCGACGCGCAGGATCAGCGGTTGGGCGGTTCGCCCGGCCTGGCTGGCATGCGTCAGCGGGCACGTACGCTGGGCGGACAGTGCGACATCGATTCGGCGGCGGGAAGCGGGACGCGGTTGCGGCTCAGCGTGCCCGCCTGACCGGGGTTCAGGACAGTCAGTGACTGGCCGCAGGCGGCGTCCACTTCGGCCGCCCATCCACCACGATCGCCTTCAACAGGGCGATATCGCGCATCTTGTCGAGAAAGTAATCCGCACCGGCGGCAAAGCAATGGTCCCGGACGAAATCCGAAGCATAGTTGGTCAACACCACGATCAGCGGTTGACCCGTCGGCGGGTACAGCGTGCGCGCTTGCCGTATCACCGCGACGCCATTCCCCTCCGCTAACTCGATATCGACTACGAGAACGTCGTAAGCGTTCTCCTGCAACCGCAGCAAGGCTTCGGCCTGTGTGGTCGCGCTGGCAGCGACGGCAATGCGGCCAGGCTCCGACAGCAGGTCGACCAGCCGGCGCGTCAGCACAGCCGAGTCCTCGATCAGCAATACGCGCCGCTCCGCAGTGGAGGAGCCGTTCACGCCGGGGCTACGAATTTCGGCCATGCCCATTTGCATCACTGCAGCAGATTGTTCTTGATGGCGTAGTAGGTAATGTCCGCGTTGGTCTTCATGCCCATCTTCTCCAGGATCCGTGTGCGATACGTGCTGACCGTCTTCACGCTCAGAAACAGTTTCGCCGCGATCTCTGACACGCTACGTCCCTCGGCCAGCTTGGTGAAGATCTGGAACTCGCGCTCGGACAGGATCGCGTGCCGCGGCTCGCCGGTTTTGTCGCCCTGCATGCCGCTGACCAACATCTCGGCGAGCTCCGGACTGACGTAACGCCCGCCCCGCACCGCCGCGCGGATCGCACGGCACAACTCGCCATCATCCGCCGTCTTGCTCACGAAACCGCTCGCCCCGGCGCGCAGCACGTTCAGTCCGTACTGGTTCTCCGGATAGGCGCTCAGCACCAGGGTCGCTACCGACTCGTGGTGGGACTTGATCTGCCGCAGCACGTCGAGCCCGGACATGTCCGGCAACGACAGGTCCAGCAGCAGCACATCGCACGGCGTGTTGCGCAACAGCGTCAGCGCCTCGCGGCCGCTCTTGGCTTCGCCCGCCCAGACGAAATCCTGTTGTCCCTCGATGATCTGCTTGAGCCCGATGCGCACGAGCTGATGATCGTCTACGACTGCTACTCGGGTGGCCGGCATGGCAGCGAGTTCAGGGCGTCCCGGTCGGCCTGCCCGCTCTTAGAGCGGGGCCCACCCGGGACCATTGCGTCTCCTGTGGGGCCGTTACGGCCCGGGCACCCAGGAAGGCTACCCGCTGCCACCCTGAGGGCAAAAGGCCAAGGTCGGACGACCGGACGTCAACGCAGCCCACGGGTTTGTAGGAATTGTCTGACTCGTGCAAGGAGGGGTCGCAGCAACTATTCATGAGCCATGACGGAGTCGTCCTTGTCACCGCCTCCACCACCCTCCTTGCCACTGTAGGTTTCCAAGCGGTTGTACAGAGTCTTCAGACTCACCCCCAGGATCTCGGCGGCCTTGCGCTTGACGTGACCGCAGTAGGCGAGAGTCGCCATGGTCACACGCCGCTCGACCTCTTCCAGGGGGGTACCCACCCGGATCGTGATGGTCGTCCCGTCGTCGGACTTCGGCGTCGTGTCCACGACCGCGGCATCGAGCTCGATCACATCGTCCGCCATGATGAACGAGCGTTGCACGAAGTTCTTCAGCTCGCGCACATTGCCGGGCCAGGGGTGTTGATACAGGCGCACCAGGGCATCCCGCGAGAACGTCTTGTTCGTGCCCTCTTCCTTGTTCAACTCGTCCAGGAAAAATTGCGCGAGTTGCTCCATGTCCGTGTCGCGCTCGCGCAGCGGCGGCAGGCGGATAGGGAATACGTTCAGGCGGTGATACAGGTCTTCGCGCAGCTTGCCGTCGGTGATCGCCTTTTCCGGATCGCGATTGGTCGCGCAGATGACCCGGACTTCCGACGGAATCTGTTGAGTACCCCCGACGCGCATGACGGTTCCGGTCTCTAGGACACGCAGCAGTTTTACCTGCAGCTCCATCGGCATTTCGGTCACTTCGTCCAGGAAGATGGTGCCGCCGTTGGCGCGCTCGAAGAATCCCTTGTGCTGGCGGTCGGCGCCCGTGAAGCTGCCTCGCTCGTGCCCGAACAGCTCGCTTTCGATCAGCTGCGGCGCGACGGCTCCGCAGTTCAGGGGCAGGAACGGGGCTTCACGCCGCCGCGACAGCTCATGGATGGTTTGCGCGGCCAACTCCTTACCCGTGCCACTGTCTCCGATGAGCATGACGGTCGCCGAGGTCGGCGCCACTCGGGTCAACTGGTCGTAGAGCACCTGCATGCGAGGCGAGTTGCCCAGGATTCTTCCGAACCGACCCAGCCGTCGCAGCTCATCCCGGAGGACGCCGATTTCCTGCTGTAGCGCGGAGGTCTTCTTGGCATGCCGCAACACGGCTTGCACGCGCTCGAGGTCCGCGGGTTTGACCAAGTAGTCGCTGGCGCCCGCGCGTAACGCGGCCACCGCGCTGTCGACTGTCGCGTGCCCAGTGACGACGATCACTTCTGTCGTCTCTGGTTTCTCCAACTCACGCACCAGTTCGATGCCCTCGCCATCGGGCAGACGCAGGTCGGTGAGCAGCACATCGGGCCGCTGCCGCCCGAGCTCGATCCGCGCCTCGCGCAGACTCAAGGCGCGCGCGACGGTGAACCCTTCCATTCGCGCGACTTCGTGTAGCCAGTCGACCACATCCGCATCGTCGTCGACTATCAGAGCATGTGCCATGCATTCCTCATACTTAACTGGCGCCTATGGCGCTGACATCAGCCGCGTTGCGGCGGCCCTGAATCGATATTCGATTCGGGGCGTGGTTTTTGCCGCCTGCTCAGCACTCGCGTACAACCTAGCACGAATCAACTCGACAGAGCCCCCGGCGAGGCCCGCTGGACCGGGGTGGCCGTGGCCCCGTGCAGGATGATCGACCCTGCGATCACGAACAGCACGATCCCGGCGAGCTGGCGTGCGAACGGACCGCTCAATCCATGGTTGATCGCGAACACCAGGCCATACAGCGACGCCGTCCCTCGAATGCCGGCCCACTCGAGGGCGTGGCGTTGCGGGGTCGCCGACTCGAGCCCTGACAGTCCGAGCCGGACCGCCAACGGACGGATCAGGCCCAGCAGTAGGACCGCGAACGCGGCGATCTTCAGTCGAAAATCCATCTCGCTGCTCAACACGCCGAGCAACACGATCGAAGCCAGTACCGCCAGTTTCTCCACGCGGCTCGCGATCTTCAGCACGCGCGGCCCCATTGGCCGGCGCCGCAGCGGAGCGCGAAATCGACCGCCATGCGAGAGCGCTACCGCCCCGGCGAACACGGCAGGCACTCCGCCGGCATGCAGGACCTCTGCTCCCGCAAAAGCCAGCACCGACGTCGCGAATACGACGATCGTCTCGAGCGTCGTCTCGAAGCGCGCGGTCTGCCGATCGAAGTCCATGAGCGCGATCCAGCGCGCCATGCCGAAGCCGATCAACCATCCGATCGCCGCTCCACCCAGAGTCCACCATAGCGCTCCTGCTACAAGCCACACCGGTGCCACAGCCGTCTTCTGGTCCGCGCCCACTTCCAAGCCCATCAGGCCGAGAATCACCGCGATCAACGCCACGACCAGTGCACTGTTGAGCGAACCTTCCACGGAATGCGCTTCCGCCGCCTGCGGCTCGGCAACCACCTCGGGCCCGAGCACCGGATCGGTGGGAGCGAGAATGCCCGCAATCAACAGAGCCTCCAGGAAGTTCACACCGAAGAGCAGGATCGCCGCGGCCGAGCCCAAGATGAGCGTTGCCAGCAACGACAACGTTGCAAGCCGCGTCGGGATCCGCCAGCGACTCCAACTAAATGGGATTTGTAGCCGCAGACCGACGCAGAACAGGCTGGCGAGTAGCGGCAGCTCGCTCAGGACCTCGAGGAGACCCCCATCCTCGGACAGCCGAGGCTCCACCAGCCGCAAGCCGGGACGACCGATGGCCACGCCCAACGCCAGTGCGAGCACTGCGGGGCTCGGGCGCCAGCGTGCCACGGCGGGCAACATGAACGTCTCCAGTCCAAGCTTTTGAACCGAGCCTGATCGTGGTCCCAAACCCGCCGGACACGCAAGCTCAAAGAAAAAATGCCCGCAGCCCACCGCTAGCGCCCGCGAGCACTTTTTTCACGACCTGTATGTTTTACACATCAGGCTCAGTAGGAATGGGCGGCGAATCGGCCTACCAGGTCCTCCAGGTGATGGTGGTGATCCGACAGACGGGCGGCCTGCAGCAGAAGGGTTCGATGAACCTGGGCGGGCTGGGTTCCCTCGAGCGCGTGCTGATATCGCCGCAGGGCATTTCGCTGGGCCTGCTCCCAGCCCAGCACGACTGACAGATCGCTACGGCCCAGGAACACCCGCTTCAGAAGGATCCAGCCGCGCAGCGCACGCCCGGCGGGCGTAGCCGTTCGGGCCGGGCGCCCACCCAATAGCAAAACAAGGGCTTGCAGCTCATCTCCCTGGCGCCCCCACTCCTGACTGCGATGCCACAACCCCTCCTCTAGATCGGGGCTGGCCACCGCGGCGCTCCAGGCCGCGCAGGCGGCCTCGCCGTCCCGACAGGTCTGGACCAATCGGTTCAGGGTTCGAATGCTCTGCCGTGCAGACATAAGCCGCCTTTCACGCACACGTACGGCGTCCTGCGGCGCGGAGCACGATCCATACCCGCCGTCGCGGCTCGCGAGGCAAGCGCCGCGAGCTTGGGCTGGCATATGGGTTGCATTCCCTTGAGATGCACAGGGAAGGGAACCGTTTCCGTCCGCCCCTTCCTTGCGGGTACATCGATTGCGACCTCCGTGGTCACTCGACGTTCGCGCACTTTATTCGACGGCAACGATGACAGTTTCGCGCAGCGGCTGGCCAGTTCCCCTTTGGAGCCGACAGCGGCAGCGCAACCGAAGACCCCCCGTTTGGCGGGCTGTGGTGCGACCAGCCCGCTCTTTTTTTGTCTTTTTGCCCTGCCTCAGGCGGACACTCGCGCCCGCGCCATCCTGCGCATCATCGGCACGAACGAATCGAAATCCACCGGCTTCGGCACGTGCATGTCGAATCCCGCGTCGATCGCGGACTCCACATCGCTCTTGGATACGTAGCCGGTCACGGCAATGGCCAACGTCTGGTGACCATTGCGCATGCCGCGCAACTTGCGCACGAGCGAGTAGCCGTCTTCGTCCGGCATTCCAATATCGGTGACGACGATGTCGAAATGCGCATCGCTCGCCCGCAACTGCCCGAGAGCGGCGCGAACCGAATCGCTTACGGTGACAGCGGCACCTTCCAGGCGTAGAGCCTCGGCCACTACGGTCCGCGCATCCAACTCATCGTCCACAACCAGGATTGACAGCCCACGCAGCGACGTCGAGGAGTCCGCGACACGCTGGTGCGGCGGCAATGGCAGATGAACCGTGAAAGTCGCGCCCCGCCCCACGCCGTCGCTGTGTGCCGATACGGTCCCCTGATGCAGCGACACGATTTCCCTCACCAGCTGCAATCCCAGCCCGCTGCAATCGAATACTCGAGGCAGCCGCTCCGGGGCGATCCCCTGCCCCGTGTCAGAGACGGAAAGCTCGATGGCGTTCTCGAGCTCCCGCAGTGAGACGGTCACCTTTCCCGACGGCGGTGTAAATTTGATCGCATTCGAGAGCAGGTTGCTCACGACCTGCTGCAGCCGATCGGGATCGGCGCGCAACTGCGGGCCCGAGGTGCTCCCCGACAGCGGATCACCCAGGCTCAGGTCGGCAACGATCTCGATTCTCTTGGCTGCCGCGGCCGCTCGCGCTTCATCCAACGCGAGACCGACCACCTTTGCGATGCGTGTGGGTCGTGGCTCGATTCGAAGCTTGCCCGTGCTGATACGACCCAGGTCGAGCAAGCTGTTGACGATCTTCAACTGAGCTCGCGCGCTCTGTTCGATGCGCGGCGCGATGGCCGCCACCTCCGCATCGTCCGCGCGCTTCAGGGTCAGGATGCGATTCCAGCCGAGGATCGCATTCAGCGGGGAGCGCATCTCGTGGGAGACTGTGTAGAGGAACTCATCTCGCGCGTGGCTCGTAAGGACTTCGGCCGTCACATTGCGCGACGTGACGACGATGCGGTCCCCGGAACGGTCCGCCGATCCATACCTGACCACGCGTCCGCGCAACGCGACAGATTGGTCGATCTCAGGGTCCCAACTCACTCGCACGACCACATCGATATCGGAACCCTTCTCGATCGCGGCGTTCAAAGCATCGAGAAACTTTTCGCGATCTTCCAGATGAATGTGCTCTTCGAGGGCCTCCAGATCGATCGGCGCATCCGGCGCCCAGCCGAACTCCGATTTGAATGCCGTGCTCGCACGTAACACGCGGCGACCGACGTCGAGGAGGCAATAGCCCAAGCGTCCCGCCGCCAGCGCGATTTCCAATAGGTCAGAGCGGGCCAATAGATCGGGGTGGGTCAATTCATCGCAGGGGGAACCGGGCTGATCGTCACGTATTGATGTCATGTCGTTCGCACGAGATTCGAGCGGCAGCGTGCCGCGATGGCGTTCTTACACGCCGTTGCAACTTCTGGCGCATGTCGCGCACTGCGAGAAACTGGCATAGCTGTTGCTTCTGCTTCGAGGGTCAAGCGCTCGAGTCGTCGATTGGAGAGGGTTTTCTGATGTCTAACGCCGTAATGGGTCTGCGCCTCAAGCAGCAGCTCACGCTGACTCCAAGGCTGCAACAGTCGGTCAAGCTCCTGCAGTTGTCTGCCCTGGAGTGCGTGCAAGAATTGCACCAGGCCATCTCTCAGAACCCGTTCCTCGAAGAGGCGGCGGAAACCGCAGACTCCCGCAACCAGGAAGAGGGCGCGACCGACTCGAACGACTCCTCGCACGCGGATCTGGACTTTACGGGCTCGAGCGGTTCGGGCGGCGGCTCGAGCGACGAGACTCCCGACTGGACCGAGTGGACCGCCTCCCCAGCGACCCTGCGCGACTCGTTACGCGAGCAGTTGTTACTGCTGGGACTCGCCGAGCGGGAGTACACGCTCGCGAACCTCATCGTGGACGCCCTCGATGAGGATGGATTTCTGCGGCAGCCGCTCGAGGAGCTGGTTGCCGTCGAACCGGACCTGGAAGACATCGAGCCCGAGGACCTCGAAACGGCGCTCAGGATCGTCCAGACCCTCGAGCCGGCGGGGATCGCGGCCCGAAGCCTGGGCGAATGTCTGGCCCTGCAGCTGCAGACGCTCGACAGCCACACTCCATTTCGCGACCTCGCAATCGAGATCGTAACGAACAAGCTGGCCCTGATGGCTTCACGCGACAACACGCGGTTGCTCGAGGCCCTGAATTGTTCGGGCGAGGATCTGCGCGGCGCGGTCGAATTGATTCGCAGTCTGGACCCGCGCCCGGGCTCCAAGGTCGGCACGTTCGAGCCCCGCGCGCTGGTGCCTGACGTCATCGTGCGCAAGGAGAAGAAGCGCTGGGCGGTGAGCATCAACGCAGCGATCTATCCGCGCATTCGCGTCAATCAGCAGTACGCTGACTATTTCCGCCAGGCACGGGATGGCGAGACGACATTGCTCGCTCAGCATCTGCAGGAAGCCCGTTGGCTGGTTCGTAACCTGGAACAGCGCTTTCTGACGATTCAGCGTGTCGCTGAGGCCGTCGTGGCGCGGCAGCGCAATTTCTTCGAGTATGGCGACTTGGCGATGCGTCCGTTGACGCTCCGTGAGATTGCCGACGAACTCGGCTTGCACGAATCGACCGTCTCGCGCGCGACAAGTCACAAATACATGGCGACGCCCCGAGGAGTGGTTGCGTTCAAGCGGTTCTTCTCCCGCCAACTTGCGACCACCAGCGGCGGCTCCTGCTCGGCGACTGCAATCCGGGCTCTGTTGCGGGAATTCATCGCAGCCGAAGATCGGCGCAACCCGTTGTCGGATGTGCAACTCACCGGGTTGCTGGCCGATCGCGGAGTGAAAGTGGCGCGCCGGACCGTTACGAAGTACCGGCGATCGATGCAACTTCCCGCGGTGGATTTTCGCCGGGCCTGACGGGTTCCGGTAACGTCCCGTTCCGAGTGAAGGCTTCCACCGCCAGCCAGGTCTGGCGGTGGCTTCGCCCCGCTCTACCGAACCACCGACTCCTGCGGCCCCTGGGCGAAGCGCCCGGCCTGGTCCGAGAACACCACCTCGACGCGGCGATTCTGTTGCCGACCCGCTTGCGTGGAGTTGGTGGCCACCGGGAACGACTGTCCCTTTCCGATCGGCTGAACGCGGTCGCTCGGAACGCCTCTCGACAACAACGCACCCGACACGGCCTCGGCGCGACGCTGTGAAAGCGCCTGATTGAAGTCCTCTGTGCCCGTGCTGTCGGTATAGCCCTCGATGATCACCCGCTCGCTGGGGTTTCTCTGCAGGAAGGTCGCGAGCCGATCCAATCTCTCCTGTGCACCCGGCTTCAAGGTTGCCTTACCGGTGTCAAAGAGCACGTCACCCAGCGTGAGCACCATGCCCCGCTCGGTCTGCTTTGCCTGCATGTCCCGCAGCTGCTGTTGGGTCGCCTCGAGCTGCTGGCGCGACTGATCGGCTTGAGATTGAGCGGCTTGCGCCTGCAACTGTGCGGCCTGGGCCTGACTTTGCGCCGTCTGAGCCTCACGTGTGCGCGCTTCCAACAGAACGCGGTTGCGATCTTCCGTCGAACGTGCAACCTCCTGGCGCGCTCGGGCTTCGGAGACGCGAGCCTCGCCCGCGTCGGCATGACGCTGCGCCAGGTATGCCAGATGATTGACTTCCATCACGGGCTTGCGCTGCTGTTGGGCGGCATCGGCGAGCCTTAGGCTGTCGCGGGCCGACTCGAGGTCCTTGGCGGCGGCCTGCTGCGCCAGAGGCTCCGCAGACAGTGACTGCACCGCCGATCGGGCTTGCTCGAGCTCGTTGTTGATCGGAGGTGTCGTTGCGCACGCCGCCAGCAGTGCGGCCACGGTGGGAAGAAGCGCCCCAAACAACTGCGACGCCACCCCGCGCGCACGGTTTGGAGCCCTCAGGTTGGTAGCGATGAGTACTTTTTTCATGTCCATTCTCCTAAGTAGCCCTGTCGTTCGCGCTAGCGGCTGGGGCCGACCGGGCTGTTGTCCGCCGGAACCGTGGTCGTGGCCGGCGGAGCGGCGCTAGTCGGCGGCGGCAAGGTAGTCGAGGGTGTCGTAGTAGATGGTGCAGGAGTGGACCCGCGTTGCGTTTCATTTTCCAACGAGTCGATGCTCTTGCGGACCTCGTGCGCGGCTCGTTGTGCCTCACCATCACCAGCGCGGGCGTTCGCTACGTCGGCGTCGACCTCAGCGGCCTCGGCATAACGACGCGCCTCGTCGTATTTCTTCGCCGTGTTGGCCTTGTCGGCGTCGGCGAGTTCGTCGTGCGCCCTCTGCAAGTCGGCCGCTGCATAGCGTTGTGCGCCCGCCTTATCGGCCTGTTCAACGACTGTGCGCGCTCGCGTGAGCTGCTCTGTTGGCTTCGGACCCTGGGTTGCACAGCCGCTCGCAACGACTGCGAGCGCAGCTGTGACTGATAACATTACGGTTCTGTTCATGACCGCTCACCTCACTAATCGGCCTTGTGATTGTCCGGGCCCGTACCTGGCCCGTCCTGTGAGGTGATGATCCGCCGAGTCGAATGTCAGCGCTGTCGGCCGAACTCCGCCACTTCGGCGCCGCGGGAACCCGGTAGTGCGTAGGCACCCTCTGACCAAGCTCGGCGGTGACGTGCGAGACTGAGCGCATACGCCAACGCAGCCGCTTTATCGGGAAAGGACGCGACGGGGTCCGCGAAAGAGTCCCGATATACGATCCAGTGATCGGTGCCCGCCGGGCGTACGCGGTAAACCGACTCGCTCTTTGATTTCAACATCTCCCCATCCCCTTCCACCCTCATCGTCGAGCCCTCACCGGTTCGTTTGTCGCCATTAGCCGTCACTCGGCTGCAATCCTGAGGTGCGCACGCAAGGACCGCTCCCAGCTCACGGGTCTTAATCGCCGCTGAACACCGGGGGCCGGGAACCCCTCCCGGGCCCGAAAGTCGCGGCCCGATGGGCGACTGCCCACACGTCGGCTGTCAAGTAGGACACGTCTGACAAGCACTTGGGGACAGCTGGCGTCCGTGACCGGCGCAAACGCCGACTTTGCGCTGAAGGCCATCCCGGTACCTTGATCCCCACAGCGAACCCGCAGGCCTCGAGATTTCGCGGGTCCATGAACTCCAAGCGTAAGGTGCCTAAATGATTCACAGCATCGAAACTCCGAGCACGGCCTCCGCAGTCAGGGCGGTCCGGGGCAAAGAAGAGCAGGGTGTCACGAACGATATGGTGGCCCTCGTGCCGCAACTGCATACCTTTGCACGGTCATTGACCCGTGACGGCGTACGCGCCGACGACCTGGTCCAGGAAGCGCTCATGCGCGCGATCGACAACGTCGCGCGCTTCAAGCCGGGCACCAATCTCAAGGCGTGGCTTTTCACGATCGTGCGCAACGAGCACTACTCGCAGTTGCGTCGCCGCAAGTTCGAAGCACATGGGGTTGACACCAGCCTCCTGCCGGAACCGAGCGTTCCGCCGGATCACGATGGCAAGCTCGAGCTGCGCGACCTGAATCGGGCGCTCTCGAGTCTCTCTCCCGGTCAGCGCACCGCGCTGATCCTGGTCAGCGCCAGCGGCTTCTCCTACGAGGAGGCCGCGGCGATCTGTGGCTGTGCCGTGGGCACGATCAAGAGTCGCGTGGCCCGCGCCCGCGAGACCCTGCTGGAAATGCTGGAAGGCCGGCAGCCGCTGCCCGAGAGCGACGAGGATTTCGATCAGGACGACTTGGTGTCGTCAGTGTCGCGGCGTTCGCGGGGCCCGCGCCTCAGCATGCACGCACCGGCCATGACGGCCTGATACTTCCGGGTTACCGCTTCGATTCAGGTAACCCGGCACCGGCGGCGCGACTGGCGAGACTCGTCAGCGCGTCGCCGGTGAGCCGGAACACCGTCCACTCATCCAGGGGTGTGGCCCCCAGGCTGCGATAAAACCCGATCGACGGGGCGTTCCAGTCCAACACCGCCCACTCCAGTCGGCCGCATCCGCGCTCTACGGCCAGCGCCGCAAGCCACTCCAACAGGCGTCGCCCTACCCCGCCGCCGCGCATCGCGGGCCTGACATACAGGTCTTCCAGATAGATTCCGGGCTTGCCCAGGAATGTCGAGAAGTTGTGGAAGAACAGCGCAAAGCCGACAGGCTCCCCACCCACGCACGCAAATACGACTTCTGCGTATGGACGTGGACCGAAGAGCGTGGCGCGCAGGCCCTCCTCAGTCGCTACGCACTGGTGCTCCAGATGCTCGTACTCCGCGAGTTCACGGATGAACTGCAACACCGTGCCGATCTCGGTCGCGAGAGCCGCCCTGATGGATATTCCTTCTCGCACAGCCTCGTTGGCCATCGCCGCCTGCTCTCCCTCACCCCGTGCTCTGCAAGCCCTGCGCGATGCCGCCGATGCTCGCCAACAGCGCCTCGAACAGATCGCGATCGGTACGGTCAGTGCCCCGCCACCGCCGCAACAGATCGATCTGCATCAGGTTCATGGGATCCACGTAGGGATTGCGGAGCTGGATCGAGCGTTGCAGCGTCGGCTCGCTATCGAGCAGCGCGCGACTATCCTTGACCGTAAGTACCTGCTCGCACGCGAGCGCGTATTCGACTCGGATCGGCTCGAAGAAGCGGCGGAGCTCTTGCGGACACAGGCTGTCGTATTGCTGAGCCATATCCAGATCCGTCCGTGCCAGCATGGTCTCGACGTCGTCGATCAGATTGCGCAGGAAGAACCAGTGCGCATACGCGTCCCGCAGGGCCGGCAGGCCGTGCTTGCCGATGGCGGCGCGCAACCCCGCTCCCGCGCCGAACCATCCTGGAAGCATGTGCCGCGTCTGGGTCCAGGCAAACACCCAGGGAACCGGCAACAGTCCTTTGATCCCCTCGATCTCGGCGCGCTGCACCGAGCGCGACCCGATCTGCATGCGCTCGATCACGTCGATCGGCGTTGCGTGACGGAAATAGGCGTCGAACTGCGGATCGCCGTACACCAGATGCCGATAGGCATCACGGCTGGCCTCCGCGAGGGTAGCGGCACAGCCGACGTGACTGGTCGAGTCGGGGGTCAGCATCCCGAGCTGAGCTGCGGATGTCGTTAGACTGAGCGAGTTGAAAGCACGCTCGAGCGTACGCATCGCAATCGGCTGCAGACCGTAGCCTTGTTTGACGGTCTCGCCTTGCTCACGCAGCCGCAGCACTCCATTGACTGCGCCCGCGGGTGCAGCCTTGACGATCGCATCGATCCTGCCGCCGCCGCGCGCGATGCTGCCGCCGCGTGCATGAAACACGACGTGGCGTTCACCCGCCGCCGCCAGCACCTGCGCCAGGGCCCGCTGCGCCTGGTAGATCGCGAAGCGGGAGGCGCACGCGCCGCCTTCTTTGTTGCTGTCCGAATAGCCTATGAGCACGCATTGCCGCCGGCCATGCGCCTCCAGGTGGCGGCGATACAAAGGATCCGCCAATAGTTCCTGCATCGTGACGCCACAGCGCTCCAACGCACTCAGCGACTCGAATTGCGGAGCGATGTCCAGGGCCACCTCGCCGGTGCGTTTGTCGTACGCCTCCGCCCAACGAGCGAGTAACAACGCAGCCAGCACGTCGTCCGCAGCGTTGGCGCCGCTTACGATGAAATAACCGACCGCGTCGACACCGTATCGGTGACGACCCTGCACGACCGCATCGAATACCGAGAGCGTCCTTTTGCCCAGCGCGTCCAGCTCCGTCCGCATGCCGGTATCCTGCTCGAGTGCGGCCGCCAGAATCTTGCGGCGCTCCGCGCTGGGACGGGTAGTCCACTGCGGATCGTCGAGTCCCAGCGAGATCACCTGATGCAGGACGCTGGCATGCTGACGCACGTCGAGCGTTGCCAGATGGAAGCCGAATGTATCGATCCGGCACAGCAGGCGTCGAACATAGTACAGGCCCGCGTGCGTCCCCTTGTTGGCCACCAGGCTCGCAACGATCAGCTCGATGTCACGGCGGAACTGGCGGGCGTTCTCGTATCCGTTGGGGCGACCGTCGTAGGTATGCCGCAGGCGCTCACCGATCTGAGCCAGGAACACCCGGTAGGGCATTCGATCGTGCCGCGCAGGGGTAATGGCACGCGCGCTCGGCAAGAGCGTCATGTACTCCTCGATGCGCTTGGACATCTCCGCCGACACGCTCACGCGGCTTGCGCTCTGCGACAACCGTTGGGCCAGGCCCTGGCAGTCCGCGAAGTAGGTGTTGACGATGACCTGCTGTTGGCGCGCGAGCGTCTCGCGAATGGACTTCGCGTGCACGTCCGGATGCCCGTCCATGTCGCCGCCCACCCAGGACCCGAAATGCAGGATCGGCGGCAGCTCGATGGACTCCGCCGGCACGGCGAACAGCTTTTCGAGCGCCTGCACGATCTCCTCGTAAAAGTCCGGAACGACGCGATACAGGATGTCCGTCAGGTAAAAGAGGACCTGCTCGCGCTCGTCGGCGACCGTCAACCGCTCCCGCGGATGCTCTTCGGTCTGCCAGCCGGCCGTCATCTCGAAGCGAATGCTCGCCAACGTGCTGCGAGCGTCGTTGGGAGTCAGGGTGGGGTCCAGCCGGTCGAGGAGGTTTTGGGCAATCCGTTGCTGCTTGCGCAGCAGCGTGCGCCGGGTGGATTCCGAGGCGTGTGCGGCGAAGACCGGCTCGATGCGCAGCTCGCCAATCAGGCGAACCACTTCCTTCAGCCCCAGGCCGCGCGCTTTGAGGGTGCTGAGGGCGTCCTCCACGCCGCCCGGCTGGGGTCGTTGACTGTCCTTGAGAAAGTACTGGCGCCGCCGGCGGATACGGTGGACCTTCTCCGCCAGATTGACCGCCTGAAACCAGGTCGAGAAAGCCCGAACGAGATCGCGGGCCAAGGCGGGAGGGCGACCCCGCACCCGCATCATCAGCTCGGCAGCCGCCTGCCCATCCCCTTCGCGGCGGCGAATGGCTCCGACCCGGTCGTGCTCGACCAGTTGGAACAGCTCCTCGCCGGCCTGCTCACGCAGGATCTCGCCAACCAGCCCGCCGAGGGCGTGCACGTCATCGCGCAGCGCCTCGTGCTTGGGGGGGAAATTGATGTCGCTGCGGCTCATTTTGCGGGCGCAATTGTAGCCTAGCCGGCTAACAAGACGGATTCCGCTCTCTCCAGCTCCTCCGGCTGCCCGTAAATCACGACGATATCCCCGTCTCGCAGGACGGTCTCGCCGGAGGGCTCACGGCCAAGGATCCCCTGTCTGCGCACCCCTGTGAACGTGACCTGGACGCCGCGCCCCCGCACATCCCCCAGCGTCCTGCCGACGGACCACGCTCCCGGGGGAATCACGATCGACTTCAACTCTTCGCGGAACTCGTGGGTCTCGTCCAGGGGGCGAGCGTCTCCGCGTCGCACGATGTTACGCAGAACCGAGTATCTGTTGCTGCGGATGTCACCCATGGTCCGCACGACCTTCGTGACCGGAACGTGCAGGAGCATCAGCACGTGCGATACCAACATCAGGCTGGCTTCGAACGTCTCCGGAACGACATCTGTCGCACCAGCCTCCTGCAGCTCCTTGATACCTGCGTCATCCTGCGTACGAACCAGCACGGGCACATCCGGCCGCACCCGGCGGATGGAGCGCAGGATCCCGACAGAGGTCGCGGGGTCCGAGAAGCTGATGATCACCGCGCTGGCGTTCTGCAAACCCGCGGTGGCGAGCATTTCCTCGTCCGCGGAGTCGCCATATATCACCGGGTCACCGCCCTGACGGGCCGCACGGATGCGCGCCGGGTCCAGATCCAGGGCGATGTACTCGAATCCCTGTGACTCCAGCACTCGCGCGACGTTCTGCCCGACACGGCCGAAGCCACACAGGATGACGTGATCGCGTGCGGCGATGTCCAGCGTCGCCGCCTCTTCCCGCTCGATGGCAGTCCCTGGCGGCCCGTGCTCATGCAGCAACAGTCGCGCGATCCGCTTGTTGTTGTTGAGGATGGCCGGGCTGAGCACCATGGACAGCACCAGGGCCACCAGCAGCGGCTCGCCGATCCGCTCCGGCAATTGGCCGCTCTGCAGCAGGATGGTAGTCAGCGCGACGCCGAATTCGCCGCCGATCGAAACCACGACGCCGGTCCGCAGGGCCTTGAATCGGGTCGAGGTGAAAGGCCGGCTCACGAGCGCGGCCACAGTGGCCTTGATGAGGATCAGTCCGAGCAGCATGGCGGAAACCGTGCCGATACCCCGGAACAGCGTGCTCACATTCAGGAGCATGCCGACCGAGATGAAGAAAATACCCAGCAGGATGTCCCGGAAGGGTCGGATCACCGCCTCGATCTGATGGCGGTACTCGGTCTCGGCCAACATCATTCCGGAAAGGAATGCGCCGAGCGCCAGCGACAAGCCCGCGAACTGCGACACCCACCCCGATGCGAGCACGACCAGCAACACGGTCAGCGTGAACAGCTCGCGTAGACGGCTATGGGCGATCTCGTGAAACAGCGGCCGCAGGAGCCAGCGACCCGCCGCCAGTACCACGCCGATCGCCAGCACACCGCCCACAACGGCCAGTCCCACCTGGCGCAGCTGGAAGTGGCCGCCCGTCGCGGCCAGCGCGGAGGCAAGCGCCAGGAATGGAACGAAGGCCAGGTCCTGGAACAGCAGCATGCTGAAGGCCAGTCGACCGTGGGTGCGATTCAATTCCGCATTCTCGGTGAGCTGCTGCAGGATGATCGCAGTCGAGCTCATCGACAGAGCGCCGCCGATGGCGACCGCGGTGAGCCAGGAAAGCCCGCTGAACTTGCCGATGATCGCGAAGACGGCGGTCGTCACCGCCACCTGCGCCGAGCCCAGGCCCAGCACCTCGCGCCGCATGGCCATCATCCGCGGGAGCGAGAACTCCAGGCCCAGAGTAAAAAGCAGGAAGACGACTCCGAGCTCGGCAAGCAGGCGTGTCGTGTCGGAGTCCGACACGATACGCAAAGCGTGCGGTCCGAGTGCCAGGCCGACGACCAGGTAACCCATGGTTGTCGGCAGGCCCAGCCGCCGCGCCACGCTGACGACGAACACGGAGCCGGCCAACAAGAGCAGGACCTGTGACAGCGGCTCGAGCATCCCTCCTAAGATGCCCTATTCATTCCTCCCTGTCAGGGGTCATGCGCGACCGCGGCGTGCGCCGAAGCGAGTCAGGTCGAACCTCGGCGATAGTTCGCCAGTCCTTCCGGCATATGGATCCCGGGTCGCAAGAGCGGATCCGCCACCGGCGCGTGCGAGTGCACCGAAACAGGCACCACGCCGGCCCAACACGGCAGCTTGTGGTCCTCCTCATCATCGATCGGTGGCCCTGTGCGGATCTTCGCCGACGCTTCCGAGATCGGCACACATAGTACAGACGTGGCGCGCAGCTCCTGCTCCGTGGCAAGTCGGATGTCGGCCGTCCTGCCCGGCACCACGTGCTCGATGAGTGCATCGAAGGCCCGTCGCTTGGTTTCGGAATCGGTCACCTCAGTCGCACCACCCAGGACGACGACAGAGCGGAAGTTCATCGAGTGATGGAAGGCCGAGCGCGCCAGGACCAGCCCATCGATCAGCGTTACCGTGATGCAGACGGGGATACTGCCTCGCATCACCTTGAACATCCGCCCGCCGACGGCACCGTGGATGTAAAGGTTGTCGCCCACACGAGCGTGCGTCGTGGGGAGGACGTAAGGCTGGTCGTCGCTGACGAAGCCGACGTGACAGATCAACGCCTCATCGAGAATGGCGTTCACTGTTTCGCGGTCATAGGATCCCCGGTAAGGGCGCCGGTGCAGCGTCGTTCTGGGGGTTGGCTCGATCGTGTTCATGGCGGCGAGTCTGGCGCTATGATGGACCACCCAAAAGATCCAGTTCTGCAAATATGCCTGGTCCAGTTCCCGGTATCCGGCCAGCCGGCCGCCGCGGGCCCCTGCCCCTGACACTCGAGGCGCACTCAGGGCTGCCCCTGTTCCAACAGATCTCCGCCGCGATCGTTGCCGCCATCCGTCGCGGCCGACTGCGCCCTGGCGATCGCCTGCCCGGCACGCGCAGTCTCGCGGACACTCTCGAGGTGAATCGCAACACCGTCATCGCCGCATACGATGAATTGACCGGCGAAGGGTGGATCGAATCCACACGAGCCCGGGGCAGCTTCGTCTCACGATCCCTGCCGGAAGTACGGCCGAAGGCCTTTACGCGGTCCGTGGCGAGCCGCAAGGAGGTCCCGGGCGCGACAGGCTTCGATTTCCAGGCCGCCGGCCAGCGGGAGCCGGAGCGACCCGCCAGGGCGCCGGCCTTCGCTGTCAGCCTTGGCGCCCCCGACGTGCGTCTGACTCCCGTGGACCTTCTGGCTCGGGCCTATCGCCGCGCGATCCGCAGGCAGACAGAGTCGGTTCTGAAGTACGGGCACACGGGTGGGCACCCTGCCCTGCGGGAGGCTCTGGCCTCGATGCTCGCCGCGACGCGGGGCCTCGCAACGAGCGCCGAGGACGTGCTGATCACCTCCGGGAGCCAGATGGCCCTGGAGTTGCTCGGACGGACCCTGTTACGCAAAGGCGACGTCGTCGCCGTCGAGCAGATCGGCTACCGGCCCGCCTGGAACGCATTCCAACAGCATGGCGCCAAGGTGGTGCCGATCCCGGTCGACTCGGGCGGAATGGATCTGGAGGCCCTGGCGCGTCTCGTTCAACGCACGCCCGTCCGAGCGGTGTATGTCACTCCCCACCACCAATACCCCACTACGGCGACACTGACCGCCGGACGGCGCATCGCGCTCCTCGAGTTGGCGCGCAAGCTGCGCATCGCAATCATCGAAGATGACTACGATCACGAGTATCACTACGAAGGCCGCCCGATCCTGCCACTGGCCAGTGTGGACTCGGCCGGAGTGGTCATTTACATCGGGACTCTGACAAAGGTCATCGCTCCGGGGGTCCGACTGGGGTACACCGCGGCGCCACGCCCGCTGTTGGAATCCATGGCTGCGCACAGGCACGTCATCGACCGTCAGGGGGATCATGCCCTCGAATACGCGGTCGCCGAGCTCATCGCGGATGGGGCGGTGCAGCGGCATGCGCGGCGTGCACGCAGGGTGTATCAGGCCAGGCGGGATTCGCTGGTTCGTCTGTTGCGCTCGGGGTTTGCCGACACGCTGTCGTTCAATGTGCCCGCCGGCGGCATCGCCGTCTGGGCGCGGGCTGCGGATGGGATCGACGTCGATGCCTGGGGCGACCGCGCTGCGCGTCAGGGCGTCGCGATCCTGACCGCGAAGTACTATGCATTCGATGGACGCCCACGACCGTTCATCCGGCTGGGATTTGCGTCATTGACCGAGGAAGAGATGAGCGAAGCGCTGGCCCGGCTCAAGAGAGCGCTGTAGGCGGCGAAAACCACGCCCTGGACCGGTTGTCGAATCAGGGCCGCCGGCAACGGAGCTCACGTCCGCCAAACGCGCGGAAGCGCGTTTGGCCTATCCCATGAGGATGGTCGTATCGTAGCTCTCGAAGCCTTGAATGGCCCGGGCGTAGGCGTTGAACACGAGTCGCTCCGCGACCTTGTCCGCGCGCGGAGCCAGGAGCATCCGCAGTACGACGTCGTCGGACGGCCGCGTGGCATCTTCCGCCATCAACTGTTCCATCACCCGGGTGAGGCGATGGACGAGCTCATTGACGAACCGCAAGTGTGCTCCGTCGTGCACCTGCTCCGAACCCGGCCCGTAGGTGCTGCGGGCCTCTTCGGCAATCTCGTGCAGAAACAAGTTCAGGAGCCGCGCCTTGTCGAGCAGGCGCAGCTCGGAGAAGAACTCGATTTCCGAATTCAGGTTCATGCCGGGAAGAAGTCGATCGGCTTACTGGTCGTGATCCGCTCCACGTCCTTGGCTGCGAAGTGGAACAACCGGACGCGCGCGACGATCTTGCGCTCGAGCTCAGGATCGTTGAGATCGCTCGAGACCACCTCGCACGAGGACACATCGCCGCTGGGCTCGATGGTGAACTTCAGCACCAGCTTACCCTGCAACTCGGGCTTCTCGCGCAATGCGCGGCTGTACAGCGCGTAGATCGCACCCTTGTTGCGATCGAACTCCAGCTCGATCTCTTCACGCGATCGCGACGGCTTGCCACTGGATCCGGTGCGCGTGGGTCCACGAGCATCGAGTCCGCCCCGCGCGATTTGCGAAGTCACGGCAGTCGTGTCGTGACCGGTGAGCGAGCCCGCGCCGGTACCGAACCCGCGGCTGCTGTTGGCAGAGGTGATGCCGGCGCTGCCCGCACCCACCTTCGAGGCAATCATCGAGCGCTCGGCGTGCGAGTCCGCACCCACCGCGCCGGAGAGATTCTTGGTCTGCTCGAGCGGCTTCAGATCCATCTGCTCGCGCAGATCCGCCAGCTCGTCCTTGAACTGATTCAGGGACTTCTGCGCCTTCTCGTGGGCCTGCTGCTTGCGATCCACCGGCGGCGGAGTGACCACGGCCAGTTTCTTTTCCGGCTCGATCTTCGGCTTCTCCACCTTCGGCGCCGGAGGCGGTGGCGGAGGCGGCTTGGGCTGCTCCTGGATCATCACCCGCGCCAGGCGCTCGGGCACCTCGTTGTCCGCGGCGGTTCGTTTCGGCGGCGGCAGGACCGCGAACGCGATGGCGAACAGCACGAACAGGATCACCATCACCCGCAGGATCTTGCGGAAGCGCGAGTTGGCTTCCTCGTCGCCTTCCCAGGCGAGCTCGTACTCTCGATAGAATGGAACCAGCGTAGCCATGTGTTAGGTCTCTACACCGCTGTCTGTCAGGACGGCCTGAACGTGGCTGCGTTCACGGGCTTGTCCTTCTGGATCACGGCCAGCGAAATCTTGCCGTAGTCGGCGTCCGTACAGGTCGCCATCACCTTCTTCAGAACGTCGTACGCCAGCGCCTTGTCGGCCATGATCGTGATCTCACGCTTCGCGAGGTCCCGTTCGGCAACTTCCTTACCGACCAGCAGGGGGCGCTTCAGGGCGTCCCGCAGCGGCCCGATGATCGAACCGGAGGTCGCACGCACTTCCGCCACGCTGGCGATATGCTCACCCTGCACGAACAGATCGTCTTTCGTCACCATCACGACCACGGACTCGTGCGGAGCCGTCTGCGCGATGGACTGCGGGATCTCGATGCCTTTGCTGTTCTGGATCACCTCGACCTCGGTCGAGTACACCAGCAGAAACGAAACCATGACCGACAGGATGTCGATCAGCGGAATCAGATTGAGCTCCGCCTCGGCCCGGTGCCGCAGGTGGTGCTGAGCCATGCGCCGCGCGCGGTTGGACATACTCATTGGTGCGAAACTCCTGCGGCGGCCGAGGCGACCGGCTTCACCGGCGGCGCAGATCCGGCCGGCAACACGGGCGACACCGGCGTCAGCCCTGCCGCGGGCGCGGCGCCCGGCGCGTCATCGCCGGCAGGCGCATCGCCGATGGAGATGTCCGGAAACAACTCCGCCTGGACGGTCTGGATGCCCTGGGTCTGCTCGAAGACCCGCACGCGATCCATGATCTGCACGAGGGTGTCGTACGGAATATCCGGCTCCAACAGGATCGAAGCGTCCGTCTTCTCGGGGAACTTGGCCTTCACCCGCTTCAGATAGTCGGTCAGTCCGTCGTAGTTGTAACCGGCGCCGGTGTTGGGAAGGGGTGCGAGCGGCCCGGTGTTTCGATCCGCCACGACCAGCATGTTCTTGCGCACCATCACCTCGAGCTGCAACCCGGGCGGCGGGTCGCGGAACTCCGTCTGCGAGGCCGGCAGATTCAACTGCAGGATCACCGTGCGCGAGAACACGGCCGTCATCAACAGGAACGTCACGAGGACCGTGAAGATGTCGATCATCGGCACGAGCAACAGCTCGGCGGGCTTGCGAGCGTGCCGCGCCAACTTGCGAGCTTGAAAGGATCTACGCATTCGGGGCCCTAACAGTCCGTGGCAGGAGTGATTGCCGCGGGCTCTCTCAAGCTGCTGCCGCCGGCGCCGGGGGCTGCCGCTCGGTGATCGCGTTCAGGAACTTGACCGAAGCCATCTCGAGGCTGTCGATCAGCTCGGTGGTCTTGGTCTGCAGGAACGCGTGCACGAACAACAGCGGCACCGCAGTCATCAGACCGAACGCCGTGCAGTTCATCGCGACCGAGATACTGGCCGAGAGCAGGTTGGCCTTCTCCGCGGGGTTCACCGTTGCGACGGCCTGGAACGCGCGGATGAGGCCCATGACGGTGCCGAGCAGTCCCAGCAGTGTCGCGAGGTTCGCGAACGTCGCCAGATAGTGGGTGCGCTTTTCCAGGCGCGGCACCACTTCCATCAGGCTCTCCTCCATCGCCTTCTCGATGTCGTCGCGCCGGCGCGCCGACTGAATCCGGGCAAGCCCGTAGTTGAGGATGTGGCCGATGGCCGACTCCGACTTGGAGGTCACCTGGACGACCTGCCGGAAGTTGCCCTGCGAGAGCATGGGCACGATTTCATTCCACAGACTGCGATTACGCACGGCCGTGTGGGTCAGGTAGATGTAGCGCTCGATGGCGATGGACAGACCCACCACGAACACGATGGCGATCGGGTACATGAAGTCCCCGCCGCCCTGAAAGAACCGCACGATCACGTTCCAAAATGCCATCGAAGTCACTCCAGGTTTTGGCGCCGGACAGGCGCTGACCGGGCCATTGCGGCCCCAGGTACACACACACTCGCTCGCATCGCCAAACTGAATGACATATGGCCAAAAAGCTGCGATGCCATTCTCAGTTTGCTCAACCACCGCCAAGCCCAGGTCGCGCTGCTCCGGGACCGAACCGGAACACCTCCCCGAGGGCTCGACAGCTGTTCAACTCAAGGCTTTCCCCCCGCCGCCGGAGCGCTTGTCGGACTCGAGCCGGCTGCACCGGGAGTCGAGCCCGCGCCCGGGCCGCTCTGATCCGGCTTCAGGGCATCGTAATAGCGGTTTTCGCGCTTGAAGACATCGCGATCGACCGGAGCCAGCACCTCATCCAGCAGACTGTTGACGGGCTTGCCGACCAGGTCTCCGAGGTCGGAGCGCTTCCAGGGCACGATGTAGAGCACCTTGGGGAGCTCACGATTTCCCGTGATCTCCGTCGTATCCAGTTCGATGCGATCCTGCGCTTTTCCACCCGCACCGGCTTTGGGCGCGCCGCCGTCCTTGCTGCCGGCCTTCGCCTGAGCGACCGGCTTTTCCTGACCGGCGGGCTTTTTCGCAGCCGCGGCGGTCGGCGCTTTTCGATCAGGCGTGTTGGCCGCAGGCGCTGCGGCCGGAGCGTTTGTCGCAGCGGCATCGGGCGCCGGTGTGGCCGATGTATTCACACCCGGTTCCAACTGGTCGGGCCGCGGCGATTCGCGTGGCGGGGGTGCAGGGGACTGCTGGGCCCACGCCGCAACAGTCATCGTCAGCATCGCCATCGCGAGGGCTCTCGCCGTCAGTGTGGATGCTTTCATGTTCCTGTTCCTGTCTTGGGCGCCGGGGCCGGCCCTGCAGGCGGCACGGGTGCGCCAGGCGCTGCCGAATTCCCCGGAGCCGGTGCACCCTGCGTGGGCGAGGCGGCGTCGCCGGGACCACCCGGTGCCCTGCCATCGCCCGAGCTGTTCGGTGCCGCGACCGGCGCGGGAGGCCTCACGATGGGCCTGCCCAGACGCTGCCGCAACTCCGCGATCCAGCTGCTGACCGGCTTCTCCTCGCCCGACAGATCCTTATAGCGCTCGAAGGCCGTCAGGGCACGCTCCGGATCCGCGAGATAAAGGTCCGACACCACGCCCAGGTTCCGGTAGGCGGGTGCGAAGTTGGGATCCGCCGCAACGGCCTTCTCGTACGAGTCCGCCGCATCCTTGAATTCGCCCCGCAACCGTTGGGTGGCGCCCAGTTCCGTCCAGGCGATCGCGCTGCCGCCGTTGTGCTGGACGGCCGTCTTCAGCACCTCCTCGGATTGATCGAGGTGGCCGCCCTTTCGATAGAGGATTCCGAGATTCACGTACGGCACGGCCAGTTGCGGATAGAGCGCCGCCATCTGTTTGAATTCGAGCTCGGCTTCGACTGCGTTGCCCGAGCGCATCACGGCCACGGCGCGGTTGAAATCGGCGGTGGCTCGCTTCGGCAGCTCCGGTGGGGGGCTCGATGTTCCGCTCGCCGCGGGTGATCCTGCTGCGGCCGAAACCACTCCCACTGCAGGCGCTGCTGCAGCGGCCGGGCCCTTCGCGGTGGCGTCCGCAGGCCTCGACACGGGCGCCGGCTTCGTCTCCGGAGACGAAGTACACCCGGCAAGCACTGCGACCACGGCGGCCGTCAGTGCCCACCCGAGCTCAGTTGAGCGTCGTATCGACATCCTGAGTCAGCTCCGTCTTGCCGTAACGCGCCGGTTTGAGCTCCGCCAGAACCTGGAAGCTCTTCTTCACCCACTCATCGTACACGCCGTCTTTGGTTCGCGCGGTATTCACCTCGTGCGCCTTGATCGCCTGCTCCTCGAACGGGAAGACCTGTTCCTCGAGCAGCGAGTTGTATTCGTCGAGCTCATCACCCTTGAGACTCTTCGGGCGCTCCGAACTCATCACGTCCTTGGCGAGCGTGCGGTACAGCTCGGCCATCTCGAAGGTCGCCGCAGTGGTGACCTCCGCGACCTGGTACTCGGCGGCTTTCTTGTAGCCGTCCATCGCGCTTTCCAGAGCCTTGCGCTTCTCGATCAGGCTCTTCTTCAGCGGCAACGTCAGGCGTACGGCCCGGAACTGATCGCGCGCCGGCTGCGCAAGCGAGAGTTGCGCCTTCGCAGCCAGGTAGTGGGTGCGGTCGGTGCGCTGCGCGCCCGCCTGCGAATCGGTCTTGATGATTTCGCGATACCAATAGTCGCGGCGCGTGAAGTCGCCCCCCTTGACTGCATAGTCCGCCAGGCGTTGCCGCGCCTCCTCGGCGTCCACAACAGGCGTGGGATTGGTGCTGACGAACTTCTCGAGCATGCCGACTGCTTTGGGCGTGTTGTTCGCCTTCGAGTAGAGATCGGCAGACTGCAAGAGCGCCTCGCGTTGCACGGTCTTGTCTTCGGCCGGGTTGGCGGCGATCTTCTCGAACTCCGTGGCCGCCTCTCCGGGACGATTCGCCTCCGTGTAGGCAACGGCCAGTTTGCGAGTCACATCGGCGGACAGCTCGCTCTTGGGATAGTCGTGGCGGAAGCCTTCCAACACCCCGATGGCCCGATCCCACTGCTTCAAGATGATCAGCTCGGCGGCGGCGTCATACTCGGAGGTGGAGCGTATCTTCGAAGCAGGCGCTACGCGCGCCACACGCAGGAAGTCCTCGACGGCCGCGGCGTCGTTGCCGGCCTTCTTCTTGGCTTCGCCCTGCTTGTAAACCGAAGCCGCCAACCGCTCGGTCAGATCGTCGCGCATCTTGTCGTCGTTGCCGACGAGCTCCCGCGCCTTGATGTAGGCAGGCTCCGCCTGATCGAATTCGTTCTGGTCGTAGTGCGACTGCGCAATGATGGTCCAGGCAATGCGCTGCTTGGACTGATCCACCGGCGGCTGCTTGGCCAGCACCGACTGCGAGACCGTGATCGCCCGCGGAAGGTCCTTCGCTGCGAAGATGTCCTCCGCGGCACGCGTGAGCACCCCGCCACTCTCAGGATGCTCCGGAAAACTCTGGGCGAACTTCACCGCCGCATCGGTCGCCGTCTTGTGCACGTCGACCTTGGCCTGGCCGGACAACGACTCCTCGGCCTTCTGGTACGACACCAGTGACGCGTGAGCCGCCTCGGCCGACTTGTCGTTCTTCGGATACCCGTAGGCCGTTTTGCCGTACTCGATCGCGGCGTCGCCGTACTGATGCCCGTCGAACAGTGCATCGGCCAGCAGATAGTTGGTGCCCGCCGAATCCGGTTCATCCGGGAAGGACTTCAGATAGTCGCGGTACCACTTGGCGGCTTCCTGGAAGTCCTCGACCTTCTTGGACTTCTGCGCCGTCGCATGGAAGTACGTCGCGACGTCCTTCAAATTGACCTTCAGCGCTTTGACGACCTCGGGATACTGCGCGCGCTGGCGGGTCTGCCAGAACGGGGTGCTGAAGTTGTAACGCTGGACGAATTCGTGTTTGCCGTCGAGGACCAGCTGGCTGAAGCCCCCCTTCTGATAGGCGTCGATCGCCTGCATCGACAGATTCGGGGCCTCGTCTGTGTTGGGATCGCGCGCCACATAAGCTCGGTAGGTCGTTGCTGCGTCCTGGTATCGCTGCTTTTCGACGTACAGGTTTCCCAAACCCGAATACAGCAGATACGAATACGGACGCTCGCCGTGCTTCGTCATGTACTGATCGAGCGAGGCTGCGCCTTCCGTGTATGAGAACGTGATGCTCATGACACGCAAGGTGTCCTCGACCAACTCACGATCCGCGCGCTTGAGGTCATCCAGACGCGGCGTCTTGCCGTTGCGCGGGGCGAGCTTGCGGTCCAGCACACCGCCGAACGACGGCAGGCTCTCCTCGGTCTGGGACTGTTTGAACAGCGACCAGCCGTGCTTGTAGAGACTTTGCTCGTAGAAGGCCGACGACGTGCCGCGTTGGATCACGACGGCATACGCCTTCTCGGCTTCGGGGTAGCGCCGGGCTGAGAACAACAGCTCGCCGCGACGGAACTGCACCTCATCGAGCTGGGGGCTCTGCGGATATTTCTGGACGACGCGATCGAGCGTCGTAAGCGCTTCCTGCGGCTGTCCCGTGGTCTCGTAGGCGCGCGCCAGCTGGTACAGCACCTGGTCGTTGCGCGCGTAGGTCGGATAGGCCTTCAACAGCGTCGAGTACAGCCGGATGGCCTCTCCGCCCTGAATGTCCACCGCCGTGACTTCCTTCTCCATGCGCTCGACTTCGCCGGCATCGAGATTCAGATCGCCGAGGCGGCGCATCGCTTCCGCCCGCAACTGCGGATCGGTACGCTGCAACTCGAGAAAGCGCCGATAGTTGTCCATCGCCCGGGTCGCGTTGGCGTCGAGCTTGGTATCCTTGTGAACCTCGACCGGGCGAGACCCGAGATCCTTGATCGTCTTGCTGTTGTTATCCGCGGCCACCGCGGAACCGCAGACGGCCACGCACGTGGCAATCAGCCAGGTGGCGCGGCGCGCGCTCACTTCGCCTCGTCCTTCTTCTGTTCTGCGCCCTGTCCATCCTTGGCCTTTTCCTCTTCGCTCTTCTGTACCGGCGCGGCCTGCTCGGTATGCGTGATGTCGGAGTTCGCGGCGCGGTCGTACATCGTCGCCAGCGCGAATCGCGCCTGCACCTGGTACGTCGAGAGCCGGTCCTTCTGCGCCTGCAGTCCGGCGACGGCGACATCGGCCAGGTAGGTATTCTGCTTCTGTTCGACGGACGCAAGCCGCACCTGCAGGGCTTCGATGCGCTCGCGAAGCGCAGCGACGCGGGTGGCAAACTCGCCCGTGTTGGTCGGTACGCTCTTGCGAGCGCGCTCGACTCTGATCCAACGCGTTTGCGCCTCCCGCAGTGCCGCGTCCAGGTCCTTCACCGTACGCCGCTGCTGCCACATGCGCGCCTTGAACGCGTCAGTCAGCCGGAAATACAACACGCCCTTGACCAGCCGCAGCCGATCGCGCAGCGCGGCGTTCTCCTCGTTGTGCGGTGCGCTCGCCAGGGCGGCCTCGAGCTTCTGAACCTGCGCCCACTGCCGTCGCTCGTCTTCCGAACCGAGCGCCGAGACGTCCTGGCCCGACTCGATCGTATTCAATCGCTGCTCGAGATCGTTGCGACGTTGCTGCAGCTTCTCGTTCACGCCGGAGGTCAACAGCGCGTCGGCGCGCGGCAACCGTTCGGCGTAGGCATGCTCCCGGGTATCGATCATGTCGCCGAACGCGTCCATGCTGTCGTTCCAGCGATCCAGCGTGTGGCCCATGAAGACCAGGTCGCGGTAGTTCTTGAGGCCTTCCTGGAAGTCATGCCCGGCCAGCACCGTATACAGATAGCGCGATTCCGGGGCGTCGGGGATGTTCTTCAGCTGCCAGAACCAGCCCTGCTGCGTGTCCGTCTCGTTGGAGACGAGGTCATGGAGCATGCTGCCGTTGCGGATGCGGTCGATCGCGGTATCGAGCTGCGTGTTTTCGCTGTTGAAGGACTCGACAGCGCTTTCGTAGTACTCGGCCGACTGTGAGTTGGCCTGCAGCTTGGCGAACGCATAGGGCACCGCGAGATACGATTCCTGGACCGCTGAGTCCAGCAGATTGCGATTGCGCAGCTCGAGCCAGGGGTTCAAGGCCTTCTGGTAGTCGCCCTGGGAGGCATGCGCCCAACCCGTTCCCAGCAGCGCCTTGTTGGAATACGGTCCGTTGAGCCGAACCCGCTCCAACGCCACCAGCGCCTTGGCGGGTTCGTTGGCCTGAATGTAAGCAAAGCCCAAGGCCAGGTTGGCGCGATCCTTCAGGGCGAGCATCTCGGTCCGCTCGGCATAGATCGAGCCCACGCTCGTCAGGAGCGGATCGGCATCGGCCAGCCGGTTCTCGCGCACCAGCGCCACACCCAGGTTGAACCGGGCGTAAGCGGTCCAGTCCTGCTGCGGGCCGCGCCAGGCGGTGAGCACCTGGATCGCCTCGTCGAACTTGCCCTCGTGCATCAACACGTTGGCGAACAGATGTTCTTTCTCTGCCTCGAGCTCCGGCGAAAGCTTGCCGTTGATCTTGCGCAGGGCGGACTCCGCCCTGTCGAGGTAGCCACGCGCGTACCAGACCTGGGCCAGATAGAACCAGGCGCGGTTGCGTACTCCGGTCGGTACGTCCTTGGTGAGCAGCGACTCGAACCGGTCGCCCGCCTCGTTGTGCATGCCGAGGGACAGGTACAAGCCGCCGAGCAGCAGCTGGGCCTCATCCTCGTGGTGCGGCACCAGATTCCAGTGCTCGTAAGCCGTCAGCCGCGTGATGGCCTCGAAGTCCTCGTCCTGATAGTAATAAAAGAGGACGTCGCCATAGTGCAGGTCGCGGATGCGCGTGATCGGCAGCTTCTCCGGATCGTGCCGCCTCGCCTGGGCGGACGGAGCCGTCAGCGCCAGGGCGGTCCCCAGGGCGGCCGACAGGATTAAAGAAAGTGCGCGCATGGACATGGACGTTCTAGAGGCAGCTATTCCCAGTCCTTGATCTCGAATTCCGGCTGCAGCCGCCGCTGGCGATCGTTGATCTTGAGCTCGAGATATTTCGCTCCGATGCCTTTCTCGAACTTGATCGAAGCGCCGCGCTTGTAGTCACGATCGTTCGGGCCTTTGCCACTGAAGAACGCCACCAGCTCGTGTTTCCCGACCTTCAGATTGCCCAGGTACAGCCGGTGCACGCCACCCTTGAGCAGGGCTTCCACCTCGCGGGGCGTGTAGAGATAGTTGATGACTTCCTTCTGGTCGATCTTGAGCTGGACCGAGTCGAGTGCGAAGAAGTCACCGACGTCCATCGACAGGAACACCGCCACCTGCGTGTTGGCCGGGAACAGCAGTTCCTCCTCCAGCACGAACAGGTCCCGGTTCAGATCGACGACGTCCTTCTTCAGGCCCTGCACTTCCTGGTCCAGGCCTTTCGTGTCGGCCGCTTCGCCGGGAGGAGAGTCGGCCGGCGAGGCGGGAGCCTCGGAGGGCGGTGGCGCGCCTTGCGCGGGAGTGGTGGCGGCATCGCCCACAGACGCCGGTGCAGCGCTCGGCGCGGCCCCGGCGGGAGAGGTTACGGCGGGCTGCGCGGCCGGCTGAGCCACGAGCGGCATGGCGCCAAAGAGAATCGCGGCCATGAGGGCCAACCCGGCTCCCCGCTTCGCGTTTCGGACGTTGAGCATGGTTATCGTATCCTCCGATTGCAGAAAGCGGCCTGCGGCCCTTTCTGCCCGACGCCAAAAAGCGTGGTTTTTGTCGTCTTCATTCGTTCAACAGCTCGCGTAACTGTCGCAGATAGGTGTCCTGGTCGCGGGCCGCGTAGTCGCGCAGGACGTGCCTGACGACACCACTGCGATCGATCAGAACCGTCATGGGCAGATTGTCGACCTGGTAGCTGCGGCTCACGTTCTTCTCAGGATCCAGCAACAGGCCGAACGCGACCGACTGATGGCGCGCAAAGTCCAACGCGCGTTGCTGGTCGTCATCGACATTGATCCCGTACACGAGCAGTCCCGCTGAGCGATAGGTGGCGAAACTCTTGTCCAGCGCGGCGAGCTGCGCCTTGCAGGGCGAGCAGCGGCTGCCCCAGAAGGACAGGACGATGACGTCGCCGCGGTGTTCGGACAGCCGCACGTTCCCACCCGCGATCGCATGCAGCGCAAAATCCGGAGCTTCGTGTCCGAGCAACCCATACTGGGGGGCCGCCACCGCCGACACTCCCGCGCCGAAGCAGATCGCGAGTACCAAAAACCAACCCGGAGGCAAACGGCGCACTCGCGCGCCTGTTGGCCGTTGCAAGCTCAAGTGTTGTCCTTCGGCCAAGCGCTGCCCTTCAGCAAATAGGAGCGACCACAACAGGGCCGTACAGCGCGGCCAACCCTCGCACAGCGAACTTCGGGCTGTCAACGAAAGAGCGGTGGGTTCGCGAACGCAAGCACATGAATCACCACACAATGTGTGACCACTATAACAGCGAAGTAAACGCTGAGGGCGTCGGGATTGAGCGACAGAAACGAAACGGGCCCGGCGAATGGCCGCCGGGCCCGCGGATCACCTTCGCGAAAGGTCAGACGATCGGATTGAACACGTTCATTCCCGCCGCCGCCGTGCCCAGGCCATTGGTGGGGAAGAGCGTCCCGAAGCTGCCCTGGTTCCCCATCAACCCCATGTAGTTCAGCAGCACGGTGTAGACGAGGTTGGTCACGGAGTTGGCGGCCGGGCTCGAGGTCGTCACGACCGACCCGTCCGAACTGAAGTACCCGATCTGCTGCGTGGTCGCGTCCCCGATCGGGGTGGCCCGCCCTTTCGGGTTGTAGACGAGGAAGAACGTCGAGGCCGTGGACTGGTTGTCACCCTGCCATCCGAGCTTGCCGCGACCGCCCTGACTGGTGGCGCTGGCCGCGCTGTTGTCGGGAGAGCTGGTCGCGCTCAACGAACCATCGCTGAACACATAGATCATGACCGGGGTGTTCAGGCGCTGAGCGTATTCGAGCACCGCGCCGATCATCTGACCGGCCTTGAAGTTCTTGGTCTCGCCGCTGGCTCGCGTGCTGTCGTGATAGTCGTAACCGCCCAGGGAGATCGTTCCGGCCGTCGCGAAGCCCTGCAGGACCAGCTTCATGACGGTAGCCGTCTTGGCGATATCGCCGTCCTTGAAGTCCGTCGCGGTGAAGATCGGGGTGGCGCCGCCGACAATGTTGATGTCCTGGGTCGGATCCAGCGCGGTCGCCGTGAACGCCGAAGACGAATAGGCCGTCTTGACGTACGCACAGCGGGCCTGAACTTTCGCCGCCGCATCCGCGGTGGCATCCGCCGGGAAGGCCGCCATACTCGAGTTCGAGAGCACGCCCGTCGTATTGGAAGTACCGAGCGTGATGCGCGACTGCGATTCCATGACGGCGACCTGCACCGGATCGGACGTGCTGCTCGCCCCGCCCACCAGTCCCTTGGAGTCCGCCGGCGTCGCGATCTTGGTGGGCTGCAGGGTCGGGTCGATCATCGTCATCGGCGCCTGCGAGTTACCGCCGGACGCCGTGGAGTTCGTCCCGATCAGCGGGACGAGCTGTGCTTTGGCGATCGCCGCCTTGGCGATGCCGTACATCGGGTTGTGCGGGTTGTTGCCCGTGTCGTTCTGGGACATCGCGCAGATGACGGCGCCGTTCGTGTTGGTAGCCGTCGCAGGCGTCGTCGCCTTGCTCATGATGCCGCGCAGGATGGCGCCGTCGCTGTGCCAAAGAAGTCCCAGTGCGCTGCTGACGTTGGCCGTCGAGCTCGGCACCATGCTGCCCGGCAAACCGAGCTTGCCGTAGCCGGCCGTGGACAGGAAGTTGCTCTGGCCGCCCTTTACGCCGACCAGCACCTCGGAGCCCACCAGGTTGGCGCCGCCGGCCAGGTCGAAGCAGATGAAGGGAATCGCCTTGGGATTGCCGGCGCCGCCGCCGGAAATGCCGCAGATCGCTTCCAGGGCCTGCTGGTCGAGCATGAGGCCGTCGGCCCGCGCGTTGCCGGAGCGCAGTAGCGCTCCCAGCCAGGCAGGCGCCATGACCACGGCGGGAGCCGAGATCAGGCCGGCGCCCAACATCTCGCGACGCGTGACCGGACGGGCATGGTCTTGGTGCAGGAACGGCTCGCCGGGAGCGGTGGGCTTAGCGGGTTTTTTGATGTAAATCATGTTGGCTTCTCTCCTGTGCCCATCACTTCAGCGTGGTCGCAGCGCTGCCGAGGACGGCTTCGCACGACGCCTTGGTAACTGCTGACACGGTGATCGAACCCTGGCCAGTGATACTGGGCAGGTCGTTCATGAGCCCGTTCAGCTCTGTGGTGATCGCGGCCGCGGTGTTCGGATTCGCCGTCGAGCCGGCGGCGTTGACGAGAGCGGTGATCACGATGCCGCGGTGGGCAGTGTTCACCCCCGTCGTGTCGGTGCGGTTAGTCGCGTAATTGGGGCTCACGCCGAAGAACGACGACGCCGTGGCGTTGATGCTGGCATCCAGGCCCGTACCGAACAACGCATCGCGGCTTGCAGCCGTATCGACCAACGCCGTGCAGTAGGCCACCGCCAGCTGTGCGATCGCCGTCTGTTGCGACGCGACGAACGCCGAGAGGTCGGACGCCGGAGGCAGCGACTGCTGCAGCGACATGTAGGCCGTGTTGACCGCGGCGTTCGTCATGCTGACGCCGGTGATCACCGACATCGTGGCATTGATCTCACCGAAGGTCTTGACGCCCAGGTCGGCCGAAGTCGGGTTGGTCGTAGTGGTCGGAGTGACCACGACTGCCGACGGATCGGTGAAGACGTGCGACTTCGAACCGAACTGATCGAACGACAGGAAGAAGAGGTCGGTGTCGACTCCCTTGTCGGAAGCGACGACCGCGCCCACCGAGGACAACAGCTGACCGTTCTGTGCGCTGTACGTCGAGCCGCCGAGTGTCGTGTTGATCGTCGAGTACGACTGGCCCGGCAGGCTGAGCACGCCGTTCACCCCGATGCGCATTCCCTTGATCGGAATACTCGCCGGAACCGCGTTCGGGTCGAGACTGACGAAGGTCGGGTTGGTGAACAGGTACGCGTAGCTGTCGTACACGCTGCCCGTGAACATGATGTAGGACTGCGGCACTCCCGACAGGCCGCTGACGTCGAAGAGCACGAAGTAGCGCTCACCGACACCGGCAGCGAAGTTCTGCGCCACCTGATCCGCCGTCAGGGCGCGGCTGTGGATGGCGACGAACTTGATCAGGCCGAGGAACTGGCGGTTGCCGGTCGTCTCGTTGCCGAGCACCAAGGCGAACGTATCGTCCCAGTTGGCGAGCGAGCCGCCCGTGGTCTTGTCGACATCGCCGGTGAACTTACCGTTGACGTACAGCTTGCGGCCGTTGACCGGGTCGAACGTCAGCACGATGTGCTGCAGCGCCGCCTGGGCATTCATGTTGGCCGCGGCGGTCTGCAACGGCGGACTGCCGTTCGTGTTCGTCTTGTCGCTGCGGACGTAACCTTCGTATTGCATCGAATGCTGCCCGAGGGTCGCGTTACGCGTGGTAGCGCTGCCCGAGTAGCTGACGATGTACGCGTCGTTCTGAGCGACGTTCGCCGGTGCGGCCCAGGCCTCGATCGAGAACTCGCCCGAGGACTTGATCATGTCGGCGATCTTCGAGCTCGCCGCGGTGGAGGCCTGCGCCTTGCCGCCGGCGGCCACGTTGATGCCCCAACCGCCGGCCCACGTGACGGCGCCGGACAGAGTGAGGTCGGCTTCGGGACTGACGCCGCTGGTGTCGTAGGCGGTCGTACCCGTACCGGTCTTGAACTCGTATTTCGCGACGAGATTGCCCTCGAAGCGGTTGCCGCCCGAGGCGATCGTGCCCTGTTTGAGGCTCAGGGCCTTCGACAGCACGAGGTTCTGGTCGACCTGCGTGACGGCGATGCCGCCGGCGTAGGCCTGAATGGCCGCCAACATCTTGGCAGCGCTGCCGGCGCAATCCGGCACGGTGCCCGGCGGGATGACCCAGCAGTTGTGGGATTCATCGCGCAGGCGCACGACGAAGCGCGACTGATCCGGCGAATTGAGATCGATCTTCGACTGCGCCGCCACGAACGCGTCCTGCAGGAGGTTCGCGTTGGCCGCCACTTCGGCCTGCGTCGGCGCGAAATACGGCTGCTGCGGAGTCTGCGCCGTGGCGCGGTGACAGTTGCTGCAGAACTGGCTGAGAATCGGCTGCCAGATCGTGGCCGCGAAGCTCGCACCCGTCGTGCCCGTATCCGTGGCATTGACCGGGAACTGCTTGCCGCCGCCGACTGACTGCGAGGGCGGCGCCTGCAACTGGATGCCGGTCGTGGAGGAGGAGCCCGCGCCCACCCACGCCTTGATCCAGGTCAGCATCGTGTCGCCGCAGGCCTTCGGGTCCGAGACCCAGCAGTTGTGGCCGCCGCTCACCTTCAACACCAGCTCCGACTGATCGGGCTGCGTGAAGCTGACCAAGGGACCTGCCGCCTGATAAGCGAGGTTCACGTCGTCCGAGCGCGCGAACATCGGGGCCTGGCCGCCTTCATGGTGGCAGCCGCCGCACTTGCTCGACACGCGGATGTTTTCCCACAGGTTCACTTTGAAGGCCTGCACGTCCGCATTCGCGGCCGCCGGGCCCGTGTAGCTGTTGGCCGTCGAGGTCGAACTCGTCGGCTGGTTGACGCTGGTCGACGGTCCGCCTGCGCTACACGCGGCGAGGACTGCGAGAGCAACCATAGCCCCGGCATGACGCAGCCATCCGGCGGCCGTCCGGCCCAAACGGACGGGCTTCGCGGCTTTGCGCGATGCCGGTGAGAGTTGCGCGCAGCGCATGAGAATAACTGTCCTGTTCATGGTTATCCCCTTAACTTCCGCTGCAGTAGGCAGCGGTCGCGGCGAACACCTTCCGCAGGTTGTAGCCGCTCTTGAAGCTGGCCTTGGTCGCGGCGATCGCGTTCAGGTCGTTCTGAGTCTGCGGCGCACGGAAGCACACCGCCTGGAACACCTTCGTGACCTGACATTGGGCGAACGCATCGCTGGCGGCCAGCTCCTGGCCGAGTGACTTGGCGCCATTGCCGCTGCCGGGCAGGGACCCGCTGAAGCCGAGGACCGCGTTGGGGCCCGCACGCCAGCGGTTCTCCCAGGCGTCGTTCGGGGTCACGAAACCCTGCTTGAAGTTGTCCGAGTTGATCAGGTATTTCGGCTGCACCATGTTGGCCGTGTACTGCAGTGCGCCGGAAGTCGCATCGAAGTTGTAGTACGCGAACGCCTGCGCCATCGGGTCCATGCCGCTGTGGCAGCCGACGCAGTTGTTCAGGAAGATGCGGCTGTCGCCTCCCGGGGAGCGGGCCACGTCCTGACGGATGCGGTCGGACGGACGGGTCGTGTCCTGCACCGCCTCCATGTCGTGACACAGATGATTCATCATCGTGAACCGGAACATCGCGCGGTTCGTGCCGGCGACGAAGAACGCGGAAGCGCCACCGCGCGTCGTCATCAGTCCGGCAGTCGCCGCCACCGGCAGACCGTAGGTGGCCGACTGAGTCGTGCGCTTCAGCGTCGTGCTCAGATCGACACCGTTGGTTTCCGCGGTGGCGTAATGGTCGTTGCCCGAGATCGAAGGCGCGGGCAGGCCACTGGAGTTGACCGTATAGAGAATGTCATCCGACAGCGCCGTGCTGAAATCCAGATCGTCGCGCACCATGCCTATGACAGTCGCCGTGTAATCGTTCAGCGGTGCGAACACCGTCTGGTCGCGATTGGTCCACGGAGTCACGAACGTCTTCAACTGCACGTTGTAGAAGTTCGGGTTCTGGGTGGCCAGTAACGCCGCGCCGTTGAGGTCGTTGGCCTGGACCATCGTGACCATCTGCGACAGCACAGTGGCGGACGGAGGCACGCCCGCGATGCGGTTGTGCATGCGCGCGGCGATTTCAGCCGGACCGGCGCTGACCGTACCGATGTTCGAGAACAACACAGTTGCGACGGTGCCCAGCAGGGCAGCCCGTGAAACCCGTGAAGGTATGTTTCGTATCAATGTATCCATGGCGCTCGACCACTCCCACGTAAAACCCGATGCGCGAGCTGAACTATACGGTCGCGTCCGCCCCACCCCGAATGTCTCATGCAAGTGACGTCGCCAACCGACGACAGTTTTCTTCTTGTGATCTACGCGCAGTCCGTTACGCGGCAAACTGCGAGTCTTGTCACAGCGCATGGAGTACCGAACCAGTACTTACTCAGGCGCGGATCGCAGTGTTTACCGGACAGCGCGCATGAGTGCGATCCCGGTTCCGGCACGGGGAATAAGAATGCCAACGTGCGCCGCATGCCGTGATGGGTTCGTCATAACGGCAAAAGCAACCAACGGGGCATTGAATTACGTTACATTCGCCCGGCCGCGGGGAACGGCCCGGGGGGAGTGAACGCGGAGTGAGTCACATGAAGGTGGACAGCAGGTCAGTCAGCAGCGTCGGATCGGCGACCCGGGGTCGTGTGGGGCGCTTTCTGTCCGCGCACGCGCTCTCGACGCGCGAAGCACTGATACGCGCGCTGGCGATCGGCGCCGGATTGCTGGCCATCGCGGGCGGTATCGCCGGTTGCGGTGGTGGAGGCAGCGTGGCCATCGCCGACAGCCAGGCGCCGGACCCCGCCACCGTCGACTATCCCGTCTTCTATGTGAAGCGGACGATTCCCAAGAACGCCGACGACCTGCGGATGATGCGCAACGCGTTCCCGAAGGCCGACCTCTTCAAGCGCGCGACCGCCTCACCCAGCGCGACGGAAACCAACATCACGACCCGGATCACGGGAACGGACTCGTACGACGTCAAGGACGTGGACGTGTCGGCCGATGGCAAGACGGTCGTGTTTGCCATGCGCGGTCCGCTGAAGATGAACATGAAGCAGAAGGATGCTCCCTCGTGGCGCATCTGGGTTTATGACATTGCAGGTGACAAGCTGCGGCCGGCCATCGATCCGACGACCGACGAGGATCCGCCGACGGCCAACGACGTCGGCCCGCACGTGATGCCCGACGGACGCATCGTCTTCTCCTCGACGCGCCAAAGGCAATCCAAATCGGTTCTGCTGGATGAAGGCAAGCCGCAGTTCGAAGCTCAGGACGAAGATCGCAACGAGCCGGCCTTCAATCTGCACGTGATGAATGCGGACGGGACGGGAGTCCATCAGATCTCGTTCAACCAGAGCCATGATCGCGATTCGTTGATCCTGGCCAACGGGCGCCTCCTGTGGAGCCGCTGGGACCACGCGCCCGGCAAGGACGGGATGCATCTCTATACATCCAATCCTGATGGCTCCGACACGGAGCTCTACTATGGTGCCAATAGCCACGCGACCGGCACAACCGGCGACGGCGCGAACAACGCTACCATCGAGTTCGTACGGCCGAAGGAGATGCAGGACGGGCGCATTCTCACGATCGTGCGTCCCTACACCTATCCGGCCGACCAGATCGACTTCGGCGGCGACCTGGTCATCATCGACGGCAAAACCTACGTCGAGAACACCCAGCCGTTGCAGGCGAGCGTAGGCATGACCGACCCGGCACAGACCCGTGCCACCCCCAACAACGTGATCGACGTGCCTGGCCCGTCCCCCGGGGGACGTTTCGTCTCGGCGTATCCGCTTTGGGACGGCAGCAACCGTATCCTGGTGAGCTGGTCGCAGTGCCGGCTGCTCGACACCACGCAGACGCCCGCTCCCATCGTGCCGTGCACGAGCTCGAATCAGAACGACCCGAACTTCACGGTCGCCCCGGTGCTCTACAGCGTGTGGATGTTCGATCCCACCCAGAACACGCTGCTGCCCCTCATGCCCCCGAGCGAGGGCGTGATGATCACCGACGTGGTCGCCGCGCAGCCGCGTGCCCTGCAGAACATCATCCTGGACCCGATCCTGCCCCAGGGAGCCGATCCCACCCTCGGTGAGCTCGACATCAAGAGCGTCTACGACATCGACGGTGTCGACAAAGCGGTTCCGAACATCGCCACGATGGCCGATCCGTCGAAAACCCCCGCGGCGCAACGTCCGGCGCGCTTCATCCGGCTCGAGAAGGCGGTATCGCTTCCGGACAAGGACACGGTCGATCTGGCGGGCGCCGCTTTCGGGGCCAGCAACTTCATGCGTGAGATCATGGGTTATGCTCCGGTCCAGCCCGACGGCTCGGTCCGGGTCTATGTGCCCGCGAACGTGGCTTTCATGATCAGCGTCCTCGATGCCAATGGCCGCCGCATCACCCCGACGCACAACGCGTGGTTGTCCGTAAAGGCCGGCGAGGTTCTGACGTGCAATGGCTGTCATACGCCGGCCACACAGCAATCGAGGAAGTCCCATGGCCGGCAGGGAGTGTTCAACCCCGCGTATACCGGTTCGGCGACCGGCGGCGCCTTCCCGAATGCCAATCCGATGATGACCGCCGATGTCGGCGAGACGATGGCGGAAGCCCTCGGGCGGCTCAGCTGCTCCAACGATACCCCGCGCTGCCTGGCCAAGAAGCCCAGTCTCACGGTGACATCGACGGAGGTTTGGGCGAATCCGGCGGCGACGACGCCGGATATCAGCGTGAGCTACGCCCAGCTGCCGGCCGGAAACAGCCCCGCGAACGCCACCGGGTGCCTCACCGGCACCAGCTGGGTGGGGAGCTGCCGCAGTGTCATTAACTACCCGACCGCTATGCAGGCAATGTGGGACTTCCCGCGGCAGAGTTTCGATGCCGGGGGCGCGCTGGTGAGCGATCACACCTGCACCCAGGGCGGCTGCCACAACATCGTCGACAAGGCGAACGCGGCGATGGTACCGGCCGGGCAGCTGAACCTGACGAGCACCGCCTCGGACCAAGAGCCCCTGCAACCGGTCTCTTATCGGCAATTGCTCTTCACGCACAACAAGCAAGAACTTAACATGGGCGCCCTGCAGGACGTGCAGGGGCCGCCGGACGCGGACGGTAACCCGACCACGGTTCCGGTAGGGCCGTATGTGGATGCGGGTGCCGCCAATGGCGGGAACTCCCGGACCTTCCTCGGCCGCTTTGGAACGGGAGCCTCGACGCCCGCGGGCGGGGTGGACCATTCGACGTTTTTGAACCCGGCTGAGCTTCGCCTGATCTCTGAGTGGCTGGATATTGGCGCACAGTTTTACAACAACCCGTTCGACCCGAACGTTCCGGTCAATTGAGGTCCTGTTGGTGCTCCTGCTCGCGTTCACCGCTCCGGCGGTGAGCGCGGCTCGCGAGCACCTGCAGGTCTTCGTCGCCGAACCGTATCTCGAGCTGCACACCGGTGCCGGCCGCGGCTACCCCGTATTCAACGTGGTGCCACGCGGCGAGAGCGTCGATGTCCTGTATCGGCGCACGGATTGGTTCAGGGTGCGCACCGAGCGAGGCGTCGAAGGCTGGGCCTCCCAGAAGGACATGCAGCGTGCCCAGCTCGCTGACGGCACGGCGTTCACCTTCGATCTCGGCGATCGGGCCGGCTTCACCTCGCATCGCTGGGAGGTGGGCGTATTCGCCGGCAACTACGGCGGCGCGACTCTCGTCTCCGGCTACAGCTCGTTCTCTTTCAACAGTCAGCTCGCGGCCGAGCTCTCGGTCGGCCAGTTCCTGGGCAAGTTCACCAACGGCGTCACCGGCGACATCGGCCTCACGCATGTGATCGTCCCCGAATGGCGACTGTCACCTTTCCTCATGCTTGGCACGGGACTCGTGCACATCACGCCCAAAGCCACTCTGGTGGTGCCATCCGACCGCACCGATCAGACTGCCTATGTTGGCGGCGGTGTACGCTATTACCTCACGCGTCGCTTCTTCGTGCGTGGGGAATACAAGGCCCACGAGATCTTCACCAAGCGCAATGCAAACCAGCAGGTAGACGAATGGAAACTGGGATTCGCGTTCTTCTTCTGATAGCGGCCGCGACGCTGCTACAGGGGTGCGTGGTGCGCAACTGGATCCACCATCACAACGAAGTGAAGGCGGAGCGCCAGGCCGCGAAGGACGAGGAAGCACGCGCGGCCCAGCAGCAGGACGACACCGACGCGCCGCCGCCACGGGTCGTCGATCCCGACGTCGAGCGCCGCAAAATCACCGTTCCGAAAATCCGCAGCTCGAACGTCGAATTCGGTCTGCATTACGGCGCCCTTTCAGTCGAGGACTTCGGCACCAATGCGGTGTACGGGGCGGACATCTCCTACCACGTCACGGAGGACTTCTACCTCATGGGCGAGGTGGGCCGCTCGCAGGCGGGGCGCACCAGTTTCGAAACCCTGGGCGGAAACGTTCAGCTCCTTACCGGCGCTGAGAGGCGCTTCACGTATTACAATCTCGCCCTCGGTTACAACTTCCTGCCTGGCGAGGCCTTTCTCGGTCGCGGCACCGCCATGCCCAGCGCGTTTTACCTGCTCGGTGGGATCGGCAGCGTGAAGTTTGCCGGTGACGATCATTTCGCGGTCAGCTTCGGAGCCGGTTACCGGCTGCTGCCGTCGGATTGGTTCGCGGTCCATATTTCAGTCCAGGACCGTGTATTCAAGTCCGACCTGCTCGGAACCTCGAAGCTCACCAACAACATCGAGGCGCGCATCGGGACCTCGGTTTACTTTTGAAGCGGCCGACCTGACGGAAAGAGATTTCCGCGCGCATCCGAAGGAGCTTCGCACATGATCCGCCCTCGTTCGAAAAGATCTGGTTTCAAAGGCCTCGCCGCCGCCACTCTCGTCGCGGTCCTGTCACTGCCGTTGCTCGGAGCCGTGGCCGGCAAGCCCGCCCCGCAGTTCAACCTGCCCTCGAAGGACGGCAAGACGGTGAGCCTGGCGCAGTACAAGGGCCAGGTCGTCATGATCAATTTCTGGGCCAGCTGGTGCCATCCGTGCCGGGATGAGATGCCGCTGCTCGAGAACATCTACAAGCAGTACAACAAGCTCGGCTTCGTGCTGCTGGGCGTGAACGTCGAGCCGGACTCGAAGGCCGCCGACGGCTTCCTGACCGCACTCAAATCGCCTGTCACCTTCCCTGTGCTGTACGACCGCGACAGCAAGGTGAGCCAGGAGTTCTCCGTCGCCAGCATGCCGAGCACCGTGATCGTCGACCGCAAGGGCAACGTCCGCATGCTGCACCTAGGTTACAAGCCGGGCGACGAGCAGGAGTACATGAACAGCATTCGCCAACTGGTGCGGGAATAGTCCCGCCAGAGCGAATCGCCGGCGCGTGAGATCGGAGGCACCCATGAGACTGATCAAGCTGTTACTCGCTCTTGCCGTTGCTTATGGCGTGAGCGGCTGCTCTCCCATTCAGCCGTGGGTGAAACCGTACGAGCGCGAGCACTTCGCCGATCCGATCATGTCCCTCAGCCGCGATCCAATCTCGAGCGCGTACATGGACCACGTGCTCGAGTCTCGTGAAGGCGCGCGAGGGGCAACCGGCGGCGTCGGTGGCGGATGCGGATGCAACTGAGTCGAGCCCACTTCAGGGAGGCGACGCGCAGGCAGGGCCGCAGGCCACTGCTTGCCATGCTGCAAGCGGTTGTCCTGCTGGCAGCCCCCGCTTTCGGCGGAGTCCTGCCCGACGATCGCGCCGATGTCTTCTACCATCGCTATGAGGGTGGCGGCATCACCATCCAGGGCCCCGAGGTTCTGGTTCGCAAGAAAATCGGCGACAGTCTTTCCGTGTCCGCCAGCTACTACGAAGACTTGATCTCCAGCGCGTCCATCGACGTAAAGCTCTCCGCGAGCCCGTACCACGAGAAGCGCAAGCAGAAGACCGCCGGCTTCGACTACCTGCACGGCAAGACGACGTACAGCGCCGGCATCATCAACAGCAAGGAAAAGGACTACCAGTCGAATACGACGTACTACTCCGTCAGCCAGGACATGTTCGGCGACCTGACCACGGTCAGCATGTCCTTCAAGCGCGGGTGGGATCGCGTGTTCGCGGATATCAAGGACGCGACGACCGGACAGATCATCAATCAGCCGAGCTTCGGCGGGTTCGACAAGGACGGCAATCCGATCGCCTACCGGATCGCAGACCATCGCGGCTACTCGCTCGGCCTGAGCCAGATTCTGACCCGCAGCCTGATCGCCGACTTCAATTACGAGGTGCTGACGGACGAGGGCTACCTCCAAAGCCCCTACCGCAAGATCCGCTATCTCTCTCCGGGACAGGGCAAGGGCTTCACCCTGGCCGACCAGGTGTACCCGAGCACCCGCACGAGCAACGCGGTTTCGGTGGACCTCAAGTACTACATGCCCTGGCGGGCGGCTCTGGACGGCCAGTACCGGTTCTTCTCCGATACCTGGGGCATCATCGCCAACACCTTCCAGCTCACCTACACCCAGCCGGCGTGGAAGCATTGGATCTTCGACGGCACGATGCGCTACTACACGCAGACGGCTGCCGACTTCTACAGTGACCTGTTTCCCCGCGCGGACTACCAGAACTTCATGGCGCGAGACCGTGAGCTCGCGGCGTTCAACAGCTATCTCGTGGGCGTCGGCGCCTCATATGAATTCAACGTCCCGCGGATGCCGTGGATCAACAAGAGCAGCCTGAACCTGCGCTTCGATCACCTCCTGATCGACTACAGCGACTTCCGCAATGCGTTGCTGACCGACTCCGCGGCCGGCATCACCGCGGGTAACGAGCCGCTCTACAAGCTGAACGCCAACATCATCCAGGCATTCTTCTCGATCTGGTTCTAACAGGCCGCCGCCGCAGGAGCGCAGATTCCCGGCGTAACTGCGGGCGTCCCGGTTCCGGGTGGGTTAAGCTACCGTCCCATATTGTTCGAATCGTCCGTTCGCGGCACTTTTCGCCAACGAACCTGTCGTCATATAGCGACAGTCACTCGAACGAATGATCAAGGGGAATTTCAGCATGCCCAGCCGCGCCAGTGTGTTTGCCGTACTCGCCGCTTCCGCACTCGCTCTCGCCAATACCGTAGCTCACGCTCAAGCCCGGGAAGAAGGTCATCTGCTGATGGCCAGCCAGGTGCTCGAGGAGCTTCGCTCCACCCGCGACCAGTTCATTCCCGATCGGCTACTGGAACGCGCCTATGGCATCGCAGTCGTTCCCGACGTCACCAAGATTGCCTTCTTCGCCGGCGGCCGCCACGGCAACGGTGTTCTGGTCGTCCGTGACAAGGACGGCCGCTTTTCGAGCCCGATGTTCGTCTCGATGACCGGAGGCAGCTTCGGGTGGCAATGGGGCGTGCAGTCGACGGACATCGTTCTGGTGTTCACCAGCCGCAAGGGCGTCGAGGGGATCACTGGCGGGAAGTTCACGCTGGGCGCCGATGCGTCCGTTGCTGCTGGCCCCATCGGGCGGCAAGCTTCGGCGGCGACTGATCCGACGTTCAAGGCAGAGATCTACTCCTACTCGCGTAGTCGCGGCGTGTTCGCTGGCGTTGCTCTTGATGGCACAGTGTTATCCATCGACGACGACGCCAACGAGGACTTCTACAAGAAGAAGGAAGTCACCGCGACTCAGATCATGTCGGGAGAGGTCACGACCCAGGACGACACGGCCAAGCGTTTCCTGGCGGCGATCATGACCAGCACCCGTGGCCAGGAGACCGCCTCCGCCAGCCCGCCCGCTCCGCCAGCCCGTGAAGCCGACGCCTCGAACCCAGCGTCCCGCCCGTCAGCGCCCGCTCCTTCGCGGCCGTCGACAGGTGCCCAGGCTTTCCCGCTCGAGGATCAGCACCCTGGCAGCGAGCCGAAGTAGCCGCGCGCTTCGCGCGCGGCTCCCCAGCCCCCCTCTCTCTGGACTAAGCCGCGGCCGCGCGGCCGTGAAAGTCGAACGCCGTTCGCTTCCATGCATCCAGGGCTTGGATGCTGTCGAACCACGACTTCATGTTCCGGTACGGCGTGAGTGGCGCGTTGGCGGGCGTGGCCGCTGACAACGTAGCAGCGATCGCGAGATCCGCGAGCGTCAGGTTGGCGCCGCTCACCCAACGGCGGTCGGCGAGATGCGCATCCAGCACGGTCGCATACCGCTCGAGCTTCTGCTCACCCTCCTTGATCCGCGCCGGGTCTGCAGATCCCTGCCCGATCATTCCCTTGACCAGGTTCTCCCAGACGAAAACCCCGACGGCCGGCTGGAAGTGCTGCGCGTTCCAGAACATCCAGCGATCGACGTCCGCGCGACCCCGCAGGTCCCCGGGATACACGCTCGCTGCTATCGATGCCGACTTCGCCACAGCAACCGCGGCGGCGACATCCTGCGACTCACGAGCGCCAACCTGGCGTGTACCGTCAGCAGCCGCCTTGACCGCGAGGTACTGCATGATCGCGTGCGATTCCGACAGATAGAACCCCTTGTCCTCCAACACCGGCACGGTGCCGTTGGGATTCATATGGAGGAACTCTGGCCTTCGCTGTTCACCCTTGACCAGCTCGATGGTGACGAACTCAACCGGCAGACCCAGGTGAAGCACCGTGATGGCGGCGCGGCGGGAATTCGAAGAGAAAGGATGGAAGTACAATCGCATGGCCCGTCCCTCGTTTGCGTTGGGTGCGGGGAGCATTGTGCTCCGCCCCGCGCCAGATTCTGTCAGCAGTGACACGCGCAGACGACAGAGCGACACCGGCGCGCGTCAGGCTGCGCTGAACGCGCCACGGCACGGCCCTCGGCGCCGCCTACCCCGGCCCGCTTTCCGGGATCTTCATCTCCCTCGACCATTCCTTCATCAGCACATTGCGGCGCTTCGGATAGCGGTCCTGCGTGGGCGTGAGCTCACTGATGCGGTCAGCACGGAAGTGACGGAACGCGCTGCGCATCTCGCACCACGCCGCCAATATCCTCTTGCCCTCATAGAACGCGAGTCCAATGGGCCAAACGACACGTTCCGTCACCGCCCCGGTCTCATTGATATACGTAATCCCGATCTTGAATTCGCGGCGGATGGCTTCCCGGATGGGGCGCAGATTCGGGCTCGCCACGGCGGCCTCTTTGAAAGTGATCGGCCAAAGCCCCGTCTCGGCGATGCGATCCCGCAGGTCCTTGTTGGAGGCGGTCGCGATCTTCGCCAGCGCCTTGTCCGCGGCCTGGGCCAGAGCGACATCTCCCTGACGTCGTACCCAGCGGGCGCCCAAGACCAAAGCCTCGAGCTCGTCCTCATCAAACATCAGCGGCGGCAGGAAGAATCCGGCCCGCAGCAGATAGCCGATACCCGCCTCGCCCTCGATGGGCGCTCCCAACTCGCTGAGGGTCTGTACGTCGCGATAGATAGTGCGGATCGAGACCGACAGCTCCGTCGCGAGGCTCGAAGCGGAGACAGGACGGCGGTGCGCGCGCAGCGCGTCCATCAATTGAAAGAGCCGCGATGTCCTGCTCATGGTTGCGCGATCAGTTTCGCCAGACCTGCGTAGTCGCCCCCGAAATGGTGCCCGCCACTGAGTTTGATCACCTTGGCATTCGCCGCCGCCACCGAAGGACAGACCGAGTCTTCGTCATCGTCTCCATAGATGCACAGCGTGTTGGAGCCCGACAGTTTGCGCATCTCGGGTGCAGTGGGCAGGCCATTGGTGCCGCCCCCCAGCCAGTTGGTCACGTGAAATTCGAACGCGGCATCCTTGCTGATTCCGATCAAGGCAATCAGTTTGACTTGCTCACGGGTCAAAGGCTGCAGCCGGTTCACCGCGAACGGCAATACATCGGCGCCTTGTGAATAGCCGATGAGGATCGCGCGATTGCGATGCCATTGTTTCGAGTAGTAGCGCACCAGCCGATCCATATCCTGCGCAATCCCAACGGGCGTCCGCGGCGTCCAGAAGTAGCGCAGCGAGTCGACACCCGCAACCGGAATTCCCTTCTCGGCCAAGGCCCCTGCAACCTCCTTGTCCAGGCCGGCCCACCCGCCGTCGCCCGAGAGCAGCACCGCAAAGGTATCACTGTTGCCCGTCGCGCCCTCCCCGACGGGCACCTCGATGATTGGCAGTCCGGCGAGCGACTCGGGTGCCCGCGGCAGACTCTTGTCCGCACTTTCGGCCAGTGAATCGAACGCCGCGTCGAACTTCGTTGTCCATTTCCTGCCGGCGCGATAGTTGTGATCGACGCCGGGCAGTTCGATGTACTTCGCTCCGTTGACATGCGAGACGAACTCTTCGGCCTCCACGGATGAACAGACATCGTCTGCGTTGCCGTGCATTGCAATCCACGGCGCGCTCAACTTCGGCGCCGGCAGCAACGTCACACCGATTCCGTTTCGCTGCGGCTTGTAGCTCAGCCCACCCGTCTTACACAACGGTTTTTCCAGATCCAGATCGACGCAGAAGGACAGCGACAGTCCGCCGGCGAACGTCCCGGCGGGCGCCTGGGCGAGCATCGCATAGACCATGCTGGCGCCGGCAGAGTGGCCGATCAGGATCGGTTGGAAGTAGGTGGGTAAGTGATAGTAGGCCTGGACGAAGTGGCTCAGGTTCTCGAGATCGCCGTCCGGAAACACGCAGCTGCCGCCGTCCTTCTCGAGATTCTGGTAGAGCCGCTCCGTGTCGATCCCGATCACCAGCGTCCCCTTCGCCGCGAGGAGGTTGGCGATCGCCGTGAGCCCGGAATTCCAGCCGCCGTCGCCGGAGAGCAGCATCGCGAAGTGTTTGACCTCGCCGCGCGGCCGGAAGACCGGCGCTTCCCTGAAGCGCCCGTGGGTAATCGTTTCCGCGCCGGCGGCATCGCCGATGACGAGAAACGCGATGATGACAAGAACGCCGAGCACGGCGGCGAGACGCATCATTGTGTCTCGCCGCTCCTAGGAGCCTGATTGGCCGATGCTGCGCCTGCTGCGGCCGCCCCGCATCGGCATCTTTCGGCGATCCTTTTCATTGCATGAGGCCCGCCATGCGCAGAAAACGATCGCCGAAATCTGCCAATGCGGGGCACCCTCGCTACGGCGATCATCGGCCAGTCAGGCTCCTCAGAACTTCTGACCGAACTGCAGACCTATCGTGCGCGGCAGAGTCACACCAGCATAGCTCTCCGCTCCGCACAGGGGAGCGCCGGTGTCGCTCTTGAAGCTCGCGCACTCCGCGTACCGATAGATCTTGGCGTTCTTGTCAAAGAGGTTGTTCACGAACAACTCGAGTGTCATCCCGCGCGGAAGTTCCACGCCGCCGGTGAGATTGACCAGTCCGTAGGCATCCTGACCGCCGAGTAACTGTGCTTCCGCCGGTACCAGGGACGACGTGCTCGAGCTCTGATAGACCCACGACGCCTGCACGTGCGATTCCAGCTCACCCACGGTGAACGAGTAGCGGCCGGTTAAGTTTCCCTTGAAGTTCGGCGTAATCGGCAGCTTCGTCCCCGAGAGCGCGATGTCCCAGGACGGGCAATCGGCCGTCGACAGTGGAATACCGTTGTCGTCGAGCTGCTTGCAAAAGTCCTGCGTGATGACCGCATGCACGTACTGAAAGGAAGCCGACAGCAACAGGTTCGCGGCCGCTGCCCAGCTCAGGTCGGACTCGATACCTTTGATCCGTGCGCCGCCGGCGTTGGTCACGTTTGTGAGACCGTTCTGCCCCAGGTAGGAGTACTGGAAGTCGTTCCACTTCTCCCAGAACACCGCGCCGTTGAAGCGCAACCGGTTCGCGAGCCAGCTGGTTTTCCAGCCGAGCTCGTAGTTGCTCAGGTAGTCCGCTTTGTACGGCGGGAAGTCTCCGCGGCGATTGACGCCACCCGGCCGGAAGCCCTTGGAGAACGTCGCATAGACCATCGCATCGTCGGTCAGATGGTAGGTGGCGTTGAATTTCGGCGTGCTGCCGCTGTCATCCGTCCTGCGATCCAGGTTGGTACAGGGCGCTCCGTTGATGCCCGGCGCGAAGCAACCGGCTTCGCCGGTCCCCGAGCTGAACCCGGCGCTGAATCCGTAGAACCCGTTCAGGGAGTTGATGTCCTTGAAGACACGGATACCTCCCGTCAGGGACAGTTTCTGCGTGACGTCCCAGGTCACCTCGCCAAAGGCCGCGCGGTCGCGGTCGGTCCGAACCTGCTCCGTGAGCCAGATCGTGTTCGGCCAGCCCGTCACCGACAGGGCGTCCGCGAATCCGTCAATCAGGTAGCGCTGTTCGATGCCGTGCGACTCACGCTGCCAGAACAGGCCGAAGACGGCGTGTACCGGCTTGTCCTTCGGAGTCGTCAGACGCAGCTCGTGCGTCTGCATGATGTAACGGTCCTTGGCGGTGATGTGCTGGGCCGGGTTGATCAGGTTGCCCGCATTGTCCGTGTTGTAGGCCCCGTAGCCGCAGCAGATGTCATAGAACAGAGAATAGTCCGAATAGTCGAGCTGCGAGTCGACGTTGCGCTTCAGATACGAGCCGGCGTAGACCAGGTCGAAATTGCTGATCTTGCCTTCCACGGTGAGCGCCGCCTGATACCAGCGGTCATTGCTGTTCTCGGGATAGAAGTGCGTGACCTCGAGCGCCCCGACCGTCGGATCCTCGGCGAACAGCCCGTTGGTCTTCTGCTTCTGTCCCATCACCGTCGGCGTGATCGTCCAGTTCTCGTCGAGATCGACTTTCAACGCGGCGCGGCCGCCGTAGGTGTCGGTGTCGTTGTAGTGATCCTTCGCGAGAGCCGGCGAGGTGGTGCAGCCGGCAGGCGCCGGCTTGGTGTTGGCAATGCAGATACCGGATACCGGGAAAGTCCGGCTGCCGGCGACATTGTTGATGTAGCCGGGGTCGTGCTCATACCAGCCCACGACACGCAGCGCGGCATTGCTCGACAACGGGATATTGACGAACCCTTCGGCGGTTCCACCCTCAGAACCGTGAGCCATCGTCACGCCCTGTACGTCGTAGCCCGCCTTGAAGCCACTCGCATCCGGCTTGTTTGTGATTACGCGGATCGTGCCGGCCTGGGAGCTGGCACCGTACAACGTGCCTTGCGGACCTGACAGCGACTCGACGCGGGCGATGTCGTAGATATGGACGTTGAGGGGACCTGTGATCGTAGTGATCGGCTGCTCGTCCAGGTACATGCCGACGCTGGGCAGCGGACCGGAGTGGTTGCCGTTGTCGCCGCTGGTGACACCGCGCATGAAGATGCGCTCGAAGCTCGGGCCCAGGCTCTGAAAGGTGACCGTCGGCAGATACTGCGCGTAGTCGTCGAAGCTCTGCACGTGCAGCTCGGCGAGCTTGGCCGTGTTGATCGCCTGGATGCTCAAGGGAACCGACTGCAGGTTCTCGTCCCGCTTCTGGGCGGACACGATCACCTCATCCAGCGCGTTGGCGGTCTGTTGCTCCTGCGCAAAGGCTACGGGTACGCCTGCGAGCACTGCGGAAGCCACCGGAAGGCTCCGGAGCGTCCACCGAACCGCACGCGCGACAAGTGACTTCTGTGTCATCGCACACTCCCACGCTGTTCTTTTCGTTGTCCGCCAGTGTATGCCCGCCGGCGGAGCTGTCAAAACTCCGGTGCATCGGGGTAGGTCTCCAGGACCGGCCCCAGGGCCTCCTTCAGGGGTCCAAGCCAGGCGTCGTATTGCCGCCACTGGTCCAAAGCATCACGAAAGATCGGTTGGCGGACCTGCTGCGCGCTCGCTGTGCGCACCGCGCGCGAGTTCTCATAGAAGCGCAAGCACCCCTCTTCGAAGGGCAGTCCGCAGTAGTGCAGCAGATCTCGCACCTCAGTCTCGGTGTCATCGACCATTCGCTCATAAATGACACGGTGAACGCGGCCGGGAAGGACTTCGTCGAAGTGCGCCATCAGTTCCACGTAGTCCCGATAGTATCGGCCCAGCTCGGCGAGGTCATACGTGAAATTTTGTCCTCGGGCGAAGTGCTGTTTGTACGCCGAGAAACAGCACCCGAGCGGGTGGCGCCGTGCATCCACGATCCGCGCGTTCGGCAGAATCAGGTGAATCAGCCCGACGTGGCCGAAGTTGTTGGGGAGCTTGTCGATGAAACGCGGGGCGTCCGTCTTGCGCTGAATTCGCGTTTGCCGCAGATAGCGCTCTCCGAGCTCACGACATTCGTCAGGGCTAAGATCCGCCAGCGAGCCCGGATAGCGTGCGGAGCGGCCCTTACCGGACCCACCGTTCAGCTCTCTGGCGAGCGACACGACGTCCGGCAACTCCATCGTGCCCTCCACCGCGGAATGACTCGACAGGATCTGCTCGATCAGTGTCGACCCCGAACGAGGCAGCCCTACGATGAAGATCGGGTCCGGATCTCGCGCGCCGTGGCCAACTCGATCCGCGAAGAACGACCGCGTGAACAGCTCCTTTGAGCGCTGTACGTGCCGGGTGTTTTCCTCAGGGTCGTAAGGGGCCAGCGCGCGTCGGAGCTGGTTGCCTCGGGCGTAGTGCTCGAAGGACTCCGGTGTGGACTTGCGGTCCTCGAGGGCTTTTCCCAAAGCGAAATGGAAGTGGAAGCGGTCCTCCTCACCCAGGTCTTTCCGGAGCTGGGCGTGCATCGTCTCGAGGTCCGCGTCGGTGAACCGAAAGGTCTTGAGGTTGGCCAGACTCCACCAGGCTTCTCCAAATCCCGGCACCAGCTCTACGCACTTCCGGTAGGCCTCGATGCTCTCGGCCTCCTTGCCCGCGGTCTTGAGAGCATGGCCGTAGCTCATCCAGACCTTCGACTGGTGGGGGTAGTCGGCCAGGACGCCGGCATAGATCTCCAGGGCCTGCTCGTACTCGCCGATCCGACCGAGAATGGTGCCTTTCAGGTTGCGTGCGCTGGGGTTTCGGGGGTCCTCCGACAGCAGCCGCTCGACCTCCGCCAGGGCCTCGGTGGGCTTGTTCTGCCGGTGCAGCACCACCGCATAATTGTGCCTCGCAGCAGAAAAGCCGGGGGCCAGCTCGAGGCAGCGGACCAGAAGGTGCTCGGCATCGTCGAACCGCCCGATCCGGGCGGCGACCTCGGCCAGCATCCGGATGGCCGCCACATCGCCCGGCCGCTCCTTGAGGTAAGGCTTCAGGAGCGCCTCTGCCTCCGGAATCCGGTTCTCGTTCAAGGCTGCCGCGGCCTGCAGAAGCCGCGGGTCGTGCCGGCCGGGAGTATTCAAGGTCCCTCGTGGGCAGCAGCACCCTTCCGGGCGGACAGGTCCTGGCGGGTGCTGGGCATGGCCGCACGATAGCCGTTTCTGGCTCTTCCGGGGGATTCGAAACCCGCCCCGGACCGGTAGGATTCGTAGATGCCCCGCGAATCAACTCCCGTCACCGCCAGCGTTGGCGCCGACGCCTCCGCCGCACTGATCGCCCCCGGACTGGCCACCCCCACAGGGGCCTCCCCGGCACTGGCGGCGGCCGGCGCTGCCCCCTCGCTCCCATCGGCCGCGGTCACGACGACCTTCTCGGTACTGTTCGCGATCAGCTTCTGCCATACGCTGAACGACATGATGCAGTCGCTGCTGCCAGCGCTGTATCCGATGTTCAAGTCGTCCTACCGGTTGAACTACTCGCAGATCGGCATCCTGACCTTCGTGTTCCAGGTCACGGCCTCGCTGTTGCAGCCGTTGATCGGCTCGTTCACCGATCGCAAGCCGCGGCCGTATTCGCTCGCGACCGGCATGGGTTTCACCCTGGCCGGGCTCGCACTGCTGTCTGTCGCCAGCAGCTTTGCGCTGCTGCTGCTCGCCGCGGCGTTGATCGGCACCGGCTCGTCCGTGTTCCATCCCGAGTCTTCGCGCGTGGCGCGGATGGCTTCCGGCGGGCGCCATGGCCTGGCTCAATCGATCTTCCAGGTCGGCGGCAATGTCGGCTCGGCGATCGGCCCCCTCCTCGCCGCCTTCATCGTCCTTCCGGGCGGTCAGCGCAGTGTTGCCTGGTTCTCGCTCGCCGCGTTGTTGGGAATGTTCATCCTCTACAACGTCGGGCACTGGTACAAGAACCACGGGTTGGCGCGCCTCAAGCCCCGTAAGGCCGCAGCCACCAACCTGGTTGCTCCGGACAAGCGCACGGTGAGGATGTCGATCGGCATTCTGCTGGCGCTGATCTTCTCGAAGTATTTCTACATGGCCAGCCTGAGCAGCTACTACACGCTGTATCTGATCGATCGGTTCAGCGTGTCCGTCCAACAAGCCCAGGTCCTGTTGTTCGTCTTCCTCGCCGCCGTGGCCGCGGGCACGATCGTCGGCGGGCCGCTCGGCGACCGCTTTGGGCGCAAGTACATCATCTGGATCTCGATCCTGGGCGTCCTGCCGTTCACGCTGCTACTGCCCCACGCGAATCTTTTCTGGACATCGGTCCTGACCGTGCCGATCGGCATGATCCTGGCTTCCGCCTTCCCGGCGATCATCGTGTATGCCCAGGAACTGCTGCCCGGCCGCACGGGTACCGTTGCCGGGTTGTTCTTCGGCTTCGCGTTCGGGATGGGAGGTGTCGGCGCGGCTGCGCTCGGCGCGCTCGCTGATCTCGAGGGCATCCGCTTCGTCTATCAGGTCTGCGCGTTCCTGCCGGTGCTCGGCATCCTGGCGGCGCTCCTGCCCAACGTAGAGGGCCCCAGAGTGAGGAAGCTGGCGAAGGCCTGACTTCCCTTGCGAAACTTCCTGGCCTAACTTCCCTGGGCTGGCGCGGCGGTGGTCAGCACCTGCGCCTGCAGGCTCGCGCCACTCGCACTCAGCTGGTGCGGCACGCAGGTGGAATTCAACACGGTGCCCCTGGCCGAGAACAGCGGCAGCACTCGCTGCTTCACCTGCTCGAGGAGCTCGCATTCACCGGAAGCGTTGACGGGATCCCGATCCATTTTCAACTCGACCGCCTTCCATTGCGCTGGCACAGTCCCATCCGAGGCCGGGGTCAGAACACTCATTCGCACATCGACACCCGGGAACGGCACCGGCCGCCCAGACTGGCCCGTGCAACCCGTCTGTCTGACGACCAGATCGTCCTTGCGAGCGCCCAGCTTCAGGAGAATCGCTTTCACCTTGTCGGCCAGGCCGTCGCAGGAATACTTCGTCGTAAACCCGCTGTAGGTGAAGGTGAATTTCCGGGGTGTCCAGGCGGCCGCCGTCTCGGTGTCGCCCGATGAGACGCCGGGCGTGCGGGACCCGCCGGCCACCGCCTGTTCCCCGAACGCCGCGCACGACCCGGCGAGCATCGCTACCGCGGTTGCCCCAACAACGACTGCAATTCCCGTGTTGCGCATGACACCGCCCTCGTACTATCACCTGATCATCAGGCCTGATGATCAGACTTTCAGGCCGGCGCCGGGTTCCCGTCAAACATCTTCTGCATGCGCGGGTAGTGGAACGGCGAGGCGAGGTGCTCGAAGGATCCCGTTTCCTTCAATTTCACCACATCATCCAGCAGCACGCCCGCGACGTGCAACGAGAGTGACGCGGCCGTGCTCACCCGCGCAACTCCGACGGCGCGCAGCTCCTGAAGGCTGGGAGCTCCCGGCCGGCCGACGATGTTGATCGGAGCCCGCAGCTCCTTCACGAGTTGTCCAATCAGTCCGATGTCAGCGAGCCCGATCGGGTAGACGCAGTCGGCACCCGCTGCCAGAAACTCCCGACAGCGATGCACCACGTCGCCGAAGGGCACGTTGGCACCCGGAACGAGATACGAGTCCGTCCGGGCGTTGATGACGATCGGCACGCCGAGGCGAGTCGCGGTCTCACGAACGACAGCGACGCGTTGTTTGGCGACATCGAGGGACATCAGCGAATGAGTGGCCCGATCAGCGGTGTCCTCGAGATTCAGGCCCACCGCACCGGCGTCAATGATCTCGCGAACACGCTCCGCCAACCCCGTCTGCGTCGAACTGAATCCACCCTCGAAGTCGACGGTCAGCGGCACCGAAATTGCCCGAGCGATGCGACGGGTAGCGCCTACAAACTCTTCCCACGGCACCGCCTCGCCATCCTGGTAGCCCAGCGACCAGGAGACACCGGCACTCGTGGTCGCGACGGCCCTGCAGCCGGCTTCCTCGAACACACGAGCGCTGAGCGCATCCCACGCGTTCGGCAAAACCAACAGCTCCCCGTGATGTGCTGATCGCAGAGATTCGGCGAGGTGCCTGGGATCACGCTTTGACATGAGAGTCGCCCTCGTCAGGTTGAATCAATTCCTGCAACACGTCCGGGACGGCGCGGAATGCAAGACAGATGCGGTTCCACCCGTTGATTGCAACGATCGCGTAAGTGAGCGCCGCAATCTCACTCTCGGAGAACTGAGCTTTGACCCCATCGTATACCTCATCGGGTACCTCCCGATCGGTCAGTGTCGTCACCGCTTCCGTCCAAGCCAGAGCTGCACGTTCGCGCGCGGTATAAATCGGCGCTTCGCGCCAGACGGTGAGCAGGTGCAACCTGTCCTCGTGCTCCCCCAACTTTCGCGCCTTGTTGACGTGCATGGACACGCAGTACGCGCATCCGTTGATCTGCGAGGCACGCAGCTTCACGAGCTCCGAAAGACGGGGGTCCAAGCCACTTTGGTCCACGTAGGCCTGCAGGCCGCGCATGGCCCGATACGCCTCCGGGACCGTATCGATCTTCAATCGACTCTTCACTACCGTTTTCCTCATCTGGTTTCGCGTGGACGAGGATGCGCCGGCGATGGGACACTGCCTAGCATCAAGACAGATCCTTCCGGCTGTACCATGAAGACCCCGCTCCACCTCCCGCTCGAGCGGGGTGGCAACTCGGTTCCGGCCTATCGGCAGATCTATGACCGGATCCGTCGGGCGATCCTCGCCGGCAGCCTTCCTCCGGGTACTCGCCTGCCCTCCTGGAACTCCCTTGCGACGCAACTCGGCGTGGCCCGAGGGACCGTCAAAGCGGCCTACGATTGGCTCGCCGGAGAAGGCTATATCGTCGGTCGCGGTGCGGCGGGCACGATCGTGCCGCCGGATCTAAGAACGCACCGCGCGGCGCCCCTGACCCGGCACGCTGCGAACAATCCGTCCCTCGCCGGGCGCTCCTCGCTTCTCGATTCGCCACTCATCAGGCCCTTTCAAATGGGGCTTCCTGCGCTCGACGCCTTCCCGCGCAAGCTTTGGACGCGGATCGCTGCCCAAACCGCGCGCAGATTCGATGACACGGCCCTCGGGCACGGCTCCTCCACAGGACATCGCCCACTACGCGAGGCTGTCGCCTCGTATCTGGCAGTTGGCCGTGGACTTGCCTGCACCCCCGAGCAGGTCTTCATCACCTGCGGCTACACGGGCGCGCTGGAGTTGGCTTGTCGGGCACTCGTCGAGCCCGGAGACAAGGTATGGAGCGAGGATCCGGCGTACTTTCGCACGCTCTCGCTACTCGAGCTTGCCGGCGCCCGCATCGTGCCGGTTCCCGTCGACGAGGAAGGTTTGCGAGTACGAGCCGGTGTTGCCTTGGCGGCGGACGCCAAGATGGCCGTTGTAACACCCTCGCACCAATCGCCACTCGGAATGCCGCTGTCGCTATCACGACGCCTGGAATTATTGGAGTGGGCGACACGCCGGAAGCGATGGGTACTGGAAGATGACTACTACGGCGAGCTCAACCTCGAGGGACGTCCGATGCCCTCGCTCGCGAGTCTCGACGACGCAGGACGGGTTCTCTACGCCGGAACCTTCAGCAAGACGCTCGTCCCCACGTTGCGGGTCGGATATCTGGTCGTGCCTGCGGATCAGGTGGAACACTTCGAACGTGTGGCGCTGGCCCTCCTGCCTGCACCCGCAGCGCTCATTCAACACACGGTGGCTGAGTTCATGCGCCTGGGTCACTTCGGTCGCCACATGTGGCGCATGCGCAAGCTCTATGCTCAGCGCAAAGCCTCTCTGGTCCTGGCGCTCGAGCGTGAGTTCGGATCCAAGCTGCGCATCGACGCTGGCACGGGCCTGCATCTGGTGGCGTGGCTGCCGCAGAGGGCGGATGACGAAGCACTCGAGCGCAGAGCCGTCGCAGCAGGATTGGCCGTCACAGCGCTCTCGTCGGCGACGATTCGCACTGCGCGAGCGCCGGCTCTCCTGCTGAGCGTTACCAATGTCGCGGCCCGAAACGCCACGCGCGACGTGCGGCGGCTCGCGCAAGCGCTCGCACTTTGACAAAATAGAGGCATGAAGCTATTCAGTCAGGCCCTCTTTGATGAGCTGGCCGCCAAGGCAGCGGCCAGTCCCCGGCAACGCACGAACCACAACGTGCACGGCGGCGACTCCGATCCGGTACAGCGGTTCTTCATCTGCGCCAATAAGACCTCGTATGTTCGTCCGCACCGGCATCACACAAAGTCCGAGTTGGGGCTGGTGCTGCGCGGCAGCTTCGACGTGGTTACGTTCGATGACTCCGGCGTCGTGACCGGGCGGTACCCCGTTGGCGAAGGCGCCGCTGCCATGGGGTTTGAGACGCCCCGTGTCACCTGGCACACCCTCGTTCCCAACAGCGACGGGTCGTTGTTTTTCGAGGTGAAGGAAGGGCCCTACGACGCGGCTACAGCCTCGGAGTTCGCGCCGTGGTCTCCGGCGGAGGGCGATCCCGCCGCTGGTATGTTCATGTCGTGGGTCCGCACCGCGCCCGTCGGCAGCAAGGCCCCTGTGTTCTGAGCCGGCAAGCGACACGGCTCAACCGTATACTGCCTCGATGTCCGTTCGCGCCCTCTTCCCTACTCTGGTCTACTCTTCGCGTGCCGCATCTTCCGGCTGGCGCGCGCTGAACGAGCGCCTGCTCAAGGAATGCCGCCAGCTGCGACTCGATGACGCCGCCGGCCGCCTCTGGTCGAAGAAGAGCTATCCCGGTGGGTACACGTCATACAGCTCCGTGAGCCGCATGCACCAGATGTCGCCGACCTTTGCGACCTTGGAACGGCACATCGACAAGCATGTTCGATCCTTTGCGCGCTCGCTGGAATTCGATCTGGAAGGGCGGCCCCTGTCGATGACCGACTGTTGGGTCAACATCATGCCGCGGCAGGTCACGCATGGACTGCATCTGCACCCGCTCTCCACGATCAGCGGTACGTATTACGTGAGCACCCCGGCCGGCGCACCCGGGCTGAAGGTCGAAGACCCGCGCCTGGATCGCTTCATGGCCTCGCCCCCACGCGGTTCCGACGACCGCGCCCGCAACGGGCCGTGGGTCGAACTGCCGGCCGAGGCCGGCAAGGTGATTCTGTTCGAGAGCTGGTTGCGCCACGAAGTGCCCGCCAACCCCGTGGCCGCCCAGCGGATCAGCATAAGTTTCAATTACGGCTGGTTCTGAGTCGCGCGAACGGCTAGTGTCTTGCCCCTAAAAAAGCGCCGCAGGCGACTTTTTGATCAACAGGGGGCAGCAATCCGTGTGGGACCAGATCTATATACCTGTGGCTGGCAGTCTTGGCTGGTCCGCCGCTTTAGCGACTCTTCCGATTCTGGTCCTCTTCATCGCGCTGGGCATCCTGCGGCTCACCGCCTGGAAATCCGGACTCCTCGGCCTGCTGTGTGCCTGCCTGGTGGCTCGCTTCGTGTATGGCATGCCGACTGCGCTGATCCTGAGCTCCGCGGCCTACGGCGCCGCCTTCGGACTGCTGCCGATCGTCTGGATCGTGTATTGGGCCGTCGCTCTCTACCGCCTCACCGTGGACACCGGTCAGTTCGAGATCATCAAGGACTCCGTCGGGCACCTCACGCGTGATCCCAGGCTGCAGGCGCTCCTGATCGCGTTCGCCTTTGGCGCATTTCTGGAAGGGGCTGCCGGTTTCGGCACACCAGTGGCCGTGGCCGCAGCGATGATGACGGGCCTGGGGTTCACGCCTTTCCAGGCCGCGACCCTCTGTCTGATCGCGAATACCGCGCCCGTCGCGTTCGGCGCCATCGGCACGCCGCTGGTGACGCTGGCCGGCGTGACCAACCTGCCCCTCGCCGAGCTGAGCGCCGACGTGGGGCGAATCTGCGCCCCGGTGTCTCTATTCATCCCGGCCTACCTGATGTTGGTGATGGGCGGCTGGCCGGCGCTCAGTGCCGCGCTGCCTCCGGCGGCGGTCTGTGGCATCTGCTTCGCAGCGGTCCAGTTCCTGGTCTCCACCCACCTCGGGCCGTATCTCACCGACATTCTGGCGTCCATCGCAGCGATCATCGGCCTGCTGGCGCTGATGCAGGTATGGCGTCCCGCGCCACTCGCGACAAATGGCTCTTCTGCGGCTGCGCCGGGATCGGCCCCCGCGCAAGCGCCGGCTGCCCTCCTTCCGACGGCCACGCTGCTGCGAGCCTGGTCGCCGTACATCCTGTTGGTCATTTTCGTGCTGCTGTGGGGCTTTACGCCGTTCAAGGCGCTGCTCGACAAGGCGACGATCGTATTCGGATGGCCGGGTCTCGACGGCCACATCCGGCGCCTCGCTCCTGTCGTGGCGACACCCGGGTCCTACGCCGCGAAGTTCACTCTGAACCTGGTGTCGGCGTCGGGGACTTCGGCGATGTTGGCAACGCTGTGCACGGCGTTGTTCCTGAGAGTGCCCGTCAAGAAGTTCATGGCATCCCTGTGTCGCACGACGCGCGACCTGGCGTTCTCCATTCTGACGATCACCTCGGTCGTGGGGCTCGCCTACGTCATGAATTACTCGGGGACGACCGCCACCCTGGCATTGGCACTGGCCGCCACGGGCGCCTCCTTCCCCTTCTTCAGCGCGCTGTTGGGCTGGCTGGGTGTGTTCCTGACAGGCAGCGATACCTCGGCCAACGCCCTGTTCGGCAACCTTCAGGTCGTCACTGCCAACAAGCTCGGATTCTCACCTTCCCTCATGGCTGCGGTGAACTCGAGCGGCGGCGTGATGGGCAAGATGGTGAGCCTGCAGAGCATATCCGTTGCAGCGGCTGCCACCGGCATGCCTCCTGAGGACGAAGCGCGCCTGTTCCGCTTCACCCTCAAGCACAGTTTGTTTCTCGCGGCGATCATCGGAGCGATTGCCCTGTTTTATTCCTACGTGCTGCGCTTCTAGACTGGCAAAAGTCGCCTACGGCGCTTTTGCGGACATCGACTTCGTTTCCGGCGGCAAAAAGCGTCGTTTTTGCCGCCTGCGCCCCCAGACCTGACGACTTTCCAGCACTACAAAAAGAGGATCCTGCATGAATTCCGGCGACACAGCGTGGCTGCTGACGGCCACCGCTCTCGTTCTATTCATGACGTTGCCCGGACTGGCGGCGTTCTATTCCGGCCTCGTACGGACCAAGAACGTTCTGTCCGTGTCGATGCAGTGTTTCGCCATCACTTGCGTGGTGAGCCTCCTGTGGCTGTTGGGAGGCTACGGCCTCGCCTTCGACAATGGCGGCGCCTGGCAGGCGGTGATCGGGAGCTTCAACAAGGTCTGGTACGCGGGACTCGATCGCCGTTCGCTCACCGGGTCGTACCCCGAGGCCGCGTTCGCGATGTTCCAACTCACTTTCGCGATCATCACGCCCGTGCTCATCATCGGCGGATTCGCGGAACGCATGCGGTTCAGCGCCGTCCTGTGGTTTTCAGGCGCCTGGCTGGTGCTGGTGTACCTGCCCGTGTGCCATTGGGTATGGGGTGGAGGCTGGCTCGCGAAGCTCGGGGTCCTCGACTTCGCTGGCGGCATTGTCGTGCACGTCAACGCCGGAGTCGCAGCCCTCGTCGCAGCCCTGGTGCTCCGGGAGCGCAAGGGCTTCCCACATGTGGCCATGCCTCCTCACAACATGCCGATGACCGTGCTGGGCGCAGGCATGCTCTGGGTGGGATGGTATGGCTTCAATGCCGGTAGCGCTCTCGCCGCCAACGGCTCGGCCGCCATGGCCATGCTGGTCACTCACCTGGGCGCGGCGACCGGCGCACTCACCTGGATGGCGTTGGAATGGTGGCGCTACAAGAAGCCCAGCTGCCTGGGAATCGTCACTGGCATGGTTGCGGGACTCGGCACGATCACTCCGGCGTCGGGGTTCGTCGGACCCACCGGAGCCGTGATCATCGGCATCGTCGCCGGTCTGGTCTGCTTCGCGGCCACTCAGTTCCTGAAGCGGGTACTCCATATCGACGACTCCCTGGACGTCTCACCGGTTCATGGTGTCGGGGGTGTCGTCGGCACGATCCTGACGGGTGTGTTCGTCGACTCTCGTTGGGGTGGCATCGGTTATGCGAAGGGCATGACGCTGGGCAGCCAGCTCGAAGCTCAGGTGATCGGCGTCGTCGCAACGGCCGCCTGGTGCGGCTTGATGACGTTCGTCATCCTCAAGATTCTCGACGCCACGCTCGGGCTGCGAGTGAGCGAGGAGAACGAAAGCGAAGGCCTCGACCTCGCCCAACACGGGGAGCGCGGCTACAGCGAGTAGTCGGGCACGGTGCTTGCGTCGGCACTGCCATGGACAAGCAGCACCAAGCCGACGCCGGCATGCAAAAGCTCGCCGATCTGATCGGCGAGACGACCATCGCCATGTTGACGACCGAGGACGCCGAGGGGCTGCTGCGCAGCCGCCCCCTGGCAACCCTGCAGATGGACTCCGAGGGCAAGCTCTGGTTCTTCATCGCGATGTCCTCGGGCAAAGTCGGGGAGATGGACCAGCACCGGCACGTCAATCTCAGCTATGCCAACCTGGACAAGCAGGGTTACGTCTCGATCTCGGGCATGGCCCGGATGATGCGCGACCGGCCGAAGATGCAGGAGCTGTGGTCGTTGTGGGCCAAGCCCTGGTTCCCGAACGGCCTGGACGATCCGGATCTGGGCCTTCTGGAAGTGACGGTGCTACAGGCCGAGTACTGGGATGCACCCGCCAGCAAGATGGAAAGGCTCTTTGGACTTGCGAAAGCGATGTCCACCGGCAACACGGATTCCCTTGGAGAGCACGGTAACGTCACGAGCCCCGCTGCCGCACATCACTGAAGCGCGAGGTCCTTTTCTTCTTCTTCGAACAGCATGACGTCCCCCGGTGCGCTGGTGGCAACCACCTGATTGCGGCCCGCGTCCTTGGCTTTGTACAGCGCTGCGTCGGCGACGCGGATGAGGTCCTCGGTTCGTTGTCCATGTTGGGGGTAGCACGCAATTCCCAAGGACACGGTCACTTTCGACAGGACCGTCCCCGAAGCCGTAACCCGCAGCTGAGCGATCGCCTCTCTGATGGCCTCCGCCTTCTGATATGCGTCCTCCAGCGTGCACCCGGCGAGAACCAGCAGGAACTCCTCACCCCCAAACCGACAGGCGATATCTTCCAAGCGCGTGTGGCGCTTCAGGACCTGCGCCACTTCGCGCAGCACGGCGTCGCCGGCCTCGTGTCCGTTGTTGTCGTTGAACAGCTTGAAGTGATCGACATCGATCATGATGAACGCCAGCGAGTTGGCGTGCCGCGTGGCTCGCGCAAGCTCACGTTCGGCAGACAGCTCCAGGTGGCGCCGGTTGTAGAGATCGGTGAGCGGATCGCGCTCGGAACGGCTGCGCAGCGTTTCCTGCAGCCGCAAATTGCCCAGCGCCAGCGATAGCTGCTCGGCCAGCACACCGGCCAGGCGTAGAATCTCGTCCGAGAGATCGCTCGAGTCGAGATTGACCAGGTGCAGAACACCAAGCACTTCGCCGTGTCCTACCAGCGGCGCGCACAGCGACCCGCCATCGGAACTCTCGATGTGCCGACAGGTCACCGCCTGTTGAGCCCGCTCCACCAGGTGCGTTCTGCTCCGTCGCAGCGCCCAGCAATCGTCCGGCGTGAACATCTTCGCCATCGGCCCTGCCCCCCAGGTGAACTGCAACTCGAGCGCTCCGTGGGTCGGCCGCATGACATACAGACCACCCCGGACGGTCGGCAGCAATTGCGGCAGCACCTCGCCGATGACGTGATTTGCCTCGGCTTGTGAGCGGCAGATGTGCAGCAGCTCCATCATCGTGCTCATCGCGGAGACTTCGAACAGCACGCGCTCCTGCTCGCCGATCGTCCGCCTGAGCTCTACTTCCGCGCGGCGGCGGCTCGTGGCCTGCCGGTAGAGATAAGCATATGCACACAGCGCACCGAGGACGACCACGAAGGCCACTCCGGCCCAGGAGGCCAGCAGTTCGTGCCGCCCTTGCAAAACCAATTGTTGTAGAGATTCGCGGTCCGCACCGCTGCGGTCGTCAATGACGCTCTGGGCAGTGTCGAGAACGTGTTCCAGCACGTGATACGCGCCGGCGAACACCGCGCTCAGTGCCACAATGACTCCGACCAACGCGGCAAATAGCCGACGCCGTGACGGCTGATCATCCGGCTCTGCTTTGACCTCGGTGGGGCGGCGGCCCAACATCCGTCAGGCGCTGCGCGCCAGCAACTGCGCGTCCCGGGGAGTGACAGGAATCGCGCGGTCCTCGTCCCCGACGTGATACCGGGCGACCATAGCGTTGAGAGCCTGAACCTGTTCGACGATGGACTGGCTAGCCGCCGCGGCCTGCTCAACGAGAGCAGCGTTCTGCTGCGTCATCTCGTCCATCTGGGTCACGGCGCGGTTGACCTGTTCGATCCCCTGCGCCTGCTCTCGGCTGGCCTCCGCGATCCGCGCAACGATATCCGTTGCGGTTCGGACTGCGGAGACGATCTCGGTCAACGTACCGCCCGACTCGTCCACGAGACGACTCCCCTCGCCGACTCGAACCACGCTGTCGTCGATGAGAGATTTGATCTCTTTCGCTGCAGCGGCGCTGCGACCCGCAAGGCTGCGAACCTCGGTGGCAACCACGGCAAATCCACGACCCTGCTCGCTGGCACGCGCCGCTTCGACTGCCGCGTTGAGGGCAAGCAGGTTCGTCTGGAACGCAATCTCGTCGATGACGCCGATGATATCGGCGATCTTGCGCGAGGAGGAATTGATTCCGCGCATCGCGGTAATCGCCGAGCCGACGACGGTTCCGCCCTTCTCTGCATGGGCGCAAGCGACGCGTGACAGCTCGTTTGCCTTGGAAGCGCTATCGGCGTTGTTCCGGACCGCAGTGGCCATCTCCTCCATCGAGGACGCGGCTTCCTCGAGGCTCGAAGCCTGCTCGTCCGTGCGCTGCGACAGGTTGGCGTTGCCCGCCGAAATCTCTTCGGCCCGGATCAGTACCTCGTCGGAGGCCTGTTTGATCCGCTGAACCACCGACATCGTCATGCCGATGAGAGTGTTGACTCCGTGAACCAGGCTCGCGAGCTCGCCCGTCTTGCCTTCTTCGGATATCCGTTGTGTCAGGTCACCGTCCACAGCTGCCGTGACGACGGCCTGCGTCTCGCGCACTGCGGCCTTGAGCTGCTCGGAGAACTGAAGTTGCGCTGTGATGTCGGTAGCGTATTCCACGATCTTGAAGGGCTTGCCTTCGGCGTCGAGGATCGGGTTGTAGCTCGCCTGGATCCAGATCTCACGGCCGCCCTTCGCATAGCGCCTGTATTGCCCGGCGTGCTGCTGGCCGCGCGCAAGCTGAGCCCAGAAGGAACGACAGTCGACGCCGTCCCGCTCGGCCGGGTCTACGAGCATGCTGTGGTGGCGGCCCCGAAGCTCCTCCAGCGTGTAGCCCGTCATTCTTAGAAAGTTGTCGTTCGCTGCGCGGAGCGTACCGTCGAGATCGAAGTCGACGACGCTCTGTGCCTTGCTGATCGCCGCGAGTTGCCCCTCGCCGTCTGCCAGCCTCATCATGCGATCGGTGACGTTGACGGTGTGTTTGACGACCTTGAAAGGTCTGCCGAGGCGATTGAGGATGACGAAGTAGGTCGCCTCCACCCAGATCGGCTGGCCGTCCCGGCCCACTCGCTTGTACTGGGCGGATTGAGTCTCGCCGCGGCGCAGGCGCTCCCAGAACGCATGGTATGCAGGGGTGTCGCGGTAGGATTCGTCAACGAACATCCGGTGATGCTTGCCACGGAGGTCCGCGCGGGAATAACCGGATGCCTTCGAAAAGTTGTCGTTGCAGGTCAGGACATTGCCGTTGAGGTCGAATTCGATGACCGGCAACATCCGACTGATGGCCGCCACCTGACCGCGGAGGTCGGCGGTGGACCTGGAATCGACCGAGACTCGCCGTAACAGCGAGCCAAGTGAGGCGAACGGGTTCCAGGCCATGAGGGGACTCTTGCGGTCGATCCTTTAGAAGATCCTGCAATCGCCTTTATCGTCCGGAACCCCCCTCGCTTGATACGATACGGCCCCCAATATCGGTACCGGGAGTGCGCTTTGCGTCACGCTTTGATGAGGACCGCCCCGGGGAGCCTGTCTGATTGACGCTGTGCCTACCGCGCACCGCCCCGTCATGCGGTTCGGGTGACCCCTTTGGCGGCTCCCCGGTTGCGCAGCCGTTCGCCAATGTCGTCACACCACACGTAGAAAAGCGGGATAAACAACACCGCGATGAAGGTCGCTGCCAGCATTCCGCCGATGACGCCGGTCCCGATGGAATGGCGACTTTCGGCGCCAGCACCGGTACTGATAGCTAACGGGGCAACACCCAACACGAACGCCAGGGAAGTCATGACGATCGGCCGGAAGCGCAGCCGGGCGGCGTCCACCGCCGCCTGGATGCGACTCTCGCCCTCCCGGTGCTTGTGAGCCGCGAACTCGACGATCAGGATCGCATTCTTCGCAGCCAGCCCCACCAGGGTGACCAGACCGATCTGCAGGTACAGGTCGGCGTAGAGACCGCGCAGCCACGTGGCCAGATAGGCTCCGAACACGGCAAAAGGCACGGCCAGAATCACCGCGAACGGCAGTGTCAACCGCTCGTACTGCGCGGCAAGGATCAGAAACACCATCAGGACCGCCAGTCCGAAGATGGCAGTCGTGTTTTGGCCACTGGTCTTCTCCTGATAGGAGGATCCGGACCAGGCCAACTCATAACCCGGTGGCAGCGCCTTGGCGGCGATCTCCTCCATGACCGACAGCGCCTGACCGGAGCTGTAACCCGGCGCCGGCCCGCCGAACAGACGGGCAGCGGGGAAGAGGTTGAAGCGCTCGACGACATCCGGTCCCGTCGTCTGCGTCACGTGGGCGACGGCAGTCAGCGGGACCATCGTACCGTTCGAGGATTTCACGTAGACGTCGCGAAGGTCTTCCGGGTGCGCCCGGAACTGCTCTTCCGACTGCAACTGAACCCGGTACACCCGGCCGTCCTTGTTGAAATCATTGACGTAGAAGGCACCGAAGGTGCTCTGCAACGTCGTGTTGACGTCATCCATGCTGATGCCGAGGAGCTTGGTCTTCTCGACGTCGATGTTGACCTGGACTCGCGGAACCTGCGCCGAATAGGACGTCCCGACGCCGAGCAGCTCCGGCCGTTTCGACGCCGCCGCGATCAAAGCCTGAGTCGCCGCTTCCAACCCCTGGTAGTTGCTGCCGGAACGGGACTGCACGAACCCCTCGAAGCCGCCGGTGTTGGACAGCCCCTGGATCGCCGGCGGGGAAATCGAGAATACCGAGGCGTCCTTGATTCCCAGGCCTCTGAACATGATGGCCTGGGTCATGGCCGTCGCCGAGAGATTGGGCTTCTTGCGCTGCGACCAGTCCTTGAGAATGACGAAGCTGACGCCGGCATTCGTGCGCTGCGTGTTGGTCAGGACGTCGAATCCGCTGATGGTGAAATTGTCGGCGTAGGCCGGATGTTTGAGGATTACATCGTCCATCTGGGAGAGCACTGCACGGGTGCGCTGGATGGAAGCCGCAGGGGGCAGAGCTGCGATCGCGATCACATAGCCCTGGTCTTCATCCGGCGCGAGCGCGGTCGGCACCATGCGCGAGATCTGCCAGGTGATCAGCAACATGCCGCCGATGAGAAGCAACGCGAGTACGCTACGGCGGATGATCCAGCCGACTCCCTTCGCGTATCTCTCCGTCAGCGCTCCAAACCAGTTGTCGAAGTAGCGGAGCAGTCCCTTCGGCTCGATCGCGCCGGTCTTCAGAAAGCGCGCACACATCGCCGGCGTCAGAGTCAACGCGACGAAGCCGGATAGGGAAACCGACACGGCGATGGTGATGGCGAACTGCCGGTACATCTCGCCCACCAGACCGCCCAGGAACGCGACCGGCAGAAACACCGCGTTCAGCACGAGAACGATCGCAATGACCGGCCGGCTCACCTCGGCCATCGCGCGACGCGTCGCTTCTCTGGAATCGACATGCTCGCTGCGCATGTGCCGCTCGACGTTCTCGAGCACCACGATCGCATCGTCCACCACGATGCCGATGGCGAGGACCATGCCGAACAGGGTCAGCGAGTTGATCGAGAACCCCAACAGATACATTCCCGCGAACGTCCCCGTCAGGGAGACCGGAACAGCCAGGGTCGGGATCAGGGTGGCTCGCAGGTTGTGCAGGAAGAGCCAGACGACCAGGAACACGAGCGCCATCGCCTCGAAGAAGGTGATGGTGACCTCACGCATCGAGACGCGCACGTACTGGCTGGTGTCGTACGGGATGGACCAACGCAGCCCTGCCGGAAACTTCTTGCCGAGCTCCTCCATCCGCGCCTGGACTGCGTTCGCGACCTGTAGCGCATTGGCCCGAGGCGCAAGCGAAATGGCCGCACCGACCATCGGCCGGCCCTTGCCGGTCAGGCCGAACGAGTAGTCCTGAGCTCCGAGCTCCACACGGGCGACGTCCCCGAGGCGCACGATCTGCCCGCCCTGCCCGGTTTTGAGAACGATGCGCTCGAACTGCTTCGGATCGGTGAGTCGGCCCTGGCTGGTGACGCTGAGCGTCAGGTCCACGCGCTGAGTCATCGGCTCGCCGCCAAGTCGGCCCGCAGCGGACTGGGTGTTCTGTTCCCGAATCGCCGCGGCGACGTTGTCGGGCGTCAAACCGAACTGCGCCAGGCGGTCGGGGCGGAGCCAGATGCGGATCGAGTAGTCGCGGGCGCCAAATACCTGCATGCTGCCAACGCCGGGGATACGTCGTAGCTCGTCGACGACGTTGGTCGTGCAGTAGTTCGAGACATACAAACCGTCGTAACGACCGTCTGGCGAGTCCAGCGTCACGACCTCGAGAATGGTCGGCAATGCCTTCTGTACGGTGACGCCCTGGCGCCTGACTTCCTCCGGAAGTAACTGCAAAGCGCTCTGCACCAGGTTCTGGACGTTCACGACCGCGATGTCCGGATCGGTACCGACGGCGAAGGTCAGCGAGATCGTCACTGCACCGCTCGAGGAACTTGCCGAGCGCATGTAGAGCATTCCCGTCACGCCGTTGAGCGCCTGTTCAAGCGGAGTCGCGACTGTGTCGGCGATGACATCCGCGCTCGCACCGGGATAGACGGTAGACACGGCCACCGTCGGGGGTGCGATGTCCGGATACATGGCAATGGGCAGGGAATGGAACGCCGCTGCCCCCGCGATCACGATGAAGCAGGAGACGACCGCAGCAAACAGCGGGCGGTCGATGAAGAAGTTGGAAATCACGTCGCGGCCTCGCCGTCCTCCAGCTTGACTGGGGAGGCCTTCACGATCGCGCCGGGCTGCACTTTGAGAATCCCGTCCACGACGACGCGATCCCCCGCCTCCAGACCCTTGGACACCACGACATTGTTTCCTGCGGTGGTCCCCAACTTGACCGGCCGCGGCCCGACCTTCTGGTCCGACCCCACTACCCACACGAACGTGCCCTGCAGCCCGTGCATCACAGCCCGCTGCGGAATGATCAGGGAATCAGCTTGAGCCACCCCTTCCACCCGTGCGCGCACGACCTGTCCCGGCAACAGAGTGGATTTCGAGTTATCGAGGACGGCGCGCACGTCAATCGTGCCGGTGCCATCTCCCACGCTCGGCGCGATGAACTCGATGCGGGCGTTGTCGCCGAGTGCCCGGCCCTCGATGTCCAGCACACGCACCTTGATTCCGGCGGCGCCGGCACCCGCGACGGCGGCCCGCAAGCCATCCGCCTCGGACTCCGGCACCGAGAATTCAACATACAACTGGTCGGTCTGAACGATGCGCGTCAGCAGGCTCGAGTCGCTGCCGGCCGTCACGAGGCTGCCCTCGGAACGGGCCTCGCGACTGGTCAATCCGTTGATCGGTGCGCGAACCTCCGTATACGACAGATCCAACTGCGTGCGACGCAACGCGGCCTGGGCCGAAGCAACCGACGCCTCTGCGGTCTCGAACGCGGCCACGGCGATGTCGCGATCGTGGAGGCTCGCCAGCTTCTGCTCGTAGACAGTCAGGATGCGGTCCCGCTCCCGCCGCGCCTGGGCCAGCGTGGCCTGTTGAACGCCCAACTCGGCCTTCGCGCGATCGGCATCCGCCGCAAACGGGGCCGGATCGATGCGGAACAGGAGATCGCCGGCCTGGACACGCGAGCCCTCCCGGTACTGGCGCTTGAGCAGAATGCCGGAGACCTGTGCGCGAACCTCCACTTCCCGGACACCGCGCAGCTGCGCTGCGTGCTCCAAAGACAATTGCAGCGCACCGGGCCTGACCTCGAGTGTGCCGACTTCCATGGGAGGCATCTGCGGCGGCGGCGCCGCGGGCGTGCAACCCTGCAGGACGACCAGCGCCGCAGCCAAAGCAATAGGAAGAGATCGGAACGGATGCGGCATGCCACTCGCCTCTGTGTCGAGTTACCGTTTAGGGCAGGCGTGCGGTGTACCCTCTCAGGGCTGAGAACGCAATGCTGAAAAAGAGGTAGATGGCCCCGTTGGGCAAGGCTTAGCGGGAGAGCACGAGCACGCGCCGACCGGATCTCGCCTCGTCCTTCTTGACACTCAGTCCGGCCTCGGTCGCCTTCTCCAGGACCCAATCCGCTCGCAAGCGCAGTTTGGGGTAAGTGCTCTTGTGTACCTCCCAGCGGCCAGCGCGCCACTCGTGGACCACGTCTGTGATCCAAACGCGTTCCGGCTCGAAATGCAGCACGCACTGCATGATCCGATCCCGCTCCGCTCGGAGGGTCAGCACCGCGTCCTGACCCTGAAGGTCGCGCGGCTGCTCCCGGAACTCGAGAACCAGCATCCCGCCGGGGACGAGCAGTCGGCGCCATTCCCCGAACAGTCTCGTTACGGTGTCGAGACTGTCTAGATGAGTCAACGTGTCGCCGAGGCACAGAACAGCCGAATAGGGACCTTGTGTAGCGTAACGCGCAACATTCGTGATCTCGGCCTGGACGAGCAACACGGGCAATCCCGAACACACTTCTTCGAGTTCCCGCAGCAACTCGGAGCTGTTGTCGACCGCGACCACGCGTGAGCCTGACTCGGCAAGGACTCGCGCGTGATAGCCCGGGCCACAACCCAGGTCGAGCAGGGTCCCGCCCCGCGGATCGGGAAGACCCACGCTTGCGAGCAGATCGCGCCCTGAGCGCAGGCACTGATCGAGGCCGCCCAGCATCCACGTATAGCGCGCAGAGAGGACGGTCTTGTAGTGCGTTTCGACGGGTGACGCCATGGAACTATCGTACTCCCGGCGTTGATCTTAAAATCTGCCCCAAGGTCCGTGATCACTGACCGATCGTCCGGCACAAGGATGCTTCGAATGTCCCTCAACTCTGCTCCGACACGCGCTGCTCTCACCGCACTCCTCGGCCTTTGCGTACTGACCGTGTCCGCCGCGCCAGCGCCCACCCCGGCGCCTGCAGCAGCGCCAACCACGACGCTGCCGAGCGACACTCCGCAAACCTTCACGCCCATCACGTCTGGTTTCGACTACGAGAAGCGCGAAGTCATGATTCCGATGCGGGATGGCGCGAAGCTCCAAGCGTTCATTCTCGTGCCAAAGGGCGCTCACGAGGCACCGATCCTCCTCGACCGCACTCCTTATAACGCTGCCGGGCGAACCAGCCGCAACGAGAGCCCGCACCTGGCGGCGGTCGTGCCACAGATGCTGGACACCGCCGTAGCCGCCGGATACATCATCGTCTACGAGGACGTCCGCGGTAAGAACGGATCCGAGGGCGACTACGTCATGACCCGCCCGCTACGCGGACCCTTGAATCCAACGGCGGTGGATCACGCTACGGACACTTACGACACCATCGACTGGTTGGTGAAGAACGTCCCCGAATCCAACGGCCGTGTTGGAACGATCGGCGGTTCCTACGAAGGCTTCACTGCCGTGCTGTCCACCGTTCATCCGCATCCGGCGTTGAAGGTTGCAGTGCCGTTCGCCCCGATGATCGACGGCTGGACGGGCGACGATTGGTTTCACAACGGAGCCTTCCGGCAGGAAGGCACGTTGAGCTACATCTACCAGCAGGAGGCCACCCGCAAGAGCACCGAGAAATGGTGGTCGGGATTTCGTGACACCTACGACGAGTTTCTTCGCACCGGATCCGCGGGCGCAATGGCGGCTTCGCGCGGCCTCGATCAGCTCGGCTTCTGGCGGACCCTCTCCGCTCACCCGGCCTATGACGCCTACTGGCAGGGACAGGCTATCGACAAGCTGTTGGCAAAAGAGCCCGTTCAGGTGCCGATGCTGATCGTGTCGGGACTGTTCGATCAGGAAGACATCTATGGCGGCCCCGCGCTTTTCAAGGCGCTGGCGCCCAAAGATCCTGCCGGCGAGAAGATCCATCTCGTGCTCGGCCCGTGGAATCATCATGGAGGCCGCGGCGAAGCGCGCAGCATCGGGCAGATTCCGTTCGAAGGCGCTACCGGCATCTGGTTTCGAAGCCACGTGATGCAGCCGTTCCTCGATCACTATCTGAAGGACGGGCCCAATCCCGACACACCCCGGATTCTGGTCTATGAGACCGGTGTGGACGTCTGGCGCCGCTACGATGCGTGGCCCCGCGCGTGCGCGACGGGCTGTTCACAGTCGTCACGCAATCTCTATCTGCTGCCCAACGGGGGGCTTGGCTTCGACAAGCCCGGCAATCCGCGCACCCGCTATGACGAGTATGTGTCGGATCCCGCCAAGCCCGTCCCCTATCGCCCGCGCCCGACACTGGATCAGGACAGTCCCGACTCCACGTGGGACGATTGGTTGGTCGACGATCAGAGGCATGCAGCCTCGCGCACCGACGTTCTGGTCTACGAGACCGAGCCGTTGAAGGAGGCCGTGCGCGTCGCCGGCGAGCCGATCGCACATCTGTTTGCTTCGACCAGCGGCTCGGACTCCGACTGGGTGGTCAAGGTCATCGACGTGTGGCCCGAGGAGACGCCGAACGATCCGAAGCTCGGCGGCTATCAGCAGATGCTCGCGGCCGACATCCTGCGCGGACGCTATCGCGAGGATCCCGCAAACCCCAAGCCCATCGAATCCAACAAGACCCTGTCGTACCGGTTGCGCCTGCCGAATGTCAGCCACACGTTCCTGCCGGGGCATCGGATCATGGTGCAGCTGCAGTCGAGCTGGTTCCCGCTTTACGATCGCAACCCGCAGAAATACGTACCGAACATCATGTTCGCCAAGGCCGAGGACTACGTGAAGGCGACGCAGCGCCTCTGGCACACGGCCGATGCCGCCTCCGCCATCGAGCTACCCGTCATCCCCTGAAAAGCGGACCGGCTGTCGTCGCGACACATCGCGGCGCGATTCGATGTCTGAAGTTGAATTGCTGCGGAGCGTTTCAGCGCTGCAGCGGGACCCAGATCTCGAGCCCGCCCGTTCCCGTCCGCGAGTCGAACGTTTCCGGATAGCACTCGAAGTGCGGCGCGTCAGCCACTGCGTGGCCGGAGGCCGGCAGCCACTGCGTCCAGATCGTATTCCAGGTGCGCCGTATCTGTGACACGTGATCGCGGTGCGCAAACACGGCGTAGCGCTGCGCTGCGAGGCGCAAATGCCTCGCGGCACCTTGTCGCTCTTGCTCTTATTCCGGCTTGAACGCCGACGTGACCCTGTCGAGGATCTCCCGCACGCGCTCCGTCGCCCCTTGGCCATCCTGAGCCTTCAGCCGTGTGATCACCGCACGGTGAACCGCGATCATCGGCTTCAGGCTACGTCCTGTCTCCGCAAACCTGCGCAAGGCAATGCGCCCGCGGATGTCCCACAAGAGAGAGTCCCATACGTTGAGGAAAGTGCGGTTGCCGCTGCTTTCGACCAGCCGCCGATGGAACTGCAGCGCATGATCGATGTAGCGCTCCTTATCGTCATCCTTGAGAGCCGCGTCCATCTCCTTGAGTTGCCGCTCGAGATCCGCGATGAACTGCGGTACATACGGAGCGGCGAGCTGCAGAGAGCGCACTTCGAGCATGGCCCGGAGCTCGTACGACTCCCGCATCTCCTTGAAGTCGGCGCCCCGCACACGAGTTCCGCGGAAGCGCTCGCTGGTCACGAGACCCGAGCCCTCCAACTCGCGCAGTGCTTCCCGGATCGGCGCCTGGCTCACGTTGAACTCGCGGGCCAGCAGCAGCTCCTTGAGCTGCGTCCCGGCGGGATAGGTGCCGTCCAGGATTCGTTCGACCAGTGCTTCGCGAATCTGGTCGCGCATGCACGTCCGTTTCAATGCGGTCTGGCTCATGGAAGCTCGGGGTGATTCAGTTGATCGTGCGTCCAACCGCCGCCCGTAGCACGCACCAGCGTTACAGCAGCATTCAACTGGGCGACCCTCACCGTGATCGCGTCACGCTGCGCCTGAAGGGCAGCGGTATGAGTGGTCGTCACCTCGACATAGTCGGCGACGCCGGCGTCATACCTTTGATCGGCATGGTAGGCAGAGCTTTGGGCGGACTTCGACGCCGCTTCGTCCGCTCGCAACTCGTCTGCAAGATGGTGCAGCCCGGCCAGACTGTCTTCGACTTCCTGGTAGGCCGTCAGAGTCGTCTTGCGGTAGCCGGCCACGGCCTCGTCATAAGCCGCCCGCGCCTGACGGGTCACACCGATCCGGGCGCCGGCATCCAACAGCGGAACCGACGCCGTCGGCCCGACGGACCAGAACTTGTTGGGAGCCTGGAACCAGCCCGACGATTGAGTGCTCTCGAACCCAAGGGTCCCACCCAACGTGAACACTGGGAACCAGGCCGCACGCGCTACACCGATGCGTGCGTTGGCGGCAGCCATGGCTCGCTCCGCCCGGCCCACATCGGGCCGCCTCTGAAGCAGCGTCGACGGCAACCCCGCGCCCACAGGAGGAGGTGCCCCACCGAGCGTGCCGCTCTCGAGGGCGAACAGCGAAGGAACCTGGCCCAACATGACGGCAATGGCATGCTCGAGCTGCGCCCTCTCGAGACGCACCGCCGCGAGCTGCGCTCGCGCGTTCTGCCGCTGAGTGTCGGATTGGTCGACATCCGCCGCGGCCGAGATACCCTCCTTATAACGATTGCTCGTCAGCTCGAAGGCATGGTCGTAAGTCTTGATCGTGTCCTCGAGCAACTGGATCGTCGAGTCCGCGCCGCGCAACGAGAAGTAATCCGTCGCGAGTTCGGCTTGCAGAGACAACTGAACCGCCGCGAGGTCCGCCGCGCTGGCCTGCGCCTGATCTCCCGCCGCGGCCGCCGTGTTGCGCAGTCGGCCGAACAGATCAATCTCCCAATCGAGATTCAATCCGGCGACGAAGTCGTTCTGCGCCACTGGCGTGCCCCCGAGGGCCTGGCTCAGCGGTGCACCGGCCGAGCTCTTGCCTCTCCTGGCGGAGCCCTCCAGATTCAAGGTGGGGAAGACATTCGAGCGTGCCTGGACGGCGATCGCACGCGCCTCCTGGAACCGCGCCAGCGCTGCGCGCAGATCGGGATTGGCCTCGCGCATCTGCCGTTGCAGGTCGTCCAGCTTCGGGTCGTCGAAGGCCTGCCACCACTGCCCGTGCGAGCCGGCGTCCGCGGGCGCCGCTGGCAGCCACTCCCCGGCTTCCTTGAACTGCGCAACCTCGGCGGTCTTAGGAGGCTCGTACTTCGGAGCCAGCGAGCACGCCGCGAGCAGCAGCGTAGAGGCCAGGCCCGTCAGCAAACGCGCGCTCATGACTTTGCGACCTCCTCCGTCTTCGGCTTGGTCACGTTGACCTTGGCACCGTCCGTCAGCGAGTCCGGCGGACTGAGCACGACGTTGTCCTCGGCGCCCAGACCCTGCACGACTTCGATGTCGGAGCCGTAGTCGCGGCCGATACTGATGGCCTTCAGCACAACGTGGTCGCGTGCGTCGATCGTGGCTACATGCAAGCCGTCACCGCGGAACAGCAGCGCGTTGGCGGGAACCTTGTACGACTTCGCACTCGTATCCGGCGGCAGTTTGAAATGCACCTCGACGTACGCGCCCGGCAGCAGCTCGTTGTTGCGGTTGTCGACGATCAACTGCGCCAGGAGGGTTCTGGAGCTGGTATCGATGGCGTTGGCGGTGCTGTCGAGCTTGGCCGTGTAACTCTTGCCCGGACGGTCCGGAAAGATCAGATCGGCCGACACGCCCGGCCGCATCGATGCGGCGTAAGTCTGCGGGACCTTGACATAGAGGCGCAGGCGCTTCGTGTCGGCTACGCGGAACAGCTCGGGACCCGCGCCGCTACCGGCGGTGATGAGCTGACCGACGTCCGTGTTGCGGGCCGTCACGATTCCATCGAAGGGAGCCACGACCTTCTCGAACCCCGACAGCTCGCGCAGGCGTTGTACGTTGGCCTTGGCTGCCTGGACCTGCGCATCGGTGGAAGCGGCCAGGCTGATCTTCTCGTCCGCCTCCTGCTTCGACACCGAATCCGTGGCGCGCAGATTGCGCCACCGGTCCGCCGTGACACCGGCGATCTTCTGGTTGGCCTGCGCGGTGGCCAGGTCTGCCTCCGCCTGACGCAACTGCTGATCGACTTCGGGAGACTCGATCTCTCCCAACACCTGGCCCGCTTTCACCGGCGCTCCGATGTCCACGAGCCAGCGCTTCAGGTAGCCACTCGTGCGCGCGTAGATCGGCGCCTCGTAGTTGGCTTGCACGTTACCGGGCAGAACGAGATCCGAGCTGTCAGCCAGCGGCTGCGGCTTCGTCGTGGCGACCGAAATGATCGCCTGCGCCTCGGTGTCGTCCTTCAGCTTCGCCGCGGCTCGATGTGCGGCAAACAGATTCCAGACCAACACACCCGCGGCCAGCACCGCAAGAGCGATGCCCCAACGCCTGACTGCCGCCACTATGCCCGCCCGGGTTTGGGCAGTGCCGTGTCCGGCGCCCTGTTCGTGGCCCTGTACTGATTGATCCATGATTCTTCTCGCGTAACGAATTAGGTCGTTGGTCGTCGTTGATGACTTCGAAAGGTTCCGGGTCGAGCGGGTGCCCTCAGGCGATCACTGCCTTGGCACCGCGACGGCCGTGGATGGCCGCAAACACGCTGGGCACGAAGACTAGGGTTGCGATCGTGGCGAACACGAGTCCGCCGATCACCGCGCGGCCGAGAGGCGCGTTCTGTTCTCCGCCCTCGCCCAGGCCGAGAGCCATCGGCATCATGCCGATGATCATCGCGAGCGCCGTCATCAGCACCGGCCTGAATCGGGTGAACCCGGCATCCAGCGCCGCCTGCAGCGGCGTCTCGCCTTGCAACAGCCGGTCACGGGCAAAGCTCACGACCAGAATACTGTTGGCGGTCGCCACCCCCATGCACATGATCGCGCCCGTCAGGGCCGGGACACTCAGCGTCGTGCCCGTGACCAGCAACATCCAGGCAATCCCGGCGATCGCCGCCGGCAGCGCGGTGATGATGATGAAAGGATCCAGCCACGACTGGAAGTTGACCACGATCAGCAGATAGATCAGCACGATCGCTCCGACCAGGCCAATAGCCAGTCCCGTGTAAGAGCTGGTCATGGTCTGCACCTGACCGCGCATCACGATGTGCGTACCCTTGGGCAGCTTGTCCTGGATCCTGTCGATCGCCGTGTTGATTTCCTTCGCGACTGCGCCGAGATCGCGGTCCTGTACGGCACCGTAGATGTCGATCACCGGCTGCGAGTCATAGTGAGTGACGATCGCAGGGGTAAATCCGCGGCTGATGGTCGCAAGGCCGCCGAGCAGCTGCGTCTGTTTTGCCGTCGTGATCGGGAGGTTCTGCAGATCCTGCAGCGAAGTCATTCGGTATTGCGGCGCCTGAGTCACGAGCGGGTACTGCAGGCCGGTCTCCGGATTCAGCCAGAAAGTCGGCGCAATCGTGCCGCTGCCCGAGAGGGTCAGCAGCAGGTTTTGCGCGATGTCGTGCTGGCTGATCCCCAGCTGCTGGGCGCGGCTGCGATCTGTGGTGACGCGGAACTCCGGCTGGTTGAACACCTGTTGCACGTGCAGGTCCACCAGTCCAGGCACGTGACGCAGTGTATCCGTGAGCTGATTCGCGACGTCGCGATTCTTCGGACTGGGGCCGACGATCTGAACGTCGATGGGGGACGGCACGCCGAAATTCAGGATCTGGCTGACGATGTCGGCAGGCTGGAAGGCGAAGGTCGCATCTGGAAACTCGTGCGGCAGTCGCTTGCGCAGCTCACGGATGTAGTCGGCCGTGGGCGCATGATCGGCCTTCAGCGTCAACAGAATGTCGGCATCGCTCTCGCCAACGACGCCGGAATTGCTGTAGGTCAGGTTGATGCTCGAAACCGGCAGGCCGACGTTGTCGACCATGCTGGCGATTTCCTTAGGCGGGATGACCTCGCGCAAGGCCGCCTCGACGTGGTCGACGAGCGCGGCCGAGTCTTCCACCCGCATGCCAGTGGGGCCGCGCACGTGCAGCTTGAGCTGCCCCGAATCGACTTCCGGGAAGAAGTTGCGGCCCAACAGCGGGATCAGCAGCATCGACAGGAAGGCGACCGCCAGAAAACCGGGGATGAACGCCTTTCGGTGGTGCAGCGCTGACTCGAGAACCGCGTAGTAGCGCTCCCGGAAAGCCTCGAAGCGCGTTTCGAACCAAGCCTGGAAGCGCTGCGCGGCGCCGCCGCCGGTCGCGGCATGGTGTCCGCCCGCATGCTTCTTCAGCCAGTACTTGGCGAGCGTGGGCACCAGCGACCTCGACAGCAGGTACGAGGTCAGCATCGCGAAGACGACCGCCTCGGCCATCGGGACGAACAGATATCGTGCTACGCCCGTCAACAGGAACATCGGCACGAAGACGATACAGATCGAGAGAGTGGATACGAGGGCCGGTACCGTGATCTGCCGGGAGCCGTCGATGATCGCCGCCTCGACGTCCTTGCCCTCATCCAGATGTCGGTTGATGTTCTCGATCGTGACGGTTGCGTCGTCGACGAGAATACCGACCGCCAGGGCGAGGCCACCCAAGGTCATCAGATTGATCGTTTCGCCCAACGACCCGAGCAGGATCACCGACGACAGAATCGACAGCGGAATCGAAATGGCGATGATGAGAGTGCTGCGCCAGCTGCCGAGGAACAGCAGCACCATGAGTGCCGTCAGACACGCGGCGATCAGCGCCTCGGTCACGACGCCCTTGACGGCTGCGCGCACGAACACGGACTGGTCACCGGTTGCGTCGATGCGCGCGCCCGAGGGCAGGAGTTCGCGGACTCGCGGCAGCCGATCGAGGATGCCGTTGACGATGTTCAGCGTGGATGCCGAGCCGGTCTTCTGGATCGTCATGAGCACCGCCCGGCGGCCGTTCACGCGAACGACGTTGGTCTGCGGCGGGTGTCCGTCATGCACGAAAGCCACGTCGCGAATCAGCGTCACCGCACCGTTCTCGTTGCGGATCGGCAGATCGTTGAGCTCATCGATCTTGGCGGTGCTGGAATTGAGCCTGACGTCGTATTCAGTGTTACCGATCTTCTCCGTGCCCGCGGGTACGATCAGGTTCTGGTTGGCGATCGCGGTATTGATGTCGTTGGCCGACAGACCCTGCGCCCGCATCGCATCGGGCTTCAGGTCGACCTGGATCTGGCGCGTGGCGCCGCCGAACGGATACGGGATCGACACGCCGGCAATCGTTGCGATCTGCGAGCGGATCACCTGGTTGCCGAAGTCGAAAAGCTGCGACTCCGTCAGGCGGTCGCTGGACATCGCCAGCTGAATGATGGGGACGCTCGAGGCGCTGTACTTGAGGATCAGAGGTGGCGTCGTCCCCGGCGGCATCTGCTTCAGCGAAAGCTGTCCGAAGGCCGTTGCCTGCGCCATGGCCAGGTTGATGTCCACGCCAGGCTGGAAAAACATCTTGATGACGGTGATTCCCTGCCACGTGTTGGACTCAACATGCTCGATATCGTTGATGATCGTGGTCGCGTAGCGTTCGATCTGTCCGGTGATGCGCCCCGCCATTTCATCCGGCGCCATGCCTGAGTACTGGTAGGTGACGGCGATGACCGGGATACCGATGTCCGGAAAGATGTCCGTGGGCATGCCGGGCCGCAGAGGCGTACCGAAAAGTGTCAACGCGCCGAGAATCGGCAGCAGCAGCGCAAGGACGATAAACGTGTACGGGCGCCGCAGCGCCAGCAGGACTATCCACATGGCAGGACCTTCGCAAAATCGGGCGGTCCACGGCGGGACCGGGAGGGGTGCAGGAGAGGGACCCCTTTTGAACTGTCTCGATTATCGATAGCGATCCTTGCCGAGGCAAGTACCGGCACCACCAGCGGGAGCCGCGCCTATCCCTTTAGGCATAGCGCACCTTTCACGTACGCCCGCGCGTGGGGCCTCGCTAGCGCTCAATGACCCCAGACCCCTCGCCCGGTGGCTGTCTGGGCCCCGCGCCGCTCGCGCTGCACCGCTCCTGCGTATCACTGGCGTATTGCCAATATTGCGATTTCCACCTACTTTGCGCGCCATGAAGCGCAGCCATGATTTCTAGCTAGTGGAACGTCTCCTCGCGGGGTACCGGCGCTTCCGGAACAAGGGTTGGCCCGAGCAAAGTGGCGTCTTCCGGTCCCTCGCCGACACTGGGCAGCGGCCGCAGGCGCTGGTCATCTCTTGCGTTGACAGCCGCGTCGATCCCGCAATGATTTTCGACGCGGCGCCGGGTGAGATGCTCACGGTGCGCAACGTCGCCAACCTCGTGCCTCCCTACGCCCCCGACGTGGCTTACCACGGTACCAGCGCTGCTCTCGAGTTCGGTGTACGTGTTCTGGGAGTGCCGCACGTCGTCGTGCTGGGCCATGAGCTCTGTGGTGGCGTGCACGCCCTCCTCGAGGGCGCTCCGGACAACGCGCGAGACTTCATAGCCCCTTGGATGTCGATGGCGGATTCGGCTCGAGCGAGAGCCCTCACCTGCACGAATCCAGAAGAACGGCAGCAGTGCGCCGAGCACGACGTCATCAAGGTGTCGTTGGCGAACCTGATGACCTTCCCGTGGATCTCTGCACCCGTCGCCGAAGGAAAGCTCCAGCTGCACGGTGCCTGGTTCTCCATCCGTACCGGAGAACTGATGACGCTGCAGGCCAACGGAGCGTTCGCAATACCTGCCGGCTTATAAGCGTCGACAGTGATACGCGCAGGTGACGTACGGAACGTCACCTCGTCCCGCCCACGTAACTCCGGCGTGGAAGCAATCAAGTCCCGGACTGCGCGAATGACTTTGGCGCGTAAATGCTTCGTGAATTTCCCGGTCCCCGCGCCGAGTTCGATCGCCGTGGTGCCCGTGCGCAAACCTAGATCGTCCCGAAGCCAACCTTCGGTCTCTGGTGGGTAGTCGGGTCGTCCACGGACATAGGTCGCCGCCCCAAGGGCAAACCCCTCCGCAGCGGCGCGATGGAGTGCCGCACAGCCATTGGGTTCAGTGGTTTCGCTCACGGCCCCGAACCCATTGGGTTTACCGGTCTCGTTCACGGCCCGCATACTCTACCGATGGAAGGTATCGATGGGGTTCTGGTTTCCGGGGCCGGGCCGGTGGGCCTCGTCACCGCGCTCAAGCTCGCGCGGCGGGGTATTCGCGTGGTGGTCGTTGACGCAGAGCCCGCTATCCTCAACCAGCCGCGAGCCTGCGTTTACCACTCACCCGTCGTCGAGCGCCTGGACGCAATGCAGTTGCTGCCCGACCTCAAGGCCGTGGGCTTTACGAAGCACGCCTACCACTACTGGAATCGGGAGCATGAGCTCCTAGGTCATCTCGACATGGTACTGCTTCGGCCCGAAGACACCCGATACCCCTACAACCTTCACCTCGGACAACCGGCGCTCGCCGCGATCATTCTCAAGCATCTGCTGCTCGTTCCCGGGACGGAGGTACGTTGGCGGCAAAAGGTCGTCGCTGTAGAGCAATCGGATGACGACGTCACGGTGACGCTGCAGACGGAAGAAGGTGAGCGGACTATCCGCGCCCGATGGCTGATCGGAGCCGACGGGACTCATAGCGGTGTGCGGCGCGCTCTAGAGCTCAAGTTCGAGGGCACCACGTGGCCGGAGTGGTTCGTTGCGACCAACGTCCGATTCGATTTCGAGGCTCACGGGTACGGACAATCCAACATCGTGCTCGACCCGGAGCACTGGGCCGTCATTCCCAAGATTGACGCCTCAGGACTGTGGCGCTGCACGTATCGCGAGCATCCGGGGACTCCGGAAGAAGAAGTGCGTCGACGGCTCCCGGAACGATACACCCTGTTCGCGCCAGGGCTCGCCGACTGCCAACCCGAAGCCGTCTCGCCATATCGCGTTCATGATCGCTGTGTCGAGACTTTTCGGGTAGGCCGCGTACTGATGGCCGGCGATGCCGCCCACGTGGTCAACCCAGTCGGCGGGCTGGGCCTCACCAGTGGGCTGCTGGACGCGATCATGCTCGGCGATACGCTGGGCGACGTTATCGAAGGACGGCTGGACGCGCGTGCACTTGACGCCTACGCCGCCGAACGAAGACGAGTCTTCCTCGAAGTGGTCTCACCTATGGCACAGGAAAACCGGCGACGGATCGGCGAAGCAGACCCCGCACGGCGCCGCGCTGACATCGAGCGCCTACGATACATCAGCGACGACCCCGTAGCAGGCCGGCAAGCCCTGCTCGCGGTGTTTCAGATAGTCGGCCGTGGCGTGCGCGAGCTGATGTAGCGCACCTACGCGCACCGCGCCCTCGCGCACCAAGCCACCTCCGCGAGCCAAACCGTCGCGGCCATCGCGCCAATTCAGTGCACCGCTCATGCCCTGCGCCCAACGGCGCAGCACGAGCTACAAACTTCGTGTCATCAGCGTGTCACCGACCCCGAAGTTAACTATGCTAGTCGTCACAAGAACCAAGAAACGTCCCACGTATGCCGCTCATCACCCGCTCCGCGTCTCGCGGAGCGCACTATGTACGCTCAACTGTCCGTGCTAGTTTTCCTTCGCTCCCCCCTCGCGGAACTCACATGACGAACATCCACCTCATCGGCGGCGAAAAAGGCGGCGTCGGCAAATCCGTCGTCGCGCGCCTGTTGGCGCAGTACTTCATCGATCACCAGATTCCTTTCCTCGGTTTCGATTCCGATCGCTCGCACGGCGCGCTGATGCGGTTCTACGCCGGATATGCCTCTCCGATTCTGATCGACCGCTACGATAGTCTCGATGCGATCGTCGAAGCCGCGACAGAGAACCCGGAGCGGCGCGTGCTCGTCGATCTGGCCGCACAGACTCAGGAGCCGCTGACGCACTGGATGGACGAGTCGCAACTTCTGACCCTGGCGCCGGAGCTCGCACTCAACATCCGGTACTGGCACGTGATGGACTCGGGTCGCGACTCCGTCGATCTACTCAAGCGGCTGTTCGATCGCTACGAATCACGCCTGAACTACGTGATCGTGCAGAACCCACTGCGTGGCGACACTTTCGAGATTCTGAACAACTCCGGTCAGCTGGAGCGGGCGAAGGCGCTGAACGCCGGCCTCGTGACCCTCAAGCGTCTCGATGAAGTGACGATGCTCAAGATCGATGCGCACAGCGCCAGCTTCTGGTCTGCAACCCAGGCCGATGAAAAGAGCGCAGTGAATTTGGGCGTGCTCGAGCGCCAACGCGTGCGCACCTGGCTGAAGAGTGCCTACGACTCGATGGCGCAGATCAACCCTTAGTGTAAGACACGGGCGGCGGGTTGAGCGCCGGGAACCCGTGCTGGTGCCAGTAGGGATAGATCGGCTTCGTCTGGCTCACGGCATCCAGCTTTGCCATCTGCGCGGCGTCCAGTGACCAGCCGACCGCTCCCAGGTTCTGCTTCAGCTGCTGTTCGTTCCGCGCCCCAATGACGATGCTCACCACGCTGGGCCGCTGCAGCACCCAGTTCAGTGCGACCTGCGACATCGTCCTGCCCGTTTCGCGGGATATCTGTTCCAACACGTCGATGATGTCGAACAGCTTCTCCGAGCGGGTTCCCGCCAGGAAATCCGCATTCTTCAAGCGACTGTCCTCGGGCACGGCCTGCCCACGGCGCATCTTGCCTGTCAGGGCACCGCCGCCCAGCGCACTCCAAACGACTGTCCCGACGTGCTGGTCCAGTGCGAGAGGCATCAGTTCCCACTCGAGTTCCCGTGATGCGAGCGAGTAGTGAGCCTGGTGAGCAACATAGCGCGACCACCCGTAGCGCTCGGACACCGATAGCGACTTCATCAGATGCCAGCCGGAGAAGTTGGAGCAGCCGATGTAGCGAACCTTCCCGCTGCGAACCATGTCATCCAGGACACTCAGCGTCTCGTACACGGGCGTCGTCGCGTCGAACCCATGCATGTAGTAAATGTCGACGTAATCGGTCTTCAGCCGTCGCAGGCTGTCCTCGAGTGCCCGAGTGAGAGCCTGTCGCGATGAGCCCGAGTCGTTCGGCCCCTGACCCGTCGCAAACGTCGCCTTGGTTGAGAGCAGCAGCTCGTGTCGCCGGCCGGCGATGGCCTCACCGAGGACCTCCTCCGCGCGGCCCGCCGAGTACACGTTGGCGGTATCGAAGCAATTGAGTCCGGCCTCGAGACAGACGCTCACGAGGCGTCTCGCCTCGGCTGCGTCCGTGGTGCCCCATTCCTTGAAGAAATTGCCCACGCCGCCGAAGGTGGCGGTTCCGAAGGTGAGCACCGGAACTCTCAGGCCCGAGCCCCCGAACTGTCTGGTTTGCATGGCATGCCTTTGTTCATTGGCAAAAGTCGCCTGTGGCGCTTTTGCGGACAGCAGCTCCGTTGCCGGCGGCCCATGATTCGCTGATCGATTCAGGGCGTGGTTTTTGCCGCCTGACTTGCAGCGCCCAGGGCATCGCCCGGGGCGCGGCACTTGAACGGCCGGCCCGTGATTGTCACACTTCCCGGCCCTTCGAAGCGGAAAACCTTCATGCCCATCGCCAAAGATTCCGTCGTCTCCATGCACTACACCCTGAAGGACGACGCCGGCGAAGTCATCGACAGTTCGGCCTCCGGCGAGCCTCTGACCTACCTGCAGGGTCACGGCAGTATCATCCCGGGACTGGAAAAGGCTCTCGAGGGCAAGAACACCGGCGACAAAGTGTCGGTGCGCGTGCCTCCCGAAGAGGGCTATGGCGAGTACAGCAAGGATCTCGTGCAACAGGTCCCGCGGCGCGCTCTGAAGGGAATTTCCAATATCCGCGTCGGCATGCAGCTGCACGCTCAGACTGAGCACGGCCCGCGGGTCGTAACCGTCACTCACCTTCAGAGTGACATGGTGACCATCGACGGCAACCATGCCCTGGCCGGTAAAGCGCTTAACTTCGATGTTGAGATCGCGGAAGTGCGCGATGCGACCGAGGAAGAGTTGTCGCACGGCCACGTGCACGGCCCCGGCGGACACCACCACTGACGCCTTGGCGCGGCGCGCGCACCCGACGATCGTCAATCCGCAGGCCAGCCACTACAGCGACGTTCAACTACTGAAGGGGCACCAACCACCTGTCGCCGCGCGGCAGGTGGTACTTCTCGGGATTGAATGAAACGACGACTCGCGTCGCCCGTCCGACGAAGTTTCGTCGCGGCACGAAGCCGAAGTATCGCGAGTCACCGCTGTTGTCGCGGTTATCGCCGAGCATGAAGTACTCGCCCTCCGGAACCACCGTCGCAGCAACGAAGCGACGGGCGGGACGCGCAGGCAGCACCATGATGTCGTGCTCGGGACCGTTACCGACCTCCTTGAACAACTGCGGCCCCTGCGCCTGCGTTGCGACCAGCAATCCTTTGATCGGTGCGGGATCTGCCGGGAAATAAGCAGCCGGGTGACCGTTGACGATCAGCCGTTCGTTGACCATCTGAACGGTGTCCCCCGGAACCGCGATCACCCGCTTCACCAACGAGATCCCGTCGGCGGGTGAGTCGAATACGGCGATCTGGCCCCGCGCCGGGTCTTGACCCTGGGTGAGGCGAATGAGCGTAAACGGCAGCCGCAGCCCGAATGCATGCTTGTCCACCAGGAGCCGGTCGCCCTCGACGATCGTCGGGTTCATCGAGCCCGTGGGGACCGTGACCCAATCGGCCCAGGCGGACCGGAAACCCATCATCAGAAGGATGAACAGCGCGGTGCCGCCGTAGTCACGCAGGAAACGGTTCAATCTGGTGCGTCCGATTGGGTGGGTCATGGTTTGGCTCCCGTTTGAGGTTATGACCGCTTACCCAGGCCGGTGTTCCGCGGCGGCACCGACCGTCCCGCATACGCCGTGAGCCCGGCCACAAGGTGATCGAACATCAGCCGCATGCGGGCGGTGCTCTTGAGCCCCTCGTGCATCACCACCCACATCTCGAGGTCGAGTGTCAGCTCGCCCGGTAGCACCGGCATCAGCCCCGACCGTCCTGCCACCCCGTACTGGCAAAACCCGATGCCAAACCCTGCGCGCAGCGCCGCCAGTTGGCCCAGATCGCTGTCACACCGAAAGGCGAACAGGTCTCGGGAGACGAGTAGAGGAACACGCATTCCCCGCAAGTAGGCAGGTGTCTGATCAAAGCCGATCAGCGAGTGCTGCTGCAAGTCAGCGAGCCGCCGCGGTATGCCCCTGGCCTGGAGGTATTCGGCTGTGGCGTGCAGCCCCACCGCCGTCTTCCCGACCTTGCGGGCGACAAGGGCCTTCTGCACCGGCCGTACCATCCGCACGGCGATGTCGGCGTCCCGCCTGAGCAGATCGGCAGCTTGGTTGGATAGGGAAAGCTCGACGATCACCGCCGGGTGCTTCGAGCGAAAGTCCGCGAGCATCGGCGGCAGCACCTCCGCTCCGACGATCTCGCTCGCCGTCAGGCGCACCACACCACGAACCTCGTCGGTTCCTCCCGATGCGGCCCGGATCAGCGCGCCCGCGGCGGAGGCCATCGTCTCCGCGTGCGGTCGCAGGTCCCATGCGGCTTCGGTCGGCAACAGTCCCGTCCGTGACCGCGTAAACAAGGCCTTGCCGCGCAGCGCCCGCTCCAGGGCGACGATGTGCCGCCCGACAGTGGGTTGCGTCAACCCCAGCGAGCGGCTGGCCGCCGACAGACTGCCGGTCCGCAGCACTTCCAGAAACGAGCGATACAGGTCCCAACCGGGTTCGGGATGCTCCATGCATTTCTGTATAGCAGATGTACTGGTTTATGCAATTCCAATGATTGCACCGATCGCCAACACTGTAGCCATCGACGGTGTGGACCGTCACCCAACGGAAAGGACTGGAATCATGAGCTCCTCGATCGGATTGCGGCGTGCCCTGGTCATCGGCATCACCGGCGGAATCGGTGGCGAAGTCGCCTCGGCACTCCTGCAGCACGGCTGGCAGGTCCACGCGATGCATCGCAATCCCGGTTCGCTGCAGCTGCCGCCGCAATTGCGCGGCCGGGTGAACTTGATTCCCGGGGACGCGATGAGTGCCGACGACGTCGCGAAAGCTGCCGCGATTGCGATCGGGCCACGAGCGAAACCCGATGCCGGGTCTACTGTCATCGTGCACGCCGTGAATCCGCCCAAGTACAACAATTGGAAGGGGCTCGTCCTTCCGATGTTGGAGAACACGATTGCCGCAGCACGCGCGACGTCGGCGCGAATTGTCCTCCCGGCAACCGTCTACAACTTCGGGGCTGACGCACCCGCGAAGGTCGACGAGAGCGCGCGGCAGAACCCGAACACCCGCAAGGGCCGGATTCGCGTCGAGATGGAGGAGCGGCTGCAGGCAGCCGCCAACGATGGCGTGCGGTCGCTCGTGGTCCGGGCCGGCGACTTCTTCGGCCCCAACGCAGGCAACAACTGGTTCGCCCAGGGCCTGTTAGGGGGACGCACGAGCGTCAGCCGCGTTTTCTATCCGGGTCCGCGCGACATCGGGCACTCTTGGGCTTACCTTCCGGATCTCGCACAGACCATCGCCCAACTCCTCGAGCGACAGCGGACGCTACGTCCCTTCGAGGTGTTTCACTTCAAGGGACACTGGCTGCCGTCCGGCGTCGCGATGGCGCAGGCGATCTGCGGGGTGTTGGGCCTTCCGGAACGTCGGATCGGCGCCTTTCCCTGGTGGGCCGTAACGGTTGCGGCGCCCTTCGTCGAGGTGTGCCGCGAAATGCGCGAGATGCGCTACCTGTGGCGCGCGCCGATGGAGTTGGACAACAGCAAGCTGTGCGCGGCGCTGGGAACCGAGCCCCATACGCCGCTACTCGAAGCCGTCCGCCAGACGATTGCCGCCGCTGGGGTCAAAGCTTCTTGACGACGACGCGCCCCGAGGGGTCGACGTACACGTGGTACTTGTTCCCGTCCTGGCACGTCGCGGTGTAGTCGCTGTCGCCATTTCGCTTGGCATCGACGATCTTGTTGCACGGCATGCCTTGCAGTGCGATGGTCGCCGCCAGATCTTTGCCAAGCCCGGCATCGTCGGCCAGGGACGCGGCGCTGAACGTCAAGGCCGTCAGCAGCAGAGCGGTTCCCGCGAGAGCGGCTCCGGGAGCCCTGGCTGTCGGGAAGGAACCGCGGATACGCGAGCGCATGGTGATCTCCAAGGAGTAGGTTTTGGTGGCGGCTGTGAGTCTGTCTGACACCGGGCGCTGCATGGTTCAAACAGACTCCTATATTTTCGCGAATTTGACCGGGTCGACCAGGATTCCCCAGATCGCTTCCCGGGACGTGGAGACCGCCGACGCCAGGGGCGGATCACCATCCTGCAGCAGCGACAGGACCTTCAACAACAGCAGATCGTACTTCTGCCGCAGGGTTGGCAGTGCGACAGTCGACTTTTGTTTGTGGAACGCGCGGAACTGGTCCAGCAGGTCGTCGACCTGGTTCTTGAGGGACAACTTGGTGAAGACGCCGATGGCCTTGGTGTCGCGCAACCGCTGTTCGAGGGACGTCAGATCCAAAGCCGGTGCCGCGGGTGGCTGAGCAGCAGGTTTGGGCTCCGTAGCGGCGCTTGCCGTCTGTGGCGCAGCCGGCGTGCTGTTGGCTGCGGGTGCAGTCCCGCCCGGAGCCGCCGGCTTCGGCGGCGTGCTCGCGGTCTTCGGGGGCGTGGCAGGCTGACCCTTGCTGCCGGCAGGTGCCGTTGGCTTGGGTGCGGTCGAGCTCTTTGGCGCGCTGGCAGTCTGTGGTGGCGCGGCTGTAGTCGGCGCGGCGAGTGTTGGTGCTGCAGCCGGTGCCGCAGGCGCGGTAGGTGTGGGTGTCGCAGCTGGCGCCGCGGCGGTCGATGGAGCGGCCGGCGTTGGCGACGCGCTGGGCGCCGTCGGCGCTGAAGGCGGCACCGTCGCTGGCGCATTCTGGATCTGCGGGTTGTGCACGCAGCCACCTAACGCCGCGCCTACCAACAGCACGCATGTGGCAATCACATACGGAATTCGCGTCGACTCGCGCATGATTGCTGCGCAACCTGAGATCAGGAACCCGGAGGATAGCATCCCGTAAGCCGGCTGAATGGAAGATGACAGCTTGCCGCCGCCCCGGTCACCCCTCCTCATCCGCCGGCGGATCGCCGGACTCCGATCCCTTCTTCTGCTTGTCCTCTCGAGCCTCCTCGACTCCCTGCTCGGGCCGCTGAGGAGCCAGTGCACCACCGAGTGTCAGCAACAGTACTGACCCGATGACCGCCATTCCGGGCCCACCCTTTTTGCCCGCGCGGACAGCGGCGACCATGCCCGCCAGAACCAGCATTACCCCGGCGGTCACGGCAACCGCGACCAGCGCCTGTTTGACCGATGTCATCGTTGAGCCCCCAAAACGGGAACTTGGACTCGTCCCGCACCTGGCGCTTGGACATGGGGGTGAGTCGCGCCAATCTCAACAGGCTGTGCTCAACTGTGTCAGGAGCGCGCCTGGACGCGCTCGAAGTGCATCTGGACTGCGTCCAACTTTCCTAGGGTCGCACCGGTGACATCAGCGCTAACGGCCGCCCTTCCAGATCCTTGAAGAATGCCATCCATTCTTCCGTGCCATCCGCATGCCGGTGGATCAAGTGAGGTGCGTTGATGAACTCGACCCCTCGCGAACTCAGTTCCTTATGCGCCTCGACGATGTCGGGAACGAGGAAGTAGAGGATCGACTCGCTGACCGCGGCCGGGCCGTGTTGAGTCAGGATCAGCCGCGTGCCTGCGCAGTCGAAGAACGTCATCTGTCCGAAGGTATAGAGGTGGGGCAGACCCAGCACCTTGGCGTACCACTCCTGACTGCGCGCGACGTCCTGCACCGTTCGCGAAACCTGACCGATAGGACCCACGGCAACGGGCGACGCCATGACGATAGCCCTCTGCCTGACCTTCTCTTTGGGCGCCGGGGCGGCGGCCTTCAGCCTGCCCAGCGCCGTGGCTTTCGGTAAGCGCGACCAGTTTCGCAGCGCTCCACGGCTATCGAGGCCCAACTTGCCCATCGCGTTGGCCACATGATATTTGACGGCATCCACCGTAACCCTCTGACGGGCGGCGATCTCACGGTTGGTCATTCCGTGTTTGATGGCGTGCACGACCCGCCATTCGCCTGGAGTCAGGATGTCGTCGTAGCGGGGTCTGCCGGACGACGCTTTGGATCGCGGCTTGTGGGTCGAGGCCATGCTGAGTGCGATGGTAGCGCGGCCGGCCACATAATTTCCCTACCCGTCACCCCGCCGCGCTCTTGCCACCCGGTTGCAGCGCCGCGAGACCCATAACGCCGCCCGGGTTCATGCAGTCCACCATCGCCGACGGTATCAGGATGGTGGCGCCCCGTTCCTTGGTGGTTTCGTAAATGATGTTCATGGCCCGTAGCTGCAGCGCCATAGGTGACTGCGCGTAGACATTGGCGGCGTCGAGGAACTTCTGCGCCACCTCGGCTTCGGCGGAGCCGAGGATGACGCGGGCGGCCTTCTCTCTTTCCGCCTGTGCCTGTCGGCTCATGGACTCCTGCAGTTGCGCGGGAATCGCGACGTCGCGGATCTCGACGGAGATCGCGGACACACCCCAGTCGGCGGTCTTGCGCCCAATTTCCTCCTTGAGCTGCAGGTCCGCCTGCTTCCGCTCCGACATCAGGGCGCTGAGCGACGAAGACCCGATCATCTCCCGCAGTGAGGTTTGCGCCACCCGCAGGATCGCCGAGCGGTAGTCGGTGATTTCCAGTGCCGCGCGCTCGGGATCGTGAACCTGCCAGAACAGGATCGCATCGATGTTGGCCGGAACCGTGTCCTTCGTGAGAGCCTGCTCGGCGTTGAACTCCGTCGTCTGAATTCGCTGATCGATCCACGTCGTCACCTCATCGATGAACGGCACGATCAGAAACAGTCCGGGTCCTTTGATCGCGTGCAGCTTGCCGAAGCGCAGCACGATGGCTTTTTCCCATTGCTTGGCCATCAGGAGTGCCAACGGTGTCAGAACCGCGACGACCCCCAGCACTCCCGGCACGACCCCGCCTAAAAAGGCACCGCCGCCATGGAAAGAGGCGCCCAGGAGCAGGGCAAGCGCGAGCAGAATCACCGCGAACACAATTGCTGGGGGATTGACCGGATGAGCGTTCATTTTTTATCCCTCGATCGCTTGGACAACTGCAGAATCCGTTCGGCGAGATCGACCGGATCGACACCAGCGGCGTGCGCGGTGGCGATCGCCTGTTGGGCAAGACTCTCAATCTTTCCTGCGTGCCGCGCAGGGTCGACCGGCGGCGGCCGCTCGGCGACGTATGTGCCACGGGCGCGCAGGATCACGATCGCGCCGGTCTCTTCGAGTTCCGTGTAGGCGTGCCTCACGGTGTTGAGATCAACCTTCAGTGTCACGGCGACCTCCCTCATGGTTGGCATTTGCTCGCCGGGAGTGAGTACCCCTGCTCCGATTGCCCGCAGCATCTGCTCCCGGATCTGCACGTAGACCGGTACGCCGTTGTTCTCGATGTGGATCGCAGGACGCATGACTGAAGGGTGGGAATTCGGGCGACTGGCGTAACGGCTGGGGGGATTACTGTGTATTACTGTATGCGTTAATGCATACAGTCTATCACAATTCACGCCCTGTCAAGGGAGGCCGCGTCGGGGGCTCCTAAACCCCCGCGGCGCCCCCGCCGGGCACTCGCCTCAAGCGGATCGCCGCGTCATCTTCTCCGCCGATGCCTCGGCGACAGTCGTGCGATCCCGCCCGAGATCCTTCGACCGATACAGCGCTTCATCCGCGATTCGCAGGAGGTCCTCGAATTCGGAGGCCATGGTTGAATCCGCGATGCCGAAGCTCGCCGTGAACGGCACGTGGCCTGAGACTGCCAGCAATTCCGCCAGTGCCGCACGAATCCGCTCCGCACTGTCGTGCGCTTGCCCAGCTGTCGCGCCCGGAAATACGAGCGCGAACTCCTCACCGCCCCAACGTGCCGCGTGGTCGCCTTCCCTGATTGACCCTCGCAACACCTCTGCGAATGCCCGCAATGCTTCGTCGCCCGCCTCGTGCCCATACTCATCGTTGAGTGCCTTGAAGCGATCCAGATCGGCCAACGCGAACGCATACGCGCCGCCCCTGTTGCGCAGTTCCGCGACCATCTGCTCCATCGCCCGGCGGTTCTTCAATCCCGTCAGCGAGTCCGTGTAGGCGTGCAGTTGGGTCTTGGCAAACGCCCGGACCGTACCGATTCTCACCCCCGTTTGCGATCCGAGTGCCGTCAGCTGAGCAACCTGCTGAGGAGGTGTTGGTTTGCGATCCGCAATCGCTGCGTGCAGCACACCGAATGAGCGACCCATGAACCCCACAGGAACACACACAGCCGACACAGGTCCGCAAGACCGGCCTCGAAGCCTCGGACAAGCGTTCAACGCCTCGCTATCCGCACACACAACCGGCGCACCGCGTCGAACTGCCACGCACCCGGACAGTGCGCTCACACCGCATCCGGGAGCTCCCGCGGTGGGGTGCTCGACCATCGGCTGCAGATCAACGCCGCTCGAATCGGCCAGCAATAACTCCATCGGCGCATCCAACCCGATCTGGGTCATCGCCCGGCTCACCACCCCCTGGACCTCTTGTTCCGTGTCCGCCATCTCGAGCGCCTGCGCCAATTGGGTGCTGAAGGCGTCGCGGTCCGCGTCCGCCAGGAGCCGATCGATCATGTTCTGCAGATCATCGGCCATTTTGTTGACTGCGCCGGCCAACTCACCAACCTCATCCTGGCTCGCGATGTCACTGCGAACCGAGAGATTGCCTGCCGCCAACGCGCGGGCAGCGTCACTCACCCGTCGCAGCGAAAGCCGAATGGAGCGGGACACGAATGCCACGAAGGTCCACGCCAGCAGTGCAGTCGTGAAGCTCGTCGCCACGATCCATACTTTGGCCGCCTCGGCGGCGCGCAAGGAGTCGTTCTCCGCAGCCTCGACTCGATTGGCCAGCAGCGCCGTCAGCCTGTCGTTCGCCTCGGTCAACTCCTCGAGGGATTGCTTGAATTGGGCCTGAAGGCTCATTCCCGCCGCGTGATCGTCAATGGCCGTCGTGATTACCCTGTCCGCCAGAGCCACATACGACCTGGACATCGCTTCCGTGGTGTTGACCACCCGGCGTACATCCGCCGGAAGATCGGTCTCACCCAAAGCGATCAGGTTCTCCTCCAGGCTTCGTGAGTTCCCGCGAGCGCTCGCCAGAACCTCTCCGGCCGCTTCCGAGTCCTCCTTCGTTACGGCCAGTGCCGCAGTGACGTCCTCGTACAGGGCGTCGTGCATCGCGTCTGCATTTCCGTGATAGCGCTCGGCACGGCTCAGCATCGAAAGCACGCGACCAGAACCGGCCTCGTCGTTCAATGCGTGCCACGCGATGCCGCTGATCACGCAGAGCGCAGTGACAAGCAGCACTTGAATCATGCCGAGTCGCGCGCGAACCGACACTCCAAGCGGTCGCAGGCGTCGCAGTACCGAAAGCATTCGAACAATCCTTCTGGCGGCGGTTGGAAAGGCCGGACGCCGGGAAAGTTAGCGCAACGATGTCATGAGCCGGCGTGAGCTGCGTCGCGCCAGAAGGCCGGATCTTGGGTCGTCGCACCGCAAAGAGCGGTTTTTCCGGTCCTGGCAAGCGCTTTGCTGCATCGCGCAAGACAACTAGAGATCCGCGGCGAGCTGCGCCAGTTTCGCGATCGTGTTCATATTCCGGGCAGTGCCGGACTTCGCCGCGGGAATCCTCAGCTTTGATTTCGCCATCCCTGCACCGTAGTAAACATAGATCTCACGTCGACCCAGATGGACCTGCTCGCCATTGCAGCCCGTGACCGTCTTCAATGTGTCTCGTGGCGGAGCCGCATCCAGAAAGATCGCCACGGTCCGGTTCGGCTCGAGTTTGGAAAACGGATTGCCTGAGAGAACGCCCGCCATCTCCGCGGCGGTCCGAACCAACACGTCGACGGACTTCCCGGCATAGTCAGCGAGACTCGACTCGAGCGCCTGCTTGACGGCGGACTCGGCCTTGCGGCTCTCGAACACCACATTCCCGCTGGCGATGTAGGTTCGCACTTTCGCGAAACCGGCCGCATCACAAAGGCCCTTCAGATCCGTCATGGGCAGCTTGCCGGTACCGCCCACATTCACGGCCCGCAACAGGGCGATGTACGCGGTCATGGATCCTTACGCCGCCTTGCGCCCGAGGCGCATGTCGACTGCGTGAGCGAGAAATTCCCAGGCGGCCTCGTACGGTCCGGGAGCATAGTCATCCCGATGCGCCCGCCTGATGAAGGGCAGCCAGCGCGCGAACACGACCGGATTCCCCAGTCGGTGCGTGGCGCACATGGCTTCGAATCGCATCACCGGGCCGTCCAACTGCGCACCGCCAGGGTCCGCGCCCGCTTCGACAAGGGCGATGATCTCGGTGATGAGCATCGCGACCTGTCGGGAAGTCGCGGACGCCTGCATTCCGCTCACGAACAGGCTGCGACCTTTGGCGCCGGGCAGTCCCACGCCTGCCTTGTCGGCACGATAGCTGAGTCCGAACCATTTCAGAGTCAACGGAGCGTTCCAAGCTATCAGACGCAGAGTCAACTCTCGCAGACGGTGCCGCAGGAGCACCTCATTGTGACGGCCGATGATGTCCTGGACCGCGGCAGAGCCGGGATCCGCTCCTTCCTGGGCCAGCCGTTCCAACTCGACGAACAGACCCTCCTGCTCCGTGACGAACTCCTGCATGGTCTTGCCGACATCGGCGTTGTTCCGCCACCACATGTGCCACTCGCGCTCTTCCTCGGGAGTGATGTGGCGATTGATGATTTCCCGCATCAACTCGTCGCGCCCCTTCCCGTCCGGGGGCCGGTTCGACTCAAACTTCTTGATCAGCGCGCAGAGCTCGTCGATCGACAGTGTCTGCTGGCTGTGCAGGCGCTTGCGTGCGGCATCGACGAGGAACAGGGCGCGGTCCGCGGCAGCACGCTTCTCCTGCCAGGATTGCGCCTGGATCTGCAGGATGTTCATGAGAGTCGGCGGGTGCTCCCGCAACACCTTGCGAACCTGTACGAGACTCAGTCCGAGGGTCTTGAGAATGACGATGGTGTTGAGTCGAGCGAGTTCTGCCTCACCGTAGCGGCGCCAGCCTTTCGCGCTACGCGAGGGTTTGATGAGCCCTTCACGCTCGTAGACACGCAACGCGCGCACTGTCAGCCCGGTGCGTTTGGCGCACTCCGCGGCCGACAGCCATTCCTTAACCCCTGCCTTGTCGGTTGCCATAAAGACGAACCCTCGCCATCCCCATCCCTCTCGATGGGTGGGAGGCTAAGGTATGACCCAGGGTCCGACTCAAGCAAGGGGGCGGTCAGCGGCGTTTCGAAACCGGGAAAACGGGTCCCCAGTCCCACCCGCCGCCTCGTTCGGTACACTACGGCCCTCAACGACCGACGACCCGCGAGTGATCCCATGAGCTCCTCTCTGCGCGACCAGCTGATCGCAGCCGGACTGGTCACCAAGAAGCAGGCGCAGCAGGCCAACCAGCCCAAGCGCCCGCCCTCCCGTCATCAGCCCGCCCCTCCCTCCCAGGACAAGAGCGCAGCCCTCCGGGCGCAGCAGTCCAAGGAAGAACGGGATCGCGAGCTCAACCGCAGGCGGGAAGAAAAGGCCGCCGCCAAGGCTCGGCGCCAGGAGATCCGGCAGCTGGTCGAGCAGAACCGGCTGCCCAAGATCGAGAGCGACGACTATTTCAATTTCGTCGATGGGAAGACCTTGCAGCGAATCTGCGTGGACGCCGCACAACGCCAGCAGATCATGCAGGGAACCGCTGTGATCGTGCGCTACGGGAATCACTACGCGCTGGTGCCCGAGACGGCCGCTCCGAAGATTCTCGAGCGCGACCCGCACGCGGTCGTGGCGCTGAACGCTCAATCGAGCGCCGCTGCGGCCGATGAGAACGACCCCTATAAGGATTTCCAGGTTCCCGATGACCTGATGTGGTAACGGTGCTGTGGTAAAAGCGGCGGTTCATGCTCCGCCGTTCACCCATCGCACTGTGTACCCTGTGTCTTCTGCTGTGGACGGCTCCCGCGGGCTGGGCGCGTACTCCCGCGCCAGTGCCGATTCCCTCCGCTAAGACAGTCTCCGCCCCTACGTTTGCTCCGGTTCCCGCGACGTCGCCGTCGGTCTGCCCGCGCCCCCACTCTGGCAGCGTGATCGAGGACCCGGAGGACCTGCGCAGCCAGAACGGCGTCCTGAAGCTGGATCTGACGGTCCGGAACGAGACGCTCCCCGATGGGCGCACGCGCTACTGCTATCTGCTTCCCGACGGCAGTCAGTCCCCCACGCTCCGGGTGAAGCCGGGTGACCTGCTGGTTCTGAATCTGAAGAACGAGCTCACCGGGGCTGTGCAGCCCCATGAAGCGCACCACCCTGGAGCGAAGGCCTCGTCCGACCCCTGCACCAGCGGGGTGATGAGTCCGACCTCCGCCAACCTTCATTTCCATGGACTCACCGTGCCACCGGTGTGTCACCAGGACGAAGTGTTGAAAACTTCGATCCAGCCCGGCGATCCGCCGTTCGAGTATCACTTCCGGATCCCCGCCAACGAGCCGCCCGGACTCTATTGGTATCACCCCCATATCCACGGCTTCAGCAGCATGCAGGTTCAGGGGGGTGCTTCCGGTGCGTTGATCGTAGAAGGGCTCGAGCGGGCTGCGCCCGAGGTGGCCGGATTGCCCGAGCGTGTTCTGGTGATCCGCGACCAGGACTTGCTCAACCCCACCGCAACCTCGCCATCCGGCCTGGGCTCGCCGGCCATTCCGGATCGGGACGGAGATGCCGTCAACACGGGCACCGGCGGAGGCAAACCGGCCAAGGATCTTTCGGTCAACTTCGTCCCGGTGCCGTACCCGGACTATCCGCTCGCGACCGTGCAGATGAAGCCCGGCGAGAAGCAGCTGTGGCGCGTTTTGAACGCCTCCTCGCTCACGTACCTGGATCTGACGATGCTCTTCAAGCGCGGCTCGAAGTATCGGCCCGAGTGGGTGGGCCTGGTCGCGATCGACGGAGTTCCAGTCGACGCCAACGGCAGCCCTTCACCCGCGGTCCGCAGGCGCAACAGCATCGTGCTGTCGCCGGGGTCGCGGGTCGAGTTCATTTTGACGGGACCGCCGGCCGGCGTGCCGGCCATGCTCATCACACGCTCGGTGAATACAGGGGAGAGCGGCGAAAACGACCCTGATCGTGCACTGGTGTCGATCGTCGCATCGCGGGATGCGCCCGAGCCCAAAGCGACGGTCTCGACGTCAAGCGAACCTCTGCCGGCCCCGACGCAGCCGTGGCTGGGAAACGTGACACCGACTCGCACACGCAAGCTGTTCTTCTCGGAAGAGCCGGTGGACCCTCGAGACCCCAACGGCCCGACTCGTTTCTATCTGACGGTCGACGGGGAGACCCCGAAGGTCTTCGATCCGGCTTCAACCGAACCGAACATCGTCGCTCATCAGGGCGACGTCGAGGACTGGATCATCGAGAACCGCTCGACGGAGCTGCACGCCTTCCACATTCATCAGATCCACTTTCAGGTCATCGAGTGGGCTGGGCTGACCGTCAACGAGCCATTCCTGCGAGACACGATCAACGTACCTTTCTATAACCTTTCAATGCCTCACTATCCAACCGTCCGGCTCCGGATGGACTTCCGCGACCCCAACACCATCGGCACGTTCGTCTACCACTGCCACCTCCTGGAACACGAGGACAACGGCATGATGGGGCTGATTCGCGTCGACCCGGCGGTGCGGAACCCGGCTCGAGCTCTGCCGCACTGACGCAGGGCGGGAACAGCCGTGATTGCGTTTTCGCGCATTCACGACCGTGGCCGTAACCGGACGGTCAAAATCGATTCCTAGACTCCCGGCAGCGTGGACTCAAAACCAAGAACGCGCCGTTTTCCACCCGCCAGTTGGGAGCCTGAATGACCATGAAACTCATCCGGAACATTGCCACGACCGTCTCGGCCGGCTTGCTCGCCGCCTCCATCGCCGGCACTGCCGTTGCGGCCGAAGGCAAGGTGCCCTCGGGAGTGAGCCATCTCGATCACGTCTTCCTGATCATGATGGAGAACCATACCTTCCAGCAGATCGCCGGCAACCCGGCCATGCCGTACATCAACAGCCTGCTGAAGAGCAACGACATCGGTGTCGCCCGCAATTACTACGCGGTCGGGCATCCCAGCCTGACCAACTATCTCGAGATCGTGGGCGGCTCCAACTTCGGCGTGCGCAGCGACAACAACCCCGATTGGCACAACGGCGCCTGCGTCCCCAACCTGCAGAGCGGCCTCGTCAACGCGGACAACGCAGGCGGCAACGCTCCGGTGAAAGTGGATCCGTCCGGCAGCGTCTGCCCGATCGCGGGAGTCGGGACCGACGCCGCCACCGAGGCGGTGGACAACTGGAACGAGATCGCGCCGGGCACGTTCAACTTCCTGGCCAACATGGACGGCATCAAGTCGGTGGCCGCTGCCAAGAACACCGTCGGCAAGACCATCGGCGACCAGCTCGCGCACGCGGGCTTGAGCTACAAGTCATACCAGGAGTCGCTGCCGCTGAGCGGCACAGACAAGGTCAACGCGAGCAATGGCACGGCCACGGACGCCACGACGTACGATGCGACCAAGCCCGCATCCTTCGCCAATCTGACTCCGATGGCCACCGACTCGGGCAACCCGGGCAAAGCCCCACTGGTGAACGCGTACGCGGTGAAGCACAACCCGTTCGCTTATTTCCGCAGCACGCAGGAAGGCAACGTGTGGAGTGGCAACGGCCTCGCCAACACCGTCAGCTTCGACGGCAACAACGGCCTGTACTCGGATCTCAACTCGGGCGACGTCCCGTCGCTGGCCTTCATCGTTCCGAACCAGTGCGATGACCAGCACGGCCGCGGCAACGGCGACCTGTTCTGCCAGTTCGACCAGGGCGTTGAAGCTCTCGACGGACTGACCGACGGCACGCAAGTCGGCCTCAACGCGGGTCTCTCGGCGCAGGCTGACGCCACGCTGAAGCGGCTCGTAACGTCCATCAAGGCCTCACCCACATGGCATCGCGGCAATAACGCGATCGTCATCGTCTGGGACGAGAACGACTACAGCGGCGTGCTGAACTCGCTGCCCGCTAACACCGCGTTCCCGGCTCAGAACCAGAACGCGGTCGTGCTGACGGTGGAGACCTCCAACCACTCCAATCACGACGGCGTGCAGAGCAAGCAGTTCTACAACAGCTACTCGCTGCTGAAGTCGATGGAAGCCGGCTTCCACCTGCCGTGCCTCAACCACGCATGCGACAACGACGTGGCCGTGATGTCCGACCTGTTCGGCGCTGACCACGACCACCGTTATTGATTGAGTCTCGCGGGCGGCGCTTCCGCGCCGCCCGATTCGATCGCAGCGAAGGGTCGCGGCCAGGGAAGGCCGCGGTCCTCAATCAGCGGTCCTTAATCATTTGGCGCAAAGTCGCCTGCTCTGTATAGTCCCGCCCCCATTTCCCATCGAGGGCGGACACCGTGATTGGCCATAACGTCTACTTCAACGGCGCTGTCCAGAGCCTGGGCTTCACGAGCGAGCGTGGGCGCGCAACGATCGGCGTCATCGCTCCCGGCGAGTTCGCCTTTGGCACGGCGGTCGCTGAGCACATGGTCATCACGACCGGCGCATTGAATATCCAGCTTCCCGGCGAGGGCTGGCGCGCGGTGCGTCAAGGGGACACTTTCGACGTGGCGGCTCAACAGAGCTTCAAGGTCCGCGCCGAAGCACCCGTCTCCTACGTCTGCTACTACAAAGACTAACGCGCGGGGATAGGCGCACAGTTCGTGCGCCCGGACATTACGCAATCCTGCAACCGCGCTGACGAGCGCAAGACGCGCACGACGTACAGTCCGCCTACTACGAGCGCCACGATCGCGAGCAGCGCGATCAATGCCGAGCGCCGCCGGTCCGGCTCCTGTGGATCGCGCGGCTCCCGGGGCTTCATCGGCACGAACAGCACGTCGACCCTCCTCTAGGCGAGAGATTCGGAGTGTTGCTTCGCCGCTGTGAGATTCCCACGGGTGGCGAGCCAGGATCCTACCAAGATCAGCGCGAAGCCCAGCAGGCCTCCCACACCCAGATGCTCGTGCAGGACCAGGACGCCGAGCAAGGTAGCGACTGCCGGATTGATGTACGTGATCACCGTGGCACGCGATGCGCCGGCGTGGCTGACAAGATAGAACATCAGCAACATCGCAATGGACGTGCACAAGACGCCCAGGATCAGAACCGAACCGAGCGCGATGTTGGACGGCATCTGCCGAGGCCCGGTCGCAATGGCAGGGACCACCAGGATGATGCAGGCAACGAGAAGGCTGCCGGCAATCGGGCCTAACGAGTCCACACCCCGCAGGTATCGCTGGATGATCAGCGGCCCCACGGCATACCCGGTGGCCGCGATGATCATGCACACCACACCGATCCAACCGGTGACCCCGTTGATCGAGCCGAACCCGACCAGGGTCATCACGCCGACCAGGCCCAGGATGAGGCCTGCCACGCGCGGAGCACCGAAGTCCTCGCGAACTCCGAAGAGGGGCGAGATCACAGCCACGACCAACGGCACGGCCGCAATCAGGATGCCGGTCACCGAGGAGTCGATCCACCGCTCGCCCAGCGAGATCGCGGAAAACGGCACTGCGAATTCGGCGATGCCGAAGGCGATCACGGGCAGCCAGCGCCCCCGCAGCGACTTCAGGGCCCCCTTGCGCAACGCCAGTGGCAGCAGAATCGCCAGGGCCAGCAGGATGCGACCGAAGGCCACCGCAAACGGTGAGATCTCCTGGACGGCCAGCTTGATGAAGAAGTACGGCAGGCCCCAGATCAACCCGAGGGCCGCAAAGGCCAGCCATGCGCGCCAACTCATCCCCGGATCATACCGTGAGGCGGCCGGCCCGCTAAACGGGATGCCTCAGTCCCGATGCAGGACGCCTGGCGAGTCGTCCGCCAAAGGGGTATCGCCCACCGACGCGTTGTGCTGACGCGCGGCGTTGAAAGCACGACGTTCGCCGGCATCGCTGAGGTGGGGCTCCTCTGCAGCAGGCGCCGGCTCTTCTGGAACTTCCGCGCTCGGTTGAGCCGAGGGCTCCTCCTGAGCGACGACCGGCGGAGGCGGTTCCGCAACGGGCGGCTCCGCCGGCATCGGCGGGGGCTCACTCTGAACAGGCCCGGAGGGTGGCGGCGACGATACGACGGCTGCGGCAGGCGGGATCGGAGCCCGGACTGCTGGCGCAGCCGCCGCCACGGCGGCACTCGGCTGGACGCGGGGCGCGGACCGATACCTCAGTGCGAGGGTCGCAGCCGCACCCGCTACGATTCCGATGGCAATGACGGCTCCGGTTTTCACCCGGGTGAGCATCGCCCAATCAGGCCCGGCCCGGGTGTGAAACTTGTGTGACGTCCAGCGTTCAGGCAACCGAGCGGGCCGCTCGGCGACGCACCATCGATCCCATCAACCCCAAACCGCTCAGCATCAGCCAGGCTGCAGCCGGCAGCGGCGTCGGCAGAATCGGCACACCAGGAGAGCCGACTTCGTTGCTGGTCACGGAGTTGAACGCACCGTTGACGCCTGCAACGCTTGTCGTCGTCAGCGTGACGGCATTGCCCTCGGCCGTGTTGTCGAACGTGTGGCCGGTAACCGATGTACCGAAGAGGACCTTTGCGATGTTGACGCCGCTGGCGTCGAAGATGTTGACCTGATCGCCATTGGTGCTCAGACCGACGCCCGATCCGCCGTAGTTACCGATCGTCAATCCCGCCGGCACGCTGCTGCCGAACCAGGCGGCCGTGAAATTCTGATCCAGCGTGCTGTCGGTCGCGCCGGTATCTTCGATGAAGATGACGGATTTGCCGGCACCGATACTGCTGACGCCATTGAGTGCGACGGCGTTGCCGAACTTGGCAGAGTCGTCGTCCATCCTCCAGCCCGAGATGTCCACCGCCGCAGAGCCGGTATTGGTCAGCTCGAACCAGTCGGCGCCATACGCAGTCGTACCGCTGCCGGCTGCATCGACCTCGGTGATGACGATGTTGGCAGCCGCATTCTGCGCAGCTACGAGGCCTACTGACCCCAGACCTGTCGCCGCCAGTGCCGCGAACCGCAACCGCCGGCCGTGAGTGTTCCGCATGTGCATGAATTCCTGATCCCGCTTGAAGTTAGATTTTTGCGGAGCGCATTATTGTGGGAAGGCGAGCGCCGTTTGTGACGCTCAGTTTAAATTTTTGTGTTTTCGCCCCACTCACCGAATACCTGTAACAAATCGCCGGTGGTGGATTGAAATCGAAACGTCACGCGACCGTCACATCGCTCATCGACTTTAGCGGATCCCGTTGGACCCGCCTTTGGAGCCGATCGATGTCGATTTCGTCCGTTCCCGCCTCTCGTTCACTGTTGGGTACTCTTCTCCTGGGAGCGCCCGTGCTCCTGGCCACGCCCGCGGCCTTCGCGGCCGGAAGCTTTGATATCAGCGGCGCCTCGAGCACCGCCCAGACGCTCGGAACGGGGCAGACCGGAACCGTCGAATCGACGGGAACGCTCTCCGTGAGCGGCGGCACGGTCGCTGTCACGGTCAACGGCAACAACGCGACGATCAACAATCTGGGAACGATGACGCAGACCGGAACCGGGCGCGTGATCCGCGACAACACCGGGGTCCAGAGCCTCGTCGTGAACAACGGCTCGCCGTCCAACTCATCGGCCCTGATGCAGGCCGCGGATGGGGACGTCATCCAGATGAACGTGGCGAACTCGAGCGCCACATTGAACAACTACGGCAGGATGGTTTCACTGAATGCCTCGGCGGGCGGCTCCCAGGCCGTCGACTTCAGCGCCATGACCGGGGCCAATACCATCAACAACTACGCCGGCGGGCTGATGAAGGCCATGGAAGCCGATGCGGTTCGTCCCGGCGCGAACGGCGTCGTGTACAACGCGGGTACGATCCTGTCGGTCACCACGACGGGCAGCAGCAGCGACGGCGTCGACGGCCAGAGCAACTCCGGAATTCAGGTCACCAACGACACGACCGGCCTGATCGAGGGCGGACGCCACGGAATCACGATGGGCGCCGCCAGCAACACCGTCAATTTCACGGCGGCCATTACGAACAACCTGGGCGGCGTGATCCAGGGTGACAACGGCTCCGGCATCAACATCGACGGATTCAATGCCAGGGAAGTCGTGACGGTTCTCAATCATGGCACGATCACCGGCAACGGCAGTACGGGCGATGGCGATGGCATCGACGTCGATGGCCTGGTCAACATCACCAACACCGGAGTCATCAGGTCGATCAATGCGGTTGCCTCGGGCGAGGTCGCGCAGAGCGAAGGCATCACGGTCGGCGGCGGAACCATCACTAACTCCGGCCTCATCGAAGGCGACGTCGCCTTAGGGAACACGAACGCCGTGGGCCGCGGGATCACGTTGGCCGGCATCGACACCACCGTCAACGGCAACCCGGCGCAGGAGCCGATCTACGGCAACTCGGTGGTCAACAACCTCAACGGCGGCACGATCAAGGGACAGAACGATTCGGCAATCGTCGTCAGCGGCGCCGCCAGCGGATTCACCGTCACGATCAACAACAATGCCGGAGCGTCTATCGTGGGCGGTAGCGTCACGCAGGCGGCGATTCGCACGGGCGCCGATGCCGACACGATCGTCAACTCAGGCCTCATCAACGGCTCGAGCAGCGGCAAGGCCATCGACCTGGGAGGCGGTAACAACACGCTGAAGGTCGTGGGCGGGTCGGCCTCGATCCTCGGGGATGTCAGCGGCGGCGCGGGTGGCACCAACGCGATGAGCATCTCGGCTGGCGCGGGTAACAGCTTCTCCTACAGCGGGAGCCTGTCGAACTTTGCGACGGTCGAAGTTCTGGACGGCGAGGTCACTCTTTCGGGAGTGAGCACCTACACCGGCACGACGCTCCTGTCCGGCGGCACCCTCCTCCTCAGCGGCGCGAATCGTCTCGCGGCGGCCAGCGGCCTGCAGCTGAACGGCGGCAAGCTGCAACTCGCCAATCCCGGCGGAAAGAATGCCCAGACGTTCTCGAGCCTCGCACTGACCGGCAACTCAGTCCTCGACCTGGACTTCTCGTCGCTGACCTTCGAGGCGCTGGGCTCGATCGGTGCCGACAAGACGCTCACCGTCCTGGACTGGTCGGCCGATACCTCTCCGGACTATGCGTTCCGCATCTTCGGTAACGAGACCGGCAACGACAGTTTCCTGTCCCTGATCAACGGCACGACGATCGACGGCCTGGCGGCGACCTTCACGTTCGACGGCCAGTACACGGATGTGAAGGCGGTTCCGATCCCCGCCCCGCTCGGACTGCTGCTCTGCGGCCTCGCCATGATGGGAATCGTCGGCCGCCGCCGCGAAGGTCAGCTCAGCGGCATTTGAAATTCTCGGCAGCGTCGATGCTGCCGGACCCGACGTAACGCGCCCTCTGAGGATAGGGACACAGGGGGCGTGTCCGATCGGCCCTGGCCTGTGTCGGATTGGCTTGAGTCACATGCGCCGCGACGATCCGGTCGGGCGCTTGGTTGTGCTCGACCCACTGCTCGATGACCGGGAGCGTGTCGAAGTTGTCAGGCCCTTCCCCGCCCCGGCAATGGCCCATCCCGGGCACCATGAACAGACGCATCCAGTCACCGACGCGATCCGGTTTGGGGCTCAGCGCCGCCGCGGACCGGTAGAAGCCGACACTCGAGCCGGGCGCGACCTGCTGGTCCGCCCAGCCGTGATAGATCAGCAGCTTGCCGCCCCTCCTCGCAAATGCCGCAAGATTTGGGTTCAGCTCCACGATGTCCCGGTTGGCGGCGTTCGCCTTCACGAAGTCCCGTTCGAGATCGAACGTGCGCCAGTCCCAATTCGGATCCTGGTAGACCAGATAGCGGAACTGATCGAGAAACAGCTCGCCGGGATCGGGACCGCCCGCCAGACGCGCCCACTGCAACTCGGTACCCGGCTCGAGGCGCGGGAACACCTCGGTTCCGTCAGCCAGATGCGGCGCGGTGAGAATCGTCTGCGCGCTCTCGACCTGCCGTGCCGTCAGGCAGTCAGGAGCATCACCGGCCTTGCAGAGCAAAACGTGGAAATCGACCTGACAGCTGGGCGGGTCGTCGATCAGCCCGTCCTTCACTCCGTCGCGGGCATCGCATGCAGCCAGGACCGCCGAATGGATCAGCGGGTACTTCGCGGCCGGGATGCGCGCATCGGCATCCTTGAACGTCCGGTTGGCGAGCCAGAGAGCCCAGGCGTTGCGACGCACATTCGCAGGATCGCCAGCAATGACACCGTCGAACTCCTCGGGATACCGGGCCGCCTGCAGCAATCCCTCGCGCCCTCCGCCGGAGCAGCCCTGCCAGTAGGAATATCGAGGCGGCTTGCCGTAGAAGGATTTGATGAGGACCTTCGCTTCGACGGTCATCTCGTGCTCAGAGCGGTACGCGAAGTCGATGAATTTCTGCGGATGGCCCAGAACGAAGGCTCCCCCGCCGCCGCGGTGGCCGTCATCCGTAGCGCTGGTGACGTAGCCGCGACGCAGCCCCTCCGCCAGGCCCTGCTGGTCGATCGATCCGCCCCAACCGCCGCTCCCCACGGCGAGGAACTTGCCGTTCCAGCCGGTCAGAGGTAGCCAGATCTCCGCGTGGATGTCGGAATCCGGCGTGGGCTGAAACCGGACGACCACGCGGCAGAACCCGGGCAACCCTGTCAGCTCCCCTCCCGTCCACGGGCCGGCCGGGCCTGCGCTCGGCTTGAAGCTGCCGCCGGTGACCGCCTCCGCCGATTCGATGGAAACACCGGGTGCGGTCTGTTTGGCGAGCGTCTCGCAGGTGCCGGCGTGCGCCAGGGCACAAGGTGCGAGGAGTATCAGAACCCACCTCGCGAGCCGGCAAGGGAACAGTGCGGTGAAAGCTGTCATGAACCGCTCGCAAATCTGTTACGTGGCCTTGTCACATTAGCACTCACTCAGTTCAACGACATCACGTTCACAGGCTCTCTGCCGAACCCCGTGCCGCTGCCGGCGGCAGCCTGGCTGTTGGGCACCGGCCTGGCGGGACTTCTTCGGATTGCGCCGTCGGGCGGCCTGAACCGATGCCGCGCTCAGCCCGCGCGCAGCTTCGCGAGTAACTCCGCCTCTCGCGTCTGCGTGATTCCTGCCCGCAGTACTTGCTGCGGGGCCGGGCGCTGTTTGTGCCACTCGAACGTGTCGCGCACCGTCTGCTCCAGTGCACGGAACCTCATCCCCTTCTCGATGGCCCGCTTGGAGTCGACGAGTGACGCGCCGGCCTCCGGCCCGTCGGCCGGCGTCCAGATCGGAAACAGATTCCCCTCGAGCAGGTCATCGCCCCCGATCCCCTGGGCTTGGAGAGACTTCATGTTGGCCCATGTAAATCGCGTGTTCGCGTTCGTAACGCGCTTGCACGTCTCGAGCAGAGATCCCATCGTGACCGATCGCGGGGCGTTGCAAGCGTTGTAGACGCCAGAGATCCTGCGCTCCGCACAGAGCCTCATGAAGTCGGCAAGATCGCGCACGTCGATGAACTGCACCGGGTCGCCGGGAGATCCCGGCACCAACATCTCGCCGCCCTGAGAGACTCGGACCGGCCAGTAGGTAAACCGGTCCGTCGGGTCGCCGGGACCGGCGATGTAGGTGGGGCGAACGATCGCGCTGTGCTTGCCGAACACACGCGTGACGACCTGCTCGCACAAGACCTTCAGCCCGCCATACGTCTCGCCGTTAACGACCTCTACGGTCGGATCCTTCAGCGCGGCCAGCCTGTAGTTCTCACCAATTCCGGGAATAGCGAAATCGGCGTAGGCACTGATACTCGACACGAACACGTAGTGTTGCACGTGGCCGTGAAGCAGCTCCGAGGTCAACTTGACCTGACGCGGCGTGTAACCTGAATCGTCGATCACCACATCCCAGTCGCGCCCCTTGAGACTATCGATCTGGCCTGCGCGGTCCCCGATCAGTTGCTCTACGCCCTTGGGCGTCTCCGGGCTGCGCCGGCCCCGATTGAACAGGGTGACCTCGTGGCCGTGCGCGCGCAGTGCCGTGACGAAGTGCGGCCCGATGAATCCGGTGCCGCCCAGAATGAGCACCCGAAGCGGCTTGGTTTCGGCGGGTAGTGATGGATTCGCGACGGTTGCCAGAGCGCCCCCAACAAGCAGTGTGTACGCCTCCCGTCTGTTCATATCGGCCGCTCCAGCGGATGATGGGCCCGCCCAGCGATCACATCACCCTGAGGGCCATCATGTCCAGAACCGCTCCAGCGTTGTCGTGCATCGCCGCACTGGCATTCTGTGTCGGACCGGCCGTCGCGGGTGCGCCTGTCCAAGCCACTTCGGCCCCGGACGCCACCGCCGCGAAGGCGCTGCTGTCCGAGTTACTTGCCATCGACACGACGTACGAAAAAGGCACCGTCGCGGCGGTTCAGCTCCTGCGTTCGCGCTTCCTGGCGGGTGGCTTCGCCGCGTCGGATCTGACGGTGCTCGCGGACCCTGAGCATCCCAATCAGTCGAACCTGATCGTCCGACTGAAAGGCAGCGGTCGGGGCAGGCCACTGCTGTACCTCTGCCATCTCGACGTCGTGCCGGCGAGGCGTGAGGACTGGACCGTTCCGCCTTACGCGCTGACCGAGAAGGATGGCTGGCTGTACGGCCGCGGCAGTCTCGACATGAAGGGAGAGGACGCCAACACGGCGATTGCCCTGTTGCGCTTGAAGCGGGAGCGCTACGTCCCGGCCCGCGACATCATCGTCGCATTCACGGCCGACGAGGAGACGACTGGCAAGGAGGGCGTCGGCTGGCTGGTCAAAACGCATCGCGACCTGATCGATGCCGGGTTGGTGCTCAACCCGGATGCCGGTACGGCGGCCTTTCGCCGGGGCCAGCGCGCCTTCTACGGAGTCCAGACCAGCGAGAAAACGTACGTGACGTTCGCCGCCGAAGCCACCAACAAGGGCGGGCACAGCTCCGAGCCCCGCCCCGACAACGCCATCTACGAATTGAGCGCGGCCCTGAACCGCCTGGCCGCCTTCAAGTTTCCGATCCGGCTCACCGCAACAGTCCGGGCGTTCTATGCCGCGCAGGCACAATTCGAGACGGGCGTGCGCCAGGTCGACATGCGCGCGGTTGGCAACGGAGACCTGGCAGCGGCGCAAAGGTTGTCAGAGGACCCGACCGATAATGCGCAGGTGCGGACCACTTGTGTGGCGACGATGTTGGAGGCCGGTCAGGCCGAGAATGCTCTGCCCCAGCGGGCTCGCGCGACCATTCAATGCCGGATGCTTCCTGGTGACACTCAGGAGCAGACCCAGGGCCTGCTGGCCAAGGTATTCGCGGACCCGGCGCTGGCGGTGTCGGTCGTCAACCCTCCCCTGCCGGGTCCGGAGTCGCCTCCGACCGAGGCTGTCATCGCAACTTTCAGGCGCACCGTGCAGTCGATGTGGCCGGGCCTCACGGTCATGCCGAGCATGGACGCCGGCGCCTCGGACTCCAAATTCACGCGCGCGGCCGGAATGCCCAGCTACGGCGCACTCTCCAACTTCTATGACCTGGAAGACTATCGGGCACATGGCCAGGACGAGCGGATCAAGGCGGACCGGTTCGCCGAGGGCACCGAGTTCGCATACCGGCTGATGAAGGCCTTCAGCGCAGCTGGGGCACCCTGATTCCACGACAGCATGCAGGAATTCGCACCATGATCTTCGAACAGATTGCGACGGGGGGCTGCCGCTCCTATCTCATCGGGTGCGCCGACAGCTGTGCGGCCCTGCTGATCGATCCCGAGCTCAGTCAGATCGATCGTTATCTCGCGCTGGCGACCCATCACGGGCTGAGGATCCGCAACGTGGTGGATACGCACACACACGCGGATCACTTCTCGGCTACGCGCGAACTGGCCCGCCGGCTGGACGTGCCCGTCGCCATGCATCAGTCAAGCCCTGCGCCGTTCGTAGGCATGCGTCTCGGGGACGGTGAGTCCATCGTACTGGGCAAACTGCGTGTCAACGTGATGCATACGCCCGGCCACACCGGCGACTCGATGTGCCTTCGGGTCGAGAACCGTCTGTTCACCGGCGACACGCTGCTGATCGGTGCCACCGGACGGACCGACCTGCCTACGGGCGATCCCGAGGCGCTGTACGACAGCCTCTTCAACCGCGTTCTGCGGCTCGATCCCGCCCTCGAGGTCTACCCTGCGCACGAATACAAGAACCGCAGCCACACCACGCTGGAACAGGAGATCGCCCAGAACCCGCGTCTGCAGAAGCGGGATCGCGGGGAATTCGTGGAGATGATGCGTAGTCTCAACTTGTCCATGCCCACGCATCTGACAGAGGCCTTGCGGACCAACCTGTCCGGTGGAAAGACCATCAATCAGCTGTTGTCCGAAGCAGCCTCGGTAGTGTCCTTCATGTCGCTGGACGAGTTGAAGACACGCATTGATGCCAAGGACCCGGATCTCGTCGTGCTCGATGTCCGGGAGAAGGACGCTTTCGCCGCAGGTCACGTGCCTGGGGCCAGGCTGCTGCCGCGCGGTCAGTTGGAGCTGCGCGTAAATGAGGAACTGCCCGACCCCACGCTGCGGATTCTCGCCGTATGCGAATTCGGGCGTATCTCCACCCTTGCCGCGGCAACTCTGCGTCAGGTCGGCTTCCAACGCGCGATCGCGCTGGATGGTGGAATGAAAGCGTGGCGCGAGGCCGGCTATCCGGTCGTGAGCAGCTGACCGTACTTTGTACAGGTTCTGAAATATCTCCCCTTGCGTCGCGGGCCTTGCGGGCCGGCTGGCCCGACTGCCTGCCGGGCAGGCTGCCATCCGAACGGCCGGCGGGGAGCTTCGCAGGCCGCGCCGGCCTTGCCTCCACGCCCGTCTTCGCGCCAAGCTAACCCGATAGATCGACCCGGAGGGACGATGCCGATGCGAAGACTGGGTTCCGTTTGCCTTCTGGTGCTGGGCGCGCTCGCTGCCACAGCCACGTTTTCGGCTCAATCGGATGTGGTCGAAGGCCCGCTGATTCGCCCCGCGGCCTCATCGAAGGACCCGCGTGACCTGTCCGGAGTGTGGTTCATCCGACTCTACAACCGTCAGATCAACTCCACTCTCGGCCGCATTCCGCCGTTCACCGAACATGGCAAAGCGGAGTGGGACAAGCGGGTGAAGGCCGAGAAGGACGGCACTCCCATCGCCGACGCCTCCGCGTACTGCTGGCCGCACGGTGTGCCGCGAGTGATGAACTCCCCCTATCCGATCCAGATCATCCAGACAGCCGGCGAAACCACCATCGTGCACGAAGTGGCCCACAACATCCGCCACATCTACATGGACCAGCCGCATCCGCAGAACCTCCAGCCGACCTTCCTCGGCGACTCCGTCGGCCATTGGGAGGGGGATGAGCTGGTCATCGATACCGTCGGCTTGAACGACCGCACCTGGATCGATGAGGTCGGCGTGATCCATGGCAAGCAACTGCACGTGGTCGAGCGCATTCGCAAGATCGAGGACGGCCACGCCCTCGAGAACATCATTCGGATCGAGGACCCGGAGTTCTTCAAGCAGCCCTGGTACGCGCGGATCACCTACGCCTGGCGGCCGGATCTGCGGCTTTCGGAGTACGTCTGCGAGGAGAACAACCGCAACATGCCGGAAGCCGGCCACACGGTGGCCAAATGAACAGTCCCCTGTTACATCGGTTCGCCGCCCGCCTGGCCGGTGTCCTGACTCTGGCCTGCCTGACCACCGCCGCCGATGCGCAGGCGATCTACAACCCGCCGCCGGGGCAGAACTTCGAGGGCGTCTGGATGATTCAGGGGGATCATTCGACCCTGAAGACCGTCGAGGGCCGGCTCCCACCCTTGAATAAAGCCGCCGCCGCGCGGTATGCGGCTGCGATCAAGGCACGCAAGGCGGGCAACCCTGCCTTCGATACCATCCGGACCTGCAGGCCCCATGGCTTTCCCCGCATCCTGTTCGCGGCGTACCCCATCGAGGTCCTGCAGGAGCCCAAGCAGGTCACCTTCATTCACGAAGTGCACCACATGCCGCGGATGGTCTATCTCGACCTCACCCTGCCGAACCTCGAGGACATGGATTCCAATTGGATGGGTCAATCGGCGGGTCATTGGGAAGGCGACACGCTGGTCGTGCAGAGCCAGGGCTTCAACGATGTGACCACTCTGGATACCGCCGGACTCCCCCACTCGAGCCAAATGCGCGTCTCCGAGCGGATCCGCAAAGTCGACGCCGACACTCTCGAGGATGTGGTGACGATCAACGACCCGAAGACGTACACGAAAGCGTGGAGCACCCGGGCGACGTACAAGCGCCAGCCCGGACTGCGCCTCAAGGAGTACGTCTGCACGGACGCGAATCCCGAAGCCACTGCGACTCCCGGCGCCGCTCCGAAGTAGCGCGGTTCAAGGGCCGCGCCTTCGCGGCCGCTGCGCTGGTATATCATTCGCGGGCAAGGGCGCGCGCATCGGATAGGCGCGTCCCGCCTTCCCCTCGAGGACCTCCATGACCGCCCCGAAGATTGTTTACACGTTCACCGACGAAGCCCCTGCACTCGCCACCTACTCCTTCCTGCCCATCGTCCAGGCCTTTGCCCAGGCGGCGTCCATCGCCATCGAGACGCGCGACATCTCCCTGGCCGGACGCATCCTGGCCAGTTTCCCGGAGAAGCTCACGGCCGCCCAGCGCCAGAGCGACGATCTGAAGGAGCTCGGCGAGCTGGCCAAGACCCCGGACGCGAACATCATCAAGCTGCCGAACATCAGCGCCTCACTGCCGCAGCTCAAAGCCGCGATCGCCGAATTGCAGTCACAGGGCTATGCCATACCGGACTACCCGGAGGATCCGAAGGACGAGGAGCAGAAGAAGGTCAAGGCGCGGTACGCGAAGGTCTCCGGCAGCGCCGTCAATCCGGTCCTGCGCGAAGGCAACTCCGACCGGCGCGTCGCGAACGCCGTCAAGCAGTACGCGAAGAAGCACCCGCACTCGATGGGCGCGTGGAGCGCCGACTCCAGGACTCATGTCGCTCACATGAGCGGCAACGACTTCTACGGGAACGAGCAGGCGGCGCTGATCGAGACAGCCGGCTCGGTGCGTATCGAGTTCCGCGACCGCGCCGGCACCACGACCGTGTTGAAAGAGTCGGTGCCCGTCCAGAAGGACGAACTGATCAGCTCCACGTTCATGCACAGCGCCGCGCTGCGCGAGTTCTACGAAGCCCAGACGCAGGACGCAAAGGCCAAGGGCCTGTTGCTGTCGCTGCACCTGAAGGCGACGATGATGAAGGTGTCCGATCCGATCATGTTCGGACACGCCGTCAGCGTGTATTACCGCGACGCGTTCGAGAAGCACGCGGCAACGTTCAAACAGCTCGGAGTCGACCCGGACAACGGCATCGGCGACGCCTACGCGAAGATCAAGTCACTGCCCGCGGACCAGAAGACACAGATCGAGGCGGACCTGCAGGCAACTTATGCCAAACGCCCTCCGCTGGCGATGGTGGACTCGTCCAAGGGGATCACCAACCTGCACGTCCCCAGCGACGTGATCATCGACGCCTCGATGCCGGCGGCCATCCGGGCTTCCGGTCGCATGTGGGGCCCCGACGGCAAGCTGCACGACACGAAAGCCATCATTCCCGATCGTTGCTACGCCGGCGTTTACCAGGCAGTGATCGACGACTGCCGACGTCACGGCGCCTATGACGTTCCGACCATGGGAACTGTCAGCAATGTAGGCTTGATGGCTCAGGCGGCAGAGGAATACGGCTCGCACGACAAGACGTTCGAGATCCCCGCTGACGGCACTGTCAGCGTGTTGGATGCCAGCGGCCGGGTACTGACCCGCCACGAGGTCAGTCGAGGCGACATCTGGCGCATGTGCCAGACCAAGGATCTGCCGATCCGCGACTGGGTCAAGCTTGCCGTCAATCGCGCGCGGGCGACGGGCTCGACTGCCATCTTCTGGCTCGACGAGAAACGGGCCTACGATCGCAAGGTCATCGAAAAGACCCAGCGCTATCTCAAGGACCACGACACTTCCGGTCTCGACATCCGTATTCTGGCGCCGGTTGCCGCGACGCTGGCGACATTGGAACGCGTGCGCGCCGGGAAAGATACCATCTCGGTGACCGGCAACGTGCTGCGCGATTACCTGACCGATCTGTTTCCGATCCTCGAGTTGGGGACAAGCGCCAAGATGCTCTCCATCGTGCCGCTGCTAGCCGGTGGGGGTCTATATGAGACGGGTGCAGGCGGCTCCGCGCCGAAGCACGTGCAGCAGTTCGTCGAAGAAGGTCACCTGCGTTGGGACTCCCTAGGAGAGTTCCTCGCTCTGCAGGTATCGATCGAGGACCTCGCGCGCAAGACCTCCAACCCGAAGGCACTGTGCGTCGCGCAAGCGTTGGATGCGGCCAACGGCGTCTTCCTCGAGAACGACAAGTCGCCACAGCGCGATGCCGGGCAGCTCGACAACCGCGGCAGCCACTTCTATCTGGCATTGTATTGGGCTCAGGCCCTGGCCACGCAGACGGATGACTCCGCGCTGCAGGCGCGCTTTCGCCCGATCGCCGAACGCTTGGCAAGCAACGAGAGCAGGATCGTAGGAGAGCTCAACACCGCGCAGGGCAAGCCCGTCGACATCGGTGGGTACTACCACGCCGATGCCGCGAAATGCGCGAGTGCGATGCGTCCGAGTCCATCGTTCAACGCGATCCTGAGTTCGATCTAACACCGCGCTCCGACACCCCACGCTCCGACACAGGATTGCCGCCGCCGAGGTTGCCAGAAACCTTCGGAGGCGGCATCCTCTTGCGCCGCCGATGGATCGCAATCAACGCAAGCAAGGAGCACTACCGTGAACGATCTCGTCAAGCGCCTCTCCGAAGGCTCGCACGCCGTGGAAGTCAGCCTGCGGCCCGAGCGAACCCTGAAACTGTTCAAAGAAATGCTCGATCGGGGCCACGTCCTCATCAAGTTCACGGAGACCCGCGGAGGGACCGAGCTTGGGGTGCCGATGGACAAGACGCGTAGCGACCTGACTCAGGCCAACTTCGAGGCCGAAACCGGAAACCTGCACATCGCCGGGGAAATCACCCTGGACTACGTTCCGGTGCGGGTCGTCGCCGACATCGAGCTGCCGTCCATGAAAGGACGAGGCCATCTCGAGATCCTGGGCGAAGAGCGCGCGGCCTGACGACCGGATGCCTGCCTCAGCCTGAGCGGCCGGGGCGCCGCGCCGGGGGAAGCCGGTGTCAAGCCGGCTTCCCGTCGCGGGGTCCGCTCAGCCGACGGCTCTGAGGGCCTTCTCGAGCGCCCACACCGCCAGGGCGAGGAACACGACACTGGCCGCCAACGCGGTAGCGCCCAAGCGCCGTTCGCGCTTGTGCAGCTGCTGCTCGTTGAGCGGCGCGATCAGAAACGGCTGACCGTGTGTTGGCTGGCCGACCACGCACACCCGATCGAGCGGACCATCCGGCTTCGTGCTGTCCACGGCAGCCTTCGCGGCGGTCCGCGCCGCCTCCCATTCATCCGCGTCGATGCGTCCATCGTGGTTGTGATCGAACTTCTTCAGCAACTCGGTCTGATCCCGTTTCCAGGCGATCAGCAGCTGCTGGACCTGATCGTCGACCGCGGCTTCCGAGTGCGAGCGGAACTCGCCCATCACCGACAGGTGCGACCCTGTGGTCACGATCTCTTCGGTATAGCGGTAGTTCTGCTCGCCGAAGCCGATCGGGGAGCGTTCGTAGGGCAGGCAGTTGGGTCGCGGAGAGTCGCCCCACCAGGTATCCGTGTTGGTCGCAGTCACATCGGCGCCGACGGGGCCGACCAGACAACTGGCGTCAGCATCCGTCAGCGTGAAAGGAGTGACGCTCGTGCCGCTGTCTACGCGCCGCCACTCCTTCTTGCGCTGAGCGTTCTCGACTCGTTCGAGAATGCTATATCGCCACCAGACACACGGCCGGCGGCTGAGGGGCGCGAGCATTCTGTCACCGGCGGCGGAACTGGCACGCCCCTCGATGCGCACATAGCCTTGGGCAGCGGAGCGGATCCTCACCAGCGGCGTGTCGGCAATGAACCGGTCGCGTCGCGCCGAAGAGAGAAACCGTGTCAGCATGTAGATGCTGGCCAGACCGCAAACACCTGCGGCAGCCCAAAAGAGCACGGCGCTGTTGTGCTCGATCAACGCTGAGCCTCCAGGGTGAGCTTCACGTCGACGTTGCTCTTCTGCTCGGCAGTGAACTGCAGGGGCTCCGCTGGCTGAAAGGCGCACAGGCGGGCCACGAATACATCCGGGATGACTTCCAGCCGCGTGTTGAGCGCAACGACGGCGTCGTTGTAGACCTCGCGGCGGTCTGCGATGGATGTCTCGAGGGCAGTGATCCGGGTGTGGAGATTCTGGAAGAGCGTGTTCGCCTTCAACTCGGGATAGCGCTCGGCCACGGCGTACAGGCCTGCAAGTCCGGTTCGCAACGCGCCTTCGGCGCTACTCACCGACGGGACGTTACGCGCCGTTCGCGCCCCTTCCAGTTCGGCCCTCGCCTGGACGACTCGTGCGAGCGTCTCGCGTTCGTGCTGCATGTAGCCTTTGCAGACTTCGACGAGCTTCGGCAACTCGTCGTGGCGCTGCACGAGCAGGACGTCGATGTTGGCCCATGCGAGCTTGACTTCGTTGCGCACCCGGATGAGGCCGTTGTACAGGACCACCCCGTAACCGATGAGGAGTGCCAGCAGAAAGGCGAGGACGATCAGGACGGACATTCCCCAAGTCTTGCAGACGGCCGCGGCCGCGGCCCAGCCCGGCGCGGCCAAAATGTGCGGCCTGTAACATAAAAGTCCCCGCGGGCGTGTCGGCCCGGGCGGCTTTGGATCGTGCCTGGGGGACCGGGCCGGCGGACCTGCGGCTCAGCCGCCCTGTTTGTGCAACTCCGTCTCGAACGCGTGCTCCCGCTCCGCCACGGCGGCCTGATATCCCTTCGGGTCGATCCAGACCGATTCCCCTGCCGCGCCGGGTGCCGCCTTGGACAGCTTTTCCAGCATGTTGAAATAGGCCCCGTGCGCGCCGAGGAAAATGTCGCACGGCAACTTCTTCAGCTCAGCGAAAGTCTTGCGGTAGTCGGCCGCGATTCCGGGATAGGACGCGGGCTTCCCCCCGGGCTGGTCGACCAGCCTGAACCCGGGATTCACGTTCCAGCTGCCCACGATGACGACGTTGAGGGGCTTGCCTCCCTGGTTGGCCTTCATCGTCCAGGTCGTGCAGCCGCGCGTATGGCCGGGTGTCTTGTGGGCCACCAGGACCGTCGAGCCCAGACGGACCTCGTCGCCATCATGGAGTACGCGATCGACCTTGGCGACCGGATAGCTGCCGTCGGGATAGGCGAAGTCCAGACGGCCACCGCTCTCGACGACCGGAACATCCCCGTCCATCACCATGTACTTCGCGCCCGTCTCCTTGATGATCCGCGCGCTGCCGCCGTCGTGATCCGAGTGGGAGTGGCTGATGAGCAGGATCTTGATGTCGGTGTATTTGAACCCCAGCTGTTCGACACTCTTGCGGATCAGTGTCGGCGAGTCAGGGAAACTGGAGTTGATCAGGATGTCACCCTGCGGGGTCACGATCAGGTACGACGCCAGGTCCTTGCTGCCGACGTAATACAACCCTTGCGCAATCTGAAACGGCGCGATAGGTGTCATCCAGTCGGAGTTGCTCTGAGCGTAAGCCGCTTGCCCCAACACCGCCGCCAGTAGTGCGACCGCAAGTTTCCAAGTACGAGCCATGATCGTCCCCCTTCAGCTAGTCAAAGCGCGAACCCACGACACCACGATCGGCACGAGCGCGAGCAACCCACTCACCCATTGCGGCACGCGATCCAGTACGCGCGCCACGGCCCTCACGGACACTCCCGCCCCGACCAACAACCCGACGACGAACCCCAACGCATGGGCGGCGACGTCGACGGACTGATCGCCCGATCCCGGCTCCTCCACAGAACCGCCCCCCGTCCCGGTCCAGGCCAGCAGCAGGAGCCCCGCCACCAACGGCCCCCAGCGTAGCGCCCAACGCTGAGGGTAGGCCAACCGTGACCGCCACGAATAGGCTGACATCAATCCGAGCGCCGTGAATACCGCAGTTGAGGCCCCGACCGATCGGTGGAAAGCCGGAGCAAAAAAGGCCTCCGCCCCGTTTGCCAGGCCCGCGCCCAAAACGACGAGTAGCCAGGCGCGGCCAGCCCCCATGAGACGTGACGCCAGGTACCCGAACCAGGCTCCGGCAGCTGCATTCGCGGAGAGATGCCCCGCATCCACGTGCAGCGTGAGTGCCGTCCAGACCCGCCACCATTGCCCTGCTTGAACGCTGCCGGCGTGGAGTTCCCCGAGGTCGAAGGCGTCGAGGCGACCTACACCATTGGCGATGACCAATGCGACGGTGAGTATGACGATCACGTAGACGAGGCTACCTGTCCAGGCGTCCGTATAAAGCTTCGGAGCCGGAGGGAGCGGCCGTCGTCGCGTAAGGCGCTCGACTTCATAGCGGCGCAAGTGATCGAGCGCAGCCGCGACGTCGTGCGACTCGACCAGCAACACATATGCCCTATCGCCCCGCGCGATGGCGCTGGGGATCGCGACAGCGAACAACATGAACGCCCGCTCATCGCAGTCCGCGAGCCGGCGTGAACGATAGATTTCGGCGGCCCCGCCCGGTGAGTCTGACTGCGTGCCGTCTGCTTGCATGGATCAGAGGTTGGCGTTGAACCAACTTGCCACGGCGGCACGCAGATCCGCAAGCGCGTGCGGCTGCGTCCAATCGTGGGAAACACCGGGCTCGAGGAGTAACTTCAACCGCGCGTCCTGCCCGGCCTGGTGATACAGCGGCTGCAGCCTCTGCGAGAGCAAAGACGCACCCTTGGGTTTGACGATGGTGTCCTTGGCCCCGTGAATCAGCATCAGAGCGGGGGTTCCGGCTGCGACCTGGGCGGCGTGGTGAACTGCGTCCGAACGCTCGGCGAGCTCGCGCGTCCGCCGACTCCAGGCGTAGGGATGCGCAGTCGCCCGCTCCAACGCGTCGATGGCCTGTATCAGCCCGACAGGCGCATTGAGGGTCACCGCGGCCCGGATCGGGACGGTCGGCTCGATCAAGGCCGACAACACAGCCGTACCGCCAGCCGAAAACCCGAACAAACCGATCGCTTCGCCCGGACGAATGCAGTTGCGCTCCTCGAGGGCTTTCACGACACCCGGCAGCTCCCGTGCAGCGCCCAGCACCACGGGCTCGAAGACACGCGTGCCGTAGTCTTCTGTCTGACGCTGTTGCACGGACTCTTCACCGGCCGCCGGCGCCCGCGCACCAAACAATGGTAGGCCCAGATATACCTTTATTGCCGGCACCTCATCCAGCGGTAGCGCCTTCATCAAGTCGCCCTCGCTGTCCGGCGGACCGAAACCGTGCCAGAGAACGATCGTGCGCTTGGAGACGTGGGGCGGCACCCTTACAAGAGCAGGCACTCCGTCGAGAGTGAGCTGTTCGACGCGAACGCTTCCGTCGGACGATGGCGACGCGCATGTGAATTGTTCGGCGCCGTAACTCTCAGAGATACTGAACACCAACAAACCGGAGAGGATGAGCCAGCAGTTGCGGACAGCAGACATGGGAGGTGCTCGATTCAAGTGTGCGGGCCGTCGGTTGTGGCAGGTGTGTCCAGGTACGCAAACCGCGGCACCGAGTCCGCCCCCACCTGGACGGACTCACAGAACATCTTCAACGGACGCACCCACAGCCCCCATTCCCCATAACAGGCGCGGTAGACAACCAAGGCTTCACCCGTCTCCGAATGGGTAGCGACGCCGAAGACCTCGTACTCGTTACCCTTGTAGTGCCTGTATCGTCCCGGTTTGAGGTCCATGACTCTCGCATCGCCAGTCCACTGTGCTGCTAGCATACCCGCCAGAATGAAGGTCCGAGGGGAAACGAAATGAATCGATTCGCTGTCGTCGCCCTGGCGGCGCTGTTCGTGAGCGCAGCCGGCCTGAAGGTGGATGCGCAGGACAAGCCCCGCTCCGCCAAACCGCTGTCCACCGAACAGCGTCTGAGGATCCTGGAAGATAGGGAGGAGATCCGCGAGCTGTTGTTCGCCTACGGACGGGACTTCGACAAGCGCGATTTCGTGGCCTATGCGCAGCTCTTCGCCAGCGATGGTGTCTGGACGGCCGGAGCGCCCGGCTCGCACGGATATACCGGGCCCGATGCCATACGCGAGTTCGTGACCAAGACCTACCCGCCCAGCTCCTTCCCGGGCTCCTACCACATCATGTCCAGCCCGAGCATTCAGATCGTGGACGAGAACCATGCCACCGCCTGGTCGCGCTTTACGTATTTCGTGTTCGATGTACATGGCGCGCCGACGCCATTCGCGGCAGGGCACTATGAGGACACTCTGGTGCGTGAGGGCGGAGTGTGGAAGTTCAAGCGCCGGGCGCTGTTTGCGGATGTCGGCCCCAAGCAACCCTGATCCGGGCCCAACGCGTCGAGGCGCGACTAGCGGCTGTCAGGATTCCTCGCCGCCCGCCGCTTGATGTGCTCGATGAAGGCCCGTAGCTTCGGCATGACCTGATGGCGGCCGGGATGACACAGAAACATCCCGGGCGTCATCGGAGCGAACCGCTCCAACACAGAAGTGAGTTGCCCCGTCCTCAGCGCTTCGGCGGCAACGGGCCCCGGCACCTGCACCAACCCCATCCCGTCGATCGCCGCGCCCAACAACGTGACGTAGTCGTTGGCGAGCAGTGGCCCTGACACGGCGATTTCCAAGTCCTGACCATTGTCGTGGAGCGCCCACGGAGCGACTTCGCCACCCGAACGCCGAAGGCGCAGACACGCGTGATTGCGCAAGTCCTCCGGGGTCTCGGGTACCGAGGTGCGGGCCAGGTAGGCGGGACTTGCGACGATCGCGAAGCGAAATGGGGGCGTCAGCCGTATCGCGACCATGTCGGCGGCCACGAACTGACCAAAGCGGATCACCGCATCGAAGCCTTCCGCCGCGAGGTCAACCAGCTTCTCGTTCGCGACGACCTCCACCTCGACTTCAGGATAGGCCTCGCGAAAGGACGTGATCAGAGGCTGCAACAATATCGGTATCGCCGCACGTGGTGCGCTGAGGCGCAGAGTTCCGCTGGGCCGGCCTCCCAACTCCCGTGCAATCTCCCCCGCCGCGACGATTTCTTGAAACGCCGGCTTGGCCCGTGCCAGGAACAACTCGCCCGCTTCAGTAAGTCCGACGCTCCGCGTCGTGCGCGTGAACAGCACCGTACCAACACGGTTCTCCAGTGCTCGCACCGCCTGGCTTACGGCGGACGGCGTCACGCCGAGCTCGGCGGCCGCCCGTCGAAAGCTCCGATGTTGGGCGACACTCAGAAAGACCTCGATCCCCTCGAGGGCTCCCTGTCGCACTGTGAAGTTCCGCTTCATACCCCATCGACATTATCGCGGATAGTCACTCCAGGGAAACCGCCGTAAGGTCGCCTGGAAATCGAACCTTACCTTCAAGCCAGGAGCCTCACACATGACCGACATGCTCGACACCGTGCGCCGCCACTACCAAGCCACAGGGCTCGTGGACCGGCTGAAGGGCGCGCTCGCCGTGCTGGGACCGCAAGACCAGCGGCTCACCCCGCAGCAATTGGGCGCATTGGACCAGTTTCACACCCGCGGATTGGCCGCGACCGCGGACCTCGCCCGTCTGGCCGGAATTGAGGCAAATATGTCGATCCTCGATGTCGGCTCAGGCGTCGGAGGCCCGGCACGGTTTCTCAACGAGGCGTATGGATGTGAGGTCGTGGGGATCGACCTGAGTGAGCCGTTCGTAGAGGCCGCTCGGTATCTGACGGAACGAACCGGGCAGCAGCGCAACGTCTCGTTCCAGGCGGGCAGCGCTCTGGACCTTCCATTCGAGAACGGCCGCTTCGATGCCGTGTTCCTGCAGCACGTAGCGATGAACATCGCCGACCGCAAAACACTCTACGCCGAAATCCGGCGCGTGCTGAAGGAACGCGGCCGGCTGGCAACCTTCGACATCGTCATGAACAAAGGCGAGCCGGAGTTTCCGGTCCCTTGGGCACGCACTCCCGAGGGCAGCTTTCTCATGACTGCCGACGCGACGCGCGAAGCGATTGAAGCCGCCGGCTTCGTTGCCCTGAGCATTCAGGATGACACTGAAGTCGCGAAGACCTGGTTGACTCAGATGCGCGCATCCGGTCCACCGCCCTCACCCAACCTCGGCGTCGTGATGGGCCCGGACACCCCGCAACTCATCACCAACCTGGGGAGAAATCTCCTTCAGGACAGGTTAGGTGTGCTGACGGCCGTATTCGAAGCTTCGTGACAGCGCGGAGCCTGCGCTGTGCCCCTAGCCGGTGACGATCCGCTCCATCGGGATATCGTGCGACTGCGGAAAGATCGTTGCGATTCGTTGCTCCGGATATCCCAGACCGATGACGAGCGGCTTGGATGCCATCCCCGCTAACGTGCGATCGAAAAAACCGCCGCCGTATCCGAGCCGATAGCTGGCCGAATCGAACCCCACCACCGGTGCCAACACCGTGGTGGGCACGACTTCCGCGCCTTCCGACGGATAGGGAATCTTCCACAAACCGCGCGTCATGGGCGCGTCCGGCCGCCACTCGCGAAACTTCAGCGGTTGACCAAGCGCGAGTGCTACCGGAAGGGCGACTCGCAGCCCACGGGCGCAGACCTCGCGCATCCAAGGCCGAAGGTCCGGCTCACCGCGAATGGGCCAATAGACACTGACTATCTGCCCCTCACGCGCAGGAATGATCTGATCGAGTTGGCGTGTGATGGTCTCCGTGTAGCGCGAGCGGACATCCGCCGGCATCGCCATACGCAGCGCGAGCAACCGTTCGCGCTCAGCCTTGCGCCAGATCGCAACATCACGCGCTTGCTTAGGATCCACGGGAACTCCGTCGTGACCCAACTCGTGCAGCATGCACGGCGCCGACCCGCCCTCGTCTTCATCCGAACCAGAAGGCCCGTTCATCACTACGTCAGGCGTTACGGCGAGGGCGAAGTCAGTGGCTTGCCCTTCTCCACCGCGAACACGGCAATGATCGTAGCGGCACGAGCGCCGGTCATCTCTTCATGCGCCACGCCACTCGGGATGACAAACGACTCACCCGGTGCCACGTTTTTGACGGGCTGCCCGTCCAAACGGATCGAGTAGTCCCCCTCGAGGATATACCCCGAGACCGCTCCGGGATGGGTGTGCTTGGGAACCGACGTGTGCGGCGGAATCTGCACCTTGGCCTGGATGACCTGGTAGTTCGACCCGGGAATGTCGAGGGTCTGCAGAACAGTCCGCGTGATGGCAGGTTTGGCGGACGGCGTCGAACGACTCCCGCCGGGAGTCTGTGAGAACGCGCACACCGCGAGCGTCCCCGCGAGAATTGTGGACAGGACACCGATCCGACGCGCGACTCGCATGTGCTTTCCTCTTGCCATTCGTTTTGCGACGGCAGCTTAGCACAGGCCCAACTGTGGACGGTCGGCTGGTCCGGTGGCGACCGCCCGCGAAGCGGCTCCGAACTAGCGCTTGCGAGCGATGTACGCGCCGAGCGCCTTGAGATCCTCGTCGCTCACTTCCGTTGGACGAAACGGCGGCATGATTCCGCCGCCACCGCGACGCACGAACGTAGCGACCGCCTGGGGCGCGAGATCCGTGCGCTCCTCGAGCATTGCGGGCAACTTGCCCTTGTACCGAAGTTCCAGGGCATAGGTACCGGGAACCTGCGTCACCAGAGAGTTGGGTCCCTGTGTTTTCGCGTACGCCCCATGACAGGTCCGGCAGCGCGCGTCGAAAACGTCCTTGCCGCGCTTGACCAGCGGATCGGTGAGACCCGCATCGGGCTTCGAGGCGGTCAACTTCCAGGCCGACTGAGTCGACACGGCGGGATCGGCAAATGCCGTGCCGAGCACTGTCATCGCTATAGCCAGTGTCAGAATTGCGAGTGTCTGAATGGGCGCGACCGGAATGACGACACGACGGCTCATGTGCGGTTCCCCCGCAGGTGCTTCGGCCAGATCCCGTAGCGGCCGGCTGACAGGATTCCGTTAGGATCGAGCGCGTCTTTCAACGTGCCGTGCAGCTTGAGAAGCGCGTGGTCGTTGAAGGAAAGCAGCTTCATGACCTGGTCGTGGAACGCGTTGTGGGCTCTGTAGAAACCCCAGCCGTTCTCGACAGCCGCCTGAGCGCAGCGCTCGTACGCGGCCCGGACCTTCGCGTTGTGCTCCTTGTCGTTCTTGATCTGCAGTCCCTGAAACATGATGAAGGTGCGCCAGTGATAATTCATGGCGAACCCGAGGCCGCGAGGCAATCCGGCATCGTGAAAGACCTTGTTGAACACGCGCGTCGCTTTCAACAGAGCCTCACCCGAAATCGGCACCAGGGGCGATGCATCCAGATGCCCGGTGGTCTGCGTCGATCCGGCGACGCCGGTCATCGCGCCCCCGGCCAGGGCGGAAAACGTGCTCAGGCTCGGGATACCGAAGAAAGTGCCATCGGTGCGCGCGGCGATCTGCTCGTCCGTGAGCGGGAATCGAACCGTAGGTCCGTCGATGAAGCTCGCGCCGGGAATCGCCGCGAAACGCTCCTTCACGTATTCCCACTTCGCCGCCATGATCTTCGGCGGCCCGTAGAACCGCAGCTCCGTCTCCCAGAAATGTTTGAACCCGTGAGCGGCGGCGAACGCATCCCACTCCTGTGCCGTGCCGCCGTCGCTCTTGACGAGGAGCCGTTCCTTTTCGGGATTCGTCGCGGAAGCAAACACGGGACTGGCAATCGTGAAATTGCAGTCGGCGGTATTTGAGTACATCAGGTTCGACAGAACCCGCACGAACGGGATCACATCGTCGTGATGCGCCACGCGGATCGTGCCGGTCATCGAGGCTTCGGGCTCCGGCATCAGCCAGAAGCCCATCTTGGTGACGACGCCGTAGTTCGACTGCGAGAAGATGCCGTCGAGCATCGGTCCGGGACCGTACTTCGTCTGCAGCCAGAGCTTGGAGTTGGGGATCGCACCCATGCCCGTGCGAACGACCTGGCCGTTCGCGAGCACGACCTCCATCCCGCAATGGGCATCGAAGTGATCTCGATATGGCAGCGGGATACGGCCCGCGCCGTGATCGAGCGCGTTGCCGATCGGGCTGCCCCACCCCGGATCCGGGACATCGAGCCACAGCTTCAGGCCCTTGTCCCGCATGTGGCGGTAGATGTCGAAGTAGCTGACACCGGGCTCGACCAGCGCGTAGGCGTACTCCTCGCTGACCTCGAGAACGCGGTTCATCCGCTTCAGGTCCAGGATTACACTGCCGGAATAGGCAGGTGCCGAGCCGCCATAGGCAAGATTGCGCCCGGTCGAGATCGTGTAGAGCGGGATGGAATAGCGATTGGCGACGGCGAGGATCTTCTGGACCTGCTCGACCGTATCGGGAGCGACCGCCGCGGAGACGAGCTTCTCCTGGGGCTCTTCCCAGAAAGGCGAGTAAGCGTCCTTGTAGGTCGCTACGTCCTCGTCTTTGGTGATGACCCATTGCTGGCCGACTGCGCTCGCGAACTGCTGTAAGGCAGTGGCGAAATCCGCGTCGCTGACACCTGGCGGTGCTCTCATGATGGCCCCCTTGTTAGGGGGAAGAGTCTACGCCGGGCGTCGGCCCTTCCGCCATGAGGTGATGTGTGAAGCCCTGATGCCGCAGGAAGTGCCAGGCGTCCAGGACCTCCTGCAGAAACCTCGTGGGAGGGCAGCTCATGAAGTGACGAATGCCTGGCCAGCGCACGTCGGCGGTCAGTTTCACGCGCAATACGGACGCGGGTTTGGTCACGAAGGTGACAACACACGACCACTGCATCGGACGGAGCCTCCGCCCGAAACGAAGCCATGTAGTTCCAGAGGACTGCGGCCTGAGGAATGGCCTTCGTGTCGAACACCCGCCTCTTCGTGTTGGCCTTCGGCAGCGGCAGCTTAACACGGTGATCCGAACGGAAAGTGCGCCCGGCCGAGAAACCTCCCGGCGCTTCGGGCAGTATCCACTGCAGTCCGTACGGAGAAGCCATTCAAAGGCCACCGCGTGAAATACCTCCCTCTCGTCTGGTCCGGCATCTGGCGCAAGCCCGGGCGCACGGCGCTGGTCCTCCTGCAGGTCGCCGTGGCGTTCGCCCTTTTCGGAGTGTTGCAGGGCATGAAGACGGGGGTGGACAACGCGGTCGCCAAGGCTCGCGCCGATGTCCTTTTCATCGGTCCCGCCGTCTTCGGCGGGGCGCCACTGCCCCACTCCTCCCTCGACCGGCTGCGGACGATCCCTGGTGTGAAGACCGTATCGTTCGCGGACGGTCTGCTGGGCACCTATCAAAAGCCCAACCAGTTCGTCTTTGCGCTGGCCATCGATCCCGGCGATGAGTGGATGACTCTCGTGCCGGAGCTCGTGACGTTCCCACCGCACTCTCTGGAAGCGTTGCGCAAGACACGAACCGGAGTGCTGATCACCACGGATCTCGGCAAGAAATACGGCTGGCATGTCGGGGACCGGATTCCGATGAATTCCGCTCTCAAGCAGAAGGACGGCTCGGGCACCTGGACCTTCGATGTCGTCGGATATCTCACCGACCGCGAGCTTGGCCAGGACAACCTGATGGTGATGAACTATTCCTACCTGGATGAGGCGCGCTTGCTCAACAAAGGGACCGTGCGAAACCTGTACGCGATCGTCGATGATCCCAGGCACGCCGCGGAAGTCTCCGCGGCCATCGATCGGGTGTTCGCCAACTCCTCCAACGAGACCCAAACAGCATCGTTCCGGGAGCTCTCCCAACAGCAGATGCGGCAGATCGGCGATCTCAACTTCGCAATCCGCTCGATCGTCGGCGCGGTCCTCGTGGCGCTGCTGTTTTCGACTGCGACCATGATGATGCAGACGATTCGCGAGCGCACGGCGGAATTCGCCGTCCTGAAGACCCTGGGCTTCACCGATCGCGGTGTCTTTCTGACCATCGTCGCGGAAGCGCTTTGCGTCTGCACCGCAGGGGCGCTGGTCGGGCTTGCCCTGGCGTGGGGCATATTCCCGTATGCGGCCAAGTTCGTGGCCGGACTCTCCATGCCGCTGATCGTCATCGCAATCGGAGTGGCCGGAGCCGTCTGCATCGCCGTGTTGAGCGCCGTAGTGCCCGCGTTCAGGGCCGCGAGAATTCCCGTCGCCGACGCCCTGGCCGGCCGGTAGGACCTGACATGCACCCCACGAAACAGTTCACCGCCCTGCTGCGAATGAGTCTGGCCGGCATTCCGGCGCGCCTGGGCCTGATATGCACCATCATCGTCGGTGTGACGTGTGCCGTCGGCGTGCTCGTAGCAATGCTGGCGATGGGTGTTGGGGCTCGACGCGAAGCGATGGGCAATGTCCGTGCCGATCGTGCCACTCTGCTGAGCGCCGACGCCGCAAACCCCCAGCAGAGCAGCATCGCCAAAGACACCGCGTCGTTGATTCGCGAGCTGCCCGGCATTCGACGCAATGCCCACGGCGATCCCATCGTGATCTTCCAGGCCACCGTGTTCGTCCAGGCGCGCAACAAGACCGATGGGGGTCTCACCGGCTTTCCCGTGACGGGGGCCACCGCGGGACTCGCCGACTACCGGCCCGAGTTACACCTGACTTCCGGTCGGCTCTTCAATCCTGGACTGCGCGAGCTGATCGCGAGCAACAAGTGCACTCGACAGTTCACTGACTTCGAGGTGGGGCAGAAGCGGCACATGCGCGGTGGAGATTGGCTGATCGTCGGGAATTTCGATCTCGGGCGGACCGAAGGCGTTTGTACTGTGTTTGGTGACAGCGAAACGATCCTGTCTGCCTTCGGCCGACCCACTTACAACGTGGCCAACCTGATGCTGCAATCGCCGGCCGCCTTCACCGAGCTGTCCAACGCGATCAAGGCTGATCCGACCTTGAAGCTGCAAGCCCGTCGCGAGGCCCAGATGGCAGAACAGAACAACGCGCAGCTCAACGGCATCCTGAATTTCGTGAGCTACTTCGTCGGCTCGATCATGGCCATCGCCGCGACCATCGGCGCGGCCAACTCGCTGTATGCCATCGTCGACGGACGGCGCCGGGAGCTGGCGACGCTGCGCGCCATCGGTTTCGACGGCGTACCGATCGTCGCATCCGTCCTGTCCGAGTCGATCGTTCTGGCGTTACCCGGGGCCGTCGTCGGTGCACTCCTCGCCTGGGCTGCCTTTAACGGACTGCAGGCGAGTCCGTTGGGCGCCAGCTTTCGGCTTGCGGTGACTCCCTCGCTGGCGCTGCTGGGCCTCGGGTGGGCGCTGGTCATTGGCCTCATCGGTGGTCTGTTGCCCGCCCTGCGCGCCGCTCGGATCCCCGTCACTGCCGCGCTTCGCGCGACGTAGCCGTCGACGCAGGAGCCTGCGGATACACCGAGGTCACAACGACAGCCAACACAATGCAGCCTGCACGCGTCATCAGTCTGGTGATCTTGCCCACGACTCCCCCTTTCGTGTTGCCGTCTCGTACGTCGACTCGCGGCAGGATATCGATCCGCCACCTCGCGCGCTTGACGTTTGTTGCCGAACGCTCGACGAGCCTCGCACGTGGGGTTCGGCTTCGCCGCACGGCCTAACGGCAGCGGCGCCTGTATCGGATCAGACCGGAGCCCCTGATGGAGATCGACGCCTGGCTCGCCCCCTTTCGCCGCTTCTGGTCGGTCCACCTGGATGCGCTCGAGCGGCACCTCGACCAGATCAATCCACCCCCGCGCCGCAAAGGTAAGAAACGATGAGCGCCCGAGACGACTACATGCCCGGCCCGGCCAGCGGCGCCGAAATCCGCAAAGACGGAGAAGCGTGGACGCTCGTTCTCGTCCGCGAGCTGCGCCATCCTCCCGAGAAGGTGTGGCAAGCACTGACCGACCCGGCCAGTCTGCGCGAATGGGCGCCGTACGATTCCGACCGGAGTCTCGACACTACCGGGCCGGTAAAACTCACGACTGTCGGCGCTCCTCAGTCGCTGGTGACCGAGTCGGACGTGAAGCGGGCCGACGCACCGAGACTGCTCGAATTCGGCTGGGGCGGGAATGACATGCGCTGGGAGCTCGAGCCAACAGGTAAAGGTACGCGCCTGACTCTCTGGCACAACATCGATCGCCGGTTCATCTCGATGGGCGCTGCCGGCTGGCACATCTGCCTGGACGTACTGGATCGCCTCCTCGCCGAGCAACCTATCGGTCGGATGGTTGGAATGGACACGATGAAGTTCTCCGGCTGGCAGCGATTGAACGCGGAGTACGCACAGCAGTTCGGTGTCGAGCTCCCTCGTTGGAACGCTTGAATGAAGACAGCGGTTGCTTCAGAGGTCAGCGCCTCCGAGAAAATCGACGCGCGGGCCCTGAAGAAGCTCATCCAGGCTGCGATCGAGTTCAATCAGAGCAAACGCAAAAAGAAGCCTCCCGCCCGGCGGCCCACTCGCAAGTGAGTCAATGCAGCGGAATGCGGTAAATATTTCGCCGCTGCTCGGTCTGCACGAACACGTATTCGTCCGGATCGGAGCCCAACGATAGCGACAGTCCCGCGTGCGGGATGAACGCGCCACGGGTCAGAGCCTCGGACAAGGGTCCGGCTGGCAACCCGTTCTCACCAATCGGGACGGCTATCGTTTTCGGCGTAGTGGACGTCCAGTCTTCGACATACAGTAGCCGACCGTCCTGGGACCACCGACCCCGATAAAAGCCCTTTCCGAGGAGCCACGGCTCCCCTGCGCCGACAGGCACCAGCCACGAGGCACCGAGGCCGTTTTCCAATGGCAGGTCTACAGAGAGTCGATCACCATCCTGCGCCACGTCGTTGAGGCTGATGATCGGCGACGCCAGCACCCGCGCATTCCCGCTGCCGTCGGAGCCAATTCGGTGCAAATAGTTGGCATGTTCGCCGAGACTTCGAAAATACACCCTGTCCGAGCGATCGAACGCGACCTCATCGCCGCCTCGCAGCAACAGCTTCGGCGCAGCGCTCCGATCGAGCGGCGCCAGCCAGATCTCCGACGTCCCCGCGCGCTTCGTTGTGAACGCGACACGCCGCCCATCGTGTGAGATGGCATAACCCGTCACGCTAAACCCCGTCACCAGCGGCTCCTTGCGACCTGAGGCGACATCCACAGACCACAGCTCCGGAGCGTCATTCGAGCTTCGCGCGGTAAGGAAGTAAATACGTCGGCCGTCAGCCGACTGGCGTGGTGATGAAGCGTAACTTTCAGTCGTCAGCTTCCGCTCGCCGCGTTTGTCATGTATCCACAACGTGCTCTGCACGAGTCCGATGGAAGCCAGGAGAGACCGGCCCTCGGGCCCCTGCGCCACCGTCTGTTCGTCAGTCGGACCAAACGTGATCTGCTCCGGGGTTGCCTCTGCAGAACGCTGTCGCCACACATGCGAGCGACCGGCCACCTTGGCGGCAAAGTACATCCACTTGCCGTCCGCCGACCAGGTCGCGGACAGACACGAACCGTTGGGGCCGACAGGAACACCCCCGGAATGGCCGTCGAAGGGGACGAGCCGGCAGCGTTGAAACTCCCCGGCGCCGCTCATCTCCACGACGAGCACGGACTTGCGGTCGGGCGAGAGATACGAGTAATGCGCCATGCCCCGTACGTGGCTTGGCAAGTAAACCTCGCGATGGCGCGAGCGGTCGTCCTGTGAAGCGACGATCCCTAAGTGGATTCCGGTCTTGAACTCGGAATACATCACTTCGTGCGGACCGATATACGAAAGACCTGAGGCATTCGGGAGCAGTAGGCTGGGCGCGCCACCGGTCACAGGGACCGTCCAGGTATTCCAGCTACCTTCGCTCGCGCTTTGGGTCGTGACGGTGTAGGCCACGCGCGTGCCGTCAGGAGTGAACGTCGGAGCAAAGATCGTCGCGTGCTCGGACGTCAGTTGAACAGGCTCGCCGTGCGGAAGGACCTGCAACCAGATCTGCCCCGAGCTCAGGAACGGCTCACCGCCCCTGATGAACGCCAGCATGTGCCCATCGGGTGAAAGCACCGGTGCCGTGGTTGAATCGGTGACGTCAGTCAGTGCCTCATACTCAGCGGGCAAGGTGACGGGATACGTACCCGAACCCAGCAGCCTCAAGACAGCGACAATCGACGCCGCACCCAAGGCGACGACACCTATGGCTGCAGGCAGCATCCACCTGCGTCGACCTGTAGCCTGGGGCTGAGCCGATCCCGACACGGCTTCCCGAGCACCCACCGACGCTGAGGCCTGAGACGGCGCTGCGGGCGCCCCGTCGGGCAAGGAAATCGAAGACCCGGAAAGCGGCGGCAGGTTCGGTACCACGGTCACCGGAGCCACGAACTTGAACCCTCTTCCCGGCACCGTGAGGATGAATCGCCGCTCTCCGGCCGTCTCGCCCAGGGCTTTGCGCAACGTCAGGATGCACTGACTGAGGTTGTTCTCCTCGACGATGGACTTCGGCCAGACGGCCTTCATCAGAGCGCCCTTGTCCACGAGCTCCCCGGCACGCTCCACGAGATAGTGCAGCGCATCGAAGGCCCTGGAGGGGAGGGGAATTGGATCGCCCGCAGGCGAAATGAGCACCTGCAGGGTCGTGTCGAGGCGAAACCCCCGAAACTCGTAACCGGGCGTGCTGGACTGATCCATCGAGGCGATCATCCCCGAAGCGCTGTGTTCTCGTCCGACCGGACCGGGCGCCTGATGATACCAATTTGAGACGGATTCAGAACGATTCACGGCGGGCCTAAAGCGCCTTCATGCCGGACGACCGACAGTCCGCCAGGGCGTTTCAATCACAACACAGGAGCTCGCCATGGTTTCCAGACAAACGCATCGACTGAAGCCGTTGACCGCTGCCCTGGGGCTGGGACTGCTGAGTCTCGGTGCCGCAGGCTTTGCCAACGCAGGCTGCCAGGGCCCGCCCCTGCCAGCCGGAACGAACACGCACGGCTCGCTGGTACCGGCCGTCTACCAGCCCGCTTCCCTGACCTGGTTCAACCCGATATCGGACTTCGACGAGGATCGGATCGTCGGTCTGTGGGAATTCGAATTGCGCCTGGTCGGGAATCAGAACGGTCTGCCCGACAAGGCCCTGTTCGATTGGGGCACGTCCATCTGGCACGACGACGGAACCGAAGTGATGGTCTCCGGCGGTCGCCCGCCGAGTGCAGGGGACGTTTGCATGGGAGTCTGGAAGCAGGTGGGGCGCGCAAAGTTCAAACTGCACCACGTTGCCCTCGGCCTGACTCCGCCGGTCGCCTCGGGCACGTACATTGGCCCGACCGCGATCGATGAGCTGGTCACCGTGGATCCCAATGGCAGGCACTTTACCGGCACGTTCACGCTGAACATCTATGCCGGGTCGCCTGACTCCGGGACCGAGTTCGACATGACCTCGGCGCCAGTCGTCACCTTCAAGGGAGTCATCACGGCGCACCGTGTAACCGTCGACTGAGTCAATCGCCACTCCAGTCCGCTGCGCTCCTCGAGGAGCGCAGCGGAGAGAGAACAGCGCAGAGTTGTCCTTTCCATCACCGCGCGCGCGACAAACAAAGACCGATCGGTATAGGTGCCAGTACCTGCGGGCCGTGTGACGCAGGTCTCAGCTTCAGTGGTCGGCGCTCATGCTGCGGCCCGTCACGGGCTGAAAGGGGACCCCTCATTTCAGCGTATTGGTGACGCTCACCACGGCTTGGGCGGGCGGATGCCTTTACCATTGAAGTCAATCATGTCACGCCTGTTGTCTCCGGTTCTGCTGACGCTCGGTGTTGCATTCCCAACTGCCACGCTGGCACTCGGCTTGGGCGACTTACACGTCGAGTCGGCACTGCACCAGCCCCTCGTTGCACACATAGAGTTGGTCGACGCGCGTCACGAAGATCTCGTGAGCCTGCGCGCTGCCATCGCGGACGAAGACACTTTCCAACGCTATGCGCTCGACCGCCCCATTTTTCTCAATGGGATGACGGTCAAGGTCGGCCAGGACGCCCAGGGTCAGCCCATCCTGTTGCTGCGCTCGACCGAGTCGATCACGGAGCCTGCTGTGACGGTTCTGGTAGACGTGCACTGGCCGAACGGAGAGTTGATTCGCGAGTACACCGTCCTGTTGGACCCGCCTGAGCGGATCCTCGAAACACCCGCTGCGGTTGCAGTGAGTTCAGTTGCGGCGAGTGCGGAGTCACCTGCTCGCGCCGCCTCAGCGAGGCCTGTGCAAGCTGCTGTGACAACAGCGGCATCGTCTGTTGACTCGCCGGCACCCACGGCGACGCCGGACCCTGAGTCGCAGGTTCGTTCGTATACCACCTCGCGTCGCGACACCCTGGCGCGCGTGGCGATCAAAGCAGGCGCCCATTCGCGGATTGCACGTCACAAGATGATGATTGCGATCTACCGCATCAACCCGGCCGCATTCCAGGCTGGTCCTAACTCACTGCACCGTGGGGTCGTGCTGCGACTCCCCACTGCCCAGGACTTGTCGGCAATCTCTTCTGCAGAGGCTGAACGCGAATACAGAGTTCAAGCCGCTGCCTGGCGCGCGACCGATCCCCGCGCACTGCGCGCGATCAAGCGCCGCGCAACGGCGGCCTCGGCGCTAACAGTCACAAACTCGCCCGTCAACGCCAAGCCGAAGACTGCCAAACCGGGGTCTGTGAAGGCGGACACGACCACAGCTCTCGAGCTCGAGCGGTCGGCCACTCTGGAGGCTGACCGAGCTGCTCTCACCAATCGCGTGGAGTCCCTCGAGAAATCACTTCAGGCGATGCGAGCGGAGTTGCAGCAGACACAGTCGCAGCAGCAGGCCCTGACGCGGCTGGCGGCGGCACCGGCGACCGCGTCCGTACCGACCGCCTCGAGCACCTCAGAGCCTTCTGCGTCTTCGTCAACGGCTGACGACGACGAGCCCGTACCCCAGCTTTTCAGCAGACTGCCTTTCTACCGTCGAGCGCCGATCCTGACCGCTATTGCCGGCCTTGCTTTGGCAGCTGCCGTTGGCGCTCTGCTGATGCGTCGGCGGCGAAGGGATGACGAGGATTCGTCAGCGGACGAAACCAGCCCGATGAGCGTATTGGCCACCCCGCACAGAGCACCGGCTGCCGTCGTCTCTCGAGAATCTGCCAGAGCCCCGGTGGCTGCCGTAGAGACACCCCTGGCTGCGGAACCCACGACGGGCCAGACGACGACCGCATTGCCCTCCCTGCCGCCGGCACCGGAGTCCCTGGTATCCGGACGGTTCCCCGAGCTCTTCAACACTCCAATCGAGGAACTGCTCGCGCGCGAGGGGCTGCTCGAGTCCGCGTGTCCCGTTGACACCGGCGAGACGACAGCGATCCTCACTCAGCAGATCGAAGGCCCCGGCAACACGGTGGAGCACAAATTCTCCTTCTACAATCCTGAGAGCCACAACGACACGACACACGTCGTGATGGGCAGTGAGCTCCACCACTCGGCGACCAGCTTCGTCGAGCGGCGAAAGAATCCGGCCACCGTCCTGCAGCAGGCCATCGAGCGCGAGCCGAATCGTAGTGATCTGCACCTGAAGCTGCTCGAGCTGTATTACGCGGCTGCCGCCGAGAATCAGCGAGCCTTCCTCGACGCGGCACGCCAGATCACGCAGAACAACAAGCTCATGTCCGCCGAGGACCTGGCGCGGATCAGCGAGATGGGCCGCAAGATCGCGCCCGACGACGAGTTGTTCAGCAGCGATCTCGACGATCAGGCCGTCGCTTAGCGAATAGCGTCACGCGTGCACCGGTCCGCGCAGTAGCGGCAGGTCCGTCCGCCCCGCACCATGTCCTGGTGCTCGCACTCGCGGCCGCTCCTGGCTCAGTCCGTGAAAACGACGAGTTTGCGCGATTTGATCAGCCATTGTCCGTCCCGCTTCACCAGCCTGTCCTCCGAGCGCCCGAAGCCGCCGGCCACGTATCGCGTGCCCTCGCTCTTGCGCAAGGTCTGCCAGTAGGACTGGTACAGCGCCTCGTTCGCGCTGAAGAACGAAATCCGCTCGTTGCTGACAACGTGATACAGATTTCCCAGCGGCTCGCCCTTCTCGCGGCGTTGCGCCTGCAGCGCCAGCAGGCCTGTGACGACCTTGCGGATCTCCGCCCGCCCCTTGTGCACGTCGCCATTGGAATCGATCTCGGCGTCCTCTGTGAACACCGACACATAACCGTCGGCATCGAGAGCGTCAACGCTCCAGATGTACTTTTGCATCACCTCTTGAATTGCAGCTCGGTCGGCGAGTTGACGTAACTCATCCGGCTCGCGCGATTGTGCCGGGGCCCAAAGGAGTAACAGGACGACCAGAGTCAGCAGTTTTTGCATGATTCGCCTCCCAGCGGGTGGGAACGAATTATCACATGCAGATAGATCGATGCCGCAATCCACAGCGGCCACTCCCGCGCTATATTGACCAAAACTCGGGAGACGACAGTGCCCCTGCCCGACCGGCTGACTATCGGCGTGTTCGCGACGGCCCTCGCCGCTCTATTTCTGCTGCCTGCTCCAACGTTCGCGCAAGCGCCGCCAACAGCACCCGATGCACCACCCTTCGCCCTGAAACGGATTGGCCCGGGTGTCTATGCCGCCATCGGCGGCCCGCGGGCAGGCTCCAACGCCGGATTCGTCGTGGGTGACGACGGTGTGCTGGTAATCGACACCTTCTTCTATCCGGAGGCCGCAAAGGCTCTGCTGGAGCAAATCCGCCAGATCACGCCGAAACCGGTCCGGTACGTAATCAACACTCATTACCATGTCGACCACGTGGCAGGTGACGCGGTGTTCAAGGCGGCAGGTGCCACAATCATCGCCCATCGCAACGTACCCGGCTGGATTCACAGTGAAAACCTACACTTGCTCGGCAACGACCTCACGCCCGAGCTGAAGCAGCGGGTCGAGGCCCTGATCCCGCCGGATCGGACCATCGACAAACCTTTGAAGTTGTTGCTCGGCCGGCGTCGGATCGAAGTCCGGCCGATCCTGGGCCACACCGGCGGCGACCTCATGGTGGAGGTACCCGACTCCAAGGTGGTGTTCGCCGGCGACATCCTCTGGAACCACCGCACACCGACGATCACCGACGGGACGATTTCACTCTGGTCCGACAGTCTCGCCAGGCTCGAGGCCTCGCAGGACACCGTGTTTGTTCCCGGACATGGTGACATTGCCTCCAAGAAAGAGGTCGAGGATCTTCGCCGGTTCTTCTCCGATCTCGAGCGCCTCACGGCCGAAGGTCGCCGCGCCGGCCTGACGGGCGATGCCCTGGTTGCCGCCGAGGGTCCGAAGTTCAGGGCCCTCCACGAGGATTGGACCTACATGGACCGGGCACCCGGCATTCTGATCCCGCAGATGGAGGCCGAACTGGCCAGAAACAAGCGTGTCCCCAAGCCGGCCGATGGCGTACGGCAAACCCGATAAACCAGTGCAACCCCGCGGACATCGAGACACCATCCGCCCATGACAACTCCCAAGGACACGGCAGATGAGACGGCCGAAATAGCCGCTGGCGCCTTTGGCGACTGGCTCGCGCACTTTCGGGCGTCCCTGGTAGGTGACCACGGGTCGGATGTCCCCTGTGGAGAGTGCACGGGCTGTTGCATTTCGGGCTACTCGGTTCAGGTCCGTCCCGAGGACGACAGGGCGCGGGCCCGAATTCTGCCGGACCGGCTGGTCAGTGCACTCGGCCTGGCCCGAGGCGAAAGGACCATGGCGGCGCAACCCGACGGTACCTGCCCGATGCTCAGCGAAGGCAAGTGCACCATCTATGAGGATCGCCCGCAGACCTGCCGTGACTACGACTGTCGCGTCTTTGCGGCGGCACGGATAGAGGCCGGCGGCACCGACAAGGAAGTCATCAACCGTCGCGTGCGCCAATGGCGCTTTACCTATCCGCGCGAGTCAGATCGCAACGCGCATGAGGCAGTCGCGGCAGCCGCCGCGTTCATCCGTGGGAAGCGAAGCAGCTTTCCGGGTCAACTTGCACCCCTTGGCCGTACGGGCGTTGCAGTGCTCGCCTGCGAGAGCTACGGCGTCTTTCTTCAGACACAGATCGACGAGATGACCGACCGCGAGATCGCTCGAGCGATGCTCGATGCAAGCCGCGAGTTTCATCGGAGGTAGTGGGTATGAACACCTGGGCGACCTGGCTTTCCATTCCGATAGCGGTGATCGCCTTCGGACTTCTCGTTTATCTGACTCCCGATCACGAGTGGAACGCCCACCGCGTCATCGGACTGGCGATCGCCGGCCCGGCGCTATGCCTATGGGTGTTGGCGCGGGTGCAACTCAGAAGGTCCTTCGCCGTCACCGCGCAAGCCAAGGAGCTCGTGACCCACGGCCTGTATGCTCGGATTCGCAATCCGGTCTATGTCTTCGGCGCGCTGCTGATCTGTGGTCTGATCATCTACTACGGCCAACCGCGATTTTTCCTGTTATTTGTGATTCTGATTCCCGTGCAGTGGCTGCGGATCCGCAACGAACGGCGTGCGCTCGAAGCGAAGTTCGGGGAGACCTATCGTGAATACCGCCGCCGCACCTGGTTCTGAGATCCATTGAAGGCGTCGCAAAGTCAGCAATGCGCACCGTGCATCAATCCACGATGAACAGCGTCGCGCCGTTGGGTGCAGATGATCTGTGGGGTTCAGCCCCGTCGGCCACTTGATAACTCATACCCGGCCTGAGCACGTAGCGGCGCCCATCCTTGAGTTCAGTGTGCAGCTCACCGGAGAGGCACAACAGTATGTGGCCCTTCTCACACCAATGATCCGCGAAGTACCCAGGCGTGTATTCGACCATTCTGACTCGCACGTCACCGAAGGTCCGGGTCCGCCAGTAAGCGAGTCCTGTCTCGCCCGGGTGCTCGGTTTGCTCCACGAGCGACCAGTCGGTCGTGCCGAACGAGATGTCAGATAGTTGCATGGGTTCCGGCCTTCTCGCTGCGAGCCGTCTCATCTACCGAGCATTCGCCGCCACCAGGTTGCTTTCTGGGACCCAGCCGGCGCAGACGGCCGGGCCGCTCCGTTTCTCTCCACCAGATGCTGGTAGTAGTGCCAGACATTGTCCTCGGGGCCGTTGCGAATTCGATTCTGCACACGCCCCCAGGGCCAGAAGAGGCCGGCTGGCCCGGACGCCTTCAGGCCGGGGTAGGCCTGGCCCTCGAGATCCACCATTCCCCAGGTCGCGCCGTGATTGCGGCGGAAAACCTCACCGACATAGCTTCCGAGAACCTTCGCCATCGCAAGAACCTGCTCGTCAGTCGGCTTTGCGTCGATCGCTCCCTTGTGGAGCGCGGCCAGTACGGTCTCGACGTGAGCGACGCTCGAGTCGCTCCAGTCCAGTGACAGTTTGAACCGCTGCGCGAAGTCGACAGCATCGAGTGCGTATTCCTCTGCAATCTGTTGGATCTTGGGATCCTCTGTGAACGCCTCTGCCATGGACCTCACCTCCACCTTCACCTTTCAGCCCGTGCGGCGCTGCGCGACACAGGGCCGTCGCAATGATGCATTCGGGTATCGACACCTGCAATCGCGGTTGTGCTGGCAGCCAGCTCGCAATTCACTAGAATGCAAAGACATTGATCTCACTCCGGCCCGCCATGGCGTCTGCGAGGTTGCTGTGTTCAATCCCCGCCCCTTCGTGACTTTCTCCGCTGTGCTGCTGGCCGGCTGGGCCTCGCACGTATCGGCCGGCCCTGCTCCGGCGGCAGCCGATCACTTGGATCAGGCTTACGCCAAGGCCTATGCGCTCTACGTCGATCTGCACCAGCATCCGGAGCTGTCAGGCGCGGAGACGCAGACTGCGGCCAAAGTGGCCGGGGCGCTACGGGATCTGGGCTACAGCGTGACGGAGCACGTTGGCGGCACAGGTGTTGTCGCCATCCTCGAGAACGGTCCGGGCAAGACGATTTTGCTGCGAACGGAGCTCGATGCGCTGCCCATCGAGGAAAAGACCGGCCTGCCCTTCGCAAGTCACGTCCACGCCAAGGATCCGGCGGGCCGTGACGTCGCAGTCGGGCACATGTGCGGTCACGACCTGCACATGAGTGCGTTGGTGGCGACCGCGACGATCATGGCACGCACTCGCGATACCTGGCATGGCACCCTGATGCTCATTGGACAGCCCGCTGAAGAGACGATCACCGGGGCCGAATCCATGCTTCACGACGGGCTGTTCACGCGCTTTCCGCGTCCCGACACCGTTCTGGCGCTGCACGTCACGAGCAACCTGCCGGCGGGTCAGGTCGGCGTCGTTTCGGGCACATACTCCTCAAGCGCCGACTCGCTGCGCATTACTCTCTTTGGGCGCGGCGGTCACGGCGCAATGCCACAAACTACCGTGGATTCGGTCGTGCTGGCGGCGCGCGTCACTCTCGCTCTGCAAACGATCGTCGCGCGCGAGATTCAACCTGGAACATTTGCTGTCGTCACGGTCGGTTATCTGAACGCCGGCACCAAGAACAATGTCATCCCGGATAGCGCTGAGCTCGGGCTGAGCGTCCGCGCCTACCAACCCGATGTACGCCGTCACCTGTTGGAGGCCATCGGCCGCATCGCCAACGCCGAGGCACAGGCAGCGGGCGCGCCGAAGGCACCGCTGATCGAACACTATGAGGCGACGAACGCCGTCAACAACGATCCGACGCTGGCCGCGCGAGCCGAGAGTGTGTTGAAAGCCGCTCTGGGCGCCGATGAGGTCGTGAAGCACGAGCCCATTACCGCCTCGGATGACTTTTCGGCGTTCACGGAACAAGGCGTTCCAGGCCTGTACCTCACCCTGGGGGGCGCGGATCCCGAGAAACTCCGGGAGGCCAGGGCGGCCGGCAGTTCACTACCCTCTAATCACTCACCGCTGTTCGCGCCGGATGTGGAACCCGCGCTGCGCACTGCGATCCGGATAGAGGTGGCGTTGCTTCGGGATCTATTGGGGTCCGCGGCTCCCGCGCCGCATCGGTGACTACCCTCGCGGGGTCCCAGCCTCCTCAGCAGGAGTCTGGTCACCGCATCCGGGCGGTCCAGCATGACATCGTGTCCGCTATCGATCTCGCTGGTCTTCCAGCCTCGTGCGCCCGCCTTCTTGTAGAACGGGTGGAACGGGGACTCGTAGCCTGCCCAGCCGGCGGCCAACAGGTAGGAAATGCTCTTGATCTTCGCGATGCCGCCCGTAAGCCTCACCGGCTGGCGGAAACACGCGACCGATTGCATCGTGCATTGCCGATCGACCCATTCCCGGTCGGCAGGGTTGACCCCGAAGGCCGTGGCGCCGATCGGCGCACTCTTCCATCCGTCGATGAGTCCGCCGCCTGACACCGGAGCAAAATCCGCAAGACACTGCCCATCATCCGGCACGAAAGCATCGAGAAACACGAGCGCCCGAACTCGGTCCGGCACGCGGTCTGCGACGCCCGACACGACCATGCCGCCATAGGAATGGCCGCACAGAACAAAGTCACTCAACTCCTCCCACCGGATGAGATTGAGAACGTCGAGTGTGTGCGTCTCCAGGTCTACGGTCTCTGCAAGCAGATGGGAGCGCTCGCCAATGCCAGTCAGGGTGGGCGTGAAGACCTCGTGACCGTGTTGCTGGAGTGTCCGGCGGACGCGCTTCCAACACCAACTGCCGTGCCAGGCGCCATGAACCAGTACAAACGTCGTCATGTGATCATGGACCTCAAGCTCACTGAGAACCGTTTGGCGCCGCTTTCATCGCGGCATCGACCACAGGCTCCGCTGCCAACGCCGTGAGCTTATTCTAGTGCTCCGCCGCCGGGGGCCAAATGGCACGACGTGCCGTAACAAATTGTAACAGTGCGGCAGTCGAGCCGCCTATACTGAGCCCGCGCGATCGAAGGGGGAGAGGGTATTGATGAACAAGCTCCTGGCGTGTTGGTTTTATGCAATCGCCGCGGCCTGCCTTCAGAGTGCCGCCCACGCGCAATCGATGCCGGACATCGGGTTTCACAGCGTAGGGCGAGGATGGCCGGTCGACCCCGCACTCCCCTCGAGCGGCCGCAATCCCGCAGCACTCCAGGACTTCAATCCCGAGCTGGCCGTCGGTCCGCTGCGGCTGCTCGTGAGCGACGCGGACGGGAGGAACACGCATAGTGTGGAAGTAGTTGCCGCTCGTGATGGCCATGCACCCGGGGGAGTGAAGCCGCTGCCCGTTGACCTGTTCACCAGCAAGGACTTCTACAAGGATCGCGCCCTGTGGAGCGATCCGAGGTACTTTCGCTGTAACAGCCCTGTGAGCCTGGAGGAGCAATGGGGAGCCGCCCGGGGCGCCAACCGCGCCGGTGTCGGTATTGACGCTGTAGTGGGCAACGATCCACCGCGTACCGCTGCATGGGGATACTGTAATCGGGACTACCCCCGTCGAGGCATCGTAAGTCCATACCCGTTCAAGACGGCACAGGAACACTATGCGGCCTTGCTCGAGGAGACCCGCAAACGCGGTGGGCCGACCCGACACACGTACGCCACCGTGCCCGGGGAATGGAGCGGCCGGTACGAATGGCCGTCGGCCGTGACGGAGACCTGGTACGCCTTCGCCCTGTGGAACCAGATTCCGACAGTGCTCTCGCTGTTGACACCCGAGTATCAGATGAGGATGGTGCAGGAGCTCTACCATACTGGTCACGACAACGCCCCGCAGTGGCCGGGCAGCTACTGCTGGCCGGAAGGGTTCATGCGCCGCTGGCATCTGTTTGGAGTGACCAGCACCCCGCACACGATTTTGGTCACGCCGGATCTGGTGCAGATCCGTGTCGGCAGTTCCGACAATCTCATCACGGAGATTCACATCGGGCGGCAGTTCGTCACGAGTGGCACGGTACCCCGGCTGGGTGCAGCCGTGCCGCGGTGGTATGGAGAGACGATTGGATTTTGGGACGGCGACACGCTGATCACCTGGACCTCCAACATCCAGGGCTGGAAGGTGCACGGTTTGTTCGAGTTCTCGAACCGCATGCAGACGATCGAAGTCTACACCCCGAATCGGGATGCTGCCGGCCGCTTCGTCGGCTTGAATCATGAGGCCGTCTTCTACGACCCCGAAGCGCTCGCACAACCGATCCGGATCGTGCGCAATCTCGAAAAGACCTCCGGATTCGATGCGGGCCCGCCTCAGGACTTCATCGAATGCATACCGACGATTTTTCCGGTCAAGGGTGTCCCTACCCGTGGGCATCCCGGACAGTCGATACCGCTGGAAGTCCCCAACATCTACGGGCGCCCGTGGGCTCAGCTGATGGAAGAATACTATGAGAAGAACATGCAGCGGCCGAAGCAGGACGATATCTTCAAGGAGTTGGAATAGCGACCGACCGCGCAGGCGTCGACAAGTGGTTCGCTTCGCGCTGTTGACGACACTTGCGGTTGCGCTGTCCGGGTGCAGGCCGGGAACCGACCCAGCGAGTTCCGCCGCCGCGCGCGCCGCGGACCGCGAAGCGATAGAGATGACCCTCGAGCGGTATACCCGCGGTCTCGATCGTCTCGATGCGAGCCTTTATGTCAGCTCATTCGCGCCGGACGGCGTGCTGATGATCTACGAGAAGGCATATCGGGGGCGTGAGGCGTTGCGTGCGATTATTGCGGAGGAAACGCGCCTACGTCGGTCACAGGAGGCCGCCGGAAAAACGCCGCGAGCGCTATTTCATCTTGAAACCAATTCCGTCGTGGAGTTCTCTTCGCCTGAGGCGGCCGTGCATCGTACCTATTGGCTAACCGCCACCCGCGTGGGGGACAAGCCCGAGGACCTGAGCCTTCTCGGTGTAGGAAGCTCCATCGATGAGTTAAAGAAGCTGAACGGTGCCTGGCTGATCACTCGCCGCGAAATCCGTAGCCAGCCTTAGGGAGCTCGGCCACAGGGCGGCCGCGGCCTCCGCTGGATAAAAAACCTCCACGCCGCGATCCGTTTCCACCCCTCAAGACGTCCTTGGTGTGTCCGAAACAGAAGGAGACACGCCATGCCCGACGAATCCGTCATTCTCGTCAATCTGCTGCAGGTCAAACCTGGGAAGCAGCAGGAAGCACTGCTGGCTCTGCTGGCGCAAAACGTCGACGCGGTGATCCGCACGCTGCACGGCTGGAAGACGACCCGGCTGATTGCGGCAAAGGACGGCGCTGGCGTCGTCATCTACTCGGAGTGGGAGAGCCCCGCTGCCGTCGAGGGGATGCGCAGCGATCCGCGCATGCAAGCCTACTTCCCGAAGATCAGCGAACTCGCGAGTCTCGACTCGATCATGGGCGCGGCGGTGTTGAGCGCAAGCCCGGGAGGCTGAGGAGGCTTCAAATCATCCTCCTTGGGCTCAGATGAAAAAGGTCGGCGATGTCGGCAACCAAAACAGTCTTTGTCCTGATCCACGGCGCTTGGCACAACCACTCGGCGTGGGACGCAGTCGCACCCCTCCTCAACGCCAACGGATTTGCGACTCTGACGCCCGACCTTCCCGGCGCTGGGGTCAATGCGATAGCCCCGGCATCGCTCGATCAACGCCCTTTCGACCCCGCGGCGTTCGCTGCTGAGTGGTCACCCACCGCCGGCGTTACGCAGGAGGCACGGACGCAAGCCGTAGTTGCGTTGGTAAAGGAGGCTGCGTCCCTCGGCGACGGCAACGTCATCCTGGTCGGGCACTCCGCCGGCGGAATGACGATTTCCGCGGTCGCTGAGGAGATTCCGAACCTGCTTCTCGCAGTCGTCTATCTTGCTGGCTTCATGGTGCCGAACGGTGTGTCGTTGCTCGAAATGCTCCAGCACACCTCCCTGTCTTCGGCTCTGGCACGCGAGCTGTTCGTGGGCGACCCCGTCGCCATCGGCGCGACGCGGATCAACGCCAGATCGGGCGACGCGGGCTACCGGTCGCTACTGAAAGCTTCGTTCTATGGCGACGTGTCTGAGTCCGAATTCGCACGAGCCGCGTCCCAACTTCATTGCGACGAATCGAATGCCGGTGCCGTAACCCCATCGGAAATCACGCCTGAACGATTCGGCACGGTCCCGCGCCACTACATCCGTTGCACACGGGATCGCGCGGTTCCGTTGACCGGTCAGGATCACATGATTGCCGCGGTTGACCGTGCCATCGGCGGCAAGACGACGACCCATACATTGGAAAGCAGCCACTCGCCATTCCTGTCACAACCTGCCAGCCTGTCCGGGATTCTCATCGACGTCTGTGTCCGGACTCTCGCGGCGCAGAGAGCGAAAAACGCTGCAGGTCTCGATATATGAACACGGAAGAATTCGAAGATCGTCTGCAAGCGCTACGACCGCGCCTGCACCGCTACTGTGCTCGCATGACGGGATCGGCGGTCCATGGCGAAGATGTACTGCAGGACACCCTGGTCAAGGCGCTTCAGGCGCGGGCCCAGGGGGTCGGAGTCGACAATCTCGAGGCGTGGCTGTTTCGCATCGCACACAACACGAGCCTGGATTTCCTGCGCGACAGATCCCGGAAGGCGGTCATTCCGCTCACCGAAGACATCGAGGCGACGGCCATACCGGAGGCGGAGATCCTGGCCATTGGCTTTCAGACGTTCCTGCGACTGCCTGAGCTGCAGCGCTGTGCAGTGATCCTGAAGGACGTTCTGGGTCATTCGATCGAAGAGATCGCAGGCGTCGCCGAGTGCTCGGTTGCGGCCGCCAAGTCGGCCCTGCAGCGCGGGCGCGCCGCACTACGGCAACTCGCACAAGAATCCGAAGACAGCCGGGTGCCGCTGCTGTCCGATTCAGACCGTCGCAAGATCGCCGCTTACGTCCACCTGTTTCGGAGCGGGGATTTCGACGCCATCCGCGCGATGCTCGCCGATGACGTGAAACTCGATCTGGTGAACCGCCTCCAACTGCAAGGGCGCGACAAGATCAGCCCCTATTTCACACGCTACGCGGAAGTCACGAAATGGCGGTTCGCCCTCGGTGCGATCGAAGGGCAGCCGGTCATGTTGGTCTTCGACGGCACCGGCCCGATGGAACGGCCGTCTCACTTCGTCCTGATCGACTGGTCGGAAGACCGGATCGTCGGGATCCGGGACTTCCTGTTCGCCCCCTATGTGCTCGAAGCCCTCGATTGGGTGCGGTTGGGCTGAAACGGTCAGGGCGCCCTCTGACGGTTCTCGAGAGCCCCGTTGACCCTCTGTAACCTGGCATGGACGACGCGGCACGAGGGCGTGTGTTTCGCCGCTCAGTCGGAGATCCCCGGACGATGGAGGAAATTCCAGGCGATCGTCCCAAGATCGCGTACCTGGTCAAACAGATTCGCAATCTCGTAAGTCAGGAGAAACGCGCCTGCGTAGAAGATTCCCGGATGTCCCAGGTGCAACCGTGCGGCCGGGTTGTAGAGGGCCGTACGCACCACCTCGCGGTGGAACAACCACGTGACGCCCGCTGCGATCGCGGCCGCCGCAAGAATGTCGGTTGGGTAATGTACGCCGGCGTAGACGCGCCCAAGGCCCAGAAAGAACGCGTACACACAACCCAGCACGCCGAGCTTCCTGTCGATCGTCATGATCCCGAACGCCAGTGTGAACCACACGACCGCATGGTCACTCGGGAATGAGCTCCACGTCATCAGGTTGTTGGATTTCAGTGCGGGTGGGATCTGCAGATGCAGCTCCGGGTCGAAAGCCGGACGCACTCGAAACGGCAACAGGTCCGCGAGCGTGCGGGCGACGATGATCCCGACCGTCAGCGCGCAGATCGTCGCGAACAGCTTCTGATGAACTTCCAGCGTCTCGCGATCGCTCCGTGCCGGGCGGAACCACAGGTACCAGATGGTGGCGAAGAACACTGCGCCCTTGAGCAGGTTGTTCTCCTGGAATTGATTCAAAAGCACGTCCAGGTCGTGCCATCGGTCCGCGTACCGATTCAGAAATAGCAGGATGTCCCGGTCGAAAGCGTTCATGGGGTCGAAGCGACCGAGCCCGGCAGACGGCCCGGCCCGGCGGGGGGTGCTGATGAGCACAACCGCCCGCCCCTTACGGGGGCTACGGATGAATCGCGCGCAGGCTGTGGCGGCAGTCTTGGCACTCGTGCTGAACGAGGCACTGCTCAGTTTGTTCCTCGGACGGAAGCGCCGGCTGTGCAGCCGCCGCCATCCACATCCGAAATGGGGCTGCCCGAGGTGGCGCGATCACATTTTCCGCGTTCGCCAGGAACCGTTAGACTTGAGCGTTTTTGTAAGCCAACAGGTCGGGGCAGGTCCATGTCGTTGTTTTCTCGGCTGTTTCGCAAAGCGCCACCGTCTCGTGCCGCATCGGAGCCAGCACCGGTTGCGTCCATCACGCAGTCCAGCGCACCCAGCGCTGCCACGGACCGGAAGCTGCTGGCGGCGAAAGAGCAGGAGGACCTCACGGCCGCGATCGCGAACCGCAATTTCGAAGCAATCGGGAAGTTCGTGGTCGAAGGGACGTCCACAAAGATCCGGCAGACGGCGGCGCAGGCAATCGAGGACCCGGCACAGCTGCGGGAGCTGATCCGTGGCGTCCGGGGCGGAAGCGACAAGGGCGTATACAAAATCCTCACGCACAAGCGTGATCTGCTACTGGCGCAGGTGCGCCAACAAGAGCAGCTCGAGGCCGAAATCAGCGCCGCCTCGGCGGCTCTCGAACGCCACAGTCATCGCCGCTATGACGCGCTTTACGCGCCGGCCCTGGATCAGCTCGAGAGCCGCTGGAGGGGGGTGGCTTCACAGGCAGCCTCGGAATCGGCGGCAAGGGCGCAGGAAGCGATCGCCCGCTCACGGGAGGTCATCGCGCAGCACCGTCGGGAAGTGGAGGCCCAAGCAGCACGCGAACTCTCGGCTGCGAACGCCGCTTCTGAAGCTCGCCTGGCCCGTGAGCTCAGCGAACGAGTGGCCGCGGAGGTTGCCACCGAACGCGCCGGTATCGAGGACGCGGAGCGAAAGGCGCAAGCTGAGAAACGGGAGTCGGAGGCGCTCGCACTCAGGCAGGTTGGAGGCCTGATTCGAAAGGCGCTCGGCGCCCTCAGCGAAGGCAGCACGGGTCGAACCGCAGGGATCCGACGCGCTATCGAGGAGAAGCTCGCAACGGCACCGCCGCTGCCGGCGCACTTGTCCAAGCAGCTCCAACAACTCGACGCGCAACTCGAGGCGCTCAAGGATTGGAAGAATTTCTCGGTCACACCCAAGCGCGCCGAGCTGATTGCGGAAATGGAATCGCTGGTCGGCGCGACGCTCGAGCCCCCCGTGTTGGCCGAGCAGATTCGCGACCTGCAGGAACAATGGCGCACCCTGAGCAAGGGCGCAGGCGAGTCCATTGAAGCCGACTGGCAGCGGTTCCAGGCAGCCGCGCAGAGCGCGTATCAGCCGTGCCGCGACTATTTCGAGGCCCAGGCGCTCCTGCGGCAGGAGAACCTGAAGCGCCGCGAGGCGCTGTTGCAACGCCTGGCTGCGCTGGAGTCGCAGCATGACTGGAATCAGCCGGACTGGCTGCTGATCGTCAGGGCCTTGCGGGAGTCCAAACAGGAGTGGCGGCGACACTCGCCGGTGGATCGTACGGCGGTAAAGGCGTTGCAACGGACTTTCGACGCAACAACGGCAAGTCTGCAGAATCGGCTCGACGCCGAGTACGACCGTAACGTGAAAGAGAAGACACGGCTGATCGAAAGCGCCCGGCAGCTGTCGGGTCTCGAGGACGGCCGGCGGGCTATCGATGAGATCAAGGAGCTGCAGCGGAATTGGAAGGAAGTTGGTGTAACGCCTCGGGAGCAGAGCGAGAGACTCTGGTCGGATTTTCGGGAACAGTGCGACGCGGTGTTTGAAAAGCGTCGGCAGCAGTCGGCTGAATACAGTGCCTCGCTCGAAGCCAACAAGGCCGCGGCCATGGCGTTGTGCGAAACGGTGGAGCAGCTTAGCTCTCTCGCGGGAGCCGAGCTCCTGGGAGCCTCCGCCCGACTACCACAGCTGCGAACCGACCACGAATCGCTTGGCGAGTTGCCCAAGGCAGATGCCCGCGAGCTACATCGCCGGTTCGAGCGTGCGGTGGAACGTTGCGAAGCGGCGTTCGCCAACCAGAAGGCCCGCGATGCGGAGCGAAGCTGGACGGAACTACTCGATGCCGCAGACCGGGTGCGAACCTACCGGTTGTCCGTTGTACGCGATACGGATGCCGCTCAGTGCGAAGCCCTACGTCGTGCCGCAGAGGAAGCGATTGCGTCAGGTGCGCTCTGGCCGAAGGCGGCACGAGATGCTCTGAAGAAGGAACTCGAAAGAGCGGACGCCGACGACTTGGCGGCCAACGAAACCAAGCTGAGGAGACTGTGTATTCGCGCCGAGATCGCCGCAGAGCTTCCGACTCCCGCGCAAGACCAGCCGCTGCGACGCGAGCATCAGGTTCAACAGTTGATACAGACGATGGGCCAGGGCATGGGCAATGATCGCTCGGGCGGTGACGAACCGTTGAACGCGCTGACGCTCGAATGGATTGGAGTGGGACCTGCCGATGAGACGGTCTACAGTTCGCTGACCGAGCGATTCAGGGAGTGTCGCCGCAAGCGCGTCGCTCGCGACCACGCCTGAGTCTCTAGCCGGCGCGCATGCGCAGGATGGCTTTGACGTCGATCGCCTCGATGTACCGGCGAAGCTCTTTGTCGCGCTGGGTGACGGCATACATGGCCATCCGGTCGGCCAGTTCGTTGCCTTCGGTGCCGACATGAGCACTGACATGAGTGAGTCGAATCCCTCCGGCGATGCGGGTGTATACGGCATGGGCGTCCTGGATGATGCCAAGATTCTTGATTTCCCCGCCGGGCTTGCGCCAGCCCTTGGCCTTCCAACCGTCCGCCCATTTGGAGATGCAGTTGATCGCGTAACTGGAATCGCAAAGGATCTGCACACTGCGCCCGGCCGCGATGTCAGGTTCCGCCATGAGCAGGGCACGATGGAGTGCGTTGAGCTCCGCAGTGTTGTTGGTGCCATTGGGGTTGTAGAGGCCGTACCACAGCTCCACGAGTTGGCCATCGCGATAAACGGCAATGCCTGAGCCCGCGTGGCCCGGATTGGGGTCGCAGGCGCCGTCGCAGTAGATGTGCAGACCCTCGGCGTCTACGGGGAGCGCACGGCTTGGCGCGGACGAACCGGCGTCTCTGGCTATGCGCTTACCTGCTGACGGGGGCGTTCCTGCTTTGAAGGCCTCTTCCGCTTCGGCGCGACTTTCGAAGGACTTGAAGCGGGCACCCGGGAATCCATGGACGTGCCCCTGGGCGGTGGGCCATTCGGTGAAGACACCAGTCTGGCGGCCAGCCCATACCACGTAGTACTTCTTTGCCAAAATCAATGCCTCCACTGCGCGCAAGCATCAGTGCGTGCGCTCGATCAACGCGATCGCCGAGGTCTCCTCGTTGCGATCAAACACAATCTCGTCCCCATTGCGCGAGACGTCGAAATCGCCGATGGTGAGCTCGGGGCCCAGCTCGCCGAGCTGACGCTCGGCTCCCGTCTGGAGGTCGACGAGCCAGAAGTTCTTGTGACTGACGTCCCCGCGAAGAATAACGACACTGCGACCGTCACGCGAGACAACCATCCGCCTCGCGCCGCGCGAGAGAATTAGGGCCGGAAGTGCGTACGGCCTTCCGTCAGCAGCCACCGCACGAACGGCAAACGTCGTGCCGACATCCGGCCCCGAATAGAGCAGGAACCGCCCGTCGGGTGACCAAGTGGGATCGAGCGAATACTCGGACACCAGCGTCGTGGGTGGACTGCCGTCCAGAGGAATCTTCGTCAGGCGCGGCTCCCCGTCACGCATGACGGCCCCAACGACCGATTTCCCATCCGGCGCCCAAGCGAGGTTTCCACGGAGGACCAGGGACTGCGTCAGGACCCGCGCCTGCTCACCGTTGCTATTCATCACCCACAAGGAGGTCTTTTTTCCGTCAGCTGCAGTGAAAGCTATCCAACGGCCATCAGGTGCAATCGACGGGGCTCCCACGATGATCAACCGATTGGTGCCCCAAAGCTCACGCGCCGCGCCGTTGACCAGTTTCCAGACCCCCTGTCGCCCGCCAACGGCAGAGACATACACCAGGTAATCGGGGCCAACTCGTGGAGACGCACCAGCAGCCGTAAGGGGCACGACAGGTGCCCCAACAGAAGCTACCGACAGCCGTGACAGGCTAGACCGGACCCGGGTGGCCGTCGCTACGAGGCGAGTGCCATCCAGGCTCGCCGCCAATGAGGTGTAGCGCTCGAGACCGAAGTTGATCCTATGGGAAACGCGGCGGTCGACGTCGATCGCAAAGAACCACGGACCGGAGCGTTGGGCGTCCGACGCCAGATAAACCAACGTGTGGCGATCGAGCAATACGGGATGACTGACCCAGGAGTCGTGAGAGGTGATTCGCTCCAGGCCGTCGCCAGAGGGGCGAATGCGCCAAATGTCCCAATGGTCAGGCGGAACACCCCGCGCGAAGTAGATATACGCATCGTCCGGAGACCAGACCGGAAAGTGACAATGCACGCCGGCGGGTGCCACGTAGACCTGATGCGCAGTGCCCTGATTCGAGTCCTTCACGAACAGCGGATCACCGGGAGCAGTCGTGTGATACACGAGCCGACGGCCGTCGCTCGACCAAGCGACCTCAGCGGCGTCAGGCAAGTACGTCTGCAGCGCTCCGCCCTCTACTGGCGCGGAAAGGATGTTGATGTCACCCGACCGCGATCCGTCAGACTTGCGGCTCCAGATCGTGACCAGTTTACCGTCCGGAGAAAAGCCGAGGGTGCGGATCGAAGGGTTGATAAGCTCAGGCACATTGCCCTGGGTCACATTGCGATATCGCGCGGTCCCGACCTCAGTAATCCAGGCGTCGGTGTGCCCCTCGTTCTCCGCGAGGAAAGCAACGTAGCGGCCATCGCGCGAGATAGTCGCAGCCTGTTCGGTTCCGGTTAGATCCGTCAGCTGCGTCACTCTTGCATCGCGCAGGGGGTCGCTATCAGGAGCATTGCGCTCAGATGCGATCCAGTAGGCCAGCAGAGCCCCAACAAGGACGGCTCCGGCTGACCCGACTAACCATCTGCGCCTCACGTTACGGCCCGACAAATCCGAGACAGGCTGCAACGCCACCTCTGGCGCTACCGTGGGCTCACCCGCGGTCCCCTCGGTTGGCCCTGTTTCGGTGCGCCGGTGCTCCCACCAGGTATCGAGTTCGGAACGGTAGGCGTATACCGATCCCTGTTTGTCGTGCAGGTGCCTGTGCACCGGCATCTGTTCGCGACGCTCCCATCGCTGCGCAGTCGTTACGTCGCGTTTCAGGTAGGCGGCAATGGCCTTCCAAGACTCGAGCCTGTCCTGCGGCCCCTGCGTTTCCGCGCCGCGGTCGGGGGACGATCCACCCATCGCTCTCTCCCCCTTTTGACCTCGGGCCCTCCCCTGTCGATCCATCTTAGCGTCAGGCAGCACCGAGCGGCAAAGAGCGGCATTCGAAGGCAAGGTCTTGATTGCCATGCCTTGCAGGTTGATCGGGCCGGGAGCGTATCCGAGTGTTTCGCACGCCACGCGCGTGCACGAAATCACTGGGAGACCTCATCTAATGAAGACCTATCTGTTGGAGAACGACACCGTACGCCGCTTCTCGGTTTTGATTGCCGCGGCAGCCCTTGGTGGGCTGAACCAGGCGAAGGCCACCTCGCCCCCCGAGCCCTTGCCATTCCCTCGGCCACCGGGAAATCTGACCGGCCTCCTCAGCGACTACTCGCCGGCGCACGTAAACAATGCCCCTGTAAAGGGCGCGCCGTACGAAATGCGCGGCCGGTGGTCCCTGGAATTCCAGAGACATCTGCGCTCAGGCGTTTCAGCGACCTTCTCGGCCGCTTTGAACATGGAGACCACGGACGCCGGCGCCGTCAACCAGGACGATCCGACGACTCGCGGCGCTCATACCCACCACATTACGATGACGGGCCCGGTCAGCTCCGACACGAGCAGCTGCCCCGCGAACGACCCGAACAATCCGCCCATCGCCTGGCATTTCCAGGTCAGCGGCCAGGCTCACATCACGGGAAATGGCAACCAGGCCCCCTTCCAGGTCAAGTCCGGAACTTCCCTGCTCACCGTGTGCGTCGGGGGAGGCTCGGATGGCACCCTGGAATTCTCGAACATCACGCTCGTGCTGGGGGCGCCTGCCAACACACACTTTGGACCCCAGCCCATTCACGGTGTCGTCACCAAGTGCTCCTGGGGACCCGAGCGGCAGTCCAGCGACTGTACGTTGGCCTGGTGAGCCCGATGCTGAGGTGACGGGTTGAACGGTTGCCGAGGCAATCGCCTCGGCAAGCCTTCTGCCGGGCCCGTACATCGAGTCACCTCTTTCGGCGCCCGATCAATCCGTGTCACCTCGGCCACGCCACCGCAGTAGCGGCAGCAAACTGTTGTAATCGTCCGTCCATAGCCTCAATCCCTTGATTGTGTCGATCGGACTCGTGCGCATACGCAGGGCCGGCTGCGCGAGAAACGACTGATCGCGGGTGACCAGCACCCAGGAGGCGGCATACTCGTCGCGTGAGTCGTCGTCATCGCTCTCGATCAGAGCTGCATGCAAACCGGCATGATCCGCTTCCTGTTGGACCACGGTTTCCAGGGCGAGATATCGATTGGAGACGTGGAAAGCAATGATCCCCCCTGGTCGCAGATGGCGTAGATACAGGTCCACCGCCTGTGCAGTGAGCAGATGCACCGGAATGGCGTCACCGGAGAAGGCGTCCACCAGCAGCACGTCATAGTTCTGCGGTTGCTCGCTGGCGAGGGATATACGCGCATCGCCCGGCACGATCTCAACCCGGGCGTGCGAATCGCTCAGATAGGTGAACTGCTGGTGCGCCATCTGCTCCACCAGCGGATTGATCTCGTAGAACCGGAACACGTCCCCGGCGCGACCGTACGCGGCTAGTGTTCCAGCGCCGAGGCCGATGACGCCAACGCGTTGCGCAGCCCCCGAACAGCACAGACTCAGCGCCAGCCCCGCCCCGGAGTCACGCGCATAGTAGGTAGTTGGCGTATAGCGCATACTTCCGAGGAGCCACTGCGTGCCATGCTCGATCGTACCGTTTAGAAGGTGCCGGACCAGACCGAAGTCGCCTGCTTCCTCTGTGACGCGAAGAGCACCATAGAAATTGCGCACTCTAACGACGGACCGCGCGCGATACTCATGTACGTACCTAACCGTCGTCGCGCACACTGCCAGTGTCGCCGTCAGCCACAGTACGCGCCACGGGAGCGCTTGTTTCCAGGTTGTGATCAGCGCGAGCACGGCTGTCACGAGCAGCGCGCAACACAGCTCATAGTCGCCGCTAAAGACTTGCGGGGCCACAATTGCTACAAAGAAAGACCCGATTGCTCCCCCCGCAGCAATACACAAGTAGAACCGGGTGCTGTGCTCCGCCGACGGGCGCAATCGGTAAACCTCGCCGTGCGCAAACGTGCAGCATACGAGTAGCGCGGCGCAGAACAGCGGAATGCTGACGTTCAGGCCCAGATTGGATTTGCCACTCCACAGCAGATAGCCCAGTGCGCCGAGCGCCGCCACCAACAGCAGCAACACGAACCTACGCGGATAGCGCCGACCACCATGGAACGTGAGCATGAAGCTCAACAGATATACGGTGAGCGGTGCGATCCACAACAGAGGTATCGCGGCAATATTCTGGGAAAGATAACCCGTGACAGCAGACAGCAGTGCCGAACCGCAGGCAGCGAGCGCGATCCACAGTACGATTCGGGTCGTCGCAGGCACAGGTTCGGCCGTGCTCGCAGACTCCGACTCGGGCGCCCTCGCCACATCATCCTTGACCTTCCAGGTGATCGCTCCACACACGATCAGATAGATCAGGAGCCCCCCGCACCAAGCGACCCCTTGGGTGTGCAAAGTGGCGCGAGGTTCGATCACCGCCGGGTAGCTGGCGAGCGCTACCAAGGAGCCAAAATTGGACAATACGAACAGCCGATAGGGTGAGTGCAGCGCGGCCCCGCGCGCGTAGCTGCGTGCGTACCAGGCTTGGAGTAATGGACCGCTGGCTGACAACGCCAGAAACGGAACGCCGATCATCCGAGCCAGCAAGAGAAGAACGCTGGTGGCGGGGTGCAGCAGATCGGGGTGCAGCGGTCGATCGACATCGAGACTGAATGCCAACCCCGTGGCGAGGATGGCCAGGTAGGCCAGCGTCTGACGATAGGTGCTCAAACGACTGACCAGCCAATGCGCCAGCGAGTAGCCCAGCAGCAACATCGTCTGAAAGAACACCAGACAGGTGGTCCACACTGCAGCCGAGCCGCCGAGCAGCGGCACCAGTCGCTTCGCCGCCATCGGTTCGATCAGAAACAGCAGGCAGCTGCTCCAGAAAATGGCAAAGGCGTAGAGCGTTCGCAGGTTTGTCATGGGTTACCGAACTCCGCTTGCCTCGATCGGTGGAGCGCATGTACCACATCGCGCGTGAACTGCGCGAGCGGTTTGGCTACGCTGCGGCGAGCGCCTTTGCGGGATGACGCGCGGCATCGTATTCTGGTGGGGCTCTACAAATAACAATCCGAAGGGACTCCTCGTGACTTGCGCACCCAGATCGCACCCGTATGCGAATGTCCGACTGCTGCCGCTCACGTCGCTCATCTTGCTTGCCGCAGGCTGCGGCGGTAGCTCGTCCCCGCCACCACAACCGCCCACGGCTGGGGCCACCTCGTTTGCAACCAATGAAAACCAGCTGCTGACCACGACTCTGCAGCTTCACGATCCCCAGGGACAACCGATGTCCGTGACCGTCGCCGCCTCACCGGCACATGGCTCACTGACAGGTCCGGACGGCACTGGAAGTTTTACATATCGACCGAGCCATCTGTTCCATGGCACCGATACTTTCCAGGTCGTCATCACCGACACGGCGGGCGCCAGCGCGACGACCCCCGTCACCATTACTGTCCAACAGGTGAATCTGCAACCGATCATTCAGTCCGCGTCTTTTACCGCGACCGAAGATCAGCCGTTTTCGGGGAACCTCGGCGTCAGCGACCCTCAAGGTGAGCCACTAACGATCGCCGTCTCCACAGCCCCCACAGACGGCACACTTACTGGTCCGGACGCAGCCGGCCAATTTGCCTACACGCCGGCCGCGCATTTTCAGGGCACCGATTCTTTCGGCGTTTCGATCGCCGATCCGGACGGCCTCACAACAGTCGCTACGGTTACCATCGCGATCCAGCGAGTCGACTACCGGCCCGTGGCGAACCCCGATTCGGCGCGAACGTCTCCGGGGACTGCGGTCACTGTGCGAGTGCTCGCCAACGATACCGAAGCGAATGCGGACACACTGACCTCGGTGCTCATCAGCCCTCCCACCAATGGGACCGCCAGCACGAACGCTGACGGCAGCATCACTTTCACGCCCGCATCCGGTTTTGCTGGCAGCACATCTGTGACCTACGCGGCAGTCGACGCCACTAACGCCAGCAACCAGCAGTCGCTACCCGCGACTCTCACGATCGAAGTGCGTCCACTCCAGAAGTTCGTGTACCTGACTTCCTCCGGTCCTGACCAGCAGGTCATCTACAACGACACGAACCGATCCTCCGTGGTCAGCTTGCCGATCGCTCCGAATTCGACCACCACAATGCAACTGTCCGCCAACGGCAGGACAATGATCTACAACGTACGTCCTCCCAGCGGCCCGCAGGGCTGGGTTGCCGCGGATCTGCAGGCCAAAACGATCGCGCCCTTCGATACCGGGCTGGGCACATTGGGCAGCGGCCCGCTGGTCCTCAGTCACAACGGCGCCTCCGCACTGGTCCCGCTTGACGGGATCACCGGGTTCCGCAACAGCACCGAGCTGTTTCTGCGGGACATTTATGGCGGTGCGCAGCCTCAGGTGAATTCAGGCAACTTCGCCACCGAGCAGGTCAACGACTACTTCTTCAGCAACGCCGACCGAACGGTTTTCTACATCGGCCACGAGCCGACGGATTTGAGCTCATATTCGACGATCTACAGCGCCAACCTCGGCTCATCCGTCGTTCAGATGAGCCCCAGCGTGGCGACCGGCATGATCAGCGGCATGCGGGCGCCCGCGGATGCGTCGCGAATCGTCTATCAGGCCAGCCGCAACAACAACGTCAATGGTGTGTATGCAGTCGACGCGTCGCATCCCGGAACCGAGGTTGCAATCGCCCCGACCGTAGCCTATTTCGCGGGGACTGGACCGGCGATACAGGGGTTTGATGTCGCTGCGGCGGGGCACTTCGCCGCCGTCACCGAAAGCGGCGGATACCAATCCACCTATGCAGCCGTAGCGTACCTCTCCAGCCTGGACAACCTGGGCTCGTATACCCAGATCGGTCCCACGTTCCCCGCAGGCACGCAATTCAGCGCGCCTGTCTTCAGTCCCGATGGCCTCCGAATCACACTGAGAGCCATCACGGCGGCCGGGATCGCACTCTACGAAACCACAACTGCGCACCCGGAGAGCCTCGTGCAGGTCACTCCTCTGTACGCCACTGACAGATCGATACCGGCTTTTGCGTACACGCAGGACAGCACCGCAATCGTCTACACCAGCGATTCCCGCGCCCCCGGCACCTTCGACATCTTCATCGTGCAGCGCAGCCAACCCGGTGTCGCGACCCAACTCAACGCTGCGGGCTCGCAGTCCGTCTTTTCGCCGTTCTTCTCTTTGTCTCCGGACGCAAGCACGATCGCGTTCGCTGAGCCGGAGGTTCCCGGCGGCCCGCTGACGCTCTTCCTGATCGATCGCTCGACACCCGGCCAGCCATACAAGGCGGGCACGGATGTGGCCCCACTGACTTTCGGTCCGGCGGCCTTCGCAATCGTTCCATGACCAGCCGGGGATCCGGGCTGCGAATCCCAACCTCCTGGGACAGCTGACTATCGCACACGCGCCGACTGCACCTACTGGTGCGCTGCCGGTGCGGGCGGCGCACCCCCTGCATTGGGCGGCGGCGGGCCAGCTCCCGGAGGCGGACCACCAGGGCCACCCGGCCCGAACCTCGGCGGATTGCGTTTGAGCTCGTTTGCGCGCGCGGTGAGGAAAGAGCGGATGGCTTCCGCATCCTCCACCTTCAGCGTGTTCTTGAAGGAGATCATGCCGTTCTCGGCGAGCGCGCCATCGACCACAATGCCCTTGAACAGATCGGGGGCATTGAGCGCGACGGTGTAGTTGAGGTCCGGGAAGCCGCTGAACAAGCGACCACCCTCATGGCAGCCGCTGCAGTTGCGCTGATAGAGGTCCTGGCCGCGCGCGTGCATCGCGGCATCGCCGAAGTCTGCTGGTGGGTTGAGCACCTGCAGTGGCACCGGCGGGGCCTCCGGCAGCTTCACGGCGCCGTTGAGTTTGTATACCAGCAGGCGGTTCCTCCCGGCGGCGGCGGCAAAGCCGGTGCTGGCCGAGGAGATCACTGCGATGTACTGCTCACCGTCGAGCGAGTACGTGACCGGACCCGGCACGACGTTGCCCTGTGTGTCGACGTCCCAGACCCTCTGGCCGGTGTCGGCGCGGAACGCCGCGAATTTCTTCCCGGGCGTGCCCTGGAACACCAGATTGCCCGCGGTCGTGAGAGTGCCGGCGTTGCCGCTTCCTTCACGCTGCTCCCAGGCTACCTTGCGGGCCACCGGATCCCAGGCCAGGAGGTAGGCACCGGGGTTCTCGACCTCCGGCCGCTTGCCTTCCGGGGGATGACCCATGCTGACATCCACCATCTGGTTGCCCAGGATGCGGCCGCCTTCCTCGGCGAAGAACTGACCGACGCCGCGGCGCGCCGGCACGTAGAGCAGCCCGGTCTGCGGATTGAACGACTGCGGATGCCAAACATGCGCCTGCGAGGGCAGGATATAGAAACCCTTACCGGTTTTGCCGTAGTTGGCCTCCGGATTGAGGATGGGCGCCCAGTTCTTCGTCTTGTCGAAGCCGAGTGCCCAGTTGATCTTGGGAACATACGGATCCGCCGACACCACCTTGCCCGTGCCCGCTTCGATCACATAGAGCACGCCGTTCTTCGGCGCCTGCATCACCACATGCTTCCGCTTACCGTCGACGGTGATGTCCGCCATCGTCAGCGGTGCGGTGTTGTCGAAGTCGAAGCCATCCATCGGCGTGGCCTGGTAGTGCCACTTGTACTTGCCGGTCTTCGCATGGACCGCAACGATGGAGGAGGTGAACAGGTTGTCGCCGCCGCCCGGCGAGCGAATCTGTGCGGGCCAGGGGAGGCCATTGCCAGTGCCGAAGATAACGAGATCCGACTGCGGGTCGTAGACAATGCCATCCCACGTGCTGCCGCCGCCGCCCTTCTCCCACCACTTGCCGTTCCAGGTCTTCGCGGCCATCGGCATAACGCTGTCGGACGCCTCGCCGTCCGGGCCCTTGGAGGGATCGCCCGGCACGGTGTAGAACCTCCACACTCGCTTGCCCGTCTTCACGTCGTACGCGCTGAGAAAGCCGCGGGTGTAGAACTCCGCGCCGCCCACGCCGATGAACACCAGACCATCACCTGTGCGCGGAGCGCCTGTGATCGAGTACTGCAACTTCGAGTCGGCGACGCGCGTTTCCCAGACTTTCTGTCCGGTCTTCGCATTCACCGCCATCAGGCGCCCGTCGATGGTGCCCCAGATGATCTTGCCATCAGCATAGGCCGCCCCGCGGTTGGAGATGTTGCAGCAGATCGAGGTAGCGGCGATCTCGCGCGGCGCCTGCGGGTCGACCTTCCACAGCTGCTTGCCGGACCTCGCGTCGAAGGCGTAGAGGCTGCTCCATGGGGCCGTCATGTAGAGCATTCCGTCGATCACCAGCGGAGTGCTCTGGTAGCCACCGCGCTCGGAGATTTCCGCATACCAGGCAAGACCGAGCTGCCCGACGTTGTCTACCGTGACCTGTTTGAGCTTGCTGTAGCGCTGCTCGTCCGGGTTGCCGCCATGCTGGGTCCACTCGACGTCGTTAGGGTTGTGCCGGGCAGCCGCAGCACCCGATTGCGAATACGCGGCCACGCTGGCCGCGACGACCAGACCGAAGATCAATCGACGCATCAGATTACCCCCCCCCGAAGAAATCCGCCCCGCTGCGCAATGTGCGCAAACACCGGGGTTGCGGTAGCAGCCTACCTCCCGCATCGGCGTGCAGCAAATCCAGCAGGCGGACTGGCCTCGGGGCGGGCGCGGGACAGGTTATGGAACCCCGGACGGGCTCTCTCGGCCAGGCGACACCGATGGGCTGCGCGACCATGACATCCGGGCGAACACCCCGTCCTTGCGGGCGGCGTGTCTGACGGCGGCGAGGATGTGCAAGGCGATCAAAGCCACGAATGCATACGACAGGACAACGTGCGTCGTATTGAAGATCGAATAGATGTGCGGGTCATTCGTTCCCCACGGCCGCAGCACCAGCACGTTGAAGAATTTGACCCCGTACTGGCTGAAGTTGGATGCGATGTATCCGGAGAGCGGCATGCCGATCATGCACACGTACAAGGCCACATGACTCCAGTGCGCCGCACGGCGCTCCCATGCGGGCATGAGTAGCGGCAGCTGCGGCGGGCGATTCACGACGCGCCACGCGAGCCTGGCGAAGATCAGCAGCGCCAGCGTCAATCCCGTGGACTTGTGCAGATTCACGTAGAAGCTACGCAAGGGCACGCCGCGCGGAACCGTCTCGAGAAACCAGCCAAATGCGATTTGGCCGACCAACAGCAGCGCGATCAGCCAGTGCAGGGCGATGGCCACCCTCGTGTAACGCTCAACAGCTTGATCGCGCATATACCCCACCACATTGAGGGCCTGGTGCCCGAGCTTGCAGTATAGTCGTCCTTCAAGGGAGCAGTTGGACTCGCTCAATCACGGCGGTCAGGTTTTCTTCGCCCACTGACAGGTAGAGATGCCCTTCCGACACGGTTAGGGAGAACGCCATCCGTCGGGTGAGGTGGGTCTGGAGATTCGTGAGCAGATTCTGATCCAGCGCGTAGAGCTCGAGCTCCTCGAGCCGATGGATCCGCTCGCCACGCAAACGGGCAACAAGTTGAGTGACATCCTTGTGTGTATACACCACCACGCGCGGGGTGGCCTTGCTGGCGCGATGTAGACGCTCCGCACTTGGCGCACCGACATCGATCCATGCGCGCATCGCGCCTGTGAGGTCCCGCACGGCAATGGTCGGCTCATCCGGCGCGGAGAGGCCGTTTGAGAACGAAATACCTTCGGTGTATTCCAAGCAATACGCCAAGACGCGCGTGATCAGGTAGTCGGGAGCCTCCGACGGATGCCGGGCGGCGCGCAGCTCGAACGACTCGTAAACACCGCGGTCGGAATCGGCGAGCTCGATATCGAAAACATAGATCGTGGCACCGAGTGCCATGGAGAACCTCGCAACCCTGGGAGTCGGGGAAGGGACTCTACGCGGTTGCACCGGCGCCAGTCAGCCGAGTTCGGCATTCAGCCTGACGTACCGCGAAGGGAGGAGTCTACGCGTAGTTCATCATCGCCGCCCCCGCCCGGGTCCGAGCCCCGCGAGAATGACATCGAGCTGTTGGCAGCGACCGTTCACCGACACTCGAAGCTCGTGACCTTGGCCGGATCGCCGCTGCGATAGCGGGGAAGTTTCGGCCAGGCGCAGATCGGACGCTCGAAGCCCGCACTGTGATTCTTCGCAACCATCGTCTCCGGTGCCGAGCCGTTTTCGACCCACTGCTCCATCGCCGTGAGCGGATCGAACGTATCGGCACCAGGGCCGCCCGCGCAGTGATACATGCCGGGCACCACGAACAAGCGCAGATTCTCGCCGCCGTTGGCTTTCACGGCGCGCTCGTAGTAGTCGACGGTAGACTGGGGAGACACACCCGGATCGGCCCCGCCATGGTACAGAAGAAGTTTGCCGCCGCGGCCGAAGAACTTCGACAGCTCGGTGGAACTGGCTTCGTATTCGGCGGCAAATGGGGTGTTATGAATGGCAGCCTGCTGTTTCTCGATGTCGAATTTCGCCGGGTCGAACCCGGACGCACCGAACATGAGCGGAATCAGGTCTCCCAGGTCACCACTGAGCGCACTGCGCGGACCCGGCGTCGTCGGCATGTCGTAGGGATTCCACTCGAGCTCACTGCCGCGCATCTGCCCATAGTTTCCAACCAGGCCGGCACTCGTTCGCACTGTTCGATAGGCTTTATTCAGCGCCTCAACCTGCGCGGCCGTCAGGCACCCGTTGCCGGAGGCTCCACTCTTGCATTGCAGTGACTTTGGCTCCCACGTGCAGCGACGCGGATCACTCACCACACCATCCTTCAGGCCGTCGGCCGCATCACAGGCCGCGAGTACAGCCTCGTGAACGAGCTTGAGCTGCTCCACCGTGATTGCCGCACCAGGGGCCTTGAAGATCTGGTCGCGCACCACACTGCCCGATTGCACCTGCAGGGAATAGACCGGCGCGCCCGCGACGACACCGTCGTAGTCCTCGGGATAACGCTGGGTCTCCATCATCCCCATGCGTCCGCCCGTGGAGCATCCCTGGTAGTAGCTCTTCGCCACGGGACGTCCGTAGTAGCGGGCGACAATTTGTTTGCCCACCACGGTCATCTCATGGATTGCACGATGACTGAAATCGGTAACCGCTTCGGGGTTATTACGGGTCCACGAGACATCGACGACATCCGGGCTCGGATGGCCGCCGTCGGTTTGCGCTGTCGCATATCCCCGCGGCAGGCCGAGACTGGCCACCCTGCCGGCACCCGGAGCCCCCCAGCGCGCAGCAAGATTGCCGGCCCAACCGCCCCCGCCCAGACCCAGGAACCGACCATTCCATTTCTCCGGGAGGCGGTAGACGACCGTGATCCTCGAACCGGGAACGGGTGTGATGAGGGCGTTGACCTGACAATAGGCCGGCAGGCCGGCCCGGGCATCCGGCGCCACGACCGCTGCAGTCTGCACGATGATGTTGGGGAATAGCCCCGGTCTGCCCAGCTCGCCGCAGTCCTGCGCGGCCCAGGCACTCGGTGAAATCGTAGCCCCGATCAGGGCGAGCGCTCCCAACAACCTGTACACACGCCTTGTTTGCATCGCTAGTGCTCCTGCTCTTGCCAGCTCAGTTGACTCGCGGAAGTTGTCCTGGTCGTCTATTTCTTTTATAATACAAAACAAATGACGAAACGTGAAGAGCTAGGTTCGCTCGAGCACATCGTGCTGCTGGCTGTGATGCGTCTGGGCGAGGAGGCCTACGGCATTACTGTCCGTAGGGAGATCGAAAGCACCGCCGGACGGGATCTCTCAATTGGCGCCATATACGCCACGCTCGTTCGGCTGGAGTCGAAGGGCTTCGTCACATCGTTTGCGGGAGAGCCAACAGCTGAACGCGGCGGCCGCGCAAAACGCTACTTCCGCGTCACAGGGAACGGCAAGGCCGTTTTGCGTAACGCTCATGAGACCCTCCTGAAAATGAGTGCGGGCATCAAGGGTCTGGGAGCCACATGATGCAGCATCCCGCCCTGCGTGCGGCGACGAGAATTTTTTCGTGGCTCGTGCCGAAAGATCTCCGCGAGCCACTGCTCGGCGATCTCGCACAGGAGTATTCACTGCGAGCTCAGACGGTAGATTCGTCTGCGGCTCTCAAGTGGTGCTTGAAGGAGATTTGCTCCTCAATTCCGCCCCTGCTGTGGACGCGGATCACACGTTCGGCGTGGGCTTCTACGTTAGGTGTAGCAGTTGCCGCTTACTTGGCGGTTTTTGTGGTGCAGCTCATCATTTTCAGGGTGATTTACAGTTCCTTCGGATCTGTCTCCAAGCCGCTCGATGTGACAGTCTCCTTCCTCGTCGTCGCGTTCATGGGATATGTCGCAGAACGGTTTCGACGTAGAGCGGCCATTGTGCTGGGTGCCATCGTGCTACTGATAGCCACCTCGATGATCGTGTGGACGACCCCGACTCCGCCCCTTTGGTATCGAATCGCGATGATCGTTGTCGGGCCGGTGGCAGCCTTTGTCGGAAGCCTCTTGCCTTCGCTGACTTCGCGCCGTTCGTAGCCGTAACCAGGCGCAAAAGCGCGCGAGTATCACAAATCCGGGCCGGAGCACTCGGCGCCGATCAGCTTGGCCGTGGGTCCCTTCAGGTGCCCTTCGCCAACGGGTACTCCGCCGGCTGGGTTCTGATACCCTTGAGTGGTTATCTTCGAACTGGCGGACGCGCGTGCCCCACTCGATGTCCACTTGGTCTTCACGAGTGCTGCTAGCCCTCGTAGCTGCGATCCTGGTTCTCCTATCCCGCCAGGCACGCTCGCAGTGGGATTCCTACGAGAAAATGACGGCGGATTCCCTGAAAGCCGTCCTGGCAGCATCCTCCAATGGCCGCGCGGAACTGACCGGCAAGAATCTGACCAACGTCGACCTCCGGCAGGTTGATTTCCGGGGCGCTAACCTGTCTGCCTCCGTTTTCAACGGTGCTCGGCTCGGGCATGCGAAACTCGATCGGACCAATCTGACCGTGAGCTTCCTGGAGCACGCAGACCTCTCGGAAGCGTCACTGCAAGGCGCGACGTTGTTCTCCGTCCAGATGGCGGGCGCGACTCTCCGACATGCCAACCTGTCAGGCGCGCGCCTCATTGGCAACCTTCGCCACGCCGACCTGAGCGCAGCTGACCTCACGCACGTCAATGCGGCGGCCGACATGAGGAATCAGCCGATGGGTCTCATGAACACCGTCATGGCCGATGCCAAAGCAATTGGTGCCGACTTCTCGGGTTCGGACTTTTCGCGTTCCGATCTCAGCTTCGCTGACTTGAGTGGCGCGCGCATGCATCAAACCAGACTGGTTCGTGCCGACCTCAGTGGCGCGACATTCACGGGTGCGGACCTGACGGGCGCCAACCTACAGGATGCGCAGATCATCGATACGGATTTCTCCAACGCAATCCTCACCGATGCAGACTTCACCGGTGCGACGCTGCGTGGCGTGAAAGGTCTCGATAGCGCGACAACCAACGGAGCGCGCGGACTGCACTCACCGGACAGTGAAAATAAGTAATTTGCGACTGCGCGGCACACCCGTCTCTCGCGGACGTGACGCCTTGTAGTGCACGCCCCCCGCGCAACAATTGGGGCCGCGTCGCCTCGAGTGAGGCCCGCTCACGCGAGGAGCCCGTCAATCGATGGCAGATTCCGGGACCCCGCGCGAATCGGTTGCAACACGCTCGTGCCTGGTTTCCAGCTACATGCATTGGTGGGAGAGGCCAGCCGGTACCGTAGATCGACTTCGGCGTGACCGCCGTCTTCGGTGTTGAATGAATTTTCGGCAGCGATCACCGTTATCAATCTGGGACGCTCACACCGAACAGCCCGCGTAGGGATTCCGCGCCATTGGGTGTAATCCACACGGCACGGCTCTTGAGGTCCCTCCGCAACCACCCCTTCGAAAGCAACGCCTGTGCAAGTTGCTTTCCCAGCGGTCCGGCAATATGCAGCTTGCGCTCACTCCAGTCCATGCATGTTCGGCCGTCAACATTCCCGATACTCAGCTCTGCCAACACGCTCCGGCCGGCGTCGGTGAGGCGATACCACGGCTCTGCCTCCACGAGCCAATTCCTCGCCAGCATGCCGTCGGCAATTGCAACACCGATGCGACCCGCCAGGTGATCGTAGCAGAGCCGGCACCGCCGCAGGCTCACTGAAGCGCGCTTCGCACCTGGTGTCTCCACGCGCTTCACCGGTGCGAGACGCGCCATCTGCTCGAGTAGCTGCGCGATCTCTGCATTGGCGATGCGGAAGTACCGATGTCGCCCGGCCGGACTCACCTGGATGAGCCGGCCCTCCAGCAGCCGTCGTAGATGCGCACTTGCGGTCGGCGCCCCGACTCCTGCGATTCTTGCCAGCTCTGACGCCGTCCAACTTCGCCCATCGAGGAGGTGTACCAATATGGCGGCGCGCGCCGGTTCTGTCACGAGCGCTGCGAGTGCCGCTATGTCGGGCTCCGCTGTTGTCATTTCGGTCCAAAACGAAGAGTACAGCCCATAGACTTCTCGGCCGAACTCAAGGAGTCGAATCTGCTGCGAACGTCAGCACTCATGTTAGCGATTGTCCTTTTGGCTATCGCACCTTCGAATGCCGGAGAGAACAAGGAAACATCAATGCGCTTCCCGTCGGGTATCGGTTCACTACAGCTGTTCATGCGCCATCAGGCACCGACGAGCGCGGTAGCTCGAGGAGCACCCGTGCTGATTTTACACGGCGCCACATTTCCTTCAGGCAACGCTGCGGCCTGGAAGATGGATGGACGCTCGTGGATGAACGACCTGGCGGCGGCCGGACACGACGTTTATGCGCTCGATTTTCTCGGCTATGGCGAATCCGACCGCTATCTGGAGGTGAGCTCAGAGGACCCCGCAGGACAGGCACCCGACAGCATCGAGACGCTGGTGAAGCAGGTCACCCAAGCGGTGGATGAGATCCTTCGGATCAGTGGAGGCACGCAGGTCAACCTGATAGCGCACTCGGCCGGCACATTTGTCGCCGGAAGATACGCGGAACTGCATCCCGAGCGCCTCGCCCGACTCGTGCTGTTCGGAGCGCCGGCATACATCAAGGCGAGCGGATCCGCTGCGGACACGCCGATTCGGTATTTTCAGATGAGCGCGGCGGATCAGTTGAATGCCTTCGAGTCAAAGGTCCGTGACTCCGGGCGGCTTGATATGCATCTGTTTTCCAGCTGGGCAGACGCTTACCTGGCAAGCGATCGGGCCGCACGGGACCGCCAGCCTCCCAGCGTGCGAGTTCCTGCGGGCATGCGAGCTGCCTTCGCAGAGATGACTCGCGTGAGGCATCTTCCGTACGATCCAGCTCGGATCGCGACACCTGTGCTGGTCATCGTTGGAGAATGGGACGAGGTTTCCCCGCCGGCGGAAGGCATCTGGTTGTTCGAGCACCTGGCGTCACCTCTGAAGCGGTTTATCGTGCTGAGTCAGGGAGGTCACCGGCTTCACTTGGAACGGAGTCGATTCCAGCTCTACCGCGAGACCGAGGGATTTCTGAAGGGTGGTGATGATGTGGAGAACACAACGCATGCCGTCTTCTTTGAAGTGAAGCCTGCGGGTGAAGATGGGCGCCGGGCCTACCTGGCGCAAGCTTCCCAGCTAGCCGGGAAGCTGCGGAGTCTCCCGGGGTTCGCGAGTATCGAGCGATTCGAGAATGTGGGAAAACCAGGCTGGATCCTCTCGCTCTCGACCTGGCGGGATGAGACCTCACTCATCGCCTGGCGAGAAGACCTCAGCCACCGTGCCGCGCAGGAGAAGGGCCGTCGCGGGATTTTCGAAGACTACCGTATCCGCGTCGCTCGTCAGGTTCCCGAAGGTGGCGACCTGACACTGACCGAGGCCGGCTCGCCGTCGGGGAGCGTGGCTGCATCGAACTTCGAGAGCATTAGTGTGAAGGGACATCGAGTGACATTGGTCGAAGGCGGCGACAGGCTCGACGGCACTCATTGGCAGGTCATCAGGGACTATGGCATGCACGATCGACGCCAAGCGCCCGGACCGCTTTCACAAAGGTTGCATGTTAGCTGCTGAGCGCTCGCCGCCCCGGATGCACTCGGAAGTGCACCGGCATGGTCACGCGCAGCCTGCTGCGTGGTTCGGGCAAATGATCGGCTGCGAGTGCGTACGCAGCACCTCAGTGCGCCGGAACCTGCACGCTTCCACCGATTGGACAGCTGACTCCCGTACCCTTGATCCCGCAATACCCATCCGGATTCTTCGCAAGATATTGCTGGTGATAATCCTCCGGTAAGAAGGAATCTGCACGGAAGCCACGGAGTTATATTGCTGCGTGGACGAGTTCGGTCGGTTTCCGGTAGACGTTGCGAGAGATCCCTTCGGTAGACCGTCGAGGGAATCCAGCGTCCAACGCGCCACGGAGCCCCGACGTCATCACACCGAGTAGTCCCGTCTAAAGACGAGGACTACCCCTGAACGCTCGCGCTGGCATGGTGATGCGGCCCAATTGACGCTCTCGGCGGAAACCGAAGCGTGGGAAGGAGTTCGGTAGCAGCGGAGTAAGTCACTGCATTCAGTCGCTCCCAGGGTCACCCGGCCCTCGCTCTCAGATGCCGCTCGGTGCCCTAAACTGTCGCTCTCGATTGAGCGCCGATGCGGTAGAATAGCTCTAGAGCGGGCGCAGAGCGCAGCGTAGACGCAAGGGCTGACCCAAATGTTGATTTCCCGCAACCGCGAAAAACTCATCAACGCGATTGTGTATTTCTCCTCAAATACACGGCATTGCGGCAAGGTGAAGCTCTTCAAACTACTGTACCTGCTGGATTTCACTCACTTCCGCGAAACAGGTCGCAGCGTCACCGGACTCGACTACCGGGCGTGGAAAATGGGTCCCGTGCCGCTTGACCTCATGCAGGAATGGGACGAGCTGGAAATCGACATGGCCCATGCGGTCGACATCGTTCCGGAGAAGGTCATCGACTTCGTCCGAGAGCTCGTAGTGCCGAAAGTCGCCTTTGACGACTCGCCCTTCACACGTCGTGAACTCCGGCTGATGCATGAACTCAGCGTGAAGTTTGCCGATGAGCTGACGAAGCCGCTGATTGGTTTTACGCACGAAGACCGCGGTCCTTGGGACAAGATCTGGGATGGCGGCAGGGGGAATAATGAGCGCATTCCATATGCGCTTGCCGTCCCCGACTCAGACCCGAATCGTGACGCGATCCTGGAATCAGCCCGTGAATACGAAGGCGTCGCGGCCGCGGCTCCCCACGGCCACTAGGTGCCGCTAGGGAAAGCGGTCGTCCCATGCAACCCGGCGAAATTTACCGCCACGAGGCTTTCTATCGTAGCGCCGAGACAGGGCGGCTCGAGCCGAAGTATCTCGTACTGCTCGCCACGCTTCCCTCCGGTGACTTCGTTGCAAGACTGCTAACCAGCAGACCGCACGGGCGTCCGGAACAACCTCCGTGCTTCCACGGCCGGCCGTACTCGAGTTTCTACCTAGGCGTTATTGGTGGCGCCCTTTCCTCGAAGTCGTGGGCTGACCTGCGATACCTTGATGACTTCGATGAATTTGAATTTCAGCGGCGGTCGAAGAGCAAACGCATTGTTCCGATCACTTCCTTGGCGAAAGAACTGTTGATGCAGCTACTTGACTGCGCCGCAGCAGCCGAAGACACAACCCGCCTCCAAGAGCGCGCGATCAGAGACGCCATGGCAAAGTTACGATGATGTTCCAGCGAGTCGCGACTCCCCTCTCGCCTGCGCGTGCGCGATTGATCGGAGAGCCGCCTTTCAGGAGAAAGCGTGAACAGCTCTATTGACCTTGTCAAACGGTTACGCACGGAAGGAGAGCGCTTCACCTTCGAGAACTTTTCGTTCCCTGACTCACAAGGCGGCCATAGATTCGCCGGCGGCGACAAACCCGATTGGTTGGCATGGAAGACGCGAAGCATCAACCACGGGCACGACGATGCATTGAAGACCGATATCGAACGGTTCCTTCGTGAAATCGGCATGGATCCGGTCGTCTTGCACCGCCAGCCAGATAAGGGCAAAACTATCATCGAGAAGTTCGAAGCACATAGCGATGTTGGATATGCCTTCGTACTCCTGACTCCGGATGACATGGCTTACCCAAGAGCAGAGGAACATCTACCCGAAGAGCGTCGACACAAGGAAGCCCGCGCACGACCAAATGTGATATTTGAGTTCGGTTACTTCGTAGGGCGTTTGGGCAGAGAGCGCGTTTGCTGTCTGTACAAGGAAGGAGTCGTCGTCCCGAGCGACCTCGACGGCCTCATCTATAAGAAGATAGACGGATCAATTGACTCCCAAGGCTATGCACTGATCAAGGAACTCAAGGCGGCTGGCTATGAGATTGCCGTCTAACAGTGTCGGCTGTTCCCGGCGGATTACCTACGGGTATCCCTTCCGGTAGATTTTCGGTAGACCTCGCTACCGTCCCTCTCTCTGCATCTGCCCGCAGCCAAACACTCAGTGCGCCGGAACCTGCACGCTTCCCCCGATCGGACAGCTGACTCCCGTGCCCTTGATCCCGCAATACCCATCCGGATTCTTCGCCAGATATTGCTGGTGATACTCCTCCGCGTAGTAGAACGGCGGCGCATCGAGAATCTCGGTGCTGATCTTGCCTTTCCCCGCCGCAGTCAGCCGAGCCTGATACATCTGCTTCGACTCATCCGCGACTCGCCGCTGGTCGGCATCAAACACGTAGATCGCGGAGCGGTACTGAGTGCCCACATCGTTGCCCTGGCGCATGCCCTGGGTCGGGTCATGCGACTCCCAAAACAACTTCAACAAATCCTCGTAGTCGACTTTGTCGGGGTCGTAGATGACGCGAACGACTTCGGTGTGTCCCGTCTGACCGGTACACACTTCCTGATAAGTGGGATTTGGACTGAAGCCGCCGGCATAGCCGACCGCGGTGGAGTACACGCCCGGGAGCTGCCAGAAGAGTCGCTCGGCGCCCCAAAAGCATCCCAGACCGAAAACGGCCTCGTGGAGGTTCGCGGGAAATGGGGGAGCAATCCGGTTGCCAGTCACGAAGTGGCGCTCGGGCACCTTCATCGGCGCGGAGCGTCCGGGGAGTGCTTCCTCACGGGCGGGTATTGCGAGCTTCTTGCTGAACAGGGCCATAGGGGATCTCCTCTCGGCGTTTACCTGCTAATTGGCGATTTCGGTGCGGTATCAGCATCGTCCCGCGCTCTATGGCGCGGTCCGCGTCGCGTCCGGACAGTCAGTGTGGGGACCGTGGAAGGGCAACTCAAGGCTTCGTGCGGCCGCGAACCCGAGAAGAACCGCCCTGCGGGAACGCCCGCTCCACCCCCTGCTTTGCTTCCAAGCCCCAGCGTCGCTATATAGGGATCTGGACTGGTGCGGTCTTGCCCGCCCGCCGTCAGTCGACTGGAGCCGCCATGAACACACCGGCTTACGGGTGCCCACACCCGAGCCAGCACGTCGCCCGCGTTGCCCGCTTGGTTCCCCTCGCCAGCGCGGGCCGCCTCGTTCTCCTGGCTCGCTTGGCCCGCGCGGTCACCCTGGCCCGCCTGCCCAGTGTGGTTACCCTAGCTTGCGGGTCCCCCCGCGGGCCGACCGCGCCGCCGCGGGTGTCCCTCGCTCTAAGCCTCACCCTCGCGATCTCCAGCCTCCTCTACGCCGCCAATGCTGGGGCCAGCACTGCCGCCCAGAGCGCGACGGTCATCGGCGGAAATTCTCTCCTTTCGGAGGGCGCCGATGCCCTCGAGGCCGGGCGGTTCGAGGAAGGGGTTCGACTGACCCTTGCCGGGCTGAAAGAGTCAGCCGACCTCCATGATATTGCAGCAGGACACGCGAACGTCTGCGCCGGGCTCGTTCAATTGCAGCAGCTGGACGCTGCCCTCGAGCACTGCAATCTGGCCATCGAGATGGACAGCACGAACTGGCGGGCTTTTAACAATCGAGCGGCGGTCTACGTCGCGAAGGGGCTCTTCGAACAAGCCTTCCGCGATATCAAGTCCGGCCTGGAGCTCGCACCGAACTCCAGTACCTTGCACGAGAGCCTACGGGTCGCACAGCGGAATAAGCGCATCATGGAACGACGCGGCCGGCACGCCGTGCCTTCGTGACCCAGGTCGGCTCGCGCAGCCCACCCCTCCTTGGACATCTGAACGCTCCATTTCTGCGTATCCAGTAGCTTGCGGCCTCGCGGCGCCACACCGTAAGCTTCCGCGCGTATGGGAATCAGCCAACCGCAAAACCTTCGCACGCCGCCGATCGAAAAGCTCCGCCCCTACGGGGTCCGCGTGAGCCTGCCCTCGGGCGACCCCTTCAGAAAGCTCCTGGGCCCCGAGTGGAACAAGCTCCACTGGTACTCCACGGCCGAAGAGCGGGATGAGGCGCTGGCGGAGATGGCTCGCCGACACCAGTACTCCCGCGCCACGGATAAGCCATCGCTGGTATTCGAGAAGGTAGAGAACCTGGCGCAAAGCCGCGGGCTCTAGTCGACTGGCAAAAGGCGCCTGCGGCGCTTTTGCGGCCCGCGCGGATTCACGAATAGCACTCCCACGCAACCGCCTCACGCGGGCCCAGCCAAACGGCTCCTCCCTAAAACGTCCTTCCCAGGAACAGATAAAACGCCTGCTGGCCTTTGTCATCGAACCCCGAGGCGATGTACACGGGCCCCAGCAATGTATCCATCCCGAGAAACACGCTAGCGTCGCGGTGCGTGTTATGGAATGACGCGTCGCTGCGTGTATTCCACACGTTACCCATCTCAAACGACACACCCAGATACGTGGGGACATCCAGGTAGCCAGGTCCACCGCGACCGATCTGCTTGTAAAACAGAGTCCGCGCGATTCCGTAGTGCGGCCCCGTTAGCGAATCCTGCCGCAGTCCGGACAGGTTCAAAAAACCACCTAGCGAGAAGAGCAAACGTACGTCGGTTGGGACACCGCCCGGGACGATCTGTGGAACATTGGGCGTGTTGAGCGTGGTGCCGCCAGCAGCTGAGAACACAGCTGTGTAGCGCCCGAACGAATGAGCCCCGAGATAGTTGAACTGAACACGATCTGAACGCTGATCGGAACCCAACCCGGTGCGCTCGGCGTCCCATTCAACAGTCGCTTGCTGCCCTTTGCGCGGGAAGTTCACGTCATCCAACCTGTCGTAGGACATCCGCAAGAAGAACGTTCGAGTATCAAACGACTGCACCGGCAACGTGGGATCGCCGATGTGCACCCGAGAGCGCCCCTCTTCGTGCTGGACACCGGTGCGAATCTCACCCCAATTCCCAAACTCTCTACCGAAGTCCAGACCGTAGTTGAACGTGTGGAGCCGATACTCCGCGACCGGCGTTTGATCGTCGAGCACGTCGATGTTGCGCGCCTCGGCCAGAATGTGCGGCAGAAAAAAGAACCCGGACGTCTCCGACACCGGCAAATAGACCTCGGACCCGATCTTCGAGTCCTCGCCCATCTGCAAGTCAAGCACCAACTCCCCGCCGGGAGTGGTGATTTCGGACATCACCAAACGTGCCGCGGCGTTGTAGCTGGAGTTCCCGTTGAAATCGTCCTGCAGACTCAGGCCGAACCGAACGTAGTTGGGACCCCAGGAGTTACGGCGCGCATCCAGCGCGATGCCGTAACGATTGTTTTCGTCCTCAACCACGTGGTAGTCCAGCGTCTCGAGATTTCCTTGCCCATAGATCGAAGTCACGTCGCGCGCAACAACGTCGGGATCAAGCGGCTTGCCCACCACGTTCTGAAACCGGTTCTCCAGTTTCTTTGCGTACCGCTCCGACCCCGCATCGATCTTGAGGAAGTCGATTTCGGGCGCAGACCGGCGCGTTCCATCGCGTCGCGCAAGGTACTGCTGAAAATCCGCATCAGTAGTAGCCAACCCCAGCAAGCTGCTCTCGCTCTCACGCGCAGCGACTTCGCCAACTGTAATGACGCGAGTGAAAAGGCCAAAGTCGAAAGCAGACGCATCTCCCAGATGCGGGGTAATGAGCACGTCGTTCTTGCGGAGCTTCTCGAGCTGCAGCCGTGAGTTCCGCTGGATCAGAATCGACAGCATCTGGTTCGAGATCGTCGGCACGCTAGTCAGCTTGTCGCGCGTCAGCAGCGGGGATCCCACGTCGACGACGATAACGATGTCGACACCCATTTCTCTCGCGACGTCGATCGGCAAGTTCTCAGCGATACCGCCGTCAATCAACACGCGCCCGTCGCGTTCAACCGGAGCAAAAACTCCGGGAGCGGACATGCTCGCCCGCATCGCGGTGGTCAAATCGCCCGAGCCCATGACGACCGGGTCGCCGGTTTCCAGATCCGTTGCGACGGCTCGAAATGGCGTCGGGAGGTTGTCGAAGTTCGTGATGTGAGCCACGGGCAACGTCATGCGTCGCAGCGTCTGACTCAGCTTCTGTCCCTGGATCAGCCCCTTGGGCAACTGAATGTGCGAACCGCGCAAACCCAGCGGAAATTTGACGAGGAAATTTTCGTCTTCCTGCTTACGACGAAACGTGAGGTCCTCACGAGGCGGGCGGTCTCGGAAAGCATCCTGCCAGTTCAGCGAGGACATGAGCTGCTCGATTTCCTGCGGGTTGAGCCCGCTCGCGTACAGACCACCGACGACGGCGCCCATGCTCGTGCCAGCGATAGCGTCGATAGGTATGTGGAGCTGCTCGAGTACCTTGAGAACGCCGATGTGCGCCGCACCCCGCGCGCCGCCACCGGAAAGGACGAGACCGATGCGGGGTCGATGCCCCGGAGTGGCCTGACCCGGCTGGGGTTTCGCCGGAGACGCGCCATCGCCGGCAGTCTGAGCATTCGTGCCGCTAGCAATCGCGAGCAACAGCACCGCGAGAAGTGAGTTCAAGATCCCGCGCAGGGATCGAACCGCCCCGGATAAAATCACGGTGGAAGAATACCAGCATGGCGAACCGGACACCCGCCGCGTCCGGTCCTCGGACCGCCCGCGGCGTGACGCGAGTCGCCCTCAACCGCCCGCATTGGTCGATAATGGCTGAATGACTCCGGCGTACCGCTCAAGTCTCTCTTCCGCCCCCCTGGCGCTCCTGCTATTCATCGTCCTCTCCACGATCAGCACTCCTTCCCGGGCACAAGCCCAATCCCCCGACGCCAGCGACTGGGGCTACTACGGCGGGGACCCCTTCGGCCAGCATTTCTCCAGCCTCGACGAGATCAACCGCGACAACGTCGCGCACCTCGAAGTCGCATGGACCTTCCACACCGGCGAGACAGGCGCGGGTTTCGCGCAGGCCGGAAGCATGGCCTTCGAAGCCACACCGGTTCTGGCCTTCGGTTTCCTCTACGTCGAAACCCCCACGAACATCGTCATTGCCCTCGACCCTGAGACAGGCAAAGAGCGCTGGCGTTTCGACCCGCACATCGATCGCACGAAACGGTATTCCGAGGCGACCTCGCGAGGCGTCTCCGTCTGGGAGGAGCCCGACCCGAAGCGCCAGATCCAGAATCTTCCCTGCAATCACCGGGTGTTCACGGGCACATTGGACGCGAGGCTATTGGCGCTGGACGCGCATACCGGCAAGCCGTGTGCGGATTTTGGAAGCCAGGGGCAGGTCGACCTGACACAGAACGTGCGGCTGATCGACCCCAGCGCCTACCTGGTGACCTCGCCGCCGGCGATTCGGGGCGACGTGCTGGTAGTCGGTTCGGCAGTCGGAGACAACCGGGCGGTGAAGCTCGAGCGCGGCATCGTTCGCGGATTCGATGCGCGCACCGGCGCTCTGCGTTGGAGTTTCGACCCCATCCCCGACTCACCGACTCACCCAACGGCCGGAGACTGGCGTCCGGAGCAGGCAGCCGCCACAGGTGCGGCCAACGCCTGGGGTGTCATGTCGGTCGATGAGGACCATGGCCTCGTCTACGTCCCAACGGGATCCGCGAGCCCGGACTTCTTCGGCGGCACCCGCCTGGGCAACAACCAACTCGCCAACTCACTCCTCGCCCTCGACGCCACCACCGGCAAACTGGCCTGGTCCCAGCAACTCGTCCACCACGATCTGTGGGACTACGACCTGGCGGCTCAGCCCATTCTGGTGGACATCGAGCAGCAAGGTATCCCGATCCCGGCGGTCATCCAGGCGACCAAGTCGGGCATGCTCTACGTCTTCGACCGGGGCAACGGCCGCCCGCTGTTCCCGATCACCGAGAAGCCCGTCCCTCGCAGTCAGGTCCCCGGCGAGCAGGCTTTCCCCACCCAGCCCTTCTCCTCGATATCCCCGCTCGTCTCGCAATCACCAATTCGGCCGGAGGATGCGTGGGGCGTGACCTTCTGGGATCGCGCGAAGTGCCGCAATCTCATCGCCTCGCATCGCAGCGAAGGCATCTTCACTCCACCTGACACACGCGGCACGATCGAATCGCCGGGCTATATCGGTGGGGTCAACTGGGGTGGGCTGGCGTTCGATCCTCGCCGTCAGCGAGTCTTCGCGGCGGTCAATCACCTGCCGATGGTCGTCACGCTGATCCCGCAGCAGGATCTCGCCAGGGAAATGTCGGGCAACTCCAACCGCAATGCCGTCTTCGCCCGGCAGGCGGGTGCCCCGTACGCGATGCGCCGTGAACCTTTACTATCCCCCTGGGGTCTGCCCTGTACCGCCCCACCGTGGGGAACCTTGGTCAGTGTGGATCTGCGTCGTAACCGTATCGTCTGGCAAGTGCCGCTCGGATCGACCGAGGGTCTGGGCCCGTGGTTTGCGCCGACGCGTGACTTCGGAACGCCCAATATGGGCGGCCCGATTGCCACCGCCGGCGACGTGGTGTTCGTCGGCGCCGCCATGGACAGCTATTTCCGCGCCTACGATCTCGAAACCGGCCGCGAGCTGTGGAAATATCGCCTCCCGGCCGGCGGTCAGGCGACGCCGATGACGTATCGGGCCGGCCGCAATCAACGGCAGTTCCTGGTCATCAGTGCTGGCGGCCATGGTGGGCTGGGCACGCCGCGTGGCGACTCCGTCGTCGCCTTCGCGTTGCCGGAACTGAACCGCAGGAAACCGAACTGACATGACGATCTTCGCGATTCTCGACATTCTCATCGTAGCGCTATTGATCATTCACGCGATCAAGACCGGCCGCAATCAGATCTGGATCTGGGTCCTGGCGCTGTTGCAGATTCCCGGCGCCATCGCCTACATCGTGGTCGAGCTCATTCCCGATCTGTTCAACAGCCGCACTGCCAAACGCACGGCCCGCGGCTTCAAGAAGGCGATGGATCCCGGGGCCAATCTGCGCCGCTTCGAAAGCGAAGCGCGGGTGGGTGCGAACGTCGCGTCCCGCCAGCGTTACGCAGAGGAGCTCACGCGACACGGCAAATATGACGATGCGATCGAGCAGTTCCGTTCCGCTCTCACGGGCCTGTATGAACACGATCCCAACCTGATGCTGGGACTGGCCCGTGCGCAGTTCAGCAAGGGTGACCCGGCAGGCGCCCGTGCCACACTCGATGACCTGATCCGCCTGAATCCGGACTTCCGCTCGCCCGAGGGGCATCTGCTCTACGCACGGTCTCTAGAGGAAGAAGGCAACACCGACAAGGCGCTGGAGGAGTACAAGGTTCTCGCCACGTCCTATCCCGGGGCCGAGGCGGCCGTCCGGTATGCGCAGCTCCTGCAAGTGAAGGGACGCAAGGACGAGGCGCAGAAAGTCGCCAAAGAGCTGTTGGAGCAGGCACGGATCGCGCCCGGGCACTATCGCCGTGCGCAGAAGTCCTGGCTGGATGCGGCCACGCGGCTTTTGTAGGTCCCGCTGGGCCTGTTGCGAGAGACACGCACGGCCAGTGCCGCAGTAGCGGCGGCCAGCAGGAGCCAGTCCATCTCTCCCCCGCCTCCTCCGGAGCCACTGTTTCCCGTGCCCGAAGATCCACTACCCGGGGGATTAGCACTTACCGGGCCTGCAGGGCCCGTGCTCCCGAAAGCAATCGGTCTGGGACATGCGTTGGTTCCGGCGGACGGCAATGCCCCGCTGGTCGCGGAAATCGCGGTGATGGTCACGTTTGCCGAGTCCGTTCTGCCCGCATCGTCGGTGACGGTAACTCGGAGCGTATAGGTGTCGGGAGCCGTCGGCGCAACCACAGAGGCATCGGCAGTGTTGGCGCTCTGAATCGTCGGTGCCCCGCCGGACGATGAGACAACCGTCCACGCGTACGAGCTGATGGTGTGATTGCACGCCGCAGCACTGCCATCCGCCATCAGGCTCAGAGTGCTGCCGGGCGAAACCACGGCGGGCAGCCTTACCGCCGCAATGGGCCGCAGAGCGGCTTGAACCGACCCGGAGGCGTTCGCCATTCCTGCCCCGCAGGTCTGTGTCGTACACGAGCACTCCGCGGTCTGCAGGTCACTTTGTCCGTTCGGCACATGACAGACGGGAATGGCCGGATCGCTGGACACCGGAAACGGCCTGGTCGCCCCCTCCTTGAGCCTTGCGATCAGTTGTGCCGGCCGCAAATTGCCGTTCACCGCCAACATCAGTCCGGCGATACCCGACACCATCGGTGCCGAGAAACTCGTGCCGACGTTGAGGTTGAACTGATCGGTGTAAGTGTTGGTCGCGGGCACGGTCGTGCCGGAATTCGTGGTGGTGTTGATCGAGAACAGACAGGGCTGGCCGGGAGCCGTGTTGACGCAGTTACCGCCCGGTGCGCTCAGCGCAATCTCCGGGCCGAGGCTGCTGAAGCCTACCTTGGTGCCGATCTGTCGCAAGCCGGCCACGCCCGCCACACCGGGGCAATTCGCGGGCGAGTCCACGGGCCCGCCCTCGTTGCCCGCCGACACGACCACCAGAACGCCCATCCCCACGAGTTGGTCGATGACCGATCGATAGCTCGCCAGGCACGGCCCCGTGGCACCGAGACTCATGTTGATGATCCGGGCCGGATAAGGATTGTCCGCAACCCGGTCGACATGACCGCCGGCGGCCCAGAGCATCGCGGCGATGATGTCCGAGTCGTAGCCGCCGCATTTTCCCAACACCCGCACCGGAAGGATCCAGTTGTTCCAGGTGATTCCGGCGACGCCCGTCGCGTTGTTGGTGAGTGCCCCGAGCACTCCCGCCACACGTGTCCCGTGCCACGAGCTGTTCTCCTCCTTGCAATCCTTGAAGCGGACCTCGAGTTTGTCCTGCGAGCTGACCCAATCGCCTGGATCGGATGCATCGCCGTCGCGGCCGTCGCCGTCATTCGCGGTGAAGAAGGCACCGGCCCAATCGGCGCTGATGAAGTCGTACCCCGCCAGAAGCCGGTTCCCGGCCGGGCTGCGCAAGTCGGGATGATCGAACCGAACGCCGGTATCGAGCTCGGCGATCACGACTCCCGTCGATCCTGCCGTCACGTCCCACGCATCCGTCGCATCGAGAGCCGCCGGCTGGTCTGCTTGAAGAAACCACTGGGCGTTGAACGCCGGGTCATTCGGAACCGCATGGGGATAGCGGCGCAGATCCGGCTCTGCGTATTCCACGGTCGGGTCTGCGCGAAGCGCTGCAAGCGTCGCGGCGAGCGTCTGTCCGGAGCTCTGAGGCTGGACCTGCAAGGCGTGCATGCCGGGTCCGATCTGTCGTCGGGCCTGAACCGCGACGCCGGCATGGTCCGCGAGCGCTTCAACCTCTTCGGCTCCCGAGCGAAACTTCACGATGACTCGCTGAATGGAATCATCAGACGCGGTCGTCGGATGCGTACGCGCGGGGTTGTATTCCTCGGCGGCGAAAGCGGTAGTGACGACGGGCGGCAACACGATCAAGGCGACCGCGAGGGCACGGACGATGCGGCCCATCAGTGGTGCACCCGACGCTGATCGATATCGACGGAACGGATCCGGGCGTCGCCACGCAGTCTGGCGAGAGATCGCGAACAATCCCGATCGGCTTCCGCGGAAGTCGCGACGAAGACGTGCAATTCGGGATTGATGGACCGAACGTAAGACAAGTGCACGTGTGAGGCCGTAGCGACGGCCTTGACGAAATCGGGATCGGGCGGAGTCTGGACAGGGCTCGCGAAGACGACGATGACCTGGGTCCGGCAGGCATCCGACGGTTGAGCGGCTGGGTCCGCGCGGCAGGCCGCAAGGCTAGCGCAACAAATCAGCTCAAACAGCGCGCGTCTTCCCCCCACCCCAGCGACTCTAGCTCAAGTCGCTGACTGTTTCCTGAATGTTCCTCGCTTCATGATGTCGACGCAGTAGCGCGCTCAACGACACGACCGCGGCGAAGGCCAGCGTCACCCAGTCCATCGCGCCGCCACCGCCACCTCCCGAGCTATCTCCGGAACCACCGGCGCTGGAAGACGAGCTCCCGGACGACGCTGCATTGCTCTGCGGCGAGATCGTGACCATGGCTGTTCCGCTGCGCGCGCTGTTGGCTACGGAAACGGCCGTTACGGTGACCGTCGCTGGGCTGGGCGCCAATGCGGGAGCCGTGTAAACGCCCCCAGTCGAAATCGTCCCCACCGTGGAGTTGCCGCCGGTCAAGCCGTTGACCTGCCAGGTGACCGCCGTATTGGTGGTGTTCACGACCGAAGCCATGAACGTCTGACTACCCGTTCCGGCGATGAGGGCCGCGGTTCCAGGAGTGACGGTCACACTGATCGCAGCGACGATCGTGACCGACGCGGAGGCCGTCTTCGTCGAATCAGCGCTCGACACGGCAGCGATCGACACAGTCGCAGGACTCGGTACGGCCGCGGGCGCTGTGTAAAGGCCCTGTGCCGAAACTGTTCCGACGGTGGAGTTGCCACCGACCACTCCATTGACCTGCCACGTCACGGCAGTATTGGTGGTGTTGGTCACCGTAGCCGCAAAGGTCGCACTTCCGCCCATCGCTGCGACACTCGCGGTGGTGGGCGTGACGCTGATGGCCACAGGAGGCGCGGGACAGCCAGCTAGTCCGGTAGCCGTTGCAGGCGCCGAGCTGCTCGCCGCGGCAGATGACACGACCACATCTGCCGTGTCCTGCTTGCCTGCATCGTCGGTCACCGTGAGACGAACAGTAAACGAGCCTGAAGTGGGGGCGAGAACCGTCGCTGTCGAAGTATTGGCGCCCTGAATGGCGTTCGAGGAGGCCGTGACATTCGACCAGGCGAAGGTCGAGACGGTATGCCCGCAGGCCGCCGCACTCCCCATGCCCTTCAGAATCACGTTCTGACCCGGGCTGACAGTCGTAGGCAGCATCACGGCCGCGACGGGCCTCAGCGCCGCGTTCACCGCGCCAGGAGTATTGGCCATCCCAGCGCCACAGGTGGAAGTATTGCAGTTGCACTCGCTGCTCTGGATATCGCTGCTGTTGGCAGGGACATGACAACTCAGCACGGTGTTATCCGAGGACACGGGGAAGGGCTTCGCGCCTTCCTTGAGTCGCGAGATGACCTGCGCCGCATTGAGATTGCCGTTGACTCCCGTCATCAGAGCCGCGATGCCCGAAACAATTGGGGCAGAGAAACTCGTCCCGAGGTTCGGAACCGTCTGGTCGGTGTAGGTATTGCTACCCGGGGTCGTCGTGCCGCTGTTGATCGTCGTATTGATCGTAAACAGACACGGCTGGCCGGCACCTGTATTGACGCAATTGCCGCCCGGCGCGCTGACGGCCACCTGGGGCCCCAGACTGCTGAATCCCACCTTCGTCCCGATATTGCGCAGACCGGCGACGCCCGCCACACCGGCGCAGTTCGCCGGCGAATCCACGGGCCCGCCTTCATTGCCCGCCGACACGACGATCACGACACCCTTGGCTACGATCTCGTTGACGACCATCTGCTGCGCAGAGGTGCAGGCACCCGTTCCACCCAGGCTCATGTTGATGACCTGCGCCGGGTGAGTGTTGTCAGGGACACCCGTGACGTGCAATCCAGCCGCCCAGCGCATCCCATCCAGGATGTCGGAGTCGAGACCCCCGCACTTGCCCAGGGCTCGAACCGGAAGAATCATCCCCTTCCAGGTGATCCCCGCGATGCCAACGCCATTGTTGGCGATCGCCCCGAGAATGCCGGCCACCCGCGTTCCGTGCCAGGAGCTGTCCTCGACCGTGCAGCCACTGAACTTCGTCGTTTGCGTGTCCTGTGTCGTGACCCAGTCACCTGGATCCGAGGCGTCGGCGTCCCGGCCGTCGCCATCGTTAGCTATCGTCGGGTCCGAGATGAAGTCGTACCCGGGCAGCAGCCGGTCCGCAGTCGAGGAGCGCAGATCCGGATGGTCGTAGCGAATTCCGGTATCGATCTCGGCGATCACGATGTCTGAACGTCCCGTGGACGTATCCCAGACCGTCATCGCATCGATGGCGGCCGGCTGTTGGTTCTGCAGGTACCACTGGCCCGTGTACAGCGGATCGTTTGGCACGGCATGGGGATAGCGACGCTGATCCGGCTCGGCAAACTCGACGTCCGGATCCTCTTTCAACTTGGCGAGAGTCGCTGCGAGGGAGTCTCCGCCCGTCGCTTCGATTTGCACAGCGTGCAGCCCTGCAACGATCTCGCGGGTCTGTTTGACGGCCAGGTGGGCCCGCAAGCCAACTGCGTTGATGGCAGCCTGCGCGGTCGCCGCAGACGCTGCCTCGCTCACTGCGAGCTTCGCGCGCGATCGGCTCGGCGCGCTTGCCACAGAGCCAGACGACCGCAGTTTCACGAGCACGCGATGAATCGTTGGCTGCGTTTCAGCGGCGGGGTGCGTCAGTACCGGATTGTTTTCTGGCGCAGCGGCAGCGACGTTCGCGGACGCAACAGAAAACGCCGCGAGGATTCCGATCAGGCAGGGTCGAAGAGTGTCCACGATGTAGGGCTTTCGACAGGCTACGGAATCCACCGCAAGTGCGTTGAAGATAACGCCAGGTCACGACCGGCTCTGAATGTCGGCCTGGCGCGACGGCTGCTAACGCCGACACTTAACAATCTGCAGGAATTCCCCGCCAGCGCGTGAGGGCGAGACTGTGACTCCGGGCACGGAAAGCCGGGAAATCGTGTGACGCCAGACCGGTGTCGTACCCTGCGCGGCAGACCGCCGCTCAGCGGCTGGCGCTCTTGCGCCGCACCCCGGCGGCGGGCACTTGCTGCGTGATGCAGTGAATGTTGCCGCCACCCAGCAATATTTCCCGTGCCGGCACGCCCACGACCTGTCGCTCCGGGAACAGTCGCTTCAGTTTCGACAGGGCCGGGCGGTCCGTGCGCGGGTGCAACAGCGGCATGACGACTCCACCGTTGGCGATGTAGAAGTTGACGTAGCTCGCTGCGAGCCGATCACCCGCCTTGCGCGGCTTCGACCCTTCACGCGTCACCACACCGGCTGCTTCCTTGGCAGTCATGACCTGAGTCGCCGGCGCGGGCAGCTTGTGAATCTTCAACTTCTCACCGCGCGCGTCCCGTTCGTCGCTCAATCGCTCCCAGGCGTCGAGCGAGATCGCGTATTGAGGATCGCGCTTGTTGTCGGTCCAGGTGAGACAGACTTCCCCGGGTCGCACGAAGCAGGCGAGATTGTCGACATGCCCGTCCGTCTCGTCATTGAGCACACCGCTCCCCAACCAGATGACGCGCGTGACTCCCATGTACGCTCGCAACCGCGCCTCGATTCCTTCTCGCGGCAGTGAGGGATTGCGGTTGGAGTTGAGGAGGCATTGCTCAGTCACCACAGCGGTGCCTGCCCCGTCAGTATGGATTGCGCCGCCTTCATTGACGAAGGAGGTTCTGTACCGCTCGTGCCCTTCGATCTCCAGCACCTTGCGGGCCACGAGATCGTCCTGATCCCAGGGAAAGTACAGACCGCCTTCCAATCCGCCCCACGCGTTGAATTGCCAGTCGACGCCTCGAACGTCGCCCTTCGAGTTGACGACGAACGTGGGTCCCACGTCCCTCATCCAGCTGTCGTCGTGAGACATCTCTACGACGCGAACGTCCTCCGGAAGCAGAGCCCGGGCGTTGTCGAAATGTTTCCCGGACACCCCGACGGTGACCGGCTCGAACCGGCGGATGGCGGCGGCGACTGCAACGAATGCCTGCTGTGCCGGCCAAGCCACGTCGCGCCAGTTGTCGGCGCGCTCCGGCCAGAGCATCCAGCAGCCGGCGTGCGGCTCGAATTCCCCCGGCATCCAGAAGCCATCCGCCGCCGGGGTCGTCTGCAGCGACCGGGTCACAACCGCCTCCGGGTCAGTCTCCTGATCTGGGTCATCACCCTGCTCTGGGTTGTCTTCTTCGCAGGCGACTGTGCTTGTACCCATAGGTGGCGTAGATCACGAGCGCGATCGCCGTCCAATACACCAGACGCCACCACACTTTGTCGGGCAGGGCCAAGGTCATTCCCAGACAGACGACGGCTCCCAGCACGCAGGTCACCGGAGCCCAGGGCACACGAAATGGCCGCGGCGTGTCGGGATGCTTGTATCGCATGACCAGCACGGCAAGGCACACGAAGGCGAACGCCAACAGAGTGCCGATCGAGATGAGCTCAGCCAGATAGTCGAGGGGGAACAGTCCGGCAAACAAAGCCGCCGTGATACCCGTCCACAAGGTCGCGACATGCGGTGTCTTGAACCGCGGATGACAGCGGCTCATGGACGGCGGCAGCAAGCCATCATCCGCCATGGCCAGAAGGATGCGCGGCTGGCCGAGCAACGAGGCAAGAACCACTGACGTCATCCCGGCAACGGCACCGATCTTCACCAGCAGACCCAGGAATTTCAGTTCGGGGTGCGCATCGAGTGCCACCGCAACAGGCGCGTCCACGTTCAGCTTGGTGTAGGACACCATTCCCGTCATCACCATGGACATGCCGACGTAAAGAACCGTCGAGATCAGCAACGCGCCGATGATTCCAAGCGGCAGATCGCGCTGGGGGTTGCGCGCCTCGAGCGCCGTAGTCGACGCCGTATCGAATCCGACGTACGAGAAAAAGATGATCGCCGCGCCCTGGATGATGCCGCTCCAGCCGAAGTGTCCGAACGTACCGGTGTTGGGTGGAACGTAGGGGGTCCAGTTCGAGGGAGTGATGAACCACATTCCGGCGATGATGAAGATGACGATGATGCCCACCTTCAGCGCCACCATGAATGTGTTGGCGCCGGCCGATTCGCGCACGCCGACGTAGCAGATGGCGCTCATCGCGCCGACGATCAACACCGCCGGGAGATTGATGATCGCGTGCGTACGGACCAGTTGGTCGTGAGCCCCCTGCGCGAACGGTGCGTTGATCCAGTCCGCCGGCAGGGTAATGTTGACTTCCGCCAGAAGATTGGTGATGTACGCCGACCAGCTCACCGCAACGGCGGAGGCCGAAATGCCGTACTCCAACAGCAGGTTCCAGCCGATCAGCCACGCGGCAATTTCGCCGAGCGACGCGTACGTATAGCTGTAAGCGCTCCCGGAAACCGGCAGGAAAGAGGACAGTTCGGCGTAGCACAACGCTGCAAAGCCGCTGCCGAGAGCAGCGATGAGGAGTGACAACGTGACCGCGGGGCCCGATTGAGTCGCCGCGACCGTTCCTGTCATCACGAAGATGCCGGTACCGATCGTCGCTCCCAGGCCGATTGCAGTCAGCGCCCACACTGACAGCGCGCGATTCAATCGCTGACCGTTGGAGGCGGCCGGGTCGATCGGGAGAACGGCGAACAGGTTGCTCAGCACAGACATTGGAGAAGTGTCTCACAGATATCTAACTTGTCGCGAGCATGCCATCCATGGCGACGCTTCCCAGCCCGACCGTCCACGGTCGGTCGTTCGGGCCTGCGGCCCTCACCCCGTGCTACCATCTTTTTCCATGAACGTCTTCGATTGGGCCCGCAAGGTTGCGGCCATTGCCCAAACCGGCCAGCACTTCACCACCGACCCCTTCGATCGCGATCGCTACGAGAAGCTGCAGGCGCTGGTGGACAAGCTCCTGGCCGATGAGCTGCAGCGGCCCCTGCAGGACATTCAGGCGTTGTGGCCAGCGGAGAAGGGGTACATCACCCCCAAGGTAGCCGTTCGCGGCGGGGTGTTCAAAGACGGCAGGATTCTGCTGGTCCGGGAGACCTCGGATGGCAAGTGGTGTCTGCCGGGCGGCTGGGTCGACGTCAACGACTCGCCCTCTCAGGCCGTCGAGCGCGAGATCTTCGAGGAGTCAGGTTACCGGGCGAAGGCCATTAGCCTCGCGGGGCTGCAGGATCGCCGACGGCACCCGCAGCCGCCGTCCCTCTTCCACAACTACGTCGCCCTGTTCGTGTGCGATCTGCTCAGCGGGTCCCCGAAGCCCAGCGTCGAGACGGACGCCATCGACTTCTTCTCGCGCGACGCCCTGCCGGAACTGTCGCTGGCACGGATGCACCCGAGCCAGATCGAGTTGCTGTTCCGCCATCGCGAGAACCCCGCCCTGCCAGCCGAGTTCGATTAGCTCTTCGCGGTAGCCAGCTCCAACGCCTGCCGGATATCTTCTATCAGGTCATCCGGGTCTTCCAATCCAACCGATAGCCTGACCGTCCCTTCTCCCACCAGCGAGGTCTTCAATTGCTCCGGGGTCAGGTCCCGTCCCCCCATCATCTGGGGCGCGACGACCAACGACTCCGTCGACCCTAGGCTCGCCGTCAGCGCAAACAGTTGCAGGCTCTCCGAGAAGCGCCCCCCGGCCTGCGCCCCCGCCGCGACATCGAAGGTGACGATCGTGCCGAAGTCCTTCATCTGAGCCCTGGCCAGTGCGGACTGAGGATGAGTCTGCAGGCCCGGATAGTGCACGCGTGATACGGCTGGATGCTGCGCCAGGTATTCCGCAATCTTTTGCGCCGCCGCACACTGGGCCTCATAGCGCACGAAGTAGGTCTTCAATCCACGCAGGATCAGATACGCAGCGTGCGGATCCAACGTGCCGCCCAACACTCCGAATTCATTCCGCATCCCGCGAATCAGCTCCGAGCGGGCAATCACTGCCCCACCCATGACGTCCCCCGCTCCGGAGGCGTATTTGGTCAGGCTGTGGATGAATACGTCGATGTCGTACTCGCCGTGCTGATGGAACCCCGCGAACGTGTTGTCCATCACCGTGAGCGCGCCAGCCGCCTTCGCAAGTCTGGTCAGCGCGCGAATATCCGCGATCTTGGTGACCGGGTTGGTCGGGCTCTCGAAGAAGACCATACGCGTAGGGGTCGTCGCGAGGGTTCGCTCGACACCCTCGATATCTTCTATCGAGAGCATCGTGTGCTTCACACCGAAACGGTGGAGGAAGCGCCGGATCAGGTAGCGACTCGGATTGTACGTCTCGACGAAGCAAACGACGTGGTCACCCTGCTTCGTCAAAGCCAGCAGCGATTGCGAGATCGCCCCGACCCCGGAAGCGGTGACCAGACAGTCCTCGCGACCCTGCAGTTCGGCCAGCAACAGCTCGAGTTGTCGGGTGGTCGGATTGGAAGAGCGCGAGTAGAAGAATCCGCCCTTCTCGCCCTTCAGGTAGCGTTCGGTGGCCTCGAGCGTCTCGAACTCGAATTTGACGCTCTGATAGATCGGTGCGACGACGGAAGTGTTACCGGGCGGTAACTCGACCTTCGGGGGGTGATTGACGCGGGTGGTCTTCTTCACCGTGACGACATTCAAAGCTCGAGCTGGAATCGGTCGGCATCGAGGTGCGCCGGGAATTTCCGCCGGAATGCCCGCAGGGCCGCCGGGTCCAGCTCGACGGTGGAAACTGAAGCCTCTGCGTGCAGGTCGGCGATGGGGTTGCCGAGAAAATCATCGGCAGCGCTATCCCCTGCGTGATCGATACCGTTGCCGTCGGCGCCGATGCGGTTGACGCCGATCACGAAGGCCTGGTTTTCCATCGCTCGTGCCTGGCGGAGAAGTCGCCACGCGCGAGTTCGCGCCGCAGGCCAATTGGCAACGTAGATCAGGACGTCGTATTCGAGATCCGGCCGCCGGCGGCTGTAAACCGGAAACCTGAGGTCATAACACACGAGCGGACAGACCTTCAGGCCGCGCCACTCGACCGACCAGGCCGTCGTACCCGGAGTGAAGTGCTCGTGCTCGCGCCCCATTCGAAACAGGTGCCGCTTGTCGTATGTCCGCAGCGTGCCGTCGGGGGTCACCCAATGCAGCCGGTTGTAGTATTTCCCGGCTTCCTCAGTCACGACGCTTCCCATCACGGCGGCGTCGAGTTGTTTCGCCATCCGCCGCAGCCAGTCGGTCGTCGGCCCTCCGGCCGGCTCACCGATCCGCTCCACGTCCATACTGAAGCCGGTCGTGAAGGTCTCGGGCAACACGACGATGTCCGTCTTGCCCGCCAGCGGCGCAATCAGGCTTTGAAAGCGCGCGCGGTTGGCCGCCGGCTCATTCCAGGAGAGGGCCTGCTGAACCAGCGACACGCGCAAGGTCATCGGCCGCCCGCCCTGCCCACTTTGGCCGTGAACGCATTGATTCGTTCGGCCGCCGCGTCCAGCGTTTCGTCGCGTTTCGCGACACACACGCGGACGACGTGCAACGGAGGCGGCTTCTCGTAGAACGGGGACAACGGGATCGTGGCCACTCCGGCTTCCGTCAGCAGTTTTTCCGCGAGGCCGATGTCGTCGGGCTCGAACACGCTGCCGAAATCGATGAGCTGGAAAAACGTTCCCTGGGCCGGCGGAATGTCGAACCCGGACGGTGCCAGGGCCCGGATCAATCGATCGCGCTTGGCCTGGAAGAATGCCGGGAGATCCCGCCAGACATCCGGCTTCTCGGTGAGGTATCGCGCAATGGCGGTCTGCACCGCGTTGTTGATGCTGAAGGTGTTGAACTGGTGCACCTTGCGCAGCTCGCGAGTCAACACGGGCGGGGCGACCGCATACCCGACACGAAGTCCGGTCGAGTGCATCGTCTTGCCGAAAGAGAACACGGCAAAGCTCTTCTGCGCGAGCTCCGGATGAGTCAGCACGGACGCGTGCTTGTTCCCGTCGTACAGCACGTGCTCGTAAACTTCATCTGACATCACGAGGATGTCCCGACCCCGAATCACGTCCGCCAGAGCTTGGAGGTCTTCCCGCTTGGCGACGGTGCACGCCGGATTGTGCGGCGAGTTGAAAAGAATCAGTCGCGTGCGGTCGGTGATCGTCGACCGTACCCGGTCCCAGTCATAGCGAAACGCCGACGGCATCAACGGCAGGCGGATACAGCGCCCACCGGCGAGACGCACCGCCGGCTCGTACGAGTCGTAGGACGGATCGAACGCAATCGCCTCGTCGCCAGGGCCAACGACCGCCTGAATGGCCGAGTAGATCGCTTCAGTCGCTCCGAGCGTGACCGTGATTTCCGTCTCGGGGTCGGCCGTTACGTCGTAGGACGCCTTGAGCTTGCGCGCAATGCGATCGCGCAACTCGATGACGCCTTCCATCGGAGCGTATTGGTTTCGACCTTCCGCCATGGCCGCGGACACGAGATCCGGGAGCCGTGGGTCGATGTCGTAGTCCGGAAATCCCTGTCCGAGGTTGAGAGCGCCGAGCTCCCGGGCACGGCGTGACATCACCGTGAAAATGGTCGTACCGACGTCTGGCAGCTTGCTGCGAGGGAATGTATTCATGGCACTGGAATTATTCCGCAGCGGCCAACGCAGCGCCAATCACACCTGCGTGACCGACGAACTGCGCCGGGAGTATCTGCGCCTGCGACTGCAGCATGGTGGCGAACTCTTTGAAGTCCTTGCTGACCGAGCCGCCGAAAATGAACACCTCCGGCCAGAACAGCGCGTGCATCCGGGCGAGATAGTCGTTGACCCGGCCGGCCCACTGCGGCCAGTTCAGGCTCTCGGCGGTTTTCACCTGGGCGGAGGCCCATTTCTCGGCGTCCATCCCATTCATTTCCAGATGCCCGAGCTCGGAGTTCGGAAACAGGCGGCCACCGATGAAGAGGGCGGACCCGATGCCCGTGCCGAAGGTCAGCATGATCACGGCTCCACTGAGGCCGCGCCCCGCACCCCAACGCATCTCCGCGACCCCTGCGGCGTCCGCGTCATTCAGAAACACGGTCGGTCGGCCCAGGATGCGTGCCGCCAGCGCTGGGCCATCGATCCCGATCCAGGCGTGGTCGATGTTGGCTGCGGTGCGGACCTTGCCGCTCTGCACGACGCTCGGCATCGCGATTCCGACGCGCCCGTCCGCCGCCGGGAATTGTTTCACCAGACCCGCTATCACCCCCATCACTCCCTCGGGAGAGGCGGGTTTCGGGGTGGGCGCGGAGAGGGGCTCACCGATGAGGCTGCCCGCATCAACGTCCACCAGGCCCGCCTTGACCGAGGAGCCGCCTACATCAATGCCGATAACCGTGCGAGTCATGACTCACTCAAAGATTAGCCGCGGCGGCGAGCTGAACGTCCCGCTCGCGCCGCCGATTCTGGTACCGCATCCATACCGACGACACTGCGATACCTGTGCTCACGATGAGCACCATGATGGTCGCAAGAGCATTCACGTCCGGACTCACGCCGAGGCGCACCTTCGAAAAGATCACCATGGGCAGCGTGCTCGAACCGGGTCCGGCGACGAACTGCGAGATGACCAGATCGTCCCACGACAGCGTGAACGCCAGAAGCCAGCCCGAAACGAGGGCGGGCACGATCAGCGGGAGGGTGATCCGGAAGAAGACTTTTGCGGGACGCGCGCCAAGGTCCATTGCTGCCTCTTCCAGCGACTCGTCGAAACCAGCCAGTCGCGACTGTACCACCACCGTTACGTAAGCCATCGAGAAGGTGACGTGGGCAAGCGTGATCGTGAGTATTCCGCGCCCTTTGGGCCAGCCGATCGCCTGCTCCAACGCAACGAACAACAGCAACAGCGACAGACCGGTGATCACCTCGGGCATCACCAGCGGGGCTGCCGTCATCCCTGCCAGCAAGGTACGACCCCTGAAGGCGCCGAACCGGGCCAACGCCACGCCGGCGAGCGTGCCGAGAATCACCGCCCCGCACGCCGACACCGCCGCGATCTCGATCGACAGACCCGCCGCGCCGAGAATCTGGGTGTTCGAAAACAACTCTCCGTACCACTTCAGGGTTGGCGAGTGCGCAGAGTCCCAGACCGTGACCAGCCGCGAGTTGTTGAAGGAGAACACGATCATCGACAGGATCGGCACGTACAGAAAGACCAGCCCGAACACCAGCGCCGCGCGGGAGAAGACGCCGGTCGACCTCATTTGTGGACCGCCACTTGCCGGCGCTCCACTTTCTGGAACAGCACGATCGGCACGACGAGCAACAGGAGCATCGCAATCGCCACGGCGCTGGCGACCGGCCAGTCCCGATTCTCGAAGAACTCGTCCGACAGCACCCGGCCGATCATCAACTGATCGGTGCGTCCCAGCAGCGAGGGAATGACGTACTCGCCGACCGCGGGGATGAAAACCAATAGCGAACCTGCTGCGATCCCGGGCAACGACTGAGGCAGCGTGATGCGTCGAAACGCAGTGAACGGCCGCGCACCGAGATCCGCCGCAGCCTCCAATAGTGTGACGTCGTGCTTCTCGAGGTTCGCGTACAGCGGCAGGATCATGAAGGGTAGATACGAATACACGATACCGATGTAGACCGCGAAGTCGGTCTGCAGCAATGTCAACGGCTCATGGATGATGCCCAGATACATCAGCACGTTGTTGATCACGCCGTTGTTCTTCAGCAGTCCGATCCATGCATAGACACGAAGCAGAAACGACGTCCAGAAGGGCAGCACGATCAACATGAGCAGTACGTTCCGCGTCGACGGCTTCGAGCGCGCGATGGCGTACGCCATGGGGTAGCCGATCAGCAGACACAGGAACGTCGAGACTGCCGCGACCTGCACCGAATAAAGGTACGAGCGCACATACAGCGGGTCAGTGAACAGAAACGCGTAGTTGGCCAGGTGCAGATGCAGCACCCCCGGCTTGCCCGCCTGAGACTCGAACAGCGGCGCGTACGGCGGCATCGCGAGCCGCACTTCCGAAAAGGAGATCTTCAGGACGATGATGAACGGGATGGCGAACAGCGCTACCAGCCAGAAGATCGGCACACCCGCGACGCTCTTCCTGGCGAGGTTCTTCATTGGGTGAGCACGACCGGGCTAGAGGCGTGCCAGGACAGAAACACCGATTCGCCGGCCGTGATGCGATCATCAGCGTGCCGGATTACATTCGGCCGTGTCACCCGCAAAACCTTGCCGGATTCGATCTGCACCAGGTACACCGACATGTCGCCCAAGTAGGCGACGTCCTTCACGATCCCCTGCTCCACGTTTTCCTCGCCGGCCGGCGCCTCGCGACTGATCACGATCTTCTCCGGCCTGACCGCCACCCAAACCGTGGCCCCGGGCGGCGAGCTGATTCCATGATCCACGTACATCACACAGCCGAGCTCATCCGACCGCACCCGTACGTGCGCCGGCTCATCCTCCACCAGCTTGCCTTCGAACATATTGACCGACCCGATGAAGTCGGCAACGAATCGCGTGCCGGGAAACTCGTAGATATCCGTTGGGCTGCCGACCTGCACGATCTTGCCGTGATTCATCACGCCCATTCGCGATGACAGCGTCATCGCCTCTTCCTGGTCGTGCGTCACCACGATGAACGTGACACCGAGCTGCTTCTGGATATTGAGCAACTCGAACTGCGTGTGCTCGCGAAGCTTCCTGTCCAGCGCTGCAAGCGGCTCATCCAACAACAGGAGCTTGGGTCGCTTGACCAACGCGCGCGCTAACGCCACGCGCTGTCGCTGACCGCCCGACAATTGATGCGGCTTGCGTGTCGCAAGCTGCGGCATCTTCACGATCTCGAGGATCTCCCCAACGCGGCGGCGAATCTCAGCCGCGGTAAGACGTTCCTGCTCGAGACCGAAGGCAATGTTCTTCTCCACCGTCATATGAGGGAACAGCGCATACGACTGGAACATCATGTTGACCGGCCGGTCGTAGGGCGCGATCGCGCTCATGTCCTGACCGTCGATGGTAATCCGCCCGGAGCTCGGGACCTCGAAGCCGGCGAGCATCCTCAGCAGCGTGGTCTTACCGGACCCCGAGCCGCCGAGCAGACAGAAAATCTCGCCCCGGTGCACATCCAGGGACACCGCGTCGACGGCGACGAACTCGCCGAATCGCTTGGTGACGCCTTCGATCCGGACGTAGGCTTCTCTTTCCTGTGTCACTGTCCGGTCTTGAATCGCGTCCAGGCACGGATCAGCAGCCGGCTGAATTCCTGGGACTTCGCCCGCTCCGGGACGAGCTTCGACATCACCTGCGCCGACGGATAGATGCCCGGGTCGCTCTTCACTGCCTCGGTGAGCGCCGGGTTGTCGCGGAGGTCTCCGTTGGCATACTTCAGGAAATTCGAGTTCTTCGCCGCTACGTCCGGCCGCAGCAGATAGTCGAGAAACAGGTGCGCATTCTTCGGATGCGGCGCATCCGCAGGGATCGCCAACACGTCGAGATTGCGGATCGCGCCCTGCTTCGGAATCGAGTAAGCGAGCTCGATGCCCTTGCCCGCCTCCTTTGCCCGATCGTGCGCCTGCTTCACATCTCCCGACCAGCCCAGCGCGAGACAGATCTCGCCGTTGGCGAGATCGTCGATGTAACGGGACGAGTGGACATAGCGAATGAACGGACGGACCGACATCAATACCTGCTCGGCGGCCTTGAGATCCTCGGGACTCTGGCTGTTGGGATCCTTGCCGAGGTACAGGAGCACGGTTGCGACCACTTCCGTGGGCGCATCCAGAACCGACACGCCGCAGTCCTTGAATTTCGCAATCACCGCCGGATCGAAGAACAGGCGCCAGTCATCGACCGGCGCATCCGGCATCCGCTCCTGGATCTTGGCGACGTTGTAGCCCGGGCCCGAGGTGATCCACATGAAGTCGACGGCGTACTGATTGCCCGGGTCATAGAGCGCCTCGGCCTGCGCGACTTCCGGATCCAGGCTCTTGATGTTCGGCAGCAATGACTTGTCAAGCTTGCGGTACACGCCGGCCTTGACCTGGCGCTCCAGGAACGGTCCCGACGGCACCACCACGTCGTAGTTCGTGTGTCCGGTGAGGAGCTTGGTCTCGAGCACCTCGTTCGAATCGAAGACGTCGTAGTTGACCTTGATCCCGGTCTCACGCTCGAAGCCGGCAATGACCGTCGGCTCGATGTAGTCCGACCAGTTGTAGACGTTCAGGACCTTGTCTTCGGGGCCCGCGGGTTGCGCCGACGCCTGGCCCACCGAAGGGGGCGAGCCGCCGCACGCGGCAACCAGGACGAACACCAGGGCCATCACGGCCACACCCCAACATCTGCTCGGCACGCGGACCATCGGACCGACTTCCTCTTCTTCTTTCAAACGTTCAACAGCAGGTGCTCGCGCTCCCACGAGCTGATCACCTGCAGGAACACTTCGTACTCCGCCTCTTTGACGATCGTGAAAGCCGACACGAACGCCTCGCCGAGCAGCTTGACCAGGGGCTCCGACTCGCGCAGCGCCCGCAGCGCTTCATCCAGCGAGCGCGGCAGACCGAACGGCAGGTCGTGGGCGCTGCCGGTAATCGGGTCGCTGGGCTGCAGGCCTTCGATCATTCCGAGATAGCCGCAGGCCAAGGATGCCGCGATCGCAATGTAGGGATTCGCGTCCGCACCACCGACCCGGTTCTCGACCCGGCGTGCCTCCGGGTTGGACATCGGCACACGCAGGCCGGCGGTACGGTTGTCGTAGCCCCAGTGCACGTTGATGGGCGCGGACAGATAGCGAGTCAGTCGCCGATAGGAATTCACGTTCGCGCAAAAGAGCGCCATCGCCGCCGGCATGTATTTCTGCAGACCGCCGATGTGGGAAAAGAAGAGCTGCGAGGGCGTGCCGTCGGGATTGCTGAAGATATTCTTGCGCGTCTTACGATCCACCACGCTTTGATGGATGTGCATGGCGCTGCCGGGCTCCTTTGCATGCGGCTTGGCCATGAAGGTCGCATAGATCTTGTGGCGCAGGGCGGCCTCGCGCGCGGTGCGCTTGAAGAGGAAAGCCTGATCCGCCAGATCCAGCGGGTACCCGTGGATCAGGTTGATCTCCATCTGCGCCGGCCCGTCCTCGTGGATCAGGGTGTCGATCTCGATGTCCTGGTCCTCGCAGAACTGATAGATGTCATCGAACAGCGGATCGAACTCGTTCACGGCCGCGATGCTGTACGACTGGCGGCCCGGCTCCGCACGCCCCGAACGTCCGACCGGCGGCTTCAGGGGATAGTCCGCATCCTTGTTCTGCTCGACGAGATAGAACTCGAGCTCGGGAGCCACCACCGGCTCCCATCCGCGCTGTGCGTACAGCTCGAGCACGTTCCTCAATACATGGCGCGGCGCCATCGTGACGCGGCGGCCGTCCGAGTAGAAGCAATCATGAATGACCTGCGCCGTCGGCTCGGCCGCCCACGGCACTCGCCGGACCGTCTTGGGATCCGCCTTCAGGACGATGTCGATCTCGGCCGGGCTCATCGCCTCCCCGGGCTCGGGCGGATAGTCGCCGGTCACGGTTTGGAGAAACACGCTCTCCGGCAGACGCATGCCCTCCTCTTCCGCGAATTTCTCGGCCGGCATGATCTTCCCGCGCGCAATGCCCGCCATGTCGGGAATGATCGCCTCGACCTCGGAAATGCCGTGATCGCGGAAGAACTGTTGAATCTCACTTGCCATGAAAGGCCCTTCATTTGGTTCGGGCACGCTCGCGGCAGGCGTCGCCAAACGCCGCGAACAATGCATGCGAAAACGGATTGCTCATCACTTTCCATTCGGGGTGCCATTGCACGGCAACGGCGAACCGCTGCGAGTCCCGGACTCGGAATGCCTCGACCACACCGTCGGGCGCGCGAGCTTCGACCGCCAGCTCCGGTCCAAGCTGGTTTACCCCCTGGTTGTGCAATGAGTTCACCGACAGGCGCTCGGCGCCGCCGGCCAGTTGCCTGAACAGTCCATCGGGCTCCAGCACGACATCGTGCGCGGGCCCGTACTGCACATCCAAGGGTAATGTCGTGTCGTCGCGGTGATCCAGATTGCCAGGCACCTCATGGAGCTTCTGATGCAAGGTCCCGCCGAAGGCAACGTTCATTTCCTGAAAGCCCCGACAGATACCCAACACCGGCACACCCGCGCGCACCGCTTTGCGGATCAACGGCAGAGTCGTCGCATCGCGAGCGGGGTCGTGCAGAGTCCCGGGTGCACTGGGCGGCCCCTGATAGTGATGCGGCTCCACGTTCGACGGGCTGCCCGTAAAGACGATCCCGTCCAGCCGCTCGACCAGCTCATCCATCCCCAGCTCCTCGGCCAGCGAAGGGATCAGTAACGGCACGGCAACGGAGGCTTCCAGAACGGCGCGCGCGTACTTCTCGCCCACGGCGTGAAACGGATGAAGGCCGATCATGCGGCGATCGGCAGGGATTCCAATAAGGGGTCGGCTGGCAGGCATACCCGACGAATTACACCATACCTCGGTGCAACCGTGCCCTGGAGGCTAAGCTATCTTATTCTTTTCTCTACTGTTCCTCCCTTCGGCGCTCCAATGATTCCCTCCGGCCCCCACTCCTACTACAGCGTCTCGGCCAACCCCGTCCCCGCCCGCCCCACACTGGCAGGCACGGTGGACTGCGACGTCTGTGTGGTCGGGGGCGGAATTGCCGGCTGCTCGGCCGCCTTACATCTGGCTGAACGCGGCTACCGGGTGGTCCTGCTGGAACAGCATCGGATCGGCTGGGGGGCCTCGGGCCGCAATGGCGGCCAGGCCATGCCCGGGGTGGCGGCCGGTCGCGCCAAGCTCGAGCGCCTGCTCGGACGGGACGCTGCCCGCTCGATCTGGGAGGTCTCGCTCGAGGGCCTGACCCTGATGCGCGAGCGGATCGCCCGACATCGCATCGAATGCAATTGGGTCGATGGGCTGATGTACACGGCCCTCAAGCCCCGGCACGACCGTGAGCTCAGGCAGGAAGTAGCCGAGCTTCACGAGCAGTACGGCTACACCAGTGTCAGGTACATGGATCGCGCCGAGACCCGCTCCATCATCGATAGTGACCGGTACATCGCCGCGCTCTACGATTCCAACGGCGGGCACCTGCACCCGCTCAACTACACCCTCGGGCTGGCTGCGGCCGCCGAGCACGCCGGGGTGCAGATTTTCGAGAACTCGCGCGCGCTTGCGATCCAACCTAACGTAACGACGTCGCTGGGGGAGGTCCGCGCCAAACACACCCTACTCTGCGGGAACGCGTATCTGGGCTCGCTTGTCCCCGCGCTCCAGCATCGAATCATGGGTGTCAGCACTTATATGACGGCCACCGAGCCGCTGGGCGCGGATCGGGCACGCAAGCTGATCACGAACGACGCGGCAGTCAGCGACATGAACTGGGTCCTGGATTACTTCCGTGTGTCCGCGGATCACCGCTTACTCTTCGGAGGCCGCGTCAACTACTCGGGGCTCTCGACCTTCGATGCGCCCGGAGCCACGCGCAAGCGGATGTTGCGCGTATTTCCGCAGCTCGCCGATATCAAGACCGCCTACTACTGGGGTGGTTATGTGGACATCACGCTGAACCGCGCGCCCCACTTCGGCCGACTCGCGCCGAATGTCTACTTCCTGCAGGGGTTTTCGGGCCAGGGCCTTGCGCTCGCCGGCATTGCGGGCAAGCTCGTGGCCGAAGCGATTGACGGCACCGCGAACCGTTTCGACGTTTTCGCCCGCATCCCGCACGCGGGATTCCCGGGCGGCGCCGGCTTCCGCCGCCCGGCTCTGGTCCTGGCGATGCTCTACTACCGCCTCAAGGACTTGCTGTAGCCGGGGGCCGGCCGGCCCCGGCTGTAAAGTCAGGCTATAGCAGCAGCTCCGCGATCTGAACCGCATTCAGTGCTGCACCCTTCAACAGCTGATCGCCCGCGACAAACATCGCGATCGAGCGACCGCTCGGATCACTGATGTCCCGGCGGATGCGGCCCACCAGAATCGGATCTGCGCCCGAGGCGTCCTTCGGCATGGGGAAGTAGTTCTTTTCGGGGTCATCGACGACCTTCACCCCGGGCGCCGTGGCGAGGATCTCGCGAACCTCCTCGGGAGCAATCGGCTTCTCACACTCGAAGTTGATCGCGATGCAATGAGCCCGAAGCACGGGCACGCGCACGGCGGTAGCGGCAATGCGAATATCCGGATCCCCGAAAATCTTGTGCGTCTCCTTGACGACCTTCATCTCCTCCTCGTTGTACCCGTTGGCGGGGTCGATCTTGGAGTTGTGGCTGAACAGGTTGAACGCATACGGATGCGGCAGCACCGTGTTCTGGTATGGCTTGCCGTCGAGGTACGCGCGAGTCGACTCGCGCAACTCCTCCATCGCGGCAGCTCCTGCGCCGGAGGCGGCCTGATACGTCGACACGATGATGCGCTTGATTCGATTGCGCTTGTGGATGGGCCACAGCGGCGTGATGGAAATGATCGTGGAGCAGTTGGGATTGGCAATGATGCCCTGGTGCTGCTTCGCGGCCTCCGGGTTGATCTCCGGCACGACCAACGGCACCTTCGGGTCCATGCGGAACGCCGAGGAGTTGTCGACCACGACGGTTCCGGCCTTGACCGCGCTTGGCGCGTAGCGCTTCGACTGAGCACCGCCTGCCGAGAACAGGGCAATGTCGACACCCCCGAAGCTGTCGTCGGTCAACTCCTGAACAGGCACCGGATTGCCGCGGAACGGGAGTGTCTTGCCGACCGACCTCGCCGAGGCAAACAACCGCAGCTGCGACAGCGGAAACTTGCGCTGTTCGAGGACCTGCATGAACTCAACACCCACGGCACCTGTGGCGCCTACGACCGCCACGACGGGCGCTGACTTACCGGACGTCATTTCTCACTCCCATAACGAAAGACCCCGTCGGGACGCTTCCCGGCGGGGTCTTTGGATTTAGCTCGCTCTTACGAAGACTCGATCAGCGCGCGCGATGCTCCAAGACCCCCGGGCAGGGCGTTTTCGCTTTGATCGTGCGCTTTTTCGAGAAATCAGGCATGCGGCAACGCTACCTTAAGCGGCCCCGCCCTGTAAAGGACGAATCTCGTAGCACCGGTGGATTCGCGCATTGCGTTCAAAATCCTTCGGGATCGTGGCCGCGGAAATGTCCGACACGGAAAAGCGCCCCGCCACCTTCGGGTCCAGCTTGAACTTCTGCGCATTGGTCGAAAACACCAGCAGCCCTTGCGGCCCCAGTAGCCGCACGCACTCCGCGATCAATTCCTCATGGTCTCTTTCCACATCCAGCACCCCCTCCATCCGTTTGGAATTGGAGAAGGTCGGCGGGTCCAGAAAGATCAGCTCATACGAGCCGGACGGGCTTTGCCGCAGCCACTCGCGGCAGTCCACCTGAATGAACTGGTGCTGCCGGCCGGACAGGCCGTTCAGCGCGAGATTGCGCTGCGCCCACTCGAGATACGTTCGCGACAGATCGACTGTGGTGGTCGCAGCCGCACCCCCGGCAGCCGCATAGACAGTCGCAGTGCCGGTATAACCAAACAGATTCAGAAACCGCTTCCCCGACGCAGCCGCCCGCAAGCGTTGTCGCGTAATGCGGTGATCGAGAAATAAACCCGTATCCAGGTAGTCGTCGAAATTGACGCGAAACGACAATCCGCTTTCGCGAACGACATGGAAGTGAGCCTGTTCATCGACTTTGACGTATTGCTCGCCGCGCTTGGTTCTACGCCGCACGCGGACACGGATCCGATCGGGTGGAACGCCCGTAACATCCGGCAGCGTCGAAAGCGCCTCGCTTCGCCGGCGTCTCACCGCATCCAACTCAATCTCCGCCGGCGCCGCATATTCCTGCACGTACAGCCAGTCGTTGGCCGTATCGGCCTCGCGGTACACGTCGATGGCGAAAGCGTATTCCGGCATATCGGCGTCGTATGCGCGGTAGCAGCCGATGTCGTCCCGTTGCACCCAACTCTTCAGGCGCTTCAGATTCTTGCCCAAGCGGTTCGCGAACATCTTCGCGCCCGGGGATTCCTTGTACTCACTGGCTGCTTTCGCAAACCGACCCGGCTCGCGCTCGCTCGCCGGCTCGACTTTCATTCGCAGCAAACGACACTCGATCGCCCCGTTCCAGACCGTGTGAGTTCGATGCGCACGGATCCCTAACTCCATTCCCAACTCGGGGGCAGTCAGGATCGCCGCAGTCCAGCCTTGGAACCTCTCACGCAAAACAGCTCCTAGCTGTCGATGCAAAGCGCGCGCGGTTTCGCGGTCTTCCAACCTGACACCGTATGGTGGGTTCACACACACCAACCCTGGCGGCGCTCCGTCTACAGGCGCGGCGTCCGCGAGCGCCTTGGGCGCGAAGCTAACCGACTCAGGCAACTCCGCTCTCTCGGCATTGTCCCTCGCCATCCGCACCGCGACGGCGTCCCGGTCCTGCCCCCTGATCGACACTGAGTCCAAGCGGGCCGCCCCCGAACGCGCGCGCTCCTGAGCTGCCGCGCGCACCTCCTGCCAAAGCGAAGGATCGTGGCCGCGCCATCCGAAAAAGCCGAAGTACTCCCGCGACAGACCCGGTGCCCGATCGGCTGCAATCAGCGCGGCCTCGATGACAATCGTCCCTGATCCGCACATCGGATCCAGAAACGAGGCCCCCGCCGCCGCCATCTCCGCCCACCCCGATCGCAGCAGCATTCCGGCCGCCACGTTCTCTTTCAGCGGCGCCTCGCCGGCCGCTCCGCGATACCCGCGGCGATGGAGGCTTTCCCCCGACAGATCCAGCGATACCGTGATCGTGTTGCCGTGCGCGTGGGCATGGACGCGCACGTCCGGCCTCTCGAGGGCGACGTCCGGTCGCGTCCCCGTGCTGTCCCGCAACGAGTCGACGATCGCGTCCTTGAGTTTCAGGGCGCCGAAGTGCGTGTGCGAAATCTCGGGATGGCGGCCGCTGAAATCGCAGGCCAGGGTCGCACCGGGCCCCAGGTGGCTGGACCAGTCCACGGCGCGGGCGCCGGTGTAGAACTCGTCGGCGGTAGTGGCCTCGAACCGGGCCAGCTCGAGGAAAACGCGATTTGCGATACGCGAGCCCAGGCAGGCGCGATAGGCGACGCTGAGGTCTCCCGCAAAGGCTACGCCCGTCGAGCGCTCCCGGACCTCCTCGGCGCCCAGGGCGGTGAGTTCGCGCGCCAGGAGGTCAGCCAGCCCCCGTGGGGCGCTGGCCAAGAATTGCATCTGCAAGATCAAGGGTTTATGAAACTTCTGGGACGGCGGGCCGGAAACTCTCGTTTCCCGTGGCCCTGCTTGTCAACTTTCCTTATCATCCGCGGTCTTTTCGAAGCCCCTCGCCCCGCAAGAGACCGACGCAACTATGTCCAACGTGGCCCCGCTCACGCCCGCTGCCCCCGCCCTGACCCGTGCCGAGCTCGAAGCGCACTGGATGCCCTTTACCGCGAACCGCCAGTTCAAGGCCAAGCCGCGAATCCTGGCCCGCGCGTCCGGGATGCACTATTGGACCCAGGAGGGCCGGCAGATCCTCGACGGAACCGCGGGCCTTTGGTGCGTCAACGCGGGACACAGCCGTCGCGAGATCGTCGAGGCCGTCGCGCATCAGCTCGAGACGATGGATTACGCCCCGCCGTTCCAGATGGGTCACCCGCCGGCATTCGAGCTCGCGAATGCGGTGGTCCGGGTCGCCCCGGCCGGACTCGATCATGTGTTCTTCACGAACTCCGGATCCGAGTCAGTCGAGACCGCCCTCAAGATTGCCCTCGGCTATCACCGCGTCAAAGGTGACGCGACGCGCACCAAGCTCATCGGACGCGAGCGCGGCTATCACGGCGTGAATATCGGCGGCATCTCGGTTGGCGGCATCTCCCCGAATCGCAAGATGTGGTCGGCCTCGCTGATGCCTGGCGTCGATCACCTTCCTCACACCCACGATCTCGCCAAGAACGCCTTCTCTCGCGGTGAGCCCGAGCACGGAGCCAACCTCGCGGACGAGTTGGAGCGCCTTGTCACCCTGCACGACGCGTCAACCATCGCGGCCGTCATCGTCGAGCCCATCGCCGGTTCCACCGGCGTGCTGATCCCGCCGAAGGGCTACCTGAAGCGCCTGCGCGAAATCTGCGACAAGCACGGCATTCTGTTGATTTTCGACGAGGTCATCACTGGCTTCGGGCGCACCGGGTCGCCGTTCGCGGCCCAGGAATTCGGGGTCACTCCGGACATCATCGCGGCGGCGAAAGGCCTCACCAACGGCTCGGTGCCGATGGGCGCCGTGCTGGTGAAGAAGGCGATTTACGATGCCTTCATGCAGGGCCCGGATGGAATCGAGCTGTTCCACGGCTACACGTATTCGGCGCATCCCACGGCCTGCGCGGCCGGCATCGCGACCCTGGCGATCTATGAGCGTGAGGGACTGTTGACTCGCGCCAAGTCGGTGGCTCGTTACTGGGAGGATGCTGCCCACTCACTGCGCGGCCTTCCGCACGTGATCGACATTCGCAACTACGGATTGATCCTCGGCCTCGAGCTCGAGTCGATCCCGGGCAAAGTGGGCGCCCGCGCGTTCGATGTTTTCCTGAAGTGCTTCGAGAAGGGGCTGCTGATCCGCACGACCGGCGACATCATTGCGCTCTCGCCGCCGCTGGTGGTCGAGCGCTCGCACATCGACCAGATCTTCGGGATGTTGGGACAGGTGCTGCGCGGCCTCTGATTGCCGCTTTTTCGGCCGTAACTCTTATTACCGGGACCGCCTCACGGCGGTCCCGGAGCTTTCAATCTTCCCAACTCGACATCTCACCTTCGACGTCAAACTCGAGGCTCGTGATGACGATGATTGCGGAAATGCTTGAACACCATCCATCCCACGACGGCAATGATCAAAGCACTGCCGACCAGGACTCCCGTTTCCGTACCAGACATCAGAGAGCCACGTGACGCCGCGACGGTAATCGTCTCCATTGCGACCTCCACACCCGCAAGCATTGCGGTTCAGCGCGCGTAGGTTTTCACGGGTTCGGCCACCTAGTGAAGCGCTGCGTCCGGGATCTGCGACACGCTTCACCTTCGCTATTTTATGTTCGATTGCTGCGATAAGCATGCGGCATCGCAGCGTCGTCCGGACCAAAACGAGACCGTGGGGCCCGTATTACGCGAGCCCCAACGGACACTCACCGTTCGCCCTTGGGATCCCTTCCTTGGGATCCCTTCAACCGGGGCTTTGAGCTCAGCGGCTGGCCACCTCCGCATTCGCATCGGTCTGCCGTTCGATTCGAACACTCACGCGCCGATCGAAGGCGTATCCATCCAGGTCGCCCTCGTTAGTCGTGGATTCACCCTTGCCGTGCGCCTCGATGATCATCTGACTCGGCGTGACACCGGCCTGCGACAACACCGCCGCAACCGCATCAGCCCGACGCTTCGACAGCGCGTTGTTGATCGCATCCGAACCGCGCGGATCGGCGTAACCGATGACGCGCACCTTCACCTCCGGCATCGCCGCAACCAGCGAACCCAGCTTCAGCAACGGAGGCACCGACAGGGTGTTGATCGACGTGTCGTTGGTCCTGAAGTTGATGTCCGTACCGATCTCATCGGTGCGGCCCAACGTCTCGCCCAACTGCTCGCCCGCCTTCTTCGAGTCGGTCACGTTCTTCGCCAGAAGCTTGCGGTCGCGTTCACTCTTGGACAGATCGGAAGCCAGATGGCCTTTCTCGACTTCCTGCTTGTGGTAGCGGTCTCCCAGCCAGGCACCGGTGGCAGCGCCTACCACGGCCCCGAAGGGACCGCCTGCCGCCGCACCCACCACCAGTCCCGAGAACACCCCAATGTTCTCCTGCTTTGAGGCCTTCTTCGATTCGGGAGCCGGCGCGGGCGCCTTGGCGTCAACCTCGGGTGAGGCAACTACCTTGACGGAAGGCATGTCCGCGGCACGCTCCTGAGCGTGCACCGGCAGCGCCGCCGCACAGGCGGCGGCCAGAGTGAGTCCCAGGGTGCGGATCCCAGTCTTGGTCGTCAGCGTACTCATGAGTCACGTCCTTTGGTTTGGTCTTAGGGGAGCGGAACACTTCGTTCCGGCCTTGGGACCAGTTCAACTCAAAGGAGCGCGACGGCCGTGGCGCAATTGCGGCGCTTCGGTGACAGGTTGTGATGAATCGTGGCAGCCCCCAGCCGTCCCCTGGCGGCCCGGTGCAGGCGGCAAGGCCCCCGCCGCCCCCTGCTCCAGAAAGTCGAGGCAGGCGCGGGCAAACAGGGCGATGGTGTGCTCGGTGGTCAACATCTCGTCCTGCGAGAACGGCGCCACCAGCGCCTTCTGCAACCGGATCCATTCCGGACGGAACTTCTCGAAGTTCGCGCGTCCGGCGGCAGTCAGCGCAAATCGCGGCGAGCGCCGGTCCAGCGGATTGGGCTGCCGATCTGCAAAACCGCGCCTGCGCAGTGAGGCCACGGCGCGGCTGACCTCCGCCGGATCCACGCAAGCCTGACGCGCCATGTCCCTGACAGTCGCAACACCGAGAACGGCGAGTTGCGCCACCACCCGCCACTCTGCAACCGAAAGCACGGAGTGGGCTTGCAGCAGGCGATTGATGCTGAGATCGATCAGCTTGCCGACCAGCAACAGCCGCAGGGGCAGATACCCGGGCCCCCCGAGCTTCCACATTGCCTCCAGCGGCCCCAGCTCGGGATGGGGCTCCGGCCGCTTCTTCTTCTTCATCAGTACGGTTCAGGCAACCGGGGATGACGCTTGAAAATGTCTCTTTCCTGCTTCACTTCGTTATACGGCCGGTAGAGCGTCGCAGGCTCATTTGACTTCACCGCCAGGGGTCCACGCACGCTGCCGTGATCTTTCGCTTCGGCCCAGCTCGATTCGTACCGGTTTCGGAACAGCGGCGAGAGGTTGGTGTGAGCAATGCGCCAGGCTCCGTCCTCTCTGACGTAATCGACGTAGCACGGTCCCCAGATCCAGCTCGCCGAGCTGTTGCTGCCTGCACAGCCGGGCGACAGCCAGTGACTGCGGGCGCTCAGTCCGTCGGCGGCGATCTCGATATACGGGTTGACCGTCATGTGCAGGATGAAGAAGCCCGGAATGTTCTTCGTGGCTTCGAATGCCTGGTACAGCGCCTGGACGCTACCCGCTCCACGGTAGACGCCGCTGTCCGAGAACTCTACCGAAACGTTCTCGAGGCTCTTGGCGAAGCACTCCGCGTAAACCCGGTCGAACTGCTGCGTGAAGAGGTAGTGGGCGTACTTCGACTGCAGCTTCTGAATCTCGAGGGTGTCCTCGAGCTTCTGCACGCGCGCGAGCAGCAGCGCCACGGTGTTGGAATCGCTCGAGGCGTTGGGGGTCGACATGGATACTCCTCATTCGCGCCGCTGACTTCCCGCGGCTTCTTGCGGCTACATTCTGAGTATGGCTTTGACAGTCGTGCCGCTCTCACAGTCGTGGAAGGCCTGCGCGATGTCCGCGAAAGGATAGAAGCGCACTAGGCGATCGAGAGGCAGACGGCCCTGCCGGTAATACTCGATCAGCAGCGGAAGAAATAAGCCCGGCGAGCTGTCGCCGCCGAGGATACCTCGCAGGGTACGGCCGCCGCTGAGGATGTGGAACATGTCGGGTGTCCAGGCCTCGAGCGGTGCGCCGACGAATCCGGCCACGCCCAAAGGAGCCAGGCAGGTCATCGCGTGCGTGAAGATCGCCTCCGACCGGGTCGTGTTGAACGAGAAGTCCACACCATATCGAGTGAGATCGCGAATCGCTTTGCCCGTGTCCCCGGATGAGGCGTCGATGGTATCGGTGGCCCCCAACTCGCGAGCCAGAACCAGGCGCGAGGGCACGATATCGACCGCGATGATGCGGGTTGCCCCGACGATTTTGGCCGCCATGACCGCACTGAGGCCGACGGCGCCGGTGCCGAAAATCGCAATCGTCTGGCCCGGACGAACCTTGAGCGAATTGATGACCGCGCCCGCGCCTGTTTGGATCCCGCATCCCAGCGGCCCCATCAACTCCAACGGCACATCCGTAGGAATTCTGACGGCACTGGTCTCCTCGGCGAGCGCGTACGTTGCAAAAGAGGATTGCCCGAAGAACCTTGCGTTGACCCGCCCGCCATCCTTCGACAGAGGGCTGCTGCCGTCGGGGCGCGAACCACCGAAGTTGCGCGGCAGAACTTCGTAGCAATAGCTGTGTTCGTTGCGGCGACAGCTCGGGCACTGCCCGCAGAAATTGACGCTGAGCACGACTGGGTCGCCGGGCGCCAGCCGTGTAACACCAGCCCCGACTCGCTCGACGACACCTGCGCCCTCGTGACCCAACACGATCGGCTTGGGGCTGCGGTTGCGGACGTGGACGTTGATATCGGTGTGGCAGATACCCGTGGCGCGGAGGCGCACGAGGATCTCCCCGGCTCGCGGCTCCTCCATGTCCAGCGTTTCGATCGTCGGCGGCTGGGCAGAATCCCGCGAGACGGCGGCGAGTATTTTCATGCGGTGTAAAGTCCCGAGGACGCCGCGGTGGCCGGCACCCACATACCGTGAAATGTGGAACGCACACGCACAGGCAACCTGATCAAGGCAATTGGCCCGTCTTCCAGACGCCGGGCGTCGAGCAATGCCAGATCGCTATGGTTGGCGGCAAAGCGATTCACCAGGGTCAGCAGGTAGCCTTCCCCCTCGGGCGCGCCCGGCCGCACGACGAAGTTAGGTTCCTGCACGCCGCAGTTTTCGCCGGGCGACCAGGTTGTCAGCTTCCCCGTCTGATGATCGAAGCAGCCCACCGCACCCATCCCCAGATCGCCGGCCCGCGCCGTCGGCGAGCGACAGATGGCATAGCCGTAGCGATAGGGTTTGCCCATATACCGGTCGTCGCACTTGGGCATCTCGCATGGAACGGGCGACAGCAGTTTCGCCTCGAAGCCATCGTGTTGGCCGGCGAGATCGAACGTCAGCCGCGTCAGTTGAGGCGGGGATGGTTTGAAGGGCGAGCCGTCGTAGCTGGGAAAGAAGTCGAAGCAATTTCCCTGGTACAGACACAGATCCAGGTGCAGCTTCGAACCCTCATTGTGGGCGTTCATCATGTGCCCGGCGCTCACCGCCGGACCGTGGAACCACCGGATGTCCTCCGTCCTGCCACGACGCGGAAACACCGCGAAATGACAGTGCTGGTCGGGGTGCCAGCGATAGAACGGGCCGCCTTGCTTCAGGACCTCGAGATCCGTGATCAACGGAAAGAACGGCGCGATGATGTGGGTATCGGTGACGGCAAAGTCGTGCACCATGCCGGGATACGGCATGTTGAACCACATCTCGTGGACGATCTTCCCGTCGGCGTCGGCGATGTAGAACGCAAAATCCGTCGTGCAATCGCCCCGAGCCTGATACGAGAACATGCAAAGCTCGTTGCGGTGCAGGTCGAGCTTCGGATGAGCGGTGAGGCTGACCGCGCGCACGGCGCCGTCGTAGTTCCACTCGCCCCGGGTCTCGAGAGTCTCGGGATCGAGCTCGAAGGGCAGCGAGTCCTCCTTCAGGATGAGGAGCTTGCGACCGTGCCACACCGCGTTGGTGTTGGCCGTGCCCATGTTCTTCCCCGCCACGCTCGGATCGTTGGTGTAGCGGTTGCGGTAGCGGCCGAACAGGGAACGCCGGGCCTGCTCCTGCAGCAGGAAGCGCTCGTTCCGGACCCAGCGGCTACGGTAATCCACGTGTCCGTTCTGGAAGTGGAAGCGATGCGCCATGCCTTCGCCGTCGATGAAGACGTCCTGCTTCGCCATCGAGGGGTACTGGCGGTCCGGTCCGGCCCGATATAACGAGCCGTTGAGATCACGGGGAATCTCGCCCTGGACGACTTCCAGGTCGCGGATGTCGGATTCGACGCGCAGCGGCGCGCCCCAGCCGCGATACAGCGGCAGATCGGGAAACGTAACAGCCATCGAAAGCCCCCTCGAGACGCCGCAATGGACGATCGCATCGCGCCTCTTGACCGGGATCGATGATAAATCAATGATTGCCGCCCTGTCAGCGGTCAAAGCCGTCACACGGAGTCCCATCATGAAGCCTGCCGGCACTGTTACCACTCTCGCGGTCCGCAATCCACGGACCGGACAGATCGACCGTCAGATCCAGCCTCTGACCGCCTTCGAGGTCGCCGCACTGACCGGAAAGCTGCGCACGGCCCAAAAGGCCTGGGGAGCGGCTCCTCTCGAGCACCGCCTCGCGGTGTTACGTACTTGGGGCGAGAAACTGCGTGCGAACCGTGCCGCGCTCATCGAGGCCGACAGCACCGACACCGGCGGGGGCCAGATTTCGCGCGTCGCGCCGGACATGGTCCTGGGTGCTCTGATGGCTCAGTGCGCCGTAGCGCCCAAGCTGTTTGCGATGGCGAAGCGCTCGGGCGTCTCGCCCGGCGCCCCGCATGTTTCGTTCGACACCGTGCTCAAGCCGTACCCGGTCGCGGGAATCATCGGCCCGTGGAATGCGCCACTGATGTTGTCGACGCTGCACGTCATTCCGGCCCTGATCGCCGGCTGCGCGGCGATCGTAAAGCCGAGCGAAGTCGCGCCCCGCTTCGTCGACCCCATCATGGACACGATCAACCAGGTGCCGGAGTTGGCCAAAGTCCTCTCCTACGTGGTCGGCGATGGGCGTACGGGCGAGGCGATCGTCGACAACGTCGACGTCATCAACTTCACGGGCAGCGTTCAGAACGGTCGTCGCGTTGCCGAAGCCTGCGCGCGCCGTTTCATCCCCTGCATGCTCGAGCTCGGGGGCAAGGATCCCGTCGTCATCACGCAGACGGCCGATCTCGATAAGGCCGCCACGGCCGTCCTGCGCGGCGCGGTCACGAGCACCGGTCAGGTTTGCTTCTCGATCGAGCGCATCTATGTACACGAGAGCGTGCACGATGCGTTCGTGGAAAAGCTCGCCGAGAAGGCCGAGCGCGTGGAGCTCAACTATCCCGACCCGCTCAAGGGACACATCGGTCCCTTCATCTTCGAGCGTCAGGCGCACATCGTCGACGGTCATCTCGATGACGCCCTTGCGAAAGGGGCAAAGATCCGCGCGGGCGGCAAGAGTCACAACCTCGGCGGTGGGCTCTACATGCGTCCGACGATCCTCACCGGTGTGACGCACGAAATGCAGATCATGCGTGATGAGACCTTCGGGCCCGTCATGCCGGTGATGCGCTATCGCACGGAAGACGACGCCGTGCGTCTGGCTAACGACACTTACTTCGGGCTCTCGGCCGCGGTGATCGCCGGGACGGCTGAAGAAGCGCGTCGCATCGCAGAGCGTATCGACGCCGGGGTCGTGAGCGTTCAGGACACGTTTCTGACCTTTGCCGGCTACGGCGCCGCGGAGTGGGAGTCTTTCAAGTACTCGGGGCTTGGGGGTCGGGGAGGCATGCTCGCGTACGTCAAGAAGCAGGCGATCCTCACCAACAGTGCCGCCCCGGAATGCATGCTCAGCCAGGCGCTGAAAGCCGTCACGCACGACAGCCCAAAGTCGGCCGCCTGAGATCGGCGCTGTCGCCCTGCTCGGTCCTGCCGGCACCGATGCAGGGCGGCCGGCGACCCAAGAGGGTGCGTGGCGCCCGGGTTTGCGCACTAGCCTGGTGCGTACGCGTTCCCTCCGGACCCTATCCGTGACGGATGTCTCGCACGCACGCCCCGCGACCGCGCTCCCTCTCGGTGCGAAATGTCCATGTTTTCAGGGACTCGGAAAGCCCACCTCGCTGCACTGACGTTCGCATTTTCTTCACAACGCCCTCCCAATCTCACGTGGCACGCTTACTGCATTAGTCCTGCGCGTCGCAACGCTGTTGTATTTAGTCATCCATACGTTCAGCGCTGCGAGTCTGCCCAACAAATCGCGGCAAATGCCGCATGTAAGCACTGTCGATCTTTCGCCACGTTGGAGGGTTCCGAATGAGATTCTCAAGGGGTCTGTCGTTCATCAGTCTGTTAGCCGTAGGAGGGCTGGCCCACGCGGCCGACGCTCCGGCGGATGCAAAGCCCACCGGTCCCAGCCTGGCGGACGTGCTGACCGCCTCTGGCGTCACGGTCTCGGGTTACGTCGACGCCATGTACGACTACTCGTCGAGCCCGGCTCCCGCGCTGCAGGAATTCACCGGTCACCACAGCTCGTTCCTGCTCGATCAGGCGTCGCTATCGGTGGCCTATCAGCCCAAGGAAGGCTTCGGGGCCGTGGCGCAGGTCATTGCCGGCGAGGACGGCCGCATCCTCAACGAATCCAGCCCGCCGACGTCGGACGGACCTATCGACATCACGCAGGCATTCGTGCAGTACGCCTCCGGCAACTTCACGATCCAGGGCGGCAAAATGTTGACGCTCGTCGGTGCTGAAGTAATCGCACCGACTGGCAATACCAACGTGTCCCGCTCGCTGCTGTTCTTCGGCGAACCCCTCACGCACACCGGCCTCCGCGCAACCGTCGCGCTCAACGACCAGGTAAGCCTGATCTTCGGCGTCAACAATGGTTGGAACGCGACGTCCGACACCAACACCGGCAAGACGGCCGAGCTGGGGTTGGCGATCACCCCGAGCAAGTCGTTCGCCCTGACGTTGCAAGGCTATAGCGGCTCCGAAACTGCACCGTCGGGACTGGACGGGAACCGCACCATCATCGATGGCGTCGCAACCTTCACCGTCAACGACAGCCTGAGCCTCGTGCTAAGTGCTGACTGGGGCAAACAGAAGAACGCGTTCGGTCCCGGCCAGGACGGCAAGTGGAGCGGCGTGGCGGGCTACTTCAACTATGCTCTCCCGGAGAACTGGCGCATCTCCGTGCGCGCCGAGTACATGAAGGACTCCGAAGGCTACTTCGGCGGCGTGCCCGACCAGAAGTACAAGGAAGTCACCGTCACTCTCGGCTACGCGCCCACGAAGAACTTCGAGCTGCGTCTCGAGGGTCGCGTCGACAAGTCCACGGACGACGTCTTCCTGAAGGACACCGACGGCTCCCTGAGCAGCAACCAGGCGCACTTCCTGATCGAAGGCCTGTACAAGTTCCCGGCGCCGACGGGCTGAGCGCCACCGAAACACGACAACGAAAAAATCTCTACCGATCATCCGGGCCGCCCTTTCGGGCGGCCTTTTTTTGCCGGAACCTTTTTTTGCCAGAATTGGGCCACCGGCGCGTCCCAATCGCCTCGCACGCTAACCCCCGATCGCAAACGAACCGGAGGGTGCCGCGATGCTTCCCGACTTCAGGATCTGGCTCAACCATTTCGAGTATCACGCCCAACATCCCCGGTGTGTGCCCGAAGGACTCTTCGACGTACTCACCCCGCAAGAGCATCGCTGCATCACGCGTTCCATCGCGACGTTCCAGCTCGGAGAGCAGTCCGATGGCACGAACCTTCGAATCGCCGCGCGCCGTTTCGCTCACGTTCACTCGATTCCCGATCTCGACCGGATCATCGAGTTGTTCGTGCGCGAAGAAGGCCGCCACGCCGAGCTGTTGAAGGAGTTCATGCTCGACCACGGCATGCCCTTGAGGCGGCGCGACTGGACGGATCGCCTGTTTCGCACGATTCGCAGATTGGCCGGGTTCGAGGTTTATCTGCACGTCCTGATCGCCGCCGAGCTGGTCGGCAACGTCTACTACCGGGCTTTGGAAGCGGTCACCGGCTGTCAACGGCTGCGCATTTTGTGTCGGACACTGGTAGCCGACGAGCTGGCCCATGTCGGGTTCGAGTCAGAGCTCGTGCGCGCGATCTGGGCACGCAAGCCGACCTTGCGCGTCCTCCTGCGAGCCTGTCACAAGAGCTTCTATGCGGCGACCTGCGCGATCGTCTGGCTGACTCACCGCAGCGTGCTCAAAACCGCTGGGTACCGCATGACTTCGTTCGTTCGGTCGTGCCTTTTGCAATACGCGTTTCATCTTGACTCCCCGCTGCCCCGACGGGCCACCCACCCTGCGAACGCCGCCTTGAATCCCGGGGAATAGGATCGGTAGTTGCGGCAACCTTAGCGCCCGATTCTGGCATTATATTCTGCTGAATATCGCGCCCAGGACTCGTTCACTAAGGGGATCCAAATGATGATTCGTTATCCGGCCATCGCGGTGGCCGCGATGGTTTGCGCCACGCCGGCCCTGGGTGCCGACGCTGCGGCAGGCAAGGCTTTGTTCCGCGCGCAGTGCGCGCTTTGCCACAGCGCCCAGCCCAACGACAACGGCGGCGCGCAAGGTCCCAACCTGAACGGCGTGGTCGGCCGCCAGGCCGCAACCAACTCCGACTTCAGCTACACGCAGGCGCTGAAGAGCTCCAAGCTCACCTGGGACGCAGGAACCCTCGATCGCTTCCTGACCGCGCCCACGAGTGTGGTGCCCGGCTCGGCAATGGTGATCCCGGTACCGAAGCCGGAGGACCGCCAGAATCTGATCGAGTACTTCACCCAGGTCAAAAACGGCACCTTCAAGGATACGGCGCCCCAGGGCCGCGGCCCCGGTGGCGGCGGTTTCCCGCCTGCGCCCGCCGCCGGTCCTGCGAAGGGAACCGCCGACTGGAAGAACGACTCGCCCGGTCGCGTTCATCGGATCAACCTGAAGAAGCTTGCTCCGCCGTATGACACGCCGTCCGCGGCCAACTTCCCGCGCATCGTCGAGAAACCGGCGGGCGCAGAGCTGAAAGTGCCGGCGGGGTTCTCGGTCAACGTGTTTGCCAAAGGCCTGACCGGGCCGCGCACGATGACGATTACGCCGACCGGCGACATCCTGCTGGCCGAAACGCAGTCCGGCCGGATCAAGACGCTGCACCTGTCTCCCGACAGCAAGAGCGTCGCCAGCACCGAGGTCTTCGCGCAGGGCCTGGTACTGCCGACCGGCATGGCGTTCTACCCGAGCGCGACCAACCCACAATGGCTGTACGTTGCGGAGACCAACCGTGTAGTGCGCTACGCCTACAAGTCAGGGCAGTCGGTGGCCAGTGGGGTGCCCGAGGTGGTGATTCCCGAGCTGTCGCCCACTGCCGGCGGAGGTCACTTCACCCGTGACCTCGTCTTCAGCAAGGACGGCAAGCGGATGTTCGTGTCAGTGGGCTCTGCCTCCAACGTCGCGGAAGACATGCCGAAGAAGACGGCCGACGAAGCCAAAGCGTGGGATGCGGAGCATGGCCTGGGTGCGGCGTGGGGCGGTGAGGCGAACCGCGCCAATGTGCTCGTATATGACGTCGGCTCCAACAAGCCTGGCAAGGTGTTCGCCAGCGGCATCCGCAATTGCGTCGGCCTGAGGATCAACCCGCTGAACGGCGACCTCTGGTGTACCACCAACGAGCGCGACATGTTGGGCGACAACCTCGTCCCCGACTACTCGACCCGCGTGCGTGAAGGCAAGTTCTACGGCTGGCCTTGGTACTACATGGGCAATAACGAGGATCCGCGACTGAAGGGCGACCGCCCCGATCTGAACGGCAAGGTCACCAAGCCCGACGTGCCTTACCAGGCGCACTCGGCTGCGCTCAACCTGATCTTCTACGCCGCCAACGAGGGCGCGTCGGCCTTCCCGAACGAATACAACGGCGAGGGTCTCGCGGTGATGCACGGTTCCTGGAACCGCGCATTCCGCACGGGCCACAAGGTCGTGCGCGTGCGCCTGAAGAACGGCGTGCCGACCGGTGAGTACTCTGACTTCCTCGTCGGCTTCATCACGCCTGACGGCAATGCCTGGGCGCGCCCCGTCGACCTCGTGCAGCTGCGGGACGGCTCACTGTTGTTGACCGAAGACGGCAACAACACGATCTACCGAATTTCCTACTCGAAATAACTCCAAGGATTCCTCACCAATGAATATCAAGGCAGCAGCGCACCTGCGCACGGCCGCATGCTTCGTATCGTTTGCGCTCACCTCGAGTCTTGCACTGGCAGCGCCGCCTGCGCAGATCACGATTCCCGGCGAAGGCATCTTCCCGGAAAGCACGACCTCCGCGCCGGATGGCTCCGTCTACTTCGGCAGCATTGGCCTGAAGAAGATCTTCCGCGCCAAGCCGGGTGCCGCGACGGCTGAAGAATTCGTAGCCGCGGGAACCGACAACCTCCAAAGCATCTTCGGCGTATTCGCAGACGCCAAGACCAACACGCTGTACGCGTGCTCCGGCACCCCCGCTTTCGGACCGCCGCAGGCGGGCGCCCCCCCTCCACAACCGGCAGCGCTCCATGCGTTCGATCTGAAGACCGGCAAACCCAAGGGTAACTATCCATTTCCCTCGGCGCCCTCGGTGTGCAACGACATCGCCGTGGGCACCGACGGAACGATCTACGCCACCGACACCGTTGGTAACAAGGTGCTGCGTCTGAAGAAAGGCGCCAAGGACCTCGATGTCTGGGTCGACACTGACAAGTTCCCCCCGCGCACCGGCCTCGACGGCGTCTCGGTTCTGGGTAACAGGGTGATCGTCAACGGGGTGTCGATCAGCAAACTGTTCAGTATCCCAGTCGGCTCCGACGGTAACGCGGGCGCCGTCGCGCAGATCAACCTGGACAAGGAGGTCAAGGGTCCGGATGGCATGCGCAGCTTCGGCAAGAACAGCCTGCTGTTGATCGACGGCGCCAACGGCGGCGAGCTGTCGAAGGTCACCCTGACCGGCGACTCCGGCAAGGTAGAGAATCTCAAGACCGGTTTCTCGGATGGCCCGGTGGCCGTCGCGGTAGTTGGGACGACCGCGTACGTCCTCGAAGGTCAGCTGTCTGGGATGCGCCAGCGTCCGGGCACTGCGGCTGCGCCGCCAAAGCCTTTCAAGGCAACGGCGGTTGAGGTCGGCAAGCCGTAGTCTTAGTTTTTCAGACTGACTCGGGCGGTCACGGACAGGCCCGGCCTCAATCTCGCGAGGTCGGCCTGTCCCGCATCGAAGCGGATCCGTACCGGTACCCGCTGAACGATCTTCGTGAAATTCCCCGTGCCCGGCTCGAACGGCAGCAGTGAGAACTGCGAGCCCGAGCCCGGAGCCAGACTCTCCACGGTCCCCGTCAGCGCCCGACTCGACAGAGCGTCGATCTTCACGCTCGCCCGCTCGCCGGGACGCATCTTCGCTGTCTGGGTCTCTTTGAAATTGGCGGTGACATACAGCGAGTGCACCGGCACGAGAGTCAACAGTCGTGAACCCGCCTGAACGTAGTCGCCCTGCTGCACCTGGCGATTGCCGACAACCCCGTCGATAGGCGCCAGGATGAGCGAGTTGCGCTGATCCTGCAGTGCAAGATCCAACGAGGCCCGAGCTGCAAGAACCGTGGCCTTCGATCTCTGCAACGCGGCGTTTAACGTCGCGCGCTTGGCGGCCGTCACGCGTTGCTCTTCCTTAGAAACATTCAACAGCGCAACAGTCTTTGCGACATCCTGCTCCGCCGACACTGCGGCAGCACGTACGCTATCAGCATCGTGCACCGACACTGCACCCGTGCCGACCAGCGCGTCATAGCGGCGCCTATCCGCGCCAGCTCGATCGGCCTGCGCACTGGCGGAGCGAATAGACGTCTGCGCGGCGCGAACGTTTGCCGCAGCGAGCCCCTCCTCGGCATTCAGACTCAGCAGAGCGGCCTGAGCATTCGCAACTCCCGCCTCTGCGTCGGCCAATTGCGCATGAGCGTTTGCGACCTTCGCGTCAAACTCTTCAGGATCGATCCTGACGAGCGGCTCGCCTGTGTGCACTGCCTGGTTGTCCCGGACCAATACTTCAGACACCAGCCCGCGCACCTTCGGTGCAACGGTAGTGGCGTCAGCGCCGATATAGGCATCGTCGGTCGTCTCACTCGAGACAGGGGCGAGAATGTACGCAGTGCCACCGAGTGCCAGCGCAACGGCCGCCGCCACTGCAATCACCTTGCGCCGCGCCGGTGACACCCCACGTCGAACCGCCGGTGCCGATCCCAGACCCGCTGCAGGCGCCGTAGCCCCCTCGACCGGTCCCTTCGCTTCCTCTCTGGGAACCTCTCGCACCAATGCCACCGTGGTCACTTTTCGATCTCCCGATCGCCCTTGCGATCTTTATATGATCATCGTAATATTATAGTCGTCATATTACAAGACCCCGGGAGAGCCGAACCTCATGACCGCCACCGCTGCCGCCCCGCCCGGCTGGGGTCCCGCCGCCGCGAGGGCTGCCGACCCCGCCTCCTGGCCCGTTGGCTATAAGTTCTTGATTTTCGGAGTCATGGCGTTCGGTCAATTCATGGCTCTCCTGGACATCCAGGTGGTCGCCGCCTCCTTGAATGACGTCCAGGCAGGCCTGTCCGCGGGGCCGGATGAGATCAGCTGGGTCCAAACGGCCTATCTCATGGCCGAGCTGGTGATGATCCCGTTCGCCGCGTTTCTGGCTCAGGCCCTCTCCACCCGTTGGCTGTTCACGCTGTCCGCCGGCCTCTTTACCCTCTCGAGCGTGCTGTGCGGATTCGCCTGGAACATCGAGTCGATGGTCACCTTCCGCGTGCTGCAGGGATTCACGGGCGGCGCGATGGTGCCCACGGTGTTCGCCGTCGGCTTCACGATCTTCACCGGCAAGCAACGAACAATGATCCCCGCCATCCTCGGCATGGTAGCTGTGTTGGCCCCGACGCTCGGACCCACGGTCGGCGGCCTGATCACGGATGCGATCGACTGGCGTTGGATCTTCTTCATCAACGTCGCACCCGGCATCGCCGTCACCACCCTGGCGGCCCTCCTGATCCGGGTCGACCGCGCCGACCTGTCGATGTTGAAGCGCATCGACTGGATTCATCTGCTGTCGATGGCGGGGTTTCTCGCCGGACTCGAGTACGTCCTGGAGGAGGGTCCGCGGCTCGACTGGTTCGGTGATACCGGGATTGTCATCGCCGCGTGGCTTTCGCTGGTGAGCTTCGCGTTATTCATCGAGCGCTCGCTGTTCTCGACGACACCGATCGTCAAGCTCACCCCCTTTCGCAATCCGACCTTCGTGTTTGCCTGCGTCTTCAATCTCGTGATCGGGTTCGGCATGTATGCGTCCACCTATCTGCTGCCCGTCTACCTCGGCAGGGTTCGCGGCTTCGACAGCCTGCAGATCGGAACGACCGTTTTCGTTGTCGGCGGCGCACAGCTCCTCAGCACCATCATCGCGGCCCGGCTTTCGGAAACGGTCGATCGGCGTATCGTCATCGCCGTGGGGCTGCCGCTATTTGCCTGCAGCCTGTGGCTCACGTCTCACCTCAGTCCCACCTGGGGCTTCAGCGAGCTGTTGTGGCCGCAGCTCGTGCGCGGCCTGTCCATCATGCTGTGTATCGTGCCGACCGTTGGGATGGCTCTGTCAGCCTTCCAGGGCCCCGAGTTGCGCTTCGCATCCGGACTGTTCAACCTCATGCGCAACCTGGGAGGGGCTATCGGCATCGCAGTGGTGAATACGTGGTTGCAGGACAATGCCCGGATCGAGGCGGCGCGGATCGGCGAGTCGCTGGGTCACAACCCGCACGTCGCGACCGACACGGTATCGCAACTGACTCAGCAGCTTGCGCAGACGACACCGGATCCCGACCATGCCACGCTCCTCGCCAAACAGCTGTTCAGCGTCCTGGTGGGCCGACATTCGCTGACCCTGGCGTTCAATGACGTGTTTCGATTGATGGCCTGGATGTTCGTCGTGGCGCTCATCCTGGTGCCGTTCTGCAGACCCGCACGGGCCGCGGCGGCGACGCCGGTCGAAGCTCACTGATTCTCGAGGACTACCATGCGCTATCAGAGTGAACACAAAGAGCAGACGCGACAGCGGGTTCTGACTGAGGCGGCCGCGGCGATCCGCGAGTCCGGCCCGGACGGAATCGGCGTCGCCGCCATCATGGCGAAGGCGGGGCTCACGCACGGGGCCTTCTACGCTCACTTCGAGTCGAAGGACGATCTGGTCGCCCAGGCGATTTCCCGCATGTTCGAGGAATCGAGCGAGAAATTCCTCAAGCGCACGGAAAATCTTCCTGCTGCCGCCGCGCTGACCCACTATCTCGATATGTACCTGTCGACGCGCCACCGTGACGCGCCCCAGAGTGGGTGCCCGTTGCCCTCCCTGTCCGGGGAAGTTGCGCGGCTGCCGGACGCAGCGCGGGCGCGTTTCGCTAGCGGCCTCGAGACGCTGACGGCAGCTCTCGCCGGGCGCATTCGCGAGCTCGGCCATGCCGATCCGGAGATGCTCGCCACGTCGATGATCTCGGAAATGGTCGGGGCGCTGGCGATGTCACGTGCCGTGGAGGACACCGCGGAGTCGGACCGGATTCTTCAGGCGTCGCGCAACGCGATCAAAGCCCGTTTATCCATTCCAACAGGGTCCGACGGTCGGCCTGCGAAAGCCGGCTGAACCGCTCGCGCGCCTCCCACCCTTCGCCGTCGTGCCAGAGGATCGCTTCCTCAACCGATCTCGCGCGCCCGTCGTGAAGGAGCGTCTGAACCTGGCCGCTCACCGCTCCGGCATGCATGCCCCACAGCGGCGCCGTCCGCCATTCGCTGTGAATGACGTTATCGTCGATGTCCCTGTCGGCCAATCCCGGGCCCAGGTCATGCACCAGCAGATCGGTGTAGGGATGGATGATCGCGCGGTCCCCTGCAGGGAGCGTCGGCCGGTGGCACTGCGCACATCCGGTCTTCGCGAACAGTTGCGCCCCCAGCTCCGATTCGTTCACTAACCGGACCACGGGCACGGCGTGCAGCTTCTGAAAGAACGCCACTGCCTCGAACAACTCCGGCTCCACCTCCGGTGCGCCCCCCGTCGGGGCATTCTGACAGGCCGTATCATCCCGACCGCAGTCGATGTGCGAGACCAACGGCGTCGTCAGCCCCATCTCGCGGGAAAACGCGTTGGCCACCTGGGACTCCACCGTCGGCTCGGTTCCCTGCCATCCAAACCGGCCCGCTGGCGCGCGACCGTGGACGGGGCCACCCTTGCGCTTCTGCTCCGCCGCGATTCGCACCAACTCTGACTGCGGCACCAATTCCAGCAGCCCGGGTCCCAACACCATCGGCGGCATGCGCGGCAACAACACCGTATGCGCAGGCAACGGTGGACCGGACAACTTGTCTACGGTGTAGTGCGGCAGGCGCAGTGAAACCTGAGTGCCATCATCCAGTGCCCGCGCCCGATCCTCGTAACGGATCGAGATCCGAGCCTCCGGCTTGAATCCCTTCAGGGCGACAGGACTGAGTACGAACCCGTACTCCTCGGTGCCCCGCCGAACGGTCCCGTCCGGTTGCAGAGTGCCGATCTGGAAGACCAGGGTGGAAGGAGCTTCACCGCTTCCGCGCGGTCCGCGTCCCCGGCGGCGACTGTTATGACACGCATCGCAGCCCTGCGAATTGAACAGCGGCCCCAAACCGTCGATCCGACCTGACGGGGAATTGGCAGGTACCCATTCGGTGTTGAACACCTCGTACCCGAGTTCGAACTTCGCCTGCTCCTGCGCGGAAAGCGTCCGCCATGGATGAGGCGGGTGTGCGTCGTCCTGGACGAACTCGCCTATCGCCCCCGGCACCGATGTCGCGCGAGTGCCCGCAACGCAGCCGGCCGCTATCGCGGCCCCCACCAGGGCCGCCGCGATCTCACGTCCAAGCCGACCCGTTTTAATGCGAGGGCGCACCGGTTACAGGCGTGATCGCCATCAACACCTGCGCATCCGTCGAGCCGCTGAATTGCAGGACGAGGTCACGCCCTGCAGGCAGATCGAACTCGACGATCTTGTGGACCCGATCGCAGCCGCGTGAGCCGGTGAAGTCCTTGGACTTCACCACAGCGGAGCCGTCGACGACGTCGATCCAGTGACCGCTGGTGATCGAGACCCGATACAGCCCGGCCTTGTCGACCTTGAAGCGGACGAGCCCGCCCTGCACGCTGTCATTCAAAGTGGGCTTCGCGGGCTTGACCGCATAGGTCACCGAGTTCTGCGCCACCAGCTTGAGCTGATAGGGCTTGTCGATCCTCAGCACCGGACTGTCGGCTCCCGGTTTGGCGCCCGCGGTGACGGACTGAGGCGCTTGCTTCAGCACCGTCAACTCGTGAGCGACATCCCAGGCGAATTTGCAGCCGTCGACCTCTTGGGCGAGAGCAGGCGGGCCTGCGAGCAGCCATGCGAGCGAACCGACCAGAGCTGCGGAAGCGATTCTCTTCATGACAATTGTCCCTCGAGGGCACCCTCCCGCGGGCGCCGCGATTGCGTCAGTCGAAACGATAGTCGAGCTGCCCGAGCCAGGTCCGGCCGGGCTCGAAGAAGCCTTCTTCGTAAGCGTACAGCTTGTCAAAGGCATTGCGCACGCCCACTTCCAGACCTAAAGCGCGGACGGGCTCGAAACGCAGGAACGCATTCACCAGGGTGAACGAACCCGCGATCCGGGTGCCCCCCGAATTGCTGAATCGCTCGGATTCATGCTGGGCGTCCGCCCGGAAATGCCACTGAGGCTGGAAGTTCCAGTCACCCGTCAGGCGGTACTTGTTCTTCGGGGCGCCGATGATCCGGATCGCCGGATTGCTGACGTTGTCGATATCCACGAGGTCCCACTCACCGGTGAGTGCCAGTGTATCGGTGGGGTTGTAGCCCGCGCTCAGCTCGAAGCCCCGGTTGCGTTGCTTCGCCACGTTTTCCAATTCAGTGCAGGGCGGCACCGAGCAGGCCGTAGCCGGCAGGGCCACCGCCTGAATCGCGTCATGCACGCGGCTCTGAAAGATCGCCACCTTCGCCTGCCAGTTGGCGCCCTTCTGCTCCACGCCGACTTCGTAGTGCAGTGCCGTTTCCGGATCCAGCGAGGGGTTGGGAACCGCGCTGCCGAGTCCGCCCGAGAACCGCTCCTTGATGGTCGGGAAGCGTGTCCGGTGGCTGACGCCCGCATAGAACGACGGACCGTTGTCCTCGAGCGTGTAGTTCGCCACCAGCTGCGCGTTGTTGGCGGTCGAGCGGTTCGTCTCGACGGGCGAATACGTCCGGGTGTTACTGTTCCAGACCTCCACCGTCCGATCCGGCTGCACCATATAGGAGTAACCGGGAGTCAGCGTGAGTGCGGACGTGGCGTGCCACTCGTGCTCGAGGGCGACGTCGTAGGTCGGAATCTGCAGGTGCATCAATGGCGAGGTCGGGGCAACCTGATACTCCCGATGCACGTCGTTTCGCAAGTGCGAGGCGATGCGGGTCACGTTGTCTGCGTCCCAGCTCCACTCGAAGTCCGCGCTACCGCCGAACGTGAAGTCGTTGTAGATGCTGCCCAAGAACGCATACGGCCGCGTGTGCGTCGTGAAGCTGGTGTCGTCGAACGAGTTCAACGAGTTCCGGAAGGAGTCGTTGAACAGGCGCCAGCGCAGGGTGCCCTGCGAGGTAATGGCGTTGCGGGCCACGAAGTAGATGCTTTCCTTGTCCCAGTACGGCCAGTCCCAGTAGCGGACCTGGACACCATCCTGGATCGTGTTGGTCTTGAGATAGGTACCCGCGTACGGGGGATCGTACTTCTCGCCGCTCTGTCGGTAGTAGCTCAGCGAGTACTCATTGTCGGCATCCGGCTGATACCCCAGCTTCGCGGTGAACAGCGAGTCGCGATCCGACGCGGCGAGTCGCTCGCCCGCGGGCTGTGCCGCAACCGGTGTGAAATCCGACGGCAGACGGTAGCCATCGGACGTCGCGTAAGACGCAGTGACTTCTCCATACCAGGTGCCAGTGTTGCCGCCGATCGAAGCGTCAACTCGCTGGTCGCTCGGAGCGCCATGACTGTCCCAGTCGCCGGTAGCCCGCGCCGTGATTTCCAGTGGCTTGACAGGCTTGCGGCTGACGACGTTGATCGCGCCACCGAGGGTGTTGGGACCGTAGAGCAGAGATCCCAGGCCCTTGCTGACCACGATCTCCGAGATGTAGTCCACGCCGAAACGCGACAGGTCGACGTTGCCGTCGTAAGGGACATAAACCGGAATGCCGTCGATGAACAAAGGGACCTGCCGGCTGGTGAACCCGCGCAAGGAAATCGTCCGCTCGCGGCGCTGTCCGGTGTTTTCGATGGCGACGCCGGGGATCAGGTCCAGGGCTTCCGACAGATCGTCGCGGTGTAGCGCGTTGAGCTTCTCGGCGCTGACCGTATCGGTCGTCGCCGTCGATGCGGCCGCTTCACGCTGGCCGATGATTTCCACGGTGCCGAGGGCGAACTGGCCTTCCGTCGCCTCAGCCGGGGATTGTTGTGCCTGCGCCGGTTCGGCGATCGACAGGCTGGCCAGGACCACCGCCGCGGTTGCGGTGTATACGTATGAATATCGCGACATGCGTGAAGCTCTCTCGTCCTGATGGGCTCGAGGCGAGAAACGCCGAGCGCCCGGGACTTTCGTTATTCCTGAGTGAACATCACGATGCTAGCAGCTCGGCGTTCCCGGGCAAAGCGTTTTCAGGACGACTCCACCGCCCCGCAGCCCACTGCGAGCTGAAACAGCTCGATGTCAGTGTTGATCCCCAGCTTCTGCTTGATCAGCGAATGATTGTTGGCGACCGTCTTGGTACTGACACTGAGCAGGTTCGCGATCTCATCGTGCGAGCGGCCGGCCGCGATCAGGCGAAAGATCTCGAACTCCCGCACCGTGAGGCCCAGAGTGGGCTGCTCCGACGCCAGCCCCGGGGCGCTGCCCAATTTGACGGCCATGTCGGGACTCATGACCGAGGTCCCCGCGAGTACCTTGCGCACGGCGGTGACCATGAATGCCGGATCGCTGCTCTTGGTCATGTAGCCGTTGGCGCCGGCCCGCATCGCTTGAATCGCGAAAGCCAGATTGTCGTGCATGCTGCACACGAGCACGGGCAGTAGCGGCCAACGGAGCTTCATCCGGCGCAGAGTCGACAGTCCACCCCGCCCCGGCATGCTCAGGTCCAGAACGACGACGTCGGGCTGACTCGTCTGCAGCATTGCGTAGGCTTCTTCTCCGGAGCCCGCCTCAGCCGTCACCCGATAGTCGGGCTCGGTCTCGAGAAATCTCCGGTATCCGGCGCGGACGACCGCGTGATCGTCCACCAGCAGAATCCGGACTACGTCATGACGACTGTCCACTGACAACCTCCTCCTCCCGTGCGCTCACCGGCATCCAGGCCTGGAGCGAGACTCCCCCAAACTCTCCCGTATACATTCGCAACGCTCCCCCGTGTGCCTCGACGCGCTCCCGCATTCCCATCAGTCCGCTACCACTGGTTTGCGGCACGGTTCCATCAGGGACCACTTCCGATTCGCGCATGGTGAGGACCACACGTGTAACCCGGCGATCTTCCGGGGTCGGCTCGATGCTCAGAGTAAACGCGATCACCCGGGCCTTGGAATACCGCACCGCATTGGTAAGGCACTCCTGAATGAGCCGGTATACGGTCATGCTGATATCCGGCGGCAGGGTATTGACCGGGCCGGAGAACTGCAGGGTGCAGCGGAAGCGGTCGACGACCCTGGTCTGCCAGCTGTTGACCAGATCCTGCACGGTGTCACGCAGGCCCACGGTCTCGAGGCCGTGAGGGCGCAACCGTGCCAACATGCCCCGAATCATCTCTACGATGCTACCGGACATGCTCTCGATCCCTCTGGCGCACGACTCGATGCCGGGGGCCGCCCGGGCCGATTCCCGGGCGATGTAGGCCGCATCGACCTTGATGGCCGTCAGGATCTGGCCCAGCTCGTCGTGCAGCTCGCGAGCCAGGCGCTTGCGCTCTTCCTCTTCCACCTCGATGAGGCGGCGGGCCAGCTCACGCCGCCGCACCGCGGCTTCCTGCAGTGCCGCCGCACAATGATTGAAGCGCTGCGAGATTTCGGATAGATCCTGCAACTGGAAGTTCGGCAAGCGCGTGTCCAGGTGGCCCGCCTCGAGGCGCGTGAGCGCTATCTGGATCTGGCCTACGGGCTCGAGGCCAACTCTCACCATCATGTAGATGCTGGTGGCCATCGCCAGAATGGTGAGCGCGAGGAGCATGAGATCCAGGAACACGCGCTGTTCGATCTCCGCGGTTTCGGCCGACGGATTGGACAACACGCGCACGCGCGCGATGACGATTCCCCTGAAGTCGATCGGGTAACTCAACGCCTCGCCGGTACTCGAGGGCAACAGAGCCCGCATGAGACGGCTCCCCTTCCTGGGGACCATCGGGCTGACGGCGACCACTTTGTCATCGGCGTCGAGCAGCTCGACACTGACATGCCGCAACGGCGAGGACTGGGTGACCTCCGTCGCAGCGGCATCGCGAGCTGAATCACCGCTCGACGACCGCAGCACAGCGGCTTCGATCGCGTGCAGCAGACGGGCCAGCTCCGTCGACGACTGAGTCTCTTGAGCTACGTCTTCCCTGATCGAGCGTAGCGCGACCACCAGCGTGAAACACAGGGCGACCAGGGTGACGATCGCAATTCCGATCAACAGGCGCGTGTGCAGGTACATGCGATCCACCTCAGGCAGCAGGGATCGTCAGCGTAAAGAGCGACCCCTGGGGCTCGTTTGCGCAGAAGGCCAGCTGCCCGCCGTGAGCGAGCGCAATCTGCCGCGCCAGATTCAGCCCGACGCCCGATCCGCCCGGCTTGGTCGTGAAAAAAGGCACGAAAACCTGTCCGCGACGCTCCTCAGGAACTCCGCATCCGTTGTCGGCTATCTCGATCATCACACTTGCGTCCTGGGCACGACATCGCACCTCGACATGGGGTTTCTGCGCCGCAGCCACGGCGTCCGCTGCGTTACGTAACAGGTTGATCACGGCTTGTTCCAACATCTGTGGATCTGCCCGCACCGCCGTTGCCGGCGGCACGATCGACATGCGAAGCGCGATCCCTCTGTCGGCGTACGACCGGCTCAACAACCGGTCGATTCCAGTCAGCACCGTGTCCAGACTGACCACCTGGAGCCGCGGTTCCGGTAGATCGGCGATGGCACGATAGCGCTCGACGAAATCCATCAGCCCGCGGCTGCGCCGTTTGATGACCTCGAGCGCCCCGACGACTTCGGCATCTATCGCCGCCGCCCGCGCCGGATCCGAAGGTCGTTGCGCGCGCAACAAGCCTTCCAGGCTCTCCGACAGGGAGGCGATGGGGGTGAGCGAATTCATCATCTCATGCGCCAGGACTTTGGCCAGCTCCTGCCACGCCTTGAGCTCGACCGCGTCCAACTCGCCGGCGATGCGCTGCACCGAGATCAGTCGCTGCGAACCCCGACCCGGATTCACGAAGGAGGCCACCGACACCAGCACGCGCTGGCCGTCGAGCAGTGTCAGGATCTCCCGCGCGCCCGGATTCAGGACCAGTATCTGTCGCTCTACTGCGGCGCCGAGGGAGGCGATCTCCTCGAACCGACCGACCGGTGCAGCGGCCAACAGGTGCGCAGCACGATTCGCGAGGGTAATCCTGCCATCGGCGCTGACCACGAACAGTGCCGCGGCAACCGTATCGAGCAGCGACTGCAGGTATTCGAGCTGCCGTTGGCGTTCGGCCCGCGCCGCATTCAACATGGCGGCAGCGCGTTCGATCGGAAGGTCCGGATACGGCGTTCGCCCTGCAGGTAACGGGACGTCGATGCTGTCGCCGATCAGCCGCTCGAGGTCACGCTCCGCGGTGCGCGCAATTCGGCCAATCACCTGGCGCATGTCGGCGACCGTCGCGGCGATCAGGAGAATGAGGACGACGGCCGTCGCGTACAAGTGGGTCGTCGCAAACAGCCAGATCACCAGGAACGCGAAGCCGGCGACCAGCAGTGCGCGGGATGTCAGCGAGAACGTGAAGCGTCCGTAGCCGAAACGCCTAGAGTCCATACTTGCTCATTCGGCGATACAGCGCGGCACGACTGATTCCCAGGGCGCCGGCTGCTGAAGAGATATTGCCGTGATGCCTCGTCAGCGCCCGCTCGATGGCACTCTTCTCGACGGCATCGAGTTGGAGCGTTTCGGCACTGCGTCGCGTGCGCGTGATCTGCGCCGCAGCGGATACGGCTGCCACGAGCTTCTCGTTTCGCCACGGCTTCAGAATGAAGTCGACGGCACCCTGTTTCAACGCTTCGACAGCGAGAGTTACACCGCCGTATGCCGTCATCAAAACGACCGTCAAAGTCGGATCGAAGGCACGCACGCGCGCCATTCCATTCAACCCGGCAGAGCCGCTTCGCTCTGCGATGACGAAATTCATGTCCAGGAGCACCACGTCGAATGCCGTTGCAGCCAATGCCGGTTCCAGGCCTTCGAGTGACTCGAGCATTTCGACGCGCGCCGTGTCATAGGCGAGCGCCACGCGCGCCGAGCGCCTTACATCCGGGTCGTCTTCGACGACGAGAACGCAGTCCTGAGTGCTCATCACGCAAGCCTACGTTGCCGGCCGGTTGCCAGCCAAGTGTTCAGATTCGGACAGGATATCCTCCCGAAGCGTCGTTCGGTTGGCCGTATATTATTGATTATACTGAATTTCTGCGTCCACCGAGCGGGCGCTAGACTGCTTTCATGGATCAGTTGGTCACGCACGCGATGGACACCCCGGTGAAGCAGCCTTGGTGGCGCGCCAACCGTTGGGTCCGTGTCGCCGTTGCTGCAGCTGTCGTGGTCCTCGCGGCCTTGGGCGTCTCTCTGTTCCTGGGCACCGCTGAGCGAAGCGTCCGGATGCCGCTCGCCAACGTCTCCATTGCCACCGTGACTCAGGGCAACTTCCACGACTTCATTCCCCTGCGGGCGACCGTCGTCCCGTTCGATACGATCTACCTGGACGCCCTCGAAGGGGGTCGCGTCGAAAAGATCCTCGCGCAGGCGGGCGACATGGTGGCCAAGGGACAACCCCTGGTGGAGCTCAGCAACGCCGAACTCGAGCTCGATGTGCTCGACCGGGAGGGGCGCCTGATCGAGTCGATCACCCAGCTGCAGACCTACGAGACCCAGCTCGAGCAGAACCGCATCTCGAACCGGAAGGCCCTCGCACAGATTCAGTACGACATCGTGCGCCTGAAGCGTTCGCTCGAGCGGCGCAAGCAACTCGTCGCCGCGAAACTCGAGCCGGCCGAGAGCAAGGACACGACGCAGGACGAGTTGGAGCACAACCTCGCCCTCGAGCCGATGCAGACCGAGAGCAACCGGACGCAGGAGGCGCTGCGTGTCCGGCAACTCCCGCAGATCCGCGGCCAGATCGAAAAGCTCACCGAGGACCTGCGGATCACCCACAGCAAGCTGGACAACCTGACCGTACGCGCTCCGGTCGCCGGACGGCTGACCGAGATCGATTTGAAGGTGGGAGAGAATCGCAATCGTGGCGAGCGCTTCGCGCAGATCACCCCCGAGACCGGCTTCAAGCTGTCGGCCGAAGTGGATGAGTTCTATCTTCAACGGGTCCGCAAGGGTCAGACCGCGACGATGGATGTCGGGAACAAGAGCTACGAATTGCGTGTCGCCCGGGTTTACCCGCAGGTCAAGAACGGCACCTTCACCGTGGATCTGACCTTCGACAGCGAGCAGCCTGCCGGCATGCTGCCCGGCCAGGCCGTGCAAGGCCGGCTCTCCCTCGGGGCCGATGAGACGGCGACGCTCCTCGCGGCAGGCGCGTTTCTCGAGCGCACCGGGGGTGACTGGGTCTTCGTGGTCGACCCCGGTGGGCACTCGGCACGAAGGCGTACGATCAAGGCGGGCCGGCGCAATGCGGATCAGGTGGAGATCCTCGGTCACCTGACAAGGGGTGAGCGGGTGATCGTTTCGGACTACACGGGACTCGAGCGGATAGACAGGATCGATCTGGAGTAGGAGACAGGAATGCTGCGGCTGGAAAACATCGGCAAGACGTATCGCACCACCGAAGTGGAGACGCGGGCGCTGGATTGCGTCTCCCTCGAAGTCAACGCGGGCGAGTTCGTCGCCATCATGGGCCCCTCCGGCTGCGGCAAGTCGACCTTGCTCAACGTGCTGGGACTGCTGGACTCCCCGGATCGCGGCAGCTACTGGTTCTTCGGTGAGGACGTCGCGAAGTACTCCGAACAGAAGCTGACCGCGCTGCGCCGCACAGGCGTCGGGTTCATCTTCCAGAGCTTCAATCTCATCGACGACCTGAACGTCGCGGAGAATGTCGAGGTCTCGCTGCTTTACCGCCGGATCGGCGGCTCCGAGCGCCGCCGCAGAGTGGCGGCCGCGCTCGAACGCGTTGGAATCTCCCATCGGGCGAAGCATTTGCCGCAACAACTTTCCGGCGGACAGCAACAGCGTGTCGCCGTGGCTCGCGCCCTGGTCGCCGAGCCGAAGCTGATTCTGGCCGACGAGCCGACGGGAAACCTCGATACGGAAAACGGCGCAGTCGTCATGGGCCTGCTCGACGATATCAACCAGGCCGGCACGACCGTCGTCATGGTGACGCACTCCCTGGTTCACGCCGGCCACGCGAAGCGAACCATAAAACTCCTGGATGGGCGCGTCGTCAGCGAAACGCTCCTTGCTGCGTAACACTCTCGCCGGTGCGTTGCGCAACCTGACGCGCAACGCATTCTATAGCGCAATCAACGTTCTCGGCCTCTCGGCCGCTTTGGCCGTGGCACTGCTCATCGGGCTGTACGTGCGCGACCAGTTCAACTACGAGCACTTCATTCGCGGCTACGGCCAAATCTATCTCCTGTCCGCCTTCAACGTCCCGCCCGAGGGACACGCAGCGATACGCAGCCTGACGACCCAACCCGACCTCCTTCCCTGGATTCGGGCGGACGCACCGGAGGTGGCGCAGGCGGCACGGCTCATCGCCAATCGACAAACGCTGCGGCGCGGGGACTTCGAAGCCAACGAACGTGTTTTCTGGGCCGACCCCGGGTTTTTCGCGGTCGTCCCCCTGCCGGCGATCGCCGGCGACCTCGCGACCGCATTGTCTCGCCCGGACGGGCTGGTCATCACCCGGGAGATCGCACGCAAGTACTTCGGACGTGACGACCCGATCGGGGCTACGCTGGAAATCAGCCGGACCACCCGGATGACCGTCACCGCCGTCCTGCAGGACCTGCCTTCCAACACTCACCTGTCGGCCAAGGTCTTCGCATCCGCTCTGGCGCAAGCCTCGCCGCAGTACGCCCTCGCCGCCTCCAGACAGGCTTTCGGGGGCCGCGTCTGGTCTGCCTATTCGTACGTCCAGCTGCGGCCCGGCGCGCGGGTTGCCGCCGTAGCCGCCCGGATTCCAGGAATTCTCGATCGTCGCGTGCCCTCCGGGGCCGAGAAGCCGATCAGTACTTATCTCAAAATCACGCTGATTCCGCTCACCGAGGTGCACTTCGATACCGAGGGCAACAATGCAATGAAGCCCGCCAGTCCTCGCGAAACGATCTATGCACTGACGGCTGTCGCCGCGCTGATCCTGACCCTCGCTGCGATCAATTTCGTCAACCTCACTACCGCGCGGGCGCTCAGCCGGGTCGGCGAGGTCGGAGTACGGAAAGCCTCCGGTGCCAGGCGCCGTGACCTCGTCATTCAGTTCGTAACCGAAGGTTGCCTGTATGTCGCGATGGCAGCGGTGATCGCGGCGGCAGCGGCTGAAGCGGTGTTGCCGGCACTGAACGGATTTCTGGGGAGCACGATCCCGTTTGCCTATTGGACCGATGCGGCCTTGGCAGCGGTCTCGGCGTTTGCGCTGTGCGCCTTCGCACTGCTTGCGTCCGCGTATCCGGCTCTGCTGCTGTCCCGATTCAATCCGGCTCGAGTCCTCGGCAAAGGCAACATCGCCGCTCACACTCACCCTGCGCGCATCCGCCGGCTTCTGGTCACCGGACAATTTGCGATTCTCATTGGCCTCATCGTCACGGTGATCGTCGTGCACCGTCAGATGTCATTTGCGATTCACGACAGCCTGAGACTGAAAACAGATCAGGTCCTCGCGATTCGCCTTGGTTGCAGTGCAGAGGTCGGCGGCTTCCGGGATGCCGTCGCCGCTCTACCTGGTGTAGTCGACGCAGCGTGTTCGAGTTGGGTGCCTCCCAATCCCCTGGGGAGTGCCTCACCGGGCTTGCGTCGAGACGCGCAGGCCGAGGTACACGGCGCGATGATCCAATACGCCGCAGTGGATTTCGGGTTCTTCGATGTCTACGGCCTGCGGCCGGTCGCAGGCCGGTTCCACTCACGTGAGCACCCCAACGACGCCGCGAATACGAACACGCGTGCGTCAGGACCCGAAGCCATAGTCATCAACGAGACCGCCGTGCGCACCCTGGGATTTGCTTCTCCTCAGAACGCCATCGGAAGCACAGTCATCTGGACCCACGCACTCGCGGATGCCGCCCCTCACGGCCGCCATCCCTGCCTGATCATTGGCGTGGTCCCCGACTTCGAGATCTCCTCGATCCGCGAGCCGATCGAGTCGGCCGCTTTCTTCGTCGATGCCGCCCAAGCGCGCTTTCTGAACGTCCGGCTACGCCCCGGCCCGGTCGAGCCCACGCTGCAGCAGATCGATACGCTCTGGGCACGATTCAGCGATCGGCGCCCACTCAACCGCGTGTTCGTCGACGCTCAGACGCGGCTGAAGTACGAGGACATCACCCGCCAATCGGTGCTGGCGAGCCTGTTTGCCGGGGTTGCCGTGCTGATCGCGGCCCTCGGGCTGTTGGCTCTATCGGCCTACAGCGCTCAACGCAGGACCAAGGAAATTGGCGTCCGCAAGGCCCTGGGCGCGAGCCGCTACCAGATCAGCACCCAACTCGTTTGGGAGTTCCTGACGCCTGTCTTGTGGGCCAACGTGATCGCCCTGCCGCTGGCGGGGTATTTCATGAGCCGTTGGCTCGGTACTTTTGCCTATCGCATCGACTTGACCCCAGGGGCATTCCTGCTGGCCGCTACTACTGCGATACTCATCGCCACGGTGACGATCGGGACGCACGCGTTTCGGGTCGCCTCGTTGAAGCCGGGCCTGGCGCTCCGGCACGACTAGTGTGTTGGGATCCCATCTATAGCGCCGCGCTCGCGAATTTCGCGGCTGCAGGTTAGTAGTTATACGTACATGATCTCATGGAGGAAGTTGAAACAACGTACGAGTCTTGTTTTTTTGTGACGGTTTATTGACAAGATGGGATCCCAAATAGAATATGCACCCGGTTGCAAGACCAAGCCTTTGGGAGCCGCCGATATGGACAGTCAACATACGAGAGCCCTGGTACGCCTTCGCGAGATGATTCTTCGCGGGGAGCTCGCGCCGGGTCAGCGCGTCGCCGAAGCACCTCTTGCCGAGATGCTCGGACTTTCCCGCACACCTATCAGGCAGTCGCTTCCCGTCCTGGCCCGTGAGGGTCTGCTCACGGAGCATGAAACACGCGGGTTCGTGGTTCGTGGCTTCAGCGTTGCCGACATCCTCGACGCAATCGACCTTCGCGGCCTCATCGAGGGGATGGCTGCACGACGCGTGGCCGAGCGCGGTCCGTCACCGGAGCTCATCTCCGCCCTGCGAGCCTCTTTGGAGCAGGGAGATGCGATCTTCGCGAAGGGCAACCTTGTAGAGACGGACGAAGCGGCGTACGCAGAGATGAACTCGCGCTTTCACGAGTTGATCGTCCGCGAGGCGCACAGCCCCATGATCGAGGAAGCCCTCGAGCGCAACAGCCGGATCCCGTTCGCCTCGGCTCAAGCCGTCGCCTTTGGAGGCGCGAGCCTCGAGATGATGTTCCAGAAGCTGACCTTTGCGCACCGGCAGCACCATCTCATCGTCAACGCCATCGAGCGGCGCGAGAGCTCACGGGTCGAGGCCCTGATGCGCGAGCATGCCAACCCCGTCAAAGATGCACTCAACATGCAGACCCTGTCACAGCCGGCGCGTGAGATTCGGCACCTGGTGTCGGTGATTCCTTAAGCCAGGCTTTCGGACGGCCCTGACTCTCAGGGCCACACGCCTGCGACTCACTGCACCGCAGCGACTGTTGCTCCCGCATCGCGCATAACTGCGAGCCAGTCGATGTCCCCCCGCGCGTCGGGCGGCGAACATTGGGGGGTGAGACTGCCCTCCCGCGACCGCGTCATTGCCTTCATGAAACGCCACCGGATCAAACTGACCGAGCTCGGGCTACTGCTCGCGGTGATGCTCGTCGCCACGTTCCTCGTGTATGAGGTCGACCTGTTCTGGGACGAGGGCCAACTCACACCTCACGAAACGGTCATCGAGCTCGACGAAGCGCTGCTGTTGGGTGGCCTGCTGGCCGTGGGGCTGCTGGTCTTCGCCGTCCGGCGTTATCTCGACCAGCGGCGCGAGACCCGGCGCCGCGTCGCGGCAGAGCAGCAGGTACGACGGCTGGCCTTCCAGGACGACCTCACCGGCTTGCCGAATCGACGCCAGTTCGACGACGCGCTGAAAGCCGCTCTCGACTGCCCGCCCCGCAGTGGCAGCCTGCATGCCGTGCTGCTCATGGATCTGAACGGGTTCAAGCACATCAACGACACCCACGGACACGGCATCGGCGATGAGGTGCTGGTCATCGTTGCACAACGGCTGCTGAGCACCCTGCGCGAAGGTGACCTGTTGGCGCGCTTCGGCGGTGACGAGTTCGCGCTGCTCGCCCAACACCTGCTGGGCGCCGAGTCGGCAACGCATCTCGCCCGTCGCATCATTGCCGCTCTCGAAAAGCCGATCGTCACGGGCCGGATCACCCACAAGGTCGGTGCTGGTATCGGAATCGCCCTCATTCCACAAGACGCCAGCACTCTCAGGGAAGCGATGAGGCGCGCCGACGTCGCCCTCTATCGGGCCAAGGCCGAGCGTCGCTCCGCGCTGCGTTTCTTCGAAACGCAGATGGATCAACAGGTCGCCGAACGTGACCAGATGGAGACGCATCTTCGCGAAGCGCTGCAGACAGGTCAGATCCAACCCCTGTTCCAGCCTGCCACCGACCTGAAGACCGGCCGGATCACCAGCTTCGAGGTGCTGCCTCACTGGCGCCATCAAGAGCTCGGCGAGATTTCACCGCAGAGATTCGTGCCGATCGCAGAGGATGTGGGCCTCATTCATGAGCTCGCCGACAGCCTGCTGCGCCAGGCCTGTGCCGCTGCGGCGCAGTGGCCTGCCGACGTCAAGCTCGCTGTGGACATCTTTCCGGGGCAACTCAAGGATCGAGAGCTTCCGGTTCGCATCCTGCTGACGCTCGCTCAGTACAACATCGACGCGAGGCGACTCGAACTGGAGATCACCGAAAGCGTCCTGGTTCAGGACCTCGAGGGCGCCAAGGATGTTCTGGCACCGCTGCGCGCGGCCGGTGCCACCGTGACCTTGGACAACTTCGGCACTGGATATTCCACGCTCTATCACCTGCAGAACTTCAAACTCGACAAGGTCAAGATCGATCGCAGCTTCGTCGCGGAAATGGGTTCGAACCGCGAGCAGCCCCGCCTGTTCAATGCCCTCGCGGGACTCGGCCACGGTCTCGGACTGAAGGTCGCCGTCGAAGGGGTCGAGTCCTTACTGCTATCGGACACACTCATCGAAAACGGTTGCGAGGAAGGCCAGGGGCCCTGGTTCGGGGCACCCCTGTCCGCGCAGGAGTCCGTGCAGTTCATCTCGCAGCGCCCGGCCGACCGCGTGGCGCTCCCAGCCCACACCGCGTCCCCATAGCTGCCTGCGAGCGCTATCCTCTGCCCCCTCAACTTCCGTCTGAGGGGACTCACGTGCAAGAAGTCGCGTCGGGGCTGCAATTTCCCGAGGGGCCCATCGCAATGGCCGATGGCTCCATCGTCCTCGTCGAAATCCGCAGGGGCACTCTCACGCGCGTCACGCCCGACGGCCGTCGCGAAACCATCGCCAAGTTGGGTGGCGGCCCGAATGGGGCGGCCCTCGGACCGGACGGCGCGGCCTACGTCTGTAACAACGGCGACGCGTGGGCATGGCAGGAAGGTGAAGCAACACATCTCCCGGATGGGCCGCCTGCGCACGGATACACGACCGGCTACATCCAGCGGGTCGATCTGAAAACAGGGCAGTTCACCACGCTGTATGACCACTGCGACGGCAAGCCACTGAACAGTCCCAATGACATCGTTTTCGATGGCACAGGAGGCTTCTGGTTTACGTGCCTCGGCTACTCCGACGGCGAGAATCGCCGCCTCGGTGCTGTTTACTATGCCCGTGCGGACGGATCCGAAATCATCCGCTGGCGCGGCGGCCTCATCTCGCCCAACGGCATCGGGCTCTCCCCTGACGGTACCCGCGTCTACATAGCCGACTGCATGGTTGCCAAGTTGGTGGAGTTCACGCTATCGCGCGACGGAGTCATGGTGGATCAGGAGCACCCGTTGTCCCCGGGTCGCATCGTCTGCGCCCTTCCCGGGTTTCAGTGGCTCGACAGCCTCGCCGTCGAGGCGGACGGCCGTATCTGCGTTGCGACGCTTTGGAACGGTGGAATCACCGTATTCCAACCCGACGGACGATATGAACACGTTCCCGTGCCTGACCCGGTGACGACAAACATCTGCTTCGGCGGCGCCGACATGCGGGATGCATGGATCACGGCTTCGAGCACCGGCAAGCTGTACAAGACGCGCTGGCCGCGAGCCGGCCTCAAGCTCCATTTCCAGTGAAACGACCCAACTCTCCTTCGAGCAAGGCGGTGGCCGCCGAGCTCGGTGTCTCCGTTGCAACCATCTCGCGGGTCCTCACCCGCCCGGATCTCGTCAACGAGCAAACGCGCAATCGCGTCCTCCAGGGCATCGAGCGGCTGGGGTATCGTCCCAACCTGATTGCACGCGACCTGCGCCGTGGGGAAACGCGAACCGTATTGGTCGTGGTGCCCATTCTCAGCGCCTTCTTTCTTGAAATCCTTCGCGGCACCGAGCAGGCCGCCGAGGAAATCGGCTTCGCCGTGCTGATGGGAAATTCGAAGGGTGATCTGCGCCGCAGTCTGACGTACTTCGACCAGGTCGCCAGCCGTCGCGCCGATGGGATCATCCTGCTCACGGGTGCATTGCCTCCCGGGTACGACAATCCGGCCGTGAAGCTCCCTCCGTTGGTGATTGCCGCTGAGTCTCTCAAGGACTCCCCGTTACCGACTGTCGGTGTCGACCATGCGGGGGGCGCCGAAGAAGCCGTCCGTCATTTGATTAACCTTGGGCATCGACGCATCGCGCACATCGCGGGCCCAGACCACGTTCTATCGTCGCGCGCACGCGCGAATGGCTATCGCAAAGCGTTGCGCGCTGGTCGCATCGCGTTCGACGAGTCACTGATCCAACGGGGTGACTTCTCGGTGAACTCCGGCCACAAGATGATGCACAGCCTGCTGCAGCAGAAGCAGACTCCGACGGCTGTCTTCTGCGCCAATGACGAGATGGCCATCGGCGCGATCCGCGCCCTGAAGTCCGTGGGCCTCAAGGTGCCCGAAGACGTCTCGGTTGTAGGCTTCGACGATCAGGAAATCGCAGAACTGTTCGACCCGCCCCTCACGACGGTACACATCCCGCGCTTCGATATCGGGTATCAGGCGATGATGATGCTGAGCGATGCGATTTCGCCGCAACGGGGCGCGCGGTCAACCGTACTCCCGACTCGACTGATCATTCGCTCGACGTCCATTGCGCCCAAGCGTCGCTAGCCCGCGAACGGTCACGCAACTAAACTCACACGCGTCGTCGCGCGCCGCCTACGCCGCCGGCTCGGTCCGCACATGCTCGGGGCGCACGCCCACGCCAACCACCCTCGCGGGAATTCGTTGCAGCCACTTCATTCGATTGAACAGCTGCACTTGCCATGGTGGCCTCAACGACGCGCCGCTCGCTAGCACCGCCCCGATAATCCGCTCCTGTGCCAGCACCTGAAGACCCTGAGTGAACCGGGTGGGAAACATCCTGCGAGACTGCACCGCGTTCAGGTCGTCTCCCGTGTAAAACCCTCGCAGCAACGGTGCCGCCAACAGGTTTGCCGTAGCAACCGCATCCTGCACGGCGAGGTTGATCCCAACTCCGCCCAGCGGCGACATCGCGTGCGCCGCATCCCCGATACAGAGCAAGCCCGGACGCCACCACTGCCTGAGCCTGTCGACACGTACGGTCAGCAGCTTGATGTCGTCCCAGCGCGCCAGCTCCTGCACGCGATCGCCGAACATTGGCGCGATGCGCGCGATCTGAGCCCGCAGGACTTCAATGCCCTTCGCCCTCAACTCCTCCAGCTCGCCCTTGCGAATGACAAAGGCACACTGCCAGTAGTCCCCCCGATCGAGGGTGACGAACACCCGGCCGTAGTTGAAGTAACCGAGGCTTTCCGCCGAATCCTCCGGTCGACGAGACAGGCGCATCCACAGCACGTCGATCGGGGACCCGAGATCCTCGACCTGCAAGCCCGCTCGCGCGCGTACGGTGGAGTGCCGGCCATCCGCTCCCACCACCAGGCTCGCTCTGACATCAACTGCCTTCGCCCTGACACCCACCACCCGGCCGTTCTCCCAGGTCACATCAGTGACCTCTGCCTCGGTCATCAGACGAAAGGTAGGGAACCGCGCCGCGCGCTCGGCAAGGAAGTTCAGGAAGTGCCATTGCGGCATCAGCGCGATGAATTTGCATCGCGTCGGAACGTGCGCGAAATCCGCAACCGTCACCCGAGACTCGCCGATCTGCCCCTGAAGCTGGCGAACTTCCTGGTGCGGCAGCTTCAGGAATTCATTCAGAAGCCCCAACTCGGCCATGACCTCGAGAGTCGACGGGTGCACCGTGTCGCCTCTGAAGTCACGTAGAAAGTCTTTGTGCTTCTCCAGCACGACGGTCTGTACGCCGGCTCTGGCCAGCAGGTAAGCGAGAACCATCCCGGCTGGCCCGCCTCCTGCGATACAACACGTCGTGCGGATGGCTTCCATGCGTTGATCACCAGCAATGTACTGGCTGCTCCCGGCCAGACTCTCAGCCTGGCTTGCGGAAGGCCAGCACGAATCGGTCGGTCTTGCCGAGCGCCGGTCCCTTGTAGGAAATCTGATCTCGAGCGTCCTCGGGACGGCGCAGCACGTCGCTGTGCCCGACGAACTTCAGGCCTCGGGACTCGAAGTCATGGCGTGCATACGCTTCGTCGATCCTGTGCAACGAAGAGGCGACCGAGTTCCCGGTTCCCGCCTTGGCGGAATGATCGACGACGACCAGTGTCCCACCGGGCTTGAGCGAGCGCACCAGGCGATCCAGCACGGCCGCCGTGTCCACCTTCGGCCATTCGCCCGTGGGATCTACCCAGTACAGATCGTGATAAACCTTGACGATCAGCATCACATCGACGGAGCCGGCGGGCAGGTCGAGCTTGTCCAGATCCATGACCCGGTGCTCGACATTCGGCAACCGCCCCTGGGCAACCCGCGGCTGCCACTGATTCTCGTTCCACTTCTCGAACGACGGATTGTTCAACAACAGCACATGTCCCTGCGGCCCCACTACCTGGCTCGCCAGCTCGCTGTAGTAGCCGTCGCCGGCCAGGAAGTCGACGACCCGCATGCCTGGCTTCACGCCCGCCAGACGCAGCACGTCGGCTGGATGATCCAGCGCATCCCGTTTGACGTCGCTGGCGCTTCGGCCTTCGTGCCGAACGGCGTCGTCGTAGACATCCGCGTACGCCAGCGGCACCGCGGCAGCCAGCGCGAGCAGCAGAAAAATCCTCTGGGCACTCCATCGGCTCCACGCATTCATGGGACTCTCCTGATGAACATCAGCAGGTCGGCTCCAACAGTGTCGACTGCGGACCCGAGCTGCAACACGGGTGAGAGGTGATTGTGTCCTTGCAGATAGAGCATGCGCGGCCAGGCGCCCTTGGCGGCTCGGTGAGCATCGACCAATCGCGCGGCCTGCTGTTGAAACACCGCGGAATCGAGCTCGGCAACCGTAAACAAACACGGGATGCTCGTACGAATCAAGCCCTCGAGCGACGAGCGTTTCGCATGGAGGGAGCGGTCCGGCCCGAAGTAGGCCTCCTCGAAGGGACTCGGCGTCACGCTGGTGAGATCGTAGACACCCGAGAACATGATCGCGCCGGCAATTCGCGGACCACTCGCATTTCGGTGATGCCCAGCCACGTACCCCGCGACGTGCGCTCCACCTGCCGATTGGCCGAACAGGAATATCCGATCCGCCCTGCCTCCAAAGCGGCCGATGTTCTCACCGAGCCACGACAGTGCGGCCGCCACGTCGTCCGCGCCCGATGGCCACTGCGCGCCCGGGGCAAGGCGATAGGTCAGTGTGACCCCGATCAGCCCTTGCTGAACGGCCCACACGCCAACGTTGTTGTAGAACGGTGCATCGGCGCCCCCCTTGTCGCCACGAACAAACCCCCCGCCGTGGACAAAAACGACGACGGGCCGGCCCTCACCCGAACCACTCCCGACGGGCTGGAAGACATCGAGTCGGTGACGCTCATCCGGACCGTAGGCAATGTCGCGCTCGACGCGGCACACCTGTGGCGTCGGCCGGGCCACAAGGGGAGTGAACAGGGCCTGAGTCTGCTCGATGAGTGTCGGAGTCAGCTCCGTTCCCAGGCCTTGCATGGCCGCGAAAACATCGGTGGTCATCATATCCCCTGAAGTACGTTTGGCGGGCCTCGCGGCCTGCAGAGCCTAATGGTACCGCGCCCGGGAGCCTGTCTGCCCAACGCTGCGCCCACTGAGGCCGTCGCAACTTTCGTCAAGCGGTAGCGCAGACAGGGGGGTAGAGTCCTATCCATGAACTTTCGCACGCGAATCCAGCCCCTTCTGGCATTCGCGTCGGAGCACCTGGACAGCGACCTCTCCCTACATGCGCTAGCCCGTCGGGCGGGCTTGTCGCGCTTTCACCTGCAGCGGGTGTTTGCGGCAACAATCGGTGAGTCCACGAAGCAATTCGCGATGCGGTTGCGACTCGACCGGGCCGCCAGTCGGTTGCTTACATGCCAGGAATCGGTGCTATCCATAGCGCTCTCTAGTGGATTCGAAAGCCACGAGACCTTCACGCGCGCCTTCCGACGCCGCTTCGGTACGACACCTGTTTCCTACCGCCGCCGTGGCCTACCCGCAGGCCTGACGGCTGCGCAGGTTGCGGCCCACGAGCGCTGGGTCCGTTCCATCAGTCCTTGTGTTTCAGTCGTGGGCACCGTGCCCGACGCACGCAACACAGACCACTCGCGTAAATCCCTCCCAAGCGACCGCCACCGAGAACACCCCATGAGCTACTCGATTGTCCGCCGTGAGTTGAGTCCACAGCCCGTTCTGGTCGTGCGCCAACGTGTCCAACGAGCGGCAGTTGCCACGATGCTGGCTACTCAGTTCGGCCGCATTTTTGAGTACGTGCAACGCAGCGGCGTCGCGCTTGCCGGGCAACCCTTTCTGCGCGTCCTCCAATGGGGACCGGGAGTGCTTCTCGTAGAGGCCGGCTTGCAGGTAGCGGTCGCTGTGCAAGGCGAGAGTTCGCACACAGGTACGCGGACATCGGGAGAGGACGATTCGATCCGCGCAGATGTACTTCCCGGCGGACCCGCAGCTGTTACGGTGCACCAAGGCTCGTACGAGAACCTGATGGCCGCTCACGCAGCCGTGCAGGTTTGGATCGATGAACAGGGGCTGCAGAGCAGTGCAGCCCCGTGGGAAGTGTACGTAACCGATCCCTCCGAGTACCCGGACCCGAAGGACTGGAAAACCGAGGTCTTCTGGCCGGTCAGTGCCCCGTAGCGTCGCCCCGCCGGCTCGCCTCGAACAGGAACCACGTCCGGCGCTCCGTCTCATCGATCCAGACTTCGATGAGGCTGGCCGTCGCGATATCCCCGTGCTCGTCGCACACGTTGTGGACCTGCCGCAGGCTCGCAGCCAAGGCCATGTTGTCCTCGCGAAGCTCGGCCAGCATGTCCAGCGGCTCGACGTAATCGGCGTCGTTGTCCTTGATTCGCTGCAGCCGCGCGATATGGCCGATCGAGCGGATCGTGTTGCCGCCGACCTTACGGATTCGCTCCGCGATCGGATCGCTCATCGCATAGATCTGGTCCGCGTGCTCATCGAGCAGCAGGTGATAGTCGCGGAAATGCGGCCCGCTCATGTGCCAGTGAAAGTTCTTCGTCTTCAGGTACAGCGCGAAGACATCGGCCAGGACCGCGTTCAGGCCGCCCGAAATGTCCTTGGACGCCGCGGCTCCGAGGTCCGTCGGTGTCACCAGGGGCGCCGCGCGCCGGCTCACCAGTTGTTCTCTTTTCTTCAGGCTCTTGGCCATGACTTACCTCGTCTCGGATAGATGAAATGCCGATGATCGCTCGGACAGGGTTGCCGTCTATAGAATGATTCTAGCAGGCGATGGACGATTTGAACCGCCTCGGCTGAGGTCAACCCTTATCGCCAAGCTCACGCGCCGCCCTTCAGGCGGCGCCGCGGGCACACTACAGCGTGACCTCGCTGATCTGCACGATCGGCTTGATATTCGTGTAGTTGGGAATGTCGCCCAGGATCTGCGGGGCGTTCGGCCCGAAGTTCTTCTGAAATGCCTCGAGCGAATCGAACGTCAGGTAGCCGATCGCCAGGTTGGCCGGCTTGGACCCCGGCTCACCGCCCGCTACGCCGCGATCCGCGGCAATGCTCTTACAGGCGGCACCGCACAGCTTCTGGACCATCGGCATGTGCTTGGAGGTGTAGTAGGCGTGGTCGAACGTCGCACCGGGGCTATCCGGGTAAATCACGGCAATGCGGATCATGAGCAGCTCCTGGAATGAGGGGTAGGTTGCGCTGTGGTCTCACGCAACGGTCGGCGTCGGAGCCGCACCGCGCGTGCGCTAAAATGGCGCGTGCCCCGGGATCTTAAAAGGCTGCTGAAGATGAAGGCAATCGCGCTCGCCGTCCTCGTTGCCCTCTGTCCGATTTCTGCCGCGCTCGCCCAGGCCGCACCGGTCAAGTCCGCAAAGGCAGCCGCCGTTGCGGCAACCCCGCGTCTGTCCCCGGCCGAGGCTGCGGCCTGGGCCCAGAAGAATCTCGAGGGCTGGCCGAAAATCACGATCGCGCTCGCCACCGCCCTGCTCGAGAAGTACGGCGCTCCGGAATCCAACACGCCGGAGCAGGTGAACTGGTCCCACAACGGGCCGTGGAATCGCACGATCCTGTATCGCGAAGGCCCCCAGCACAACTTCCCACGACCTCACCGGGACATCCTGGAACAGGCCGTGAGCTACAAGGTGCCGCCGGAAAAGATCGCCGACCTCGTGCGCTACGACGGCAGTCTGGGGGTCGACCGGACTCGTGGCGAGCTGAGCGTCCACTGCGACACCGAAGAGCACAACATCCTGACATTGAACATCGCCGACGACATCGTCAAAGGCGAGCGGAATGTCGACCAGGCGCTGACCTACCACGCACAGGTGATCCGCGGCCTCGAGACCCACGATCCCCAGGCCTATGCGGAAAAGCTGCGTTTCAAACTCCCGAAGGCGGCCGCCGACACCGCGGATCCGGCCGATGAGGCGGCGCTGCTGCGGCATCTGGATGCTCCGGAGTAGTGTCCTTTCGCGCTCCCATTCTCTGGTGCCTTGCTTTCCTGACGACGCTCACGCCCTGCGCACGGGCCTCGGTGTCGATTGCACCCGAAATCGAGTTGATCCCCGGAGCCGCGAACGCCAACTCACAGCCGGACGGCAACAGCGTCGTGATTTCCGGGTCGACTGGACTTATCGTCTTCGACACCGGCCGGCACGTCGCGCACACGCAGCAAATCCTGGATCTCGCCCGGGCGCGTCAGCGGCCGATCGTCGCGATCATCAACTCGCATTGGCACCTCGATCATGTCGGCGGCAACGTCTTGCTGCGTCAGGCATACCCCGACGTCCAGGTGTACGCGAGTTCGGCCATAGAGCAGGCTCTCGGCGGATTCCTTGCGGACTACCGGAAGCAACTCAGCACCGCGCTTGACCAAACTCCCGCCGGCACACCGAGACCGGAATCGTTGACCACCGAGGTGGCGCTGATAGACGCAGGTCCGCGACTCGCCCCGACCCACGTCATTGGGAAATCGCAGACCCTTCGAGTCGGCGGGCGCAAGCTCGAAGTCCACCTCGAACACTCGGCCGTCACTGCAGGTGATGTCTGGGTTTTCGACCCTCAGACCCGGGTGCTGCTGGCGGGGGACCTCGTCACGCTGCCGGCGCCATTCCTGGACACCGCGTGTCCGACTCGCTGGCGGGAGTCCCTGTCTCATCTGCGGGCAACGCATTTTCGAGTCCTCATCCCGGGTCATGGCGTGCCGATGCCACCGGCCGGGCTAGAAACCTACAACAAGGCTTTCAGCCGGCTATTGGCCTGCACCGCCACCGACCGCCCCAAGAGCGAGTGCGTGAGCGGCTGGCTCAGCGACGCGGGCGAGCTCATTCCCGAGTCGGACCGGGGCTACGCGCGGGCCCTGGTGGACTACTACACGGATAACGTACTGAGGGGAGACCCGGGGAGGCTGGCAAAGCTCTGCGCGCGGTCGTGAGCTGATTTTTCGGCGGATTCCGCTTGCTGTCACCAGGGCTTCCCATTCGAAGCCGGCCTGCAGCCTGCGAGGGCCTGCAGCCTGCCAAGGCCCACCGCCAGGAGACACCCATGAATCGCTGCCCTCACCCGCTCGCACTGCCCTTGATCCGCTCGACGCGCACTCTCGCGCCAGTGCTTGCCGGGCTCCTCGTGCTGTCGCCCGCCCTTGCACCCGCGGCCGACGCGCCCCCGACCGGGACGCGCTGGGAAGTCACCACTTCCATGAACGGCATGGGGATTTCGCTTCCCGGCCAGGTGACTCAGGTCTGCTCCACCGGTGACCACCAGGACAAGCCGCTGCCGCCTCAGAGCAAGCAGAACAATTGCAGCTACACCCAGCTGAGTCAGACCGGCAATTCCGCCAAATACGCGATCAAGTGCGGCGGCGATCACCCGATGGAGGGTACCGGCGAGATGACGTACTCGAGCGATCACTACACCGGCAAGTTCAATTTGAATGCCGGTCCGCAGGGCCAGATGGCGATGACCTTCGAGGGCAGGAAGATGGGCACCTGCACCGGCACCGAGGCCAACAACCCGGCCAAGGTCAACGCCATGAAGCAGCAGGCTGCCGCCGGTCAGGCCCAGTACCAGCAAGCGATGGCGCAGAGCTGCAAGCTGCAGGCCGAGGGAGGCGTGCGGCCCTATCCGTTCATGGACGCCCTGAACACGGGAACAGTCCAATGTCCCGATCCGGCGCTGAAGCAGCAGTACTGCACCCATTTCCAGACGTACAAGCCGTTCGTCGGCCAGAAGGACTCCGAAGCCCAGACTCGCGCGGCGGGTGTGACCGGCACAGTGATGGCCACGCCTTTCACGGACTCGCTGAAACTGTGCGGTGTGACCGCCGATACCGTTCAGACCCAACTCTGCTCGAGCGCCGAATCGGATGGCGAAATGGAGTTCCTCGTGAAGGAGTGCCCGGTGCAGACGCAGGCGATTGCTGCTCGGGAGTGCGCGGGGCGCAGCTACACGTCGGTGTCCGCCAAGTATCGCGGCCTGTGCTCCAACTACGCGACCGCGAATGCCAAAGCGACTCCCGGCAATTCGGCTCCGGGCACTGCGGACTCCCCGTCCAGCCTGAAGGACAAAGCCAAGAGTGCCTTCAAAGGCTTGTTCGGCCACTGACCCCCCGGCGAGTCTGATGTGCAGCCTCACCCCATGATCGGTTTGATGTACAGCCTCGCGGCGGCGGCGGTGGTCAACGCGACCACCCCCGCCGCGCCGACTCCGCCGCACCCAGCGCGCCTGGCACAGGTGACTGCCGCATCCCACGCCATTCGCCCCCACCACGTGAGCACCACATCCCAACTCACCGATCCGTATCCCGGCGTCGCCTTCGCGTACGCGCTGGCGATCGATGACGAGATGGTGTGGGGTCACAACATCAACGCACCGCATGCTCCGGCGTCGCTGGTCAAACTGCTGGCGGCCCTGACTCTGCTCGATTCGGATTGGAATCCCGACGCACTCATCCCGATCAGCGAGCATGCCTCGCACGCAACGCGCCCCCGGGTCAGCCTGCGGGCCGGCGACAAGGTGCGAGCCGAAGACGCCTTGACCGCAATGCTCGTTCAGTCCGCAAATGATGCGTGCCTGGCGCTGGTCGAGCACGCAGGCCCCGGACTTGCCGCGTTTGCCGACAAAATGAACACACGCGCTGTCAGCCTTGGCATGCGCAACACCCGCGTCGGCCACCCATGCGGTTTTGATGCGGAAGGCCAGCATTCCACGGTCCAGGATCTCTTGCTCCTCGCGCGCGCTGCGCACGCCGATCCACGAGTCTCCAACATTGTGAGCCGACAGACCGGAACACTGCGCACGGCTGCCGGCATGCAGCTGACGTACAACAGCACCAATCAGCTGTTGGGGCGCCTGGATGGCGTCGTCGGCATGAAGACCGGCTACACGGCTGAAGCGGGCGATTGCGTCGTCGCACTGGCCGAGCAGGCCGGGCACCTCGTCTGGCTGGTCCTGCTCGACTCGAGGCAACGTTGGTTCGCCGCTCACAGAATTCTGAGTGACGGACTCGCCCTGGCGGCCCGCCGCGATGCGCCTTCCAAGAATTGACCCTTCCGTTCTTTTCCTCCTGATCGCGGTCGCCCTGGCGTACGCGGGCAGCATCGGCGCGAGCTTCCAGTTCGACGACTGGAACGTCATTGTTCGGGACACGCGTGTCCACAGCTTCGCAGCCTGGTGGCATTCACTTCCCGCAATCCGCGCCGGCCTCAAGCTCAGCTACGCCGTCAACTACGAATTGGGGACCGGCCCGGCGGGGTTTCGGATTCTCAACATAGCCATCCACGCTACCAACGCCGTTCTGGTCTTTGCCCTCCTGCGCTCGCGCTCCCAGCCCGCAGCCCTGATCGCCGCCGCCGTTTTCGCGTTGGCACCGGTGCAAACCGAAGCCGTCACGTACATCTGCGGTCGCTCGAGCTCGCTCTGCGCCCTCTTCTGCCTCCTCGCACTGTTCAGTTGGCAACAGGCCCGGCGAAGACCTCTCCTGCATGTCCTGGGTGTGACTTGCTATGCGATTGCGCTGACTGTCAAAGAGACCGCGATCGTGCTCCCGCTGATTCTCGTCATCTGGCAGTACACGCGCCCCCCTGAGCCGCGCCCCCCTGAGCCGCGCCCCCCTGAGCCGTGGCGTCCAGCCGAACGCCACGCACTTCTGGCTTATACCGCCGTCGCTTGTGTAGCGCTGGCCGCCGCGTTTCTCTCCTCTACCTACACTCATCTCTTCCTGACCTCCCTGCAAACGCGATCCATCGCAGAGAATCTGGCGCTGCAAGCCCGCGCCTGGGGCTTCCTGGTACTCGAGCTGTTTCGCCTCTCTGCGCTCACTGCAGACCCAACCCCGCATGACCTGCCGGGAGGCGGCGCGACAGGCACCCTCGCCTGGCCACTCGCATGGCTGGCGTTGGCCGCGGTCGCCTGGATTCGCCGCCGAAAGAGCCCTGAGGTGACCTTCGCAATCCTGTGGTTCTATCTGTGGCTCCTGCCGACCAACTCGGTGCTCCCGCGGCTCGACGTTGCGAACGACCGGCAGCTCTACCTCGCACTGATAGGCCCCGCCTGGCTGCTGGCGTGTGCGGTGACCCAGCTCGGTCGCACCGTTCCCCGCGTTGCCTTGGCAGTCGTCGTCACTCTCGCCGTACTGCTGGGCTCTGCCACAGCAATACGCAACCACATCTACAGCACCGAGGTCACTTTTTGGCAGGCGGCCTTGGGTCGCTCACCCGGCAACACGCGAGCTGCCAATAACCTCGGTATTGCCTACGCGTTGGACTGTAACGATTCGCAAGCCGATGAGTCGTTCCGACGGGCTATTGCAGCCGATCCAGAAGACTTCCGAGCGAAGATCAACCTCCGGTTCCTGCAGGAAAACAGGCTGACGCGGCGCGACTCTTCCGGGTGCAGGTTAGTCGCTGAGTAATCCCAACCGGTTCGCCGCAGCGGCGGCTTCCCCGCGCGTGCGAACATTCAGCTTGGCCAACACGGCAGAGACATGATGGTCCACGGTCTTCTCCGAAACAAACAGGCTCTTGGCGATGTCCGCGTTGCGACGGCCTTTCACCAGTAACGTCAACACATCCAATTCGCGTCGCGTGAGCCCGAGCGGATTCTCCCGCGTCCGCTTTTGCGCACCACGGGGTACCTTGCGCACGCCACTGGCGCGCAGCCGGCGACGAATCAACCCTGCCAGGGGCGATGCCCCGAGCTGCTCAGCGAGCTCGAGCGCAATACGCAGATTGCCCTCCGAGTCACTCTCGGCCAGCGCAGCAGCACGGTGGTAAGGGCAACCGAGCTTTTCCCAGATATCCGCCGCTGGGCCCCAGTCGCCGATCATCTGCAGGCGCAACACCTCGGGAATGCCGGTCGGAATCTCCTCGAGAGCGTCCGCTTCCCACAGCCAAAACGCCAGTTCGCCCAGCACCCAGGGATCCGTGACCCGCCGCGCCATGTCATAACACTTGCGGATATATCCGACCGCGTCCTGCAGAGTCCCGTTCAACCATGCGAACTCCGCACGTGCAACAGCCACGGCCCCCATCCTTTGCAGTTCGGCCGTCTTCTCTGCGAGTTGCTGCGCTTCGTCCAGCGCGGTGTCAGCACCAGGGTCACCACGCCGTGCGCGCAATCTCGCCAGGACAGTCAGTGCGACGATCCGAGTGACCGGAGCAACTTCGTGTTGTCGCATCACTGCCTCGGCGTCCTGCGCTGCGGCGCTCCACTTGCCCTCTGCGAGGCTCACTTCGGCACGCCACGCGGTCATGTATCGCTCCCAGGCATCGAGGTCTCGCGCTTCACAGAACGCCAGGCCGTCTCCCAGTAGCTTTCGTCCCCGCACGTAGTCCCGATCGCTGTGAACCGTCTGTGTGGAGAGGTTCGTGTAGGCTCGTGCAGCGTGCTCCTGGTAGCCCCCTTCCAGCGCCAGCTCGAGGCTTCGCTCGAGTTCGACGATTCCCTGCCGGTCGCCCAACTGAAGGCGGGACGTACCCACATTGTTCAGCGCGTGGCTTTCGGCCTCCACGTCTCCCAGCTGCCGCGCAAGCTCCACGGCCTTCAGCCCTGACTGGATGGCGGCAGGGCACTCTCCCGCGAGCATGTGCAGCTGCGCCCGATTGCTAAGCGCCAGTGCGAGTTCGTGACACTGCGGCAGAGGCTCGAGCGTCCGGATCGCCTCCGCAGCGTAGCGCTCGGCATCTTCCCTGCGTCCGTCGAACCACGACAGTCGTGACAACCAACGCTGACGATCCCCTTCCTTCACCTGATTCCCGGACTCCCGCCAGAGCGCCAGTGATTTCTCCGCAGCAGCGAGCGACTCCTTGACGCGGTCCGTCAGATAGCACGCGTAGGAAAATCCATCCAGCAGTTCGGCGCGGCCCGGGCCCAGAAGGGCTCCCGCGTGCCGGAGCGCCGTATCGAAATGAGCTGCCGCTTCGCGATGAGCACCCAATGCAGCGGCGTTTCGAGCAGCAATCGGCGCAAACTTCAACACGTTGGCGCTATCACCTGCTCTGTCGGCGTGGTGAATCACCCTCTCGAGGTGGCTCTCATAGTCACGTGAATCGAGAATGGCCCGCAAAATCCGCGCGTGGAAATCATGCTGCAACACCGACGGCAGACTCTCTTCGACGGTACGGCGAGCCAGCTCGTGACGGAACGACAGCGATCCATCCGGATGCGAAACCATTCCCACCCTGAGACACTCATCCAACACCGACGCCTCCGGGGCGGTGACTTTCTCCAACAGCCAGCGCTCTGCCTTACCGGGGACGAGGGATGCGACGTTGGCGAGCTCACGCGCACCGCGAGACAAACGGGCCATCCGGGCCATGACGGCGTCGCGCACGGTGGCAGGCACTTCGCCAGCGGAGATGGCGAGCGCTTCGGTGACGAAGAACGGATTGCCTCCGGTCGCAGCGTGCAGCCCGGAGACCTGGCGACCCGCATTGCCCGCCAGCATCGCAACAGCCCCTTCGGTCAGGGGCGGGAGCATCAGCCGGTGCGTCGAGTCCGACGGCAGATCGCCCAGGACCGAGCGCAGAGGATGGTGCCAACCGATCTCATCATCGCGATAGGACAACACGAGCAGCACGTTCAGTCGCTGCAGACGCCGACCAAGGTACTTCAACAGGTCGAGAGTCGCCTCGTCGGCCCAGTGCACGTCCTCGAAGACCAGAACCGTCGCCACGCGACCTCGGGCAAGCTGGTCCAGGGTGGTGTTGAAAATCGCTTCGCGGCTGGTTGCACCGGCTAACGCTTTGCGGAAGTCGTCACCGGCCTCGCGAGCGATGTCATACAGGGGCGCCAGAGGATGAGGCGTGAACAGCGCCTCGCACCCTCCCCAGAGAACCCGCGGAGCGCTCCTTTGACGACCCACAAATTCGCGGATCAGGGTCGTCTTGCCGATCCCCGCTTCACCGCAGACCAGCGCGATGCGTCCGGAGCCGGCGCAGGCGCGTTCCAGCGCGCCTGCCAGCAGATCGAGGTACGAGTCGCGCTCTAGAAGGCCCATGTGCAATGGTATTCACAATTGCGCGCAGGCTGCCACGGGAGACGTGAGCCCGTTCCCCCCCGGGGCAAAAAATAGGGAGGTCTCCCGATTTGGCTCCCACCCCGCCTGCGTAGCGTGTGTCCTGCCGGAGCGCATCCGGCAGACATCAGGAGAACCCCATGCCTCGTTATCTCATCGACCGAAGGTTTCCGGATGGCCTCGCCATCCCCCTTGACGATTCGGGCACCAATGCCTGCCGCGCCGTGGTGGACAACAACCTCCACGAAGGCGTGACCTGGCTGCACTCGTACGTAACGCCCGACCGTACGCGAACAGTGTGCGTCTACGACGGCCCCTCACCCGAGGCCGTGCGACGTGCCGCAGAGCGCAACAAGCTGCCGATCCAAGCCATTACCGAGGTCCGGGTTCTCGACCCGTACTTCTATCGCTGAAGGATGATGAACATGAAAGCCCTCTTTCCGACTCTGACACTGGCGCTACTGATGGGCGCCTGCACCGACCCGGTCCTCGCCGGTGTCAGCACTGATTCGCCGCAGCTCGCGGTGCGCTTCCACGATCTGTCGCTGCACACTGCAGCGGGCGTCGCAAAGCTGTATGCCCGCATCAACGGGGCCGCCGCGTTGGTCTGCGAGCGCGTAGTCGCAGGCGACCCCTGGGCAGGAATCGCCTTCCGCGCTTGTAAACAGCGCGCCGTGGAGCGAGCGGTCCTGAACGTCAACTCGCCGGAGCTGACTGCGTACTATCGCGCCCGGACAGAGAAAGGGCTGGCGATCGCGTGGGCTGGGAAGTGATGCCACGAGCCTGTCAGCCTGCAGGCTCCGCGGTTAGCGCGGGGGACGCGCTAACGTCCCCCGCAGCCGTGCTCATTGGCCATTGGCAACAGGCCACATCGGCGCGCCTCTACCTCGGCTCGCCTCTCCCGTGGCTCATCTTCTCGGGCCGGCCGGTGCGGCCTTCAACTGATTCGCGCGGTCGATCAGATAGGCGCGGATCTGGGCCGCCTCGTCCGGCGAGACGACACCCTTGAACGACGCCATGCCGCCCGCCTGCAGGCCGCCGTCGAGCACGATGGCGTTGAAGGCATCCTGCGCACCCAACATTGGCGAGTAGCGCAGGTCCGGGAAGACTAGTCGATTGGCGTAGGACGTGTCATGACACGTCGCGCAGTGACTGGCGAACTGCTGGCGTCCAGCCTCGATCGTGTCCTTCGACGCCGTTGACGGCGGCGGATTGAGCACCGGCGGTGGCGGTGGCGGTGGAGCAGGAGGCAGCTTGGCCGTACCGTCGAGCCTGAACACCAACAGCCGCGAGTGGTTGCTCTGGCCGAACTGCACGAGGCCGAAGCCGACTTCCTCGGCGATGTACTGCACGCCGTCGATTTCGTAAGACCCGGGAGCCGCGACCACCCCGGTCTGCGCTTCCATCGACCACAGCTCCTTGCCATTCTTCGCGTCGTACGCGACGAACCGACCCGGAGTGGTTCCCTGAAACACCAGCCCGCCGGCCGTGGACAGCGTGCCGCCGCCGATCGTTCCGAGCGTCTGCGTTCTCCACGCCTCTTTCTGCTTCACCGGGTCCCAGGCGACGAGCTTCGAACGAGCCGTGCGCGGAGCGTCGGACTTCGCATACAACTCATCGGCGTTGGCGGCAGCACCCAAGCCGGTGTTGGCCGCCATCATCGCCGGCTTGAAGCTCGGGGCTGCGGTAAAGGCGGTGCTGGTCTCGATGGCCGAGAAATACACCAGGCCGGTTTGCGGATCGTACGAGGAAGGATGCCAGGAGTGTGCACCCTGACCGCCGGGCTGCACGATGAACGCCTTACCCGTCAGATCGTAACGGGCTGCGGGATTGATTGCCGGCTTGCCCGTCTTGAGGTCGATGTGCGAAGCCCACGTGGTCGGAACGTAGTTCCTGGCGGAGAGGACCTTTCCGGTCTTGGCATCCAGGACGTAGAAGAAGCCGTTCTTGGACGGGTGCAGGACGACGCGCCGGGCTTTGCCTGCGAGCTTGAGGTCGGCCAGCATGATCGGCGAGGTCGAATCGAAATCCCATTGTTCGCCCGGGGTCTCCTGATAGTGCCAGGCGTACGTGCCGGTATCGGCGTCCACGGCGACGATCGAGGCGACGAAGAGATTGTCGCCGCCGCCGCTGCCACGGTATTCGCGGTTCCAGGGCGAGCCGTTGCCGGTACCGAAATAGACAAGATTGAGGCCGGGATCGTAGGCGATGCCATCCCACACCGCAGCGCCTCCACCCAACACCCACCAATCGCCGCTCCAAGTCTTGGCAGCCGCCTGCAGAACCGGCACGTCATGAGTGTCGGCCGGATTGCCAGGCACCGTGTAGAAGCGCCAGTCCAGCTTGCCCGTCTCGGCGTCGTAGGCGGAGATATAGCCGCGGACGCCAAACTCGCCACCCGCGTTGCCGATGACCACCTTGCCCTTGAAAGCCCGCGGCGCACCGGTGCTGGTAACCGGTTTGCCATGGTCCAGAGTCAGTGTCTCCCACACGGTGTGCCCGGTCTTCGCATCCAGCGCGATCAACCGGCCGTCATACGTGGACACGTAGATCTTCCCGTTCCAGGCCGCCAGTCCCCGGTTGACCACATCGCAACAGCCGCGGCCCGCGAATTGCCCAGGGACCTTGGGATCGAACGCCCACAGCAACTGCCCGGTCCGCCCGTCGAAGGCTTTGACTTTGCTCCAGGCCGTCGATACGTACAGGACGCCGTCGATCGCCAACGGAGTGCTCTCCTGACCGCGGTTGGAATCGAAGTCGGCGAACCAGGCCAGGCCCAGGCGCGAGACATTCTGCGTGTTGACCTGATTGAGCGGACTGAATCGTTGTTCGTCATGTGTCCGACCCACCGACATCCACTGGTCCGGCTCCCGGTCAGCGGCCGCGAGGCGCCCTTCGGCCACCGCCGCGGCAGCTACTACTCGTCCCGCGTTGGCCGGCGCGGAATCGGCAGCCTCGGCCGTCACCCCAGCGAGCAAACCGACCGTCCACGCACCCGCGGCGGCCATGGCGGACGCGCGCGGGCGTGCATTCCCCCTCTGATTCATCATTGGTTCTTTCCTGGCAATTCAAACACCCAGATCGCCGCCCCATGCTGCGGCGGATTGCGGATCTCCGGCACGAGCACCGAATAGGTGGCCGTCTCCGGTCCACCGCTGCCTACCACGATCGCCACATACTGCTTGCCGTTCGCGGCAAAGCTGATCGGACAGGAGTTGGGCACATCGTTCAGCCGTGCCTGCCACAGCGCCTTCCCGTTGGAGTCGTCGTACGCCTTGAAAACGCGGTCGAGGGATCCCGCAAACAACACGCCGCCAGCCGTATCGAGCGTGCAAGTCTCCGTCGGTGCACGCTGCCGCTGTGTCCAGAGGACCTGACGCGTCTCGAGATTCACAGCCTCGAGGCGACCGAACTTGCCGTCACTATCGGCTGTCGGCCGAATCGACCAGTTGTAACCTGACGTAAGGTTGCCGCGCTGACCCTGCGGCGCGGGAATCAGATCCATGCACGCATCGTTCATCGGCACATAGACGGTTTTGGTCGCGGCATTGTAGGAAGTGGCCAGCCACGGGCGGCCCGCGCCCGGATGCGGGCAGATCGTGTGCGGCTTGCCATCGCCCAACACTGCGGCGGGATTGATCTTCTTGTCGCCCGTCTTCGGGTCGATCGATGCCACGACGTTCTGCACCCCAAGGTCCTTGGAGAACACGTACTGGCCCGTAGCTGCATCGAGTCCCTCGAAGATCGCCATCTTGCCGGAGGTCACGACCAGCTTGCGGGGCCTGCCGTTCACCGGCAGGTCCAGGATCTGCTGCTCGAACGCCCAGTCGAGATCCCATTGGTCGTTGTGCAGATGCTGGAAATGCCAGACCAGCTTGCCCGTGTCGGGATTCAGCGCGAGGGTGGAATCCGTGTACAGGCCGTCGTTGGTAATGCCCGGCCGGTTGACGGGATGCAGCAAACCTCCGGTGTCGTAGGTCTGACCGACACCGAAGTACGCCAGCTTGAGTTTCGGGTCATAGCTGCCTGCGATCCACACCGAGGCGCCGCTGCGCTTCTCGAGCGGCAATCCGTTCCAACTGTCTGCGCCTGGCTCGCCCGGGTGAGCGATCGTCTGGAACCGCCAAGCCTCCTTGCCCGTCTCGAAGTCCAGCCCCACGATGGCATCGCCGCCGGGAGACTGGCCCGCGATGCCCTGCATCACCTTTCCCTGGGCAGCCAACGGTCCCCCGCTGAGCTGATATCCGCCCTTGTAGTCCGCGATCGCCGTATCCCACACGAGCGCACCGGTCCGGATGTCCAGTGCGATGACGTGATCGTCCGAAGTCGGCAGGACCAGCCGATCGCGATAGAGGGCGAAGTTCCGATGCAGGCCCGGCCGGGAATCCGTCGGCAGCAACCGCGAGTACTGCCACAACAGATCGCCGGTCGCCGCATCGAACGCCTGTACGGTGTCTCCGCTGCTTGCCGTGAAAATCACACCGTCATGTACGAGCGGCGTCGTTTCGTTCGGCCCGTTGGGGAAGGACCAGGTCCAGGCAACCCGCAATCCGCCAACGTTCGCCTTCGTGATTTGCTTCAACGGACTGAAGCCGTGCGCATCGTAGGTGCGACGCCAGGTCAACCACTCGCGATCGGGCGGATTTTGCAGCAGCTCATCGGTGACCGACGTGATGTGGTCCAGCGGGTTCGCCACCACCGGGGGACGTGCTGCCGTCACGAGCGGCGACAGCGGCATCATTGGCGGAGTCGGAGCCATCGGACTGCGCGGCAGCGCCAGGTCCCCGAGCGCGCCCGCATTTGCGGCCAACTCCGTGCCTCCGGGCCGTCCGCCGTTGACCTGAACGAGGTACGCAACGAGTTGCGCCGTGACCTGGGGTGTCAGGGAGCGGGGCTTCGCCGGTGGCATCCGGGTCTGGATGAATGTGAAGAGCTCACCCGCGCTCTTACCGCCCCAGTTCTGACTGAAGGTGTTGCCACTGAGCGGCCCGGCGAACTCGCCTCCTGCCAGGTTGATGCCGTGACAACTTGCGCACCCGCTGTTGTAGGCCACCTTGCCCTGCTGCGCCTGCGCGGGCACGAAGGTCGCCGTCGGCAGGGATTCAGCGGCCGGCCGGCGTTGCGCAACAGCCGGACCCGCAACCATCCACGATGACACGGCCAGCGTCAGCGCCAGCGATCTGGCCAACGCGGCAGCCGGCAGGGCGCGAGCCACGCGCGCCCGCACCCGAATCCCCCCCTGCATTCTCCTAAACCAACGCGCTCTTGAAGGTCGCCAGCATCCGACTCCAGGCCTTCTCCGCCTGGTCGTGGTTGTAGACCTGCGTGTCCGGCGGGCACCAGCCGTGCTGGGCGCCGGCATAGACCTCGACCTCGGCCTTCAGGTGCGCCTTGTCGAAGGACTCTTTCAGGACCGTCTTCTGTTCCGGCTGCTTCTGATCGTCGTTGGCCGCAATCGCGACCAGGGCCTGTACCTTCATCTTGGGCACGAGCAGGTGCGGACTGTCGGGCTTGTCGGTCACCAACGCAGCCCCGTGGAAGGAGCCGATCGCGCCGACGCGATCTGGCAGGAGCGCGGCCGTGCGGAAAGTGAAGGGGCCGCCCATGCAGTAGCCGGTCGTACCCATCTTCTTCTTCGTATCCACGGCTGCGGACTGGCTGTCGAGCCACGCCACGAAGGCCTTCGCGTCGGTCTGCACCGTTTGCGGCGTGAGCGCATTCATCATGCCGATCATCGCCTGTTGGGTCTCAGGCGTGAATCCGGGGTGATTGGGATCGGGAATCGTCGGCGCGTGTTTGGCGCGGTAGAAGGGATTGACCACCAGCACCGCATAGCCGGATTCGGCCAGGCGCTTGCCCATCTGCCTGAAGGCGGGTCGCAGCCCGAAGATGTCCGGCCACACCAGCACCGCCGGGTGTTTGCCACTCGAGGGATGGACGAAATAGGCGTCGCAGGTCCCATCCGGCGTCTTGATGCTGACCTCGGACTCCTTGGTGTCCAGGGCGTCCGCAAGCCGGGGCAACATGAAGGCCAGCCCCGAGCCCACGGTCAGCGCGCCGAATTTACGCCGTGATAGCTCGCCGTCGCGGCGAGCGTATTCGTTCATGTCCTCAATGGAGTCGTTATCGCACATGAGTTCTCTCCGGGTGGCGTGGCGGCCCGCAAGGGGCCGGTTCGGGGCCGGACCGACATCAGGCCCCGGCCGGCAAGCTTACGCCGAACGCATTACCTGGAAAGACTGCGAATGACTGCCCGGGAAGGCAGCCGAACCCCGCCGCCCACTGCGTGGACTGGAAAAAGTCGCCTGCGGCGCTTTTTCGGACATCAGCTCCGGTGCCGGCGGCAAAAAGCGTGGTTTTTGCCGCCTGTTCCCTATCGCGCTTGAGCGGTGGGCTCGGCGCGCCGGCTGCGGCCCAGAAAGTGGAGCATGTCCTCGCAGGACAGCGGCTGACTGATGAGGAAGCCCTGCATCTGGTCGCACTGAAGCAGCCGCAGGATCTTCGCCTGTTCCTCGGACTCCACACCCTCGGCAACGGTCTCGAGCTTCAGTGCCCGCGCCAGCGAAATGATGGTCGATACCACCGCCGTGGCGCTCGGGTCGTCGAGCATGGCGATGACGAAGGCCCGATCGATCTTCAAGGTCTCCACGGGAAGTTTGGCGAGATAGGACAGGGATGAGTACCCCGTGCCGAAATCGTCCAGCGCGATTTGCACTCCGTGGCTGCGGATCGCGGAGAGCTTCTGGATGTTCTCCTCCATGTTTTCCATCAACAACGTCTCGGTCACCTCGATATCGATGCCGGCTTCAGCGCCAGCAATGCCGAGGATCGTCGTGACGGTGCGAACGAAATCATCGTGTCGCAACTGGACAGCCGAAACGTTCACCGCGACACGCGGCGCGCGGTTGTAGCGCTCGAGCCAGACCGATCGATCGACGCAGGCCTGGCGCAGCGCCCAGGTGCCCGCATCCACGATCAGCCCCGTTTCCTCCATGATGGGGATGAACTTGCTCGGCGGCACCAGTCCCAGCTGCGGATGTTGCCAACGCATCAGGGCCTCGACACCCATGACCCTGCGGTTGAGCAGATCCACCTTCGGCTGGTAGTGCAGCACGAACTCCTCGTTCTCGAGAGCCCTGCGGATCTGGTTCTCGAGCGTCAGGCGCTCGGCGATGCGCTCACTGAGGCTCGATGTGTAGAAGATGTGCTTGGACGAGGAATTCTTTGCCTTCTTCAATGCCGTCTGCGCGTTGCGCATCAACGTGTCGGCGTCAGCACCATCGGTGGGAAACAGCGCGATGCCGGCCTTGGCAGACACCGTGACCTCGGTGCCGTTGATGTCGTATGCAGGACCCGGCCACCCATACCACCAGCGCTTCAGCGTGCCCTCGAGAGCGTAGTCCGACTGGATCTCGGGGATGATCGCCGCAAACTGATCCGTGCCGATGCGTGCGACCAGGTCCGGTGTGCCGACGCTCTCGACGAAGCGAGCTGCGATCTTGCGGATCAGATCATCCGCCATGCCGTGTTCGAGCGCGTCGTTGAATCCTTCCTGCCGCTGCGGACCGACGACCACGAGCGCGAACCGCTTTTGACTGCGAGCGGCGCCACCGACCTGCAGAGACAGGCGCTCCGCGAAGAACATCGAGTTCGCAAGCCCTGTCAGCGCATCGTAGTAGGCGAGATAGTTGAGTCGATCGGCCTTCTCGAGGTGATCCAGCGCAAAGGAGATGTCGCCAGCCAGTTCGACCAACAGGGCCTTCTCTGCAGGGTCGAACAGACCAATCTCGCCCGTGATCAGCACCAGACAGCCGACGGAGCTGCCATTGATCGTCAGTGGAAACACGGCCATGCCACCGTAGCCGCTTGCGCTGAGGACCTCACGCCCGATCAGGGGATCGGAGTCGGCTTGCAGGTTGTCGCAGATCTGCACCGTCTGAGCGTTGATCGCCATCAGCACGGGGTTGGCTTCACAGTCGTCCTTGGTGCCGGGAGTCAGCAATTGCGGCACCTGGGGCAACTCGCCACAGGAAGCCACGACGCGCAACTGCCCACTCGGGCGATCGATCATCGCGCACCAGGCGACCTCGAACCGGCCCTCCTCGACCGCCAACCGGCAGGCCTCCTTGAAGAGCTCGTTGCGGTCGAGCACGCGCACGATCAGGGAGTTGATCCCGCTCAACATCGCGTGCACGCGACTCAATTGGACGATGCGATCTTCCGCTTGCTTGCGCTCCGTGATGTCGGCGCATATGCCGACGGCTCGCAATACCTTTTGCCCATCGCTGATCGGGAAGAGGCGCTCGTTGATCCAGCGGACCTGCCCGTCCGGGCGAACCAGTCGAAACTCTACCTCGGTGTGTTCGGGCCAGCGTCGTGATGCCAAAGCGTGCGCCCGCACCAGTCGAGTCCGATCGCCGGGATGGATCAAATCGACCCAGCTGCGGGGATTCGCATACAACTCGGCGCAGGGATGGCCGGAAATGTGCTCATACGCAGGACTGACGTAGACCAGCTGCGAAAGATCGGGACTCGAGATGAAGAAGACGTCCTCGATGTTCTCCGCCATCTGACGGAATCGCAGCTCGCTGGCGCGCAGCTCCTCGGTAGCGCGCTCGCGCTCCGTCATCTCTTCCAGCAGACGCGTGGTTTGCTGCCGCACTTCGAGATACAGCGTTCCGTTCTCGTAGATGCGACCGACCTGTGCGCCGAGGGTGCCGAGCATCAGTTCGTCGTCGGCATCGAACTCGTCACTGCCCAGCTTGTCCGCCAGACACAACCAACCATAGGTCCGCGTCAGCGATGCAATCGGGACGATGAGCGCCGAACTCACCGAAGGAAACTGCGAGGGGAAACCGAGATCCAGAGGCCCGGACTGCGAGCGGGTGCGAATGCTCCGCGCGAGTTTGTAGGCCTGCGCGGGAAGGCCGCTCGCGAGCGTCAGCTCCCGGATCGAGCCGACACCGGAGCCCAGACCGCTGGTCCACACCCGCAGCGCCTCCGAGTCGACTTTCTCGGCGACAGCCAGGACCCCGTACTTGGCGCCGAGCAGATCCCGGGCGCCCGAGCAGACACGATTCAGCAACACCCAGGGATTGCGCTCGGAGGCAAGCTGGATGTTCAGCTCCGTGAGCGCCGCGAATCGGTTGTTGAGGGCCGTAAGCTGATCGGCCTTCTTCGACAGCGTATCGGTCAGGACCTGCAGGTGCTGCCGATCGAACTCCGGCTCGATCCGTGGCGCCGCGGGCTTCTGCACACCGTCCAGCACTTCCGCTACGGCCCGCAGGAAATCTCTCGCGCCGCAGGGCTTCACGATGACCCGTGAAACACCGCACTGTTCGGCGAGATTTCTGGCCTCGAGGGTGTGGTAGTTGGCCGTGTAGAAAACGACTGTCGTGGGAGCCAGGTCGGGGTGCGAGCGCAGCTGGCGCACGAACTCGTAGCCATCCATCGATGGCATCAGAATGTCGGAAATGATGAGGTGCGGCCGCTCTTGGATCGCGACGCGCAAGCCATCCGCTCCGTCAGAAGCCTCAACCGTCTGGTAGCCTTCGTGCTTCAGCAGAGTGAGCACGATCTTGCGGTTGGTGGCGTTGTCGTCAACGACCAGAATCTTCGTCATTCGCTACGCGCCGGTCGAGCCTCGACCACAATTCGACAATAAACCCGTGCCCCGAACATCAAGCGTGCCTCGACTGAAGTCTCTGCGCCGTGCAACAGATCACGTGTCGCGACATCAATGGCTGTCGCGACGCAACATCAAGACCTGCCTGTCCGACGTGCGCCAAGGGATCACATGAATTTGACTCAACGGGTCGGGTCAGACCATCGGGAGTTGTCCGCTTCTGTCCCTGCATGACTATGTATCTCTGCCAAAGCACCCCTGAGCTGGGCGATGCGCGGTGGTTTGCTCAACACCTTGTCGATGTGCGCGGGCACATCGTCATCCGCCACGAGGCGTTGTCCCCACCCCGTGAGCAACAGGACCGGCGTGCCCGGCGAGGCCGCCTTGACGGCGGCGGCCACCTTGCGGCCGTCCACATTCGGCATGCCGAGATCGGTGATGACGACCGAAAATGGCTTGTTCTGTTCCAACGCCTGACGGAACAGGTCGATCCCCGTTTCGCCTCCCGGGGCGATCTCGACGGCGTGGCCGTCGCCCTCGAGCGTGTCGCGAAGCGACTTCAGGAGCACGGGATCGTCGTCGACGACAAGGATTTTCATTCGCGGCGGCATCAGCGGGGCGCGTGCCTCCGGAGCCGCGGTCGCATCGGATGTCGGCAGTGGGAAGCTCAATCGCACAGTCGTGCCCAGGCCCTGCGCGCTCTCGATCTCGACATCGGCACCGTGGCGTTGGGCTGTACCGTAAACCATCGCCAGTCCCAGACCCGTGCCCTGTTCACCTTTTGTAGTGAAGAACGGCTCGAGGCAGCGTTGCCGTGTTTCCTCGGTCATTCCAACACCGTTGTCGCTGACCTCTAGGTGGACACGCGTTTCGGCCGGAGCGCTGGGCTGTTCGCCAACGCGCGTGCGCAGAGTAATCGTACCGCCCTGCGGCAACGCGTCAGAGGCGTTCAGCATGAGATTCGTAAAAGCCTCGCGAAGCTCGCTCTCCACACCCATGATTTCAGGCAGATCCGCGGTCAGGTCGGTTTGGACCCGGATGACGAGGCCTTTGCGCAGCGCCATGTCTGACCACCGGGCCCGCGTGAGATCGATCACCTGGGCGGCCAACTCGTTCAGCCGCACGGGCTTGAGTGCCATCTGCGGCTCGCGTTCCCGGTAGAACTCGCGCATGCGGGCGACTGTGTCCGAGACATCGCTGATGGCTTGCTGCATGGTCGTGAGGAAATCGCGGGTGCGCGCGGACAGATCGGTCTCCTGCTCCAGGATGAACTCCGCATACAACATGATCGGGGAGATCGCGTTGTTGATGTCGTGCGCGATGCCGCTGGCCATCTGGCCCAAAGCCCGCAGGCGCTCCTGTTGCATCACGCTCTGCTGTGTCTGGCGCAGGTCGTCGTACGCGATCTTGAGCTCGTTGTAGAGCTCGGTCTGCGCGGCCGCGAGCGCGGTATGCTCGGTGATCTGGCGCAGAAACTCGCAATCGGTGCTGCTGAAGGAATTCGGCTGCCGGCGTGCCGCCACCAGCACGCCGAACACGTGACTCTCGACCCTCAGGGGCGCAATCACCATGGCTCGCAGCCCCCCGCCGGCGAGGCGCTGGGGGAATGGAAATTCCAAGACCTGCATCAGCTCGGGCTCGTACACCAGTTTGCCCGAGACACAGCGCGACAGGCCGTTGCCATCGATTTCGACGCGGGAGCCGGCCTGCAGCGACAGCTCCTGCGCCAGCGTCTGGCTTGCGGCGCCGACACTGTTCACGACCACGAAGGTCTCGGGCGAGGAATACAAACAGACGCAGCCGAAGTCGATCGGTAGCCGCTCCTCCAGGGCCCCCAGCACTACGGTGAAGATGCTGCGTAGATCCTGGCGCTCGCCGATGGCTCGCGTGACCTGTTCGAGCAGATCGAGCCGCTCGAGCTGTGCGTGCACCCTGCGCTCCTGTGCCTTTCGGACGGAGATGTCGCGAGCAATGGTGGAGGCCCCGAAAACCTTGCCCTGCCCGTCTTTTAAGGGCGAAATGGTCGCGGACACCTCGATGTGCGTGCCGTCCTTGCGCACACGGATCGTTTCGAGGTGATCCACCGACTCGCTCTCGGCGACCCGATGCAGGATTTCCTGCTCTTCCTCCTGCCGATCGGGCGGAAACAACATCCGCGCCGGCTGACCGATGGCCTCCTGCGCGCTGTAGCCGAAGAGCTTTTCGGCGCCGGCATTCCAGGAGGTGATCAGACCGTCCGGGGTTTTACTGATGATCGCGTCTTCGGAGGATTCCACGATCCGTTGCAGGAGCTGGCGGCTGACTCGCGAGATCTCCTGGGCCTGCGCCCGCTCGACGACCTCGGCCTCCATGCTCTGCTGGATTCGCTCGGCCATCGCGTTGAATCGCGCGCCCAGCAGCCCGAGCTCGTCGCCGCGTCGCATGTCGACGCGCGTCGTCAGGTTTCCGCCGGCGATCGCCTCGGTTGCCTGCGTCAACGTGCGCACGGGCCGCAGGAGGGTGCGCAGGAAGGCTACGGCCACGATCAGCGCCAGGGCGGCGATGATCGCGGCGAACAGCAGTTGCTGTCGGGTCATCCGGACGATGGGCGCGAGCACCGTATCTTCCGGAACCAGGTAAAACACGGTCCAGGGAGCCGTCTTCAGTCGCCGCCCGACGGCCCGAACGTAACCCCTGTTCACTGGTGTGGTGGCGCGAAAAACATTCCCGTCGGGGAACGTTGCGATGGAACGCCGATACACCTCAGGGAAAGAGCGTACGTCCCGCAGGTAGTCCTGCGTCTTCGGGCCAAAACGCTCCTCCGCCACGAGCGCCTGGAAAGTGCCCGGCGGCAAGACCCCGGACGGATGAAACACCACCTGCTGGCTGAAGGTGCTGCCGATGCGAATCCCGTGCTCGTCCAGGAGGGCCGCGAGGCTGTCCGATCCTCCCTTCTCGTTCGAGGAGTGGATGAGATTCCAGAGCCCGGTCGCCCGGATCCACAGCACGGCGCAGCCGCCGATGCTGTTGTCCGCGGCCATGATCGGAGCTGCGTAGGCGACCGCAGGCACAGAATCGACCTGACGGCCCGCGTAATGAACGTCGGATACGACCGAACTGCCGTGCAGTGCCTGCTGCACGAACCGGTGTGCGCTCAGATTGATGCCGACCAGGCGAGCCTGCGACGACGCCTTGATGACGGCCGAGGCATCCAGAATCGCTACGGCGATCACATTCTTGTCGGCGCTCGGCAGGACGCCCAGCAGATTGCGAAGGGAATCGATCTCCTCCGGGCCCAGGCCGGCGGCCGGGGTGAGGCTGACCCGCATTGCAGCAGGGACGTGCGAGACCCTTTCGGCCGAGTGCAGGTAGTCCTCGTTGAAGGCGTCGAGCTGACCCACCAGGTAGTCGGCACGGCTCTCGAGCAGCAACCCGGCCTGCGACAGCAGCAGATCGCGAGCGTTCTGCGAATTGATGAACGTGCTGAGCGCCAGGGGGAGCAATGATGCCACCCCGAGCAGCGCCGCAAGCTTCCAACGCAGCGGCCAGTCGGCAAAACCCGGAAATCCCTTCATCCCCTCCATCGTGACCCAGGGGCGGGGGCGGGCGCAATCCCTGAGCAAACTCCAAGCAGGTCACACCCTGTTTGCCGCGAAGCGTCTATCTTTCATCCGTGTTAACAATGACGCGGCCCCTCCCCGGCGCACGCACCGACCTGTCTGGCGAAGGAGAGCTGTACCGCGGGTGCATCGAGGGACGATTCAATTCCGAACTGGAAGCGGAGTTCGTACGCGCGCGCCTGCGTGACACCCAGACCCTCATTCGCGTCGCTTGTGTCTTTTCCGTACTGATCTCGGCAGCACGCGCCATCGAGCAGTTGATCCTGGTCCACATGGACGATCTGCTCTTGGCCAGCTTCGCGTTCATCCTCGCCAGTTCCCTGATTCTGACGGCAGTCTCCTTCAGTACCTGGTTCGAGAAGGTCTACCTGCCGGTCGCCCACGTCCTGGTACCGGCGCGCAATGTCGTCGTGGCGGCGTACATCGGTCACGCGGCAGCGCAGGGCCAACTCGAGATGTTGATGCTTCTGCCGGTCCTGCTGCTCGGTCCAATGTTTCTGATGGGATTCCGCTTCCGTGCGGCGGTGCTGTGTGCGGCTCCGACAGTCATCGTGTTCGTGCTTTCGGCCGTGTACTTCCACCTTCCGCTGGCGACTGCAGCACGCGCCCATGCGTTCGTCCTTCTGAACCTGATCGCCGGACTGTTGGGCGCGCGTTACATCGACCGCTGGTCGCGCACCTCCTTCATCGAAGGCAGGCTGATCGCCGACCTGGCCCAACGCGACCCCTTGACCGGAACCCGCAATCGCCGGGTCTTCGATGAGTATCTGATCAAGCTCTGGCAGCAGGCCACCAAGGACAAGCGCGGGATTGCCATCCTGCTGATCGACGTCGATCACTTCAAACCCTACAACGACCGCTACGGACATCAGGCCGGCGACGGGGCCCTGCGGGGAATCGCGCAGTCCCTGCAGAGTTTCATGATCCGGCCCCTCGACGTCCTGACTCGCTACGGGGGCGAGGAGTTCGCGGCGATCTTGTACGACGTGGACTCAAAGATCGCGCAAGAGATGGGCGAACGGATGCGTCGGGCTGTTGCCGCTTTGGCGATCGAGCACCGTGGCTCCAAGACTGCTGAGATGGTGACGATTAGCGTGGGGATCGCGTCTCTAGAACCGACCGCTGGGCGAGACCCTCGCGGCGGGCTGCAGCTCGCCGACCAGGCCCTATACGACGCCAAGACCCGAGGCCGCAACAGAGTGGAGCTGCTAGATGAAGCAGACCACACGCTCCTCACGACTGGTGTATTCCCGAATATCACCGTGAGTGCGGCACTAGGGCTCGATACGCATACAGTCGCGACCGCCACCCCCGCTTCGCGATACGCTCGCTGACGCGACCGCGTGAGACTACGCGGCTGCGCCACCCAGATGGAGCGCAAGCATGATCACACACACCGGGGGCTGCCACTGCGGGCGCGTGCGATTCGAGGTACTGGCTCCCGCGAAACTGCGGGTGACCGACTGCAATTGCTCAATTTGCAGTAAGGCCGGATACCTGCACCTCATCGTTCCCGCCGACCGTTTCAAGCTCATGGCCGGCAGCGACGTCCTCACGACGTACAGCTTCAACACTCAGACCGCCAAGCACCTGTTCTGCTCCGTCTGCGGCATCAAGTCGTTCTATGTGCCGCGCTCTCACCCGGATGGGTTCAGCGTGAACGCGCGCTGCCTCGATGAGGGCACGATCGAGAGCATGACGATCACCGAGACGAACGGTCGCGAATGGGAGAAGCACTACCCGGCGGGCAGAGGGACGTTCTCGGACTGAGGGTGACCGCTACCTGTGGCGCGGCGGGGAGGTCGATCCATCATCCCAAAAATTCTCTTGAATCAGGGGCTTGCGCCCCAATCGCCTTGCTGCGGCGGGTGCGAGCTTTCCATTACCACAACTTCGGCTAGAATGCCCGGCCGTCCGTACGCCAGCCCGGGGCGTGCTTTCTTCTAACTTCTTGATTTAACCCGAAATTGTAACGGAATTCCGCCATGCCTCGTACCACACCTCTCGCGAACATCCGCAACATCGGCATCATCGCCCACGTCGACGCCGGAAAGACGACGACAACCGAGCGGATCCTGTACTACACGGGGCGCAAGCACACGATCATCGACATTCACGATACGAAGGATCTGAAGACGTCGACGACGACTGACTACCTGGAACAGGAGCAGAAGCGCGGTATCACGATTCAGAGCGCCGCCGTGTCGTGCATCTGGCGCGATAAGAAGATCAATCTCATCGACACCCCGGGCCACGTCGACTTCACCATCGAAGTCAATCGCTCGCTGCGCGTGCTCGACGGCGCGGTCGTCGTATTCGACGGCGTTGCCGGTGTTGAGCCCCAGTCGGAGACGAACTGGCGCCTCGCGGACAACTACAACGTGCCGCGCATTTGCTATGTGAACAAGATGGACCGCAGCGGCGCAAGCTTTACGCGCTGCGTGGACATGATCGCGAAGCGCCTCGGCGCGCGCCCTCTGCCCGTGCAGATTCCGCTGGGCTCCGAGGACAATTTCAAGGGCATGATCGACCTGGTCGAGATGAAGGCCCTGGTATGGGACTCCGACGACAAGGACGCCGAATGGCAGGTCCTGGACGTCACCGACGACATTGCCGACAAGCTGGGCATCACCGTCCCTTCGGATCGCAAGATCCTGGCGGACGTGGCCAAGTACCGCGCCGAGCTCGTTGACACCTGCCTGGAGCAGGACGATGAAGCGATGGAAGCCTATCTGAACGATGGCAAGGTGCCGGCCCCCGAGGTTCTGCGCCGTGCGCTGCACAAGGGCACCGTGACTTCCGCGTTCAATCCCGTCCTCTGCGGATCCTCTTACAAGAACAAGGGTGTGCAGCAGGTTCTGGATGCCGTCATCGACTATCTGCCGGCACCGACCGACGTCGAGGCCATCAAGACGGTGGACGAAGATGGCAATCCGACCGGTGAGCGCAAGTGCTCGGATGACGAGCCGTTCTCAGCGCTGGCGTTCAAGGTCATCAACGACGTCTACGGCGCACTGACCTTCGTTCGGGTCTACTCGGGCGTGTTGGCCAAAGGCGCTTCCGTACAGAACACGACGCGCGGCAAGCGCGAGAAGATCGGCCGCATGGTCGAGATGTTCGCGAAAGAGGCGAATCCGATCGAAGAAGCTCGCGCGGGCGACATTATCGCGCTCGTATCGCTGGCCGACACCGAGACCGGTGACACGCTGTGCGACTCTGCGAATCCGGTGATCCTCGAGCGCATGCGCTTCCCGGACCCCGTCATCAGCGTGTCGGTCAAGGCGAAGACGAAGGGCGAGCAGGAGAAGTTCACCAGCGCTCTCGGCAAGATGGTGCGCGCCGATCCTTCACTGCAGCTCGAGACCGATCGCGACACCGGCCAGACGATTCTGCGCGGCATGGGCGAGTTGCACCTCGAAGTCACGCTGGACCGTATGCGTACGGAGTTCGGCGTCGAGGGCACGATGGGCGAGCCGCAGGTCGCTTATCGCGAGACGATCACGAAGAAGATCACCGAGCACTACGTCCACAAGAAGCAGACCGGTGGCTCTGGTCAGTTCGCTGACGTGTGGATTACGTTCGAGCCGATGGAGCGCGGCAAGGGCTTCGAGTTCGAAGACGAGACGGTCGGTGGTTCCGTCCCACGCGAATTCGTTCCGTCGGTAGAGAAGGGTCTGAAGGTTCAGAAGGAAGACGGTGTGCTGGCGCACTATCCGACGGTGGACTTCAAAGCGACGCTCATCGATGGCAGCTACCACGACGTCGACTCGAATGCTCTGACGTTCGAAATCGCCGCCAAGGCGTGCTTCCGGGAAGGCATTCGCAAGGCCGCGCCGATCCTGCTCGAGCCGGTGATGAAGGTCGAGACCGTCACTCCGCAAGACCACCTGGGCGACGTGATCGGCGACATCAACCGTCGTCGCGGCACGATTCAGGACCAGATCGAGCGCGGTGCCAACATCGCCGTCGTCGCGGTCGTTCCGCTGTCAGAGATGTTCGGCTACATCGGCCAGCTACGCAGCATGACCAGCGGTCGTGCGTCGTACACGATGGAGTTCTCGCACTACGAGCCGGTGCCTCGCCAGGTTGCCGAGGAAGTCGTCGCCGAAGTCGCCAAGGCCAAGGCCGCCGCTCAGGCCTGATCCTCAGGGCGGGCGCATTCGCGCCTGCCCACTCTTTCGCAACTCCGGGCGGCCCGCGTCAGCGGGTCGCCTTCTCCACTGCCTCTATCCCCACGATCTCGCCATAAACCGCGCCTTGCCCCCGGCAAGCACGTGCAGGGCCCTGCGTGTATTGCGCTGCTGCGCCTCCGGCGACTTCAACGATGTCAGGTAGCGCAGTATTTCCTTTTGTCGGCTCGGTGAGAGCTGCTTCCAATTCCGATGCGCGACGGCGTTTCTGCGCAGCGCCCGGCCAAACCAGGTTGGCATCGCGGCAGCCGGACCTCCCTTGTATTCGCGATCGAATTCGGCCGCGACGTTTACGACATCGCCGACACCGCTGCGGGATGCCTCACGAACATCGCCGTGCAGATACAGATAGAAGCTCCCATCACCGACCGGCATCAAGTTGGTGCGCCAAGGCACCTTTGGTTCGCCATTCACCCGAATGCGCACCGGCAGGGGTCTTCGCCAGTCAGGTTTGAGACGCACCGCACGCGCGGCGTTCACCAACACGTACGGATTGATCCCTTTGATCTGAATCCGCTCGCGAAACCGCACCTTTCCAACGGCCATGCCACACCCTATTGACCACACGCGATCTATCATACCCTGCCGCGACACGCTCTCGCGCACGCTACAACGCGCGCGCCGCTCACACGCGCTTGCGCACGGGCAAAACACGCTGTTACGCCCATGTACAGCCCAAGCATATCTAAGCAAACACACACGGTTCTTGGAGTGTGCAGAGTCAGTCCAAACGCCTACACTGTTGGTATCAATCCGATCAATGGACGCACTCCGATGAGCACGTTCGATGAAATCCAACAGGCGATCCTGGCGCTCCCGACATCGCAACGCAAAAAACTCTCGATATGGGCCATGGATCTGCTCAATCACGACCTTCAGGTTGCCGAAACCGCCGCCAAATACGGTCCGGACTGGGAGTCGAGGCGGTATACCGTCGAGGAGTATCTGCAGCTGGAGGAGAGCAGCGCCATCCGGCACGAGTACGTCGCCGGCGAAATATTCGCCATGAGCGGTGCGAGTCGGGCCCACAACGATGTTGCAGGTGCTGTTTTCGCCGCGTTCTACGCCCACCTGCGCGGCGGGCCCTGCAGAGCGTTCATCAATGACTTCAAAGTGCGGCTGAAGGTGGGTCGAGACGACGTGTTTTACTATCCGGATGTGCTGGTTGCCTGCGGCGCCTATGCTGCCAAAGACGACCACCTGACAGACCCGAAACTGATCGTCGAAGTTCTGTCTCCTTCGACCCAACGGATCGATCGCCGGGAAAAAGCCCTGAACTATCGCGCTGCGCCCTCATTGGAGGAGTACGTGCTGGTCGCGCAAGACTCACCGCTGGTCATAATCCATCGGCGCGACACGCAATGGACTCCTCTGTCTTTCCGCTTGCCCGACGATGTCGTGAGGTTCGAGTCCATCGACCTGACCTTGACCCTTCAGCGGATCTACGAAAAGGCGCTGTAGCACCGCGGGTTGCTGCACCGCGCACACCTATACCTTCAGATTGCAACCAACGCCGGCAGCCTTTCCCGTCAGGCTGCATCATTTTTGCATGGAATCCCGCACAGTCTGACGACCCCCGGAGACTAGAGTCTTGCCCTGTAGCGTCGCGGTTTTACGACAGGAGGCAACGGTAATGGGAAAATACGACTACTCGGCAGTGAGGTCGGGGACGACGATCTATGCAACGCCGGCGGTCGACCGCGTCGAGACTTCCAACCGCATCGAAAAGTATGCGCTCTCGGTGTCGGGGCACGACCTCGATGATCAGGTCGCTGCCCTGTTGGACGCCAACACCGGAATCGGAGCCGTCGTCATCGACGGAACGGGGCACGTCAAGCTATCGACCTCTCCGCGAGGCCCCGGTGAGCCCGGGTTCACACTCGCGCCCGCAGTCTACCCTTCGATACAGTCAGCCATCGATGCGGCAGCCGACGGAGATGCCGTATTCGTCGCCGCAGGAATCTATCGCGAACAGCTCACCATTCGTGGCAAGCACGTCGACCTCCTGGGTGCAACCGGAGAGGACGGCTCCCCACTCGCTGTGGTCGAGGCGCCCGACATCGGGGATCTCGACGTCGAAGCCGTCGAGAATGCGGGCAGCCTTGCCGGACAGTGTTCGATCGTACGCGTCCGCAGCGATGCGCACGTGACAGTGCGAAATCTGGTCATAGATGGCCGTCATCAGGGCTGGATGTTCAGACGGTCGAACCCCGACATCGAGTTCAAGTCCATTACGACAGACAATGCCTACACCATTGTCGACCACGTCGAAACGCGAGGATTTGAAGCGAGCGAGGCGGTCCGACTCCTCGACGGAAGCGGCCATCTTCGAGCGACCTACCCGACGCTTCGAGCTGCGATCAGCGCAGCGGCGGCGGGCGACGAAGTCGTGCTCGCACCAGGGATGTACGCCGAAGACCTCTACATCGACCAGCAGATCACGATCAGTCGCGCGGACGACCGGGTATCGGCCCGCCTTCTGGGCGTCAAAGCATTGATCATCGGTCGAGTCGTCGTCGCCGCTTCTGCCGTGAATGTCATCCTGGATGGCGTGACGATTGAAGGCAGCCTGCAGACCGAATCCGTTGGCGGCGCCACGGCGTCCATTACGCTGCGCAACTCCCGTATCGAGGGCGATCACACGATCACCGAGATCTGCTCGCGCGTAGCCGGCTCACAGTCGGCCGAGGCTACCGAACCGGAGCGGGCCTAGGCAGCTACCGGCCGCCGTTCGCCCGCGGCGAAGACTTCAGCAGCCCGTCCAATAGCGCGGCGGCGTGTAGCGCATCGCGCCCTGTGCCATCGAGTATCTGCCGTCGGCAACTGGTCCCAGCCGCCACCACGATCGCACCCTCAGCCGAGCGAACCGCGGGAAGTAACCCCGCCTCGCCCATGCGGACCGACATCTCATGGTGCTCGGCCTCGTAGCCGAAAGACCCGGCCATGCCGCAACACGAGCTCTCGAGGGCTTTGACGGTCGCGCCGGGGATCAGGGACAACAGTTCGACGACGGAGCCTGCGATACCGAAGGCCTTCTGATGGCAGTGCCCGTGGACCACGATCGGGGCCGTGGCGGAATCCAGGTCCAGGGAGCAGCGGCCAGCCCGAATCTCGCGCGACAGGAACTCCTCGAACAGGAACGATTGCTTTGCAACGACGGCGGCGTCCTCGCCGAGGCGCATCACCAGTGCCTCATCGCGCAGCGTCAGCAGACAGGAAGGCTCCAGACCGACTATAGGCACACCCGCGCGGGCGAACGGGCCAAGCGCTGCAATCAACTCGCCGGACCTGGCTCTGGCTTCCTTGACCTTGCCCACGGCCAGGAACGTCCGGCCGCAGCAGTAGTGGCCCCGATCTTTTCGCACGGTGTGCAGCGTGTAGCCAGCCGACCGCAACACTCGAGCCGCGGCGAGTGCAGTCTCCGTTTCGAACACCCCGTTGAACGTGTCGACGAAAAGGACTGCGGCCTTGCCGTGAGCCGCATGCGCGGCCAGCGTAGTTGCCGCGTCGGAAAACGGTTCGCCAGCCCCCGCGGCCCGTAAGTTCGACCGGGCCGTGTTGAAAAACGTATCGGCACGCCACTTGGGCAACGGACGCTTCGCAGCGAATCCGACAAGTCTCTCACTCAGCCACGCGAGCCCCGGAATCGTGTCGCGGAGGTTGAAAAGCCACGAAAATCGGCTCGCCGTCTCAGCATAGTCGGGCAGGTGCGCGATGAGCCGGTCCCTCAGCGTGAAGCCGTGCTTAGCCTTGTATTGCGCGAGGAACTCCACCTTCATTCGCGCCATGTCCACGCCCGTGGGACACTCGCGGCGGCATCCCTTGCAGCTCACGCACAAGTCCATGGCCTCGCGCATGGCATTTCCGGTCAACCCCTCGTTGCCGAGTTGACCAGATAGCGCCAGCCTGAGGGTGTTGGCGCGGCCTCGCGTCAGGTGTTGTTCGTCGAGCGTGACGCGGTAGCTGGGGCACATGGTGCCCGCGTCGAACTTTCGGCAGTGGCCGTTGTTGTTGCACATCTCGACGGCTTTTGCGAAGCCGCCTGTTGTGTCGCCTCCGGTCCCAGGAGCCGTGATCTCCTCGGTGGTGGGGTCGTTCTGAACGTTCCAAGCCGACCAGTCGAGCGCCGGCTCGAGCGCCATCGTCTGATACGGATGCGGCGCCGTCGGCGGCGGGAAGCGCAGCAATGACACGTCGTCCATCTTCGGTGGATCGATGATCTTGCCGGGGTTGAACAGGCCCAGAGGATCGAGGTGTCGTTTGATGGCCCGGAACGCGTCGTTCAGGGCCGGTCCGAATTGCCACTCGATCCATTCGCCCCGACACAGGCCATCGCCATGCTCACCGCTGTAAGCCCCCTTGTAGCGGCGCACGAGCTGTGCAGCTTCCTGCGCTATGGCGCGCATCTTGGCGACGCCCCCATTGGGACCGGCCACGCGCATGTCCAAGATGGGGCGCACATGCAAGGTACCGACAGAAGCGTGTGCGTACCATGTGCCGCGCGTTCCATACTTTGCGAAGACGTCGGTCAGCGCGCCGGTGTAGTCGGCGAGATGCTCCAGGGGTACCGCGCAGTCTTCGATGAAACTGACGGGCTTTCCGTCGCCCTTCAGGCTCATCATGATGTTGAGTCCGGCTTTGCGGACCTCCCACAGCCGGCCCTGCTCGCCCGCATCCGTCATCTTCACGACGCCGTCAGGCAGGCCCAGATCGCCGACCAACGCCTCGAGCTCGGTCAGCTTCGCAGGCAGGGCCCCCAGGTCGTCCCCCGCGAACTCCACCAACAGGACCGCCTCTGGACGGCCGATGAGGGCGCGCTCGATCGTAGGGCGGAAGGCCGGATTTGCGCTGCTCAGCTCGATGATGTTGCGATCGAGAAGCTCGACTGCGACCGGGCCGAGCCTGACGATGTGTTGGGCCGCTTCCATCGCGGCACGGAAGCTTGGGAAATTGACCGCCCCCAGGACCTTGCCTCGCGGGAGGGGTGCGAGTTGCAGCTTCAGTTGCCGGGTAAACGCGAGAGTGCCCTCGGACCCGATCAGCAGATGCGCCAGATTTGCAGAGCCGTCCGTAGTGTAGGCGCGAGGGCCCTGGGCCTCGAACAGATCGAGATTGTATCCCCCGACGCGGCGCAGAACCTTCGGCCACTGGGTCTCCAGGCTCTCCTGGTGCCGCTGTGCCAGCTGCCGGACGAACGCGGCAATCTCCGCTGCGCGACCGCCGAGGGAGCCAACCGGCCCGAACTCGACCGTGGAGCCGTCCGAAAGCCAGGCGCTGACTCCCAGGACATTGTGGACCATGTTGCCGTATGCGATGGACCGCGAGCCGCACGAGTTGTTTCCGGCCATGCCACCGAGTGTGGCCTGGGCGCTCGTCGACACATCCACCGGGAACCAGAGTCCGTGCTTTTTCAGCTGCGCATTGAGTTGATCGAGTACGACGCCCGGCTCGACGATCGCCGTGCGCGCTGCGGTATCGACCTCGACGATTCGCTTGAAGTGCCGGCTGACATCGATGACCAACGCGCGGCCGACCGTCTGACCACACTGACTGGTTCCTGCGCCGCGGGCGAGCACCGGAATTTCGAGCTCCCTGGCGATACCCAGAGCGGCCGAAATGTCCCGCTCATCGGTGGGGATGAACACGCCCAGGGGGAAAATCTGATAGATCGACGCGTCCGTCGAGTAGCGTCCTCGTGAAGCAGCGTCGAAGAGAACGCTGCCACGGGTTTCCCGGCGCAGGCGGCGTTCGAGCGTGGCCATGTCGGGTGATGACTTCAGGGTCCGACCTTACCCGTGCGCATCAACTCCAGCACCGTGTCCCGCTTGCGCAGCAAGTGCTCGACGAGAATGGCCCTGAGGCCCGCGGCATCGCGCGCGCTCAGGGCCTCCAACATCGCCTCGTGTTCACTCATGGCGTGCTGCCACTTGGCGCCGTCCTGATTGGTTCGGAATCGCAACGACTGCACGCGCGCATTGATTTCCCGGTACATCTTTGCAAGCAGCGGGTTTTTCGCAGCATTGTTGATCGCCGTATGGATCGCCGCATTGAGCCGGTAGTAACCCGACAGGTCGCGCTGCGAATAGCAGGCCAGCATCTCATCGTGCAGTGCCTTCAACTCCGCCAGCTCCGCCTCCGTCATCCGCTCGGCGGCCAGTTCGCCCGACATCCCTTCGAGGTTCGCGAGCATTTCGAATGCGTGGAGAATGTCGGCCTCACCCAACTTCACGGCGACCGCACCCCGGTTGGGAAGCAGATCGACCAGGCCTTCGGCGGCGAGAAGCTTGATCGCCTCTCGCAAAGGCGTGCGCGAAACCCGGAGCAGCTCGCTCAGCTCGCGCTCGTTGAGCTTGCCACCGGGTGCGATCCGGCCCTCGACCAGCATGGAGCGCAGGCGCGCAGCCACCTGCTCGTGCAGGGCGAAGCGGGGGATCTGAAGGGCGTCGGCCATATTTGATTTTTGCATTTTGCATGCATTTTTGAAAGACTGCCCCCCTCTTCTCATCGATTCAAGGCGGCCGGCCATGCTGGAGCTCGACTTTCATCCCCGGGGGCGTCACTTCCTGCAGATTCCGGGGCCGAGTCCGGTCCCCGACCGGGTCCTGCGGGCCATGAGCCTGCCCACCATCGACCATCGCAGCCCCGAGTTCGGCGCGCTGGGCCTGAAGGTCCTGGGCGGTATCGGGAAGATCTTCAAGTCCGCCGATCCCGTCGTCATCTACCCGGCCTCCGGCACCGGAGCCTGGGAAGCGGCCCTGGTCAACACCCTGAGCGCGGGGGATCAGGTGTTGATGTACGAGACGGGCCACTTCGCCTCCCTCTGGTCGAAGCTGGCCACCCGGCTCGGCCTGGAAGTGGAGATCCTCGCGGCGACCGGCGCCGACGCGCACTTGCCCAACGCTGCCGGCTGGCGGCGGGCCGTCGATGCCGGCCTGATCGAGCAGCGTTTGCGCCGGGACGGCGAGCATCGCATCAAGGCTGTGTGCGTCGTGCACAACGAGACTTCCACAGGCGTCACCTCGTCCATCGCGACGGTCAGGGCGGCGTTGGATGCCACGAATCACCCGGCCTTGTTGATGGTCGATACCATCTCCGGGCTCGGCAGCGCCGACTATCGCCACCAGGAGTGGGGAGTCGACGTATCGGTCGGCGGCTCGCAGAAGGGCTTGATGCTGCCACCGGGAATCAGCTTCAACGTCGTATCCGCCCGTGCCCTCGCCGTCGCCAAACAGGCCCGGCTGCCGAAATCGTTCTGGGCCTGGGATGAGATCCTCGAAGCGAACCGCAACGGCTACTGGCCGTACACACCCAACACCAACCTGCTGTACGGTCTGTCCGAGTCCATCGACATGCTGTTGGCCGAGGGACTCGAGAACGTGTTCAGGCGTCATCAGCGTTGGGCGGCCGGCGTCCGCGCAGCTGTCAATGCCTGGGGCCTTCCCATCCAGTGCGCCGATCCTGCCGCCTACTCTCCTGTCCTGACCGGAGTGATCACGCCGGCGGGCGTCGATGCGGATGCGATTCGCCGCCTGATCCACGAGAGATTCGACATGTCGCTGGGAATGGGACTCGGCAAGCTCAAGGGCCGCATGTTCCGCATCGGCCACCTCGGCGACAGCAACGATCTGACTGTCCTGGGAGCCCTCGCCGGATGCGAGATGGGGCTGAAGCTTTCGGGCGTGTCGTTGAGTGGCAGCGGAGTACAGGCCGCCATGGACTATTTCGCACGCGAGTCGCAGGCGCCCGTCGGAAAATCGGCGGCAGCCGCCTGAGCGGCCCGGCATCGGTCATGGCAACGAAACGGTCGTGGGAATGAAGCCCTGGCGCGCAACACGGGTCGTCATGGGCCTGCTGTGCTTCATGTACTTCATGACCTACCTGGACCGCGTCAACGTCAGCTCCGCGGCGGCCGGGTTCGGCAAGGAATTCGGGCTCAGCAGCACGCAGATCGGTCTGGTGTTCTCCGCATTTGCCTATCCTTATCTGGTGTTCCAGATCATCGGCGGATGGCTGAGCGATCGCTACGGCGCGCGCCGCACTCTGATCGTCTGTGCACTGGTCTGGTCGGCAGCCACGGTCCTCACCGGAATGTCGGTGGGTTTGCTGTCGATGCTCGGTGCCCGGCTTCTGCTGGGACTGGGCGAAGGGGCAACGTTGCCGGCGGCCTCTACGGCAATGTCGCGGTGGGTTAGCCGGGGACGACGCGGGTACGCGCAAGGCATTACTCATGCCGCGGCACGTGTTGGCAATGCGGTTGCCCCCGCGGTCGTGGTCGCCATCATGGCTACACACGGATGGCGCGCGTCATTCTATGTTTGCGCGGCCTTCAGTTTCCTGTGGGTCGTCGTTTGGGCGCTCTCCTTTACCGAGTTTCCAAAAGACCACCCGCGCATCACTCCCGCGGAGCTCGCGGATCTATCCGCGGGCGGACCCGCCGCAAGCGCATCTGCTTCACCGGCACGAACCGCTTCTCAAGCGCCATCCGCCTCCGCGCCCGCCAACGCGCCGATTCCCTGGCGCGGCCTGGTGAAGCGCATGGCGCCCGTCACGATCGTCTATTTCTGCTACGGCTGGACGTTGTGGTTGTTCCTGAGCTGGCTGCCGCAGTACTTCCTCCACAGTCATGGGCTGGATCTCAAGCAGTCCGCGCTGTTTTCCTCCAGCGTCTTCTTCGCCGGCGTAATCGGAGACACTCTGGGTGGCATCGTGACCGACCGGGTGCTGCGGCGAACGGCAAGCCTGCGGATTGCTCGCAGCCGGATGGTCGCCCTGTGCATGGCGGCATCCCTCGTGTCCCTGCTTCCGACCCTGTTCTTCCATTCCACCGGGGTCGCTCTGGTCTGTCTGTCGTTGGGCTTCTTCTTCGCGGAGATGACCATCGGGCCGATGTGGGCCGTGCCCATGGACATTGCCCCCGAGCACGCCGGCACCGCCTGCGGCATGATGAACACCGGCTCGGCGCTGGCCGCCATCGTGAGCCCTGTGGCTTCGGGGTTTCTCATCGATCGCTTCGGCAACTGGGAGTTACCGTTCATCGCCAGCATGGCGCTGATGGGCGCTGGTGTGATCCTGTCCGGCTTCATGCGGCCCGACGCGCGCTTCGAGGACCTGACGCCGCCCGCCGCCGTGCCGGCCTGAAAGATCAGCGACGGCGGCGAGCGGCTATCCACTCACGCCGCGTGTGCCTTCAGCGGTCTGGTCGCAGGATATGCGGACCCGCGTCGCCGACGGCGCTGCAGCCCGTGAGCGCAAGGCTGATCTTCAGCTCACTGCGCAGGATCTCCAGGGCAAGCGTCACGCCCGCTGCGCCCTTTGCTGCCAGCGCGTACAGGAAGGCTTTGCCGATCAAACATCCTCGCGCCCCCAGAGCCAGGGCTTTCAGGATGTCCTGACCCGACTGGATCCCCCCGTCCATCAACACCTCGCAGCGTCCCTCAACAGCCGCAACGATCTCGGGCAAGACGTCGATCGTCGCTGGCGCGCCGTCGAGCTGGCGGCCCCCATGATTGGAAACGACCAGTGCGTCGACCCCAGCGTCACAGGCGTGCTTGGCGTCTTCAGCGTCGAGAATGCCTTTCACGATGAGCTTCCCGGGCCACAGACCGCGCAGCCACTCGACGTCCTTCCAAGTCACCGTCAGGTCGAACTGCGAAGCGATCCACTGCGACAACGTGCTGAGCCCCTGCCCGCTCCCAAGGCGGCCTTCGAGGTTCCCGAACGTGCGGCGCTTGCCGAAAAGGACCCGTAAGGCCCACTCCGGTTTGGTCAGCACATCGATCAGATTCTTGGCGGTGAGTCGCGGCGGGATGCTCAGTCCGTTCTTGGGATCACGCCGGCGCAGGCCCTGCACTGGCATGTCCACGGTAAGCATGAGAGCCGAGCATTGCGCCGCGCGGGCGCGTTCGATCAATTCCCGGTTGAATTCACGATCGCGGACCAGGTAAAGCTGGAACCAGAACGGCTTGCTGACAGCCTGCCGCACGTCCTCGATGGAACAGATCGACATCGTGCTGAGGCAGAACGGCACGCCGAATTCCTCGGCCGCGCGTGCCCCGAGCATCTCCCCATTTGCATGGAAAAGACCCGTCAGGCCGGTCGGGCCTATGGCCACGGGAATGGCCGCCGGCTGTCCCAACAGCGTGGTCTGCAGCGATTGCTGGGAGACGTCCATCATGACCCGCTGCCGAAACTGCAGATCCCGCAGGCGACTGCGATTGCGTCCGAGCGTCACCTCGTCGTACGAGCCGCGGTCGGCGTACTCAAAGATTGCGCGGGGGATGCGGGCACGGGCGACATCGCGGAGATCCGCGATGCTATTGAGAGCTTTCATCTGCGAATTATACGATCCCGCCGCCAAAGATGGCGCGCGCCGGACGATTTTCGGCGCAGGCGTTGCGATAACCGCTCGCGCGGTAGGCTCCCACCGGATCGATGGCCCCACCCGCCTGCACGCGGGCCGAGGCCAGAATCGGGCTCACATCGGTCGTGAAGGCACGCTTGAGGGTCTGCGTAGCCAGCAGTGCGTCGTTCGACTGCTGAGCGGCCTCCAATGCCTGTCGGTCCACGATCAATGCCTGTGCGTACGCACGCTGCAGCTCGATCGCACTCGACATCAGACTCTCGAGTGGATCCGTGACGTTGTGCGACTGGTCCAGCATGTAGGCGGGCGAGAACGACTCGACGCGCCGCTGGTGTGCGTCCACCAGCTCGTTGAAAATGAGGAACAGACGGTAGGGATCGATCGACCCGGCATCCAGATCGTCATCGCCGTATTTCGAGTCGTTGAAATGGAAGCCCCCGAGTCGCCGGGCATGGATCAGCCTGGCCACGATCATCTCGATGTTCACGTGCGGCGCGTGGTGTCCCAGATCCACCAGGCAGCGGGCCTGCGGGCCAAGCGTCTGGGCCGAGAGGAGCGAGGTGCCCCAGTCTTGAACGACCGTCGCGTAGAAGGCGGGCTCGTACATCTTGTGCTCGATCAGCAGCAGCCAGTCCTGCGGCAGCGCCCGGTAGATGGCCGCGGCCGACTCGAGATACCGCTCGAAGGCACGCATCAGATGCTGCTGGCCGGGAAAGTTGGCGCCGTCGCCGATCCAGAGTGTCAGGGCGTGGGAACCGAGCGCCTGGCCGATGCGGATGCAATCGATGTTGTGCTCGATCGCCTGAGCCCGCACGGCGGGATCGGTGTGTGTCAGGCTACCGTACTTGTAGGAAAGCGCTTGCCCCGGCCGGTCCTGAAAGGTGTTGGAGTTGACCGCGTCGAACCCGAGCCCGAGAGCCCCCGCCTGCTCCTTGAGCCCCGACAGATCCTCGGTCCTGTCCCAAGGAAGGTGCAGCGAGACGGTTGGCGTAGCACGCGTGAGTGCGTGCACTACGGCGCAGTCTTCTAGCTTCTCGAACACGTTGCGCGGTTCGCCCAGTCCAGGGAAGCGCGCAAATCGGGTGCCTCCTGTGCCGACACCCCACGACGGGATGGCAACCCCGAACGTTGCGACAGCGGAAGTGACGGTGTCGGTATCGATGCCCCGGCGCCCCAACGCCGCTTCCAAGGCGGCGTATTCGGCATCCAGTTGGGGCAACAGAGGCGCGTTCGCGGCTGCGATGCTTTCGCGATCCCTCGCAGTGACGTGACTGCGTGACATGATCGGATTCCTCAGCGGGTGAAGGCGGCAGCGTTGCCTGCATCCACGTTGATGATGTTGCCCGTGGACTTTGCCGAGCGCTCGGAAGCGAAGAAAGCAACGGCCTCGGCTACGTCCTCCGGATAAACACTCCGCTTCAGTAGGCTGCGCTCGCGATAGATGCTTTCCAACTCATCGGTGCTGGTCTTGTATTGCTCGGCGCGCTGCTGCGCCCACTCACCCTGCCAGATCCGCGACCCGCGCAACACGGCATCGGGATTGACGACGTTGACGCGGATGTGCGCCGGAGCGCCCTCCAACGCAAGGCACCGGGCCAGGTGCAGTTCCGCAGCCTTCGCAGTGCAGTATGCAGCGGCGCCGGGAGAAGCAGCCAGCGCATTCTTCGAGCCGATAAATACGATCGAGCCGCCGATGCCCTGTGTCTTCATGATCTGGAAAGCGCGGCGCGCCACCAGAAAATATCCCGTCGCCAGGATATCCATGTTGCGTTGCCATACCGCCAACGTGGTGTCCTCCACCGCGGCAGCCGACGCAATACCCGCGTTGGAGATGCAGATATCCAGTCCTCCGAAGCGCCACGCACCGTCGCGAAAACCGTCGGTCACCGACTCCTCGCGGGTGACATCGACCCAGGAGCTGGCAACTACGTCCGGGCCGTAGTCCTTCTCGAGCCGAGCTTGCGTCTCCCGCAAAGCATCGCGATCGATGTCGCACAGCAGAACACAGGCGCCTTCGTCCAACAGGCGCCGCGCACTGGCGATGCCGATGCCGCCGGCGCCGCCGGTCACCATGGCGATCCACCCGGCAAAGGCCTTCGGCTTCGGGATCCGCCGCAGCTTCGCCTCCTCGAGATCCCAGTACTCGATATCGAATGCTTCCTGCTCGGGGAGCCCGCGATAGGTCGACACAGCGCTGGCGCCGCGCATGACGTTGATCGCGTTGACGTAGAACTCACCGGCAACGCGCGCGGTCGTTTTGTCGGCCGCGAACGTGATCATCCCGACACCGGGGACGAGATAGACGACCGCGTTCGGATCGCGCATGGGCGGGGATCCGGGCCGCTTGCAGCGCTCGTAGTACGCCGCGTAACGCTTGCGATAGCCTTCGATTGCCGGTTCGATGCGCGCGATGAGCTCATCCAGGCTGCCGCGACGGGGATCGTACGGCAGCACCAACGGCCAGATCTTGGTGCGCAGGAAGTGATCCGGGCAGGAAGTCCCCTGCGCGGCGAGCCGTTCCAGCCCCTCGCTGTCCACGAACTCCAGCACGGCATCGCTGTCGTCGAAGTGCCCGATCTTGCGCGTCGTCGTGGAGATGAGACCGCGGATTGCGACCATGAGATCCGCGGCGATTTCACGACGTTGCGCTTCGGACAGCACGGAAGCACTAACAGTGCCGAAGGGCTGCTTGCCCCGACTCTTCAGTGCCAGCCAGGCTATCGCGCGATTGATGACGTCGAGCGTGTTTTCGTAGCACGCCTTCGCGGTGTCGCCCCAGGTGAACAGGCCGTGCGCTTCCAAAACTACGCCGCGCGCCTTCGGGTTCTTCTCGACGAACTCGCGCAGTCGCAATCCCAACTCATACCCCGGTCGTATCCACGGCAGCCAGCCGATCTCCTCGCCGTAGATCTCCCGTGTCAGGGTGCGGCTGTCTGTCGCCGCCGCGACGGCAATGACCTCATCGGGATGCATGTGATCCACGTGCGCTCGGTCGATCAGCCCGTGAAGCGGCGTGTCGATGCTGGCGGCGCGCGGGTTCAAGTTGAAAGTGCAATGCTGATACAGCGGTACCAGGGTGCTGTCGCTGTCCGGCCCTTTATAGAAGGATTCCAGGGAGCGGAATTTATCCAGGTAGAGGGTTGCGAACCCATCCAGGCGCATCGTGCCGAGGTCCCCGCCCGATCCCTTCACCCACAGCACGTCCACTTCGGCGCCGGTCAGCGGGTCCGCGCACTTGAGCTTGGCTGAAGTATTGCCCCCGCCAAAGTTCGTGATCCGACGGTCCGAACCGAGCAGGTTCGATCGATACAGCAACAACTCCGGTTGCGAGAGCCCCACCGCGATCGAGTCGTCCCAGCGGTTCTCGACGAGGGGGGTCGACGATCCTTGCGTCGAATTGCGCGCGCTCATGACAGGTTCCTTGATTCAATAGTCCGGGGACCGGCCACCCGCCCCCCTCGGCTTGAATAGCTGTGTACCATACGCTACGATCATATACAATCAGATTCGCGCAGATTCAATCACCGTCAACGATCAGCGCGCATCCAAGGAGGCCCCGCCGTGCTCGAACGAGAGCGTCACAGTCTCATCCTGAAGCTCGTGAATGAGCGATCGATCGTCAGTGTCGGCGACCTTCTCGAGCTGTTGGGCGCCTCCGAGGCCACGATTCGCCGTGACATCAATACTCTCGCCGAACGCGGCGAGGTCAAACGGATCCGTGGCGGTGCGGAGGCAGTCCGCCCTCGACTCCGGGCACACCTGGTCGGTATGCCGTTTGCGCTCAGCCAGGGCATCAACGTGCCGCAAAAGCGCGCCATCGCGCGGGCGGCCGCCGGCCTGATCTCCCCAGGGGAGAGCATCATCATCAACGGCGGCACCACGACCTATGCGCTCGTGGAATTTCTTGCCGATCAGGACCTCGACGTCCTGACCAACTCCTTTCCGATCGCCGCCCAGCTGTTGGCAACCAGCCGCAATCGGATCACCCTGCCCGGAGGGACGATCTTCCGCGAGCAGAACATCGTCCTCAGTCCGTTCAGCCACGACGCCATCGAGAACTTCTGGGGCAACAAGCTGTTCACCGGCTGTTATGGCATCAACCGTTTCGGGCTCATGGAAGCCGACCCTCTCATCGTGCAGGCGCAGACCAAGCTGTTGCAGCGCACGGAGGACGTCATCGTGATGGCCGACAGCAGCAAGCTGCGGCAGAAGTCGGCAATGATCGTGACCGCCCTGAACCGTATCTCGACCCTCATCACGGACGACGGGGCCCGGCCGGAGGAACTGGAAGTCTTCAGGGCAGCCGACATTAAAGTGATCGTGGCGAAGACGACCGAGGAAGATCTGAAGCAGCAGATTGCATGACCGGGCCTCGCGTTACGCAAGCCCGGTGAACAGACTCGAGGGGGATGAATGATCGACCGCCGGATATTCGTGCGCAACGCCGCGTCGTTGCTCGTGCTCACCCCCCTCGGCGGCTGCGGCAAGTCTGGCCCGCCCCAGAGTCAGGCAACGCGTGTCGGTTTCGTCGCGAAGTCGTTGGGTAACGGCTTCTTCGACGCCGTGCACCGCGGGGCAGATGAAGCGGCAAAGTCGCTCGGTGCGGAAATCATCTTTACGGGCCCGACCACCCCTACAGCCGAGGGGCAGATCGAAGTCATCAACGCCTTGGTGGCGCAACAGGTCGCCGCCATCGCAGTCTCCGCGAACGACCCCGACGCGTTGGTGCCAGCGCTGCAACGCGCCCTGAAACGTGGGATCAAGGTAGTTTCCTTCGACTCCGCAGTCGATCCCAAGGGCCGCAATCTGCACGTCGCCGCATCTTCCGAAGAACTGATCGGTCGCACCTGCGCACAACTTGCCGCGGACCTTGCTCCCGGCGGCCACGGCAAGGTGGCCGTCGTATCGGCGACACCGACGTCGACCAACCAGAACGCCTGGCTTGGGCAGATGCGAAAGGCGCTGGCCTCCTTTCCGGGACTTCAGGATGCGGGAGTCGTCTACGGCGACGACGTCGCCGACAAGTCCTATCGTGAGACCGTCGCGTTGGTGAAAGAGCACCCGGATCTCGCCGTGATCGTGTCTCTGTCGTCGGTTGGACTGGTCGCTGCCGCCAAGGCGATCGAGGACCAGGGGCTGACCGGCAAAGTGCTGGTCACGGGGCTCGGACTGCCGTCCGAACTCGTCGGCTACGTGCATCGCGGAGTCGTCCCCAGGTTCGCGCTCGGCAATCCGGTCGACCTCGGCTACGCCACGACCGAAGTGGCTGTGCGTCTCGCGCGCGGCCCCGCTCCGCAGCCTGGACAGCCCATCCCGATCGGACGATTGGGGTCGATCACGTTCGACGCGACGGGGTTCGGCGCCATGGCCAGCCCGCAGATCTATGACGCGGGCAACGTCGATCAGTATGCAAAGAGTTTCTGACGAGGCGCCTGCGCAACCCGCTGGCCTCGGCGGACCGGCGGTGCAGCCTCCGGCCTCCTCCGTTCTGACACTGACACACATTCGAAAGTCCTTTGGCGGCGCTCACGCTCTGCGGGACGCGAATCTCGGCCTCGCTGCCGGAGAGGTCACCGCACTCATCGGCGAGAACGGAGCCGGGAAATCGACTCTCGTCAAGATTCTCTGCGGTCTCTACCAACCCGACGGCGGCGAGATTGCAATCGCAGGCCGCCCGGTCCGCATTCACGATGCCGAACACGCTCGCCGGCTCGGGATCAATGTCGTTCACCAGGAATGCGTGGTCTTCGACCATCTCTCGGTAGCGGAGAACATTTTCGTCAGCTCGCGACCCCGCCGCGGGCCGGTGCTTGCGTGGAATGACATGCGTAAGCGGGCGGCGGCGATACTCCATCAACTGGACGCGCCGTTCGAGCCCGACACGCCAGCCGGCCAACTCAGCATCGCTCACAAGCATCTCGTACAGATCGCGCGTGCCCTGACCACTCAGCCGCGCGTCATGATCATGGACGAGCCCACCGCCGCCCTTTCCCATCGGGAAGTCGAAGATCTCTTCCAGATCACACGGCGGCTCAAGAGGGTCGGCTGCGCCATCCTGTTCATCAGTCACAAGTTCGAGGAAATTTTCGCCCTCGCGGATCGATACACGGTGTTTCGCGACGGCGCGTCGGTGGGCAGCGGCCTTGTCTCACAGACACGCAGCGAGGACCTGATCCGATTGATGGTCGGGCGCTCCGTCGAGCAGTTGTTTCCCAAGCCGCAGATCACTCTCGGCGCCGACGTGTTGCGCGTGGAAAGCCTTTCGCGGGCGAATGAATTCGAGGACATCTCATTTACCGTGCGAGCGGGGGAGATCTTAGGGATTTACGGCCTGGTCGGCGCCGGACGCACGGAACTGGCGCAAGCGCTTTTCGGACTGTCGCCGGCCGACACCGGGCGCATCCTCATCGACGGCACGCCAGTGCGGATCTCCACACCGGAAGACGCCGTTGCGCACGGGCTCGCCTGCGTACCCGAGGACAGGCAGGGACAGGGAGCCATCCTGCCGTTTTCCATCGCAGATAACCTCAGCCTGCCTAACCTCTTGCAGCTTGCGCCCAGGGGTCTGCGCAACCGCGAGCGCGAGCGCCGGCTGGCACGCCAGTGGATGTCGACCCTGGAGATCAAGGCTCGCGGCCCCGAACAGACTCTCGCCGAGTTATCCGGCGGCAACCAGCAAAAGGTCGTCCTGGGAAAGTGGCTCGCGCGGGCGCCACGCGTGCTGATTCTCGATGAGCCTACGAAGGGCATTGATGTTGGCGCGAAGGCGGCCGTGCATTCCGTGACGGGTGAATTCGCCCGCGCCGGCAACGCCGTGGTCATGATTTCGTCCGAGTTGCCCGAAATTCTCGGCATGGCGGACCGCATTCTGGTGATGCGCCGTGGCCGGGCCGTGACGTTGCTCGACCGGTCCGAAGCCACCGCTGAGAACGTCGTGCAGGCGGCGACACAACAGGCGACATCACCGGCACCCGCATCCGCGCCAACACGAGCGCCCGCGCAGCAGGCGGCAGTACCGCCCGTCATGCGGCAACCAGCACGCAAACACACCTCTCACCGCCGCGAGCTTGGCCTCGCTCTCCTCCTACTGTTTCTCATCGGCGGCGTCTCCCTCGCCTTTCCCGGCTTCAGCCGGCCGCACAATCTGGCCCAGGTCCTCGACGACACCGCCATCCTGATCCTGCTCGCCCTCGGCCAGATGCTCGTCATCCTGACACGCGGGATCGACCTGTCGATTGCCGCCAATCTCGCGCTGAGCGGAATGATCGCTGCCCTATTCAACCGTAGCCATCCGGACGCCGGCGTCGTGCCGGCAATGCTCGTCGCTACTGCCTGCGGCGCCGTCTGCGGCAGCATCAACGGCGGTCTCGTCTGGAAGCTAAGACTGCCGCCGATCGTCGTCACGCTCGGTACGCTGTCCATCTATCGTGGAACGATCTTTCTGCTGTCGCACGGCACCTGGGTGCACGACAATGAGATGTCCAACTCGTTTCTGCACTTCGTGAGAGCTCAGTTCCTGGGCCTCTCGAGCTTGTCCTGGCTCGCCGTCTGTGGCTTCGCCGTGGTGGCGCTGGCGCTGCGTTTCTCGACTGTCGGACGCAATCTGTACGCAGCAGGCGACAACCCTTCAGCCGCCTCGTACTCCGGCATCGATCCCGGCCGCATGCAATTCATCGCTTACGTGGTCTGCGGCGCGATCGGCGGGCTCTGCGGCTATCTCTGGGTCGCCCGTTTCGCAGTCGCCTACACCGACATCGCCCTCGGCTTCGAGCTTCAGGTCATTGCAGCCTGCCTGATCGGCGGCATCGCCATCTCCGGAGGCGCCGGCACCGCACTGCAGGCGCTGCTGGGCTGCCTGTTTCTCGGTGTGATCAGGAACGCGCTGCCCCTGGTTGGAATCTCGCCTTTCTGGCAGATGGGCATCAATGGCCTGGTCATCGTCGTCGCAGCCTTGCTGAGCGCTCATCAGCCCGCCAACAAACGGGCCATTCTCGAAGAGCCATTGGGTGAGCCGGCCCCCGTGAGGCACGCCGCATGAACGGGTTGCCTCGCCTTGGCGGGTTGCCCTGGCGCGCTCTCGCGCGGTGGGAAGCGATGCTTGCGCTTGCGGTGGTAGCCGAATTCGTCTTCTTCAGCACCGTCTCGCCCTACTTCCTCAATCCCTACACCTTGTCGGATGCGACGTTCAACTTCACCGAGCGGGGCGTGATCGCCCTGCCCCTGGCCCTGCTGATCATCGCCGGGGAGATCGACATTTCGGTTGCCGCCATCATCGCCTTGGCCTCGGTGACCATGGGCCTCGCCGCGGCAACGGGAGCGCAAACCGCGCTCGTGGTAACGATCGGACTCGGTACCGGTGCGCTCGCCGGACTATTCAACGGCGTGTTGGTTACGGTAGGGCGGGTTCCCTCGATCGTCGCGACCATTGGCACCATGACACTCTTTCGCGGCGTCGCCTATGCCGTCCTCGGGGATCGCGTCCTGAAGTCCTACCCAGCCTCTTTCGCAAGCCTTGGGCAAGGCTACGCCCTCGGGCCGATATCGATCGAGCTGTGTATCTTCGTGGTGCTCGCAGCCCTCTGCGGCGCGCTCCTGCACGCTACGCGGTGGGGACAGAGTCTGTACGCAATCGGGGCGAATGCCGAGGTCGCCCGCTGGTCGGGACTGCCGGTGCGTCGCTATAAGCTCGCGCTGTTCTCATTGACGGGCCTTTGCAGCGGGCTGGCGGCGGTGCTGCTGACTTCAAGGCTGGGATCCACGCGTCCCTCGATCGCGCAGGGGTGGGAGCTCGAGGTCATCGGCATGGTCGTGTTGGGCGGGGTGTCAGTGTGGGGCGGTCGCGGAACGATTGGAGGAGTCGTGCTCGGCGCCGTAGCCATTGGCCTGGTCAACTTCGGGCTCGGCCTGTTGAACCTGCCCGGCATCGTCATGTCGATCATCGTCGGGGTTCTGTTGATCGCCGTGGTTGCGGTTCCGACTCTCGGGGAGCGCTGGTCGCTGCGCTCTCGCGCGGTTCATTGAGGCAACGTGGCCGCGCCGCTCGTAGCCGTGTTGGACGTCGGCAAGACGAACACCCGGCTCGTCCTGCTCGACAGCGAAACCGGCTTAGAAGTCTGGCAGCAACAACGGCCACAGCCCCGCCCCCCGCACGCGGCACCCCCGCACGCGGCACCCCCGCACGCGGCACCCCCTCACACGGCGCCCCCGCACGCGGCACCCCCTCACACGGCGCCCGCACACGCGGCACCCCCGATCACGCCCGCCGGTCACGAGTCTCAGCTTCGCAGTCTCGATCTGCAGGGGATCTGGAACTGGTTGACTGCCACCCTCCGCAGTGCCCCTGACAAGGATCGCATCGAGGCGATCGTGCCCGTGGCACACGGCGCTGCGGCTGTCTTGCTGGATACGGGCGGTGAGGTCATCTGGGCGCCGGACTACGAAGATCCGCAGTTCGAGACCGTCGGCGACGAATACGAGACGCACCGGGATTCCTTCCGACAGACGCTCTCTCCGCGGCTCCCTCTGGGCCTGAATCTCGGACGACAGCTGTTCTTTCTACAGAACCACTGCACTGCCGACTTCCGCAGAGTCGCCCACGTTCTGCTCTACCCGCAGTATTGGGCGTGGCGGCTCTCCGGGACCCTGGCGAGCGAAGTCACTTCTCTGGGTTGCCATACCGACCTGTGGTGGCCGCGCCGAAAGTGCCTCTCCAACCTCACCCGTCACCAGGGCTGGGCCGCGAAGTTGCCTCCGACTCGTTTTGCCGGCGACACCTTGGGTCGTGTTGCCGCCGCGGCCGTCGCGGCTACCGGATTGCGACCGGAGTGCCGCGTCGTCTGCGGGATTCACGACTCGAACGCGTCGTATCTGCAGCCCCTGCTGCGCTGGCGCGATCAGCCCTTTGCCGTCGTATCGAGTGGCACATGGACCGTCGTCATGGCGAACAAGGCCGACACCGGGCTACTCGACCCCAACGCAGACATGCTCGCGAACGTGGATGCATTCGGGTCACCGGTGTGCACCGCGCGGTTCATGGGTGGGCGCGAGTACGAAGCGATTGCCAGCACTCGAGTTCAGCCCTCGCGCGAAGGCCTGGAAGCAGTGTTGCGTCGGGGGTCCATGGCGCTCCCCTCCTTTGCAGCCGCAGGCCCCTTCGCAGGACGGCCTGGCGGGCTGGTACAGGAAGAGAATCTGGGGGACGCGGACCGGGCGGCATTGGCGAGCGCGTATGTGGCGTTGATGGCCGATCTGTTGATCGAGACGCTGCAGGTGTCCGGCGATGTCCTCATCGATGGTCCCCTGGCTCGCAACCCGCTGTTCGGAGGTCTGTTGGCCGCGTGGCGACCTATGAACCGGATCGTGATCGAGAATCCTGCGAGTAGTCGAGGTGCCGCCCTGTGCCACCTGGCAGGGTTCGGAGCGGTTCCGGTACCCGAGACGCTCCCGGTCAACGCGTTGCAATTGGACGGGCTGGAGGCGTACCGCGCGGCGTGGCGCGAATGCGTATTGGGCGGGTAGCGCAGACGGAAAAAACCACGTCTTTTCCCGCGAAAAGGCGCCGCCCAATTTAGTGCAAGGTCAGCTTCTGCACTCTCCAGTTACCCAACTCTGCGACAAATAGCGTATTGGGCTCTCGGCAATCGATCTCGTGAACCGAGCCGAACTGTTTGAGCCGCTTCCCCGCCGTACCGAACTTGCCGAGGATGCGTCCATCCAACTCGAGCTTGTAAATCTCGCCGTGATCCATGTCGACCGGGCTGTTTGAATTGGAGCTGTAGAGGTACGGATGAGGACCCGGCGTGATGCAGATGGCCGTCGGGACGCCGATGCCCTGGATCTGCGTCTTGAACCGTCCGTCGTTATCGAAGACCTGGATGCGTGAGTTACCGCGGTCTCCCACGTAGACGTTGCCTTGGGCATCGAGGGCGAGCGTATGGATGTCGTTGAATTGGCCCGGCGCCGATCCGCGGCCACCCCAGGCCTTGATGAAGCTGCCATGGGGGTCCAGCTTGACGATCCGGGCATTGCCGCTACCGTCGGCCACGAAAATGTTGCCCCGTGAGTCCCAGCCAACATCCGTGGGTCCATCGAATGTGTCCCCGGCGATGCCCAATCCGGGCCCCTTCGCAGCCCGGCGGGCCGGAACCCCCACCGCCTCCGGCTTCCTTCCCAAGGTCATCAGCTCGCGACCGTCCGGTGCGAACTCGATGACCATGTTCGAGCCTTCGTCGACCACCCACACGTTATCTTGCGAATCGACACGAACCGCATGCGCCGAAAGGAAACCATAGATCTCCGCGCCAATCTCACGCAGATATTTCCCATGTTCGTCGAACTCGAACAACCGCGATCCACCGTGCACGAAATTGCGCGCAGCGCCGACGGTCATGAATTCACTTCCGGTCCGGGTGTAGACGAGTAGATGCCCCTTTGAATTCGTGGCGACGCCTGCAACCTCCCCGAGATACAAGTCATCCGGCATCGTCAGAAGATCCGGTGCCGAGTCATAGTTGAGTGTCGGGAGGGCGTCCGCGGAAACGGCGATGCCACTCCCGAGCGCGGCGAGCGCCACGACCGCCGCAAGGGCCCAGCGGCCAAAAGGTCTGGTGAGGTTGCGCCTGGATCCGCTCATGGCCGCACCTTTCCCAGAAGGATCTTCTGCACTCGCCAGGACGTGATCTCGGAGATATAGAGTTGCCCGTCGTTGCGGCAGTCGATGCCGTGCGTAGTGCTGAACTCCCCGGGTTGCTTACCCGGTTTGCCGAACCGCCCGAGCACCGTGCCGTCGAGCTCCATCTTGTAAATCTCGCCCGAGAAGGGTTTGACGACCGAGTTGTTCTGGTCGGGATAGGAATTCGACGAATAGAGATACTGATGGGGGCCGCTCGAGATGCACAGCGTCCAGGGCTGGCCGACGCTGGTGTACTCGGTCTTGTACTTCAGGTCGTTGTCGAGCACTTGGATCCGGTAGTTCGAGCGGTCGGCCACATAGACGTTGCCGGCACGGTCGACCTGCAGGCTGTGCGGCAGGTGCATCTGACCAGGACCTGTGCCCGGGCCGGCGGTCTGGGCCACGAAATGGCCGTCGGGATCGTATTTGACCACCCGGGAGTTGCCGTAGCCGTCGGCGATGAAAATGTTGCCGGCGGCATCCCAGCCGATGTCGGTCGGGCGGTCGAGCACGTAGGGCTGCGGAACCGGATTGGCCGGGGTCAGCCCGCCGGGCCCCATCTCCGGGACGCCGTCGATCGCGGCCGCACGGCGTCCGATGACCATCGCCACCCTACCGCGCGGATCGAACTCGATCGCCATGTTGGAGCCTTCGTCGACCACCCACACATTGTCATGGGCGTCGACGCGGACTGAGTGGGCGAACACGAATCCGTATAGTCCGCGACCCATCTCGCGCACGTAGCGGCCGTTCTGGTCGAACTCGAACAGACGCGTGGCGGCGCTGCGGGTGAAGACGAAAACGTGGCCTTTCGAGTTGGTGGCGACTCCCATCGCCTCGCCCATATAGAGCCCCGGAGGCATCTTGAAGAGCCCCGCGACGGGCTCGTAAGGAATCTCGGGGACGTTGTGGACCTTGGCCTGCTGCCGCAGCTGCTCGGGCGTCGGTGTCAGAGTCGGACCGGCGCTCTTGTCCGCGCTATTGTCGGGGCTCTGGCCGAAAGCGCACGGCAGCGCCGCGCAGAGCGCGAACACGGCCCACATGACAAAGGGTCTTCTCATCGCAACCCGCTCCCTTGACTCCGACGGCGATCAGGCCCGCTGCAGCTCAGGCGCCTGCTTTGTTGGCGCGGTCGCAGAACGGCTTGAGGAACTCATAGCACTTACGCGCCGCAGTTTCCACGTTATTGCCGTATGAGTCCCGGCCCTCGTGGACCTGGATGTAGCCCTTGTAGCCGATCGCGTAGAGTCCCTCGAACACCTTCTGGAAGTTGACCCCACCCGGGGCGTCCAGCGGAATCTCCGGACGGACCATCGACCCGGGACCGCCGGGATTGTTCTTGATGAACACTTCCCAGATCCAAGGGCCCACCGCCTTGATATGCGGAACGATGTCTTCCTCGCGGTAATTGGGCGTGTTCGCCAGCCACTGCGCCTCATCGTGCTGCAGGCCGAAGTTGGGGCGGTTGATCGCCTTCAGGGTCTTCAGCGCAAGCTCGAAATTCTCGAAGAGGGTAAAGGACTCTGCATGGTGGACCAGCTTTAGGTTGCGCTCGCGCGCCTCATCCGCGGCGCGCTGCGCCCACGGAATGTCCGATTCCTTCTTCATACCCACGCGGATCATGTCCGTTTCGAAGATTTCCGCGAAAGTCAGGTAGGGCGTGATGTTGTGCAGGCAGTCCGGCGCGTGATCGTTATTGATCGGTACCGGGAAGTCGGGGCTCACCGAGGACACGCGCAGGCCGGCGGCCCTGAGCTTCGCCCGCATGTCGTACAGCCGCCCGAGGGGGGTCTGCAGTCCTGCAATCGAAGCACGCAGATGGACCGCGTCATACCCGGTCTTCTTCGCAATCGCGATGAATTCCTCGAACGTCTTGGTGCTCTTGATGACGGTCTGGTCCCGAAACCCCTCGGCGTTCTTCACCGAAAGGGCCAGAGGCATCGCCTTGCCGGTCGCTGCAGCACCTGCACGAGCTGACGACGACTTACTCGTGGAAGCCTGCGCCACGACCGGAAGGCGACCCGTCAAAGCGGCAGCGCCCGCCAACGCTGCCGTTCCCAACCAGGATCTTCTGTCGATGTTCATCGGTGCCCCTCTCGCGCTCAGTGCTTGTACGTCACCGTGATCCCGAACGTCCGCGGCCGGAACGAGTATTCGGGGATCAGGCGGTTATTGTACGAGTACGCGGTGCAGGACAGGTTGGTGCAGCCGGAGCGACCGAGCTGGGCGTCCAGGATGTCCTGGGAATCGAACAGATTGTCGACGAACAGCGAGACATCATAGTCGTCGACTTTCATCCCGAAGCGCGCGGAGGCGATCCGCGTCGGATTTCCCTCGTAGAGGTCCGGCCCATACGTGGTCGTCCCCGGCCCGAAGGTACGCCTGAAAGCGCTGTTGTAGCTGTAGTCGACGCGGGCATACACCGGCAGGGTGCCGATGTTCGTATCGTAGGTAGCGTTCACGGCAACCGTCACCGGCGGAACGGCAAGCGGATCGTCCTTGTTGATCAGATGGGCCTGTGTACCGTTGAGAGCGGAAACCGGCCCGAGCAGCGCCTCCGTGTAGCGCGCGTCCGTGTAGCTGGCAGCCACACCGGCCGTCAGGCCGCCGAACAACTGCGCCTGCGCCTGGACGTCAAAGCCCTGACTGCGTGCCTTCGCCGCATTCTCGACGAAGGTGAAACACCCGGGGAGCGGAACGTTTGTCTGGATGCCACTCCAGTCGATGAGGAAGGCGCTGGCGTTGAACTGGACGCGGTTGGAGAACCGCAGCTTCGTGCCCGCCTCGTAACTCCAGACGGTATCCGACTTGTAGGTGTCGGGAGGATTGCCGCCGTACACAGCCAGAGCCGCGGAACATCCTGCGGTCTGCGCGGTGGTGTTGACACCGCCCTCGCGATAGCCTTTGGACGCCGAGAGGTAGACCATTTTGCGATCGTCGATCTGGTAGTCGAGCCCGAACTTCGGCGTAATGGGATGTTCCTTCACAGTGCCCTGGGTGAGGGAACCGCTGGCCAGGGAGATCACGTCGGTGCCGACGAGCGGTCCGATGTAGGTGCCGAAGAAGTCGAACTCGTTCGTCGCGACGCGCACGCCGGCGCTGGCTTTGAGGTTGTCGGTGAGCGCGTAGGTGAGATTGCCGAATGCGGCAGCCTCCTTCTCCGTGAAGGATTGATAGCGATCACCGGCCATTCCGCCAGGAAGCGTCGGCGCGTGGTAGAACGCTTCCACCGACGAGCCGTGAATGACGCTGGCAATTTCGTTCAGATCCTCGTAGATCTTGTACTCAGCCACCGTGGTGATCGACTGGCCGTACAGACCGGCCACCCACTGCAGCCGCGGACCCGGCTTCGAGGTCAGGCGAAACTCCTGCGTCCAGCCGCGGCGGTCCGTGTAGAACTGGTAGTTCTGGACATGCGCAGGCAGTTCGCTGACCAGACCGGTGCCGCCCAACTGGTTGCCCGGATTGTCGAACCCGCCGTCCTTGTGGCCGATGTCGTCGTCGTAGATATACGAGGTGATGGATTTGAGCCCGAACGAGCCGAAGTCGTAGTCCACATTCAGCGCCGGGACCGCAAACTCATTGGTGCGGCCGTAAGGATTGAGCAGGAAGCTCTTGTAGGGGCCGGCCGCGATCGGACCGTATGTGTGCGCCGGATACGTGTACGCCGGAAAGCCGGTTCCCGTGTTGGCCGAGACGATGGGGCCGACAGTGAACTGCGGAATGTCACGGAAGAAAAAGTCCGCATCCTCGATCCGCTGATACGAGTAGAACACCTGCGGGGTGATCAGCAATGCGTCGGAGGGGGCCCACGCAAGGGAGGCGCGAACCGAATGACCGTGATTGCCATTGCTGTTCTGCGCGACCTGCTGCCCCGTGTAGATGTTGTAGCGGTCGATGTAGCCGCCGACCTGGTTGGAGTAGGCGCTGATGCGGAAACCGAGTTTGTCCTGGATGATCGGTCCGCCGACGGCCGCGCCGATTTCGGTACTCGGATCGCCACCCTGCGTGAACGACTGCTCTGCCCGGGCATTGACCGAGAATTGAGTCAGGCTGGGCGTCGGAGTGATGAAGCGGATCGTGCCGCCGAGGGAGGAGCCGCCGTAGAGCGTACCTTGAGGTCCGCGCAATACCTCGACACGCTCGAGGTCGAACAGGAACGGCATCGGACTGCCGTTGCCGTTGGCGGCTCCGATCGCCGTGCGCTTCTGCAAGGGCGTGTCATCGAGATACACGCCTGTGGTCTGCGAACCGGCGGTCGAGATGATGCCGCGGATCGCGATCGTGTCCGAAGAATCGATGCCTCGGCGAATAGCCAACGCCGGAGCCAGGCGCACCAGATCCTCGCCGGTCTTGATGCCCTGTTGATCCAGATCCTCCTGGGTCACCGCAGTAATAGAGAGTGGAACGCGATTGACGCTGTCCGACTGACGAGTCGCGGTGACCACGATTTCCTTGAGCCCCTCGTCCTCCGACGGCGTGTTCGCCGCGGGCTGGGTTTGCGCCGATGCCGCAGTGGCACCCAAGGCACCGAGGGCTGACAGCAGCCACCGGTAAAGCGGTTTGCGGACCTTCATTCAAAATCCCCCTCTGCGAATCACGCCGCCCGGCTTGCGCTGGCGATCTCTTGCCGTCAACCGCAAGCGATTTCGATCTTTTTTAATCATATTCGCTTTTTTTCAATCACGCCACCATAATCCAGCCACCGGGCAAGGGGTTCGGGTACGGTGTTCCGATGCCAATACAAATCGGGGGTCACGCGGCCCCGCGGGCACTTCGGCGGGTCGAGCGTTGCGGGTGTCAGTTCGCTCTGGGTGCACTCCTCGCTGGACTGGTCTGCGCGCAACCGGCCGCCGCCGCGATCAGCCACTTCGAAGTGCTCTCGCAGCAGACGCTGCCGGCGGGTCGAGGTCTGTTCGGATCGACGGATGCGGCTCAGAAGGTGACGGCACGCGCGACGATCGCACTCGATCCCGCCGATCCACATAACTCTGTTATCGCCGACATCGATCGGGCACCGCGGGATGCTGCGGGCAAGGTGGAGGCCGTCACCGATGTGGTGATGCTCCGGCCCACTCATCCCAACGGCGTGTTGCTGGTAGAACTGCCCAACAGAGGTGTCTCCCTGGTCTACGGCCTTCTCGACGATCTCGACCCCGCCACGGCGGGGCGACTCGATCAGGTCGGCAACGCCTTCCTGCTCACCCGGGGCTTCACACTGGTGCTCATCGGTTGGCAGGGCGACATTGCGCCAGGGCGCGGCATCGGAATTCGGGTTCCGGTGGCGGCGGGGCTTACGGGCTACTCCCGCGAACAATGGATATTGACGGATACGGCGCCGGTGAAGCGAGAAACGCTGAGTTGGCCGGTGAGCGATCCGGCGAGCACACACCTCGGCATCCGGCATCGGCCTTACGACGATCCGGTGACGCCACCCGGCCTGTCGTTGCGCCTGCTCGACCCGCGGACGGTCGAAATCACCCGGCCCCCCGGTGAGGCGGGGCGCGGCACCTACGAGTTGGGTTACACGGCTCGCGATCCGGGGATCATGGGAATGGGATTCGCAGCCGTGCGCGACGTCAGCTCCTTTCTGCTGCACGAGCGCGGGCCCGCCAATCCTCTCGCAGACCTCCCCGCCGGAAAACACGCTCTGCTGACGGGGATCTCGCAGACCGGGCGTGCGTCGCGTGACCTGTTATATCAGGGCTTCAACGAGGACGAATCCGGCAAGCGAGTGTTCGACGGGATGTTGCCCGTCATTCCCGGCAGCCGGCGCAGCTTCACCAATGCGCGCTTCGCCGAGCCAGGCCGGAACCCCGGGCCGGAAGCCGATGCGTACTATCCGATCGACCAGTTTCCGTTCACTTATGAAGTGAGCACCGATGCTCGCACCGGCCGCACGGACGGACTGCTGCAGCGGTGCCGACGCTCCCACACGTGCCCCAAGGTCCTCGAGTTCGATTCCGAGTACGAGATGTGGGGCTCCCGCGGGAGCCTGTTGGTCACGGACACGGCCGGAAAGCCGATCCCGCTGCCCCCGGAGGTCCGGGCCTATATGTTGACGGGCTCGCCGCACATGAACACGTGGAACGCCGTCTCGCGACAGGATCCCCGCTGCGCCATGCCTTCCAGTCCGGTGTTCGCGGGGCCTGCCTTGCGCGCCCTGCTGACCGACCTCACCGAATGGGTAGCCCGCGATGCGCCGCCTCCCCCGAGCCGGTTCCCTTCGGTTGCGGATGGAACATTGGTCGTCGCCGCGAACGTCTACGGGAAGGGCATTCCTGTTCCCTATCACGGTCAGTATCTTCACGCGCCGCTCGTCGAACAAACCAACTCAGGACCCGTGGTCAAGGGCGAATATCCGGTGCTCCTGCCCAAGGCAGGAGCCGACGGCAACTCCGTTGCCGGGTTGAAACTGCCGATAGTGGCCGCACCGCGCGCCACCTACACGGGATGGAATCCGCAGGCGGGCGCGTCGGGCCCGCAAGATCTGTGCGACCACGCCGCCGGAATGGTGCCATTCGCGCGTACTCGCGCGGAGAGACTTGCCGCAGGTGATACGCGGCCATCGTTGGAAGAGTTGTATCCAACAGTGGAGGCGTACGTGACGGCAGTCCGCAGCGCTGCCGGCAAGCTGGTCACCGATCGCTTGCTGTTGAAGGAAGACGCGGACGCGGCTGTCACCGCGGCAGAGGAAGGCAAATTGACTGGCGCATCGGCGGCCGTGCCGCACTAAATCAGCGCACCGCCACAGTAAGCGCGAACATCGGCTCGAGAGCCTGCTCCTGCGGCGAGCTGTCCGCGTTCGTCGCCATGATGTCGCCCATCATCTTCCACCAGCGATGCATGAGGTCTGATCCCCGCAAGGAATCGAGGTTGTGCGATTTGCGGCGGGTCATGACGGCAAACAGATGATGAGTCTGCGGGTCGAGAAAGATCCGGTAGTCGACTACGCCGGCTTGGCCCAGGGCGGCTTCCAACTCCGGCCAGATGTCATCGTGCCGTCGCCGATATTCGGCGGCGTGGCCCGGAAGCAACGTCATGCGAAATGCCACGACCTCGGTCTCGTTGGATCCGGCTTCGACCGATAGCGCACCGTGATGTTGAGTCATCAACTCATACTACCCACCCGACGGTTTGCGCGATACGATCGTCCCGTCAGTGACCGCGGCGACCTTCCGTTGTGTCGAAGGGGGCTCGATGCTCACCGTCAGCTACACAGAACAGCACACAGACATCCATCGGTACTTTCCGGAATGGGCGGAACGACCGGTGGAGGACGGCATTCCCGTCGAGGCAGACCGCAACTCCTACTCTGCAGCCGGATATGCGGAGGAATTCGGCTACCGCACGCAGCAAGGCTTACCTCTGCCAGCGCCGACGCTCGACGGTGACCCGGAATCCAGCGGACAGTGGCGCTACCAGACCGGAGCCCTCCACCCGGGTTATCCCGAGTGCGCTACTCCCGTGAATCACGACCGGACAGTTGGCCGGGTGCATGAGGAGACTCTACGGTTGATTGTCCGTACCGATGCGACGGCGGTCGCCAGTACCGCCGTCGCGTATCGCTCGGAGGAACTCAAAATCGTCCGCGTTGGCGACCACCGTCACGACGGTGGAATCAGTTTCGCCCTTCCCGAACGCGTCGGCCGGCTCTGGCGAGCCTTGCGATTCGGACGTCGCCTTTGACGCCCCCGTCAGACGTCTGGTCGCGCGGCGCGTCCGCTATCGCTTGACCAGTTCGCGATATACGGTCGACTCGAAGTCCTGCAGCGTGCGGATTGCCCCGTCGTCGTAGAACGGCAGGTACTGCATCAGCAGCACACCGCCGATGCCAGCCTTGGGATCCACCCAAAATTCCGTATTGAACAGCCCGGCCCAACTCATGCTTCCCGGGCTGCGGTACTTCGTACCGTCCGGCCCCGCCTGCGTCAGCTGAAATCCCAAGCCGAACTTGTCGCGCCCGGCACCCAGCGGAAAGGGCTTGGTGAGTTCCGGGATCCCGACAGGCTGTTGTGATACCACGACGCCGCCGATGTTGTTCTCACCCATCCTGCGGACAGACTTCTCGCTCAGGATCCGGACATCACCGAGATGGCCGCCGTTGAGCAACATGCGCATGAACTTGCCGTAGTCCTGTGCCGTCGAATACAGCCCGCCATCTCCGGTGAACGGTGGCGTCGGTGTGTCAGGAATCTTCGCGCCCGTCCGCAGCTGCATCTTGCCGTCAACCCGTGCGAACACCTGGATCAGGCGCGCCTGCTTGGCAGCCGGGACGGCATAGGAGGTGTCGGTCATCCCCAGCGGCCCAAGGATGTGCTTCTGATCGAACGCTTCCAGGTTCTCCCCGCTGACCTTCTCGACGATGAGCCCCAGGACTCGCGTGCTCGCGCCGTAGGTCCACTTCTCACCGGGCTCATGCAGCAGCGGCAGTTCCCATTCGGACTTCGTGGTGCCCTGTTGGAGTCGCGCCAAAGCCGGGCTCGAGAATCCGTACCCGATGCCGGAGGTGTGAGTCAGCAGATGCCTCACGGTCATGACTTTCGTGGCCGGCCGCGTCTCGTATTTCCCGTCGCCAGCGTTGAATTTCGTGAGGACCTGCAGATGATCGAAGCCGGGAAGATATTTGGAGACCGGATCGTCCAGAGCCACCTTGCCCTGCTCCACGAGCATCATCATGGCAACCGAGGTGACCGGCTTGGTCATCGAGGCGATATTGAAGATCGCATCCACCGGCAGGGCCGGACCGTCGGCGCCGCCGAGCTTGCCGGCGCTTCCCTGATAGACCACGCCCTGGCGGTCCACGACCAGGCCGACGACACCGGGAGCGTCGTTGCGGGCAACGGCGGCTGTGAGTACCTTTGACAGGGCCGCCGTGGCGGCGGACCGGGATGGAGCGTCCGCCACGGCGGTGGCAATGAATCCTGCCGGGAAAACGGCCAGAAACCCGAACAACATCGACAGCCTCGCGGCCGTTGCTGTGCGCCGATTCATATGTCTGCTCCCTTGCGTAGCGTGTTTTTTTGGGCCTACTCGCCACTCTACCGCGATAACATGCAAATACTAACTACCCATGTCGGGGCGCTGCCCGCCCCGGAAGAAGTGTGGTCCAACCCCGGCGCAGACGTTCCCCGTTTGCGCCGCGAGGTCGCCAATATCGTGCGCCTGCAGCGCGAGGCCGGCATCGACCTGGTCAATGAAGGCGAGCTGACCAAGGGTGGCAACTGGGTCAGCTTCGTCAACGACCGCCTCACCGGCTTCGACGTCCGCGCGACAGGAGCCATGCTGCGGCTTCTGACCGGCAGCGAGGACTGGCTGGAATTCGACGCCTTCTACAAAGCCGCAATGGAAGGAGGCACCCTCTTCGAGCAGACCCGGGCCGCCGCCAACCAGGCGCGGACCCACGAATACATCTGTACCGGTCCGGTGACTTATCGCGGACACGAAGCCCTGCAACGCGAAATTTCGGTACTCAAGGAGTCGCTCGGCGAGGTCTCCCCGGCCAACGCCTTCCTGACCTCGACCGCCCCCGCGAGCATCGAGGCGGGTCGTGTCAACGAACACTATCGGTCCGAGGAAGAGTTCGTGTACGCGATCGCGAATGCCTTGAAAGTCGAGTACGAGGCGATCGCGGCCGCCGGAATCACACTCCAGATCGACGATGCCTGGCTCGCGGCCCTCTGGGATCGGATCGGCGTGAAGATGGGGCTCGAGGCATACAAGCGCTACTGCATGATGCGCGTGGAGGCGCTCAACCACGCTCTAAGCCGCATTCCTGCAGAGCGGGTGCGCTATCACCTGTGTTGGGGAAGCTGGCATGGCCCACACGCACATGACATTCCCCTCGGCGACATCATCGACGTCCTGCTCAGCGTGAATGCCGGGACCTACCTGTTCGAAGCGGCGAATGTCAGGCACGAGCACGAGTGGCGCATCTGGGAATCCGTGCCGCTACCCGCGGGCAAGAAGCTAGCCCCCGGGGTCGTCAGTCATGCCACGACACTGATCGAGCACCCCGACCTGGTCAGCGAGCGCATCCAACGCTTTGCGCGCGTCGTGGGGGCCGAGAATGTCATCGCCTCGACGGATTGCGGCCTGGGCCTGCGATGTCATCCGCAGATCGCCTGGGCGAAGCTCAAAGCGCTGTCGGAAGGTGCGCGGCGGGCGGGCCTGGCGCTCTCGAAAAACTGACTACTTCAGGTCCCCGGGCCACATGATCACCCGGGCGTATTTCGCCAGCAGCTCATCCAGCAGCTCCAGCGCCGCGTCGAGTCGCTTCTCCTCAACCCCCTCGAGAAATTCGGCGCGCGAGCGACTGATCACCTGGGCCATCGCCGCCAACTCGGGTCGGCCTTTCGCGGTGAGGACCACCGTCTTGTCGCGATTGCTTCCCGCCAGAGCGCGACGTTCCACCAGTCCCTCTTCCTCGAGGCGATTGAGAAGGCGGATCAGCGTCGGCAGCTCCACACCCACGTGTCCCGCCAGCTCCCCGATGTTTGCACGCCCGTCCAACATGTCGACCCACAGAAGAGTGACCCAGCGCGAGTGACTTGCACCGGAGGCCCGCAAGTCCTCGTCCATCTGATTCTTCCAGCGGCGCGCCAGGAACAGGATCCGTCTCGTCAACCGCAGCTTCTTGTCACTGAGGGAACCGACGAACGACCCCGTCGGAACCGTCTCCACGTAAATGCGGGGAACCTGCGGAACCTTCGCTTCGATCGGCGCGGCCTTGGCCTCTTTCCCAACCTGACCCGCGCTGGAAGCGGGACGGCGGCTGCGACGTACGGATTTCGTCTTCACGGTCTGGTGACTATCGCGCTGGGCGTTCGTTAGCTGGACTTGCCGTCGTTATAGCCCCCTCCTAGCATGCTAGGCAACGTGGATTTGCGCATCACCATCGACTCAGGGCGCAGCGTCTCGGCGCTCGCCTCGGTTCCTTCTTCGCCGAAAGTCTGCTTCGTGCTGGCGCACGGGGCAGGCGCCGGGATGAGGCATCCCTTCATGACCGCCGTCGCCAGCGAACTCGCGGAGCTGAATATCGCGACCCTGCGGTATCAGTTTCCCTACATGGAGGCGGGGTCACGACGACCTGATCCGCCCGCGTTGTGCCACGCCGCGGTTCGAGCCGCCGTCGATGAGGCGGCCCGGCTGACACCGGGTCTGCCGCTCATCGCCGGGGGGCGCTCCTTCGGTGGCCGAATGACCTCCCAGGCCCAGGCGCAAACGCCATTGCCCGGCGTGCGGGGTCTGGCCTTCCTGGGGTTTCCGCTGCACCCGGCCGGGAAGCCCTCCATGGACCGGGCCAAACACCTCGCCGACGTGCGCATTCCCATGCTGTTTCTGCAAGGCACACGGGACGCGCTCGCGGAACTGGAGCGAGTGGAACAACTCACCAGCCAGCTGGGCGAGCGCGCCACTCTGAAGCTCCTGCCGGACGCAGACCACTCCTGGCACGTCCCCGCCCGGACCGGGCGCAAGGACCCGCAGGTACGGGCCGAGGCGCTGCGTCTGCTCGCTGATTGGATTGATTCAGTAGCCCTGCCCTCAAGGTAGGATCGCCGCATGCCGCGGGCATCCAAACCTCCCACCCCAGCCAAGCGTCCCCTCGACCGCTACGTCGCCAAGCGAACGTTCACGCGGACTCCCGAGCCCGGGCCGGATGTCCCCACCGGACGGCATGGACCGCTTTTGTTCGTCGTGCAAAAGCATGCCGCCCGACGTCTTCACTACGACTTCCGGTTGGAACTGGACGGCGTGCTGAAATCCTGGGCAGTGCCCAAGGGCCCCTCGCTCACCCTCGGCGACAAGCGCATGGCCGTCGAGGTCGAGGATCATCCCTTCGAGTACGCCTCCTTCGAAGGAATGATCCCGGAAAAACAGTACGGCGCCGGGAATGTCATCGTGTGGGATTGCGGCGTGTACTCGCCTGACGAGAACGCCGAATACTGGTTCGAGGATCGCGAGGAGGCGCAGAAGCGCATCCGGGAAAGCCTTGCCGAGGGCAAGCTGAGTTTCTTCCTGCGCGGGGAGAAGGTGAAGGGCTCATTTGCTCTGGTTCGAACCCGAACCGATAAGCAATGGCTGCTGCTCAAGCACAAGGACCGCTTCGCCGTCGCGACCGAGGAGTCGGGTGCCGAGATACTGGCCCGCGGTCGCTCCGTCGTGTCGGGGTTTTCCCTGGACGATTTGCCCAGCGATGAAGCGCTGCTGCCGCGTGCGCCGGCCGCGCGCCTGGCTCCCACGGGACCGGCGGAAGCCCTGCCCACTGGATTGAAGCCGATGCTGGCCGAGATCGATGCCGCGCCGAAGTCCAATCCGGAGTGGCGCTACGAGCCCAAGCTGGATGGCTATCGGGTGGTCGCAACAGTGCGGGGTCCGAAGGTGACGCTGACATCGCGGCGCGGGATCGACCTGACACCGTTCTTTCCGGAGGTCGTGGCGGAGCTTGCGACGCAAGCGGTTGGCCAGATGGTGCTCGATGGCGAGGTCATCGCACTCGAGGCCGACGGCCGCCCCTCCTTCAACGCAGTGCAGAACCGTGCACAGGTCAAATCGGCACAACAGATCGCCGACGTTCAGCGCACCAACCCGGCGGTGTTGATGTGTTTCGATCTGCTGCATTTCGCCGGCATCAACCTGCGGTCCGCGCCGTACGCCGACCGGCGTCGATATCTGACGCAGTGTCTGCTACCCGCCGCGCACATCCAGCTCATACATGCATCGGACAATGCCGAGTCCCTCTACAAAGCCGCGCTCGAGAGCGGCTTTGAGGGCATCGTCGCCAAACGTCTCAACAGTCCTTACGACCCCGGCCGACGCTCGCCCCATTGGCTGAAGATCAAGTCAACACACACAGCCGAGTTTGTCGTGGGTGGTTACACGCAAGGCAAAGGCGCACGCGACTCGTTGGGAGCCCTCCTGTTAGGTTACTGGGACGGCCCCGACCTTCACTACGCGGGACATGTAGGATCGGGCCTGACCGACCCTCTCATCGCCGGGATCCGCAAGAGATCCGCCGCCGGGATTCGCCGGACTTCACCCTTCGTCGAGAAGCCGCCACTCCATCGCCCGACCACGTGGGTCCAGCCGCGGCTCGTCGTGGAGGTCGAGTTTGGAGAGTGGACGCCGGAGGGGCTTCTACGCGCGCCGGTGTTTCTGCGCCTGCGGGAGGACGTGACGCCCGAGAGCATCCAGAGGCCCGCGCAGTCCAAAGCTGCTGCCGCCTCGCGGCTCTCCTCACAGGCAACACCTGCTGCCCCCGCGCGCGCCCCGGCGCCGTCAACACGTGCCGCCGCCGCCCGGCCCGCCGCCGCCCGCGCGGCTCGAGCTTCCGCCCCTGGCTCGGGCACGCCCGCCAGCGACGTCGAGTCCGCTCTCCGGCAACTCGACAGCAAGGGCCCGCGCCTCGACCTCATGGTTGCCGGCCAAAAGATTCGTCTGACGAATCTCGACCGTGTGTACTGGCCCGCCAATCCCGGCCAACCCGAGATCACCAAGCGGGACTTTCTGCGCTACCTGGCCGGTGTCTCACCCTACATGATTCCGCATCTGCAGGACCGGCCGCTCACGATGATCCGCATGCCGGAAGGCATCGACGGGGAGCGCTTCTTCCAGAAGCACTGGGAGCAGTCACTTCCGGAGTACGTCGAGACGGTCACCGTCTACTCCGAGCACAAGAGCGGCAAGCATCGCTACCTGCTCGCCAACAATCTGCCGACGCTTCTGTGGCTGGGCCAGAACGGCACGCTCGAGTTTCACGTCTGGCATTCCCGCGCGAAGGTGGAGCCTGATGTGGCCAGCCAGTCCACCGACTACGCGAGCTCGCTCGAGTCCCTCGAGGCTTCAGTCCTCAACTACCCCGACTTCCTGGTATTCGACCTGGACCCCTACATCTACTCCGGCAAGGAGGCCAAGGGCGCCGAGCCGGAGCTCAACGACAAGGGGTTCGCGGGAGGGCGGAAGGTCGCGTTCTGGCTGCGGGCGATTCTGCGGCAGATGTCACTGGATGCGATCGTCAAGACATCCGGCAAGACCGGTCTGCACGTTTTCGTGCCGATCAGTAGAACTGTGACGTTTGATCTTGCCCGGGAAATCTGTGAACGAGTGGGCCGTCATGTCATGCGGGAGCATCCCCGCGAGATCACGATGGAATGGGCCACGCAGAAGCGCACCGGCAAGATCTTCATCGACTACAACATGAACGTGCGTGGCAAGACCCTCAACGTCGCCTATTCCCCCCGTTCCCAACCCGGGGCCCCGGTCTCGATGCCGCTGACCTGGGAGCAGTTGGAGGCGGCTGTTCCGACGGACTTCACAATCCGCAACGTACTGAAGCGATTGGAAAAATACGGGGATCGGTGGCATGATGCCTTGAGCATCAAACACGATCTCGCTCGAGCTTTTGCCACGCCTGCCGATACCTGAAGGCGTCAACCCGAGCGGGTCACACCAGCGGTAGTAAGGACGGAAGTATGGCGGCACGATCTGTTGGGTCCCTCACCATCTCGTTCGGGTTGGTGGCCATCCCGGTCAAGCTCTATACGGCGACCCAGTCGGGTAATGCCATCTCCTTCAACCTGCTCCACAAGGACTGCGGCTCGCGCCTCAAGCAGCAGTATGTCTGCCTGAAGGACGGCTCGATCGTCGAGCGCGACGACATGGTCAAGGGTTACGAGTTCGCCAAGGACCAGTACGTCAGCTTCAGTCCTCAGGAGATCAAGGCCCTCGAGGAAGCCGGGACTCACGCGGTCGACATTTCCGAATTCGTTCCGGTGCAGTCGATCGACCCGGTGTTCTTCGACAAGACTTACTACCTCGCACCCGACAAGGGCGCGGCCAAGCCATACGGTCTGCTCACCGAAGCCCTCAAAGGATCAAAGCTGTGCGCAGTGGGCCGTTGGGCCGCACGAGGCAAAGCCTACATCGTCATTCTGCGTCCGATCGGCGACGTGCTGGCTATGCAACAGCTCCACTTCGCAGCCGACGTACGGCCCGCCACCGAAGTGGACGTTCCAAAGCCCGACGTGAAGCCGGCGGAACTCAAGCTTGCCCAACAGCTCATCGACCAACAGACTTCCAAGACGTTCGACGCCAACGCCTACACGGATGAGCTCCGCGCCAGAATCCAGGCGGAGATCGACAAGAAGGTCGAGGGTAAGGAGATCTCCGTGTCTGAAATCGCCCCTGCGGGCGAAGGCAAGATCATCGACCTGATGGAAGCCTTGCGAGCCAGCCTCGAGAAGTCCGGAACCGCCCGCGCCTCCGCCTCGCAGTTGGGTGAACGCAAAGCGCCCAAGCGTGTCGAGCAGCCTTCCAAGCCTGCAGCGAAGAAGGCCAAGAAGGCGACTTGAGAGACGGTTGATGCCCTCCTACAGCGTAGGGGACGTGGAACGGGTACTGCGGCTGTCCCGCGGCACCATCAGAAGCTTGATCGAGGGCGGGTTCGTGAAGCCCGATCGCGGGCCGCGGCGCGAGTATCGTTTCTCCTTTCAGGATCTCATCGTGCTACGTACCGCGCGCGCGCTCATTCAGGCCAAGGTTCCCCGCAAACGGATCCTCACGTCGCTCGCCGCGTTACGCCAGGAGTTGCCGGATTCCGCTCCTTTGTCGGGGCTGAACATCTCGGCCGTCGGCGATCGGGTCGTGGTACGCGATGGGAAGAGCCATCGACACGTGGAGAGCGGACAGTACCTGCTCGGACTGGAAGTAACTGTCGAAGGCGGCGTTCTGCACGTCGTGGAGCACAAGGGTGCCGCGCAGAACTCCGCCCCCAACACGCCCGCGACACGCGCAGATGCGGCCGCGACACCCAAGGGCGCCGATGACTGGTTCGGCGAGGGACTCGAGCTCGAGTCCACCGACCCGCATGGCGCCCTGCGGGCCTACGAGCACGCCGTCAAACTCGACCAGGAGAACACGGCTGCGTGGATCAACTGGGGCCGCCTGCTGCACGAGCGGGGCGACACGAAAGAGGCCGATGCGGTCTACAAGCGCGCGCTCGATCAGGTCGGACCCGATGCGTTGCTGCTCTTCAACCGGGGCGTACTGCTCGAGGATCTGGGCAAGACCGGGGCCGCACTCGAAGCCTACAAGTCAGCCGTCACGGAAGACCCCACCCTCGCAGACGGTCACTACAATCTCGCGCGGCTGTACGAGTCGTTGGGAAAATCCCAACACGCCATCCGGCATCTCGGCCAGTACCGCAGACTGGTGACGAGCGTGGAGCGCTGAAACATGACCGTCTGGGTGGGAACCTCCGGATACAACTATCCCGAATGGCGGGGCAGCTTCTACCCGGAGAAAATGCCGACGACGAAGATGCTCCCGTATTACGCGGAGCACTTCCCGACCGTCGAGATCAACAACACGTTCTACCGGATGCCCAACGACACGATCCTGGCTGGGTGGGACAGCGAGACGCCGGCACGATTCAAACTGACATTGAAAGCGCCGCAGCGGATCACTCACCACGCGCGCCTCAAGGATTGCGCCGAGCCGCTGAAATTCTTCCTGAAGACGGCCGCGACCCTGGGGCCGAAACTCGGCGCGCTGCTGTTTCAACTGCCTCCCAACCTGAAGAAGGATCTCCCGCGCCTGGATGCGTTCCTGGCGGAGCTGCCTCCCGAGGTCTGCGCAGCGTTCGAGTTTCGCCACGAATCCTGGCTGGACCCCGAAGTCTATGCACGCCTCGAGGCACGCAATCTCGCTCTGTGCGTGGCCGACAGCGAGAAGCTCTCGACGCCCGTGGAAATTACGGCTGACTATGCGTACTTCAGGCTCAGGGACGAGGGCTACACACCGCGGGACATCGTCGCCTGGGCCAGGACCATTCGCGAGAAGACCTCGAAGTGTCACGAGGTGTATGTATATTTCAAGCACGAGGAAGAGGGCAAAGGACCGCAGTTTGCCCACCTTCTGATCGACGCCCTGAACGTAGATGCCCCAAAAAACCGCGCCTGAGCAGGACGAGCACGACATCGTCAACACTCCGATCTCCCGACGCCAGTTCTTCAAGGGCGCCGGAGTCGCGGCAGCCGCCACGCCTCTTGGACTATTGAGCGAAACGACACTCTGCGCCGAGGCCCGATATGACGGAACACCGGAACAGATTCACCTGAGCTGGGGCAGCGATCCGGCACGCACCGTTTTCGTCTCCTGGGCCTCCGTAATGCAGGCCATCAATCCGCGAGTCGTGCTGCAGCAGGAGGGGCGCCACCAGATCGTGGTGCATGCGATCCAGCGTACCTACACCGACGGGATGAACGGCCAGACCGTTTTCACGTACCACGCCAGGTTGGACGCTCTCTCTGCAGACACCCGATACGAATACTTCGTCACCGCGGACAACGACGGCCACAAAGGCAGCCCGTTCGGCGCGACCTTCCGGACCGCCCCGCGCGGACGTCGAGCCTTCCGGTGGACCAGCTATGGTGACCTGTCGACACCGGTCGAATCCTGGGTGATGTCCTCACCCCAGAGCCGACATGCGGTGGATGCCGTGGAGAAGTTTCAGCCGCTGTTTCATCTGCTCAATGGCGACCTTTGCTACGCCAACCTCAATCCCGAATCCCAGCCTGCCGTGTGGGCCGATTTCGGCCGCAACGTGCAGCGCTCCGCAGCCGCCCGACCGTGGATGCCGTGCCCTGGCAATCACGAAGTCGAGTTCCACAATGGCGATCAGGGCTTGACCGCGTACCTGACTCGCTACTCGCTACCCGACAACGGCACGCGGTTCCCGGGGCACTGGTACCAGTTCAAGGTCGGGTCGGTGCTGTTCATCTGCCTCGACGCCAACGACGTCATCTATCAGGACAGTGGCGCATTCGTTACCGGTCCCGACCCGCTGCATCCCGCCGCAAACACGCGACACGAGCCGATTCAGCCCGGCACCTCGCTGTACATCCGTGGCTACAGTGCCGGTGCGCAAACGCGGTGGCTCGAGGACACCCTGGCGGCCGCGCAAAAGGATCAGGACCTCGACTGGATCGTCGTGCAGATGCACCAGGACGCGCTCAGCTCGTCGAAGGATGGCAACGGCTCCGACAAAGGCCTCCGCGAGTCCTGGCTCCCGCTGTTCGACCGCTATGGTGTCGATATGGTGTTGTGCGGGCACGATCATGACTACGAACGTAGCTGGCCTGTGCGCGGCTGCAACCATCACACCGGACGTGACCGCAAGACAGGGGCCAAAGTCGATACGCTTCAACCCCAACCTGTCGTCACCGCCGACCCTCCCGATGGGCGATTCAACACCGCCCTCGGTACGATCCATTGGGTCCTGGGCGGCGGCGGCACGGCCTCGCCGCTGGATGTCTACGGCACAGACCCGAAGACTTCAGCCCCGATCGCCAAGGTCATCACGCGACGCAATACAGCGAAGCCCGCCATGATGCCAGGGACCTTCTACAAGCCCGGCGCCGATGCTGTGGAAGAGGCCATCTGGTCGGCACGACGGGATACGGTCACCGGCTACGGTATCGCCGTATTCGATCTCGACCCGGGGAAACCCGGCGGCGAGACGACGATTACGATGCGGTACTTTCACGCCGTCGATGCCGACAAGAACCCGACGTCCAACTACGAAGTCTTCGACACGGTCACGTTGGTGAAGCAGCGGCGGGACGCTAAGTCGCGTTAAAGCGGCACCGCCTGCGCCCAACGCGCGGCCGACCCCAGGCTCCCCTCCTACCAGGTCGACTCCATCTGATACGGCACCGTGGTCAGCACCGCCTCGATCTGGCGGATCTTGCCGTCCATCACCTTGAACACCTCGGCGATGTAGAACGTGATCGGCTGGCGGAAGGTCTGCGGGACATCCGCCATCTGGTGATCCGGTGTTCGCGAGAACTTCGCCACGCTGCCGTTGTGATCGAAGTAGCCCCAGCCGAAGGCCAGTCCCTTCGTGCGATCCACCACCTCGAAGCGTCGCTCGCGGATGTCCGTCACGATCACCGAGAAGCCGGTGTCGAACTGCGCCTTGCAACCCAGCGACTGCATCGACCCCTTCGCGGCCGCCGGATCGTTGGCCGTCACGGTACCGTTCTCGCGACGCTGACACTCCGGCGAAAAGGGGACGTTGCGACCGCTGTCTTCCTCATCGAGGCCACTGAAATACAGATTGCCCGCGTGGGCGAGCTCGGCTCGGGTAGCACGCTTCTCGGGAGAAATCACCTGCGCCATCAGCGGATGCGGCTCAGTGTTGCCTTTGTTCGCACCTCCAGGCGGGCCGCCGGTGGCGCTGCGGCTGATCAGGGCTTCGATCTGCGAGACCTTGCGATCGTTCTCGACCTTCAGACGCACGCCGAACCAGTTGTTGTTGCCGTTCTCGCTGATCCGACCTAACAGTCCGACCTGACCTGCCTCCTCATCGATGACATCCAGCCGGTAAGTCGGCATCGCTGCTGCGGTCTGCCATAGACCGTCTCCCATCGTGATACGCACACCATTCTCGGTGTACTTGACGTTACGGGTCACGAGGAGGCTGGCAGCATCGTGCTTGGTCAGCGCCTGCAGATACGCATCCATCACGCTGGCGAGACACGTGCGCTCGTGACTGCAGTCCGCCGCGAAGCCGGGAGTAGCAGTCATAGCCACCGTCGCTACGGCCCCCAGAATCCACAATTTCTTTCTTTTCATAAGCCCCCCGTTGCGCACCTTATGCGCGTGGGAATGTTCCTAGAACACCACGCCGCGTACAACCGCCGCTTCCCCAGCGCGCCCACAAAGCGCGTCCAAGGCCGTCCATTGGACAGCGGCGGCACGCTTTCTCAGCTGGAAGAGGCAATAATAGGTACCTGGCAACCCCTGCGGTTTTTGGAAGTGAGGCATCGCGATGTTGGCACCGTCCATTCGCTCCTTCGTGGCGCACGGAATTCTCATCACATTGGCCCTCACGGCCGGCGCACCGTCCGCACAGGCACAGCACAAGGCCCAACAAGCCTGTATCGACTATTCGGGCGACCCCTCAGGCTGCCAGCCCTCGACTTTCCCGACACCGACCGGACAGATGCCGTCGCGGCGCGTCGGCAAGGACGGGAAGATAAACCCCAAGTCCTCGGAGGCCGATGCGCGGGCGGGCGCGGCATTGCTCGAACGCAAGCTCCACCTGTTTCGAAACATCACGCCCATCCATTGGACGCTGACGGTGCCCTCCGTCAAGGATCCGGCCACCGGTGGCTGGACCGGCGGCGACCTCGACGCCATGGGTGACGCGCGCGGGTTGGGAATCGCCGGCCAGTGCGTCTACGTCGGCCATGAGAATGGTCTGGGGCACAAGAACGCCATCAACATCTTCAAGATCGCAGCCAACCCGCTCAAGGACCCGCCCGTCCAGGTCGGCGACATCGCCGCCATGTCCCAGGGCGACCAGGGATTCGACGACCGGGAGTTGCGCTCGCTCGTCTATACGACTTCCGGAGGCCAGGAGCGCCAGATCCTGGTGCGCAACGGCGGCACTCAGTCGATCGGCCGGCAGATGGTGTATGACATCGACCTCAATACGTGCCTGGTCAAGTCCATCAGCGGCGTCTACGACTTCGGGGGCCAGTCGCACGAGTTCTATCTCTGGCATGACCCCGTCAATCCGAACCGGATCCTGGTCTACATGACGATCTGGACCCCCGCGGTTCCCGATCCCAATCACGCCGGCCTGCTGGTCGCCGACCTGTATGTCATGGCCGTGACGGACGAGAAGACGGGCGAGATCCTGAAGGACCCCCTGGTCGATGCCACGTTCACGCTGCAGGACGCGGGCGGCCCGCGAATCAACGAGAAGCCCGATGCCACCGGTCTGTTCTCCGATGGGCGCTTCATCGATTATTCGACCGTCAAGAATCTCGCCGGCCAGCCCGGCAACCACAACACCAGCGAGCAGAACAAGCTGCACTCGATCGGGATCTCGAGGGACGGTGAGCGCGGATACGTGTCGGGCACGACGTCGGGGTTCTACGTGCTCAACACCGAAGCTATTGCCCATCATACCGACGCTGATCTCGCGGCCGGCAAAGCGGGCTGTAACCTCCACACGACCATCGTGACGACCGGCGGAGCCATCGACGCTACCAAGCTGCCGGACCTCACGAACGATTGTCTGCACATGGTCGTGAATGACGATCCGGGCCTGAAGGCTTATCTCGGATCGAATGCGCAGCCGGAAGCCAAGGTGCAGCGCTATCTCGCGCTCGAGGACCGCTCGCGGTTCGATCTCTATCCGCCGTTCGATGCGCTGCCGACCGGAACGCACAGCGCCGTGGTGGTCCCCGATCGACCGGCGCAGATCCGGGGCAACACGAAGGGGCGTCCTGCGTATGTCTGGCTGAGCGATGAGAACTTCGGTTGCCCGCTCAACTACGCGCGCATGGTCTCGGTCGAGCAGGAGGCCTTCCCGGCGATGGTCGGCGCCTTCGCGATCCCGGACAACGTGCTGGGCAATTGCCTGAACCAGGCGATCACCGAGCCCGACGGGGTGACCCGCCGGCGCTCGATCGCGCAGCAGAATCACAACGCCACCGTTTTCAAGGATCTCGTCTTCACCACCTGGTACGGACACGGCTTGCGGGTCATCGACATCTCCAATCCGATGACGCCCCGCGAAGTCGGCCATGCCCTGCCCGTCCCTCAGGGCATCGCGCGAACCTACCCGATCTTCAAGGACGGCCTGATGTACTGGGCCGACAATCGGACCGGCCTGCACGTGGCGAAGTACACAGGGCCGTATGCCAACGAGATCCCGGACAAGGGCGTGTATGAAGGCAACGCCACCAGCCCGCATAAATAGACGGCGGCTGTTGGGTCGACTGCTGGCCGCCGCAGCGGCCGGCGGTTCGCTGTTGAAGTCCCTGGCGCGCGCCGCGCCGGTGCTGCTCCGCGATCCACCCGATGAGGGGATCGCCTGGGTCTGCCCGATGCATCCCGCCTACACGGCGGCGGCGGCGGGGACCTGTCCCATCTGCGGGATGCAGTTGATTCAAACCAGGCCGTACGACGCGCGTGACTACCAACTGGCCTTCCGCACGGAACCTGCGAACGTGCGACCGGGCGAAAAAGTTACGCTCTTCTTTACTTTCCTCCGCCCTGGCACCGCGGAGGTCGTGAAAGACTTCGAGATCGTCCACACGAAGCCCTTCCATCTGTTCGTGATCAGTCAGGACATGGAGTTCTTCGAGCACATCCATCCGACGATGCGTCCGGACGGCACATGGACGATCGACACCACGGTGCCGAAGCCCGGCTACTACGAGGTGTTGTGTGATGTCATGCCATCGGGGGGATCCGGGCAGTTTCTGAGCGCGCCGTTCGTGACCGCTGACTACAACGGCGATCTCGCGACGGACAGCGCACACCTCGATCCAGACAAGGTGCTGAAGAAGAGTGCTGCCGACATCACCGTGACCGCCACGTTCGATCCTCCGCAGCCTACGGCGTGCCAGTACGTGCACTTGAATTTCTACCTGACCGACACCGCGACCGGCCGACCCATCACGGATCTGCAGACGTATCTGGGGGCGTTCGGCCACATGCTGCTGATGAGCGAGGATCTGCGGTGTTACGTCCACTCGCACCCTAACAACTTCGTTATCCAATCCGAGGACAGCGCGAACGCCCCGGAGTACATCATCCCTCCGGACGCCGATCTGGATGCCATCCGCGGCGGCCCCAAAGTCATGTTCGATGCCCTGATGCCCAAGCCCGGGGTCTTTCGCGCCTGGGCCCAGTTCCAGCGCAACAACCAGGTCCGCACGATAGCCCTTACGTTCACGGTCGCGCCTGGGCCTGCGGAGCCGGTTCTTTCGTGAGCACGACCCTTGCGGCTCGACACTCCCGCGCCGGTGCGCTCCTTGCCGCTGGCTGCCTGCTCTGGTCCGCCGCCGCCTTCCCGCACGCCCAAACCACGACGACCGTCCAATTCGATCGCGAGATCGTGCACAGCCTCGACGACCACTGCGTCATGTGCCACGAGCCGAACGGCCCCTCGTTCCCCCTTGTCACGTACGAACAAACCTACGCCGCCCGTTGGAAGATTCGCCAGGACGTCCTCGATCGCCACATGACGCCGTGGGCCGCAGTCCCCGGCTATGGTGAGTTCGCGAACGACAACGCCCTCACCCAACGTGAAATCGATTTCTTCGTTGCCTGGGCCGAGAGTTTCGGCCCGCGCAATGATGGTCAGGTCTACACAGGAGTCGGCGGCTCGACCGCTCCAAAGGTGGTGCAGGCGCGCGTTGATCCTGATCGTTGGGTGATGGGCACTCCCGACGTGCGCCTGGCTCTTCCGGCGAACACCGTCGCGCCGGGGCAAGCCTCCCGCTTACAGCACGTCAGCGTCGACCTGAAGCTGAAATCCGACGCGTGGCTGCGGGGGCTCGAATACAAGCCCGGCGACCGGCGGGTTGTCCACGAGGTGTCGTTCACGATCCAGGAAACCGGACAATGGATCGGAACCTGGACGCCCTGGTACGGATTCATCAGTCTGCCCGAGGGACTCGCCTATCGCGTGGCTGCGGGTAGCCACCTCCTCGTGAATGTCTACTACAAGGGCCTCGCCACGGGGTCTGCCGTCGATCAGGGAACCATCGGCCTGTATCTGGCCCGTGACCCTTCAGCCCGAGCGATCACGAATGTGTCCCTGGCGGCCAAACCGCTGCCGGTGCCTTCCCGGGAACAGCCCGCGCCCTCGCGCAAGTTCGTGGCGAGCACACAACTCGACAGCGATCTGAGTCTCCTGGCCGTCGAACCTCAACTCTCACCCGGTGTTCAGTCTATCGAAATCTCCGCCCGGACCCCCGGAGGCCCACGGAAGATCCTGCTGTTTGCGCGGGACATCCCGCTCGAGTGGCCTACGCCTTATATCTATGCGAAACCGGTATCCCTGCCGAAAGGGACTGTAGTTTCCGTCACGGAGCACTACGCGAACGATTCATCCGACGCGAACGGCACGGACAGGCAATCCGTTGGCACCGGCCTTCCGGTTACTTTCATCGCCTACCAGGGCACCTCCCTCCCCGTCGCGCCGGTGGCAGCTGTCACTCAACCGCCGCGCACCACGACAACACAATCTCCTGCCGCACCGCCTCCGTCACAACGCTTCAAACTCAGCGGCACCGTCAAATCCATCGATGCCGACAACGGGCGCATCGTCGTACAACACGGCGACATTCCCGGATTCATGTCTGCCATGACGATGTCATACCGCGTAGCGCCCGGGGAAGATCTCAAACATGTCGCCGCGGGCGACAAGATTGAGTCGGATGTCGTCGTGGACACGGCCTCTCAATACCTGGAAAACATCAAAGTCACCGGCAAGACGAAGTAAGCGCCTCCTTGACGCACGATCCCGCAGCGTCGCATCCTCGCAGACAGGTCGCACCACGGCCCGTCCTGGAGGACTCCTCCTTTGACGCAGGTTTCAAGTCCGCGCGCGCCCGTGAGGGCGGCGGTAGCGCTGTTGTTCGCCACGTTGATGTGCGCTTCCCAGGAACTGAGGGCCGTAGGCACGCTAGGCCCAACTCCGGGCGACGACGCGGCGGTCAACCAGGCCGTCCGGATCTGTACCGACGATTCGCGCCTGGCGGCCGATCGGCTGGCAGCCTGTAAGTTGGTCATCAACAACAGCCACTTCGACAACCCCAACCTGGCCAAGATCTACGTGTCCCGCGCGCGTGCGCACCGGGCGAATCACGATGCGACCGCTGCACTCCAGGATCTGGATCGTGCCATCAAGACGGACCCGGGCTCGACGCTCGCATGGCTGGACAGAGCCGACCTTCACACGGAAATGAAGGATACCGAGGGGGCCTTCGAGGACTACAACCAAGCCATCAAAGCGGACAAGAACAATCCAGCTGCCTACGTCAATCGCGGCAATGCACTGCGCGTAAGAGGAGACCGGGAGGCCGCAGCCGCCGACTATGGTCGTGCCATCTCGTTGGATCCGAACGGCGCCGAGGCCTATCTCAACCGTGCGGGACTGTCTCTGTCAGAGAGTGAGTGGACGGCCGCGATTCGCGATCTCACCGAAGCGCTCAGACTGCAACCGCGTAACGCCAGCGCATTCTACGATCGCGGTACAGCCTACGAGCGATCCGGCGACTTGCCGAAAGCCGAGCAGGACTACACGCGAGCAATTGAGGCCTTACCTACGTACGCGGCCGCATACGACGCCCGTGGACGATTGCGGCAGCCTCGGGACGTGACGGCCGCGCTGGGCGACTTCAATGAAGCCGTCAGGCTCGATCCGCATTCAGCGGCCCTCAAGAGCCGCGGTGTGTTGAATATGGGACAGGGCAATCTGGAAGCGGCCATCCGCGATTTCAGCACGGCCATCGCCAACCAATCCGACGATGCCGGCGCCTACTCCAATCGAGGCGCCGCCTACTTACGTCTGGGCAATGTCGACAACGCCATCCGGGATTTCAACCGCAGCATCGAACTAGCGCCCGCGTCCATTGAATCGCACTTCAACCGCGGTGCCGCCTACGCCACCACGCATCGCCTCGAGGACGCGATGCAGGACTTTGACGCGGTGTTGCGTCTGGACCCCCGACACAAAGGCGCACTGATGGGGCGCGCGGACATCGATCGCCTGCAGTCCCATCTGAAGGCCAGTGTCGACGACTACACTCGCCTGATCGATGTCGATTCCGGCAATGCGGCCGCGTACTTCAAGCGCGGCAACGCTTACTATGATCTTGGCGAGTTTGCCGCGGCGTTCCGCGACTACTCGGAGTCCCTGCGCCTCGAGCCCAACCAGGCCCTCGTGCTTTACAACCGGGGAGTCGTCGCGCGGAATCTGGGCCGGACCCGCGAGGCCGACCAGGACCGTGCGCAGGCTCTCCGGCTCGATCCGACGCTCGCTGGAAAGCCGAAAGTTCGCTGAGCTTCTGTACAAAAAGCGGGTGGAGGAAAGCTCCCCCACCCGCACGCTACTGATGGATCCTCAGCACCACACCGGCGCCGACCGTCCTGCCACCCTCACGGATGGCAAAGCGCTGCCCCACTTCCATCGCAATGGGGCTTTGCAGCTCGATCGACATCGTCGTCGTGTCACCCGGCATCACTATCTCGGTGCCCTGAGGCAACATCACGCGACCCGTGACATCCGTCGTTCGAAAGAAGAACTGCGGTTGGTAGCCCTGGAGAAAGGGAGTGTGGCGACCACCCTCCTCCTTCTTCAGCACGTAGACCTCACACTCAAATGAGGTATGCGGCGTAATCGTGCCTGGACTCGCCAAAACCTGACCACGTTCAACCTCCTCGCGTTTGACGCCCCGGAGTAGCACACCGGCGTTGTCACCCGCCCGACCCTCATCGACGAACTTGCGAAAGATCTCGACGCTGATGCAGGTGGTCACCACAGTCGGCCGGAACCCGACGATCTCTACTGCGTCGTTGACGCGCACGAGACCGCGCTCGATGGCTCCTGTTACGACCGTACCCCGGCCCGCGATCGAGTGGACGTCCTCGATACGAAGCAGGAACGGTGCGTCGATCACTCGATCCGGCAACGGGATGTGGGTGTCCATCGCCGTAACCAGCCGAACAATCGCAGGCACTCCCAGCTCACCGGCGTCTCCGGACAGCGCGCGCAACGCACTCCCTTTTACCACCGGGATCGTGTCGCCCGGATACCCGTGCTGAGTCAACAGCTCGCGCACCTCCATCTCGACAATGTCGAGCAGTTCGCTGTCCGTTGCCAGGTCAGCCTTGTTCATGAACACAATCATGTGCGGGACACCCACCTGCCGCGCGAGCAGTATGTGCTCACGCGTCTGAGGCATCGTGCCATCGTTCGCACACACGACAAGAATCGCACCATCCATCTGGGCGGCTCCCGTGATCATATTCTTGACGTAGTCGGCGTGGCCCGGACAGTCGACGTGCGCGTAGTGTCTCGTGTCGGATTCGTACTCGACGTGCGAGGCATTGATAGTGATGCCGCGCTCACGCTCCTCCGGAGCCTTGTCGATTTCGTCAAACGCGAGAGCTCTACCACCGTGACGTTCCGCCATCACCTTAGTGAGGGCGGCTGTCAGCGTCGTCTTGCCGTGATCTACGTGGCCGATCGTGCCTATGTTCAGATGCGGTTTGGTTCGCTCGAACTTCTGTTTCAGCATGTTCGCTATCTCCTGGTGAGTCCACTTTCACTCTGGCCGGTGGACTGGCGACCACCTGCCACGGAGATGCGGCAGGGTTTTCTAGAGCTGGCGTACCTCGCGTACCGAGGCTCCGAATTTTGCGCACGCAGGCGCAGCGGCGCGCACGCGCACCGCGCCCTCAGCAGCGGTCGCGCTGAATCGGTTCCTCTGCAGCTCGTTGTGTTTCATTCGATTCATCCCGAAAACGAAAAAGCCCCCTCGGGCGGGGCCGGAGGGGGCTTAGGTGTTCTAGCCGTCTTAAAGGCGCTCGAACCTCAGTCGCAACCCTCCCGTCCCGCTTGGGGCAGGCTCGTGGTGGTATCTAGTTGGATGGAAGTGAGGCGCATGCTGGAAGCTTGGAGGGAGCCTCCACCAAAGTCAAGAAGACAGTCAGCGATTCAACATCTTCAGACGGTTGTCAGTGCGACATTGCATACACCGCGACGTTGACACCCAGTCGCAGAGCCAGGTTGGCTTTGTCCGCGGGGTAGCGAACGTCATCTGCCCACTGCCATGCGTCGGCGACGTCGTTGTTGAACGCAATCAACACCATCAGGCGACCGGTATCGTCCATCACGCCGCGCCAGTGCGGCACGCGTCCACCCATCATGGACCCGTCACCTCCGCCCATCAGCGAGTTCATGTTTGGAATCTGAACCGATGTCATGTGGGGCAGATCGTAAACGACGTGGAAGATCGGATGATCGTCAGTCAGATCCTGGATCGGGCGGTCAGGGAAAACCCGTTTCAGACTCTGCGCGAACACTTCCCAATTGTTCTGGCCGAAGAAGCTGTCGCAGAAGACGAACCCGCCGTGCAGCAGGTACGCGCGCAGTGCGGCCGCCTGGCTGTCGGTGAGTTCCCACGCCTGCGCCAGCCCGACGATCAGAAAGGGAAAGTAGGTCGAATCGCCGTCATCGAGATTCACGGGCTGCTCGACGGCCCGGACGTTGACTCGCGAGAGGCGCCGCAACATCTGGATCATGGTCCGGTCGCCGCGCGGATAGTCGTCAGTCCAGCTGGTGCCTCCCTGTCGCCAGTCTCCGCCACCGAAGAAGCCGAATCCGCGACTGGGGTACATGAGTCGCCCCACCACGAGCTCCCCAGGAACCTTCCAGTCCCCAGGCAGCGGCGCGTCGGCATCCTCACCCTCGAAGCTCGGATACACCCGAAACTCACGCGGCGCAGGCGCAATGCCGTCCGCAAGCAGTATTCGCACACAGAACACGAGCGCGCAGCCAGCCAGCATCCAGCTGCTGAGGATCCGGCGGGAGCGAACGGCCATCGCGGCGCCTCCTTCCTGATGGGTCCCCCTAGTATGCAATGCGGTAAATACCCGTGCGGTTGTTGCGCATACGCCGCAAGCGCAGCCCGTGGGTTGGGGCCCGTTCCTGCCGATCCGTCGGCGCCGTTCCCGCCCTCTGCCGCCGATCGGGGGGAGCCGCCGAAGTCCGATACAAACGTTGGAATCCCGCACCTTCTTCCCTGACAGACTAGTCAACTTCCCGGTCCGCATAGAAAAAACAGCCAGTACCAGCGGTACCCCTGTTGACCCTGCACCGTGGCTCGGAGCACACTTAGCTTGCTAGGAGTTTGCAAGCAATTTTCTTAAGCGAACTACCTCTGGAGCACGGGATAGGCGACGGGGTTGTACGCGCCAGGGGGAAAGTTCATGACCATTCGAAGAGTGGCGGAAACGCCACGGTTGCCGTGCGCGCAAGTCGCACGCCTGCTGATCTCGACCGCAGTCGCTACAGCCATTTGGGGAGTGTCGGCACCGCGGGCAATGGCCCAGGAGCAGACGGAGCAGCCCACAGCGGAGCTCACTGAAATCACCGTAACGGGTTCGCGCATCGTCCGATCACGCGATCTCGACGCGCCCAGCCCGATCGTCACCGTCGCCAAAGACGCTTTCGAAAACACGGCATCGACCAACATTGAGGCCACCCTCAATCAGATGCCGCAGTTCAAGGCCGGTCTCAACAACCAGTTCACCTCGAGCATCCAGGGCAGCGCCACCAGCAATCCGGGCGCAGCCATCCTCAACCTGCGCGGCCTGGGGTCGAATCGCAGCCTCGTGCTGTTCGATGGGCGTCGCGGCCAGCCGTCCGACGCACTGTTGGACATCGACATCAATACGATTCCCTCCATCGCCATCTCGAGCGTGGAGTACATCACCGGAGGCGCCTCGTCCGTCTACGGTCCCGACGCCATGGTCGGCGTGGTCAACTTCGTTCTGAAGAAGAACTTCGAAGGCCTCGACATCGACATGCAGCGTGGCGAGACCGCCGACCACGACGGGGCGGAGTCGAAGGTCAGCGCCCTGTTCGGCATGAACGGCGCCGATGGCCGTGGCAATGTCATGTTCGGCCTCGAATGGAGCAAGCGCGAAGCGGCTCTGCAGGCCAATCGTGACTTCTACGTCAATGGCTGGCTGGATCGCGGCAACCCCAGCGGTGGCTTCCTGGATCAGCCGGCCTACGCGGCAACGATCAACCAGCCCTCGCAGGCTGCGATCAACACCGTCCTGCCCGGTGCACCGGCTGGCACGGGACCGGCGACCCAGTTCCGTTTCAACAATGACGGCAGCATTTTCCTGCAGCAAGGCGGCGGTTTCGGCTACAACGGACCGATCAACAACCTCAACGCGGGACGCAACACTGCCGTCAAGGTGCTCAGCACCACCAACCAGCTGGACCAGGCCTTTACCGGGGGTTACGCGTCGATTCCGCTCGAACGGCATACGTTCTTCGGACACGGCACGTTCAACTTCAACGACAACATCACCGCCTTCGCACAGGGGACCTTCACCCATTCCGAAGCACTCTCGCGCGGCGGTCTGCCGCCCGCCATCACCACCTGGCAGGTCGCCGTTCCCCGTGACGGACGTACGCTGCCCGCCGCCCTGAATGCCCTGCTGGACTCCCGTGTCGTCGATCCGACCAAGCCCGCGGGCACCACCGGTCCGAACGCTCCCTGGAATCTCTCTCAGGTACTCGACTACAACGGCCCGATCAACCTCGACAACAACAGCGACGTCTGGCAGCTCATGGCCGGTCTGAACGGCAAGCTGGGCTTGGGCGACTGGACCTGGGAAGCCTACGGTTCCAAGGGCGGCACCCGGTACAACGAGGACTATTCCGGGCTGCCGTCGTACCAGCGCTATGCCTTCCTGATCGCACAGCCCAACTTCGGCCAGGGAGCCAACCTGAGGCTGCCCGGCGCGCCGCCGACGCTGCCGATAGGATCGGAGCAGACCCTCTCGGGCTACTCCCTGACCTGTACGAGCGGCCTGCCCGTGTTCCAACAGTTCACGCCCTCGGCGGACTGCTTGAACGCCATTTCGGACAACATGAGCAATGTGACGACCCTGACTCAGGACGTCGTCGAGGCCAACGTCCAGGGTAAGCTGTTCACCCTGCCCGGCGGCGAGTTGCGCTCCGCGTTCGGCGTCTCCTACCGCAAGGACGTCTTCAAGTACGCCCCCGGCAACCCGCAGACGCAGATCATCGACAGCCCCATCGGACTGTTCGCATCGGCCTCCACGCAGGGTGAAACCAACGTGAAGGAGCTCTACGGCGAGTTCCTCGTGCCGATCGTGAAGCGCCTGGGCCTCGAGCTCGGTTACCGCCTCTCGGATTTCAATACGGCGGGCACCAAGGGCACGTGGAAGGCGCTGCTCACCTGGAAGGCACTCGACTCGCTGTCGTTCCGCGGCGGCTATCAGTTCGCGACGCGCGCACCGAACACTGCCGAGTTGTTCTCGGGTCCGACCCAACAGGTGGTACCGTTCCCCCAGGTGGATCCGTGCTCGGTGGCGACCATCGCGCCATGGGGCAACATTCCTCCGGGCGACACGTTCAGCAAGACGCCGTCGAATCCGAACTACCTGAAGGTGCAGGCGTTGTGCCGGGCCATCATCGGCAACAGCACTTCGCAGTTCGATGTCCAGACGTACAACAATCCGCACGGTCCGGACGGCTTTACGCGTCAGAGCCCACCGTTCTTCCCGCTCGAGATCGAAGTCGACACGGGCAATCCGAAGGTGGGACCGGAAACCGGCAGGACCTGGACGGCTGGATTCGTGCTCACCGAGCCCTTCCATGTCAGTCACCTGACGGCGACCGTGGACTTCTACCACATCGCAATCTCGGACGCGATTTCGCCGCAGTCGTCCATTACGGTGTACAACAACTGCTTCAACTACAACGGCGTCAGCAACCCGACATACGACATCAACAACGCGTATTGCAAGCTGATCCAGCGTGAGCCGACCACCGGCGATCGCGCAACCGTAACGGCTCTGTACTCGAACCTCGGGACACTCACGACCCAAGGCGTCGACTTGCAGATCAACTGGTTGCACGACCTGGGCCCCGGCCAGATCTCGGCGGGTACCAACATCAACTATCTGAGCCAGTTCGAGTACCAGACGGGCCCGACCTCGGCGAAGGTGGATGCCAAGGGAACCCTCGACCAGAACGGTCAGTTCACTTACCAGACTCTGACCAACGTCGCCTATCACTTGCAGGGCCTGACTGTCGGTGTGAACTGGCATCATCTGCCGAGCGTCAGAAATGCCGCCGCGGCACAGCTGCCGACGACGACGATTCTGCCGACGGAGCACTACGACGAGTACGACCTGTTCGGCACCTACACCTGGGACCGGTACAGCATCCGCGTCGGTATCGACAATCTGTTGGACAAGGATCCGCCGGTGGTGGGAGCGAATCCCGGCACCACGACTGCGTCCAACACGACCGTACCGGGCATCTACGATGTGCTGGGTCGCCGGTACTACGTGGGTCTGAAGGCGAGTTTCTAAGAAAGCGTTTGATGACATCTGGGGCGGCCGCGAGGCCGCCCCTTTTTTTTGAGTTTTCGCCCGACGCTTGCGGCAACCCATCCGGCGCCGTAGCCTTTGCCCGAAATGAGCTCGCAAGCGACTGCAACGCCGCACCTGGCGCTCGCCGACCGACATGATTGCGCCGGCCGCCATGACGATGCCATCAATGAGCTGGCGCTGGGGACCCAGGCCGGGGATCTCACGTGCATGCGCCAGTTGGCAAAGCGGCTCCTGTCGGGCGATCGCGCCCCCTCTCTACCCGCCGAGGGCGCCCGATTTCTGCAGGATGCGGCCACGCAAGGAGATGCCGAAGCCGCGGCCCGAATGGCGGCCCTCACCGTGCTTGGCTTCTACGTCACGCCCAGCTGGAACGACGCTCTGCGCTGGCTGGTCGTCGCCGCGGACCGGAACTGGGAGCCTGCACGCACGCAACTGACTGCGTTGGCCGGCATGGAAACACCCAGCTCAGTAGGGAACCCGTGCGGCGACTATTGGGGGAACCTGGCTTCGCGCATCGATTTTTCAGGCTGGCAGGAAGGTCCGCCGGCCCGCGAGCTCAGCGCGGATCCCCAGATCCGGGTATTCGACTCCCTGCTCAGCCGGCAGGTGTGCGACTGGATCATGGAGCGGGCATCAAGCCGTCTCACTCGCGCGCTGGTTTACGATGCCGTGAGCAAGCGTGACATCGTCGGTGAAACGCGCACGAACCGCGTGGCCAATTTCAGTCTCGCCGATGTCGAGATCCTGGATGTGCTGGTGCAGATACGGATGTCCTGGGCTTCCCAGATCCCGATGAATCACATGGAGGCCCCTGCGGTGCTTCACTACGCCGTTGGGGAGGAATCCACCAATCATTACGATTTCGTCGACCCTGCCGTCCCTGACTACGCGGACGAGATCGCCCGCAACGGGCAACGGATCGCGACCTTCCTGATTTACCTCAACGAGGACTACGACGGCGGGGCGACCGACTTTCCAACCCTGGGCGTCTGCCACAAAGGCCAGCGGGGTCAGGGTCTGCTGTTCATTAACGCGCTCCCCGACCTGCAGCCGGACCTTCGTATGCTCCATGCGGGCCGTTCGCCGACACGCGGCGAAAAATGGATCGTTTCGCAGTTCGTCCGGAGCCGGCCTCTTCTGACCGCCCTACCGCCCCGGACTTGAACCGCGGGTGGCCGGCGAGCCACTCACCGCACGATGACCCTCCCAGGCTTGAGCCGGTTCCGGACACTGGCACGGCGCGGCCGCCGCGCCCTTCATCGGGCTTTTCCAGCCTTTGCCCCAGCCGGCGTCGTGCCGCTACCCGGGGGATTCCAGCCGTATACCCACACCCTGCCGAACCGGTACCCGTGGCTGTTCGAGTTTGCGCGCGAGCAGCTGGACCGGAGTCCGGGACTGAGGCTGCTCTCTTTCGGCTGCTCCCGCGGCGATGAGGTGTTCGCCCTGCGCAGCTATTTCCCGACGGCCCGGATTACGGGCATCGACGTCAACCCGGAGAACATCGCGCTGTGTCAGCAGCGCGCGCGAGCAGAGCCCTCGCAAGGCATCAACTTCGTGGTAGGGGCGACGACGGCCGGCGAACAAACCGCGAGCTACGATGCGATCTTCTGTCTTGCCGTGTTGTGCCACGGCGACCTGACCACGAAATCCGTGCAACGCTCCGACTCACTCATCACTTTCGAGCGATTCGAACGAGTCGTTACGGACTTCGCGCGGTGCCTGAAGCCGGGCGGGCTGCTGCTGCTGCACACGACGAATTTCCGCTTCAGCGACACGCAGGTGTCGGGGGAGTTCACCCCCGTGCTGGATGCCGATCCCAAGCACATGGCGACCGACGTGCTGTTTGATAGCAACAATCAACTGCTGCAAGGCGCCCGCTACTACACAGTAGGTTTCAGACGAGTACGGCCGTCAGCTGCGCCGACCAGTCGCCCCTGACACCGCAGCCGACTCACGGGCGCTGCGCGTGCTGGGCCTTGCGCACCAGTTCCAGGAACTCAGCCCGGTAGCCGTATGAGTCCTCGCCGAGCCCACTGCGCGCCTGCTTGTACACATCGTCGAAGGTGAGCGGCCCGGTGTACTTTCCACCGCGCAGAAGCTGCCCAAAGCCCGCCACCGCGGTGGAAAACTCCACATCCTGCTTGAGCGCCTCCGGCACGCGGGCGTCGATGCGGATGGGCTGCTCGATCAATCGCGACCGCGAGCTGTCGGGCAGCTTGTAGCGGATCTTCAGGAAGCCGTATTCGCCCCCTTTGCTCCTCAGGTCCACACCCGCTCTCGCAGCTTCAGGATAGCGCAGGTCATCGATCAACCTCGCGCTCGAGCCCACCGGCGTGATCTCGTAGATCGCAGTCACCGTGTGACCCGCTCCCACATCGCCCGCATCGACCTTGTCGTTGTTGAAGTCCTCGCGGTTGAGAGCGCGGGTCTCGTAGCCGATGAGACGATACTCCGCCACCGTCGCCGGATTGAACTCGACCTGCAGTTTCACGTCCTTGGCGATCGTAAACAGCGCGGCCGAGGACTCCTGGACCAACACCTTGCGGGCTTCGTTCAGCGTATCGATGTAAGCCGCTACGCCATTGCCGTTCTGCGCAAGGGTCTGGGCCATGTCATCGCGATAATTGTCCTCACCAAACCCCAACACTGACAGAAAGACGCCTTTCTCGCGCTCCCGCTCCACGAACCCCTTGAGCTCATTGCGATCCGTGATGCCGACGTTGAAATCGCCATCGGTGGCCAGAAGGATGCGGTTCACGCCGTCCTTACGGAGATTCCTTTCGGCCAGCCCATAAGCCAGGCGGATTCCCGCGGCCCCGGCGGTCGAACCTCCCGGCTGCAGTGAGTTCAGCGCCCTCAGGATCTTCTCCTTGTCTGCCACCGGCGTAGGCGCCAACACTTCGCCTGCGGCTCCGGCGTAGACCACGATTGCAACCGTGTCCGTGGGTTTCAGGGCCTCCAGGAGCATTGCCATCGACTGCTGCGCGAGCGGCAGCTTGTCCGGCTCGTCCATTGAGCCGCTGACATCCAGAAGCAGCACCAGATTGACATCCGGCCTGGCCCGGGCGGGAAGCTCATAACCCTTGATGCCGATGTGGAGCAGCTTCTTGCCCGCACCCCACGGAGAATCGCTGACGGCCACAGTGGCCTTGAAAGGTTGCTCCCGCGAATCGGACGTCGGCCACGCATAGTCGAAGTAATTGATCATCTCCTCGACACGCACGGCGTCCACCGGCGGCAATGCTCCCTCATTCAACCTCCGTCGGGCGAAGCTATAGGATGACGTGTCCACGTCGACCGAGAACGTCGACACCGGTTCGTCCGCCACGCGCTTGACCGGGTTGATTTCGAAATGCTCGAACGTGTCCTGGCTGTCTGGGGCGGCCGCCCGGGGCGCAGGCGCCGACGCCTCGGCGGCCGGGCTCGAGCGGGAGACCAGGTTGCCGGAGGCCCCTTGAATCGCAGTGACCGGCGATGGGGCCGAGAAAGAGCGTTTCTTGAGTGGAACGCCCGTCACGACCACCTCCTCCAACGAATGCGACTTCTGCTCTTGGGGCAGCGACGGGGCCGGCACAGCCGAATCCGCAGCGGATTGGGTCTTGACGTCGTCCCTTTCTCTGCGGCTGCCCGTCACGACCACCACTTCGGATAACGACTTCGGCTGCTCGGCGACCTGCCCCTGTCCACTCAGCGCAGGGCCATGCGTCAGGATGTGCCGCTGCTCCGGGGGCACCCACCACACGGCTGATACCACCACGACCACGACGCAAGCGGTTGCAACAGCCCCCCACAGCGTCTTCCTGAATCGCCAGCCGGCGCGAGCCGGTACGTTCGCCGTTTCGCTAGATCCCTCCGACCGGCTCGCGTCCTGGATCCGAGCGTGAATTCTCTCAAACTCCGCCAGCGCGGCGCGCTTGGCCTGCAGTTGCGCCTCAGGATCCGGCGGTGGAGGAGTCGCGCGCTCCAGATAGTCCTCGAAGGATCGTGCTTTCATGTGCCACTGCTCATGTGGGTTTCACGCCGCGTCAAATGTTTGCGTATGGCGTGAACGCGCCAGGAAATGGTTGATTCCGAGACGCCCAGAATCTCGCCCGCTTCGGCGTGACTGAGACCCTCGCCGTGCACGAGCAAGGCCGTCTCCTTCATCCCCGCGCCGAGCTCATCGAGCTGTTCGAGCAGCTGCGCGAGGTAGATGTAGTCTTCGGGGTGCGTTGCGTCGGAGGGCGGTTCGATCTCCGGTAGGGCGTCGTGCTCGTGGCGCTGCTGAGCCCGCTGCCAGTCCTGGGCGCAGCTGATCACCACCTGATAGAGCCAGCTCGTGAACGCTGCCTGGAAACGAAAGTGCGCCAGGCTCCCTGCCAGCTTGATGCAGGACTGCTGCGCGATGTCCTGCGCATTGGCCCGATGGCCGCACCATTTCCAGGCGATCCGGTAGATCGTCGGGTAGTGCAGGTCGAGCAGCTCGGCGAAGGAGGCCACATCGCCCCCTTGCGCCTGCCGGATGAGACTTTTCAGCTGTGGCGGGTCCATGCGAGTTTCTTCGTCTGGCTCAGTCCATTAGACGCAGCCGGACGCCGAAAGCTTGGAACCTCCTAGGGCGTTAAGTTAAGTGCCGGGACGGTGTCCCCGCGCGCCTCAACATACTCCCGAGCTCGAGGCCTTAGTGCGAAAGTTCCTCCAGCCGGCGGTTGAGCGTCCGCGGCCCGAAGCCGCCGATGGTCACGACCATCACCACCATCGCCCCGCCGATGAACAGCGCCACTCCCATGGCGCCGCCCTGGCGCAGGAAGAACCCGATCAACAGACCCGCCAGCGCGGCGCTGATCCGGCTCCAGGAGTAGACGAAGCCGACGGCGCGGGCGCGTATCCGGGTGGGGTACTGCTCGCCCTGATAGCCGTGGACGGCGAACGAGATCCAGTTGTTGACGATAGTCACGAGGGCGCCGAACACGATCACCAGCGAATCACTCTGCTGGAGCGCGAACAGGTACATGAAGACCGCGACCGACGCCCCGGCTGAGACGATCTGCCATTTCCGCTCCATGCGATCGGCGATCAGCATACCCAACAGCGGCCCGACGGGATTTGCGAGAGCAATGATGAATGCGTACTGCAGGCTGGTGGTGACGTGGATGCCCTTGGCGATCAGGAGACTGGGCACCCACGCGCCGAAGCCGTAGAACGCGATCGTCTGCATCAGGTTGAAAATGGACAAGACCAGCGTGCGCTTTCCATACGGCGGCTTCAGCAGCTCGCTGAAGCGACTCTTGGCCTCCACCGCCTCTGTGCGTGACTCAGCCGGTGGCAGTATGTCAGCACCGACGTCACGCGCTACGCGTGCCTCGATATCTACCATGATCCGTTCGGCGCGCTCGTTGTGGCCGTGCAGCGCAAGCCAGCGCGGACTCTCCGGCAATGCCCGGCGCAGCCACCAGGCTGCGATCGCTCCAACCGAGCCGATCAGCGCGACCCAGCGCCACCCCGCCATTCCAAGCGGACTGAGGGGGACCAGCAGCCAACCCAGCAGGGCCACTACCGGCACGACGCAGAACTCGATGAACTGATAGAACGCGAACGCACGACCGCGGTGTTGTGGCGGAACGAGCTCCGGCAGGAAGGTATCGATCGTGATCTGCTCCAAGCCCACGCCGATGGCGGCGATGAAGCGCCACAGATCGACCGACTCCGCCGTGGTTTGGAAGGCCATGATGGCCGTTGCGAGGGAATACCAGACCAACGAGAAGGTGAAGATCGAGCGCCTGCCGAGCCGGTCGGCGATGAAGCCGAAGCCGATGCACCCGACCCACATGCCGGCAAAGGTGCAGAACACGACGAAGCCCACACCCCGGGGATCGAAGAAGTTGGCGGGCGAGTTGGTGAACAGCCCGCTCGAGACCAGTCCAGGCGCGATATACGTCGTCATGAACAGGTCGTACAGCTCGAAGATGCCGCCCAATGAGATGAGCAGCACGAAGCGCCACAAGGTCCGTGTGAACGGCAAGCGATCGAGTCGGGCCGCGACCTCGCCTGCGTAACGCCCTGCAGCAACCACCCCGGCGTCGCCGTTGATCGCCGCCTCTCCGACGCTCACTGCGCCTCACCCTGCCGAATGCTCACCGTCGCCTCCCCCTCGCCTGCGCCCCGTCAGTAAACCGCCCGGCCGCCCGAAATATCGAACACCCCGCCGGTCGTGAAGGAACACTCCTCGGAAGACAGCCACGCGATCATCGCAGCAATCTCCTCGGGTAGTACGAAGCGCCCCATCGGAATCTTCGCCAGCATGTAGTCGATGTGCTGTTGGGTCATCTGGCCGAACATTTCGGTGCGGGCAGCGGCAGGCGTGATGCAGTTGACCATGATGTTCTTCTGCGCCAGTTCCTTGCCGAGGGACTTGGTGAAGCCGATCAGGCCCGCCTTCGAGGCGCTGTAGTGAGAGGCGCCGGGATTGCCTTCCTTCCCGGCGATGGAGGCGATATTGACGATGCGCCCGTAGCCGGCGCCGATCATGTGCGGCACGACGGCCCGGCAGACCAGGTAAGGTGCGTAGAGGTTGACCTCCAGAACCTGTCGCCAGATCTTGGGGTCCAACTCCCACGTCGTGCCATTGCCACCCGTGATGCCGGCACTGTTCACGAGAATGTCGATCCGGGAATGCGTCTCCAGAGTCTGGGTAACAGCCGCCCGAACCGCCGACTCATCGGTCAGCTCCACGACATGAGCGCTCACTTCGCCCAATGTGGCCAGTTCGGTCGCGCTCTGCTTGACGCGGGATGCATCGATATCCCAGAGAGCCACCGCGGCGCCGCACTTCAGGAACCTCTGTGCCGTCGCGAAGCCGATTCCGCGGGCACCGCCCGTTACGACCGCAACGCGGCCCGATAGACTGATGTTGTTCATTACAGCGCCGCCACGACGGCGTCCCCCATTTCTTTTGTGCCGACCCGTTTCATTCCCGGCTGGAAGATGTCGCCGGTACGATACCCCGCCGCCAGTACTTTACGCACGGCGCCCGAAATCCGATCCGCGCCGCGCGCGTCATCGAACGAATAACGCAACATCATCTCCGCAGACAGAATCGCCGCCAGCGGATTGGCAATGTTCTTGCCCGCAATGTCGGGGGCGCTGCCGTGAACGGGCTCATAGAGTCCCTTGCTTCCCGTGCCCAAGGACGCCGAGGGCAGCATGCCGATCGATCCGGTCAGCATGGCCGCAGCGTCCGACAGGATGTCACCAAAAACGTTTCCGGTCACGATCACGTCAAACTGCTTGGGCGCGCGCATGAGCATCATCGCCGCAGCATCGACGAACGCATGGGTCAGCTCTACGTCCGGGTAGTCCCTACCGACCCGGGTCGTGACCTCGCGCCACAACTGCATCGTCTCGAGCACATTGGCCTTGTCGACCGAGCACACCTTCCGGTGGCGCTTGCGCGCGGTCTCGAAGGCCACTCGCGCGATGCGCTCGATCTCCGGTTCCGAGTAGCGCATGGTGTTGAAGGCTTCCCGTTCGCCGGCCGAGTTGGTTGTGATGCCTCGCGGCTCACCGAAGTAGAGATCACCGGTCAGCTCGCGCAGGATCATGATGTCGAGTCCCTCGACGACTTCGCGCTTGAGCGTCGAAGCATCCACCAGCTCCGGAAACAGGAACGCGGGCCGGAAATTCGCGAACAGCCCCAGCGCCTTGCGAAGCCGCAGCAGGCTCGCGCCCGGCCGCATGTCGTACGGGATACTTTCGTCGCCGGGTACACCGGCCGCCCCGAACAGAATGGCATCCGCCTGTTGCGCGATCTCCAACGTTCGCGGCGGCAACGGGTCACCTGCCGCTTCCACGCCCGCACCCCCCACCGCCGCCTCGATGAGATCGAGGGATTTTGAGCCGACGGCGGCGCGCAACACCTTCACCGCCTCTGCGGTCACTTCTTTACCGATGCCGTCGCCCGGCAATACTGCGATCTTCATAACTGGAGCTCGAAAGCCTTTATTTTGTCCAATTGGGTCAGGGTATAGCCCAGCTCATCCAGGCCGCTGAGCAGTGTCTTCTTCCGGTACGCATCGATCTCGAAGCGATGCTGAATATCCGCGCCCGCGCCCGCGCCCGCGCCCGCGCCCGCGGGCAGTGTCACCAGCTGCGCCTCGAGATCCACCGCAATCTGCAACCCCGGCTCCTGCAGTACCCTCTCCATCATGTCGGCCACCGCCTGCGCGGGCAGCACGATGGTGAGCAGGCCGTTCTTGGCCGCGTTCGAGATGAAGATGTCCCCCATGCTGGGCGCGATGACTGCCCGGACCCCGTAGTCGTACAGCGCCCAGACCGCGTGCTCGCGAGACGATCCGCAGCCGAAGTTCTGCTCTGCGACGACGATACGCGCAGCTCGGTACGCGGGCTTGTTGAGCACAAAGTCCGGGTTCTCCGCGCCGTCGCCACGGTATCGCAGGTCCCGAAACAGAAACTCACCGAAGTTTTCGGCGCGCCGCTTTTGCAGGTAGCGCGCAGGAAGAATCTGGTCCGTGTCGAAGTTAGGTCGGGCGATCGGCAGGGCCACTGCGCGCAGCGACTTGAACGGCTCCATGCTCAACGACTCCCGAGCAGCTGCCGCACGTCGGTAAGCTTGCCGCTCACCGCAGCAGCAGCGACCATTGCGGGGCTCATCAGGTGTGTGCGCGAGCCCGGACCCTGGCGGCCGACAAAATTGCGGTTGGTGCTGGATGCGCACCGCTGCCCGGGCGCGATGACGTCACCGTTGGTTCCCAGGCACATCGAGCAACCCGCTTCGCGCCACTGAAATCCCGCCTCCTTGAATACGCGATCCAACCCACGTGCTTCCGCTTCCCGCTTCACAGGGCCGGACCCTGGCACCACCCAGGCTTCGACACCTGCAGCGACCTTCCTGCCGCGCACTACTGCGGCGGCGCTCTGCAGGTCCTCGATACGTCCGTTGGTGCACGAGCCGATGAATGCTCGATCGATTTTCACGTCCGTCAGCGCCATGCCGGGTTGAAGCCCCATGTACTGGATCGCTCGCAACATCGCATCGCGCCGCTCCGCGCTGGAGGCCGCGGCGGGATCCGGGACGCACCCCGTGATGGCCAGCGCATCCTCCGGGCTATTGCCCCAGGTGACCATTGGCGCGATGCCGCTGACATCGAGTTCAACTTCCCTGTCGAATGTGGCTCCGGGGTCGCTGACCAAGCCTTCCCAGCCGGCAACGGCATTGTCCCATTGCGCCCCCTGCGGCGAGAACGGCCGACCCTTCAGATAAGTGAACGTACTCGCATCTGGGGCAATCATCCCAGCGCGGCCACCTGCCTCGATGGTCATGTTGCAGATCGTGAGCCGCCCCTCCATGGACAGACCGGCCAACGCCGGTCCGGCGTACTCGATCACGTGACCCGTGGCTCCCGCTGCGCCAATCTTGGCGATGATCGCGAGAATGACGTCCTTCGCGGAAACACCCGCCTGCAGCGCGCCGCTCAACACGATGCGGAGCGTTTTCGGCTTGCGCTGCCAAAGCGTCTGAGTTGCGAGGACATGGGCGACCTCGGTCGCACCGATGCCGAACGCAAGCGCACCGAGCGCCCCATGAGTCGACGTGTGGCTGTCCCCACAAACGATCAACATCCCGGGCTGGCTCAGGCCCTGTTCGGGAGCGACCACATGAACGATGCCTTGCCGAGGATCGTCCAGACCGAAAAACGCGATCCCCGCGGCAGCACTATCCTGCCGAAGGGCTTCAGCCATGGCTCTCTTCTCGGGATCCGCGATGCTTGCCAGATCACGGCTGTCGGTCGGGATGTAATGATCCGGTGTCGCAAAGGCTCGCTCCGGAACCCGGGGCTTGAGCCCACGCTGCCTGAGCATCTCGAACGCCGGTGCCGAGCCGTCCTGCAGGAAGTGCCTGTCGATATACAACAGTGTCTGGCCGTCCTCGCGCACGAGGATCGCATGCTTGCGCCAGATCTTTTCGAAAAGGGTCAGTGGGGCAGGGTCCATGGCCCCGAAGTGTACAGGCTCTCCCGCCTCAGGCCCTGAGGTCGTCCGACCGTCGGACGCGGTTGTTCCCGTTGCGGAACACCCGCCACTGCGTGAATCCGGGCTAAACCCGCCGTCGCGGCTCGTCAGCCTTGAATAACCCTCACGTCGGCGCTCGCGGATACCACGGCGGTAACTGCGCATCGACGCTCACCCAGACCGACTTGACCTGGGTGTATTCCCGCATGGCCTCAAATCCCATCTCGCGTCCGTAGCCGGACTGACCGATGCCGCCAAACGGCGAGCCGGGATGCACGCGCTTGTAGCAATTGATCCACACCATCCCGCTCTTCATTTCGCGCGCGAAGCGGTGTGCCCGCGCCAGATCCCGCGTCCAAAGTCCACCGCCGAGGCCATATTCAATCCCATTGGCGATGGCGAGGACCTCCTCCTCGCTCTTGAATGTAAGCACGGTCACGAACGGCCCGAATACTTCCTCCTGCGCGCAGCGGTCGAGGTGTGACTTCGCGCGCACGATCGTCGGCTCCAGATAACACCCGTTCGCTAGACCAGGGTCGCTGGGCGGCTTGCCACCGAGCAATATCGTCCCCTCGTCCTCGAGCGCATAGCCCACGTACTTCAGGACTTTATCGCGATGGTGGGAACTGGTGAGCGGTCCCATTTCAGTGGCTGGATCGAGCGGATTGCCCAGACGGATCGATTGGGCCAGGGTGATGAAGCGCTCGAGAAATTCCTCGGCAATGCGCTCGTGCAGTACCAAGCGCGAACCGGCGATGCAGGCCTGCCCCTGGTTGTGGAACACCGCGAAGGCAGCCCCGTTTACCGCCGCTACGAGATCGGCATCCTCGAAGACGATGTTCGCACCCTTTCCACCCAGCTCGAGCTGAACTCTCTTCAAGTTGCCGGAAGCGGCCTGCACGACGCGCTTGCCCGTTACAGTCGAGCCCGTAAAGGAAATCTTGCCGATCCCCGGATGCTCGGCAATCGCCTGCCCCGCCACCGACCCTAGCCCCGGAATGATGTTGACCACTCCCTCCGGAAAGCCCACTTCCGCGATGTACTCGGCGATCTTCAGCGAACTCAGTGGGGTGATCTCCGCCGGCTTCATCACGACGCAGTTGCCTGCCGCGAGCGCCGGACCGAGTTTCCAGGCCGTGAACATCAGCGGAAAATTCCACGGTACAACCTGGCCGACGACACCGATCGGCTCGTGAACCACGTAGTTCAGAAAGCCCGGGTCCACCGGAATGACCGTGCCTTCGTGCTTGTCGGCCATCCCGCCGAAGTAGCGATAGCAGCCCGCCGTACGCGGTGCATCCAGCATCCGCGAATCGCGCAGCGGATGGCCGGTATCCAACGACTCCAGTCGCGCGAGCTCCTCGATGTTCGCATCGATCTTGTCGGCAAGCTTCAACAACAGCCGCCCGCGCTCGCTGGCTCCGAGCCGTTGCCACCTGCCCAGCGCCGCCTGCGCGGCCGTCACGGCCTTGTCGACATCCGCCCTTCCGGCCATCGCGACATCGACGATCGGTGAGTTGTCGTGCGGATTGATGGAAGTGAGCGTCTCTCCGCTCTCGGCATCGACAAACTTGCCGTTGATGAACAACTGATGCGGGATCGGCCCTTTCAGACCTGCAGCCGCCTGCACGCCAGCGGCGCTACCCGCCCCGCTCACAGCAGCGCGGGTCACGTGCACGTTCTCCACCATGGTTAGAACTGCACCGGGACTTCCGGGGACTCGCCCTTCTGGATCTCGTACACCAGCTTCGGCGAGCCGTTCTCCCACACCAGCAGCATCGAACGCTTGGGGCTGTAGCCCTGGTGACGGCAATAGGCAGGCATCGCAGCCATGTCGCCAGCCTTCATGATCACCCGCGCCAGCGGCTTGCCGGTGTTCTTGTCAGCGCAGTTCCAGTGAATCTCATCGCACATCTGGAAGAACCACTCGACTCGATCGTTCCCATGAATGATCGGGAGGATGTGCTCCTCGGTTGTCGGGCACATGTAGCTGTGCTTGACCACGGAGGTGAAGGAGGGATTCCACGTCACTTGTGAGCGTGAGAGAAAGGCAAACAGGTTGAACGCGTGCACTTCGTCTTCAAAGCCGGGCTCGGCGTGGACTTCCGGTTGATCCTGGGGCACGTCGGCAAAGGCGCGATTGACCGGCGCACCCCGCGCATCGGTGCGTAACGGCAGATCGCCCTTCAAGCCTACGCAACGCTTGGCCACCTCACGTGCACGGGTAATCGCCGGCCGATTGTGTCCGTTCTTCGGCCCGTAGGGCGAACCGGTCTCCTGCGGCGCTGCAAAGGGATCATAGCCCTCGTTGGTCCAGTCATCGAGCATCTGCTCGAACACCGCTCGGATCTGCTCGGTCGGAAAATTCTCGAGCTTGTCGATTCCCGCGGCGCGCATCGAACCGTTGAAGCTGCCGCCGTACAAATCCACGGTCCCGTAGTGGTTGAGGGTGCCGAACACGTCGTCGAAGTTGACCCAGCCGTAGAAAAACCCCCAGGCAATGTCGCGCATCAGCGCCCGCAGAAAATTCCCAACGTCCAGCGTGTGGCTCATCGGCCGCCCGTTGTTCGCACGCCAGCTGATGTGCACGAAATACTCGTCACGTCGAAAGACGAAGCTGCCCAGCTCAAACACCTGGTAGCTATCCGCGCTCATATTCTGCTCCTGGGCATGCGGGCTCACTGAGCCTGGCAGATCTCGGTCCAGCGCTCGATCGACAGCTCGCCCTTGCAGGTCTGCAGAACGAGGACTCCGGGGCTCGCGGCGCGGAACTGATAGGCACAGTTCGCCGGCAACATTCCCTGATGGCCGCGCTTGAGTTTGATCCACCCCATCTTCGCTCCGCGTGGCTCGCCCTTGACCGCAACCGTGCCGTTCCTCTCCTTGTCAGCCACGGTCTGAGACGCATCGAGCTTGAAGAGTTGGATCTCCACTTCGCCATCCATACACAAGGCAAACTCATCGTGCGCACAGGTGTACCAAGGCGAATTCCCCTCCGCACGCAGGACCTCCAGCACGTAGATCTGATTGATGCCGAAGATGACCTTCTCGTACGGCTTGGAACCCGCGGCAATCTCGAAGCAGTTGGAGAACGCGTAGTTCTTCACGTCGTCCGTGATCGACTCGACGTGGCCCTTCTCATAATTTGCCAGCGATCCGAAGCGCGTCTGGTATCCCGTGCTCATGCGATGACCTCCTGCGCGGCCGGCAGCTGAGTCTCCTGCCTTAGAAATCCTTCTCTACGGTCACGCCATACGTACGTGGCGGCCCGTAAGCCACGTACCAGCCCGTGGCGCTTTCGGCGGAAAACGTGTAGTACTTCGCGCCTGTTAGATTCTTGCCCCAGACCTTCACCGCCCAACTGTTGTCGGTCGGGGGCGACCACTTAATGGTGCCTCCCAGCATGGAGTAGGCGGGACGCGCCAACCCCATGTCCGGAGTGGCGTATGACTTGCTGGTGTGACTGAACTGCGCCGTAGCATCGAAGGTGCCTATCGGCGTTGCGAGATCGTGATATACGGCACTGACGTTATACGACGACCTAGGTGCATACGGGACATCCGCGCCCTTCGCATTGGCAATGTTGATTGCGGTTCCCCAGGGGGTATAACCGCGCGCACCCGGGTAATCCGTGTACACGCCGTTCAGCAATCCAAGACCCGCTGACAAGGTCACGTGTTGCGTAGCTGCCCAGTCCAACGACGCGTCGATGCCTTTGATCCTCGAGTTACCGGCATTCGTGAACAGCTGATTGCCACCCAGGATGATGGTGACCTGCATGTCGGTGTAGTCATAGTAGAAGCCGGAGACATTGAAGCGCACCCGGTGGTCGAACCACTCCGACTTGAGGCCCAGCTCGTAGGCATTGACGTGCTCACCGTAGTACGGGGCACTTCCGGGAGAAAGCAGGTTGTAACCGCCGGTCTTGAAGCCTCGGTTGTAAGAGGCATAGGCCATGAAATCCGACGTAAAGTTGTGATCGAGTGCGATGCGGTACGTGAGCGGATGGTCTTTCTGATTGTACGCCGGCCCGGAGTATGGGCCGGCAGTAAACGCCCCCGCGGCGTTCTGCGTCGAGGTAAACGACTTGATCGTCTCCGTCGTCCAGCGCACGCCCGCAGTCACTCGGGTCTGATCGAAGATCTCCTCAGTTGCCTCGGCGAACACCGCACCGGAGGCGGTGTTCTCCGATCCCCTGATCTGTTGGAAGCCGCCAGCGACCAACGAGCCGACGGCAAACCGTGGGTCAGCTCCGAACACCTGATCGCCGTAGTAGAACGCGCCCAGCTGCCACGTGAGCTTATCCGGGTTACGGTTGGTCAGATGCAGCTCCTGCGTGACATAGTGGCCGTCGAAGCGCTGCGTGATGTAGTTGAGCGTAGCCGGATAGTTCGGCGCCGAGACGGCGCTGTTCAGCGCCTGGGAGCCAGCGTCCTGACGGTACGAGGTGATACTCGTCAGATGCAACGCCGAACCGATATCCTGATCGATCGTGAGCGCGCCGCCCCACTGCCAGTTGTTGTTGTACGCGTCCGCGCCGTAGACGTTGTAGAAGCCGGGATCCGCTTGGTGATCATAAGCTGCCTTGGGATTCGTCGTCGGTCCATACCCGACCGATTCGGGCGCGTACTGATCCGGGGTTCCGCCGGAAAGGAAGGCCTCGTAGTCATAGACGAAACGGACCTTGGTGGTGTCAGTGGGTTCATACAGCCACTTGGACCGCACCGCGAACGCCTGCTGCCTGTAGGTGGGCGTACCGGTATTCACATCGACGCCGAAGCCGTCGTTCTGTTTGATCCACTGCAGTGACACGTCAGCGGCGAGCTTGTCGGTAATGCCCCCGGTGAGATAGCCGTTCGCCTGATACGTGGCGTAGTTGCCGTATCCGCCCTCGACCTTGCCGCTCACATCGTGCTTCGGATCGGGTGTGATGACCTGAATGACGCCTGCGGTGGCGTTGCGCCCGAATAGCGTGCCTTGCGGGCCCTTCAGAACCTCAATGCGCTCGATGTTGTTGAAGTTGAACGTGGTCAGCGCTTGCGCCTGGGCGTAGTAGACGCCGTCGACATAGACGGCGGTCGAGGGCTGGTTGTTCGGCGAGGCCGAGTTGTCGCCGACGCCGCGGATGTAGGTATTGGTGGCGTTGAATCCGGTCGTGAAGCTGACGTTGGGCAGAGCCGCGACCAGCCCCTGGAAATTGGTCGTGCCTTGCGCGATCGCCTGCTCGCCCGAAATCGTATCGACGACGATGGGCACCCGCTGCAGATTCTGTGCGAATCGCTGCGCGGTGACGGTGACCTCCGTCAGCTGATCGACGCCGCCGGCATCCGCCGCCGGCTCGGCCGCCAGCACTCCGGTCGCCGGCAACAGCGCGAGCAACCCGACCCGGCAGCCCATCCCGGTCCATACTTCCCAGCCCTGTCTCTTCTGCAACACGCTCATGCCCCCCCGGTTGAGTTATGCCACGGCGCAGCGAATGCGCACGGGCCCCCTCCGTGTGTTTGATGCGAGACTAGGACGAAAGCGAGCGACAGTTTGTCGCATAGGCGACTATGTTTTGTCGCCTACTCGTGGACTCGAATCGAAGCGACGGCGGCTGGTTTCGCTGCCGGCGCGCCATCGCCGGGCTTCGCCCCCAACTGCTTCAGCAATGCCACGGTACTCGGCCACCCGTTGTAGGCCAGGAAGACGTCATGGCCGTTGGGTTTGAAGTTGACACCGGCTTTCGGCCTGGCACCCATCGCCTTGTCCAATGGGGTCTGACCCGTGGCGTCCCGCGCATCGAGATGGGCGCCCTGGGCGACCAGATAGCGAACAAGATCGTCCGACCCGTTGAATGCCGCCCCGTGCAACGCCGTCAGCCCGACGTCGTTGACTGCGTTGACGTCCGCTCCCAGCTCGACGCACAGCTTGACCGCCTCCAGGGCGGCACTCATCTGCTCCGGGGTCAATTGCACCGAGTGGCCGCCCCCGCCGGCCAGTGACCTGCGCCGGGTGAGCCCTGCGGCCTCCATCAGCGGAGTGGTTTTGCCGACGGTGGCCAGGTTCGGATCGGCGCCGCCCTTCACCAGCAGGCGCATGATCTCCACATCGTTGGCGAACGCAGCCAGGAGAAACGGTGTCGCGCCGACCTCATACACCTGGAATTTGGACGGATCGTCCTTTCGCGAGGAAAGTAGCTTGTTCGCCCCACCGTACTTCGCGATACGGGCGTTTGGATTGGCTCCATGCGCCAACAGAGCGCGTACCAGCGATGGCATGTCGGGCCGGAACAGGTACGTCGCCCACGTGTCATCGGGAATTCTGACTCCGGCTACGTCCGCCAGTGCGTGCATCATCGAGTAGTGGAGCGCGGTATATCCCCACTCGTCCGCGGCATCCGGACGGGCGCCGTGGTCGAGCAGAAAAATGGCCAGTTCTTCGTGTCCGCTGGCCGCGGCCAGCAGCAACGGGGTGTCGCCAACCCATGTGGCCGCGGTCGTCGTGGCGGCATTGATGTTCGCGCCGGCATCCAGCAGCAGCCGCGCCGACTCTATATCGCCTTGCTGAGCGGCGAGCATCAGTGCCGTGACGCCACCCTTGGTGCTGGCGTTGACATTCGCGCCGGCCGCGATCAGTGCCCCGACGACCGCCTGATGCTGCTTGGAAGTCGCCCACATGAGCGCGGTCTGGCCATGGGCCCTCTCCGCGACGTTGACTTTGGGCCCCCGTGCCAGAATGGCCTTCACCGCAGCGACGTTGCCGGTCTTGGCGCACATCATCAAAGGGGTGGCGCCGCTCCACTGCGGGATGGCGACATTCACTCTCGCCCGCAGCAGCGCTTCCACCATCGCGCTGCTGCCGTTGGCGCAGGCCAGCCACAATGCGCCGATCCCATAGTCGTTCACTGCGTCGACTTTCGCCCCGACGGCGATGAGTGACTCGGCCAGCTGCACGTCATCATTGTAGGCAGCCCAAGCCAACGCGGTGGTGCCGTCGGCTTGCACGCCATTGACGTTCGCATGCTGCTTCAGCAGCGAGTGGACTGCATCGCGGTCGTCGTTCCGCGCCGCTTCGACGACCCGAAGGTCATTGGCTGCCGCGACTGCGCTCGCCGCGAGCCCACAGACCGCGAAGATGAACCCAGCTCTCCTCAACCGCACGTGCATGTCGCCCCCAACACTCGATCGCGAGCTCAAGCAAAAATCTGATCGAGCTTGCCGGCGCTATCCCCCAGCTTGTCGACCGGAGCATCCACCATGTCGAGCAGGGCCAGGTGCAGGTTGGTCAATGGAGTCCGATCCGGAACCCGCACATGACGCCCACCCTTGAGGCGTCCATTGGCTCCGCCGGCCAAGAGGATCGGCAGATTGTCGTCCTGGTGAACATTGGCGTTGGCCAGACTGCTGCCATAGAGGATGACGGCGTGGTCGAGCAGCGTGCCCTCGCCTTCCCGCACGGACTGCAGCTTCTGCAGGAAGTAGCCGAAGTTCGCCGCGTGGTACTGGTTGATGCGAAACAGCTTCTCGACCTTCACCGGATCGCCGCCGTGATGCGAGATGTTGTGATGCACGTCGGGGACCCCGATGTGGGGGTACGCCAGACCTCCGTCGGGGCCCTCGCGACCCATCATGAATGTCATGACGCGGGTCAAATCCGCCTGATAGGCCACGACCTGCAGGTCGACCATCATCTTGTAGTAATCGTCGAAGTTGGCCGGGACTCCCGCCGGCCGCTGCAGCTTCGGCAGTTCCCGGTCCGACTGCGCCTCGGCAATCTGAATCCGCCGTTCGATGTCCCGGATGGAGTCGACGTACTCATCGAGCCTGGCACGATCCGCGGCTCCCATCTTGTCGATCAGCGACCCTGCGCGTTGCTTCATGCCGTCCAGCACACTCTTTTGCTCGCGTAGCCGCACCAGTTGCTCCTGGCGATCCGTCGTATCGACGTCGCCGAACAACCGCTCGAACACCGTACGCGGATTCGTGGCCATGGGCAGCGCCGTCGTCGAATTCTTCCAGCAGAGCGTGTTGACGAAGAGACAACTGAGATTGTTCTGGCAGACGCCGACAAGATCGTGATTCGCCATCATGGACATCTCGAGCGAAGCCAGCTGCGTGTCCTTGCCCAGTTGCTGCGCGGCCAGCTGGTCGACCGAGACTCCGCCATGAGCCTCTCCCTTGATCTGCTTCGGACGCACACCCGTCAGGAAGGTGCCGCTGGCGCGCATGTGCTCGCTGGTGGGATCGCCCGGCTGCGGCAATGCCTCCTTCTGTGCGAGACCCGACACCATCACGAGCCGGTCGCGAAACGCGGTGAGCGGCTCCAGTGTCGGGGTGATCTCGAGCGGGCCCTCAGCCTTGGGTGTCCATTTGTCCATCGGCCACATGCCGTTGGGGACGAAGACGATCGCGAGCCGGTGTGGCGCCTTGAACGTCTCGGCGGGCTTCGCCAGGGCCGGAACCATGGCATCCAGCAGCGGCATGGCGATCGATGCTCCCAATCCCTTCAGAACGCTTCGGCGGGGGATGGACTTCTTGAAAATGAGCATGGCTGGCCGCTCCTTAGTGGGCGCCCGTCGCCGGCGCTACGGTCCCAGCGCTTTTCGCCAGCGTCGCGAGCCTCGGGCTCTTCCCCAATGCCGCAGTCTTCAGCGCTGGCGTTGGGTGCGCCTCGGTCTGTACCGGTGCCCGCATTTGAAAAGGCGTGCTCCTGACAATCCCCAGGATGACTGACGACCAGCGATAGTCGGTTCGGGCGGCATCCGTGACGATCTTCCGTACCGCGGGTGCGTCGTGGTAGTCCAACCCACGACCCAGGGCGTAGGTCAGCAACTTCTCGGACACGACATAGACGAAGTTCCGGGGCTCACGCATCAACACCTGCCGCAGTTCCGCCGGACCTTGAACCTTTGTGCCATCCGGCAGAACCCCCGACGAATCGATCGGGGTATGCACGACCGGCAGCTCCGGAGAGGCGAACACCGGATCACTCTCGACCTTGCGCCATTCGCCGATGGCATCGAAGCTGTCGAACGCAAATCCGAGTGGATCCATTCGGGCGTGACAGCCCGCACACGCGGGGTTCGTGCGGTGGCCCTCGAGGCGCTGACGCACCGTCAGCTGTGTGAAATCAGTGTCCTTCTTCTCGGGAAACGTCGGTACGTCCGGTGGTGGGGGCGGATTCGGCGCACCCATGATGTTGGTGAGCACCCATTGTCCGCGCAGCACGGGAGAGGTCCGATTCGGCAGCGAGGTGAGCGTTAGAATGGCGCCTTTGCCCAGAATACCCAGGCGATTCTGATCTGCCAGGGTCATGTGACGGAATCGGCCGCCGTAGACATTCGGGATGCCATAGGCTCGCGCCAGACGCTCATTGACGTACGCATCCTTGGCATCGAGCATGTCGACGACACTGCGGTCTTCCGCCAACATGCGCGTAAAGAGCAGATCGGTCTCCCTCTCGAAGGCGGCGCGCAGGTCATCGTCGAAATCGGGAAACGCGAGAATGTCCGGCTGCAGCGTGCTCAGGGTGCGCAACCCGAGCCACTGCCCCATGAAATCCTCGACGAGCATCTTCGAGCGGGGATCGGCGAGCATGCGCCGCACCTGCTGCTCGAGCACCGCCGGTTGGGCCAGTCTGCCGGCGGCAGCCGACTGCAGCAGTTCCTCGTCGGGAATACTGGTCCACAGGAAGAAGGACAGCCGCGACGCCAATTCGAGGTCGCTGATGCGATAAGGGCCCCGCGCGTCCGGTGGATCCAGTTCCATGCGGAACAGAAAGTCGGGGCTGACCAGCATGGCCTGAAGCGCGCTGCGAATACCCTCCTGGAACCGGTTGCCCTCCTCGCCAGTCTGGTGGCCGTTGCTGTCCTGGGCAGCGTCGTGGCCGCTGCGGTAGTACACGATCAGGCTGTCGATATCGGCGGCCGTCACGGGCCGACGATAGGCGTGGCGCGCCAGGCCGGCCAGAATTCTTCTCGCACAAGACTCTTCTTCAGTGGCGGCGCCGGGACGGCACACGAAAAGTCTGTTGCGCCTGAGCGAGTCAGGGTTGCTGCGGACGTTGTAGGGTCCACTGATGGAAACGCTTTGCACGCCTGGAGGTCGCATGCTGTCGTCCCTGGGCCCCCAGCCTCGCAATTGAATTGCGGCCTGCAGCGGACGCTGCATACCCTCGGGAGCCAGCGCATCGTCGAGGAACGTCACACCGACAAGTCGCGTCCCCGCGAGCGCGGGAAAGCGAACCTCGAGGCTGTCCTCGACCTGATCGGGCCTGAGGTCTTTGTCACCGCCCATCGCAAACAGCTTGATCCGCTTGCCGTCCAGGCGGACATCCAGCTCATGCGGCTCGCCGACACCGATGATTCGCGGTCCTTCGATGCCCTTGGTCCTCTGCAGGCGCACCCGGATGCGGTATTCGCCATCCAACGGAAAGCTGTGCTTCACCACCAGGCCGCCGCGGGATCCAAACGGTAGATCTTCGCTCTCCCGATCCAACTGCAGACCGGTGACGGGAGCGTCGTACGTGGTCGTGCTTGGGCGCAGCGTCGGATCGCCCACCGCCGTACGACTGATCTGCCGGGCGGCGATCAGATAGCGCTCCATCAGCAACGCCGAAGTGGAAAGGATGTCGCCGTCGTTGTCGAAACCGGCGCTCGACTCGTCGGCCGGGAACAGGGACGCGGCGTCGACCTCGATTCCCAACAAGTCGCGGATGGCGTTGGTGTACTCGACGCGATTCAAGCGGTGCACGGCTGCCGGCCGCCCCGGATTGGGCTCCGCCGTGGCCGCCGCGTCCAGGCGCGTCTCCAGGAACGTCGCCAACGAGTCGTAACCGGCTTTGTCCGGACGCGGCTTGCCGGCCGGCGGCATCGCTTGCGTTCGCAGCTTGCGCACGACCTTTTCCCAGGTCTGGGCGTCGTTGGAGATGTGATCGAAATCCAACGTGTCGTAGGCGATACCCCCGGCCCAGTCCACGACGTTGTGACAATCGCTGCAGTAGCGGTCGAGCAATGCGTGACCGGCTTCGGCCGCGAGTGGGCTGGTGGACGGCCCGGGAGAGGACGAGTGCTGAGCCGGCGTCGGCAACGAGCTCAGGCAGCCGATCAGAACTGCGCTGATGACGCTCAGGGTGTTTCGCCTCATTGAACTTTCCTGAGTCCCTCGGCATCGTGAACCTGTACCCGACCGTATTCGATCGAGATCAGACCCTCGTCCTGAAACCGCTGCAGCACGCGGTTGACCGCTTGTCGCGACGCACCCACCATCAGCGCCAACTCACCTTGCCCCAGTCGTACAGTGGTAGACGTCCCCCGCTCGCTGACGGCGCCGGTTTGTCCTTGCAACAATCGCTGCGCCAGGCGACACGACAATTCATCCAGGGTCGAGCTGACGAAATAGTCACTCAGCACGAGCATGTGCCGGGCGACTTGGCGAATCAGGGCCTCGGCAAAGGAAGGGTCGCGGGAGCGGAGGCGGTCACACGCATCGCGCCGAAGAATCTGAACAACGGTGTCTCCGCTGGCGGTGGTAGTGTGATGTCGCGGCGTTCGAGCAAGGAGGCTGCACACGCCGAAGCAATCGCCCGGCTCCAACACCTGGTACAGAACTTCACGGCCGTCTTCACGCAGCACCGACATCCGAACAGTTCCGCAGACCACGCGGAACATTTCGTCGGCGGATTCGGTCTGCGAGTAGATGCGGCAACCGTCAGGATAGTGACGGCGCCGGGAGGCGAGAGTGAACGCGTATTGTGACTCCTCCGGGAGCCACTGAAAGATATCGAACGAGGCATAACGGGGCCGGGGCTTCGAGTAACGCTGGACCGCTCGCGGTCCGGATCGACGGCCTTCGAGCCCAGCCCCCGGGGCAAGTTCCGGAGAGTAGGCGCTGACAGCGACGTTCTCGACCTTGTCCATCAAATCCCCCTTGCCTGCGGACGAACCCCTTCAAATCGGGATCCGCTGCGTATTTCGCAGTGAGGGCAGAATACTGAAGGCCGACTGCCGAAATAGCGCAGGCGGCCAAAATGACTTTTCCACTGAGCGGAACAATCCTGCAGCGCAACGCCTTCGAGACACAATTGCGCGCGCCGGCTCGAGTGATGTTTCAGTGGTCGCAGACAACGTAGTCGACCTGATAGCGATGAGTCCGGATACCGCCGAGCTCGTCACGCACCCTTAGATGCTCCGGATTCGCAGCGTACGCGCCCAGCGCCGCCGCACTCTCGAAGTCGCAGACCAGCACCACATCGCAGGCGTAATCCACCCGGCTTTCATCGATGCCGACCTCGAGACGCATCATTCCCGGAACGCGCCCTCGAAGGGATTCAAACGCACGTTTGACCATCTCGCATGCGTTATAGCGCTCATCGGCACTCTGCGCGCGCAACCGCCACATCACGACATGTCGGATCACACGGCGTCGAGAACGAAGTTGAAGTCCAGCGTGTAGAACGGAACCGGGCTTTGACTGCCATCGGGCGCCTTGCCCGCGGGATGCCGCTCCCAATCCGCGACCAACGAACAACGCACGCCGAACACTGCATCCGAGTCGAGATACTGATCGTCGCTGCGGAACACGTGAGTGATGAGTCGCTTGAATCCGGCTGCCGCGATCATGAAGTGCAGATGCGCGGGCCGCCAGGGATGGCGACCGGTCGCGCCGAGCATCTTGCCGACCGGGCCGTCGTGCGGAATCGGATAGGCGCTGGCAACGATCGATTTGAAGCGAAATGTGCCATCCGCGCAGCTGCGCAGCCGGCCTCTGGCGCGAGGCTCGAACAGATCGGGATATTGAGTATCGTAGAACCCGGCCTCATCGGCCTGCCAGACATCGATGACAGCGTCGGCAATGGGCCGTCCCGACAGATCCGCCACGGTGCCGCTGACCCAGCAGGGTTCGCCTTTCGCCCCTCGGGCAATGTCGGCGCCATTGAGATACTCGGGCGCGCCCTCTACGAAAAAGGGTCCAAACACGGTCGACTCCGTGCAGCCCTTTGGCTTGCGACTGCTGAGCGCCGTGACCAACATGGACATGCCGAGTGTATCCGACAACAGGATGAACTCCTGTCGCCTGTCATCGGTGATGTGCCCGGCACTGGTGAGAAACCGGATGGCCGCGAACCATTCCGACTCGGTGAATTGGACCTCGCGTACGAAGGAGTGCAGGTGCTGCACCAGGCTCGTCATGAGGATGCGCAGTCTCTCGTCCTGACAGCCCGCGAATGAGGCTAAGACGGCCTGCGTGATGGTTTCTTCGTCGACGTTCCGCATGTCTTGCCCGTCGTTCTGCGCCTGCCGCAGTACGATACTGAAGCCCGCCTGCAGTGGGCATCCTGCGGATCCAAATCACTTTTCCGCTGAGCGCAACAATGCACCGCCCGGATCCGGGCGTGATTTCGTCGCATCGATGCCCGGCGGTGTCCAGCTCACTTTCCACTTGCGCGTGAAGTCGTGACGCTCGAAGTGTTCGATCATGAAGTCGATGAATGCTCGCACCTTCGCCGGCATGTGCACGCGCGACTGGTAGGCGATGTTGATCGTCAACCGCGGCAACTCCCAATCCTCGAGTACCGGCATCAGGCGCCCGGCCACGACGTCGTCGTAAGTTATGTATAGAGGCTGGACCATGATCCCCAGGCCGAGCAACGCCGCAGAGCGGAGCACCTGGCCGTCGTTGGACTCGAGTATGCCCCGGACGCTGACGCTATGGCGTTCGCTACCCTTGGTGAAATGCAGCTCATGGGGGTCCTTGGACAACACGTACAGCAGCAGGTCGTGGTGGTCCTGCAGATCGTCCGGGTGTCGAGGCATGCCACGCCGCGACAGATAACCTGGGGAAGCACACAGCATGCGCCGCGTCTCGGCCAGCGGTCTGACCACGATTCCTGAGTCAGGGGGCTCATGTTCCCGGGTACGGATGGCTACGTCGATGCCGGCCTCGATGAAGTCAAGATACCGATTGGCGGTGATCACCTCGATGTTGAGCTTCGGGTAGCGGCGATGGAATTCCGGGATCAGAGGCCCGATATGGTTGATCGCAAAGGACAGCGATGACGTCACGCGCAACGTGCCGACCGGCTCGCCCGAGATTTCGTAGACCGAGGACTCCGCGTCCTGCAGATCCCCGAGGATGGTCTGACAACGCTCGAGGAACTTCTGTCCCGCCTCGGTCAACCATAGTCGCCGCGTGGTGCGCTCGACGAGCCGGACCGACAATCGCTCCTCGAGGGCAACCAGCAGACGGGTCGCCGCAGGATTGGACAGACGCAGCACTTCGGCGGCCTTGGAAACACTGCCTGCCTTCGCAATCTGGACGAAAAGCTCGAGCTGTGTCAGCCGGTCCATTTATTCCATCTTCAATAGACTGCACGCACCGGGTTCAGGCGGGAAAAGAAAGCGGCCAGATCCTGGATGTCCCGGTCGGATAACGGCTTGGCCAACGGGCTCATGACCGGATCGGCGCGCGTGCCGTCCCGAAACGCCTTGAGCTGGGTCACCATGTAAGCTTGCTTTTGACCCGCGATACTGGGCCACGCATCGTTGGTACTGATGCCGCTCGGGCCGTGGCAGGCCCCGCAGGTCGCGGACTTGGCTTTCCCCGCGGCGGGATCGCCGGCGGCATGGGTGTTTCCCGACGTTGTCAACGTGACTGCGAGTACTGCCACGAAGCCCAATATCCTGATCATCGCCTGACGCTCCCGTGATGTTCTCTTCTGACTACGGCGTGCCTCGGGGCCAAATGGAAATGTGCAGCGGATACTCGCCGGTTGGTATCAGCGCTTCTTCCTTCATGCTCGCCACGTCTATCTCCGACAGCAGATTTCGCCCCGGGCGAACAGCCCAGACTTTCTTGCCGTCCGGCGACATCGTCAGCCACGAACCTTCCACAGCGGGCGTAAATGGCTGGCCTGCCTGATCGATCAACGCGAGGTGCACATCCCCGAGGGGCTTCAGGCTCGGCAGCGCGTACCGATAGACAAAGCTGCCCTGCATCACCCAATAGTCCTTGCCGTCCGGGCTGATTTCCCCGCCGTGATATCCAAGCGCCTTGCCGTTGCCGCTCTGATGCGCAATGCCCTTGTAAGGGCCCTGGGTATCGACCGGATGCAGCACTCGTTTCAGCTCCTTCCCGGTCTTCGCGTCGATGACGACGACCCCGGGATAGCCGGAATATCCGAAGAAGATCCGGCTCGTTGACGCGTCGGGGGCGCCTGTCATGTTCATGGTGCCGATCTCTTCCTCGGTGCAGCATGCCCACAACAGGTGCTCGTCCCTGGTATCGAGGAGGTCCATGAACCGGCCTTCGGGTGACATCGCCAGCAGCAGCTTGCCGTCCGGCGACATCCAGGTGTCATGGATGCCGCCTTTGAGCTGGATGGTTTTCGTGACCTTGAGGGTCTGCGTGTCCAAGACCTGAACGTAGCCGCGCTTGTCTTCATCCGGTGCCACCGGCCAGATGCCGGCGTACAGCTTCCTGTAGTCGCGAGTGAGCACGGCCGTATTCGGGCGATCGATGAGCGGGACCTTTGCCTTGATCGCGCCGGTACGCGTATCGATGACAGTGATGTTGTGCTCGACCCGATCGGGCGCATAAGCGGTGTTGCCGTCGCCCGAGAACTCGATGCGGTCAGGCGCGCTGACGCAGGTGATGCGGCTGACGATGTTCCGCGTCTGCGGATCCACCACATCGATACTGGCGCCCTGCTGGTTGGACACCCAGATGTTGTAAGGCGCTTTCCACTTACGGCGAAAATCGCTCGACCCCTTCGGCCACTCGCTGGGTTTGCAAGGCCGCATCCCCACTTCGTGCACGCCGCCGCGCTCCGGTACCGGCGGCGAATCGGGTCCAAACTGCCTGGTGAGATAGTTGACGATGACAGTGACGTCCTCGGGAAGGATCGGCGCGCCCCGCCGTTTCATGCCGGCGACGACTTCCTCCCACTGCGATCTCGGACGCACGAACGCTATGGTTCTCTGCAGGTCATGGCAGAACTGGCATCGCTGCACGACCATATCGTGCCCCTCGCCAGCCGGCAGTTTGTCTGCCCAGTACTGCCGTGTTGCGTGTGGACGAACCTTGATGACATCCGAGGGCATGATCGGCGCGTGCGGCAACGCGGCGACGTTGACCGTCGGCTTCGGCATGACCGCGGGGGCCGGATTCTGCACGGAGAAGTAGGCGGCCAGATCCTGGACGTCCTCATCGGACAGCGACTTCGCCATCGCCGTCATCAGCGGATTCTTGCGCGTGCCCATGCGAAACGCGTCGAGCTGCTTACTCAGATATAGCGCTCTCTGACCGGCGAGATTGGGCCAGTCCTCGTTTTCGCTCACGCCCGTGAGGCCGTGACAGGCCGTGCAGGCGCTGGCCTTGGTTCTGCCGACGTTGGCGTCGCCCGCAGCCAATGCGCTGCCCTCGGTCCCCATCACCAACACCAGCAAGCTCAGGGCAATCTTATGCATCACCGCCACGTCCCCGCCATGAAAAAAGCGCTAGTTGGAGGAAGCGGTCGACACAGGCCGCATGCTGCGCGACATTGCATTCCCAAAGCCGCCCGGACACTGTCACCTGGGCGACAATGAATTGACTTTGCGGCCCCGCCCTCAATGCATCAGGGCACGATTCCGGCCACCTTGAGTTGTATCTGGAACAAACCCGGGCGCGAGGTAATGAACAGCGTCTTGCCGTCACGTCCGCCAAACGCGAGATTGGCGGGATGGTGCGGCTCCAGAATGGTTCCCAGGTGCTTGCCTTCCGGCGAGCTGATCCAGATCCCGCCCGGCCCCGTGTTGTAGACGTTTCCCTTCGAATCCACTTTCAGGCCGTCGGGGAAGAACGCGGTGAGCGGCTTGCCGTCGTTCATGTCGATGAATACCCGGCCGTTGGCGATCGTGTCGTCAGGCAGCACGTCGTACACCAGGATCCGGGGATTGTCCGTGACGTACAGGTGCTTCTCATCGGGTGAGAAAGCCAGCCCGTTGGGGGCGCCGATACGCGCCGCAGGTGTCGGACTGAGCAGCTTCAGCGTGCCGTTCTTCAGGAGATAGAAACTCGGCACGTCGTCCGGTCGCGGTGGATAGTGAGAGGGATCGCTGAAATACAGAGCGCCGTCGGACTTGTACACCAGATCGTTTGGGGCGATCAGCGGGTTGCCGGCGTAACGACTCGCCAGGACCGTCCGCTGGCCGCCCGGCTCCACTCGTACGATCTTTCCCTCTCCAAAATTCACCGCCAGTACGATCCGGCCTCGTGCGTCCACAGCCACGCCGTCCGACTGACTGTTCGCGAGCAACACCGAGACCTTGCCGGTTACCGGATCCCACTTGTTGAGGTTGGCGCCCTCTGCACGGCCCGTACCGGCCTCGACGCCCCCGCTGCGGTCGCTATACACCAGGTAGCCGCCTTTGCGGATCCAAACAGGGCCTTCGCGAGTGCCCGACCCCGGCGTATCGGGCAACACCTGCAGCTGCGCGTTGGCTGCGATGATACCGTCGAGTCCAGGATCCAGCCGTTGGACGGCATCGCCTTCGGACCAGGCCGCAGCCGGACCCAGCGCGGCGGCGACAACAAACATCGCCGTCTTCAAGCGCTCTCGCGCCCGAGACCCCGGTCCATGTAGTCGTTTCATCACCGCTCCCGCTCGATCGGTGTCTGGCTCAAGCAAGCTTCTGCGCGATGCGCGCCACGTGAGCGCCCTGGAACCGCGCCCCGGCCAGGTCCGCTGCCGAGGGTTGGCGGCTGCCGTCCGGGCCTGCAACCGTCGAGGCGCCATAGGGAGAGTTGCCCATGACCTGATCGATGCCCATCTGGCCCTGAAATGCATACGGCAAGCCGACGATCACGAAACCCAGGTGCAACAGCACGGGATGAAAAGTCAGGATGGTCGACTCCTGCCCCCCGTGCTGAGTCGCGCTCGAAGTGAAGACCGAGGCCACCTTGCCGACCAGGGCTCCCGTCATCCACAGTCCGCCGGCCTGATCGAGGAAATTCTTCATCTGCCCCGCCATGTTGCCGAACCGGGTGGGGGTGCCGAAAACGATCGCATCGTAGTCCGCAAGCTCCCCGATCGCCGCGACCGGCGCCTTCTGGGTGACCTTGAATCCGGCTTGCCGCGCCACATCCTCGGGCACGGTTTCAGGAACGCGCTTCACGACGCTCGTACCGCCAGCTTCCTGTGCGCCGGCCGCGACCTCCTGCGCCATGCGCTCGACATGTCCATACGAGGAGTAATAGAGAACGAGGATTTTCGCCATTCGCATTCCATCAAGTGAGTGAGTCGGAGGGCCGCTACCTTAAATTCAACGCGCGCCCGCGCTAGCCATGAATCATGGAAAAAAGTTTTGCAGGGGATGCAATTGACGCCCTACCAGCCCCGTGGGCTAATTTTGGATGTGGAGTGTGTTGCTCCACGACTTGAAAACAGGGGGACCAAAGCAGTGAAGAGTTCATGGTGGGTGCTGACGACGGCTGTCCTGGCGGTGGCTGCAACGCCTGCCATGACCCAAACACCGCGGAGTCAGGAGAAGGGCGGGCTGGATCTCACCGGCCCCTACGACTGGGTACCGGGCTGGCTGAAGACCGTCGAAGCGGGACGGATCATTCATCCGGTCACGGTGTTCGCGGAGAGTGAGGATCGGGTATTCATCGGCCTCAACGGCACCAGTCCCGCACCGAAGCCGGATGAGCATCGCCTCAACTGGGGATACACGAAAAACGTCCCGGGTGCCCGGGTCGACCATCAGGTCTTCATCGTGGACCGCAACGGCAAGATCAAAGAGGAATGGTCGCAGTGGGCCGACCGTTTCGGCTCGCTGCACAAGATCACCGAGAACCCGTACGACCCCGAGAAGCACGTCTGGATCATCGATCGTGCCTCGCAGCAGGTCATGGAATTCACCAATGACGGCAAGAAGCTGCTGCGCACCATCGGGCGGGGCGTCGCAGGCGAAGACGACCGGCATTTCAACCGCCCGGCCGACATCTGCTGGTTACCGGACGGCACGTTCTTCGTCGCCGACGGCTTCGTCAACAATCGCGTGGTCAAGTTCGACAAGAACGGTAAATACCTGATGGCATGGGGCACCAAAGGCACCGGACCCGGCCAATTTCATCTCGTGGATGCCGTCACGGTCGATGCCAAACGGCGAGTCTACGTAACCGATCGGGACAATGGCCGCATTCAGATCTTCGATGAAAACGGCAAATATCTCGACGAATGGACCGGCTTCTATCAACCCATGAAGGTCCTGATCACCCCAGCGCAACACGCCTGGGTGTTGGACGGCGCGGCACATCGGTTTGCGGAGTACGATCTGAACGGCAGGCTGCTGGACTACTGGGGTGTCGATGCCGATCCCGATCGCTTCAGCATCGGCGGCGCGGCGTTTTTCCCCCAGGAGATACCGGGCGGTCTGGCGTGGCCGCATGATTTCTCCGTGGATCCGCAGGGCAACGTCTACGTCAACGACGGGCGCAACTGGACCATCGACAAATTCGCGCCGCGCAAGAATGCCGACAAGAAGCGTCTGATGACACCCATCCAGGCATTCAAGTAGCGCGTGCCTGAGGGAAAGGCTCGTTTCGCGGTTCTCCTGTGCCTGGCTGGATTCTTCTGTTCGGGGTCGCAAGCTGCGGTCATCACGGGCGTCGTCACGGCGCCTGGCGGCGGGACCCCGCGACCCGTCTTCGTCGAAGCACAGGACACAAACACCCACAGGACCGTCGCGGTGTTGGCGGATGACACGGACCACTATCGGATAGGCAATCTGCCGGCGGGCACTTTCAAGGTATTCGCTCGAGCCGCCGGCTACGGTGTTGATACTGACCGAACCGTCACCGTGGCGAGCGATGCACGCCAGGGTTTGGATCTGGTGCTGTCGCAAAGGGCGGTTCGCTGGGGCGATCTGTCGATTCATCAAGCCAGGGAGCTCTTCCCCGAGGGAAAAGGCAGTGATCTGCTGTTCGAACACTGCACCGCTTGCCATGGGTTTCAGTCCGAAATGGCGAACGCATCAAACGACGCCGAGGGTTGGAAGATGCGCGTGGAACACGAGCAGTCCCGGTACGGTGGCGAGCTGGCACACCTGACCGCGCAAGATGTGCAGGACATCTCTTACTATCTCGCGCGCCTCTTTGGTCCCCAGTCGGTGCTCGAGAAATCACCGGCGGAGCGTACCGGCGAGGATAGGCATGCCGGGTACCTGGATACGGTGCCCAGATACGGCCCTGACAGCGAAGGCATCGTCTACGTAGAGTACGACGCTCCCCCTCCGGATTTCCCGCTCCCACGCACCGTCACCGCCGACCTCGACTCGATCGAGAAGGCACGCAATGCCGACGACCTGCAACTCGATGACCATGGCAACGCGTGGCTCACCGACCCGAAGGCCAACGAGCTCGCCAGGATCGATCGCAAAACACTGCGTGTTTCCCAATGGGAGTTGCCGACGCCCAACGCCGGTCCGCGCCGGGTGCAGGTCGCCTCAAATGGCGTGATCTGGCTCACTGAGTTTCGAGCCAACAAGCTTGCCAGCTTCGATCCGGCCACGAAACGCTTCAAGGAATACGTTCTTCCCGGCTCCGATCCGAGCCCTTGGGCCCTGGCCTTTGATGCCGCTGGCGATCTCTGGTATAGCTCCTACAACATGGACGAAGTCGCCCGATTCGATACCGGAACCGGGAAGGTGACTCGCTATCCGTGTCCGCACGTGGAATTCTCGGCCCGGGAATTCAGGCGCGACTCGGCCGGCAGGATCTGGTACGCAAGCGCGGCGAATCACAAAGTGGGCTACTTCTATCTTCAGACCCGACAGTGACGGGTTGGAGACGCCGGAGGTCGGCTTCGACGTGGTTAAAGATGTCAGCGAGACGCCTGCAAACGAGCCGGCGCAGGCGACCGATCATCCACGGCGCGACTCCCGTCGCCAGTTTTTCAAGCAAGGCACCGCCGTGCTTGCCGGGGCCGCTTCGCTAGCTCGAGGAACCACTTCGCCGGCTGCGGGTCGGGCCGATGCGCGCGAATTCGCTTCGCCTGATGCAACACTCCAAGCGCTGCTGAGCTCCCCCGGAAGACCCCTCGTGATCCGGAATGCGATCGTTCTCAGTATGGATCGCGCGGTCGGCGACTTCGCAACCGGCGAGGTGTTGATTCAGGGTAAGAAGATCGTTTCGGTCGGTGCGAAGGTCGAAGCACCAAGCGCTGCACTCGTCGTCGACGCGGGCGGCATGATCCTCATGCCGGGCCTGGTCGATACGCACCACCACCAATATGAGGTGCTTCTCAGGAGCACGCTCGCGGATGGTCTCAGTGCGCGGGCCGAGCCGCTTCCAAAAGTCAATTACTCCTCACTGATCCTGGAGACCTTCACTCCGGTCTATCGGCCCGAGGATGCACGGTTGGCGGAACGGCTGTCTTCCCTCAGCCAGATCAGTGCCGGTGTAACCACGACAGTCGATACCTCACAGGTGCACCTCTCCCCCGAACATACCGATGCCTGCATTGCAGGCCTGAAAGAAGCAGGCCAGCGTGCCGTGTTTGCTTACGGACCCGGCGTCGAGGCCGCAGACGCAAGATTCGTGAGGGAACTGGCGCGCCTACGCCGGCAGTATTTCTCCAGCAACGATCAGCTACTGACTCTGGCTACCCACGGGCGTGCCGACGCCGACTGGTGGAGGGCCGCCCGCAGCGTCGGAGTTCCGATCGTCACCCATGTCATTGGAACCTCGACCGGTGACCTGGACGCGTTGGGTCGCGCCGGGCTGATGGGGCCCGACAACGAATACATTCACTGTACCCGCATCGATGCCACGACCTGGAGGGCCATCGCCGAGACCGGGGGCAAGGTTTCCGTCGCGCCTGCGATCGAGATGCAGATGCAGCAGGGCTATCCTCCGCTGCAACAAGCGTTGGATCATGGCATTCGACCTGGCCTCAGTGTCGATGTCGAATGCAGCATGACTGCGGATCTGTTCTCGGTGATGCGCGCCGCATTCATTTCACAGCGCGCTCTGCTGAACGAACGCCTCATTAGAGGCGAACAAAACGTGCCGCGGCTGTTGACATGCCGCGAAGTGATCGAGATGGCGACGATCAACGGCGCACGGGTCGCGCACCTGGATTCGAAGATCGGCTCCATCACTCCCGGCAAAGAGGCCGACCTGGTGCTGCTGGCAACCGACCGGATCAACGTTTTTCCGCTGAATAACGTACCCGGAACCGTCGTGACATTGATGGATACGAGCAACGTGGAGCATGTGTTCGTCGGCGGGAAAATCCTGAAGTGGCGGGGAGAGCTCGTTGGCGTCAACGTTCGACGGTTGCGCGAACAAGCCGAGGCCGCGCGCGATGGCCTGATGACTCGGGCAAAGGTCGTCCGGAACCTGTTCGGCTCGTGTTGCATGTCCTAGGACGACACTGCCGGCTCGGGATTGGAGCCGATCGCGAGAGCGGCCTTGAGCCGCACCGACTCGTCATCGGCGGCCAGGGCGGTGATCAGGTCCGGGTCCACGTGCACTGTTCGCCAGTGATTTCCACGCCCCAGTATAACGGGACCCGCCGCAAGGACGGACTCTAGTACCTCGAGCCATTGATCGTAACCGACGTCGCTTTCCTGATGTCCGTGACTCCGGAACCGCTCGAGGTGTCCGACACGTCCTCCTCCTTCACGGTAATTCCGTAACCAACGATATCCGAATAGGTAGTCACGTCGGTCGGACGGGCCGTGTCGTACATCTGGAATTTGCAGGTATCGTAGGTTCCCGCGTCAACCGTTACGGTTTCCCGACCCAGGTATGTCCACACTTGCGACATGTTGACATCGTAGTTCGTCGTGGTCGAGCCGGACCCGGCCGTGCTGGCCGTATTCGTCGCGGTCCCGGTGTAAGTGACGGTGGCTGACTGGCCCGGCGTGAGGGAGTTCCTTACGAAAGGGACTGGCGGAGTGAAGGTCACGACGATTGTCGCCGTTGCGCCGGGTTTGGTGCTATCGGTATTCGTCACCGTAGTCCCGTATTCCACCGCCGATCCAAGACCACTGGAAGTTGATGTAACACCATAGAATGACGCGACCGCAGACGTAACGGTTACATCGGGAGCGAAGTGCGTGGTGACGTCCGTCGTGTCCTGCTCGAGGGCCGTTGTAGCAGCAGGATTTGTGATCGCGACGTTCGCCTTCACGCCGTAAGTACGCTGCTGGCTCCCTACGGGCGTCGTGGCGCCGGTGCCGCCAAGGATCGTGAACGTCTCGCTGAACGTCGACCCGGGCTGCGCGAGAAAGCCGGAAATGTTGTAGCACCCATTCGTCCCCAGGATCGTGATGCTCGTTGAGTCCGAACTCAACGTGCCTCCGTTGGAATCCAGAACGTCCACCGACAGGGTGGCCGATCCAGCTGAGTTCGGGGCGGTGTATGTAATCGCGTTGCTGCTCGACGTCACGGAACTGGCTGAACCGATGCTGCCGTCCCCACTCAGCGTCCACCGATAGGACATCCCCTGTGGCGGCGCCGGCGCCACGACGGCAGTGAATGTCTTGACTTCTCCGAGATCCAGAGTAGGACCGCTCGGCGCGATCCGGGTTGCGGTGCCAAAGTTGATCGTACTGGTCGCGGTCGCAATTTCCTTGCGCCCGCGGGGCACCGCAGTATCGAGCTCGTTCTCCACGTACGTCGTGACGGTCACGGTATCCAACAGTCCCTGCACGGCGTTGCTCGACGCTATGTAGGTTACGGACGCACTGCTGGTTTCAAGCAGAGTACTGATGTTGCCGGTCACCGGATCCTTGAGGGTGCCATTCGCATTGCCACTCACCTGCCACTTGTAGCCCACGATCGCATGGGGATTGAGGATCGGATTGATCATCTTCGCAGTGAGGCCGATCATGTCGCCTGCCTTGGCAGGTGAATTCGCCGGCGTCACCGCCATGGCGCACGGTGCCGGTGAAATCGCCCGGAATGCATCGGCGATCAGTCCCTGGGTCTTCGCAAGTCCTGCGCGGCTGGGATCGAGGTAGGTGCCGACCAGGGTGTGTCCGGTCGGGTCGTTGTTGAAGGACTGCAGGTATAGATTGACGTCGGGAACCTTGGCAGCGCCGTTTCTGAGGCGCAAGCCGTTGATGACGAGGTCGATATCCGCGAGTTCCCATGGACCGCGCAGCGTCGGCGATGCCGGCGCGATGTGCACGACCTTGACCAGATTCGAGCCGATCTGCGGCTGCACGTAGTCGTAGGCCTGATTGACGAATAAATTGCCCTGCGAGTGAGCGACCATCACCAGCTTGCGCCCTGATGCGACGTCGCCATCGAGCTGCCCTTTGTGCTGCGCGTAATCCGCCAACGTGGGTGGGCTGAACAGCAACGCAAGGTCGTCGAGCAGGACGTTGATCTGCGACGTCACGAACTTCGCCAGCAAGTCGGAAAATCCAGCATCTGCGCTCGATGCGGCATGGGCGTAACCCGGAGTGCCGACCAAGGCGTCCACCTGATCCCAGAACAGGTACAAGTGCGCCCCCGACCACGAACCGGTTGCACTATCAAGCTCGGCGGCACGCTGATTGAAGACTTCGGCAACGTCCTGCAGGGCTCCCCCACTTACCGCGCTGCCGGTGTGGTTGTAGAAGGCCTCGAACTTGACATCTTCGTTAGCGTAAAACTCCGCCAACAGATCCACATCCTCGCCATTGTTGAATCCCCACTTTCGCAGGGCTTCCATGCCATCCTGGGCGTCGGCGTAGCTGTTCCCCACTCCATTGAAGAACGCGAAGGTGTATCCGTTGGCGCAGGGCTGCGGCGCGGTGGGCACCTGGGCACGCCCCTGACTGACGAACAGGGCGAGAAGCAACACCGCGAGCAGTCTATTCAATATCGCCTTGCAACTAATCACAGCTGGCCCCCGGATCGTCAGTGATAACCGTGCCGTCCATGGCAGTGTTGAACTTCTCGTAGGCCACCAGACGTGGCATGGTGTTCACGGTCAGTTGTTGCATCCGCACGTTCCTGTCGTGGGCATTGGTGGGATCGTAGGTCGACCAGACACACGCAACGCCGCGTCGCACGGCGGTCGCGGCGGCAGCGAGAGCTGGCGCATTGCTCGTGTCGAGCAGCAGGGTGGACTGCAAGGCTTTGGCAACCTGCTGCAATGCGGCCCTCTGCGGCGTGCTGTCAGATTGCTTGGAAATGTAAGCCTCGATGTCATCACGTATGCCGTTGTTGTTTGCATCCGTGCCTCCGAGGCTGTCGGAGACATCGAGGATGGGGAGCGTACCGTTGGCTTCCAGCGCGGCGACTGCGGCCACGATCTGGGCGGGGGTTTCCGCGCCGCCGGCGGGAGGCGTGCTCGGCGGTGCAGTGGACGAACCACCACCGGACGAACCGCTGCCGGACGAACTGCCGCCGGAAATACCGCCAGCAGACGGGCCAGTGCCACCGGAGGAACCCGTGCCGCCACCGCATGCAGTCATGGCCAGCGCGGCCGACGCCAGTACCCATAGAGGTACCGCCCTGAAGGCAATCATGTGTTTCTCCCCAATTGGCGCTTCAAGGGCGCCTAATGGAGGAATGGCGTATCGGGAGCGGATTTCGTATCAGCGGACGCCGCCGGCCGGCGCAATCGCGGGTCAGTCCTTGATTTTTGCGGCGAAACGCGCCGCCTCGGCGGGGCGATTTTCTGTCTGGTAGAGTTCCCGCAACGCCTTGTACGCGAATTGAGTCGTGTAGAAGCCCGGGCCGCGAGCCGCTTCCAGGCCGGTCGCAGCCTGCAGCAGCAGGGGTTCGGCTTCGGAGAAACGGTGCAGCCGAACCAGGCACAGGCCCACATCCGCCCGCGCACCCATCGAATGCCAATCGTCGGCCGCTAGCGTGCGCGTGCGGATGGCGACTACCCGTTGCGCAGCCGCCAGTCCCGCCGGGGCATCGCGGCTGCTGCAGGCCGCAATCGAATAATCGGCCCACGCGCCAGTGGCATACCGATTGTCCGGACCCTCGACGCGGTCCAGCGCTTCAGCGGCCGCCTGCAAGAGCGTCTTCGCCTCCTCGAAGCGCTCCAGGTCGATCAGCGTCTCGCCCAACTGAATCCGTGAAATCAACGTGTCCCGGGCATCCGGCCCATTTATTCGGGTGCTGCGGTCGATGATGTCCCTCTGGATCGGCTCGACCTCCCGCGGCTTGTGCTGATTCAACAGCGCCATTGCATACGTCTGTTCGGCCATGAGTACGTACGGATGGTTGACCGGAAAGTACTGGTTTGCCGAGGCCAGTGCCTGCCTCGCGAGGTCCGTCGACTGCGCGTAGTGTCCTTGGTTGCCCAGAAGAACCGCCAGATCGACCTGCACGACGCTGACGTCGCCCCGGCTTGTGGAAGGCAGTCGCCCCGCCAGTTCGATGGCCTGTCGTAGCAGCGATTCCGCTTCGCGGTCGGCGTTGACGTTCGCGAGCGCTCCCCCGAGATCATGCAGCGCCATCTCGCGTTCGGGATCGACGTGTGACAACGGAGCGAGAAGCCCGACGGCCTGACGCAATGCGGCGATGGCATCAGCATTGCGCCCGTGAGTCCGCAGAAGCTCTCCACGGGATGTGAGTGCTCGAGCAATCTCCAGGCGACTGCCCCCACCGGTCTTCAACAGCGCGAGCTGCCGATCGCTCGCGCTGAGACCCTGCGCATAGCGCCCCAGGCCGGTGTTGGTATCCACGATCAGGCCCAACATCGACGCCTCGACCAGCGGCTCGCTTCCCAAGCTGCGATGCAGATCGGCGTCCGCCGAGTCCAGAAGCTCGGCGACCGTCAAGTCTCGCCGGCCCTCGCGGGGGTTTGCCGACTTCAGCAGTCTCCCCAGGAAATCACCGCGGCGCGCCGCGGCCTCCTGAGCCTGCGCCGCCCGCCGCTCCTCGGCGAGATAGGAGAGTCCCCCGACAATCGAGGCCCCTGCCAGCAATAGAGTCAGGACGAGGCCGACCGCATGGCGCCGCGCAAATTTCGTAAGGCGATACGCGACGGAAGGCGCATGCGCCTCAACAGGCCGCCCCTCGAGGTAGGCACGCAGATCTTGCTGCAGCCCGAGGACTCCGCCGTATCGCCGCGAAGGCTCGCGCGCAAGCGCTTTCATCAATATGCAGTCCAAGTCGCCTCGAAGTCTGCGAGCCAGGACCGGATCGTTTCCCGCGAGGCCGACGACCGCACTCGGCAGTTCGACATCCTCCTGGGTTACGCTCACAAGATACGCGACCGCATTCCCGGCCTTCGCGAACAGTTCCTTCCCCGTCAGGACGCGGTACGCGAGTGCGCCGAGCCCAAATACGTCGGTGGCAACGGTCACCGGCTCGCCCTTCACCTGCTCGGGAGCGGCGTAGTGCGGGGTAAACAGCCTGCGGATATCGGTCGTCGCCTCTCGTGTTTCGTTGGGCTTGGCCAACGTGTAGGCGATGCCGAAGTCAATCAGCTTTGCGTGCCCCTCTTCCGTCACCAGCACGTTGCTCGGCTTGATATCGCGGTGGACTATCAGTGCCGCGTGCGCAGTGGCAACTGCATCGGCCACCGTTTCCAGCAGCCTGACGCGTGCCGGTACGTCCAGGCTCAGGGCATCACAGTACTCAGTGATGGGCTGCCCGCGGACGAACTCCATGGCCATCCAGCCTTCGCCATTTTCCACGCCCACGTCGATGAGGCGCGCGACCGAAGGATGTTCGAGTCGGGCGAGGATCCTGGCTTCACGAAGGAACTGGGTGCTGTCGCGTTCAGTCACCCCGTCGCGCAGAATCTTGACTGCGACGATCTGCGCAACGCCGTCCGTTCGTTCCGCTCGGTAGACCGAGCCCATGCCGCCTACGCCGAGGCATTCGAGCAAGCGAAACGGCCCGTACTCACGCCCAATGCGATCAGGAGTGCGCGGCTGAGTACCTTCAACCAGAATTCCGGTCGCCGCGCGCTCCGCGATGGCGAGCAGCCTCTCGACCATCCCCCGGAGCGCGGGGGTTGTGCCGCATTGCTCAGCCAGAAACGCACCGCGCTCGCTGGGTGTCAGTTCCATGGCCAGCGAGAACAACCGGTATGCCTCGGCACGGTTAACCGGCGCGCTCATGCCTCGGGCAGTAGCTCATGGGTCAGCCATGCCTTTCCCGTCGACCAGCGCCGGTTCACAGTCGCGATCGACAGTTGCATCACCTCGGCCGTCTCTTCGATCGACAACCCGCCGAACACCCGGAGTGAGACGACCTCGGCCGCCACTTCGTCGAACCGCTGCAGCTCGGCCAGCAGTTGATCGACATCGATGGCGTCAAAACGCGCTTCGCTGCCACCCAGGTTTTCATCGCTGAGCGTGACGGGCGTTCCTCCGTCCCGCTTTTCCGCACGTGTCCGTCGCGCCTCGTCGACCAAGACCTGACGCGTGACTCTCGCCGACATCGCCAGAAAATGCGCGCGGTCGCGCCAGTTTGGTTCACGCAGCGCGATCATGCGCAGATAGACCTCATGAACCAGTGCAGTGGGACGAATCGTCACATAACGCTCGGACCGAAGCTGCCGTACCGCGATGTCATGAATGTCGCGATACAGGTGAGCCAACAGATCATCCAACGCACCCCGTTCCCCGCCAGACCAGCGGGCAAAGAGGTCTTGAGTCCTTGATCGATCGTCCAGCTCACTCATCGCTAAACCGGCGGGAGTCTTCCCCATCGTCATGGCTTGCTTTCGCGCGGCAGATGCCCGCACGCCAAGCGTCTTCTAATACACGTCATCCTACACGGTTTTGTCTCGGGGCTGCCTTCGCGCGCAACCCATTGATTTCTCGTCGAAACGCAGGTTGTCCGGTCTGACGGGTGTGCGGACCACAGCATGAAGCGGACCGGAGGCGAAGCCCTGTTGCTTGCGCCCTCAATGCGCCAGTTGTACCATTGGCTCAACTGGTACATCAAAGCGCGGTAGAGCCCTCGGATGGAAATCACCATCGACATCGACAGCCCGGTGCCTCAATTCGAGCAGCTCATTGACCAAGTCAAGGCCGCGGTCACCGCCGGCGTTCTGAAGGCGGGCGATGCGCTGCCGTCGATCCGCCAGCTCGCCAACGATCTCGAGCTCAATAGCAAGACTGTCGCGAAGGCCTACAAGTTGTTGGAACGGGATTCGGTCATTGAAACCAAGGGCTACCGCGGCACCTATGTCCATCCCAAGGCCAAGACGAACTGCAAGTTCAATCTGCAGGAATGGACTCTGCGCAAGCTGAGCGAGGCGATCGCCGAGCTGCGCGAGGCGGGGGTCACCGATTCTGAAATCCGCAATGCGTTCGTCGGCGCTATCGGCCGGCAACCCTCGGCAAAGTGAGGCGCCGTCATGAGTGAAACATATGCCTTCCTGGCGATGTTCGCGATACAGATAGTGACAGGGTCGGTTCTGTGCCCGGCGTTGTTCATCAGGCGCATTCGAGCGGACGCGGCGAGCTTCCCGGACGAACGCTTCGCGGAGCTGTTCCCGGGTGTGGACAAAAATATCTCTACCGAGCGCTTTGTAACTCGGTTCCGCGTACAGAACACGGGCCTCGCGGTGCTCGGGTTGTTGTTGCTGGGCTACCTGTTCATTGATATGCGCAGCCCCGACCGGAACGCGGGACAGATGCCAGTCGTCCTCGTCAGTGTGTATCTTGTGGCGCAGCTAATCCCGCTGTTTCTCATCGGCCGCAACGGCGCCCGTTACAACAGAATGCTCAAGTCCTCGTTGGCGGACGGCAAACGCAAGGCCGTCCTGCAACGCCGCGGGCTCTTCGATTTCGTCTCGCCGTTCACCGTTTCCCTGGCGGCCTTGAGTTACTTCCTGCTCTTCGCGCTCGTGATCTATATCCGACAGCACCCGTTTCCGGGATATGGGGGCTTCACCAACGTAGGCATCATCACACTGCTCTATGCCGTGAGTGCATTCGTCGTTTACGGACAGATATATGGTGGAAAAAAGGGCAATCCCCTGGCGACGCATGCGGATCGCCTCCACGCGATCGGTGCGGTCGTGAAGACTCTTGTCTACACGTGCATCGGCGGCTCGCTGTTCGTGTCGCTGGACTTGATGCTCGGACTGCTGCGGTTGGGGAAATGGGGGCCGTTCGCCGTAGATGCCTTTATCGTCGTCAGTGCGATTGTCAGCTATCCAAGCATACTCCCGCGGCGCCGGCCAAAAGGAGACGGGCTCGGCTCTGGCGGGCCACTGCCTCCTCCCGGCACACGAGATCTACCCGCCTGACCCGGGGCGCTCGAGGCGGCTCGCCGCCGTGCGGACAGCCGCTCCGGCTGGCACCTGCAGCCAGAAGGGCCGGTCCATCTGCGCCGCCCTCGCCTGCGCCCGCGGTGGCGCCACCGCCCGATCCCGGCTTCACCGATCCGGCGTACCCGAACTACTATGTCAGCGATGCGGCGGCGGCGGGCTACGTGCGCCAATACTGCCGTGGCCTTTACCAGCCTTCGCAGCTGACCGCGCAGCAAAATCAACTCTTGTTCAAAAGCAGAGCTGTGGTCAATGAGGACGTTCAAACGTGTGTGGCATGGTTTGACGTGAAGGCCGTTCGCGAAAACCGCAAAGAGGCCATGCGCTACTGTCTGACGAATAACAACTTCGGCGCACGAGGCCAAGCGGCCCGGCGGGCCGCCTATAATCTCTGCATGAATCAGAACGATATCCTCACGGCGCTGTGTTCCCGCGAACTGAACCTGCGGACGCACCTGTCGCAACCGCAGCGCTCCGAAGTCTTCTCGTGTCCGGCGCAAGCCCCGAGCAGCAACGGCGAAACGGCGGTGGTCCTGCAAGGGGGAAGCGAAGACCGGGGCCACGAGCTGGTGATCGGCGCACCGGGCCTGCCTTCTGCGCTGCAGGGCTCGCTTCCCAGGGGCTTTCTGCTGGGCAGCACCGCGCTGACGCAGCGCTGAATGACAATGACACACGCGGCTCCATGGCCTGCCCTGTTGGGTTTTGCTGCGGTGTGGATGTCGAACGTCGCACTTGCCGCAGACGTGCACGTGATGATTTCGGCCGGCTTCTTCAATGTCTATTCGGAGCTGCAGCCGGAGTTCGAGCGCGCTACCGGCCATCGGTTAATCACCACACGAGGCCCGTCTACCGGCGATTCGCCTGAGGCGATTCCCACCCGCTTGGCGCGCGGCGAGCGCGCGGACGTGGTTATCTTGGAAGGCGGGTCAGCAGACGAGCTCGGTATGAAGGGATTGGTGCGCACCGATAGCAAAGTCACACTCGCACTGGTGCAAACTGGGCTGGTGGTGCGCGCCGGCGCGCCAAAGCCGGACATTCATAGCGTGGAGCTGTTTCGCAACCTGCTGTTGTCCGCCAAGTCCATTGCCTATTCGGATAGCGGCAGCGGCAGATTTATCGTAGACACGCTGCTTCCCAAGCTCGGCGTTGCAGATCAGGTTATGCCCAAGACCCGCAAAGTGCGCGGGCCGCCCTCTGGCGAACCCGTAGCGGCAGTGGTAGCACGCGGCGAGTCGGAGATCGGTTTGCAGGATGTGAGCGAACTCATTCGCGCGCCCGGAGTAACGTATGTTGGCTCGATACCGGCGGAGCTGGATCGGAAGAGTACCTACGCAGCCATCGTCACAACTCAGGCAACAGAGCCGGAGGCGGCGAAGGCGTTGATCAGGCTTCTCGCCTCACCCCAGGCTGAGTCGATCATTCTGAAGGCGGGGCTGACACTTCCGGTACGCAATCCGACGCACTGATCTGCGTCGGCGATCCTGATTTACCTCGTGATACTGTATTGTTGGCCAGTCGAAGCCCATCTCAACAGTCGGTTGTGTCCACCGATGAGGCTAAAAATGACAATCACCTTTCGACTGCTCCTGGGGTTGCTGGTTGCCGCACCACTGGTAGGCCACACGCAAACTGAGCCGATCAATGGACCCAAGGCGGTGCTGGTCACTGGCGCCAGCACAGGCATCGGCCGCAAGATCACCGAGCGCCTGGCGGCGGACGGCTATTTCGTCTATGCAGGCGCCCGCAAGGATGAAGACTTGAAGGCGCTTGGAGCCATCAAGAACGTTCAACCGATACGACTCGATGTCACAAAGCCTGATGATATCGTCACGGCTGTGGCTACCGTGATCAAGGGTGGACGCGGGCTGTACGGACTGGTGAACAACGCTGGAATTGCGTCCCGCGGTTCCGTCGCCGACATGAAGATGGAGGAGTTCGATCTTCTCATGGCGGTGAATGTGGCCGGACCCGTACGGGTCACTCGGGCGTTCGAGCCACTGATCATCGCCCACCAGGGACGGATCACCACGATCGGCTCCATCGCCGGAGTGCTGCCGAACGCTGGCGTGCCGGGAAACGTCCCGGTCACTGCGTATACCATGAGCAAGCATGCGATGGAGGCCTTCGCGGATTCCCTCGCGGATCAATTACAGCCGCAGGGGGTCTTGGTCAGCATCGTGGAGCCGGGCAACTACGACTCCGACATCGCCAAGAACTCGGTTCTCAGGACGGGCGGTGATCCCAAGCGGGCGAGTCGCTCCATGTTCAAACCACCCGATGAGGTGGCAGCAGCCGTCGAGCAGGCGCTGTTTGAGCCGAAGCCCAAACGTCGCTACCTGGTCGCGCCGACTCAAAACGAAGCCGAACTCACCATCCGCAAGCAGATCGAGCAGCTGGTACAGCTCAATGAGGGGCAGTCTTACACCTTTGATCGTGCGGCCCTCATAAAAATGCTCGACGAGGCCCTGGTGGGATCGCGCCCAAAGACTCATTGATCGCATCACAGTCCGGCGACTATTCACCGGGAAGCTCATCGCTACATCGAAGCGCAGTGGAGCCGCATCATGCGGCGCATGGTGCGGCCGCCGACCCAGTCGGGTCTGCGACGATAAAGCCGCGAGCGGGTGCCGCTGATTGGTCATCCCAGCGGCAACTGGTGCTGGCGCGCGAAATTTCGCTGACAATCGCACGCAGTAGCTCGCTGCCGGGTATTCACTCTGCCCGGCGGTGGGTGGCGTAGTAGAACTGGGCGCAGTTTATCTGGGGGAAGATCATGAGTCTGGAGCGTCGCGCGCTGTTGAAATTCCTGGCGGCAAGTCCGATATTGCCGGCCCTCGCACCTTGGGCACGTGCACTTGCAGCCGGTGAGCATTTACCCGCCTCGGCCGCGGAAGCCCTGGATGTATTCGAGTTTGAGGCGCTCGCGCAACGCGTGGTGCCTCCGGCGCACTGGGGCTACCTGTCAAGCGGTGTCGACGGCGACGTCACGCTGCGTGCCAACCATGCTGCCTACGCGCGCTACCAGTTGCAGCCGAGGCGGCTGGTCGATGTGAGCCACATCGATATGTCGATCGAAGTATTCGGCGTCAAGGCCGCATCGCCAATCGGCTGCTGGCCGATCGGGAGCCTGCGCGCGATGCACCCCGAGGGTGACATCGCTGTCGCCCGGGCAACGAAAAAGAAGAACGCGTTGCAGATCATGTCCACCCAGGCATCATTTCCAGTGGAGGAGATCAACACCGCGCGGGGCGCCCCGGTGTGGTATCAGCTTTACACGACCAACCAGTTCGAGGTCACGAAGAAGCTGGTCAAGCGGGCCGAGGCGGCCGGCTGCCCAGTTGTTGCCGTCACCGTGGATACACCAGCCGGACGCAATACCGAGACCGGGACGCGGCTGCGGCGCGAAGACACGCGCACTTGCGGTAACTGCCACGTTGTCGACGACCGCGGTAGTCCGCGTCAAAACATGAGCGCCAAACCGATGTTCGGCGGCATCGACACGAAAGGCCTTGGCCTCACCCAGGCATCGTTGACGTGGGACTTCGTAAAACGACTGAAAGACGTGACGAAGATGAAAGTCGTCCTCAAAGGAATCGAATCGGGGGAGGACGCGGCACTCGCGGTGCAGAATGGCGCGGATGGCCTCATCGTCTCCAATCATGGTGGGCGCTCTACCGAGAGCGGCCGCGCCACGCTGGAATCGCTGCCGGAAGTAGTGAAGGGCGCGGCCGGTCGCATTCCCGTGCTCGTAGACGGTGGCGTACGCCGCGGCACTGACGCTTACAAGGCGCTCGCGCTGGGTGCCAGCGCTGTCGGCATCGGACGTCCCTATGTTTGGGGGCTCGCGTCCTTCGGTCAGGATGGTGTCGAACGCGTCCTCGACATTCTCAATATGGAATTGCGGCTCGCCATGGTCGGCTGCGGCGCACGATCGGTGAAGGAGATTACCGCAGCTACCATCATCGACACCGGGCGCGTACCGGCCTGATACCTGCCCCCCTCCACGATCACACCATTCCGGTACAGAGAGTTGTCGTCATATACGGGCGTGCGGCCCGTTTGAATCGCCAGCAGACCGGCTCACGAGATCGCGATGCAGCTGCTTCAAGTGAGACGCCAGGGGAGCGAGTTTCCGCTGCGCCTCGCGCCGACAGAGCCAGAATGCCATCAGGCAAACAACAAGGGAGACCGCGTGCAGCCGCCAGAAAGCCAGGCCCGGAACATAGCTGCCCGTTCTTTCGTAGTGCCCCATCAAAGATGAGACCACTCCGAGCAGAAACATCGGCAACAGGAACCAGTAACCGACGTTGAGCAGCACGGATACCTGTCTCCCCAGAAAATCGACCTCCCGCTCCAGGCGAGCTTTCAACGTCAGGTCGTCGTACGACGACCTGCGTCGCGCGTAGAGCAGCACGACTGTCACCAGGGCAGCCAGCGTGACGATCGAGATCACACCGATTCGGGACTGCACACTGACCACATCTCGTGTCCACCAATTGAAAAACACGGCACCGCCCGCTAATACAGCAAGCGGGGCGATCATCCAGAAGTCTCTCATCTGCGCATCGCGCCGCACGTTCGCGATCGTGGATCGCAGGGTCTCGGAAAACGGCATACCGCTGCGTTGCGATACTTCGGCATTCCAGGGTTTCTTCAGGTCATCGAGATTCATGTGTCTCACTCAACATAGTTATCGCTGAATTTCTGCTTCAACCGGTTGATTCGCACGCTGATCGCGTTGTCGCTGATCCCTAGGACGCTGCTCATCTCGGCAGCTGTGAGACCGTCGAGATACATCATCAGGACCGATGCATCGATCTCGCCAAGCCCGGCCATGAAGCTTTCGAGCACCTCTGCTTCACTCCCACCTGGCGCTGCGATGTGCTCTGTCACGGACTTCTCGCTCAAGCTGGTTCGAAGCTCGCGCTCCCTGATCAAGTCCTTCATGCTCGTCATCGCAGCGTTCAGCGCGACGCGATAGATCCATGTTTCGATCCTGGCTTCCCCACGAAAGCTGCGGAGGCTACGCCAGAGCCGCACCAGGATGTCCTGGACGAGATCGTCTACCGATCCGGTTGGTGCATAGCGACGGGCGATCCGGCGTATACGCCCACCATGCTCGCGAACTAGCTGCTCGAATTGGATCTGCATGCCTGTCCGGGTGGTGATCCTTCCGGGTTAGTCCGCGCAAATGCCCGAAACTTACGATCACAACAAAATTTCCCGTCCTGAGCTAGCGGGCGTAAGTTTCAGCAGAAGCAGCGGACCAATGCTACTGAACGCCGCGAACGCGGCCCAGCAGAGCGAGGAGCAGGGACATGACGTATGCATACAAGTCGATCGTGCTGCCCTTCAAAGCCGGAGTATTCCGCCAAGGGCTGCCCGACATCGAGGCGGCGTTGAACTCGGCGGGTCGTGAAGGCTGGCAACTGAAGCAAATCATTCTCCCCTCGAGCGCTTGGGGCACATCGGACTCGATGGTTGCTGTCTTGGAGCGTTCGCTTCCGGGTACCGCATGAAAGGATGCTGCCGACTCCACGTCGCCCTTTGAACAGACTATTTGCCCCCTGGCGCACCCTGTCCCGGCGGCCTCCCTCTCCCACAGTTTGGCGTCGTGCAAACTGTGACTTCGTGGATGTAGCGATTCTTGCCGCCCTCAACCCGAAACATTTGGCCGCTCGGGGTCCCCGGGCTGTCCGGTCCAAGTCCGGCATCGAGCCAGGGGAAGTTGTGGAAGATGACAACGGCGCCGACGGTCTCGTCGATGACGTACCGGCGGTGGCTCGCGTTGAGCTTCTGAGGAAACGCCCCCATGTTGCACGTATTGCCCTCAGGGTTCCGGGTGCCTGTGTACAGGCGGCCCTCGAGCCGGGCGCATGGCGTGCCATGCGGCACCTTGATCTCCGGGTTTCCCCAATTGTCCAGGTACGCGTCGGCCGCCGCCTGGATGGCCTCTCGCGTGTCGCGCTTGTCCTTAGGGATTGGGTCCCATTTCTCATTCTGCGTGAAGCCCATGTACTGGGTCGCGCCGAACAGCCAGTCTCCCTGGTTCGTCACCACCGACTCCATCTTCGACACCTTGCCCTTCTTGGTCGCCTCCATGCGCGTGAGGATCACGTACGGATGCGGGTCCGTGGCCGCCACCAGCTCCGTGAAGGCGGCGCATTGCTTCGTGTCGTAGAAACTGCGGGTGAAGTCGACCTTCAGGGCTCCGGCCAGCACACCATTGGCAACGTCCATAGCCTTGTCGTTCTGCGCGTAGGACGAGCCGGTTGCGAGGGGCAGCTTAGTGGCGTCCCCAGCCTTTTGGGCATTGATATACGCGTCCGCCACCTTCCGAAGCGTCTCGCGGGAGCATTCCGCCGAGGCATTTGTCACGAACGCCACTCCAGCGAGGACGATCGAGCAGACTGTGATGGTGACTCTTGTTCTTTTCATTTGCGCACAGCCTAGCGGCTGACCTGCACGCTGGTTCCACCACCAGGACCGCCACCAATGGGGCCGCGGGCACCGTCACCGTTGGAGACCACCTTGACCCAGAGTGCATCCTTGCCCTTGTAAAACGAGGTGTCGCTGGCCTTGCGCAGGGCATCCAGGCCGCTCTGCTGCGTACCCGAAGCTGCGGTGGTGAATCCCGGCAGCTCGAAGATCACCCACGAGCCGCTGTCCATCTCCGTCAGGATGAGGGGCATGGACTGCCTTTCGGTGGTCACCTTGATCTCGGTACCCGCTCGTACGTTGGTGCTGGTGACGGTCTGCTCCCGGCCATCGCGGCTGACAACGACCGGCGGCTGGGCAGGTGGACGACGGGGCACCGTGATGGGAACTACGGAAGCGCCCGTACCGCCCGCAGCGGCCGCTGCGGGACCAAGTCTCGGGATGCCGCCAGCGGCAAACGTCAGGCGTCCAACATCGCCCTTGCACACTGCGGCGTTCCAGCTGCGCTTGATCTGACAGGCCTTCGTGTCGACTGCGGGGTTGTCGAAGACGCCGTCGGCGAGAAGGATGTAGGAGTTGGGCACGCCGCTGACCGAGCCGTCCTTGTCGTGGATGGCTGCGGCCTTCCAGGCCACGCTGTTCAGGTTGTCATTGCCCCACTTGCGCTCCATCGGCGGGAAATACACCGGCTTGGCCTTGATGAATTTCGCGCCCTCGATAGAGTTTTCGGTGCTGACACCGGCGCTCGTGTACATCAGGTAAGAAAGCGCTCCGGTCTTGCGCGTGGCGTTGTCCTCGAAATTCCGGAAGGTGACATTCACCACGTCATGACGGTAGTCGTAGTACTCATAACCGCGGATCGGGAAATCCGGCATCATGGGCTTCGGCAGGCTGCGGCCGTACGCCTTTTCCTCCGGAGTCGTGGGGTTGCCGATGTTCTCGGTTTCGCCCACGAACAGCGAGTCGATCACTCTTGATGTAAAGGGATCACGACCTGCCGAGCCCGACGCATGCGTATAGCCCATGGCGTTGTCGGCCACCTTCACGTTCTTGAATACGTGCATCTCGCCGCGGCCCCAGATGCCGCCATTGCGGTTCTTGTAAGCGGTGAGGTTCTCGAAGACCGTTTCCACCGTCTTGCTGGTCGGGTCAGCGGGATTTTCCTTGGGCATGTGCGCGTTGCCGGTGACACCGAAAGTGTTGTTGGCGTTGATGTTCCGGTCGAACATGAACGAGTCGTAGTTGGAGTGGGCGACGTTGCCCTTGAACTCGCGGAACGGCGTGCGACGCGGCCAGGTTGCACTGCTGATCTGCGTGCCCGCGAACTGGCCGTTCGGGTGCTCGGGCAAGGACATCCAGAAGCCGTTCTCGTCGGAACCTGCGGCCACGTTGTCGCGGTAGATGTTGTCCGGATTGGTGATCCAGTAACTCGACACCGTGTTGTCCGAAGGCAGCAGCACATCCTTGGAAGCCTGGCCACCGGCTCTGAGGGCCTGGCGACCATCGTAATTTGCGCTCTCTCCGGCGGCGGCGAGGTTGGTCGGGACGCAGGGCTTGGACGTATGGCACTTGGTCTGGATCGCCAGGTTGTGGATGAACTGGTTGCCGTGCTCAATGCCGTCCTCCATGAAGAAGCAGTGACCCACCGTGTTGTAGGTCACGTTGTTCTCAACCAGCAGGTTATTCGTGCCATGCACGGTCACGCAGCGGTTGTAGGTGTCGTGGATGGACGCGTTGCGGATGTACTGCCCATTC
>DASYDM010000013.1:0-1940 GCA_036499585.1 Steroidobacteraceae bacterium
GACGCAGTTTTCTTCCGACGTCTGCGGTGCGGGGAGCTTGTAATAGTTCTTGAAAGTCATCTTCCCATTCGCCAGGGTGAAGAGCGCGTCTGCGCCCCACTCCGGCTTGTCGGTCGAACGGCAGCGCGGCGCAGAACCACCGCCCCACTCGTCAGAGAAGAGAACTTTTGAACCGTCGTTGCTGAACGTCGCCGAGTGCCAGAACGAGAAGTTGGAATCGGAGACGGCGGAGATACGCTTGGGCGCGGCTGGGTTGCTGATGTCGAGCAACACGCCGTAGCCGGCGCACGCGCCGCCAGCGAGACCGATCGCCGGATACACGGTGATGTCGTGGCACTGCACTGGACCGCGCGGCGGACCAGCCGGTCCACGCGGGCGACCCGCACCGCCACGCGCACGTGCGCGCGCTGCTGCGATCGCCTGGTCCGCGGGGGTTTCCGCATGCTTTTCGACGGCGGCGAGGTCGGCGAGAATCGCTGGCTTGTTGACCACGTGCGCTTGTTCCGGATGCGCGAGCGGAACCTGGATGACTTCGATGCGGAACAACTCGGAGTTCGGATCATCCTCGGGATTGCTCCCCGAGCAACCGGCGAGCTCACGGCTCGAACGGACCGGCGCTGAACCAGAGACGTAGATGTAGACGTTGGCCGGATCATTCGGCGACGACACGACCGTGTGGGTGTGCGAACCGCGGCACGTCTGGACGTTGGCGATGAGCTTCAAGTTGCGAAGATCAGTCCCGTCCCAAATGCGCACGCCGCGGAACCGCTCCTGACTCACCGTGTCTTTCACGCCTTGGAGGCCGCAGTCGATGCGTGCGCTTGTCGCTTCGCCCGACTCGAAAAGCAGGTGGCCGTAGACAGAGATGTCGCTCTGCGAACCGGGGCAGAACTTCTCGGAGTAAAGCGAGACGTGGTTCGGATTGGAGACGTCCCAAATCTGATAGCCGGCGTAGTTGCCTTGAATGGCGTAGTGGCCGGTAAAGGCAAGATCAGAGTTGGTGAGCGCGCCGTTGCCCGGCAGCGAGTCGACGATGAAATCCTTCGACGGCCGGGTGTTGGAGACGAGGCTCATGTTCCAGCCCGCGGTGCCCGCGTCGAACCAACCAGCCTTGAGGCCGACGCGCGGATCGGGCGAAGGGGCAACGAGTGACGCGACAGGCGCCGGCGCCGGACCGGCACCGGAGCCGGATTCTGCGCCGGGATGCGCGCAGGCGGCGATGCTCAGCACGGCCGCAGAGAGAAGCGATGCCGACGCCCAGGGGGCGGCTGATCGCGGCGAGATGAAATGGGGTTTCACAGGGGGTACCGGTGAAGTGTCAACAACGGGGGTGGTGGAGCAGAGAACGGCAGGGGTGGAACTAAGGAGCTTGACGTTGTTCAGCGGTGATTATCGAAGTCAGATCCGCTATCCCCCATTGCGGTGAGCATGTTGGTCATGCGGTCGATTTCAGTGGTCTGATCGGCGTTCACATCGGTCGCAAACTTGTAGATCTGGTCGTCCTGTGCGGCGCCGTTTGAGCCGAAGAGCTCGCCGACCATTTCAATCGCGCCTTGGTGGTGCTGGATCATGTCCTTGAGGAAGAGGCGATCCCAGTCCTTCCCCCGTGCTTGGTCGAGCGCCGTGAGTTGCTCGGCGGTGAGCATGCCGGGCATCATGTGCGCGTGGTCCATGGCCATGCCTGGCATCATGTCGTGCGATGCGTCGGCAGATGGCACTGGCAGTTTTCGATCAGCCAGCCAGCGACTCATGAGGCCGATTTCATCGCGCTGTGCAACGACGATGCGTTCACACAGGCCAGCGACGGACGGACTCGCCCCGTGACTCTTCGCCCAGCCGGCCATGAGGACGGCCTGCGCGTGGTGGCCGATCATGCCGGTCATGAAGTGGACGTCGGCGTCGGTGAACGGAGTAATGCCGTGGTTGGCGGCGACCATTTC
>DASYDM010000014.1:0-174200 GCA_036499585.1 Steroidobacteraceae bacterium
CGCAGAGCTTGGGGGGCGTGAGGGGCTGCGGGATCTTGCCGCGCGGTGGGTAAGGGGAGAGCGGCCTGCGTGGGATGAGCTGTATCGGGTGCGACCCACCCCCCTGTCACTACCCACTTATCCGTTCGCTAAAGAGCGCTATTGGGCGTCGGCGCTCGAGTCAGCCCAAGAGTCGAGGAACGTCTCTGGCCCCGAGGGTACAGCCGAGCCCGTATGTCTGTTCGAGGACTACTGGCAGGAGACGGAGCTGTCCGGTAGCTCTTCAGGTAACGGTTCCGTGACGTCGGCGCGCGGGAAGTATCGGATCGGGTGTCTGTTGGAAGACCGATCCCACAGAGAAGCTTTGCGCGAGAGCCTCCGGCGCCTGGCCCCACAGGCCGAGGTCGTTTTCGTCGAGCTGGAACAGCTCGCCGGCCTGCAGGAGATCCGTGGACCAGAGGGGGACGTCGCGGGCCCGCTGGGAGCGGTGTGGGACTTCAGATGCGTGGAGGACCTCGCAAGGGTGTCCGATACGGCTGGATTTGCAAACTTGCTGCGAGCCCTGTCGCAAAGTCAGCGACGATGCTCGCGAGTGCTGTTGGCTGTTCCGGTCGGTGGGCCGAATGACCTGAGCACGTGTTATGCGGACGCGTCCGTAGGATTCGAGCGATCGATGCGTCACGTGATCCCTCAGACGCATGTGCTGGTCGTTGCGAGTGACCACGATAATTCCCGCTCGAGGGTGACGATCCAGGAGTGGGTACGCAGGTGTTGGGACGAGACTTGCGCGTACGAGCCGGAGAGCGTGCTTTATCGATCCGGGCGCAGGCATACGTTGAGGGTGCGCGGATCAGACAGATCAGGCAGCGGGAAAGCGGGTGTCGAGATCCGTCGTGGTGGTGTCTACCTGATCACTGGTGGCGCGGGCGGACTGGGAAGGATTTTTGCTCGTTACCTGTGCGAACGCTGGGGTGCGAAGGTCGCATTGCTGGGGCGCTCCGAGAAAATCGACGCGCTCCGGATCGACGCGGACCGCACGCAAGGAGAGGTCGTCTACTTCCAGGCGGACGTGTGCGATCCGCGGCAGCTGGAAGAGGTGTTGAGCCGCGTGAGAAGTCGCTTCGGCGACCTCCACGGGGTCATTCACGCAGCGGGAATTCAAAGCCGCGGCCAACTCCCCTGGCGATCACAACAGGAATTCGAGGCCGTATTGGCACCCAAGGTGCGGGGCACCTTGGTACTCGAGGAGGTTCTGCGCCGCTCGTGCGAAGCACCGTTGGACTTCGTGTGCTTCTTTTCGTCGTCCTCGGCCGTTCTCGGGGACTTTGGCTCGTGCGATTACGCAGTAGCCAACCGATTCCAGCTGGCGTACGCGCGGCGCAATGGTCCCCCTGAAGAGCGAATTGCGCACAGAGTGCTGGCGATTGCGTGGCCATTGTGGCGCGCGTCCGGCATGGGGTTCGAGCATGAAGGCGCGGAGCGCCTCTACCTCAAGTCCAGCGGGCAGCGTGCACTCGATGCGGACGAAGGTGTCGCGCTCTTCGAGCAGTTGCTGGCAGCGGCGAGTTGTACTCATCTTGTCATGGCAGGGAAGGCCGATCGGCTGCACGAAATGCTTGGGGCGCAGAGGGTGGAACCGCAGCGCGTATCCGAGCCAACGATGCCTGCCGTAGAACGGATTGCCTCGCCCGGGAACCCGCGCCTGCGCGGCCTGAGTCTCGAGCAGTGCGTCCAGACCGAGGTGGCTGGCATTGCAAGCGATCTGCTGAAGATAGCGCCCGAGCGGTTGGAGTGGCACGTCAACCTGGCGGAGTATGGTTTCGACTCGATCACGCTAGCGCGCTTCGCCCGGCTACTCACCGGCCATTTTGCAGTAGAGATCACGCCGGCGGTGTTCTTCGATCACGAGACGATCGCGAAGGTTGCGGGATTTCTGCTTCGACACCATCGAGAGCTCGTGCGCGGGCTGTACCTGAACGCGCGGGCAGCCGATACGGATAATCAGTCAAACGCCAGGATGGCTGCGTCCGGGGTGCGTCCGAAGGTCGCGCCGGAAGCAGGTCCAGGTTGTGACGGGGAGCCACTCGCCGTCATCGGTATGAGCGGCCGGTTCCCGGGCGCGCGTACCGTGCAGGATCTCTGGCGGATTCTGGAGGCGGGCCGCGAAGTTGTCACAACTGCACCGGCGGAGCGAGCTGACTGGGTTCGATTCAAGTCCGAGTCCGCTTGGGATCAGGCGTGTCGCTTGGGTGCCATCGATGGCGTAGCCGAGTTTGACGCCGCTTTCTTTGAGATCTCACCCCGTGAGGCGCAGGGCATCGACCCGCGAGCGAGACTGCTGTTGCAGGAGTCTTGGAATGCACTCGAAGATGCGGGGTGCGTCCCCTCGAGCCTGCGCGTGCGCAGAGTCGGGATGTATGTTGGCGTTGAGCAGGGCGAATACTCTCAACTCATCGGCGAGAATGGCGATGCGCAGGGTGCGCTGACCGGCAACCACGACGCGATTCTCGCTTCACGACTTGGGTACTTTCTCGACCTCCGTGGACCCGCGATGGCGATCAATGCCTCGTGCGCCTCGGGGCTCGTGGCACTTCATCAGGCGTGCCTCAGTTTGCGTGCCCGCGATTGCGAACTAGCAATCGTCGCATCCGCAAATCTACTCCTGACACCGCAGACGCACGCCGTACTGAATCAGTCCGGGATGCTATCCAGCGGGGGGCGCTGTCGCGCGTTCGCTCACGACGCCGACGGAATCGTTCCTGGCGAGGCTGTGGTTGCCGTTGTGCTGAAGCCCTTGTCACGAGCCCAAGCGGACGGCGATCCGATCCGAGCGGTGATCCGGGCGAGCGGAATCAACTACGACGGAAAGACCAATGGGTTGACTGCCCCGAGCGGGGCAGCCCAGAGCGAGCTCGTCCGCAGTGTGTACGAAAAGGCGGGCCTTAGATCCCAAGACGTTCAGTACATCGTGACGCACGGGACGGGAACTGCGCTGGGCGACCCCGTGGAGATTAGAGCGTTGCAGTCCGTGTTTGACGGGGAAGCGAACCCCTCGGGGCGGGACGTTGACTCATTCGGTCGTGCCGGCCTCGAGGGTCCTGAGGGCGGTGAAGAGCGCCGCTGTGCGCTGACCTCGACCAAAGCGAACTTTGGGCATACGTTCGCGGCATCCGGACTTCTGTCACTAGTGAGCTTGGTGAAGGCTCTCGAGCACGAGACGATTCCCGCCAGCTTGCATTGCGAGGAACTCAGCGAGCACATCGATTGGGTAGCGACGCGCCTGTACGTCAACCGGCAGAGCAGCGTGTGGCAAGAGCCAGTAACCGGCGTGCGCCGTGGTGCTGTGAGCTCGTTTGGCATGAGCGGTACAAACGCGCATGTCGTGGTGGAAGGATACGACGCGGAGTCGTCGTTGAAGGTCGGCAGTGAGGCCGACTCGCGCGGCGAACTGCCGCCGCAGTGGGTGTTGATCGTCTCCGCCAAGACAGACGAAGCATTACAAGCTCGCATTCGCGACCTGTGCTCCGTACTGGAGGGGACGAGCTGCGCTCGTGAGCGGCTGCACGCACTCAGCTTTACGCTCTTGACCGGCCGCGAGCATTTCCCGTGCCGTTGCGCGATTGTCGCTGAAGACTCCGAGCAGGCGTTGCTACTGCTCCGCGACATTCTCGAGGGGCGGACTCGACAGGGACAGAGTCTGGAGCGCCTCTTTCTCGGTAAGGTCCCACCCGAGTTCGTGGCGCAGCCGGTCCTGCAACAGATGGCCGACGAGCTCGTGATCAGAGTGTCGGGGATGCGATCCGATCCATCGGCCTATCGGCAGGGGTTGTGCGCACTGGCGCAGTTGTATGTCCAGGGCTATCCGCTGGGTTGGGAGGCCTTATTTGCTGCCTCGAAGCCCAGGCGCGTTCCGCTCCCCGGCTACCCGTTCGCGCGAGACGCTCACTGGTGGTCTGCATCGACCTCGCCGCCTGCTCCGGTGGCCGAGGCTCTGTCGGCTGCGAAGCCGGCTACGATCGGTCGTCTCGTGCTGCTGTCGCCCCAATGGGTAGTGACGCCCCCCTCCGGAGGGCCATTGGACAGGTCGGGCGACGGGACGGTCCTCCCCCGGCAATACGTCTTCCTGGATCCTATATATAAGAGTGAGCTCCCCGCGCTCGAAGCCCTGGATGGCTCTGTCCGGTTCGATCTGTTGCCGCCGACGGCCACAGAAGCGCTATTTCCGCCGGACCGCGCCGGGTGGGCGGATGAGACCGCCGCGCTGGCCGCCTTTATCCTGGGGAACACTCAGCGGATCCTGAACGAGACCCAGGGGACCGCTGTCGTCGTGCAGGTCGTGCTGGGGCGCGATGGTCGCGAAGCCGGCGAGTGTGCGCTGAGGTTGTCGCTGTCTGCCTGGCTCAGGAGCGTACGCCAAGAGAACCCGAACTTCCGCGGATGCGTCCTGGATGTCGCCGAGCCCCAGACACCCGAGGAGCTTTCCTCACTGTTGCGAGATCTGGCGTCCCCCCGTGCCGCGGACTTGATCCGAATCGAAGCCGGCCAGATTCGAACCATTGTCTACGAGCAACGCGAGGACCCGAGCACACCGGAGGGCGGATCAGTCGCAGCCTCGCGGCCTTGGAAAGACGGTGGGGTGTACTGGATTGTCGGCGGAGCCGGCGGCCTCGGGCGGCTGTTGGCCCGAGAGATCATCGCGACCGCCCGTGAGCCGACGGTCGTTCTGAGCGGCCGCTCGAAACTCGACGCGGAGGAAATCGCTGTTGGGCTGAGTGTCTCAAACGCAGCGTGCCGGCTCGCGTATGAGCCGATGGATGTCAGCGATGCCGAGGACGTCGCGCGCTGCGTCGACCGCATCCTGAAGAGTTACGGACGAATCGACGGCATCGTGCACGCGGCGGGCGTGGTTCGGGATCGGTTCGCAATCCGTCAGAATTCATCGGCCTTGCGCGAGGTGTTGGCCCCGAAGGTGACTGGAACGGTCAATCTGGATCGCGCAACGGCGCACCTGCCGCTCGACTTCTTCGTCCTGTGCTCCTCGGTCAGCGGTGTCTGGGGAAATTCCGGACAAGCAGACTACGCGCTCGCGAGCTCGTTTCAGGAGCACTATGCCCACTATCGAAGCGAGCTCGTGGCCGCAGGCCGGCGCCAGGGCCGCACGCTGTGCATTGACTGGTCGCTGTGGGCTAGCGGTGGGATGCGGGTCGATGCACAGGGCCTGGAACGGCTGCGCGGTCTCGGAATCGTACCGCTGCCGACGGATGAGGCCATACAGGCCCTCTATCGCGCATATCGTAGCGGCGAGCCGTCCGTCGTTGCGCTATACGGCGTGAGCCACCTTCTCGAGCAGACATTCGGCTATCGGACGGCGGCCTTGGCTGATCGGACATTGTGCCGGCTCCGGGAGCTGTTGAGTCAGGTGCTGCGGTTGGATGTGGCACGGGTCGATGTCGACGCACCGTTCGATACTTTCGGCATCGATTCGCTGCTGGTCCTCGAGATCAACCGCCATCTCGAACAACACTTCGCCGCTCTCCCGAAGACCCTTTTCTTCGAGCATCGGACCTTGAGGAGCTTGAGCGCCTGGCTCCTCGCGAGCCACGGACACAGTTGCGCTGCCTGGGTGCGAGCGAACGAGGGCGCATCTCGAGGGCCGCCGCAGCGGCCGGTATTTACTGCGCAATCGAGCCGCCAGCCGCCGACGCCCGATGTCGCGGACAGATCCGCCCCGGCACGCGAGCCGCTGGCCATCATCGGGATCAGCGGCCAGTACCCGCACGCCAACACGCTGGATGAGCTGTGGGAAAACCTGAAATCGGGACGGGACTGCATCGGGGAAATTCCACCGGAGCGCTGGGACCTGGACGGCTTCTATGAGCCGGATGCGGTAGCGGCCGCTGCGCGGGGGCGCAGCTACAGCAAGTGGGGCGCCTTCCTCGAGCGGTTCGCCGAATTCGACGCTGCGTTCTTCGGCATCTCGCCCCGGGAAGCGCGAAACATGGATCCCCAGGAGCGGCTGTTCCTCCAGTCCTGCTGGGCCGCCCTGGAGGATGCGGCGTACACCCGCCAGAGATTGTCCAGCGCCCATCGCAATCGCGTTGGAGTCTTCGCCGGTGTTACGAAGACCGGGTTCGATCTACTGGGTCCCGAGCTTTGGAATCGGGGCGTGCAGGCGTTCCCGCACACCTCCTTCAGCTCGATCGCCAATCGAGTGTCCTACTTCCTCGACCTGCGCGGGCCCAGCATGCCCATCGACACCATGTGCTCGGCTTCGCTGACCGCGATTCATGAAGCCTGCGAGCATCTATTGCGCGACGAATGTGAGCTCGCTCTTGCGGGTGGAGTGAATCTGTACACCCACCCGGCAAGTTATATCGGCTTGTGCGCGCAGCGGATGTTGTCGGTCGACGGCCGCTGCCGGAGTTTCGGCAAGGGAGGCAGCGGCTTCGTACCTGGCGAAGGCGTCGGCGTCGTGTTGCTGAAGAGGCTGAGTCACGCACGTCGTGACGGTGACCGGATTCACGCCGTCGTGCGGGCTACGAGTATCAATCATGGAGGCCGCACCAACGGCTACACCGTGCCAAATCCGGCGGCCCAGGCGGAGGTCGTCATGGAGGCGTTGCGTCGCGCCAATGTCCCGCCACGCGCCATCAGCTACATCGAAGCCCACGGCACCGGTACGGAACTCGGCGATCCCATAGAGATTGCCGGCTTGACTCAGGCGTTCGGCAACGGTGCTGCGGACCGGCAATTCTGTGCCGTCGGCTCTATCAAGTCGAACCTGGGACATGGTGAGAGCGTCGCGGGTATCGCCGGCCTGACCAAGGTGATCCTGCAGATGCGTCATGAGCGGCTCGCGCCGAGCTTGCACGCATCGGAGCTGAATCCGCACATCGAATTCGCGACTACCCCGTTCTTCGTTCAGACGGAGCTGGGTCCCTGGATCCGGCCGATCGTGGAGTCGCAAGGGCGATCGGTTGAGTACCCGCGCATGGCCGGCGTCTCATCCTTCGGGGCTGGCGGCGCTAACGCGCACGTGATCGTAGAGGAATATCGTGCGTCGCTCCCATCGTCCCACCGAGACCAGGCGAGCGTACTACCGCGCCCGATGCTGATCCCGCTGTCTGCGCGAACGCAAGCTGCCTTGACGGCCCGGATCGAGCAGCTGCGACAGTGGTTGGAATCGATGCAGTGCGGCGAACTCGAGAATGTGGCCCACACGCTTCAGATCGGCCGCGAGGCGATGGAGCATCGAATCGCATTCACAGCCACGTCGACCGCCGATTTGTCGCGAAAGCTCGCGGCGGTGCTTGGTGGCGAGGAGGCAGTCGACGGTTGTCATCGTGCCGAGCCTCGGCGCCCCGATGGGACGATGACACGCATCAGTGGCGATGTTGTCCTCCGGTCGGCGGTTGACACGTGGATGGCCGACGGACAGTACGGGAACGTCCTGGATTTGTGGGTTCGTGGCTTCGACATCGACTGGGGCGTGTTGTATCGCGATGCAGGCCGGTCCGTCCTGTCTCTTCCAACCTATCCGTTTGCGCGCGAAAGGCACTGGTTCCCGCCGGCACAGGCTGCCGCGGACCTGCTCATGTTCGAGGAGCGTTGGGAGGTCCAGGAAATTCGCCGGGCGGCCGACGACAACAACCCGAAGCACGTTGTATGCGTACTGGACGATCCGGGAATGCGAGCGTGGTATCGCAGTGGCATAGAGGCGAGCGGCTGTGGCTCGCGGGTTGTCTTCATCGGCAGCGCTGACGCTGAGGAGGAGTACGCGCGACTACTGCAAGCGGCCGAGGTCGATCACGGGCGGATCGACGCTATCGTCGACCTGAGGGCGCTCGAGCGACCGGAAGTCATCCGCCATCACCGGCCCATTGTGGATTTGTTGCGCGGTGTGGCGCGAGCCGGTGTTGCCTCGGCGCGAGTTCTGATTTCGATGTCTGCGGCACCTGTCCCGGAGGGCCGCGACGATAGCGCGTTGGATTGGTGCTATGCGCAGTCCTGGATGGCCTTGGAGCGCTCCTGGCCCAGAACGACGTCCTTGGGGGCAGTGTCGATTGTTTGTGGTGACGAGGCCGCGATTGACGCGCAGACAATCGCGGCGTGGGCGGCGAGATTGCGCGATGAACTGAGCGCCGCCAGCGGCGAGAACGTTTCCTATCGAGGCGGCCGCCGCCACGTGATGCGGTTGATCGAAGCCCGGTCTTCGGCTGAGACGGCAAGCGCAATCCGGCCGGGAGGGACTTACCTGATTGCCGGCGGAGCAGGCGGCCTGGGCCGGCTTCTGACGCAGTATCTCGTGCGCGAGTACGGCGCCAATGTGGTCGTCACCGGAAGGTCGGCCCTCGGTGACGCGGAAAGAGCCTCGTTGCAGTCACAGGAGCTCACCGGCGAGACCGTTGTGTACTGTCAGGCCGATGTTTGCGATGTCGAGGAAATGCGTCGTGTCGTCGGGTTCACCGTCGAGCGATTCGGAGAACTACACGGCGTAATTCATGCGAGCGGTCTGCAGAGCGACCGCAGCCTGCTCGAGAAGTCCGAGGCGGCGTTCGAGGCCGTACTGGCACCGAAAGTTCGAGGATCCATCGCGCTGCACGCCGCCATCGAAGGGCGGAAGCTCGACTTTGTGTGTCACTTCTCCTCGGCCTCCGCGTTGATCGGCGACTTCGGCTCCTGTGACTACGCCATCGCGAATCGATTCCAGACGGCCTATGCACGCAGCTCGGACACTCCCGAGCGCCCGACGATCGCGATCAACTGGCCTTTGTGGGATGAGGGTGGGATGGGATTCGACGACCCGGAGGCGACGCGGTTGTATCTACGATCCAGCGGCCAGCTTCCGTTGAGTACCATTGACGGCCTTGCTGCGTTCGAGCGCCTGGTCGCGCAGCGCGCTCCGCAACGGCTCGTTCTTGTCGGTCGTCGAGAACGGTTGCTCGCAATCGTTGCGGGGGGCGCACAGAGACCTAACCCCCGACAGGGCGACACGCCGCGCCTCCACCCTGCGTTGCCAGAGCCGGTGTCCGCAAACCCTGCCGAGGGCATCGTGTCTCGCCGCATCGAGGAGCGCCTCATTGCCGATCTGCGGCGGCACACGGGCGAAATCCTACTGTCGGATCTGCAACGCATCGATCCAGATGCGAACCTGGCTGACCTGGGTTTCGACTCCATCGGCCTTGCAGAGCTGGCGGCGCGCGTATCCCAGCAGTACGCGATCGCGTTCACCGCGGGAATGTTCTTCCGTTGTCCGACCATATCGCGGCTGACGCGTTATCTCCTGTCGGAGCACGCAGCAATTCTGCAGATACATTACGGGCAGCGTGGGGTTTCCGATGTGCGTCATTCGGATGATTCCGCGACCAGAATGGCCGCGAACGAGTAGGTCATAGCCCATGACACCAGAGGACATTTACGCCATCGTCGTACGGCACACGCTTGAAGTAATGCCTGAATTGGGCACGCACACATTCGCGCGCAGCGATCGTTTGCAAGATCTCGGCGCGAATTCAGTCGACCGCGCGGAAATCGTCAACCTGGTCCTCGAAACCCTCGGACTACGGATCGCCCGCGTGGACTTGTTTGGTCCGCGTAACATAGGGGAGCTTGCGAGCGTGCTTCATGGGAAGCTTCATGCCGGCTGACCTGTTCATCAGCGGCATCGGGGTCACGACCGCAATCGGCCAAGGGCAGCGCGACTTCGGCGCTGCTCTGTTGGAAGGGCGGCACGCGTTCGACGTGATGCGGCGTCCCGGACGCCAGAGCAATACAGCTCAGAACACCGAGCAGTTTCTCGGTGCGGAGATCGGTGAGCTTCGGCTCCCGCAAGGCGTGCCTGGATCCAGGGCGGATCGGCAGGGCAGGGGGGTGTCATTCTCTGCCCAGGTAGCCCTGGCGACGCTCGAGGAAGCCTGGGGAGATGCGGCTTTGGCGGATGTGGATCCGCAGCGAATCGGGCTCGTCGTCGGCGGATCGAACTTTCAACAGCGCGACGTCTTTCGGACCCAATCGGATTACGCCGGGCGCGAAAGCTTCGTCTCGCCGCTGTACGCGCTGTCGTTCCTGGATACGGATCTGGGGAGTGTGTGTGCCGCGCGCTTCGGAATTCAGGGGCCGTGCTGCACCGTCGGGGGTGCCTCGGCTAGCGGGCAGCTTGCCGTCATTCAAGCGGCGCGAATCGTGCTCTGCGGCGAGGCGGATGTCTGTGTGGCGGTGGGCGCATTGATGGACCTCTCGCACTGGGAGTGTCGGGCACTGCGGTCGCTCGGGGCAATGGGTTCAGATCGCTTTGCGACCGAGCCGGCCCTGGCCTGCCGGCCGTTCGACGGGGATCGGGATGGATTCATTTTCGGCGAGGGCTGCGCGGCAGTGGTGGTCGAGCGCGCCGCTCAGGTCAACCGCCGGGGCGTGAGGCCGTATGCAACTCTGGGCGGGTGGGCAACCGTATGCGACGCCAACAGGAATCCGGACCCGTCGCTCGAAGGCGAGATACGTGCGATTCAACTCGCCCTGGCGGCGGCGCGACGCGGACCGGAGGATGTCAACTACCTGAACCCTCATGGGAGCGGCTCGCGGATCGGCGATGACACCGAGGTTGCCGCGATTCGGGCATGCGGCCTCGAGCACGCACCCATCAACGCTACCAAGTCGATAGTCGGGCACTGTCTTTCGGCTGCCGGCACCGTCGAGATCGTCGCCACGGTGGTGCAGATGCGCTTACGCCAGTTGCATCCCACCCGGAACTTGTCGAACCCGATCGACCCCGGGTTGCGTTGGGTGGGCGGCAGCCCGATCAGCCATGCCATCACGAGTGCCTTGACCCTCAGTGTGGGGTTCGGAGGCATCAACACTGCACTGATCCTGGATAGTTGTGGTTAGGTCCGGAGAATCTCATACATGACAGTAGGGATCGAAGCCCTGAATGTGTTCGCCGGCAGTGCCTGTATCGACGTGGGCGAGCTTGCGCGCCACCGCCAGCTCGATGCGGCCCGCTTCGACAACCTGCTGATGAAGGAAAAGACGGTCGCGCTTCCCGACGAGGATCCGGTTACCTACGCGGTGAATGCGGCGCAGCCGCTCGTCGAGGCTTTGCCGGCTGCCGAGCGCAACCGGATCGAGCTGTTGATCACTTGCACGGAGTCGGGCATCGATTTCGGCAAGTCGATCAGTACCTATGTGCACCATCATCTGGGGCTGGCGCGCAACTGCCGGCTATTCGAGATCAAGCAGGCCTGCTATTCGGGCACCGCGGGGTTGCAGATGGCGGCGGCTTTCGTCCTGTCCCAGGCAGCGCCGGGCGCCAAGGCGCTGGTCGTGACGACGGATCTGTCCCGCGTCGCTATCGCACCCGGCGGGGAGGGGCTGTCCCAGGACTGGTCCTTCGCCGAGCCTAGCGGTGGCGCCGGAGCCGTTGCGATGCTCATCGGCGAGCAGCCGGCGGTGTTCGAGCTGGATGTGGGCGCGAGCGGATACTACGGCTATGAGGTGATGGATACGTGTCGACCGACGCCCGACAGCGAGGCGGGAAATACCGACCTGTCGCTGATGTCGTATCTCGACTGCTGCGAGAGCTGTTTCGTCGAGTACTGCAAGCGAGTCCAGGATGTCGACTATGAGCGCTCGTTCCAGCAGCTGGCATTCCACACTCCTTTCGGAGGTATGGTAAAGGGCGCACACCGCACGATGATGCGCCGTCATGCCGGGGCGAGCCCAGCACGCATCGAGGCGGATTTCTCCCGTCGTGTCGCTCCGGGCCTGACGTACTGCCAGCGCGTGGGCAACATCATGGGAGGCACACTGTACCTCGCGTTAGCAAGCGCGATTGAGAATGCGACCTTGGAAGGGACCGCACGCATCGGTTGCTTCTCATACGGGTCGGGCTGCTGCTCGGAGTTCTTCAGCGGCGTGGTGACCCCCTCGAGTCGGCAGGTTCTGCGGCGCTTCGGAATCAGGGCACAGCTCGAGCGGCGGCGGCGGCTGTCGATCCCGGAATATGAGTCGTTGCTACGCCGGGAGTTCGTGCGGTTCGGAACCCGCGACGCGGCGGTCGACGACTTCTTCGTCGAGCCAGTCCGAGGTGTCAGGCGGCTGCACCTGCGGGGGGTTCGCGAATTTCATCGGGAGTATGGGTGGACCCCATGAGTTACGAGACGATCAAGTTGCGCTTCGAGGAAACAGTCGGGTACCTCGATTTCGACCGGACCGCGGACCGCAATGCGATCAGTTCGCGAATGATCGAGGAACTCGGGGATGCGCTGTGCCGCTGCGAAGCGTCCGCATCGGTGGTCGTCCTGAGTGGGGGTATGGAGTACTTCTGCATTGGAGCGGATCTGCGGGAAGTCGATGCCCGGCCGATCGGTGTCGAGGCGGACCGCGCGCTGCCCGAAGCGCTCTTCGACCTCTGGACACGTCTGGCGTGCGGGACCTTCGTCTCTGTCGCGCACGTGCGCGGGCTTGCGAACGCGGGCGGGATCGGCTTCGTGGCGGCCTGCGACATGGTGCTGGCACAGGAGCGGGCCCAGTTCAGCCTGTCGGAGCTGTTGTTCGGCCTCATGCCTGCGTGCGTCTGGCCGTTTCTTCTGCGTCGCATCGGATTTCAACGCTCTCACTACTTCACTTTGCTGACGCAGCCGGTCACGGCGAAGACCGCGCACGAATGGGGCCTCGTCGACGCCATTGATGCCAATAGCGAGGATCTTCTGCGCCGGCATCTGCTGCGACTCAGGCGGCTCTCCAAGGCGGCCGTAGGACGTTATAAGCGCTATGTGACCGATCTGAACGGCACACCGGATCGATTCCGAGCCCGGGCCGTCGCAGCCAACCTCGAGGCTTTCACGGATCCAGACAACCGTGCGGCGATTGCCCGTTACGTGAACGGTGGACGCCTGCCCTGGGAGCGCCGATGAGTTCGACGTCACAGGTCGTGCGCATCGAGTCCGTAGGCGCCGGTGTTGCGCAGATCACGATGCAGGACGAGGTCCACAGGAACTCGTTCACGGACGATCTTGCCGCGCAGTTGCGGGCGGCCTTCGCGGAAGTCGCCAACGATGCCCGGTACCGAGTAGTGATTCTGACTGGATACGAGGGCTACTTCTGCTCCGGTGGTACGGCGCAGGCGCTGCGCGACCTGCACGCCGGCCGAGCCACGTTCGCGGACGCCAGACTGTATGGTCTACCGATGGACTGCGAAATCCCCGTCATCGCGGCCATGCACGGCCACGCCATGGGAGGCGGGTTCGTGTTCGGACTGTTTTCGGACATCGTGTTACTCGCACGGGAGTGCGTCTACACCGCGAACTTCATGCGTTATGGGTTCACTCCGGGCATGGGCGCGACCTGCGTGCTGCCGACGAAGCTCGGCGTAGCGTTGGCGGCAGAAATGTTACTCGCAGCAAGAAGTTACCGCGGCGGAGAACTCGAGCGGCGGGGTGTCCCCTGCGCCGTTCTCAGGCGCAGCGAGGTGTTGGCGCACGCGCGACAGCTCGCGAGCGAAATGGCCGACAAGCCCCGCCCGGCTCTGGTGGCTCTCAAACACCGCCTTACCCGGGAGCTGGCGCAGAAGTTGCCGGAAGCCATTGCGCAGGAGTTGGTGATGCACGGTCAGACTCTGCACGAGCCGGAAGTCGGACGCCGGATCGACGCTCACTTTGGAATCTGACGCTCAACGCGCGCAGGGCACCTCGTGAAAACACAGCAGGTCGTATGTTCTGGTCCTGATGAGACTTCTCCGCAGCTCCACTCGCGAGTGGAATTTCGATACTCACGCGGCGAAAAGTACATACCAACAGCGAAACACTGCTTGACACGTCGCCGCGCGCGGTGGTTAAGATAATGTCAAATGGATTTCCGCTCGTGGCCCGAAGAGTTTAGGGCTCGATGGGAAAACGATAATACGATCGATGGGGGACGCTCCTGGACCGGAGCGGAAAAGGGATTCGAATGGGAAGCATGGGGTCCGATCTGGCCATCGCGCTGACGTCCGATACGCTCTGGACGGCTGTCGCCATCTCCGCGCCGCTCATCGCACTGACATCGCTGGTCGGCCTCGCCGTCAGCATCCTGCAGGTCGTCACTCAGATCCAGGAATCGTCGCTGAGCTTCGTGCCGAAGCTGATCGCAGCCGTTGCCGTGCTACTGCTGCTCGGCGACTGGATGCTCACGACGTTGACACACTACGCGCAGCAGCTGATCGGCAACATACCGGAATACTTCTGAACTGCAGCCACGGCAGCAGCGACGCGACCGCCACAAGGGAATTCAACAACAAAGCTCGCGATAGCGAGCGCGAACGAATCGCACCAGATCATTCAGGAAATCGCACTCAACCGATGACTTTGCGCGTCGACATCGGGTGGCTGTTGGCCACCCTCCTGCTCTCCGTGCGCGTTGCCGCCGCAACGGCGCTCGCGCCGGTGTTCGGCCCGGATGGGATTCCAGGGACGGTGCGGGTCGCGCTGGCCGTCGGGCTGAGCGTGGCGGTGGTCAGCGCGCTCCCGGTAGCCCCGGTGGCGATTGCCTCACTGGCGCAGCTCGGTGTGGCGGCGCTCGTGGAGGCGCTGATCGGTCTGAGTCTCACCTTCGGATTTCTGACGGCGTATGCCGCAACCCAGGTTGCGGGGCGTACGCTGGACATTCAGATCGGCTTCGGCGTGGCCTCGGTGTTGAATCCGAGCACGCGCACCTTCGGTCCGCTGTTGGGAACCCTGCTCGGCATGCTGGCGATCGCCGTCTTTCTGGGGCTCGACGGTCATCACGTGCTGATTGAAGCGCTGGCGCGGTCGGCGCGCGCGGTTCCCCCGGGGTCGATGGCCGTCGCACCGGATTGGGAGGCGGTCCTGATGCAATCGGCCGTCATGTTCACCTTCGGCGCCGCGTTCGCCATGCCGGTGATGCTGCTGCTGCTGCTGGCGGACATCGCCATGGCCGTCATGGCGCGCAGCATGCCGATGATGAACGTGTTTGCGCTGAGCTTCGCGGTCAAGGCGGTACTGGGAATCGCGGGACTGGCGGTGTCGGTACGCCTGAGCGCCCCCTTGCTCGGCGCGCTGTTCGACCGGACGTACCGCTACTGGGGGGCCGTCAGCGGCGCGCAGTGACAATGACGGAGCGCGAACAGAATCGGTCCGAACAGGCGACGCCCTTCAAGTTGGCGGAGGCCCGGAAGCAGGGACAGGTCGCCAAGAGCTTGGAGTTCAACTCGCTCCTGATCGTGGGCGCACTGCTCATGGTGTTGCTGGTAGCCGGCGGTGGCATCGCGCGGCGGCTCGCGGCAGTGTGCTCGTGGTTGCTGAGTAACGCGGCCGTGTTGCGCCTGGAGAGCGGGGGCGACACGGTCTGGCTGGGTCGTCTATTGGCCGAGGTGTGCGGTATCGTCGCGCCATTGGCGGTCGTGTCGATCATCGTCTCGATCCTGGCGAACCTCCTCCAGACGGGCCCGATATTCACGTTCGCACCGCTCAAGCCGAAATTCGAGCGCCTGAATCCGGTCAGCGGGTTCAAGCGCGTCTTCAGCCGCAAGATGTTGTTCGAAGCGTGCAAGACGCTGGTGAAGCTCGGTTTGTTCGCCACGGTGCTGTGGAAGTTTCTGGCCGGTGTGTGGCCGGGTCCGCAGAGCGCGGATGCCGAAGCGGGGCAGCAGACTGCGTGGCTTGCCGCTACCGTGGCCGCGCTGCTGTTGAGGTTGGGGCTGGTGCTCCTGTTGGCGGGCTGCGTCGACTTCGCGTATGTCCGCTGGCAGTTCCACCGTCAGATGATGATGAGCCGGCGGGAGCTCAAGGAGGAGATCAAGCGACGCGAGGGAGACCCGTTGATCCGCGCGAAGATCCGCGAGTTGCAGCGTGAGAACCTGAAGCAGGCCCGTTCGCTCGGGCGAGTCCCGGAAGCGGACGTGTTGATCACCAATCCGCAGCATCTGGCGATCGCTCTGAGATATGTGCGCGGGGAAATGCGTGCCCCCGAGATTATCGCCAAAGGTGCGGAGTCCTGGGCTGAGCAGATGAAGGACCTCGCGCGTCGCCACCGTATACCGATCTTCGAGCGCCGCCAATTGGCGCGTCATTTGTTCAAGCGCGCGCAGATCGGTCACGCGATTCCGACGGACTCGTTCGTCGATGTGGCGCGCATCTACCTGGAGGTGGAAGCGGCGAAAGCGCGCGCGGCGCGGTACGAGGTGGCGCGGTGAAGGTTTGGCTCGACAAGGTCCTGGGCCAACGCAGCGAGTTGGCCTTGGTGAGCATGTTGGCGGGAATACTCGTCGTGCTGTTTGCTCCGATTCCCGCCGGGCTGCTGGACTTCCTGTTGATCACCAACTTCTCGTTCGCGCTGCTGATCCTGATGCTGACGTTCTACATGTTGCGGCCGCTCGAGTTTTCGACCTTCCCGTCGCTGCTGCTGGTGGCAACGCTGTTCCGCCTGGGGCTGAATGTAGCCGCGACCCGCCTGATCCTGAGCGACGCCAACGCGGGGCAGGTCATCGCCTCGATCGGCACTCATGTCGTCGGCGGCAACTACGTCATCGGCCTGATCGTCTTTATCGTGCTGATCGTCGTGCAATACGTGGTGGTCACCAACGGAGCCCAACGCGTGGCGGAGGTGGCGGCGCGATTCACTCTCGACGGCATGCCTGGAAAGCAGATGAGCATCGATGCGGACCTCAACATGGGCCTGATCGATCAGAACGAGGCGCGCGAGCGGCGCAAGCACATCGAGCGGGAAGCGAATTTCTATGGCGCCATGGACGGCGCCAGTCGCTTCGTCAAGGGCGATGCGATCGCGGGCATTCTCATCATCATCGTGGACATCATCGGCGGGCTCGCCATCGGCGTCGCGCAGAAGGACATGAGCTGGTCCGAGGCTCTGCAGACCTACACGCTCCTCACCGTGGGCGATGGGATCGTGACTCAGGTGCCCGCGCTGGTGATCGCGACCAGCACCGGCATCATCGTGACCCGGGCTGCCTCGGATGCGCGACTTGGAGCGGAGGTGTCCAAGCAGATCCTGGCGTACCCGCGGACGATCGCCATCGTCGGGCTGGTGTTGTTGGCGATTGCGTTCCTGCCGGGCATTCCAGTGTTCCCCGTAGTCACGTTGACGGCAGGAGCCGGGGCGCTCTTCTGGTACGCGCTGCGCAGGCCGCAGAACGAGGCGGCCGCCGCGGCGCAGGCGGATCCATCCCCGGGCGGTCCCGAAGATCTCTACAAGGCTCTGAAGGTCGATCCGGTGGAGGTCACGATCGGCAGCGGGCTGATCGGACTGGTCGGCGAGGAGGGCAGCGCACTCGCCGACAAACTGGCTGCGTTCCGCAAGCAGTTCGCCCTCGACATGGGGGTTGTGTTGCCATCGGTCCGTGTCAGAGACGACAAGCGTCAGCATCCGACCGGGTACGAAATCCGCCTGTTCGGGACGCGGATCGCCGACGGGGAGGTGCACGCGGATCGGGTCTTGGCGATCAATCCGGGAGGTGGACGGGCCACGTTGGACGGCGTGACCGTAACGGACCCGGCCTATGGCCTGCCGGCCGTCTGGATTGCCGAAGCCGGGCGTGCAGGGGCGAAGGCTGCGGGATATACCGTCGTCGACGCTGCAACTGTCTTCATGACGCACCTGTCGGAAGTGCTAAGGCAGAACGCACACAACCTGCTTACCCGGGCCGAGACGGAACGCTTGCTGGGGCGTGTCAGGGAGACTCAGTCGGGGTTGGTGGATGAGCTCATTCCAAAGGTGCTGTCGTACAGCGACGTGGCACGAGTGCTTCAGGGGCTCGTCAGGGAGCGGGTGCCGATCCGCAATCTCGAGGCGATCCTCGAGGTCCTCGCCGATTACGGAGCCAAGGTCAAGGATCCGGATTCGCTGACGGAGCAAGTCCGCGAACGTCTAGGCTCGGTCATCTGCCAGCCGCTGACGGACAGTCGCGGGCAGATGCAGGTTTTGACACTGGACTCGAGCCTGGAGCAATCGTTCGCGGGGTCGATTCGACCGATCGAGGACAAGCCGACGCTGGTTCTCGAGCCCCGGTTGGCGGAACAGTTGCTGCGCAGGCTTTCCGAGGAAGTCGGCCGCATGTCAGGAGGCAATCTGCGCCCGGTCCTGTTGTGCGCGCCGACCCTACGACGCCACGTCCGGCGCTTCACCGAGCGCTTGGTGCCCCAACTGTCGGTCGTGTCGTTGAGTGAGATTCCCGGCCACGTCAGCCTCAGGGCGTTTGGTGTGGTGAAGCTGTGAACGTGACGCACGTAAACGGCCATGTCCACATGTCACGGCCGGAGCACAGCGGTGCACAGAATGACCGGCGCGACTCGTTTTCGCGGCTGAAGATCGGGCAACGGGTCGAGCTCAATGTCCTACGCAGCTTTGAGGGAGGCGGATACCTGGTCTCCCTGGCCGGAAGCCAGCATGTCATGGACAGCGCCGTGCCACTGGCTGTAGGCGGGCGCATCCGTGCCGTCGTAGTTGCAGTTGGAGACCGCCTGGAGCTGCGATACGTCGACTCCTCTGAGTCTCAGAGTGCGTCTGATGACTTCCAGCCCGAGATCGACCGCGGCACGAGGGGCGCGCCGCCGACATTGCTGGCCGGGCTCGAGGAGAAATACCGCATCACGCTCGGGAGCGATGACGAGGCTCTGCTCCAACGCGCCATGGCCGGCGCCGCGGACCCAACGGCGATGGCCCTCGGCGGCATTTACCTCGCAAAGGTTGGCGCTGCTATTAGCAGCGTTGCTCTCGATGCGCTGCACGACGCACAACGAAGCCCGATCGCCAATGTCCCGACGGGTGGTGTCGTTCGAGACATCTCAGCGTGGCTCAGTGAAATTTCCGAGGGCGATTCACAGAGCGCGACCGAGCTGGCGGATGTGTTAGCCGGCGCGATGCCTTTGGCCGGGACGGGAGCCGGCCTGGCGACGACCGACGGCGGATCGGCTGACGCAGGGTCGGCAGATGCAGGAGACCAGCGGGAGTTGGCGCGGCAACTGCTGAATCTGCAAGACGGGGGCAGCATCGTTTATGGGTATGGCTCGCTGCCGGTCATCGTTGCCGGGCAACTGGTCGAGCTCGACCTGGTGGTCCTGCAACAGCGTTCGCCCGCTCCCCAGGGCTCCTCGCCGGTGCGCCGCCTGGCCATGACTGTGCAGACGCAGTCCTTCGGGCGGCTGCGCATCGAGGCAAGCGCGCTAGACAATCGCTTGATCGTCAACTTCACCGGACAGTCGCCTCAGGGGGCGGCGGAATTGTCGGAGTATCGCGACGAAGTTCGCGATCTCCTCGGGAGACTGGGATGGAACGTCGAGGCGATCGGCTACGAGCTCGATGGGCGGCCAACGACCGCCGCACGGCACGTGATAGATCACGTGCTATCCGCCGGCACCGTAAATCTGGTGGTCTGATGGTTGGCAAGCGCGTAGTTGGTGTGAGTTACGAGAAAGGCGACACGGCGCCGGTCGTGGTCGTGAAGGGCGCCGGAGAGGCCGCGGACGCGGTGTTGTCTCAAGCACAGCGGCGCGTCGATCTTCCCATCGTGCGCGACGCCGAGCTGGTGGAGCATCTGTATCGAGTCCCGGTCGACGCCCCGATCGGCAAGGAGCTGTTTCCGGTGATGGCGACACTACTGGCGCACGTGCTGTTCGTCGACGGAAAACTGCGGGAGCAAAAGACATGACACAGACGATTCTGGCGATAGCGAACGCCATGCAGGCCGAGGCCGAGAGCCTGCGAGTCATCAGCCAGAACATCGCGAACGCCCAGAATACCGCGTATCGGCGCGAGATCGCGCTGAACCGGGTCGCGTTCGAGGATCTCTCCGGTGCCGGCAAGGTGTCCAACCCGCAGTCCGTGGTGGATCTGCGCCCGGGCACGCTGCGCAGCACTGGCGGGGTATTCGACGTGGCAATCGAGGGTCCCGGCTTCTTCGTCGTACAGGGGCAGGGCGGCGAGTTACTCACGCGCCGAGGCGATTTTCACCTCGACGCCGAGGGCCAGCTGGTGACTCGGCAGGGAGCGGTGGTACTCGGCACGAAAGGGCCGATCCGGATCGACACGGGAACGACGCCAGCCATCGACACGGATGGATCGGTGCGTGTTGGGGACAATGTCGTCGATACGCTGCGCGTGCAGGAAGTGTCGGACAAATCCTCACTTCATCCTGCGGGCGAGGACGCCTATATAACGAATGAGCAGACGCCGCCGGTGGAGTCGAGCTCGTCACGGGTGCGCCAGGGCTTTCTCGAGACTTCCAACGTGCAGCCCGTGAACGAGATGGTTGAGCTCATGGACACGATGCGGCGCTTCGAGGCTGCGCAGCACTTCGTGAGGGGTTATGACGGAATGGTCGATGAGGCCATCAAGACGCTAGGAAAAATCTGAACGGAGACCCGGACAATGTTCGATGCACTCTATATCGGCGCAATGGGCATGCGTGCCCAACAGTCTCAGGTGGATACGATTGCGAACAACGTCGCGAACCTGAACACCGTCGGCTTCAGGCGCAGTGAGGTTTCGTTCTCGGCGGTGACCGCCGCGATGGATCCGACCAGTGTCGACCCAGTCCAGCAGGCATCGATGGCTGCTCAACTGGTCCGCGGCGCTGGCACGCTCGCACACATCTCCATGAGCGCTGACGGCGGACAGCTCAAGCAGACCTCCGCGCCACTGGATCTGGCGATCGATGGAGCAGGCTTCTTCGAGGTGGTGCGCGCAGACGGGTCCTCCGCGTACACGCGTGCGGGCAATCTCCAGTTGAACGCAGACGGCACGCTGGCCGCGGCCGACGGAACCCCTTTGGCCGGTCACCTGCAATTTTCCCCGGATACCCAGAGCATCCAGATTGCAGCCGACGGTACGGTGACGGCGGTGGTGGGCGGACAGACCCAGCCGGTGCAGGTGGGTCGCATCGAACTGGCGAGCTTCACCAACCCCGCAGGGCTCCAGGCGATCGGATCGAATCTGTTCGTCGCCACGGCCGAGTCCGGCGAGGCCCGGCTTGGGCCTGCCTCTCAGGAGGGCCGCGGCGCAATCCGTCAAGGCTATCTCGAGTCGTCGAATGTCCAGCTGACCGACGAGCTCAGCTCGATGCTGGTGGCGCAACGTTCGTTCGAGCTCGATGGCCGTGTGATTCAGGCCGCCGACCAGATGATGGCCATCACCAACAGCCTGTATCGCACCTGAGTCATGTTACTTGCGCTGACAGCAGCCATCGCGACAGCGGCGGGTCCCGTGGTGGTTTCCTTACCTGTCACGCAGACCTCGGCGGACGTCTCGCAATCGGGGATCGAGGCGTCCCCGCCCGAGAAGATCCTTCTGGCCAACCTGCGGCGGCACTATCCAGATGTGGCCCGCTGGGACATCGAGCCTCTGACTTCCTCCGTACAGGAACCGGCTGGCGTTCATACAGAAGCCGGACCCGGGCGGGTCGTCCACTTAGGCCCACGGAGTGCGGTGCGTGTAGGGAGGCACGTGTTGTGGTTCGCTGTTGCTGGGTTCCAGAACGTCGTCATTGCGACGCGCTGGCTCCGCGCAGGCGCCGCGGTCGATGCGAGTTCGGGGATCACGTCGGAGCGCGACGTGATTGCTGCTGGGTGCGACCCCGTCACTGAACTTGCCAGTCTCAGGGGAGCACGGGCTACGCGCGCCCTGTCTGTTAATTCCGTCATTTGCCGAAATTCGATTGAGCCGCGACCGACAGTGGCCCGCGGCGATGAAGTGACTGTCCTGTACATCGGGCACTTCGTATCCCTCAGCACCCGTGGCGTGGCACAGCAGGATGGCTCGCTCGGTGATGTTCTCAATGTGCGTACCACCCGTCATGACGGCGTTTTTCCCGCTGTCGTGAGTGGGGAAGGCGAGGTTACCGTGCATGAGTAGTTCAGCGCATGCGATGCGAGCGATGATCTTCCTGGGGCTGTTGGCCACTACGGAAATGGTACTGGCGGACACCCTGGCCACCGCCGCCGAGCCGGCGGTGGCACGACCGAAGTCCTTTTTCGCGGATCGTCGCGCTGTCGATACCGGGGATGTGCTGACCGTTGTGATCACCGAGTTCGCGACGGTTACCGCGACCGCGCAAACCCAGACGAACAAGTCCGAGTCGGTCGGCGTGAACGCCGCTCATTCCCAGGCAGACATCCGCTCGCTGTCCGCTGGCCTGGATGGTAAGTCGGCCGGTGGCGGGCAGATCGAGCGCAGCGACAAGCTGATTGCCAAGCTCGCCGTGACGGTCCGATCCGTCGACTCCCGCGGGAACCTGATCGTACACGGCGAACAGGACATCCAGTTGAACAACGAGCGGCAACGGATTTGTCTCGACGGATTCGTTCGCCCGGAGGACATCGGGGCCGACAACACCGTTCAGTCCTGGCGTGTGGGCGATGCCCGCATCGAGTTCACCGGTAAAGGCCTGTTGGCGCGCAAGCAGTCTCCGGGGCTCATCAATCGCGTCCTCAGCTGGTTCTGGGAATAGATCATGCGGCGCCTTTCGTCCTGTCTGCTGGTGATGACCGCCTTGGTGCTGGCACGCGGCGTGTGCGCCGACGTTCGGATCAAGGACCTGGCCCGTATCGAGGGCGCTCACGACGGGGCCATTCTCGGCTACGGACTGGTGGTGGGTCTTCCTGGAACCGGCGACTCCGCCCGGAACCTGGCGACACAGCAATCGGTTTCGAACCTGTTGCGCGAGTTCGGACTGCAGATCGCGCCCGGCGATGTCAGCAGCAGAAACGTCGCTGCGGTCCTCGTTACAGCACGGCTGCCCAACGCGCTGCGGGTCGGCGACAAACTCGACGTGAACGTGTCCTCGATCGGTGATGCGCGCAGCCTCGCGGGCGGAACGTTGTTGATTACGTCTCTGATCGGGCCCGACCGTACGGCCTACGCCACGGCGCAAGGCCCGATTGCCGTTGGCGGCTATCGCTTCGAGCAGAACGGCAACGTGGAGCAGAAGAACTTCCCGACCTCGGGGTCGATTCCGGAAGGGGCGGTCTCGGAGCGCGAGCTGACGCATCGGCTGCGTAATGCCGACGGATCGTTGGATCTGATTCTGAACGACCCGGACTACACCACGGCAGCGCGGGTCGCGCAGGCGATCAATGACAAGATTTCGGGTACCTCCGCCACGGCCCTCGAGTCAGGCCGGGTACGGCTTGCGATTGGCGGTGCGAGTGAGGCCTCCCTGGTCGGATTGATCGCTTCCATCGAGAACCTCGGCGTCGAGCCGGACATCCGCGCTCGCGTGGTCGTGAACGAACGCACCGGCACGATCGTGTCGGGAGGCAGGGTCTGGCTCTCCGCCGTGACGGTCACTCAGGGCGACATCAAGGTGTCGATTACCCAGGATTATCTGGTGTCGCAACCGAATGGGGTCTATCTGGGGCGGGTCGGTTCCGGAATCAACACAGCCGTCGTTCCGGAGACTCGCGTGAAGGTTCAGGAGCCGCAGACACAAGCCGTGGACCTCGCGCAGGGCGCGACGATTGCGGATCTGGTGAACGCTCTGCGGGCGGTGAAGGCCACTTCGCGAGATGTCATCGCCGTGCTCCAAGGCATCAAGCGGGCCGGCGCGCTGCACGCCGAATTGATCATCCAATAGGGAATCGCCATCGTGTTAGAAGCCAACCCGATTTTCGCATTGCTGTCGCGGGCGCTCGACACCGCGGCTCTGCGCCAAGCGGTCCACTCCGCCAACATCGCCAATGCCGACGTCCCCGACTTCCATCGCCTGGAGGTCAGCCTGGATCCCGCAGGGGAGCCTGCAAGCGCAGCGGCCGCGGACGTGCTGCCGGCGGACTTCGATGCCCGGATGGACGATCTCGACGCGGCCGATGACCTGGAAGGCATGCCGCACGTCATCTCAACCAACGACAGCGTACGCCTGGATCAGGAGATGGCGCTGATGGCAAAAGACGCACTGCGGTACGAAGCCCTGTTGGGTGCGTTCGAGCGAACCACCGGCCTGTTGGATCTGGCCATTCGGGAAGGAAAAGGGGTCTGAGAACCATGAGTCTGTACAGTATTCTGGATATCAGCGGCGCAGGCATGAACGTGCAGCAGTCGCGGCTCGAGGCGGCTGCGCTGAACCTGGCGAACGCTCAAACCACCGCCCCGCCGGGCACACCGGCCTATCGGCCCCTGACCGTCGTCTTGCACAGCGCTCGGGGCGAGGCGGGTTCGCTCCCGCTGCCGGTCGTTGCCGGAACGGTACCCCTCAATGCCACGCCGCGATTGGTATATGACCCCGGGCACCCCGATGCCGACGCCCAGGGCTTCGTCTCCCTACCCGGAGTCGATCCGATCGGCTCGATGCTCGACCTGATCTCGATTTCGCGCTCGTATGAGGCAAACCTCCGCGCTTTCGACGTCACCCGGACACTGTTGCAGAAGACGCTCGACATGGGGAATCACCGATGAGCGTGCCAGCCATTGCCTCCCTCGGGGGGAGCACGGACCTCGCCCAGGTTGCCGCCGTGGCGGCGCCCCAGCCGCCGGAAGGGGTATTCGAATCCATCATGGGAGCGGTCTCCGGCCTGAACTCCCAATTGCTCGCCGGTGAGCACGCCGTCGAGCAGGTGGCCCTCGGAAAGATGGACAGCCTGCATCAGGTCGCGATGACGACCGAGCACGTGCGGTTGGAATTCGAGCTGATGCTGTCAGTCCGCAACAAGGTGCTCGATGCCTACCAGGAACTGATGCGGATGCAGGTCTGACGTGAACAAGCTGCTGAATCTGTGGAAGGGACTGGGAACCGGCGCGCGGTGGCAAATCGTGATCGCGACCGTGGTGATCTGCGCGCTGACGGCGTGGGTCGGTGTCAGAATCCTGCGGGTCGACTATGACGTGCTCTTCAGTCAGCTCGCGGCGGCGGACGCGGCGACGATCCTCGATCGTCTCAAGCAACTGAAGGTTCCCTATGTGCTGGCGGACGACGGCGCCACCATCGAGGTGCCGGCCACTCAGGTCCACGAGGTGCGGCTCCGGCTGATGTCCGGCGGAGTGCCTCTCTCCGGCAACGTCGGGTTCGAGATCTTCGACAAGCAAGGTCTTGGCGCAACGGAGCAGTCGCAGCGCGTCTCGTATCAACGCGCCCTGCAGGGAGAGCTGGCACGGACGATCTCGACGCTCAACGACGTCAAGCAGGCGCGTGTGCACCTGGTCCTTCCCGAATCGACGCTGTTCAGGAAGGATCGGCAGGAGTCGCGAGCGGCCGTAACCTTGACGCTGAAGCCCGGCGCAACGCTCAGTCGCGAGCAGATCGTCGGCATCCAACGGCTGGTGGCCGCATCAGTGCCGGGCCTGGAGGTGGGCAAGGTCGTCATCACGGACCAGCGCGGAGTCACCCTGTCCGCTCCGGATTCCCAGGGAAGCAACGGTGAGCAGGCCGAAGCACAGCTCTCGATGAAGCGTGAGTTGGAAGATTACGTTACGCGCAAGGTCGCGCGGCTGCTCGACAGCACATACGGACCGGGACAGGCCATCGTCAGTGCCGACATCGTCCTGAATTTCGACGAAATACACCGGACCGTCCAGGAGCTGGAGCCCAGCGCGGTCCGCCGCCGCCGCCAGGTGTTTGCGGGCGCGCCTCCCGCGGACGCAGCTGCGGATCCGTCGCCCGAGCCTGCGACGGACACCGCCTCGCACTCCGTCAACTCACGCTCGTCCACGGACGTGGAGTACGACTACGGTCGTCGGGTCGAGCAGGTCATTGCGGCACCTGGAGGGGTGACGCGCATCAGTATCGGCGTCGTGGTTCCCGGTGACATGACTCCGGAGAAGCAGCAGCGCATCACGGATCTGGTGCGGATGGCTGCAGGTGTCAACGAACAACGTGGCGATGCGATCGTGGTCCAATCGTTGAGCCAGATCGGCGGCCGCACAAGCGAGGATGCGAAGTCGGCTCCGGAGCCGGCAGCCGCCCCCGGTCCTGTGGCGCGCGAGAGTGTCGTCCCGGCGCCATCGATTGCGGTGCCGCTGGTTCGGACCCTGCGGGCTGCGCCGACTGCCTTCGTCCTGGCCGGTGTTGGGCTGGTCATCGGGCTGCTGGTGTCGGTGTCTCTGGTTCAGCGGCGCCGTTCCCGGTTGTCCATCGTGAGCCCGGCAGAGCGCGGGCGACTCTCACCGGCAGACCGGCAACGGCTTCTGGTCGAGATCGAAAGGACTCTTTCCGGCCAGGCCGCGCTCGGTGCGGTGGGACACAAACAGTGAGCTCACGCGAACAAGCGTTGGAGCTGCTCGCGGCGGCAGGCGAGGCGGACCGCCTTTGGATCCTTCAGAAGCTGTCGACTGCAGCCCGCCAGAGGCTGATGTCGGATGAAATCGAGTCTGGCCGTCCGGCGGCACCCGAGCCGCCGAAGGGTCTGACCCCAGACCTGGCGGACCGATTGGAGAGAGCGGATCCGGGCGCCTTGGCCGAGTTGCTGCGGGATGAGCCTCCCTGGCTCATTTGCGGGCTGCTGCGAGCTCATACGTGGTCGTGGTCGATGAAGCTTGTCGAGGCATTGCCTTCCACCTTGCGTGGCGAGGTGACGAGACTGGGGCGGCAGCGGCTGCAGCTGCCTCGCGCAGCCGAAATGGTGGTTGCTCGTTCGCTGGTGGAGCGCCTGACGATCCTGCCGGAACAAACGCGTGCCGGGCAGTCGCCTTTCGAGTCACTGCTGGGCCGCTTGGGCGCGAGGCGGCCCCGATGATCTTGCGGGATGCTGTTCTATCCGAGACGCGAGTTAGGTTGCGGGCGGCGTGGTCGCAACCTGAGGCGCCGCATGTCCCGGAGCCGGAAGTCCCGTTCGCCGTGGACACCGAGGTTTCGCTCCTGGAAAAGGCAGCCCTGACCTCCGGCATGCCGCCCGTCGTTCCGGCACCAGACTTGATGCCGACGCTCTGCGCGACGCCGGTCGCGGCAGTCGAGCCAGAGCCGCTGTCGCTGTCGACCGTGCTGGATTGGTTGGGAAGCTGCGATGCAACGCAGCGTCAGGCGATTGCCGCCACTTTGGCGGATGACATCGACGCGCTGCGCGAGGCGGCTCGGACAGAGGGGCACAGCGCCGGACATGCCGACGGCTTGGCGAAGGCTGCCGAAGACGCGACGGCGTCACTGTCGATACTCGCAGATGTCGTCGAGAGCGCCGAATCGGCCTTCGCTCGCGAGTCGCTGCTACTCGCGGAGCAGTGTGCGGAAGTCGTCGTCACGGCTTTCTGCAAGATCGCCGGACCTTCGCTGGTGACGCCGGACGGCGTCGTCCAGACGATCCTCGAAGTCCTCAAGCGAGTGAAGGAAGAACGCGAGGTCGTTATCCGAGTCGCGGCGAACGACATCGCAGTGCTCCGCGAAGCCCAGCCTCGCATTGCCCGCGCGCTCGGCGGACGGTCGTTCTCGCTGGTCGAGGATGATCGTGTGGTGACCGGCGGTTGTATCGTCGAATCCCGTTTGGGCAGCCTCGACGGGAGGCTCGAACTTCAATTGCGAGCGCTCGGCGAGACAATTCGGGCTGCGAAGGCTGCTGCGGTCCGGGAGGGGCAGTGATGCGCCCCGCGCACCTGACCGACGCCATGCGTTCGGCCGATTGGGTGAGGCGCACAGGCCGCATCACCAGGTTCGCTGGCCTCACGGTGGAGTCGCAGGGCCCGGACGCGTGGCTGGGAGAAATCTGCAGCATTCACCCGCGCACGAGTGGCGTCGTGGTGTCGGCTGAGGTTGTCGGCTTCGCTGACGGTCGGGTCGTGCTGATGCCATACGAGGATCTCGCTGCGATCGAAGTCGGCAGCGAGGTCATCGCGACCGGCGAAAGCGCGTACGTAGAGACGGGCACGCACCTGTTGGGTCGTGTCATAGACGCGTTCGGCGTGCCGCTGGACGGCAGTTCCCTGACCGCCGGTGCAGCTCAGCGCAGGCCGCTCTATCCTGCGCCTATCAACCCTCTGCAGCGGGGAGCGGTCGCGGAGATCCTCGAAACGGGCGTTCGCGCCATCGACTCCCTCCTCACCGTCGCACGGGGGCAACGGATCGGTATCTTTTCCGGCAGCGGTGTCGGCAAGAGCACCGTCATGGGGATGATCGCCCGACGCGCCCGCGCCGACGTTTCGGTGATTGCCCTGGTCGGTGAGCGGGGTCGGGAAGTCAAAGCATTCGTGGAATCGGGCCTTGCAGAGGAGGCCAGACGAAGATCGGTCATCGTAGCGGCGACTTCCGACCAACCGCCTCTCGTGCGTAGGCGTGCCGCATTCATGGCAACCGCGCTCGCGGAGTCCTTTCGCGATGAAGGTCTACACGTATGCCTGATGATGGATTCGGTGACGCGCGTCGCCATGGCTCAGCGAGAGATCGGGCTGGCTAGCGGTGAGCTTCCAACGGCTCGTGGTTATACCCCCTCTGTGTTCTCGCTGTTGCCCAGACTGTTGGAGCGCGGTGGAGTACGGGCGGCAGGAGGGTCGTTGACTGCGCTCTACACCGTGTTGGTCGAAGGCGATGACGTAGCCGATCCGATATCGGATGCGGTGCGATCGATTCTCGATGGCCATATCGTCCTGTCCCGGACAATCGCCCAGCGCGGTCGCTATCCCGCGGTAGATGTGATGCAGAGCATCAGCCGTCTGACCTCGGCGATCGTCAGCGACCCGGAACGGCAGTTGATCGCCGATGCCATCAAGGTTCTGGCGCTCTACGAAAGCTCTCGCGATCTGATCGAGGTAGGCGCCTACAAATCAGGCACGAATGCCGGTGTGGACCGAGCGATCCGGCTCGTTCCGGAGCTCGAGCTGTTCCTGGCTCAGAGGCCGGAGGAGTTCGAATCGCGCGCAGCGGGTGTGACGCGCCTGAGAAGCTTGCTCGAGACGGCGGGGCGCGCGGCATGAGCCCAACAGGCAGAACGCGGGACTCGAGGCTTGCGACGCTGCAGCGGTTGCGGGAGCTCGAGCTCGAAGAGGCCCGGGTCGAGCGGGTTCGAGTCGAGGCCCGCGCGGAGGCTGACCGCCAGCGACTGCATGAGATGCAGCAGGCATTGAACTCGACACGGGACCTCGAGCGATCTCGCGTGACTGCTGTGACCGGAGTTTCTGCTGCGACCCTGCGAGCTGCACGGGACTATGCGCGGTGGCAGGCGCAGGAAATCGTGGTGGGGGAGCGTGCTCTGAGAGTGTCTGAGCGCCTTTCGGAGCTGGCCCGTTCCGAGGTCGGGCGTCGGTTCGAGCGTGTCGCAGTGATCGAGCGTTTACGCGAACGAGGCAGTCGCGAGTCTTCGATAGAGGGTGGGCGGCTCGAACAAAGAAGTCTCGACGATCAAGCGCTCACTCGCGCACACAACCATTCAGAAGAGCGCCGCCGGTGATCGGCCGCGACAGGAGACAGGCATGACCGTCAGTGCTATCGGACTCACCACGCAGAATAACTCGGCGCAATCGATTACACAGGCGCAGTCGCTTTCGCAGGACGACTTCTTGAAGATCCTGCTGACGCAGCTGCAGTTCCAGGACCCGCTCAAGCCCGTCGATGACGAGCAGTTCGTGGCTCAACTCGCGCAGTTCAGCGCGCTCGAAATCAACAGCGAGCAGAGTGCCAAGATCGACACCCTGCTCACAATCCAGAGCGTCGATCAGGCGTTGGCGCTGGATGGAAAGACCGTCCAGATCGGGAGCACCGGGGACGCAGGTCAGGTGACGGCGATCGATTTCTCCTCGGGAGAGCCTCTCCTCACCGTGAAGACCAGTACCACTACGCTTACCGACATACACCTCACCGACGTCACGCTCGCCTTCTAGGCACAAGGGACCGAACCATGCTTGGCACGATTTACGTCAGTCTCTCGGGGATGAAGTCCTATTCCAAGGGACTCGATCTGATCAGTAACAACGTAGCGAACTTGAACACCGCGGGCTTCAAGGCGGGGGAGGCCGTCTTCAGTGACATGCTTTACCGCAACGGCGGCGGGGCAGTCGACGGGGCCGGGGGCGCCCCGAGCGGTGGCGCCGGCGTCACCGTCGACACCACGCGGGAGTCCTTCAGCGAGGGCGAGTTGCGTCAGACCGGAAACCCGCTCGATGTGGCGGTCGATGGCGACGGCTTCTTCGTCATCCAGCGTGGCGAGGGGCAGGTGTTCACGCGAGCCGGTCAGTTCGAGCTGGATCAGGACGGAAATCTGATCGAGCACACGACCCAGGACAAGGTGCTCGTGAGCACCGACTCGGCGGCTGCAACGACGTTCAACATCAACTCTTACCAAGTCTCACCCGCCAAGGCCACCACCGAGGTCGATGTCGGGGGCTCCCTGGGGCGTACAGGTACCAGTACCTACGCGCTCTCCAACATCGACGTCATCGACCCATCCGGAGCACAGCAGGTCTTGAGCGCCAACTTCACGCGCGATGCTGCCAATCCGTTGCTGTGGAACGTCGATGTCTCCAATGCCGATGGAACCGTGCAGGGTAGCGGATCGATCCAATTCGCCGACGACGGTACACCTGCTTCCGGCAGTTCGCAGTTCGACGTTACGGTCAGCCCTACGGGAGTCTCGCCGTTCGCGCTGACATTCAAATTCGGCGATCCGGGCACGACCGCCGGCGTTACCAGCCTGTCCAGCAGTACCAGCTCGCAGCTGGCGGTGCTGAAGCAGGACGGCGTTGCCTTGGGCACTCTGACCGGGACCTCATTCGACGATCTGGGCCGCGTCACGCTCAAGTACTCCAACGGACAGACGGCCACCCCTGCAACCCTGCTGCTGGCGCGCTTCCAGGCTCCCACTGAGCTCGTGTCGCTCGGGTCGAGCCTGTTCGCGGCGGCCGATCAGGTGCAACCCGACATCGCGGTCGCACAGAGCGGAGGGCGAGGAACGATTGTCGGGGGAAGCCTGGAGATGTCCAACGTCGATCTGACGCAGCAATTTACGGATCTCATCGTTTTGCAACGAGGCTATCAGGCCAGCTCGCAACTGACCTCGGTTGCAAACGAGATGCTCGAGCAGCTGTTGACGATCGGAGATCACAAATGAGAGCGGTGGGGTCGTCGATTGTGCGGCCCTTCTTGGTGATGGGCGAGGGTCGAAGGCGTGTCCATTCGCAGCACGTGCAGGCATGCGTGGAGCGTTGGCTTCGATCCTGGGCGCCTGGCGTCCAAGCGGTCGTCAATGTCGAGCCCGCTGGGGACCTGATGCGAATGGCCGGGCTGCACACTCCCGACATCGTCTGTTGGAGAGCGGCGGCCGGCCCGGACGGGCAGCAGCTGATCGTGATCGTCCCCGGCCAATGCATACCACGACTCCTCGGCCTGCAGGCCGGCGTCATCGAGACAATAGCTCACCAGCACCCGGAAGAAGGCAGTCTGGCCGCGATGGTCGTTGCCGAAGCCGTCCGGACGCTCGTTGTGGCCGTGGCCAACTGTTCGGCCGCCTCTGTAGACCTGCAGCGTAACACCGCGCCGATCGCGGCCCTGCTGCGAGAGGCGGAAACGACTCGCTTCACCGGTGTTCTCGTGACGCTGGGCGATCCGAGGGCACCACTGGTGCTGCTGTCCAGTCCGCAGCTCGTGTCAGGGACGTTGCCGGCGCCGTCGGCCGCTTTGCGCGAGGAACGGGTCGAGCGGCGTAGGCGTGCGATCGCGGATGAGGTGGTTTCAGTCGAGGCGTTGTTGGGGCACGCGGAGGTGTCGGTCTCCGACGTCGCCGCGCTCGCCGTGGGGGACGTGATCATCCTCCAAGAAGACCTGGGTGCGAATGGAAGCATCGCAGTGCGCGGAGGCGGTGTCATCGCAGGCGCCATGCCAGGTCAACTGGACGGAAAACGGGCGGTTCAAGTGAAGAAAAGGGGGGACTCATGAGCTCGAAAGTCGTTAGCGCGGTCGAATTGCCGGCCTTGATACACGGCAGCCACGCACCGGAGCGCGCTCAGCCGTTGGGCGAGCGATTGGACCTTGTAGAGCACGTCAAGGTCAGAATGACGATCGTGTTAGGGGCAGCCGAGTTGCAGCTTGGCCGCCTTTTTGCGATGACGGCCGGGGAGGTCATCTCCCTCGACCGTGATGTAGACGCACCCGTGGATGTTCGCTTGCACGACAAGTTGGTCGCCCGGGGACACATAGTTGCCGTCGGCGACAAGTTTGGCGTGAGGATCAGCGAGATCCTGGCAGATTGAACATGGTCTCAGGTTCACGGAAGCCGTCGTACCGCTTGGTCGCACGCGCGGTGGGAGGAGTGTTAGCGCTTCTCGCGGGCGAGGCAGCAGTCGCCGCGAACGGCCTGTTGAGCTCGCAGGGCAAGCTCGGCACACAGGTGAACGAACTGCCTTTCCCGGGACCCGGACGCGTGATCTTCGGGCTCCTCGTGACCGTAGGGCTTGCGATCGCGGCTGTACTGCTGTTGCGGCGATTCTGGCCGACTCTGGGCGATCGACGCACGACCGGCGGACGTATCCGACTGCTGGACCGGTCGGTGGTGTCCGCCACTCTCACGCTCAGCCTGGTGGAGGTCGAAGGGTCTCGCTTTCTCGTGGCCGAGGGAAAGGGCGGGGTCGGGATGACTCCCGTCGCAGTTTCGAGGCCGCCCGCGGGAGACTCATTGTGAAGGCCTCACAGGTAGCGTTCTTCCTCGCAGGCCTCTTCGTCATGGCGCTGTGTCCCGCCTGTTGTCATGCGGCGGCGGCTGCGGTTCCCACAGCAAATTCCGGCGCAATCGGCATCACGCTGGATCCCGGCGCTTCCGGCGAGTCCGTTGCCGGCGCGCTACGGATAGTCGTCCTGCTCACGGTCCTGTCCCTCCTGCCAGCGGCAGTTGTGGCGATGACGTCCTTTACGAGGACCGTCATCGTACTGTCGATCCTCCGCCACGCCTTTGGAATGCAGGACACGCCCCCCAACATGGTGCTGCTGAGCGTAGCCCTGTTCCTGACTCTGTTCACGATGTCGCCGGCGATCGAGCAGATCAACAAGAACAGCCTGCAACCCCTCATTCACGGTGGAGTGAGCGTCGAGACTGCGGTGACCGGTGCGGTCGCGCCGTTGCGGGAGTTCATGATCCGCCAGACACGTGAGAAGGATCTCGCGCTGATATTGGATGTGGCGCACGTTCCGGTGCCGGATAGCATCGACGACGTCCGTACTATTCACATCATTCCGGCGTTCCTGCTGAGCGAATTGCAGACCGCGTTCCAGATCGGCTTCGTCATCTTCCTGCCGTTCCTGCTCCTGGATCTGGTCGTGGCCAGCATCCTCATGTCGATGGGAATGCTGATGGTTCCTCCCACGGTGATCTCGCTACCGTTGAAGATTCTGATGTTCGTACTGATCGACGGCTGGGCGCTCACGGTGCGCGCGCTGTTGGGAAGCTTCCACTGATGGACAGTCAGTCACAGGCGCTTTCGTTGAGCTTGTCGGGCACAGAGGGCTCGCATCTGAGCGCTCTTTGGGCACGTTACACGCAAACACGGGATACCGCGGTCCGGGGGGAACTCATCGAATGGTATATGCCGGTCGCCAAGGTGGTTGCGGCGCGCATGTTTGGCTCGCGCGTCGATGACTCCATTGCGTTCAGCGACTATCTGCAGTACGCGCGACTCGGGCTCGTCGAGGCGGTGGACCGCTATGATCCGCAACGGGAGGCGTCCTTCGAGACGTTCTCGAGCTACCGGATTCGCGGGGCGATCCTCAATGGTCTCGGCAAGGAGTCCGAGATTGCCGCGCAGCGGACCTTCTGGCGCACCCGGACGCAGGAGCGAATGGAGTCGCTGAAACCGGCGGCCTTCTCAGGCGGCGGCGCCGAGCTGGACGCACTGGTGGATCTCACGGTCGGCCTGGCACTCGGGCTGTTGCTGGATGAATCGGCAGAGGCGCCGGCGGACGAATCGGTTGCAGCCAATCCCTATGCCGCAACGGAGCTGTCGCAAATGCGAGTGGTCATCCGCAGGGCCGTGGAGAAGCTGCCCGAGCGCGAGCGCGACCTGGTGACGCGGCACTACTTCGGTCAGCGCGAGTTCCAGTCGATCGCCGCGGACCTCGGGGTCACGAAGGGGCGGGTCTCGCAGCTGCACGCCCAGGCACTGGCACGGATCCGCCAGCTTCTAGGACCGGTCTCGGACGTCGACTTCAGCCTCTAGTGTCGGGTTTGGCGGCTCCGGGCCGCTGTGCGCAGAAGCCACCGATCTCGAGCAGCAGCCGATGCAGGCGCTCACCGGTCTGCGGGTCCGACACGAGCTGCTCGGACACGCGCGCGACGAGATCTGCGAAGCCGGGATCGGGCGCGAGCTGCTCCCCGAGCTCCCACAGCAGGACGGTTTCAACGAACGTCTCGCGAAGCTTGCTCGGGGCGGATGGATCCAGCACCGAGATCCGTGCCTTGAGTCGGGCACGCAGCGATTCTCGCGTGCGGCCAGGCTGTGGCTGCGAAATGCCCGCGCTCGCGGCCCCACTCGTACCCTTATCCTGCGTTTTTTGGGCGTTCTGCGCCCTGGTCCGCCACAGGGTACGGATTGCATCCGCGAACGGGCGGAGCGGATCGGTCATTTGGTCTGATCGTACAGGGAGAAGTCGGTGCGCACTTGCGGCGTGTCCGTCGCGGCGGAGGGAAGCAGATCCCGCGCGCGGCGGATGACCAGGCCCATGTCCTCGTTGAGGGGCAGGTTGCGGGTGTTAAGTTTGATTCCCGCTTCCAGCCGCGCGATACATGTCACGAAATCGTCACGGATCAGTGCGCTGAGCCCCTCCGCGAAAAAACACAATGCATCGCCGTGCAGCCGGTGCAGTGGTGTCCACACAGCGAGGGCGTCGTCGGGTCGGCTCATTGTCAAATACAACAGGCCGAGCTGCAGTCGGGTGGTATGCAGATCGGGGTCGATCTCGAGGGCACGGCGCAGCTGTTCGACGGCCTGCACGTAGTCCCCGCTTTGGGCGAGTTGTGCGCCGCGCAGGTAGTGATCTTCCGCCGCGCTCTGACTCGTTCGGATTGCTGTTGATCCCGAGTCCTGGTTCGCAGATGGTGGCATGATCCGGTCCTCACAGTGGCGAACGCAGAAGCTACCTGAGACGCCGCGCGGTCTCAACAGAACCGCATCGAAAGTCCACCGGGAACCGCGCGCGGCGTCCGGCGCTAAACCAGCGCTGATTTCCCTGGATGAATTTCGCCGACCTCCAGGGTTGGCCTGCTATCCCGGAACCGATCACATGAACATCCTCTCCATCAACTTCAATCATGACGGAGCGGCCGTCGTGCTGCGCGACGGTGACATCGCCGGCTACGTGAACACGGAGCGTTTTTCCCGCCGCAAAAAGCATCCCGGTGTGCGCGGCGTCGACGTGGAGAACGTCATTGCACAGGCGGGATTGACGCTCGCCGACATCGATCTGGTGCAACTGGTGAATCTAAACAACATGGATTCCGCAGATGTCGTGCGGCTCCACGGCAGCACGCTGAAGGAAACCTGGTCGCAGTTTTGGGTCGACGGTACGTACGGCAAAGTCAGTTTGCTCGAGCACACGCTGCCGTGCTGGGTCGTTCCCGCTCATCTGCATCACGCGGCGCACACTGCTGTGGCGTATCACTTCGCTCCGTTCGACTGCGGGGTAACCTTTGCCTGCGACCCGTTTGGGGCGGATGCCTACTTTGTGCGGGGAAACGAGGCTGCCGCGCAGTCGCCAGGGGTGCGGATGGTCGCCCCGTTGGTCTACAACTACGTGGCAGAGCGGCTGTTCGGCAACGCTTTGGTGGGGGCCGGAAAGCTGATGGGCCTCGCCCCTTACGGAGCGGACGCCGCACGGCTGGCGATCGATTACCAGGGGTTGCTCGCGCTGGATGCGACCCGCGCATTCGAGGCTCTGGTGAACGCGACACGGGACTCGCCGGTCGAGGTGCACGAGTCGGGCGTGACGCTCAACGCGTCGCTGGCGTGGCAGGCGCAGGCGTTTTTGGAGTACGAGATGTCCAGGACGCTGGACCTGTTGTATGCGAGCTGCACCGCATTCGGACTCGAGCCAAACCTGTGCCTGTCGGGCGGCACCGCGTTGAATTCGGTCGCCAACCAGCGCTGTTTCGCGGCCTCTAAGTTTCGCAACCTCTATCTGCACCCGGCGTGCGGCGACGACGGTACTGCGATCGGGGCGGCTCTCATGCAATGGCACGCGGTGCTTAAGAATCCCCGCAAGGCGCGCACCAACCGTCAGGCGATGTATTCGTGTCGTACCTATGAGCACGAGGTCGAGGGTACGTTGGATCGGTATCGGGACCGGGTGCTCGTGCGGCGGCCCTCGGACCCGATCGGTGAGGCCGCGCAGCTGCTGGCCGGCGGAAAAGTCGTCGGCTGGTTCCAAGGCCCCAGCGAGATTGGTCCGCGGGCACTGGGCAATCGCTCGATTCTGGCAGATCCGCGCAGCCCGACGATGAAAGACCATCTGAACCGGCAGGTCAAACGACGCGAGGCGTTCCGGCCCTTTGCGCCGTCCGTGCTGGCGGAGCATGCGCAGCGCTGGTTTGGGGAATCCGACAGTCCGTTCATGCTGCGCGTCGCGCCCGTCCAGGGAAACGCCGTCCCCGCTGTAACCCACGTTGATGGAACCGCGCGGTTTCAAACGGTGCGCAGGGCAGACAATCCGCGATACTACGATTTGATCGAGCGTTTTCAGCGCCTCACTGACATACCGATGGTTCTCAACACGTCTTTCAATGGCCGAGCGGAGCCGATTGTCGAAACTCCGCAGGACGCGCTCGAGTGCATGCTGACCACGGGGCTCGACGCGGTGGTCTTCCCAGAGGCGATTGTCGTCTCCCGGGCCTAATCCCATCAGTTCTGAGGTTCGCGGGCGTATCGTGTGCGCCCTGCGCGGAATGCTGCGAGAATCGCGGGGAGGAGAACCCGCAATGAAACTGTTCTATTCGCCCGCGTCGCCGTTTGCCAGAACCGTCCGAGCCGCCGCCATCGAGCTGGGGCTCGTGGATAGGCTGGAACTCGTAATCACCGACGTGGTGCCCGGGAAACCGAACCGCCCCTACGCCGAGGCGGCCAATCCACTGAGAAAAATCCCGGCGCTGGAAGTGCAGAGCGGGCTGACGATCTATGACTCGGCGGTGATCTGCGAGTACCTGGATAGCCTGGCGCCAGGGGGTGTGCTGTACCCGAAGGACGCAACCAAGAGATGGCGGGTACTCACGAACTACGCATTGACGAGAGGAATGTGCGACGCCGCGGTTTCCATGCGATACGAGGTTGCGGTTCGTCCGGAGCCGCACCGATGGAACGGATGGGTTGAAGACCAGTGGGATCGGGTAGAGGCGGGTCTCAAGTGGTTCGAGCAGAACCCCGCGCAGCTGGAAGGCGTGATCAATATCGCGCACCTCGGCCTGGCCTCGCTGCTGGGATACGTCGATTTTCGATGGGGTGACAGGCCCTGGCGACCGAAGTACCCGCAGCTCGCGAAGTGGTTTGACAGGGTCGAGCAGCGGCCGTCGCTGAGCACGACCAAGCCGGCGGTGCCCAAGTGAGCAGCCAGCGCGAGCGGACGGCGGAGGGACTGAGCGCGGGTGTTAGCGCGGCGGTGCGCCTGAGTGGCGGCGCGGTACGCGGACGTGGCGCAGTGGTGCGTGTGAGTGTCGGTGCGGCGATCGGCGTGGCCTTGGGCCTCGGATTTGCGGCGTGTGGATCCCCAACGCCGCCACCTGCGGCGCAAGCACCGCCGGATGCCAACGCACGGTTCGGCACCATCGAACATGAGTACGTTACCTACTTTCTGGGCCACTTTCCGGTGGTGGCCACCTACCTCGGTGGCTCCGAGTTTGATCCGTCACTCGCCAACATCGACGGCAAGCTCCGAGATGACTCGGCGGATGCGCTCAGGGACGAAGACACCCAACTGACCCAGTTCCAGGAGCGAATCTCCGCGCTCGACCCTGAGACGCTGTCGCCGGGGCGGCGGATCGATCGATCCGTGGCGCTCGCCGAAATCGCCTTCCTCCTTCACGAGCACGGCTCGCGGCGGTATCAGGAGCGTTCTCTCGATACGTATGTCGATGGTCCCTTCCGGGGCGTGGACTGGCAGATCCAGGGAATGACATCTACCGCAGACGGGAAGTACGGAACCGACGGCGAGTGGCAGCAGGTCATCGCCCGAACTCGCGCCGTGCCCGGCTTCCTGGCCAACGCCGAAAAGCAGCTCGCTGCGGGAGTCGCAGCCAGGAACACGCCGGACTGGCGCGTTCTGATCGAATACGGCCTCAACAGCACGCGGGCGGACGCGGACTATTTCTCGAAGACGCTCCCCGGGCTGGCTACGAAAGACATCGCTTCCACCGCCCGTGACAAGCTGGTGGCCGATCTGCAGGCCGCGGGCAACGATGCCGCGACTGCATACGAGCATCTGCGAACGTTCGTCATCTCGACCTACTTCGACAAACCGGACGTGAAAGATGCGTCCGGCCTCAAGCCCGATTTTCGCGCGGACAACTTTGCGTTCGGGGACACCGAATACAACTGGGCGCTGCACAACAACCTGCGTGTCGAGAAGACCGCCGATCAGTTGTACGAGGAGTCCTGGCCGATCGTTCAGCAGACGCGTGACCAGATGATCGCGCTGGCGCGGGACACGGCCGCGGGCCACAAGTGGGGTGTGCCGAAGGACGGTGGCGGCGCCGTACGCGTCGTGTTCGAAAAGATGAGCCAGGCAGCGCCCGGGACGGATGACGCCATGGTCGAGGCGTACCGCAAGACGGGCGAGAGGTTGGTCAAGTACGCCCGTGATACGGGCCTGTTCGACGTTCCGGCGGACTACAAATTGGATGTGACCGTTACGCCACCGCCACTGCAATCCTCCATCGAGGGCGCGGCGTACTATCCCGCGCCGCCGTTCAAGAAGACCGGAGTGGGGCGGTTCTATGTTACGCCGACCGGAAACGATCAGGCTCAGTTGAGACAGGAGCACAACGACGCTGCGCGCGCTGACCTGGCAGCGCACGAGGGCTTCCCCGGGCACGACTGGCACTACAAGGTCATGACACAGTATCGCGATGGGATCTCGCCCGTTCGCTGGCTCACGCCCGGCGCGGTCGAGGACTCGTCATCGATGTGGCAGGACTCCATGGCCGCCGAAGGCTGGGCGCTGTACTCGGAAGCCCTGCCGGCAGAGCCGCAGCCCTCCGCGCCCAAAGGGCTGTACACGCCGGAAGAGCACCTCTATCAGCTACGGGGCCAGTTGTATCGCGACCTGCGGGTGCGGATCGACACCGGCATGCACACCGGCAAGTTGAAGTTCGACGCTGCCGTGACGTTGTTTTCCGAAGTCGTCGACTTTCTGCCGGGGTCGTGTCAGGACGCGAAGGCGCTGAAGGTCGACGCCAAGCGCGCGAGTTGCACGAGTGCGCGGGCTGCGGTGACCCGCTATGCGCGCTGGCCGACGCAGGCGATTACGTATCGGCTGGGAAAGGATGAAATTCTGGGATTGAGGAAGAAGGCACAGGAGAAGCTAGGGGACAAATTCGCCGCGAAACGGTTTCACGTCGAATTCATGAAACAGGGGACGATCCCGCCGGGCTATTTCGGCGACGAACTCCTGAAGGCGCTGCAGTAGCGAGGGGTCCGTTCTGCGCGGGAGTCAGTGATGGCGAGGCTTCGTCAGGTAGTCGTTACGATCGGCCGAGTGGACGCTGACTTTCGAAGTACCGCGTCCGCGGGCCACTGTGATCGGAATGTCCGACCCCGCGGGACCGACGCTCCACACCTTGCGAAACATCTCGCCCAGGTCGGTCACGGGCTGACCGGCAATCTCCAACACGACATCGCCCAGACGCAGACCCGCGCGGTGGGCGGGGCCATCCTGCGTCAGGCGATACACGACCAGATGCCCTTCCATCGGCGTGGCATACAACCCGAGCCAGGGGCGGGCGGGCCGGGCAGGGCGGCCGAGCCTGACCATGTCATCCAGGATCGGCTCGAGTAGATCGATCGGGACGAACATGTTGGCATCGAAAGTGTTGTCGTCGACCGACTCCTGCAGAATCATCGAACCCGTACCCAACAGCCTGCCGTCCAGACCGACCAGCGCGGTGCCGCCCCACTGAGGGTGGGGGGGAGACGTGAACAGGGCGTCCTCGAGCAGGTATTCCCAGTAACCGGCGTATTCCCGGCGGGCAATGATGCGGGCGCTGAGCGAGTGCTCCACACCGCCATGACCGATGACGACCACATGATCGTCCACTGAGGTCAGGCCGGAGGAGCCAAGAGGGATGGGGCGCGCGTTGAGCGGGCCCAGCGGCAGAATCAGTCCAAACCCGGTGACAGAATCGTAGGCCAGGGCGTGGCCTTGAACGACGGAGCCGTCGTACGTCGTCAGCCAGATGGTCTCGGCTTCGGTGATCAGGTACCCGATTGTCAGGACGAGTCCGTCCTCGCGAATCACTGTCCCGTGACCGATCCGCTCGGTTCCCAGCATTGACGCGGTGAAAGCTTCGTCAGGCACTTCCGTGTGCACCAGGACGACGGATCTCATCGCCGCGTCGAGATCAAACGGCAGGTCCTGTGCCTTGGGCCGCAACCGCGGAGGAAACGCCCAGTTGCTCGTGTCCGCCATAACGCCTCGGTGCCCTCAAGGGCCGGAACGTGATCTTAGATCAAGCCGGCCTTCTTCACAGCCTGATACCGATTCACGAGCTCCACACCCAGCTGCTCGGGCTCGGCATCGAGCATCAAGGCATCGTGCGCGGCCAAACGATTGAATGCATCACGGCGGGACTGTTCGTACAGATGCGCGCTCGCCACATCCACGGCGTCGGAGTGGCGCGTCAGCGTCCGGGACGCCAACTCTGCGACGATCCGTTCCCGCAGGCTGGCGAGCAGGACCAGGTGGCGGGTGCGTAAGAGTCTGAGCGCGCTGGCCAACTCGGTGCTGTCCTCGTCCCGGAAGTTGGTCACGATGATGACCAGTGCACGCTTGCGTTGCCGGCGCATTAACGAAGTCGCGGCGGATATGTAGTCCGAGTGGGTCGGCGTCGGCTGTATGTCGTACAGCTTTCCCATGAGGTGGTTCAGCGCGTCGATTCCTTTATGGGGGGCGACCGCCCGCTCCTCGCCGGGGGGCGCGCCGAAGGTCATGGCCCCGACCTCGTCGCCGTGACGGAGTGCGACATAAGACAGCAACATGACGGCGTTCAGGACGTGATCGAAGAACGCCCCTCCGGCCTGCAGGCTCCCCTCGTCGGCTCGCATCCGCCGCCCGCTGTCCACCAGCAACATGACACATTGGTCGCGCTCGTCCTGGAACTCCCGGATGATCGGCTTGCCGATACGCAGGGTCGCTTTCCAGTCGATATGACGCAGCGGGTCGCCGATGCGGTACTCGGACAGCTGTTTGAAGTCGGTTCCCTCGCCGCGACGTTGGTACGTCTTGATGCCAAGCTCCTGCAGACGTTGGTCGCCGGCGAGCCACGCATAGCGGCCCACCTGGGCGAAGTCGGGAAATACCCGGCGCGTTGCCGTGTCGCCCAGACGCTCGAGTATCTCGCACAGGCCAAGGCGGGATCGGACGTGGAGGTCCGCGGGTCGGAAGGTGACATCGCCGCGCTTCATGGGCTGCACCACGTACTCGACCTCGATGAGCCGTCCGCCCGGAATCGTAAGCTCCAGGGGCAGTCCCTGGGTGTCCAGTGTTGCGTCGACGTAGTCATAGACTGTGCAGAGCCAGTCCCGACCCGAGGCCGCTTGGAGCTCGAGGCGGATGACCGACCTCATCCCGATGGCAAAGGCATCCGGAAGCCGGCGCCTCAAGACGGGCGATGCGGCCTTCCAGGCTCGGCGAGTCCACTGGTAGTCGATCGTTCCAAGCGCCAACAGCGCCGCGGTGCCGGCTAGCGCGATCCATCCCGTAGCCGTAACGGACGTGCCGCCGATCAGGGCTATCAGGAGACCTGCGGCGAGCGCTGCCACGGCGGCAATTCCCCTCTGGCTTGGAATGACGCCGAGTCGCATCCGCTTCAGGTCCTCGGAGCGGCCACGCTGTTGATGACAGCTGTCAGCAAATCGGCGGGCCTGCGACCCTCGAGCAGCGCATCGGGCGTCAGAGCGATCCGGTGGCGCAGGACGGGCAGAGCGAAACGCTTGATATCGTCCGGTGTGACGAAATCGCGGCCATCCAGGAGTGCGGCAACACGAGCGCAGCGGACGAGTGCGATCGCGCCGCGCGAGCCGCTTCCAAGGGCCAGGCCCGGCCAGTCGCGGGTTGCTCGTGTCAGCCGGACGGCGTAGTCGACTACCTGCTCATCGACCCTTTGGGATGCCGCGATCTGTTGGATCGCCAGGATTGCGCGCTCATCGAGGCAGGGCTTGACGTTTTCCAGGGGGAGCTGGTCGCCGGGCTGATTGGTGGTCGTGCGGATCACGACCGCTACTTCCTCCTCGGTGCTCGGATAGCCGATCTGCGCTTTCAGCAGGAAGCGGTCGAGTTGCGCCTCGGGCAACGGATAGGTGCCCTCGGTTTCGATCGGGTTCTGGGTTGCCAGTACGATGAAGGGCCGAGGCAATGTGTGAGTCTGTCCCTCCAATGTCACCTGCTGCTCCTGCATCACTTCCAGCAGCGCGCTCTGGGTCTTGGCCGGGGCGCGGTTGATCTCGTCCGCCAGCAACAGGTTGGTGAACACGGGCCCCTGCACGATGCGAATTTCGCGGGTGCTCGGGTCCATGACGGCGTGACCCGTGATGTCCGAGGGCATCATGTCCGGCGTGAATTGCACGCGCGAGTAGCCTAGCGACAGCGCTTGTGCGAGAGCGCGGACCAGCAGCGTCTTACCCAGTCCGGGCACACCTTCCACCAGAACGTGTCCAGAGGCCACCAGCGCGACGATGACCTGTTCGATCACTTCGGTCTGACCGACCATGGCGTTGCCTATCTCCCGCCGCAGACGCGCCAGCAGTTCCGCGGCGCGCTGGATCTGGGTCGGAGTCATCTCAGACTGCATGTCCCATCCCTTCCCGTTGAGTTTCATTGTTGAGTGGCGTATCGGGGACCGACTGGCGGCGCGCGAGGTGCCGGCGCGCAGTCTCGAGCAGCGCCAGGACTCTGCCCAGCTCCGCCCGGCTGCGCGGTCCCGAGAAGTTCATCGTGTCCCCGAGCGCGGCGGCGTCGACTCCCGACAGTCGTGCGATCGCAGCGATGCGTTGACTCGAATCCAGCCGGGTGAACCCGGGAATCCGGCGGTCGGCCGTTTCAACCAGGGCGCGCACTTGCGCCGCGTGCAGGGCCTGGCCGTCGCCGAAGCGTACGACGAATCGGCCGGTGCCGATGATCTGTTCAGACAGCGAGCGCCTGGCGATCTGCGTCGGCGCCGCGAGAGGCCCGAAGCGCACGCCGGTGCGCCATAGCCATAACCCGACCAGCGCGAGGCCCAGAACCACGACCGGTGCTCCGGTTCGCCACATCAACTGCAGCACCCCGGCCCCCGAGTCTTCCGTCAGGAACCACACAGTGTCCCCTCGGCGCAGCTGTGTGGCAGCGAAAAACACCTTGGCATGATCGCATTTGGAGATCCGGACGTTGCCAAACACGAGCGGATTGATCTGCGTGACACTGCCCCGTCCGACATTGACTCGGATCGCCTGTATGCCGAGATCCGCGTTCCACAGCTGCCAGCTCACGGGCTCGCGGCTGCGCAGGGTGTCGTATTCCGCGATGTTGCAGACCTGCAAGTAGGCAAGCCGTCGCGATCCGTCCGGGCCGAATGCGGTCTGTTGGAAGAAGTAGTCGGCGGGCCCCTTCGGGGTCTGCGGCGGGCTGAACTTGGGTTTTTCGGGCCGCCGGAAGACGCGGGACAGTCCAGTCCATTTCTCGAACCCGTCGGGGTCGCCGGCCATGGCGCCGTCCACGACCAGGCGCCCACCGGCTTCGACCCATTGCTGGATTCGCTCGCGGCGTCCGGTCTGCAGACCCCAGTTCCAATTGGACAGATACAACACCGCGTCGGGTGGCGGGCGGCTTACCGGATCCCGCTGCCATAGCGCATGAGCTCCCAAGGAATTCGCCAGGCGTTCGGCCGCATAGAACCGGTCGTCCGCGGCGGCCCCGGTGGGAGGCGTTCTAACCGTCGTATCTGCCCAATAGGTGTTGCGCGCGATCCAGGTAATGAACAGACCGATCGCGGCGAGCACGAGAATCCGGATCCCCCACGCCATCTTCATGCGCTCGCTCCCGCTGTCGAGGCAGTGGTCGATGGGTCAGCACCGCGTGCCCCTGGGGCGAGGGCAGGCTCGAAGCCATCGCACAGAAGCAGAACAGTTTGCGTCGTCGGGTCATCGTGCCGGTAGACGGCGCGTTGCCACATACGGACCAGGTCGGCGACGTACTTGGCCCCTGCCGGGGGCAGATGTCTGGCGGCGAGCGAAACGATTTCGCCTTCTGTATTCGAGTGCATGATCGGCACCGAGTGGATGTGTGCCATCCGCGAGAGCGTTGCGCGATACAGAAGCGCCAGAGCTGCCCGATGTTCGCCACGATTCCACAACTGCATCGCTGTTGCGGGAATGTCAGCAGGGAGTGATTCGGGGCGAATGTCGAGGTCGCGGACGTGCGTTGGCGCGATGACGCCGATTTTCACATCCCGCGGATTCCGCGCCTGGATCAAGCGAAGAATCACGATCGCCAATATGCCGGCGATCACGACGCACACGACCCAGACGAAGACTCGCCCCGCTTGCGCGATCCAGGAGAGTAGTCCTTCCAGCCACCCCCAGCCCCCGGATGGGTCTTTCGCAGGCTTTGGGGTGTCGTTGCCTTTGACCCAGCGAAGCTGACTGACCTTGCGGTCGGCGCCGAGATTGGGATCGTTGTTGAGCGCTTTGACCGCGGCGGCGATCTCGGCGTCGGTAGGCGCAGGGCTGGACTTGGCCCGGAGGGTGGGAGCTGTTGTCGAGGTTTGGGCGTCCGCCGCGCGGGCGACTCCGGGGTCGCCCGCGCCGAGGGCGAAGGCAACCAGCGCGATCGCGAGGCCGGCCTGCAGCCAGGCATCAGACCGCGAAGGCACGGCGAAACTCCTGTTCGATGTCCCAGGCTTCGAGCTCAGCCCGACGGTTCAGATACAGCCCGAAACCGGCGGCGACGAAGAACGGCTCGAGAAACAACACCACCACGGCGTACGCAGCCTGGAGGCTGAACGAGGTGATCGGCTTGGCGGTGCCGAGGAACAGCTGCGACAGGTCGGGCTCGTAGCCACTGGGGGCCAGCATGTATGCGAGTGACACGAGGCTGCCCATCAGGATGAGCTCGACCAGGCCGAAGATCGTGGCGATCAGAGCGCCCGATCCCGCGTGGCCGCGCCGGATCTGTGCAACGCGCTTGCGGCGCGCCTCCCCGCGCAGACCCTCGAGTTGGTAGACAGGTTGGGTGAACGAGCGCCAGGGGGAAAGCCGGCGCCACAAGAGCGTCAGCAGCATCTGACGCCACCACACGTCGCGCTGTGCTTCCCAGACATCAATGGGTTTCGTGGGTTGCCCGAACGCCGCGCGCGACAGCGCGAACAGGATCGACCGGTCCAACCAGGGCTTCGCGAGCCACAGGAGCGTCGACGGCAGCCACTCGGCGAATTCGAAGCTCGCCAGCGTCAATGCGACGAGCGGCAGAGCCACAGCGAAGTAGCTGTTATACACACTGCGGGCGGACGCCTGACACAGGCGAATTCCCATGTCCGCGGCTTCCATGTTCGAGCGCGCGCGCAGGCGTACGGCAATGGCTTCAATCTGCACGGCCGCCGCTCCGTGTCAGATAGACGATGACCGTGAGCCAACACAGAGCGGCTACCGGATACTTGATCGTCGATGGAATCCAGCCGGCGGAGGACCAGAACGCCTCGATCGCCGCCGCGATCATCAGCATCCCGAATACTCCATACATCAGCACGATGGCGCCGCGTGAAGCACCGACGAGGGACTGGACGCGTGTCTGTCGGCCGGGTACGAGCAAAGCGTGGCCGATACGAAGCCCGGCGGCGCCGGACAGGATGATCGCGGTCAGCTCGAACGCCGAATGGGTGACGACGAATGAATAGAACGTGGGTCCGAGGTGGCGCGCGGTGAGATAGCCCGCTACGGCGCCCCCATCGACGCCGTTGAAAGCGATGTAGAAGAGGCTCCCGACCCCGACCAGCAGTCCACTGGCGAAGCACTGGAATGCGATGGTGATGTTGTGCCGGATGTAGAACCCGAACATCGTCCAGTCCGACTCCGCGCCGCCGGGGCGTCCCAGATTGTCGGCCGCGCTGGAATACATCTGCTCGTAACCGGCGGCCGTCTGGGCGTCCACGACGGTCAGGATGTAATCGGGCCTGAAGTACACCAGCAGACCCATCACCAGAGTCGGGATGACGAACAGGGCGAGTGCAATCCAGACATACGCGGCATGCTCGCGCACGGCACGCGGGAATTTCGTCGTCAGCAGGTGGCGCAGGCGGGCGAAACCGAACTCGGTCTGCTGATAGATGGCCTGGTGGGCATCGGCGGTGAGCTGCTCGAGACGGTCGACGAGATAGCTTGGATAGGAGCGCGCGCGAGCCAGCGCGAGGTGTTCGCAGGTTCGGCGATACAGCGAGGCGACGCGCTCACCCTGGATCGGTTGCCGCGACTTGCGCCAGGTGCGCAGCGACACCTGATCCACCAGGGTCCGCAACTCGTCCCAGTCCTGCTCGTAGAGCCGCTCGAACTGAATGGGTGTCATGATGAGCGCTTACCCAGGAACCATTGTGCAACACCGAGGACACGGGCGGTCACCTCGGGTCCCGAGCGCCCCGCGTCGCCGGATACAGCAGCGGCAAGAGATGCGAGTTCGTCGAGCCGCTCGCCAGTGAGCCGCGGTGCGCGCGCAGCCAATGCAATGACGGCGGCCTGGTCCGCCGGAGCCACGGCGAGCACCGGTGCGAGCGGCGGAACATCCGGCAGGACGAGTTTGCGCGCTTTCCGGGGTTGGTGAACCACCAGCGAGGCCGCGGCCAGATCGCCGAGCCGCTTGGAGTCGCGGCGCAGCAGCAGGCACACGACGCCGGCGCCGTACAGAAAGGGCATGAAATCCACCGCCCGCAGGAGGTTGCGGGTGATCGATGCCGCGGGCGTGATGGGCAGTCCGTTGTCCATGACGACCTTCAGCCCCAGAGCCCGCTTGCCCGGCGTGGCGCCCCAGGGCGACAGCTCGAACACGACCGGATAGAGCCACTCCAAAGCGAAGAGCAGCACCAGCAACAGCGCCAGTCCCAGACGCCCCATCACGGCCGTGGTGATCGTGATGGCATAGAAGATCGCGAAGCGGATCAGTGAATCCAGCAGGAACGCACTGGCCCGTGCGCATAGACCTGCCGGCCGAAGTTCGAGAAGGATCCCCTCCGGGGTCTCCGCCGAGACCGTTGTGTCCAGGACGCTCCGTGTCACGGGGGCGCGGCTCGGTTGAAGTTGTTTGTCGAGAGCGGGGCGGTCAGGCCCGCCCGGGTTCGCAGATGAACAGGTGTGCGGGCAGGACGTTCAGAGGTTGGAAGCTGCGCTTTACATAGTGAAAGATGCGGCGCAGGTCCGGTAACACCCGGGTGGAGAATTGGAAGACGAGAAAGGCCCCGCCAGGCTGCAGCACGGCCGAGGTCTTGCGCAGAATCTGCTCCCGCAGGGGAGCATCGAGCGTGCTGAAGGGAATGCCCGAGATGATGTAGTCCGCCTTGTCGAGCCCGTGGCGGCGCAGGATCTCGTCCACCGCGACCGCCGAATCCTGCACGACCTGCAACCGCGGATCCGGCAGCGACTCGGACAGAAACTGGACGAACTCGGGATTGGTCTCGATCGTCACCAGGTGCGCATCCGGGCGCATCCGGCGCAGGATCTCCTTGGTGATCACCCCGCTACCGGGGCCGTACTCGACGATGACGCCGGCATTGTTCCAGTCGACGTGGGCCAGCAGTTGCCGGACTAGGAACCTCGAGCTGGGTATGATCGAGCCGAGCATTCGCGGATGGCGAAAGAAGTTGCGGGCAAATAGCAGGGTTTCTGCGCCGCGTGTCCGGTGGCGTGTGTGCTTCGACACATCGTGTCCCGCATGACTCGTACTCATTCCTAACTCCTGCGTGGCCTGTCAGGTTCCCCGTCGACAGCTTACGGTCGGTCTGCCCACCGTGAAGCTTGCCGCGAAAGCTTACCATCAGCCACCGGAACGCTTGGCCTCGTAGCCGAGCTTTTGTAGCTCGGTGACCAGTCGGTCGCGGTGGTCGCCCTGGATCTCGATGGCGCCGTCCTTCACAGCCCCCCCGGCGCCACACAGTTTCTTGAGCTTCGTCGCCAGTTCCTCGAGCGCGGCCGGGGCCAGCGGCAGGCCGGCAATGACCGATACGCCCTTGCCGCCCCGACCGGCGACTTCGCGGCTCACGCGGACTTTCGACGGACCGGTCGGCGGCGCCACGGGGCGGGGTGGTGGGGACGAAGAGCGCAGCACGACGCCCCGGAAAGTCTGTTTGGGTTTCATGGGTCAGGGCTGCGATTGCAGATCCTGGTCGCGGAGATTGAACAATCGCTTGCGGTCGGCGTCGCTCATGACCTGGGTGAAATTCTGCAGATCCTTACCGAGCTCGGAGCCACGGATCACGGCCGGGCGAGTGCCCACAGCTTCGAACCAACGCTTCACGTTGGGAAAGGTGTTCAGGTCCTGTTCCTGCCAGTCATGACGCACGATCCAAGGCCAGCAGGCTATGTCGGCGATGGAGTAGTCGTCACCCGCCAGGTAGGCGTGACGGGCGAGTTGCTTGTCCATCACCTTGTACAGGCGCGCAACTTCGCTTCGGAAGCGGTGCATTGCATACTCGATCTTCTGCGGGGAGTAGCGCAGGAAATGATGGGCCTGCCCGGCATTCGGCCCCAGCCCGCCCACCTGCCAGTACACCCATTGCAGGACGCGGTACCGTCCGGCGATGTCGCCCGGCAGGAAACGACCGGTCTTCTCCGCCAGGTACTGCAGGATCGCGCCGGATTCGAACACCGTCAGCGGTCCGTTGCCGCTCGCACCTCCCGTGCCGGCCGGGTCGTGATCCACGAGAGCCGGCATTTTGCCGTTGGGATTGATCGCTTCGTACTCGGGCTTGAACTGGTCGCCCTTGCCGATGTTCACGGGAATCACGTCGTAGGGCAGGCCGCACTCCTCGAGCATGATCGAGATCTTCTTGCCGTTGCCCGTGGGCCAGAAATACAGGTCGAACACTGCCAGGGTCCCGGTTGTGGGAGGGGAAGGGGTCGCGAGGGCATCTTAGCGCCTTCGGAACAAGGGAATAGGGCTTGCGTTTCGGGTGTTAAGAGCCTTCAGCCACACAAGGTGTCCCATGACCAGAATGACCGCCCTGACCATTGCCAGCGCCCTCCTGGCGGGCGCGGCTTACGCACAGACGCCGGCTCCGCCCGCTCCCGGGGCGGCAGCGACGCCAGGCGCACCGAATCCCCGCGCAGCGGACCCGAGTACGACCACTCCGGCAGTGGTGGAACCCTCGGACAAGGTGGAGTCAGCCAGGAAGGACCCCGATATGTCCGCGGCGTCCCGGACCCGTACGGCCGAAGCCGGCATGGCGCGCGCTCTGAATGACGTGACCGCCGGGATGGGTGTGAAGTCCCCTGCCGGTGAGCCGATCGGGACCGTACGCGATGTGGTGCCCGGGAAGACCGGCCGACCTGACTACGTAGTGATTGCTACCGCGCACGAAGGAGCGAGTGCGGTTCCGTACGCCGCCGTTGCACCGCTGATCAAGGATGGCGCCATCATCCTCGACCGGGGGCGATTGAAGTCGGCGCCGAAGGTGAAACTCGAGGATCTCAGCGATCGGGACAAGACGGACTGGAAGAAGCAAGCCGATCAGTACTGGGGTGTCGGTAGCAAGGCGGACCTCAGATAGCGCCCGCGCTGCAACGAATCGTGCGCCGAGCCACCGCCGGGTGGCAGAAATTGGAACGCTCGTTGCGTCGGGCGACAGTAATATGCCGCCCATGACGCAACGATCCCGCCTGCATGTGCCACATCCCCCGGCGCGTCCTGGCGACCGCCCGGACTTCAGCTACGTGCAGATCTCGCCCGCGGGCGCGGTGCCGCGCCCCGAGGTCACGACACCTGCGCGGGAAATGGAGTCTCTCTCGGTAGAGATGGTCCGGGTTCTGGACGACGACCAGCGCGCCACCGGCCCCTGGAATCCGCATCTCGAGCCCGAGGACCTGCAGGTAGGCCTGCGGCACATGGTGTTGACGCGGATCTTCGACGACCGCATGCAGCGCATGCAGCGCCAGGGCAAGACTTCCTTCTACATGAAGTCCACCGGCGAGGAAGCGGTCTCGGTCGCCGCCGCCATGGCGCTGCGACCCGGCGACATGTTGTTTCCCGCGTATCGCAACCAGGGCTTGCAGGTGGTTCGCGGCCGCAACCTCGTCGACCTGATGTGTCAGTGCCTGTCGAACACGCGCGACATGTGCAAGGGCCGGCAGATGCCGGTCATGTACCACTCCGGCACCGGGAACCTCTTTTCGATTTCGGGCAACCTCGCGACGCAGTTTCCGCAGGCGGTTGGCTGGGCCATGGCCGCGGCGATCAAGGGTGAAGACCACATCGCCGCGACGTGGACGGGCGAAGGCTCGAGCGCCGAGGCTGACTTTCATCAGGCGCTGACCTTTGCGTCCGTGTACGGCGCTCCGGTCATTCTCAACATCGTCAACAACCAGTGGGCCATTTCCACGTTTCAGGGTTTCGCGGGAGGCGAGCACAGTACCTTCGCAGCTCGCGGGCCTGGTTATGGAATGCCCGGCATCCGCGTGGATGGAAATGACTTCCTGGCCGTCTACGCAGTGACGCAATGGGCCGCCGAAAGAGCGCGAAAAAGCGCCGGCGCCACCCTCGTCGAACTCGTCACATATCGTGCCGCCGCTCACTCCACGAGCGACGACCCCTCGCGATACCGGCCGCGCGATGAGTGGAAGGCCTGGCCGCTGGGCGATCCGATCGATCGGCTGCGCAAGCACCTCATCGACCTGGGCGAGTGGTCGGCCGAGCGGCATGCGGCGCTCGAGAAGGAGCTCGAAACACACGTGACTGCGTGTTGGAAGGAAGCGGCCAGCTACGGCACGTTGACCGAGGGGCCGCGGTTGGATCCGGCCACGATGTTCGAGGACGTGTACGCAAAGATGCCGCAGCACCTGGTGAAGCAGCGAGAAGAGCTGCGCGAACTCATGGAGACGTTGAAGCTGACACCGGAGCCGTCGTCCACGGCCAGGGACCCGTAACCTCCATGGCTCACATGAACATGGTCCAGGCGATCAATTCGGCCATGGACATCATGATGGAGCGTGACCCCCGCGTCGTGGTCCTGGGTGAGGACGTCGGCTACTTCGGCGGCGTATTCCGTTGTACCGATGGATTGCAGCGCAAGTACGGCGAGCGCCGGGTGATCGACACGCCGATCGCCGAGGGCGGCATCGTCGCGGCGGCGATCGGGATGGGCGTCAATGGCCTGAAGCCGGTCGCGGAGATTCAGTTCGCCGATTACATCTATCCCGCGTTCGACCAGGTCGTAAGCGAGCTGGCACGGTTGCGGTATCGCAGTGCCGGGGAATTCTCCGCCGCGGTGACGATCCGAACACCGTGCGGCGGTGGTATCCGTGGAGGTCAGACGCACTCCCAGAGCCCAGAAGGCATCTTCACGCACGTGAGCGGCATAAAGGTCGTGATGCCGTCGAACCCCTTCGACGCCAAGGGGTTGTTGATCAGCTCCATCGAGGATGACGACCCGGTGGTCTTCTTCGAGCCGAAACGCATCTACAACGGCCCTTTCGACGGCGATCCCCACAAGCCCGCGACTCCCTGGACGACTCATCCCAAGGGGGAGGTGCCGGACGGTTATTTCACCGTGCCGATCGGCAAGGCCGAGTTGGTACGGCCGGGGAAGGACCTGACGATTCTCGCTTACGGGACGATGGTGCACGTCGCGGAAGCGGCCGTGCGACTGGCGGCAGCCGGTGCACCCGGACTCGAGCCGCTGGCCGTCGATGCCGAGATCATCGACGTACGGACACTGGCCCCGTTGGACGTCGAGACTGTGTGCGAGTCGGTCTGCAAGACCGGTCGCTGCGTCGTCGTGCACGAGGCAACGCGCTTCAGCGGGTATGGCGCGGAGTTGGTGGCCACAGTGCAGGAGGAGTGCTTCTGGCACCTGCAAGCGCCGATTCAACGGGTGACGGGTTGGGATACTCCCTATCCCCATGCGTTCGAGTGGGAATACTTTCCGGGCCCGCAGCGCGTCGCCGCGGCTCTGCACAAGGTGATGAAGGCTGCCTGACGGCAGGAGCACTGCAATGAGCCGCTACGTGTTCAAGTTGCCGGACCTGGGCGAGGGTACCGTCCAGGCGGAGATCGTCGCCTGGCGGGTCAAGGCGGGTGACTCGGTGCACGAGGACGATGTCATCTGCGAGGTGATGACGGACAAAGCAGCGGTCGAAGTGCCGTCGCCGGTGACCGGCAAGGTCCTCTCGACGACGGGAAGCCCCGGGGACTCGGTGCCCGTCGGCAGCGAATTGATCGTGTTTGAAACGGAAGAACAGACGGCAGCGAAAAACATAGAGAAAAAGGTAGAGAGGCAGGAAGAGAGGAACGTAGAGAGGAAGGAAGAGAGGGAGGAAGAGGCCAGGAAGCCGAATGGTTCAGCGGGTCGTGTGGCGACTTCGCCGGCGATCCGGCGGATGGCGCATGATGCGGGGGTCGACCTGACGCAACTCCACGGGTCGGGCCCGAACGGACGCATCGTCCGCGAGGACTTCGAGTCGTTCGTAGCGGGCAAGGGAAAATCCGGCGCGGCCGACGCCTCGCAGGTTCATGCCCGAGCGCCATCATCGAGTGGAACCGGCCTCACCGAGGAAATCAAGATCATCGGCGTGCGACGGCTCATCGCGCAAAAGATGAGCGACAGCAAACGCAACATTCCGCACTTCGCCTACGTCGAGGAGCTCGACGTCACCGAGTTGGAATCGTTACGTCTCCATGTGAACGGCAGGCTTCCTCCGGGAGCCGCACCTTTGACCTATCTGCCTTTCCTGGTCGTCGGTCTGATCCGGGTGCTGGCCGAGTTTCCCCAATGCAACGCGACGTATGAGGCGGAGCGTGGCGTCCTCGTTCGCTACAAGTCGGTTCATGTGGGTGTCGCAACACAGACTCCCGAGGGCCTGAAGGTTCCGGTTGTACGCGATGCACAGTTGCTGACGTTGTGGGAACTGGCCGCACAGATGCGGCGTGTATCCGAGGCCGCACGAGCGAATACCGCGAAACGCGAGGAACTCACGGGCTCGACGATTACCGTTACCAGCTTGGGAAAGTTGGGTGGTATCGCCAGCACGCCCATCATCAATGCGCCCGAAGTTGCCATTGTCGGGGTGAACCGGGCGGTAGAGCGACCGGTGGTCGTCAATGGGGCGATCGCAGTGCGGCGGATGATGAATCTATCGTCGTCGTTCGATCACCGCTTCGTAGACGGCTATGACGCCGCCGCCATGGTTCAGGCGTTGAAGGAGCGCATCGAACACCCCGCCACGCTGTTCATGGCGTGACGTGACTGGTCTGCTGAGGCTTGGTGTCGGCTGCGTTGAGGCCGCCGACCGGCGGCATGTGGCGCTGGAAGCACTCGATCGCTGCGCGAGCTGCAGGGCCTGCCAGCTCAGGACGGACTAACACGAGGTACAAGGGAAGGTTACGCGTGGCGCCGGCTTCTAAATTCAACGCACGCAGCGCTCCACTCCGAAGAGACGCCGCCACGATGTGTTGCGGCAACCACGCGAACGCGAGGCCGGCTTCAACTGTCGCAAGGGAAGACTCGACGCTGCTGACCGTGCAGCGATGTTCCGCGCCAAGCCAACCTTCGTCCCTCGGATGTTTCGCGCCGGAGTCGCGCACGACTGCCTGGACATGGCGCGACAGTTCAGCAGGCGCGATGGCGTGATCGGCCTGGTTGAGGGGATGGTCCGAGCGCGCGACCGCGACGAACGCCACATCGATCAGCCAATCGCCCAGGAACCCCTGCGGCACGCGAGTGGTGACGACCACATCGGCGGTCTTGTCGGTGATGGCATCCTCGGCCCCTGAGAGCACGGCATCGGACAGTTGCAGCTGGGTGTTGGGACAGAGCTCCTGCAGCTCGCCCACGATTTTCATCAACCGCTCCCGCGGAAACGCCGCGTCGACCACCAGCCGCAGCTCGGGCTCCCAGCCTTTGCGAAGACTGATGGCCTGTGCCTCGAGCGTCTCGAGGTCCTGCAGCAGTGCGCGAGCCCGCTTGAGGAGGGCCTGGCCGTGCGCAGTCAGGACTGCTCTACGGCCCTCGATAACCAGCAGCGGTACGTCCAGCCCCTCCTGCAATCGCGCGATGGCATAGCTGATAGCCGATTGGCTCCGGTGCAGGGCGCCGGCGGCCTGGGCGAAGCCTCCGTGGTCGATGACGGCGGCCAGAACGGCCCATTGATCGAGGGAGGTTCGAAACACATCGATAAATCTGATTGGTATGAGCCGAATTATGCGCTTTTATATTTAGATACTCGACCTTATTCTCACCGTTATACAGAAGGAGGTAGAGCCCCATGAATGAGATTCGACGCAGTCACGAGCGCGGCTATGCCGACCACGGGTGGCTGAAGTCCTTCCACACGTTTTCTTTCGCGGATTACTTCGACCCGAAGCACGTCGAGTTCGGTCCCTTGCGGGTGATCAACGAGGATCGCGTAGAGGCCGGTGGCGGTTTCGGAACCCATGGCCATCGCGACATGGAGATCATCAGCTATGTGTTGGCTGGCGAGCTCGCGCACAAGGATTCGATGGGGAATGGCTCGACCATCCGCCCGGGGGACGTGCAGCGCATGAGCGCAGGCAATGGCGTGCGGCACAGCGAGTTCAATCCCTCATCGAAGGAGCAGGTGCACTTCCTGCAGATCTGGATTCAGCCGGATCGCCAGGGGATCGCGCCAAGTTACGAAGAGAAGCGTTTCGCGGAAGAAGAGAAGCGAGGACGGTTGCGGCTGATCGCTTCGCCGGATCAGGCGGACGGATCGGTGTTGATCCACCAGGATGCACGGGTCTACGCGGGACTGTTCAACGGCGAGGAAGCCGCGGATTTGAAGATCGGCGCAGGGCGAGGGGTGTATGTGCACGTAGCGCGAGGGAAGGTCACGGCGAACGAGAATGTTCTGAATGCCGGGGATGCCTTGCAGGTCACGGACGCGACCTGGCTCAGACTGAGCGCGGGACAGGAGGCGGAAGTGTTGGTGTTCGACTTACCGCTGAAGGCGAACGATCGTTCCTGAGCTAGGGACTGCGCAGGATGTCGCCGAGCTTGCGGACCGCGGTGTCGAACGCCGCGGTCCAGGGATGACCGGTGTTGATGCGCAGACAATTGCGGAACTGCCGCTTGGCCGAGAAGATCGGTCCGGGAGCGACACTGAAGCCCAACTCCAGCGCGCGCTGATGGATCTCGATCGCATCATGGCCCGGCGGCAGCTCGAGCCACAGGAAGTAGCCACCGTCGGGGCGCAGAACCCGATACCCCGCGGGCAGGTGTTTGGATAGGGAAGCCAGCGCCGCCGCCTGTTGGGACGCGAGTGCGCGACGCAGGGAGGCGAGATGGCGCTCGTAACCGCCTTCGCGCAGGTACAACGTTATCGCGTCCTGCGCGGGAATCGTCGTCGATAGAGTGCTCATGATCTTGCGGCGCTGCAGAGCCGTTGCATACCGGCCCGCCGCAACCCAGCCGATCCGATAGCCAGGCGCCAGGGACTTGGACAAGGAACCGCAGTGCAGGACCAGCCCCTTGCGGTCGAACGCCTTGGTCGGCTTCGGGCGGCGCCGACCGAAATACAATTCGCTGTAGACGTCATCCTCGATGAGCGGCACGTCGTGCCGTTCCAACAGCCGCACGAGCTCCTGCTTGGAGTCCTCGGGAACCAGCGCGCCGAGCGGATTGTGGAAGTTGGTCATCAGCCAGCACGCGCGGACGGGATGTCGCTCGAGGATCCGGCCGAGCGCCCCGATGTCGACACCGTCGCGAGGATGGCTTGGAACCTCGATGGCGCGCAGGCGTAGCGCCTCGACCGCCTGCAGGCAGCCATAGAACGCCGGCGACTCGATGGCGACGATGTCACCCGGCCGGGTCAGGATCTGCAGGCACAGGTTCAGGCCTTCGAGCGCACCGGAGGTCACCACGATTTCGTCCGGGGTGACGCTCGCTCCGGCTCGCAGGTATCGACGGGCCAGTTGGGTCCGGAGCTCCGGGTTTCCGGGGGGCAACGCGTCTACGGTGTTCCAGGGATCCATCTGGCGGCCGGCCGTACTCAGACAGCGCGCCAGTCGCGCGAGCGGGAAGAGTGTCGGGCTCGGAAATGCGGAGCCTAGCGGGACGACCTTGTGATCGCGGACAGACTCGAGAACCTGAAACACCAGGTCGCTGACATCCACGCGGGTAGTCCGAGGGACCTTGGTATCCGGGGATGCGGAGGCTTTTGCCCGCCAGCCGGCGCTGACGTAGAAACCGGAGCGGGGTCGAGTCTCGATGAAGCCACTCGCTTCCAGCAGTTCATAGGCATGAACGACGGTCGAGGGACTGAGTCCGCGCTCGCGTGACAGTTCGCGGACGGAGGGGACGCGTGCCCCCGCCTCGAGGGTGCCGTTTCGGATGGATGCCGCGAAGTCGTCGGCTAGCTGCCTGTATAGCTTCATGCTTCGGGAGGTTCGAGCCTCCCGATAGCATACGCACCTGGCTTACATGGAGTGCGGAGAGATCTTGCCGAGGTACCACCCGAGCATCAGCAGCGCGAAGAGCGCGATCGACAGGCCGATACGAACCGTCAGGGCCTTTGCCATCTGCGCCGACTGATCGGGGCCGGAGGAGAGGTGGAACATCGCCTTGCCGAGGCTCACGACGATTCCACCGAGGGCAGCGAGGACCAGGATCTTGAGCGGTTCCATGAATCAGCTCCTATTGCGAGACTGCAGCTCGGCGGCGTGTTCGCGCCGGATCGTCATGACCACCGAGCCCATGGCGGCGCCGATGGTAGTCAGCATCGCTGCCATCAGGAGAACGAGCCCGCCGGCCAGGCGGTAGGCCTCGTAGAGTCCCCAGGCCACGCCCAGCGGCGTCGTCACCAGCAGCATCGGTTTAGCGAGTTTCATGGCCTGTAGTGTAGGGAACGGGCGGCCGCCGGCCTAGATTCAGATGGGGGGGCCGGGAGGCAGTACAGATGAGAGGTAGAATGGGGTACAGAACAGATTTGGAGGCCGCCCTATGTCCCGCCCCCCGGCGCCGCCGTTCACCGCCGAGACCGCTGCGCAGAAGGTGCGCATGGCCGAGGACGGTTGGAACGGGCGCAACCCCCAGGCCGTGTCACTTGCGTACAGCGAGGACAGCCGCTGGCGCAATCGCGCCGAATTCCTGCAAGGTCGCGCGCAGATCGTCACGTTTCTGACCCGTAAATGGGCGCGGGAGCTGGACTACCGGTTGATCAAGGAGCTGTGGGCATTCACGGCCAACCGAATCGCGGTGCGTTTCGCCTATGAGTGGCACGACGACAGCGGTAGTTGGTTCCGTTCGTACGGCAACGAGAATTGGGAGTTCGACGAGCAGGGGCTGATGCGTGTGCGGTTCGCCAGCATCAATGACCTGCCCATCAGCGAGTCGGCGCGCAAATATCACTGGCCGCTGGGCCGGCGGCCGGATGCTCACCCGGGCTTGAGCGAGTTGGGCTTGTGATGCGGGGTGGTGTGGGTGCCCTGGCGGCGGTTTGCGTACTGGGCGCAACGGGCGGCTTGCTTGCCGCGACGACCGGCCTGGAAGGGATGGATCTCTCGGTTGCCCCTGGCGACGACTTCTTCCGCTACGCCAACGGCGGCTGGCTCAAGGAGGTCCAGATCCCAGCGGACCGGGCCAACTATGGCACGTTCGCGATGGTCACCGAGCGCACCCAGGAGCAGACCAACGAGCTGTTGCAGCAGGCCGCCCGGGCCGCGGCGGGCAGTGAAGCGCGCAAAGTGGGCGACTACTACGCCGCGTACATGGATGAGGCGGGGATCGAGGCCCGGGGCTTCGCGCCGCTGCAACCGGCACTCGAGCGGATCGCGTCCATCGCGGACCGGCATGAGCTTGCACGAGTGTTGGGTGGAACACTGCGTGCCGATGTCGACGCGCTCAACAACACCAACTTCCATACTGCGAATCTGTTCGGGCTGTGGGCTGCAGCCGATCTCGACAACCCCACCCGGTACGCGCCGATTCTGTTGCAGGGCGGCCTGGTGATGCCCGACCGGGATTTCTATCTGAACTCCGCCGCCCGCATGGCGACGATCCGCGACAAGTATCGGGCACACATCATCGCGATGTTGCACCTGGCCAATGTCGCCGACGCAGAGGGGAAAGCGCAGCGCATCTTCGATCTGGAGCATCACATCGCGATGGTCCATTGGGATCGTGCCGATTCGAAGCTCGTCAAGAAGGGCGACAATCACTGGCAGCGCGCAGATTTCGACCGTCTCGCGCCCGGCCTGGACTGGAAGGCGTTCCTCACCGCCGCGGGACTGGACGGGCAGCCCGACTTCATCGTCTGGCAACCTTCGGCGTTCACAGGGACCGCGGCCCTGGTCGGCAGCGAACCGCTTCAGGCATGGAAAGATTGGCTGACGTTCCACACGATCGAGCACGCCGCTGCCTACCTCCCGAAGGCTTTCGTGGAGGAGAGCTTCGCTTTCAACGGCGCGACGCTCACGGGGGCGACGGAACTGCGTCCGCGTTGGAAGCGCGCGGCCAGCGACACCTCCGCTGCGATGGGGGAGGCCGTCGGCAAGCTTTATGTCACCCGTTATTTCCCGGCTGCCGAGAAAGCGCGGGCGGAAAAGATGATTCGCAACCTGTTGACGTCGTTCAATGCGCGCATCGACCGGCTGCAGTGGATGGCGCCACAGACCAAGCAGCGCGCCAAGGCGAAACTCGCCTCGATGAAGGTATCCGTCGGGTATCCGGACCATTGGCGTGACTACAGCGGGTTGCGGGTGGAGCGAGGTGACGCGCTGGGTAACGCGGAGCGGGCGGAACTGTTCGAGTACCAGCGCAACCTCGCCAAGTTCGGCAAGCCCGTCGACCGCGGCGAGTGGGCGATGGTGCCGCACATCGTCAACGCCGTGAATCTGCCGGTAATGAACGCGATCAACATTCCGGCGGGCATTCTGCAGCCGCCGTTCTTCGATCCGAAGCGGCCGCAGGTCATGGACTACGGGGCGATCGGCGCAGTCATCGGGCACGAGATCAGTCATAGCTTCGACGACGAGGGGGCGCAGTTCGATGCGCAGGGCCGGCTCAGCAACTGGTGGACGCCCGAGGATCTGGCTCACTTCGAGGCTGCGAGCGCGCAGCTGGCCGCTCAATACGATGCGTACCATCCGTTTCCCGACGCCGCGGTGAATGGGAAGCTGACACTCAGCGAGAACGTGGCGGACGTGGCAGGCGCTGCAGTTGCCTACGATGCCTGGCATCTCACGTTCACCTCTCCTGCGAGTCAGGATGCGATGGGCTTCACCGGTGAGCAACTGTTCTTCCTGAGCTACGGGCAGAATTGGCGCAACAAGGTCCGTGAACCCGCGGCTCGACAGCAGTTGGTGACGGATGGACACGCACCGACGGAGTACCGGGCGGACACGGTTCGGAACCTGGATCCGTGGTATCCGGCGTTCAAGGTCAAGGCGGGTCAGAAGCTGTATCTGGAACCCAAAGACAGAGTCCGATTGTGGTGAGGGAGGTTCGCGTGAAGACATCGAGTGGGTTGAGGGGCCGGATGGGAGCCCGGCTGTTGTGGACGCTGGTCGCCGCGATGGCGGTGGCCGCTCCCGTTGCGGCGGCCGAGGGGCCGGCCCGGATCGGGATCATCGGTACGGGCAAGATCGGCGGGACGCTGGCAGCCCTGTGGGTCAAGTCGGGCCACGAGGTGATGATCTCCTCGCGTCACCCGGATCAACTGAAGGACGTGGCCGCGAAACTCGGCCCGAAGGTTCATGTTGGAACGCCGGCCCAGGCTGCGGCGTTCGGCCCGGTGGTCGTCGTGTCGGTGCCCTACGCAGCGACGCCGCAAGTCGGTCGCGACTACGCGAAGGAATTGGCCGGCAAGGTCGTGCTCGACACCGGCAATCCTTATCCCGATCGGGATGGCGCGATGGCGGATGAGGCTCGCAAGAAGGGGGCGGGGCCTTCCTCGAAGGAGTTCCTCCCGGGTGCGCGCCTCGTGCGGGCATTCAACGCCATCGCGTGGACGAGTCTGCGCGATGACGCGCACCGCAAGGGCGATCCGATCGGAATTCCCCTGGCGGGCGATGATCCGCAGGCGCTGAAGGTCGCCGCCGGCCTGGTTCGTGAGGCAGGCTTCGACCCGGTGATCGTGGGTGACCTGTCGCAGGCTCACAAATTCGACGTCGGCTCGTCGGTGTATGTGAAGCATATGACGGGGAAGGAGATCCGACAGGCGCTGGGGCTTCCCGCGGGAAGTTAGGCGGTCCGCCGCCGGCGCGTCGTGCGGCGGCGGTGGGCAGAGGCCCGGGCGGGCGTGGCGCGAGAGGCCCCGCCCGCTCCGGCGCGATGGGTACCGCCACGGGTTTCGAGGCTCTTACGCAGCACCGACATGAGGTCTATGACCTCCGCGCTCTGCTTTCGTCCTTTCGCCGCTTTTTCCGGCGGCGTCAGGACGTGAGTCTGCTTCGTCTTGACCTTCTCGTTGATGCGCTTCATCAGATCTTCGCGGTACGTGTCGTGATAGACCTCGGGCTTCCAGGGAGCTGTCATCTCCGCGACAAGACGTTCCGCCATGCCCAACTCTTTGGAGTTGACTGAAGGCAGCTTCAGGGCCTCGGCCGGTCTGATCTCGTCCGCGAAGCGCAGTGTGATCAGCTTCATCACATCGTCGTCGCCAGTAATCACTGACAGGTGTTGCCGCGAGCGCATCACGAGCTTACCGATGCCCACCTTTCCGGAACGCGTCAACGTCTGCAGCAGTAGTGCGTACACCTTCTCGCCGCCCTTGACCGGCCTCAGGTAGTAGGGCGTCTCGTAGTATTCCGGAGAGATCTCCCCGGCCGCGACGAAGTGTTCGATCTCGATCGTTTGCGAGGCCTTCAGATTGGCCTGCCGGAAGTCTTCGTCCGACAGCGCCACGTACTCGCCCTTTCTGTACTGGTATCCCTTGACGATGTCCTTCCACTCGACGACCGCACCCGTGCGCTTGTTGATCCGCTGATAGCCAACAGGAGCGAAGTCGTGCCTGTCGAGGAGATCGAGGTCGAGCGTGCCGCTTTGGGACGCGGAGTGGAGCTCGATGGGGATATAGACGAGGCCGAAGGAGAGGGCCCCTTTCCAGATGGCGCGTGGCATGGTCAGCTCCGGGCGGCGCGTCGGGGCGCGGCCGTCGAATCGTTTCCAGTCAGTTTGGCAATGGCGTCCGCCAGGGGCGTGCCGCTGGCATCGTAGTCGGCCCAGGCTTTGCTCTTCGCAAGCGTCCGAGGTGCGCTTCGCACGGTGAAGGTTGTTGGGTCGAGACCTTTTCGCACGCTTGACCACGTCAGGGGCATTGAGACAGGGGCGCCCGGGCGCGCGCGCGAGGACAACGGCGCTACCGCCGTGGCAGTGTGGTCGTTGCGAAGATAGTCCAGAAAGATACGACCGCTGCGCTGGCTCTTGGCCATGTTGACGACGTATCGGTCGGGACTGTCGGCCGCCAGTTGAGCACACACCGTTTGCGCAAAAGTCTTGGCGGTCGGCCAGTCGGGCTTGCCGCCTTTGGCCGATGTGCGGCCTGACTTACCGCGCGGGGTCGCGAGCGGCGTGACGACGTGCAGGCCCTTGCCGCCGGTGGTTTTGCAAAACGTCGCCATCCCGAGGCTCTCCAGTCGTTTACGCAACTCGAGAGCGGCGGCAATGACTGAGTCGAACTCTACGTCCGGGGCCGGGTCGAGATCGAACACCAGCCGGCCGGGAGTCTCGGGATCCCCAGGCACACAGTTCCATGGGTGCAGCTCTACCGCTGCGATCTGCGCGGCCGCAATGAGGCCTTCCAGTCGGTCGATCTGCAGGTACGGCTCACGATCTCCCGCGACCTTCACGAGCGTCAGAAGGCTCGAGGTGCCGCGCATTGCGTGGCGCTGAAAGAACCGCTGACCGTCGATGCCGTCGGGGGTACGGACGATGGAGCAGGGGCGACCGCGGATGTGCGGCATCAGCCACTCGCCGACGGATTCGTAGTAGCGGGCAAGATCGAGTTTGGTGACCGGCTTGGAGTCGCCGGCGTCGGGCCACAGCGCCTTATCCGGATGGGTGATGGAAACCCCGAGGACTACGGAAGAGGAACCGGAGGTCGCCTTCGGCGACCGTGCGGCTGACGTGCGGGCGGATCGTGGCGGGGCGGCCGCGGTCTCCGTGACGACTTCGCCAGCCGGTTTATCCTCACGCAACCCCTTGAAGGCGGCCTGGCGGACATTGCCATCGCCGGTCCAGCCGGCGAATTCGATCTCGGCTACCAGTGTTGGTTTCACCCAGCGGATGTCGGACTCGGTGCGCGGCGCGGTGGGTCCCTCGAACGGACTCGACTTGGTCTGCACCGCTTTCAGTTTCGGCAGCAGGACCTTCTTTTTGGCCGCACTGAAGCCTGTGCCCACCCGGCCCACGTAAGCGAGTTGACCGTCGCGCTTCACGCCCACCAGAAGGGAACGCAGAGTGCCCTGGTCCGTGGTCCATCCGCCGACAATGACTTCCTGGCCTCCGCGGCACTTCGATTTCAGCCACGTGTCTGCACGCTCGGAGACGTACGGCGCGTCGAGGCGCTTGGAGACGATACCCTCGAGCGACATGCGGCAGGCAGACTTCAGAACGCTGTCACCGGGCGCTTCGAAATCCTCCACGAACCGAATCGGAGCGCGCTTGCCGCCCGCAAGGGTGCCGATCAGCTCCTGCAGACGGCGTTTGCGTTCGGACAGCGGCCGCGCGCGCAAATCCTTGCCACGCAGGTACAGCAGGTCGAACACGTAGAACACGAGTTTGGAGCCGTCGTCGGCCGACAGCGCGGCCTGCAGCGCGGAAAAGCTGGAAGCTCCGTTCGCATCCAGCGCAACGACCTCGCCGTCGATGATGCAATCGGGGAGTTTCGCCGCGGCCTGCGCAAGAGCGCGGAACTTGGCCGTCCAATCGAGGCCTTTGCGGGTCTTGAGGGTCGCATGTCCCTGGCTGACGCGCAGCTGGACGCGGTAGCCGTCGAACTTGATCTCATGGGCCCAGCCCGAGCCTTCCGGGGGACGCTCGACGAGTCGCGCCAATTGGGGCTTGACGAAGGCGGGAAGGTGGGAGGAGGCCATGGAGTCTCCAAACGCAACTGCCGTTCCTGAGGTCGAGCTGCGACAATACATGAATGCCCCCACGTCGATCGGCCGCACGTCGGTCCTCACGGAAGACTTCAACCCGCCGCAGCCGTCGATTCCGGCTCGGACGCTTCTGGCCGAGCGCCCGTTTGCGGCGACGCTGGTATCGCACGTTCAAGCGCGCATCGCCGACCGCCCGCGTGCTCATCGTGGCGAGCGTCGCGGCGGTCGTGTTTCTGTGCGTCAATTGGGTGTATCAGGTCTGCCGCAAGCCGACGGAGCTGTTCTTCCCCGTCAGTGGCACCTTGTTCAAGACACCCACGGAGACCTGGCGTGCCTACGCGCCGATCTTCCGCAAGCATTCCACGAGCATCATCTCGCCGGAGCTGCTGGCCGCGCTGGCCCAGGTGGAGGGCTCGGGCAATCCGGTCGCCCGCACGTACTGGCGCTGGGCCTGGAAGATGGCACCGTTCGAGATCTACAAGCCGGCCACCAGCGCGGTGGGGATGTATCAGATTACGGACGGGACCTTTGCCGAGGCCAAGCAATACTGCGTCCACCAGCACGTCGTGGTCGAGGAGGGACGGTGGGATGACTGGCACTCCTGTTGGCTCAACAGCCTGTACGTCCGAGTCATTCCCAGTCACGCCGTCGAGCTTACCTCCGCCTACCTGGATCTCCACGTGCGAGCCATACTCGAGAGATATGGAATGCAAGGTGCGACGCTTGCGCGCAAGCAGGATCTGGCGGCGCTGATCCACCTGTGCGGCGCTGGCGCGGGGGCAGAGTACGCGCGTCGAGGCATGCGGCTGACAGAGGGTCAGCGTTGTGGGGATCATGAAGCGCGCGTGTACGTGGCGCGCGTCGATACCATGAAGAGGGAATTCGCACGCCTGGCGGCGCAGGACGGTGACGAATGAGGGGCGAGGTTGGAGCCGAACGGCCGCTAGCGCCGCGGACGTTCGCGTACGAAGGCGACGAAGCCTGCGAGGAACTGGCGCAGGTGTTCGCGACTCGCCTCGTCGATCATCACACCGCCATCATCGAAGACCGTTGCGGCGCGAGCGATCATCAGTCTGCCGCCGAACCAGTGCCGCACGCCAAGGGTGCGCATGACCGGCAGCCACGCGGTCTGGCTCGAGGTCGTACCGAAGTTGCCCGGAGAGGCGCCGGTAATCGCGAATGGACGGTCGCCGAACACGCGCTTGATGTCGGCGGACGGTCGCGACAACCAGTCGATCGCGTTCTTGAACACGCCTGGAATGCTGTTGTTGTATTCCGGGGTGACGAGGAGTACGCCGTCGCTGGCCACGATCGCTTCCTTCATTTCGGCGACGATCGGCGGCACGCCGTCGGCCGCTTCGACGTCGCCGTCGTACAACGGTATGCCGCGAATCGAGCCCTCGACGAGTTCCGAATCCGGCGGCATGAGCTCGATGGCCGTGCGCAGCAGGGCGGAGTTGAAGGACCGGTGGCGCAGACTCCCGGAGAGTCCGAACAGGCGGGTACGTTGGGTCATAGAGAGTCCTAGCATATGCACGACGCACGTCGTCTTCTGAGGTTTCCGTCAATGTTCAATGCCCGCGATCTCGGCGGGTACCCAACATTGGACGGCGGGACCACCCGCTGGCGATCGGTCCTGCGCGCGGACGACCCGGCACAACTGACCCCCGAAGGTCTGGACGCCATTGCCGCCGCAGGCATCGCAACGGTCGTGGACCTGCGTTGGCCGGAGGAAGCGGCCGGCAGTCCGAGCCCGATCCCGGGGAAGCTGCGCAACGTGCGCCACCACTCGATCTCCCTTCTGTCCGGCAGCGCCATGAAGTGGGCGAAGGTTTGCGGCGAGCCGCCGAAGGAGACGTGGATTACCGCGGTGTTGACGTACTCGCGCGCCGAGCTGGTTGCGGTCCTGCGGGCCATCGCCGCTGCGCCTGCGGAACCTGTGATGTTTCATTGCGTTGCCGGAAAGGATCGCACCGGTGCCGTGGCCGCTGTGCTCCTGGCTCTTGCCGATGTGCAACCGGAGGCGATTGCGTTCGACTATGCGGCGAGCTCCGAAAACCTGCGCGACTACTATCTGCGACGTTACTCGAACCTCACGCGAGAGGAGATTCTCGAGGCCGTGCGTTGTCCTCCCGAGGGCGTGTACCGGATGCTCGAATACCTGCGGGGCCACGGAGGCATCGAGGCCTTCCTCGGCGATCTTGGAATGAGTGAAACCGAGATCGTGCGCGTGCGGTCTCGTTTGCGAGACTGAGTTCAAGAGTCCGCTGGACCGAGCCACGGACAAAAGTCGCGGTGCACTTGTGACGGGCATCACGCTCCCGCAGCCCGCTGCGTCAAGAAACCCTTACCGTGGCCGACATAAGTTGAAAATACGCTATTCAAAAGGCCATGTCCGTTCGCACCTGCCTCGAAGCGCTGCTCGGGCTCGCTCTAGTGCTGACCCTTTATTGGGGTTGGACGCGGGGGCGTACGCGCATGCCTGCATGGGGCTCCGGGGCGATCGAGCAGCTGATTCCGCTGGTCGCCCGGGTCACGGGCTACGGCGTCACGATCACCGATACCGACTTCAACATCGTCTGGGTGAACGAGAGCTTCACTCGCATGACGGGCTACACGTTGGAGGAGGCGAGGGGCCGTAGATCCAGCGTCCTTCTGTTCCAACCCAGAACCGATCCGGAAGTGGTCAAGCGAGTCCGCGCGGCATTCAGCGCCGGACGGGGAGTTCGCTTCGAGATCGTCGTGCGCAGCAAGGATGGCCGCGAGTGGTGGTTGGATACCGACGCGCAACCATTGAGAAATAAAGCCGGCAAGGTCCTTGGCTGGGTCTCCGTCCAGGCGGATGTTACTGCCGAAGTGCGCAAGCGCGAGGCCTCGCGCCGGAGTGACAGCCGCGCGCAGATGATGATTCAGGCCGGCGACATCGGAACCTGGGAGTGGGACTCGCTCACTCAGCTGGTCGAAACAAACTCCGTGTTCATGACGTTGCTCGGTTATTCCGCCGACGACCGCTTCCACAGCATGGAGTGGCTGCGTGACCTCGCGCATCCTGATGACCGTGACTCCTACGATGCGTCCATTCGCTCTGTCATGGAGGGACGCCGGGCGTTTTTCCGTGGCCAACACCGACTGAGGGCCAGCGATGGAAGCTGGCGCTGGATGATGGGCGCGGGCGGAGTCCTCGAGCAATCACAGGACGGCCAGCCCTCACGCATCTTCGGCGTGCAGTTCGACATCACCGAGCACAAGCGCTCCGAAGCGCAGCGGCAACTCGCGAACGAGCAGTTGTCGATGATCGCTGACAAGGTGCCCGGCATGATCTTCCAGTGGCGGTTCCGGACGGATCAAGTCGGCGAGTTCCTGTTCGTCAGTCCCGGCTCCCGTGCTGTCTACGGCATCGACCCGGAGGCGCTGATGAATGACGGTGGAGCGCTGCGACGTCTCACCCATGCAGGCGATCGGGAGCGACTCGGAGACGCGATGCACAGGTCGCTCGAGACGTTGGAGCCCTGGCATCTCGAATCGCGTGTCGTTCGGCCCACGGGCGAGACCGTCTGGGTGGAAGGGGACGCGGTACCGAGACGCGAAGAAGACGGCAGCACGGTGTGGAACGGTTACGTCGCGGACGTCACCTCGGGCAAGCGCGCTCAGGAAGAGCTGAAGATGAGCGAAGCGAAGCTGCGCAGCCTGTACGACCTGTCGCCCTTGGGAATCGCTCTCAACGACATGGACGGCAAGTTCCGGCAAACCAACCGGGCCGTCGAGATGATCACGGGTTACTCCCAGGATGAGATCCTGGCGATGAGCTGGCAGGACTGGGACATCATCGACGGCAGCTCCGATGCGGCCCTGCATATCGAGTCGCTGCTCGAAGACGGCCGGTTCGGACCCCTGGAAATGAGCCTCAAGCGCAAGGATGGCTCACGCGTACCGGTGCAGATCACCGGCATCATCGTTCACTCCATCGACGGCAGCAGTCACATCTGGTCGATGGTCGAAGACATCAGCGTCCGCAAGCGCTCGGAGCAGCGTATCTCGTTCCTCGCGTATCACGATCCCCTGACCGGACTCGAGAATCGGTTGGGTCTGCGCACACGGCTGGAAGAGATGCTCGAGAGCTCCCTGCAGTCGGGCAAGACGCTGGCCGTGGCGCTGATCGACCTCGACCGGTTCAAGTATGTCAACGATACGCTCGGGCACGACGTGGGTGACGAACTGCTCATCGAAGTGGGCCGCAGGCTGAAGTCCACCGTACGAGAAGGCGATGTCGTGGCTCGTTTGGGGGGCGATGAGTTCGTGCTGGTTCTGGGGGGACTGCCGGACGAGTCTCATGCCGACCTGCTCGTGCAGAAGATCGGCAAGCAGTTGCGCGGGAATGTCAGATTGTCAGGTCGTACTGTGTATACGACCTGCAGCATCGGAGTCAGCCTCGCGCCAAAGGATGGTACCGACAGCTCGAGCCTGCTGAAGCACGCCGACCTCGCGATGTACACCGCGAAGGCGCAGGGCGGCGATTCCTATCGGGTGTTTGCGAACGAGATGCAGCCCGGAACGGATCGTCTCTCGATCGAGGTGGAGCTGCGCGAGGCATTGGAGCGCAACGAGCTGGAGATCTACTACCAGCCTCGCATGGATACCCTGACCGGCAAGCCGACCTCCCTCGAGGCGCTGTTGCGTTGGCATCATCCGGCGCGTGGCCTGGTGCTCCCGGGGCTGTTCATCCCGATCGCGGAAGAGACGGGCCTGATCGATCAGATCGGCCAGTGGGTCCTGGAGCGGGCGTGTCAGGATGCCCGCGAGTGGATCGATGCAGGCGGTCAGCCGCTGCAGTTCTCGGTCAACCTCTCCCCGGTTCAGTTCGCGCGTGAAGATCTGTCTGAGCGGGTTGCGGCAGCGCTGACGGCGGCCCGGCTGCCGCCGGAGACCCTGGAGCTCGAGATCACAGAAACGGTGGCGATGCGCTCACCGGAGTTGGCCGCACGACACCTGGCGCGTCTGCGGACATTGGGTGTATCGCTCGCGATCGACGATTTCGGCACTGGCCACTCCTCGCTGTCGCGGCTAAAGCTGCTCAACGTCGATTGCGTGAAGATCGACCGGTCCATCGTCAAGGACTGCACGGCCAACATGCACGACGCCGCACTTTGTCGCGCAGCGATCGCCCTCGGGCTGGCCCTTGGCCTGGAAGTCGTGGCCGAGGGAGTGGAGACCCAGGAACAGCGGCAGTTCCTGGCTCAGGAGCACTGCAGCACCATTCAGGGATTCCTGATGGCCCGGCCGATGCCCGTCCAGGAAGCCTTCGCCCTGGTGAGATCGCTGTTCAAGGTACAGAGGCTGCGGGGAACGCAGCGCAACTAGCGATCTGGGGCAACCGGGGCCCCCCCGAGGGCCGTGCGGGATCCGGTCCAGGGCGAACTGCGCCGCATTATTGTCAAGCCGGAGTGAAGTTTGGCCGCCGGCGGCCGTTAACGTTTTTGGTGCGGTGCCCCAGATCCGTCTGCGGGTGCTGTTATTTGAAGAGGATCCGCCGCCGCATGCGCTACAACGAGACTCGCGACCGCAGTATCGAAATCCTGCGCCAGGCTCTGCCGTTGATGAGCCGGCAGCGCGCTTCGTTCCACCCGCTGAGCTATACCCTCTGGTACGAGCACATCGCGGGCTTGAACCCGGAGCTGACGCGCCTTCTCGAAGCCCGAATGGCTTCGAACGTCTCTCTGACCGACGATGACGTCCAGCGGCTGTACTCGCAGCACGTCGTTGCCCGTGACGTGAAGGTGCTGGAGGCCCTGCAGCAACGGCTGCGTGCCGTTCTCGAAGACACCGCGCAGAGCACCGCGACCGCCAGCGCCGAAGCGGCCGACTTCGATCGATCGCTGCAGACCCATGTGAACAGGCTTTCCGATGACCTCGACAATCTGGCAGTGCGCCAGGTCGTCAACGATATCGTCCAAAGCGCGCAACAGATGCGGACCGTGGCGTTCGAGCTCTCCCGCAAGTTGGAGGCCAGCACGCGTGAAGTAAGCGTGTTGACCGAGAGCCTGCAGAGGACGCAGAACGAGGCTCTGCTGGACTCTCTCACGGGCCTCAAGAACCGACGCGGCCTCGAGCATGCGATCGAGGACTTGCTGCGGACGGACAAGGGTCTCACCGGCAGTGCCATTCTGTTGGCCGATGTCGATGACTTCAAGAATATCAATGACACGTTCGGGCACGTGTTGGGCGACAAGGTGATCCGGTCCGTTGCCCACGTGCTGCAGACTACGATCAAGGGCCGGGACGTGGCGGCTCGATTTGGCGGCGATGAGTTCGCCGTTCTGCTGCCCCAGACCACACTGGCCGGCGCGGTCACGCTCGCGGAGCAACTGCGCGAATCGGTGGCTCGCGGCCGTATCCATCGGGCCGACGGTCGGGAGTCGGTGGGTGAAGTGACGCTGTCAGTGGGCGTTGCTGTCGCTGCTCCCGGTGAGTCGCTCGAAGCCCTGATAGAACGTGCCGACGCGGCGATGTACGCCGCCAAGCGGTCGGGCCGCAACCGGGTGACTGTGGCTGCGGAGCCGCTGCTCGCGCAGACAGCCTAGGAACTTGTCTGATCGCTCGCCTCGGCTTCCTCGGCCGCACGGCGCTGCTTGATCAACAGACGCTGCACGTTCGCCATCGCCTGTACGCCGCCGATCAGCATGTACATGATGGGCGTCACGTTGCAGAACATGGGGTGCTTGTTCGGCAGCTGGGCCCATTCGCCCGCCAGGCTCGGGCCGTACACCTGACTCAATTCGTGCCAGATGCTCAACAGACAGGCGACGCGCTTGAGCTCGGAAGGCTCCAGAGGCCGGGTACGGGGGTTGGTCCGCAATAGAGCGTATTCTTCCAGGGTCATTCGCCCCAACAGCGTCCGCGCATCGCTGTCGGGGACACCCCAGTCGGTGATGAGCTGAAAGAACGCCTGCAGCGCGGCAGGACTCATCCGCTTGCGGTCGATCTCGGAATGGATGTCGAGGTGATGCCGTCCGAGGCGTATTATTTTCATGTCGATACGTGTCAGCGGCGGCGCGCTGCGCCGCTCCCTGAACGTCAGACGGTTATCGCGGCGCGTTTCCGTTGCGAGCCTTGACCAACTCCTCGAACGGGGGCGGTTCCGTCGCGCGAACACTCGGCCGCTGCGAGACCTGGTCGTAGTACCTGGATAGATATCGCGCCGAGCCGATCGCCGCCCGGGCCTCGGGGCATTGGATGAGCCAGTAGAGATTCGGAATCAGACACATGTCGGCGAGCGAGAACGATTCCGTGGCGAGATGCGCGGAGGTACTGAGGACGGCATCCAACATTGTCAGTCCTGCGGTCATCCCGGGGAGCGCGGCGTCGATCTGCGCGCGATCGGGTGACCCGTCGGGGGCGGCCGAGAAATAGTAGCCCTGCAAGTACCCGCTCATTCGCGGCTGCAGGTTGGAACTGACGCCCGAGACCCATTGCAGGACCCGGCCGCACTCCACCGCGTCCTGCGGGAACAGCTTCGGGCCGGGGAAGGCGCGGTCGACATAGCCCAGGATGGCCAGTGACTCGAAAAGCCGGAGGTCCCCATGGCGCATCGCGGGGATCTTGCCGAACGGATTGACTGCCAGCACCTCGGGGGTGTGCGGCATCACGGGGATCAGGCGATACGGCACACCCTTCTCCTCGCAGGCGATGCGCACGGTCCTGACGAAGGTGGAGTGGGGGATGCCCAGAAGCTCGATGTCGTCCATGGTGTCCTTACTTCAGCAGGTTTTCGAGATGGCTCAGAGCGCCGGTGGGACTGCTCCAGCCGAGGTGGTGTCGGTCCCGCAGTTCCGCGCTGCAGAACCCAACATGTTGTAGAGTGAGTCGCGTGCCGATGCCGTCGCCGTCAAAGGACAACGTCAGGACGGTTTCTTCCGGGCTGTGGGCGCCGACCCAGGTCAGCACCAGCCGGCGTGGCCGGGAGATTTCCAGATACCGGCCGGAAATGTGGGTCGTCGAGCCGTTAGGACGCCGCATCTCGATCCGGTAGCGACCGCCGACACGGGGCTCGAGGAGCAGCAGTTTGCCCGTGAAGTCGCCGGGTGCCAGCCATTCGGCCCACTGTTCGCTCAGCCAGGCATCGAACACTCGCTGGGGTGCGGCATCGAAGTGGCGGACGATCTCGAACGAGAGGGGCGCGCCAGAGGGCCGTGCGCTGGGGGATTCAGGCGGTGTTGCCGCCTGCGGCTCAGCGGGACTTCGCACGGGAGTTTCCTTTGCCGGGGCCCGGCTGTTGTGGGGCGCGCTTGAGATAGGTGTCGAGTCGGTCGAGGCCCGCATTCCAGAATCGGCGGTAGGACTCGAGCCAGTCGCTGGCGCCGGCGAGAGCCTGCGCGTCGAGGCGGCAACGCCTGTGCTTGCCCTCGCGTTCGCTGCGAACGAGCGAAGCCGCCTCCAACACCCGCAGGTGGCGGGAGATGGCGGGCATGGAGATCCTGAACGGGGCGGCGAGCTCGCCAACGGTCGCCTCGCCTTGCGCGAGCCGCGCCAGGATTGCGCGGCGGGTCGGATCGGCCAGTGCGGAGAAGGTGGAGTCGAGGGTCGTGGGCATGGTATCGCGAGGGCAATTTCAGTTAACCAGATTGTTAATTAACAAGTTGGTTAAGTCAAGGGCCGCAGGAAACCGCGAGGTGGGGCGGAAATACGCTTGCGCCGGTGAAGGGGAACCCCATCGGAATGGGGTTCCGCCGCAATCAGCCGGTCGAGCGCTGGACCAGACGCTCGAGGTTTTGCTCGCTCACTTCGTCGGCGGGGCAGAAGATCAACAGGCGCAGGTGCGTGGCACCCTCGACGGTGTAGGAAGTGTGCTCGAACGAGATCTCACCGTACTGCGGGTAGTGCGTCGTGTAGACACCTTCGGATCGGCTCACGATCTCGGGGCTGCGCCACAGCCGGCGGAAGGTTGGGCTGATCGTGTTCAATTCCTCGATCAGCCGGTCAAACGCCGGGTCCTCGGACGATTGACTGTAGTCGAGCCGTGCTTTGGCCAACACGCGTCTGGCGATCTGCTCGTGCTTGTCCGGATCGCGCTGGAAGTCCGCGTCCATCAACAGGATCTTCAGCAGATTGCGATCGTGCGGCGGGCGTGCGCCCAGATCAGGGAAACAGCGCAGCCACATCTTGTTCCAGGCGATCACGTCCCAGCGGCGTGTGTGCACCAGAGCCGGAACGTTGAGCGTGTCCAACATTCGCCGGACGGCAGGGCGCACTTCATCGCCCGCGTCAGCCGCTAACGGTGGCGGCCGCCCCTGAGTCAACATGAAAAGGTAGTCGCGCTCGGCAGGCGAGAGTCCTAGCGCGCCGCTCAAGCGCTCCAACACGCGCTCGGAAGGATGAACGTCGCGCCCCTGCTCGAGCCACGTGTACCAGGTAGCGCTGAGCCCAGCGAGCGCAGCAACATCTTCACGCCTCAAGCCTTTGGAGCGGCGTCTCTGCGCTGGCGCCAAGCCCACTGCCGCCGGTGTCGTTCGCGCACGGCAGCTCTTCAAAAAGTCAGACAGTTGTACGCGTTGCGAAGTACTGCTCATACGAATTACCTCAGCTGCTCGCCGATAAGCGAGCCCCCCACCCGAGATCTTCGCACAATATTGGGGATTTGCCCAAACTGGTAGTAATAATGCTAGTAAAGATCGTCGCCCTGCAAGCCCCCGCGGACGGTCCCCCATAATGCCGCTCTTTCGCCGCGTGAACCGTCACGGCTGACGTTGGCGCGTCGGCGGCCGGGGGAACGGTATGAATGATCGTATTGGGGCCACTGGTACCCCTGCAACTCGACCTTCGGTCGAGGATCGCATCGCGATCCAGGATCTGATTGCCCGCTACGCTTGGGCGCTCGACACTGGTGACGTTGAAGGCGTCGTGGGGTGCTTCACCGCGAACGGCGAGGTGATCGAGGAAGTGTTCGAAGATCCTGATCGCTGGGAGGGGCACGCCGGAATCCGCGCGTTGGCCGAGCATTACCGTACCGCCGCAGGTTTCCCCGGGCGCCAACATCATGTGAGCCAGTCGCAAGTGACTGGCGATTCTGAGCGTTGTCACGTGCGATCGTTCGCGTTCGTCACGGAGTGTCGCGGCGAACCGCCATACACGCTACGGTTCACGGGTTACTACGACGACGAGATCGTCAAGGTCGATGGTCAGTGGCTGTTCAGCCACAGGATCATCCGGCTGTGGGATGGCGAGGTGTTGGCTCGCTTTCCGGGTCAGGGCACGCGAGTGCCGCGCAAGCGGCCGCCGGAGCTGGTGATCAAGCCAAAGCGGTGATCGAGCAGAGCAAATCGGGGGATACATGACGCAGAACGATGTAGCGGCCGCACTGAGCGGCGAAGGCGCTCAGCCGAAACTGGAGTTCGCCTTCGAGCTGCGCATGCACTTCACCCGTGTACAGAACATCGCGGTTATGCCCAGCGGTGCCGGCCGCGGCGCCGTGTACGTCGATAGCGGTGAGTTCCAGGGGCCGCGAGTGAAGGGCAAGGCCGTTCCCAACAGTGGTGGCGACTACGCGCTCTTCCGTCCCGACGGCGTGCTTGCATTCGATGCGAGATACATGCTGCAGGAAGACGATGGCACCCTGATCATGCTCTACAACAAGGGCTACCTGTGGGGACGCAAACCGGACACGATGCAACGCCTGCGTGAGATGGCGTTCTCGGGCGGCCCGACCGTCGAGCCGTCCGAGTACTACCTGCGGGCTTGTCCGACCTTCGAAGTCGAGACGGGCAAGCATGACTGGTTGATGCGGCACGTGTTCGTCGGCGTCGGCGAGCGCAAGTCCGATGGCAACCTGATTCGCTACTACAGCGTGGCCTAGAGGGTCATGGCGAGCCAACAAGTTCTTCCGCCCGGCTTGAACGCAAGTCAGTTCAAGCAGGCATTGCAGGAGTTCGGCTTACCTGACACGCAAGCGCTAACAGATTTTATATGGTGACCAAGCGCGAATTTCTGGCGGGCAGTGCGGCAGCCGTGACGGCCGGGGCGCTGGTTCGCGGCGCAGCGGACCAGCCACCTGTCACCGCTACCGGGGCTGCTGCTGGCTCGGCGCCAACGCCCGATCGCGCGCTGGCAATGGCCTCGGAGCGGTTTGACGTGGTCGTCTACAACGGCCTCTTCGAGGAAGCTCGTGACTTCGCGGCGGCGCAGGTCGCCAACGGTGCTCTCGCACTGGCGGTAGACGGCGACGACGCGGGTGTGCTGTGGTCTGGCACGCTGCGCCAGTTGGTTCGCGGCGGCCGACGACGCGTCGCGGGCATAGGAACCCACACTGACTTTTTTATCTTGGAGACCCTGGGTCGCGAGGAGCGGTTGCGGATGGCCCAGGTGTGTCGGCACCACCGCAATGGCCCGGTGCCGGCCGCAGGCTCCCGTCTCGTTTCCTGGGTATTGGAGCAAAAATCATGACTACCCCGTTCCCCGACATGATGGATTTCCAGGGCCACAATGCCCCCTCACGGATCGAGTGCGACATCTACGACCTGGTGGTCGAGGGGACGTTGCCCGCCGAGTTCAACGGCAACTGGTATCAGAGTGTGCCGGATCCACAGTATCCGCCGATGCTCGGCACCGACACGTACTTGAGCGGCGACGGCATGGTGCGGATGCTGCACTTCGAGAACGGCCACGTGGACTTCAAGCAGCGGTATGTTCAGACCGAGCGTTGGAAGCTCGAACGCAAGGCCCGCCGTTCTCTCTATGGCCTGTATCGCAATCCCTACACCGACGATCCGAGCGTCCGAGGCAAGGGTCGCGGAGCGGCCAACACGACCCCGGTCTTTCACGGCGGCAAGCTGTTAGCCACCAAGGAAGACAGCCGTCCCTGGGAGCTCGATCCGCACACGCTCGAGACCGTGGGCGAGTGGGACTACGACGGCAAGCTGCGCAGCCAGACTTTCACGGCTCACCCGCGTTGGGATCCCCGATCCGGCGAGTTGTGCTTCTTCGGCTACGAGGCCTCGGGACTGGCTTCGCGGGACGTGGCCTACTGCATCGCCGACAAGCAGGGGCAACTCGTCAAGGAAGAGTGGCTCCAGGTTCCCTACTGCGCTCTGATGCACGACTTCGTGGTGACCCGCGAGCACGCGGTCTTTCCGGGATTCCCGATCGTCGCCGAGCTCGATCGCATCAAGGCGGGCGGGGCGCACTGGGCCTGGGACCAAACTAAGGAGAGCTTCATCGGGATCATGCCTCGCGACGGCAAGGCCAAGGACGTCCGTTGGTTCCGCGCGCGGCCCTGCTCGGTATTCCATTTCATCAACGGGTTCACCGAAGGCAGCAAGGTGCACGTCGACATGTGTGTCGCTGACGTGCCGGCTTTCCCGTTCATGCGTGAGGCAGGTGGGCTGCACATGCCGCAGCACGAAGTTCACGGCAACCTCGTGCGTTGGACGTTCGATCTGTCCAAACCCGCAGATACTCCGGAGGAGACTGTTCTGGCGCCCTCGGGGGACTTTCCGCGGCTCGCGGACAAGGACCTGATGGTCGACTATGACATCGCCTACTACGCGCAACTCGACGTCAGATTCGGGCCGCCGATCCTATCCGGCCCCGTGGGTGGCGGCTTCAACACGCTGACGCGTCTCGAAGTGAAGACAGGCAAGACGCAGAGCCTGTTCGCAGGCCCGCACCGGACCTTCCAGGAGCATGCGCACATTCCGTCGCGGCAGCCGGGACATGAGGGCTATCTCATGTGCATCGTGGACCGCCACGATGAGAACCAGGCCGAGGTGCACATCTTCGAAGCCCGGAATCTCGAGAAGGGCGCCATCACCAGGATCAAGGTGCCGATGCGGCTGCGTTCTGGCGTTCATGGCAACTGGGTCCCGGCCGAGGCCTTGTAGTGAGTATCGTCGTCACCGGCGCATCGGGCGCCTTCGGCCGAATGGTCACGCAGTTGCTGCTGCAACGAGTGCCCGCTTCGGAGCTGATTCTCATCACCCGCAAGCCAGCCACCCTGGCCGCGATGGTCGAACGCGGCGCGCGCGTCAGGTACGGGGACTTCGACAACAAAGAGTCGTTGGGGACGGCCTTTGCCGGCGGTCGCAAGATGCTTCTGATCAGCACTCTGGATGTCGGTGAGCGGCGCCGGCGTCAGCACCGCGCGGCCATCGAGGCTGCCGTGGGCGCAGGCGTCGAACACATCGTTTACACGTCGAGCGCGGGAATGCATCCGCGCAGCCCTGCCTTCGTGATTGCGGACCATTTCGATACCGAGGAGGCGCTGCGCAAGACTGGCGTCGCATTCACGTTCATGCGTGACAGCCAGTACGCGGAGGTCGTCGCTACCATGATCGCGCCGCTCGCCATCGCGACTGGTCAATGGTTCAGCAGCGCTGCCGACGGAACGATGGCGTTCGTTTCGAAACAGGACTGTGTGGCTTCTGCGGCGACGGTGCTCACTACTCCCGGACACGAAGGGGCCGTTTACGAGATCACCGGCCCTGAGCTGCTGTCGTTCAGGGATGCTGCGCGGATTGCTGCCGAGGTTACCGGCAGGCCGGTCGAGTTCGTGTCGGTCACCCACGACCAGATGCAGGCCCGGTTCGATGCCGCTGGTATTCCGCGGCGCTACACCGAAGGCATGTTCAACGAAGCTACAGGACCGTGGGCGAGCGAAGAGATGATGTCGTACGAGCGTGCGATCCGTGAAGGGTACTTCGCGATCTGTTCACGCCATGTGCAGTTGATTACGGGCAAGCCGGCGATGTCGCTGCGAGATGTGTTCGTCGCCGCTCAGGCGGCCGGCGCCACGAAGGCATAGTGAAGGACAGAACATGAACGCACCCGCGACCAGCCCGAATCCGGCCGCACTCAAGGCCACTCTGCGTGGCAAGCCCCAACAGCTGTTGATTGGCGGGCAATGGCGAGCGGCTGCATCCGGCGAGACGCTCGATGTGCTCGATCCCGCCACCGGAGACGTGTTTGCGCAGGCCGCTGCCGGTGGCGCGATGGACATCGATCAGGCGGTCAAAGCCGCTCGCAAGGCCTTTGAAGAAGGCCCGTGGCGCAAGACGCCGCCGACCGAACGCGCGCGCCTGCTCTGGAAGCTCTCGGATGCGATCGAAGCCAACGCCGGCGAGCTGGCTCTCCTCGAGACGCTCGACAACGGTATGCCACTCTGGCTGGCGCAGATGTGGAATGTGCCGAAAGCGGTGGAGTGCCTGCGCTACTACGCTGGGTGGCCCATGCGGCTGACCGGCGAGACGTTGCCTGTGTCGACTCCCGGCGAGTATCACACGTACACCCACAGAGAGCCCGTGGGCGTGGTCGGGCAGATCGTGGCCTGGAACATGCCGTTCGGTATGGCAGTGGGCAAGATTGCTCCGGCGCTCGCCGCGGGTTGCACGGTCGTTCTCAAGCCGGCCGAGCAGACGCCCTTGTCGGCCATCCGTCTGGGACAACTCGTTCAAGAGGTCGGTTTCCCCGAAGGCGTCGTCAACATCGTCACCGGCACCGGCGAATCGGCCGGACGGCCCCTGGTCGAACACCCCGACGTCGACAAGATTGCCTTCACCGGATCGACCCGAGTGGGTCGATCGATTCTCGCTGCGGCCGGCGCCCATCTCAAGCGTGTGACGCTCGAGTTGGGCGGCAAGTCGCCCGTGATCATCTTCCCCGATGCCGATCTCGAGGCCGCGACCGCGGCGGCCGCGAACGGCATTTTCATCAACACCGGGCAGATCTGCGCCGCCGGCTCCCGCCTGTTCATCCATGAGAAGGTCTATGACCGGGTCATGGAAGGCGTCGTCGGCCAGGCGAAGAACCTCAAGGTCGGGCCGGGTTGGGAGCCCGGGACGTTCATGGGCCCGGTGGTCTCCGCGCAGCAGCTCGAGCGCGTGAACGGTTACATTCGCACCGGTGGCGAGCAGGGTGCGGAAATCGTCTCCGGTGAACAGTCGCTGCCGGGTAAGGGCTACTTCGTGCGCCCCACAGTGTTGAGCAACGTTCGTCCCGACATGACCGTGATGCGGGATGAAATCTTCGGACCCGTGGTGTGCGCGTCGCGCTTCGACGATGAGGAGCTCGACAGAATCGCGCGTGTCGCGAATGACACCTCGTACGGCCTGTCCGCTTACATCTGGACCCGTAACCTCAGCACCGCCCACAAGCTTGCCAGCCGCATCAAGGCCGGAAGCATCTCGATCAATGGCGGAGCCGGAATGGACTTCACCATGCCCTTCGGGGGCTTCAAGCAATCCGGACTCGGCCGCGAGCACGGCAAAGAGGGGATGGAGGCTTACACCGAGATCAAGACGGTATCGATCACGCTGTGAGCCGCGAGTGGGGCCTGACTAAAGTTGATCGCGGACGTCTGCGAGGAGTTCGAGAGAGCGCAGGCGTGCGGCGTGGTCGTGAAAATGCCCCGCGATCATCAGTTCCTGCGGCTGCGTCCGGGCCAGGAAGACGCGCAGCCCTTGGGCGATGGTTTTCGGCGAGCCCACGAAAGACCATTGCACGGCATGCAATACACCGATCTTCTCGTCCGGCGACCAAAAGCTTTCGATGTCATCGATCGGCGGTGGCACCTTGCCGGGATTGCCGCGGCGCAGATTCAGGAACGCCTGCAGCAGTGAGGTGAAGTGCCGCTGCGCCTCGGCGTCCGTGTCGGCCACGAACACATTCACCGTCGGCATTGCGTAGGGCTGCACCAGTTGGGCTGACGGTCGAAACTGACTACGGTACAACTCCAGCGCCCGATCCAGATCGTCGGGCGCGAAGTGCGACGCGAAGGCGAAGGGCAGGCCGAGATAGGCGGCCAGCTGCGCGCTGTACAGGCTCGATCCCAACAGCCAGAGGGGGACATTCGTGCCTTCGCCGGGGACGGCGCGGATTCTCTGGCCTTGTACGGCCGGCGCGAAGTAAGTCTGCAGCTCGAGGACGTCATCCGGAAACTGATCGGCACGAGCTGCGAGGTCACGGCGCAGCGCTCGGGCGGTCATCTGATCGGTTCCGGGAGCGCGCCCCAATCCGAGATCGATGCGGTCGGGAAACAGTGTTGCGAGCGTCCCGAACTGCTCAGCGATCACCAGCGGAGCATGGTTCGGCAGCATGATGCCTCCGGACCCGACGCGGATGGATTTTGTGCCGCCAGCTACGTGGCCGATGACGATGGCCGTGGCGGCGCTCGCGATGCCGGCCATGCCGTGATGTTCTGCAAGCCAGAACCGCTTGTAGCCCAGTCGCTCTGCCTGCCTGGCGAGGTCCAGGGAGTTGCGTAAGGCGTCCGCTGCCGTCGAGCCCTGGGCGATCGGCGCCAGGTCGAGGATCGAGAAGGGTGGTGCAGTCGACGCGGGCATGCGCCGACACTACCATTCGGACGCATGAGCCGCGTAGCGTTTATAGGATTGGGCCGGATGGGATCGGGCATGGCGAGAGCTGTGCTGGCCGCCGGACATCCGCTTACCGTTTTCAACCGGACTGCGGCGCGGTGCGAGGAACTGGCGGGATTGGGAGTGTCCATTGCGTCCAGTCCGGCTCGCGCGTGCGAGGGAGCGGACGCGGTGATTTCGATGGTCGCGGACGATGCCGCTTCGCGCGCCGTGTGGGAGGGGCCGGACGGGATACTGGCCGGTGATTTGAAGCAGGGTGCCCTCGCCATCGAGTGTTCGACGCTGTCACACGCATGGGTGATGCAGCTGGCAAGCAAGACCTCCGCACGAGGATTGCGATACATCGATGCTCCCGTCACTGGATTGGCCTCCACCGCTGCCGCCGGTGGGCTGACTCTGTTGGTGGGTGCAGACGCGGCGGATCTGGAATCGGCGCGTCCCCTGTTGACGGGCCTCGCCAACCGGATCGTGCACTTCGGACCGGTCGGCTCGGGGACCGCCTACAAGCTGATCATCAATCTGCTGGGGGCCGTCCAGATTGCATCTGCCGCCGAGAGCATGGCGCTCGCGGAGAGCGCGGGCCTGAATCTCGCGACGGTGGCTGAGGCGATCTCGACGGGGCAGGCGGCGAGCCCGCAGGTCGTGCGCAACACTCAGCGGATGGTGGAAGGCCAACACGAGCGCGACATCCTGTTCACTCCTCAATTGAGGTTGAAAGATGTGCGCTATGCAATCGAGCTGGCCGATGAGCTGGGAATGCAGAGTCCCTTCGGAGAGTTGGCGCGCCGTACCTTCGAGCAGCTGTGTCAGCTGGGCCATGGGGATGTGAATGAGAGCAGCGTGTTGGAAGTCGCGCGCCGCAGGCGCAGCTAGCGAGGGTCTCCTATGGCCTTCGAGAAGGAAGGCCTAGAGAAGAAAGGCCAGCGCCGTGGCGCAAGGCGCTTCGATCTTCAGCTGCAACAGCTCGTCCGCCCGCGTGCGTCCCAGATTGACCGCAGCGATGGGAATCCCCTTGGCCGCCGCCGCCGCGGCGAAGCGATACCCCGAGTAGACCATTAGCGACGACCCGACTACGAGCATGGCATCGGCCGCCTGTATGTGGCCCATGGCTGCTTCCACGCGCTCACGCGGAACGCTTTCGCCGAAGAACACTACGTCAGGTTTGAGAATTCCGCCGCAACGATGGCAATCGGGGACACGGAAGGTCGAGAAGTCGAGTCCTTCCAGATCGGCGTCGCCATCGGGGGCCACGCGGGCGTCCAGGTCGAGCCATTCCGGGTTGGCGGCCACGAGCTCGGCCTGCATCTGCTCGCGTGACCACTCGTCGTCGCACGTCATGCAGCGAACGATGTCGAGTCTACCGTGCAGGTCGAGGACCTTCGTGCTGCCCGCGGCCTGATGCAGCCTGTCGACGTTCTGCGTCACCAGGTATTGCACACGGCCGGCGCTTTCCAGATTGCTCAGGGCCCGATGGGTCTCGTTAGGCCGCGCGCGGCCGAAACGCCGCCACCCGATGAGACTTCTGGCCCAATAGCGCTGGCGAGTCCCCAGCTCGGTCATGAAGGGTTTGAACTGAACGGGCTGAGGACGCTTCCAGTTGCCTGAGGCGTCACGATAGTCGGGGATACCGGAGTCCGTGCTGCAGCCTGCGCCGGTGAGAACGAAGATCCGGTTGTAGCGGCGGATGAAGGCGGGCAGGTGCGCGCTCGGATCGGCGCTGTCGATAGGGCGTGCCGAGGCTGGGTGTGAAGTCAACTCTGCTCCGCTGGCTTGGTGGCGACGATGCTGACCCGCGTGTCTGTAATGGTCTCGACTGCATAACCCGCCGCGATCCAGGCATCCAGGCCGCCGTGCAGAGGGCGCACGTGCTTGAACCCGTGACTAACGAGGAGCTTCGCGACTTTGGCCGCGGAGGCTTCGTTGGGGCAGGTGCAGTACAGCACGATCTCGCGGTTGCGAGGCAACTCCTTCAAGTGCTGCTCCATGCTGTCCGTCGCGACGTTGATCGCACCCGGAATGCGTCGCGGCTCCAACGATTGCGCGGTAACCGAGCGGACGTCGACGACAATCGGCGCTCGGCCGGCGTCAACGAGTTTGTAAAGCTCCTGAACGCTGATGCGCGCCATGCGCAGCAGTGCGAAGAAGCGCCGTCGCTCCCACCATTTGAAGGCGATGTAGACGAGCAGGATCGCGAGAATGACTTTCGCGGCCGTGCCGCCGATGTCCTCGAGATGCGGCATCAGTCGGTCGATCTGCGGCTTCAATAGCATCCCGGCGCCCAGACCCGCGGCGACCCATACTGCAGACCCTACGGTCGTGTATGCCAGGAAGCGCACTGCCGTCATTCGCGTCGCCCCCGCCAGCGGCGGTGCAATGATCGACAGGCCGGGAACGAACTTCGCGACCAGCAGCGCGTTGCTCCCCCAGCGCTCGAAGCGCGATTGGGTCTGACTCACGCACGAATCGGGATTCAGTGAAATGCGGCATAGCAACTTCATCACGCGGTTGCCGTAAACCCGCCCCGCGACGTACCACGCAGCGTCGCCGATCACGCAGGCGCCTACCCCGCCCGCGAACAGAAGGCCCATCGAAAGCTTGCCGCTTGCGGCCACTGCACCGGCCACGATCAGCGTGGGAAGGGCCGGCACGGGCAGTCCGAGCTGGTCCAGCAGCACGTTGATGACAACGGCGGCGAGTCCGATGGGACTCTCGGGTGAGACCTGCAGGGACTCCACGGTGGCGGATTTCTCGAAGGTTACAGAAAGCTTGCAGCAGGATTATACGCAGACCCCGACCGGTTGAAATACCGGGTCGGGAGCGTCAAACAGGCATGCGACCGATGACGCAGAGCGGCGAAGGCACGCGCCCGCTTTCATGGACTATTAACGTGCTCGTGCTTGTGCTGTTGGTGGGAGTCTGGTTCGCCACGCTCGGAGGTTCCCTCCTAACCGAGCCCGATGAGGCGCGCTACGCCGAGATCCCCCGCGAGATGTTGGTTTATGGCGACTGGATCACTCCGCGCCTGGACGGCATCGTCTATTTCGAAAAGCCGCCGCTGCAGTACTGGATCACCGCGGCAGCCTACAGCGTCTTTGGCGTTCATCCGTGGGTGTCCAAACTCTGGACCTGGATCGCGAGCTGGCTCGGAATCCTCCTTGTCGGGTTCGCCGGCGCGCGTCTGTTCGGCCGGCGCGCAGGAGTTCTTGGGGCGCTGGTGTTGGCGAGCTCGCCTCTCTACTTTGCCGTCGGGCACATCAACACACTCGATTCAGGCCTGACGTTCTTCATGGCCGCAGCGTTGGTGACGTTTCTGTTGTCCAGGCAGTCTGCGACGGGATCCTCGCAACGACGGTGGTGGATGCTCGCCGCGTGGGCGGCGATGGCGCTGGGAGTCCTGTCCAAAGGTCCGGTCGCACTGCTCATCCCGGCGGGGAGTCTGATCGGGTACTTCGCACTGACCCGAGATCGCAGCTCGCTCGAGGGATTGGAGCCCGTGTTGGGACCGGCGCTGCTGCTGTTGATCTGCGCGCCCTGGTTCATCCTCGTCTCGAGCCGCAACCCCGGGTTCGCACGATTCTTTTTCATCCATGAGCATGTCGAAAGGTTCCTGACCAACGAGCACGGTCGAGTCAAGCCCTGGTGGTTCTTCGTCGTGCTGTTATTGGTTGGGATGATTCCGTGGATCGGGGCGGTGCTGCGCGGCTGGTATCGCTCCCTGGCCGGGCCGGCCGGGCCGGGTTTCGCAGTCGAGAAGTTCCTCGGCGTGTATGCCCTCGTGGTGTTGGGATTCTTCTCGGCGTCGGGCTCCAAATTGGCGCCCTACCTGGACCCGATCATTCCACCTCTGGCCCTGCTCGGGGCAGCTGCGATCGATCGCCTGCCGGAGCGGCGCATCCGACTCACACCGCTGCTGATGTTCGTCGGTGCGGGCTTGCTGCTGGTGGCGATCCCGGTCCTCATGGCGAAAATCCATGCGGGACCGGAATTCCCCGAGACGCAACGATTCGTTCCCTGGGTGTTCGTGACCGCAGCGGTCTGGGCGATCGGCGCGGCCGTCGGGGTCATTCTCGCCAGACGCGCCCGACCTCTGTACTCGTGCGTCGCGGTTGCCGCCGGGTTGGTGTTGGGCTTGCAGTTCATGTTCCTCGGCCTGCGGGAGTATTCCCAGACCCGCTCGGCTGCTGCGGTCACCGCGGCCCTGCGTGAGCAGTTGGGATCGGGTTCCACGACCATCTACTCCATCGGCGGGTACCTGCAGGGCATCCCATTCGATCTGCGCCGCCCAGTCACGGTGGTGGGGCGTCAAGGTGATCTCGAGGTGCAGCTCGAGCCGCGCTCGCCCAACTGGATTCCCTCCCTCGAGGCTTTCGCCGTACGCTGGAATGCCGAGACGCATCCCGTCGCGGTGGTCGATAAGGGTGCATGGGCGGCAGTCGCCCGACTCCGGCTCCCCATGGAGACTTTCTACTCGGACGGCCAAACGGTGTTGGTGCGCAAGAATACCCGCTTGAGCGCAGACGACGGGCGAACCGCGGACGGGGCTATGACGGCAGTGGAGCGCCACGCTTCACAGGAGTAGTGTTCGGCTGCCTCGAGCCGGCGGCGCACCAGCGCCGCCGGCAGCGGCCGTCAAAACTTTTGGGGGAGCCTCGAGCAATGAGAGCCACAGTGGCGTCCGGCATTCTTGCCGCGTCCTTGGGAACGGCCTTGATGGGTAGTGCCAGTGCCCATCATTCACTGGCTGCGGAATTCGATACCCGGAAGATCGTTCACCTGGTTGGTGTGGTCTCCCAGGTTGATTGGGCCAACCCGCACATCTACATCCACGTCGACGTGAAGGGACCCAAGGGGAAGCTCGATAGTTGGCGTCTCGAGTGCGTCCCGACCGCCATGGCCCGTAAGTCGGGGATTACCCGCACGGCGCTGCTCGGGGACGGCTCCGAGGTCCGCATCGACGCCTATCCCGCCCGGGACGGGACCCCGATGCTCGGCTATCTGGCAAAGATTTCCTACAAGGACGGTCACCACTACCAGTTTGGATCGGACGTTCCCACGCCCGCGGCAAAGTAAGGAGGCACGTCATGAACAGATTTCGAGTGGGCCCTGGCACGCTGGCGGGCCTTTCGGCCACGGTAGTCGTCGCCCTGACAGCGTTCGCAGGGATCGGGACAGCGCGAGCCGCTGACGCCGGGTCCCGGATGCCCGATGGTCACCCGGATCTCAACGGCACGTGGGACAACGGCTCGGGGATCGATTTCGTCAAACCCCAGCGCAACGCTGACGGGTCGGTGTGCGTCGCGGGGTGCGATTCCCCTCCCCCGCCGCCGCCGCCCGTGGCCGCCAAGCCGGCGGGAGGCGCTAAGCCTGCTGCTGCGGCGGGAGGTGGGCGACCGGCGTTCGACATGCCGAAGTACAAGCCCGAGTTCCTCAGCAAGGTGCGCGACCTCGACAAGCGACAGGTCAAGATGGATCCGGTCCTGCGCTGCAAGTCACCGGGCGTGCCCCGTATCGGGCCGCCAGACAAGATCGTCCAGACGGCCAGGCAGATGGTGTTTCTGTACGACGACGTGTCGGGCGCCTTCTGGCGCATCGTGCCGACGGATGGTCGCAAGCACCGAACCGACGTCGACGAGAGTTATCTTGGCGACTCGGTCGGTCACTGGGAAGGCGACACGCTGGTGGTCGACGTCACGAAATTCAACGACGACACCTGGCTGACGGACAACGGGGCGTTCCACTCGACAAGCCTGCACGTTACCGAGAGGCTGCACAGGGTCGGCAACACGCTGGAATATGACGCGGTCGTGGAGGACCCCAAGGTTCTGCAGGAGCCCTGGAAGCCGAAGCAGCGGCTCGCGAAGCTCTCCGACTCGGAGTTGGCGGAGCCGGCGCCGTGCGCGGATCAGGACCTCGGCCACCTGGTTGACGACACGCATCACAACAATCCGCGTTAACCACCAAGCAGGCGGCAAAAACGACGCCCTGAATCGATTGTCGAAACAGGGCCGCCGGCAACGGAGCTGATGTTGCCGGCCGCAGGCCGCGTAGGCGACTTTTTGCCTATAGGCGAGTGGCGAGCGAAGCCGCCAGGACCCACATCGTCGCACCGATGAGCGTGTCAAGGACTTGCCAGGCGCGCGGTCGGGCAAACAGCGGCGCCAACAGCCGCGCGCCGAAGCCCAACGCTGTGAACCAAACACAGCTCGCGCACGCGGCACCCCCAATGAACCAGACGCGTGCGTCAGGGGTCTGACGCGCGCCGATGGAACCCATCAGAAGAACCGTGTCCAGATACACGTGGGGATTTAAAAAGGTGAAACCCGCCACGCGGGTCATGGTCGACCGGAGGCTTGGTGTCGCGTTGGGGGCGGCCGTCGAGGGCGAGCCGGGAGCCGAGAAAGATTGCGGTTTGAAAGCACGTCGCAGCGCCCCCAGCCCATACCAGCTCAGGAAGAAGACCCCCGCAGCGGTGAGCAGGAAGGTCAGGACCGGGGCCTGCCCCAGCAGCGCTGCAAGCCCAGCGACGCCGGCAGCAATCAGGACGAGGTCGGCGGTGGCGCAGAAGATCACGATGGCCAGGATGTGCTCGCGTCGCAGACCTTGACGCAGGACGAATGCGTTCTGCGCGCCGATCGCCACGATGAGCGTGGCGCAGAGGACGAAGCCGGTGCTGAAGGCGGGTGTCGACATCGGGTCAGTCTGCCCGCCGGCCGGGATTAATCCATTTAAATATATTGCGATTGGATTAGTTGCGCTAATGTAGGGGAATGCTGGACTATGCCTCCCTGGCGGCCGTCGCCGCCGTGGTGCGCGAAGGGAGTTTCGAGCGCGCCGCCAGTGTGTTGAGTGTTACCCCTTCTGCGGTATCGCAAAGGATCAAAGCGCTCGAGGACAGGCTCGGCAGCGTACTGATCGTTCGCGGTCAGCCTTGTGTCGCGACCGAGACCGGTAAACGCATTTGCCGCCACGTCGAGCAAGTCGGGATGCTCGAGCACGACCTGCGAGGCGCACTGCCCGCGCTCGTTCCGCGCTCGGCCTTGGCCGAGCGGGTCACACTGCGCATTGCCGTAAACGCCGACAGTCTCGGCACATGGTTCGTCGGCGCCATGGGTGCATTCGTCACCGCAGGCGGCGCCCTTCTGGATGTTGCGATCGACGATCAGGATCACACGGTTGACTGGCTCAAGTCCGGTGCCGTGCTCGCCGCGGTCACGGCGAGTGCGAAACCGGTTCAGGGCTGCAACAGCATCCCTCTCGGGAAGCTGCGATACGCGGCGGTGGCGAGCCCGCAGTTCGTCGCGCATCATTTTCGAGATGGCGTCAATGCGACGTCGTTGGCCGGCGCGCCGACTCTGACGTTCAACCACAAAGACCGACTACAGGCGCAGTGGATGCGATCCCTGTGCAAACGCGATATCGACGCACCCACTCACTGGTTGCCCTCGACTCAAGCCTTCATCGATGCCGCTCTCCATGGCATCGCCTGGGGCATGAATCCCGTGTCGCTGGTCCGCGAGCACCTGACATCGGGTGCACTGGTCGAGTTGGTGCCTGGCCGCGAACTGGCTGTGCCGCTCTACTGGCAGAACTCGCGGTTGCAGATCCCGATGTTGACAGAGCTCACGCGTTGCGTCGTGAGCGCCGCAGGAGCGTTGCGGGCCGTTTAACTCTTCTGCTCGGCGCGAAGTTCGTGTTCGCGGCTGAGTTGCGCAAGCGAATTGCGCATCATCACTCTCACGCAATGATCCAGAGTTCGCAGGTCATCAGTGCTCAATCCGCTGACGAGCTCGGCGTTGCGCTGTCGCGCCAGCTCGACGAGCGGCTCGTAGACCGTTTGCCCGAGGTCCGTGGGAGTGATGGCAACGCCGGGGCCGCCACCGCAATGAGTCCGGTGCAACAGGCCGGCACGAACCAACTTCTTGACGGTCCGGCTGACTTGCGCGACTCCGCGGTGCAACAGGATGCCCAGATCGTTGATGGACAGCGGCGGTGTCTCGCAGGCGCGGGCGAGCACTCGCCATTCGAAGTCGGAAAAGCCGCTGATGCGCGGATAGGCCAGCGAGCCGGAACGCGTCACGACATCCAGCAGGTGAATCATCCGGATCATCAGCAGCTCGCGCGCGAGCGGGCCGCCGTCGGAGTCGTTGCCGATCCCTGGAACGAGAGATCCCTCGGTTGCGCGCATAGGTCGCGGAGGGTCTCCCGTTCGGAGGAGGAAAGCAACCGGTGGACGATTGCCCGGTTTTGCCAGATTTCTGGCGCGGTCGGAACGCCCGACAGCCGCTAGAATGAGTCCATGAAGAAGCTCCACTACGGCTGGGTCGTGTTGGCGATCACCTTTACGGTGTTGCTGGCCTCGGCCGCCATGCGCTCGACGCCGGGCGTCCTGATCGTTCCCCTCGAGACCGAGTTCGGCTGGTCGCCGGCAGCCATTTCGATGGCGATCTCGGTCAACCTGCTGTTGTATGGACTCATCGGTCCCTTCGCCGCCGGGCTCGTGCATCGCTACGGTCCCAGAAGGGTGATGACCGCCTCAACGCTCCTCATCGGTTGCGGCGCCATCGCGACGATCTGGATGCGCGAGCGCTGGCAACTCGTCGCCCTGTGGGGCGTGGTGGTCGGGTCGGGAACCGGAATCATCGCCATCGTGCTCGGCGCGTCGGTCGTGCAGCGTTGGTTCAAGTCGCATCGCGGGCTTGCGTTGGGGATGTTGTCGGCGAGCTCGGCGACCGGACAGCTGATCTTTCTGCCGCAGCTCGCCAGACTGGCCGTCTCATCGGGATGGCGCTCGGCGGTCATAGCCATCTCGGTTGTGGTGATTTGCGTGGCGCCGCTGGTGTGGATCTGGATGAAAGACGCACCGGAGGAAGTGGGATTGGCGCCTGTCGGCGCAGAGAAAGCGCCTGTTGGTGCAGGGACGACTGTCGCGAGCGGTGGTCAAGCGCAGGAAAATCCTGTGGTGGCGGCGCTGTCGGCGCTACGGCTGGCGAGCCGTTCGCGGGTCTTCTGGATTCTCGCCGGAACGTTCTTCATCTGTGGCGCCAGTACCAACGGGCTCGTGGGCACCCATTTGATTCCGGCCTGCATGGACCACGGCATCCCCGAGGTCCAGGCCGCCGGGCTGCTGGCCCTGATGGGCCTCTTCGATTTCTTCGGCACGACCGGATCGGGCTGGCTGTCGGACCGGGTCGACAACCGCCTGCTGCTGTTCATGTACTACGGCCTGCGGGGGCTGTCGCTGTTGTATCTGCCGTACGGGTTCGTGTCGGAGGGGCACGGCCTGTCGATCTTTGCCATGTTCTACGGCCTCGATTGGATCGCGACAGTCCCACCTACGGTGGCCCTGGCGCGGCAGGAGTTCGGCGCCGAGAAGGCCGGGCTGGTGTTTGGATGGGTATTTGCCGCCCACCAGGTTGGAGCGGCCTGCGCCGCAGCTTTCGCGGGCGCGATCCGGACCACCGAGGGGAGCTACGACCACGCCTTCATCCTGGCGGGTGCGCTGTGTCTTGCGGCGGCGATCGCAGTGCTGTTTTCGGCTCGAAGGGCTCAGCCGGCTACGCTGTTACGAACGTCGATGTGAACGGGCCCGTGCCGGCGCTCTGATTTCGCCAGCTCGGTCATGTTGACCACGGCGGCCTGGTTCACTTCATAGCGGACGACGGCGTTGCCGCGAGCAGCCGTCGAGGCTGTCACCAGGAACTGCAGATGCCGGTTCGGCAGGCTCCATTCGTAACCCCGGCCTTCCATCTGGCCCAAGGGCACATAGCCTCCGTGAGTCTCACGGAAGACAAAGAACGGGTAGTTGCCGGACTTGGAGCGAACGCGGCTCTTGCCGTCGTCCCCGAGAAGCTCTGGCTTCACCACCACGATCGATTCACCGGAGTAGTCGTGCAGGCGATCAATGGAGCTGGTTGCGGTCAGGCGTTGCGTCAGTTGGGTGTCGTCGCCTTTGCCGAGGGCGGTCGTCTCGGCAATGAAGGCAAAAACCGCGGGAAGGTCGGCCAACGGGCCGTGGCTGCTGGGTAGCCCGCGGGCGGTCGGCGCCGGCACGAAGACCGCGCGTGGTCCGGTCGCGCCATAGGCGAGGGAGCGGGGCACCTGAGCCGACGCCACCTGGATCGAGAAGGCCAGGAGGGGAACGACGATGACCGGCGTCAGCGCACGCATGGGCCAGCTCCTTGGAGACGTGTCGAGGGCTATACCTCGATACCTTGGGACCGCAGGTACTCGTCGTAGGTTCCGTTGAAGTCCGCGATCGTGCCGCCGGCACGGACCTCGATGATCCGGGTAGCCAGGGAGCCGACGAACTCGCGGTCATGGGAGACGAAGAGGAGCGTCCCCGCGTACTTCTCGAGCGCGACCTGCAGCGACTCGATGGTCTCCATGTCCATGTGGTTGGTGGGCTCGTCCATGAGCAGAATGTTGGGGCGTGTCAGCGTGAGCTTGCCGTAGATCATCCGTCCCTTTTCACCACCCGACAGGACCTTGACCGACTTCTTGGTCTCATCCCCGGAAAACAGCAGCCGGCCCAGCGTGGCGCGCACGATCTGCTCGTCGTCGGCCTTGCCGGTCCAGTCGGACATCCAGTCGAACAGGCTGACTTCACTGGCGAACTCGGCCTGCGGGTCCTGGGGCATGTAGCCCGGCTGGGCGTTCTCCACCCAGGTGATCTGACCTCGAGTGGGTTTGAGGTCCCCGGCCAGCAACCGCATCAGCGTCGTCTTGCCGATACCGTTGGGCCCGATGATCGCGATACGCTCCCCCGCCTCGACGTTGAAGCTCACGTTCGTGAGTACGTCCGCCTCGCCGTCGGCGTAACGGAATCCGAGGTTCTCCACTTTGAACGCAGCCCGATACAGCTTTCGCGCCTGCTCGAAGCGGATGTAGGGATTCTGGCGTGAGGAGGGGCGCACCTCCTCGATCTTGATCTTCTCCAGGAGGCGTTTTCGCGAGGTGGCCTGGCGTGCCTTGGAGGCGTTTGCCGAGAAACGCCGCACGAACTCCTGCAGGTCGGAGATGCGCTCCTGAGCCTTGGCATTGGAGGCTTCCACGCGCTGGCGCGCCTGAACCGAGGCGAGCATGAAGTCGTCGTAGTTGCCCGGGTAGATCTTCAACTGCTGGAAGTCGAGGTCGGCGATGTGGGTGCAGACCTGGTTCAGGAAGTGCCGGTCGTGGCTGATGATGATCATCGTCGCGTCGTAAGCGTTGAGGATACTCTCGAGCCAGCGGATGGAATTGATGTCGAGATTGTTCGTCGGCTCATCCAGCAGCAGGACGTCGGGCCGCGAGAACAGCGCCTGGGCCAGCAGGACGCGCAGTTTCAGGCCGGGCGCCACCTCACGCATGGTCCGGTTGTGGAGGTCCTCGGGGATCCCCGCATCGCTGAGAATGCTTCCCGCCCGGGCCTCGGCGTCGTAGCCGCCGTACTCGGCAAACTTCTCCTCGAGCTCAGCCGCTTTCATGTAGTCCGCATCCGTGGATTCGGCGTTCGCGTAGATGCGGTCGCGTTCGCTCATGACCCGCCACATCTCGACGTGCCCTTGCATGACGACGTCCAGGACGCGCTCGTCCTCGTAGGCGAACTGGTTCTGGTTGAGCTTCCCCATGCGCAGACCGTTCTGCAGCATGACCTCGCCGGTGCTCTGCTCAAGCTCCCCGCTGAGGACCTTCATCAGGGTCGACTTGCCGCAGCCGTTGGCGCCTATGAGGCCGTAACGGTTGCCATCGGAGAATTTGACGGTGACCTGCTCGAAGAGCGGCTTGGCACCAAATTGGATCGAGACGTTCGCGGTAGAGAGCATTTATGTCCAATCAAGAGGGGACCGGCGCCGCCGCTGAAGGGGGCGATCCGCAGGTCCGTTCGGGTGTCGATGGAGATGGGGGGGATTGGCGCCAATTCTAGCGGACGGGCCGTGCCCGCTGCGAGGCCTCGTGTGCGGACTGGCCCGTGCCGGCTGCCAAGCCCCGTTCGCCGGACCGACGCCAGCGTGTCACAAAAACGTCACGGACCCGGAGCGTCACGTTGTCGGTTCCGTCACGGTCGGTGCGGCGCCCGGTTTCTTACTCTGCCCGGATATGTCGACAGACGTTCAGCACCTCATTGACGAACAGCGGATTCACACGGTTTATCAGCCAATTCTCGACCGCCACACGGGCGAGCCATTCGGCTTCGAAGCGCTCGCCCGTGGTCCGTCGGATTCGCCGTTTCACGCGCCGGCCCAGCTGTTCGCCGAAGCCGCGCGAATTGGGCGCCTGCCCGAGCTCGAGCGGGCCTGTACCCGCGCGGCGGTGCGTGGCTTCGTAGACCTGAACGTCGACGGACGGCTGTTTTTGAACGTCCTGCCGGAGACTCTGCTTCGGTCAGGCGATTTCGTACAGTGGCTGATCAGTGAGCTGCGCGCGGCGGCCCTGGACCCGCACTGCGTCGTGGTCGAGCTCACCGAGCACGGCCTGGTCCCCCACGAGGCGCAGCTGGCCGACGCGATCCGGCCCCTGCGCCGGATCGGGTGCGACATCGCCATCGACGATCTGGGCGCCGGCTCATCCGGCCTGAAGACCTGGTCGGCCGTACGCCCGGAATTCGTGAAGGTGGACCGCTACTTCGTCGCCGGGATCGAAGAGGACCCAATTCGGGGCGAGATCCTGCGCTCCGTGGTCGAAATGGGACGCGCCACGGGATCACGCATCGTGGCGGAGGGTATCGAGAACCGGGAGCAACTCGGCCTGGTTCTCGAGCTCGGAGTGGACTACGTGCAGGGGTTCCTGTTCGGCCGTCCGCAGCTCGTGCCGAATGCCGACAACACGGCCGTCGTCTTCGAACGGACGCTCCCGGGAGCCAGCGCGGACTCCGCCGAGCAGCTCGCGTTGCCCATTCCGGCGGTACCCGCCAACACCCCCGTCGCCACCGTCGTCGAGAACTTTCGGCGCAATCCTTCGTGGCGCGCAGTGTGTGTGGTCGACGGGGCGCGACCGATCGGACTGGTCCGGCGGGATGAGCTTTTGATTTTTCTCAGTCGCCCGCTGCACCCGGAGATCTACAACCGCAAGGCGGTGGCGGCGGTGATGGATGACACCGCGATCCAGATCGATGCCCGCGCCCGCCTCGAACAGGTCAGTCGCCTGGTGACGGGCCAGGTCGAGGCGCGGCAGAAAGAGGATTTCATCATCACCCGCGCCGGGGAATACCTGGGACTGGGTCGCACGATCGACCTGTTGCGCCAGATCACGGTGCAGCAGATTCAGGTGGCCCGCCAGGCCAATCCCCTGACCGGCCTGCCCGGGAACCGCGAAATCCAGGCGCAGCTCACGCAGCTGATCAACCGGCGGCGAGCGTTCATCGCCTGTCACCTGGACCTGGACAACTTCAAGCCCTTCAACGACACATACGGTTACCAACAGGGCGATCAGGTGCTATTGCACGTCGCGACGACGCTGACGCGCAATACGCGTCAGCGTGTCGACTTCGTCGGGCATCTCGGCGGTGATGACTTCGTGTTATTGCTGAGAAGTCGGGATTGGTCGCTGCGTCTGCAGTCGCTCCTCGACGATCTCTCCGTCTCGCTGGTCAACTTCCACTCGCCCGAGCACCGCGAAGCGAAGCAACTGGTCGCGCACGGGCGCGACGGTGTGTTGACGAGCTTCCCGCTGCTGAGTGTCTCCGTTGCGGCCGTCGAAGTGGCGGCGACGTCCGTCGTCACCCTTGAGTCCGTAGCCGACGAACTGCGTCGGACGAAGGGCGTAGCCAAGGCCCGCAGTGGTTGCAGCTGCATGCTGTCTACCGGTAATCGCGTGGTTGACTTGTTAGCCGGTGTGGATTTGCCGGCGCTGCAGGACGATACGACCCAGATTCGGGCGCTGGGGTAGCATATCCGGCGAGCTCACCCGAGCCGGCGGAGATTCACCTTGGGCATCAGGATCTACGGGATCAAGAACTGCGACACCATGAAGAAGGCGCGTACGTGGCTCGACGACCACGGTGCGCCTTATGAATTTCACGACTACAAGGCTGTGGGGATCGACGCTGCGACCCTCGAGCGGTGGGCGCGGGAAGTCGGTTGGGAGACCCTGCTGAATCGCGCCGGAACGACGTTCCGCAAGTTGCCGGACGCGCAGAAGACAGGACTGAACGAGCGCAAGGCGATTGCGCTGATGCGGGAGCAGCCCTCGATGATCAAGCGGCCGGTGCTGGAGTCGGGGGGCCGGCTTTGGGTGGGATTCAAGCCCGAGATCTACGCCGCCGCGTTACCTAAGCACGCCTGATCATGCCGGCGCCGGAGGACGAATACACGCAGCGCCTGCAGGCTCGTGAGGGGCGTGCTGGGCAGCTGCGGCAGCTGCAAGAGCGGATCGGCAGCGCTCGCCTGATCATGGTTGTCGTGATCGTCGCGACGATCTGGTACCTGCACGGACAACGGGGAGTGTCGTCCGCCTGGCTCTTCATTCCCGTCGCGGCATTTGTCGCCCTCGTCGTTTGGCACATGCGTGCGCGGCGTGAGCATTCCAAGGCGCAGCGAGCCGTCGATTTCTACCGAAGGGGCCTCGGGCGGCTGCGTGACAAATGGGCCGGCACCGGCCAACAGGGTAAAGACTTCACCGATCCCCACCACGTCTATTCCGGCGATCTGGATCTATTCGGGGAGGGGAGCCTCTTCGAGCTCTTGTGCGCCGCTCGCACCCGCATGGGTGAAGAGACGCTGGCTCGCTGGCTTCTGTCTCCCGCGACCGTTCAGGAGGTTCGAGGGCGCCAGGCGGCCGTCGAGGAGTTGCGCAGTCGCGTTGCGCTTCGGGAGGAACTTGCGACCCTGGGTGAGGACGCCAGTGTCGGTGTGTATCCGGGCGGCTTGTTGAAGTGGGCGGCCACTCCCAACGGACTCGTGGCTGGCTGGATACGGTGGGTGGCGATCGTCCTGCCTCCGCTGGCGGTGGCGACGGCCTTGCTTTGGTGGCTACGCGGACTCGCCTCTCCGTTCATAGCGGTGGTGTTGATTGAGGCAGGGATTCTCGCGGCGCTGGGGAAGCAGATCAATCAGGTCATCAACGGCACCGAGAATTCGTTCGACGGACTCAACCTGTTCGCGCAGATGCTGCTACGGGTCGAGCATGAACCGTCTCAGGCGCCGGTGCTGCGAGCCTTGGGTGAGCGCCTGCGGTCACATTCCCTCCCGCCATCCCGGACCATGGGCCAACTCGCCACGATTGCCAACCTGGCCGGCTCGCGCCGTAATCAGATACTGGCAACACTTGCGGTTCCCTTGATGTACACGCTCTGGGTGGCCCTCGCCGCAGAGCGCTGGCGCGCGCGGCATCATACCGTCGTGCAGTCGTGGGCGGACGTCGTCGGCGAATTCGAAGCGCTCGTGTCCCTGGCGGGGCACGGCTATGAGCATCCGGACGATCCTTTCCCCGAGTTCGTCGATTTACCCTCCGGCTCGTTTGTCGGCGTGGCGCTCGGACATCCACTGATCCCGGCGGCGCGTTGCGTGCGCAACGATGTCGCGATCGAGGGCACGACACGCGGGCTTCTGATCAGTGGTTCCAACATGTCCGGCAAAAGCACGCTCATGCGGACAGTCGGCATCAACACCGTCCTGGCGATGGCCGGGGCGCCGGTCCGGGCGAGCAGGCTCACGCTGACTGCGTTACAGGTGGGCGCCAGCATTCGGGTGAATGACTCGCTGCAGGAAGGGAGCTCGAGGTTCTATGCCGAGATCAAGCGGCTGCGACAGCTGCTGGATCTCGCCGAACGCCGCGACGGATTCCCGCTGCTGTTTCTTCTGGATGAGCTGCTGCAGGGGACGAATTCGCACGATCGGCGGATCGGGGCGGAGGGGATCGTGCGGGGCTTCCTGAAGCGCGGCGCCATCGGCCTGATCACGACCCACGATCTGGCGATCACGGATATCGCAGGGCTCGAGGCGGGGGCCCTCCACAACGTTCACTTCCAGGATGATCTCGTGGACGCAAGGATGACCTTCGATTTCACGCTCCGGGACGGAATCGTCACCAAGAGCAATGGCGTGGAGCTGATGAGATCGTTGGGGCTGGAGGTCTGATCGTCGCGGCGGTGGGCTGGCTAGAGCCAGGCGGGTTCGGCGGAGCCCAACGCACAGGCTGGACGGTCCCACTGCATGACTGCGGTGCCTACCTGCAATGGCGGATTCAAGCGCTGCACCGGCCCGAAGTCGGTTTGCTCGATGGCGGGTGCGTATTCCGAGTCGGCGGCCGGGGCGAAACTGTTGGATAGCTCCCGCGGTGCCCCTTGGTCGATCAACAGCTGTGCCATCCGTGCGAGTGAGGCTCGGGCGAGGGTGCCTTGGCCCGTTTGAGTTCGATGAGTCAGCCCGCGGATGACCGCGGCGGCCATCAGGTACCCCGTGGCGTGATCCAATGCCTGAACGGGCAGAGGCGTGGGCCGATCCTTCTGCAGGCGGCGCATGCCTGCGTCCGCGATGCCCGAGCTCATCTGAACCAGGCTGTCGAACCCGCGACGGTTGCGCCAGGGGCCGCTCCATCCGAAGGCATTCAGCGATACATCGATCAAGCCCGGCCGAATGGCGTGCCGCTCGTGCGGTCCAAAGCCCAGATGCTCGAGTGCGTCGGCTCTGTATCCGTGCACCAGCACATCCGCCGAGCCTAACAGCCGCCAGATAGTGTCACGACCTTCGCGATCGCGAAGATCCAGTCGGGCGCAGCGTTTGCCGAGAGTCACCTCAGGAATCACCCCGGGCTCATCCCAGGTTGGAGGATCTATGCGTAGGACCTCGGCACCGAAGCCCGCGAGGAATCGCGTCGCTACTGGACCCGCGAGTACGCGTGTCAGATCGAGAATGCGTAGGCCGCGGAGGGGGCGATCGGGGGAGGGAGTCCACGAGGAAGGCGGCAAAGAGGGGCTGAAGAGGGATGCCTGAGACACGAGAGGCTCGGCGCCCACAGCGCTCCCCTGCGGGTGCCGTTCCCACTCCGCGATCGAGTGCATCGCGGCCGCGCAGCCTCCCTTTTCGACGATTGCGGTCTCCAAGGCGTCTGCGGTCCAAAGAGAGACAGCGCGAGCGACTTCACCTTTGTCGGCGGGTGTTCCGAGCACCGAGAGCGCCGCTGCGCGATGGTGAGGCGCGTTGGTATGAAGGCGGATCCAACCGTCCGCCGTGGCGTAGTCGCCTGCAATCGGGTCCCATGGAGCAGGCATCTTCCAGCCGTCCGGCCGGATCGACCACGCGAACCACAGTGACGTCTGCCGCTTGTCCACTGTGACGGGGTGCGGTCCCGCGAGTGACCCGGACACGAGTTCCGAAAGCGCACAGCCTGCGGCCGCGACGGATGCGGCAGCGAGGTCGGAAACCCGGAAGATCGATGGCAGGTCAGGGCAGTCCGCGCGAGCGAGCTGAACGGATTGGAGTTGCTGCGCCTCCCCGCCCAGGCCGCGCCAGAAAGCAGTCAGGAACTGCCAGAAGGGCGAGGGCGTCTGAAGTAGTGCCTGAGAGTGCATGGGCCCATACTTGACGGACGTCCAGGCCGCGTCAATCTTGATCAACTGAATCGACATGCAGAGGATTCGTTACTACTGCGCACGTGAAGCGGCGGAACGACTCGGAGTTTCCCGCCAGACACTCTATTCCTACGTGAGCCGAGGTCGCCTGCGCGCGCACGCCGATGGGGCTTCGCGCGAGAGTCGCTATCTTGCGGACGAGGTGAACCAACTCGCGGTCAGGCTGGCTCGGGGGCACAACCCACGCGCCATCGTCGCCGAGGCACTCAACTGGGGACTGCCGGTCGTCGAGTCCTCCATCTGTCTGATACAGAATGGGCGTCTCTACTATCGCGGCGAAGATGTCTTGTCTCTGGTCGAGAACGCCTCGTTCGAGGAGGTTGCAGAGCTTCTCTGGGGCCACGGCGGGGGACGCAGTCAGGAGGTTCTGCCGAGAGATTTTGTCTCGCTCGCGGCGCGCAGCAAGCGGCTTCCGACCGAACTCGCGATGTCGCGTCTATTCGCGTGGGTCGCAGAGTCGGAAAACTGTGATGATCTGTTGTTCGCGATGGCTTCGTGTTCTGTTGGATCGCCGCTGGCGCAGGGGCCGGTGCCCGTCGCAATGGGTAAGAGATGGCGTCTGAGTGCACCCAAATGTGACGTCCTGCGAGTGGCGCTCATCCTTTGTGCGGATCATGAACTGAATGCCTCCAGCTTCACTGTCAGGACGGTTGCGTCGACGGGGGCGTCCTTGAATGCAGCGCTACAGGGTGGGCTGGCGGCGCTTTCCGGTCCGCGTCACGGCGGATCGACGAATCACGTCGAGGCGCTGTTGGATGAGTGGAGCGCGTCTCGAAGGTCGCGCGCCGCACTGCAATCGAAGCTGGGAGCGGGAGAGATCGTGCCGGGGTTCGGCCACCCGTTGTATCCGGATGGCGATATTCGTGCACGGGTGCTGTTGGAACGGGTATCGGAAAAGGGGTGTGTGGAGCTGGCCCGTGCGGTGGAGCGTGGCGGAGGCCTGAAACCCAACCTCGATTTTGCCCTGGTCGCGCTGCGCCGGGCGCTCGGATTGCCCCGAGGGGCGGCATTTGGGTTGTTCGCGGTGGGGCGGACGGTTGGGTGGTTGGCCCACGCCTTGGAACAGCGGGAACGAAAACAACTGATGCGGCCGCGAGCTGCGTACATCGGGCCGCAACCGCAATGACAGACTCGGGCCAACCCGGCGGAGTGCTCGCGGCGCTCGGGCGCGGCGACCTTGGTGACGCTACGGTGTGAGGCCGTAGCGCTGGGCGTCGTCGACGACCCCCGGGAACCGCATTTTGGCAGCCGTCATGTCCTCATCGCCCGCAGCCGTTTGACCCTTCTTGAGCTTCGCGACACCGCGCAGATACATCGCTCCGGCATTGCGAGGTTGGGCCTTGAGGACGACGTCGAGATCTGCGATTGCATGGTCGTAGTCATGCATGCGAATGCGCACGATTGCGCGGGCATCCAGCACCTCAGCGCTTTCTGGGCTCAGCCGCAACGCGGAGTTGCAGTCCTTCAGCGCCTTGTCGACATCCTTATCCCACAGCCCGCGCGCTCTGCAGCGAAGCTCCAGAGCCTGGGGCGTGCGACCGGTATCACCGCGAGCGTCGATCCACCGGTCGAGTTGGTTCACCGCTTTGTCAAAAGCGCCGATGCGGGTGTACAGGGCGCCCAGCTGAATTCGGATGACGTCCTCTTTCGGGGTCAGTCCGTCAATCGTGTCGAGGTCGGCCGCGGCGGCCGCGAAGTCACGCGACTCCACTCGTAGCTGGGCCCGCGACAGCAGGGCGGCAACGAGATCGGGTTTGAGGTGTAGTGCCTCGTCGTAGTTGGCCATCGCCAGGGCCGGCTGGCGATTGGACAGCCGCGCATCCCCGAGCTGAACGAAGTACCGGGGCTCCGTAGGGGCAAGTTGCGTGGCCTTGGTCAGGTCGGCGATCGCGTGCGCGAGGTCGCCACGGGACGCAGATGCGGCGCCGCGGCGGCTGAACCCCTCGGCATCCGAGGGCTCGCCAGGCACGTTCGCGGCGGCGCCGGGAGCATTACCGGAGGGCGTTGTCGGAGCCGGTGCTGCCGCGCCGGAAGCGTTGCCGGAGGGCGTTGCCGGAGTTGCGGCCGCTGCGCCCGGGGCCGTCGAGGCTACGGCGTTGGGCAGCTCGGTGGCTGCCCGGGACAGGATCGTCTTCAGATTGAAGACCGGGCCGCCGTTGTAGGTGAAGTAGAGCTTGCTCTGCTCATTCGAGACATAGACGTGATGTGAAAGGAAGAAGTCAGCTCCAACGAGCATGTCGACGTCGCCCAGCGCCGTATCGCCCACCCGCAGACGGATGTTACGCACCTCCTCGTCGCCGATTTTGAACGATTGGAACGGGCCCACCCAGGTCCTGACGGCCCTGCGGCCCAGTCCGCCGCTGTTTCCCGCCGGACTGACACCCGGCCCATCGGTCTTGAAGCCGACATGTTCCGCGGCCCGCAGTGCAAGATACGAAGTCGCGGCACCGGTGTCGAACTGCACGCGGATCTTTTTGCCGTTGAGGTATGCGTATCCCTTGGTCGCGCCGAAGGTCTGTCCGGCGCGCGAGTCGATATCCATGCGCGAGTAGGCGGTCCCTGCGCTCGCCCAGTAGGCCAGGATCGCCTTGGAGCAATGCTGTGGCTTGATGATGCGAAAGACTCCGTTCGCGAAGTCGTATTCGTCGTCAGCAATCTGCAGCACGTTCTGTCCCATGATGCCGCCGGTACCCACGTCCGTGCCGCCGACCAGGAACTGTACGTTCGGCAGCGGTATCGTCCCAAGAGTGAATTGCTTCACCCGTGTGACGGACATCTCCACGGTGCCCCCGATAGCCATGACTCGCATATTCGGCGGCAAGGGCTCGAGCTTGAGGTTCATTTCCTTCGCGAGGGCCGGAGCCAGCGAACTGAAGAAAGCCCCGCTGTCGAGCAGGAATTGCTCGGGATGCCCGTTGATCTGACCGTCTACGACCGGCTGCAGGCCGCTCATGGTGACCGGCAGTTCGACCAGTTTGCCGAGCTCGCAGCTGGCCGCGTGGGCGGCCACCGGCAGCGACAGCGCGCACAGCAGTGCAAAAATGCTACGCCCCGTCATGTCAGGATCCCTCTATGCGGGCGCGGCACCCCGTGCGCTGCCCTGTTGTTGCGCAGTAGGATGATACCCGCGCAAGAACGGGATGGGGAGACGCGGATGAACAGTACGGTGGGCAATGGCTTCAGCTGGCGAGCCCCGCCGGATTGGGCGTGGCGATCGCTCGTTTTCCTCATCGCGTTGGGCATCCTGGTCCTCATCACCACCCGTTGGAACATCTGGCGCAGCGACGCCGAATGGCAGAGTACGGACGATGCGTATCTGCAGTCCGATCTGACGCCAATCGCGGCGCGCGTCGCGGGGTACGTGCGCGAGATGCCCGTGCAGGACTTCGACCATGTGGCTGCTGGCCAGGTCATCGCACAGCTCGCAGACGACGACTACAAAGCCCAAGTGGCGCAACTGACGGCCAGCGTCGCGGCCGCCACCGCGCAGGTCGAAGGTCTCAAGGCGCAGCGTGCGCTGCAAGAAGCCAACATCGACGCCGCTCGGGCTGCAGTCGCCTCCGCTGCAGCGAACGTCGAGCAGAATACGCGAGATCTCGCACGCCAACAGCGGCTGCTCGAGACGGGCTCCTCATCGACCGAGGCGGGCGAGAAGCTCTCGACGACACGGGCACAGCTGGCCGCACAGTCCGAACAGGTACACGCGCAGGCGACGGCCGCCAGTCGGCAATTGTCGGTGTTGGCTGCGCAGCAGGCGCAGGCTGAGGCCTCCCTGGCGGCCCAGCAGGCGAGCCTCGATCTTGCGCGCATCAACCTGGGGTACACCAAAATTGTCGCCCCCCAGGCGGGGGTCATCGGACAGCGGCAGGTCAAGCCCGGTCAATATGTCGGCATCGGTGGCCAGATCACTTCGTTGACGCCGCTGCCGCAGGTATGGGTGGTCGCCAACTTCAAGGAAACGCAGCTTGCCCATATGTCGGTTGGAGAGCACGCGGAGATCCGCGTCGATACGTTTCCGGGACGGCGTCTGAAAGGGCACGTCCTGGCGTTCGCGCCTGGCGCGGGATCGCAATTCACTCTTCTGCCGCCGGACAACGCGACGGGCAACTTCACCAAAGTCGTGCAGCGCGTGGCGGTGAAGATCGGCATCGACGATGCGGATGGACTTGCGCAGCAGCTGCGGCCCGGAATGTCCGTCGTCGCGAGGGTCGACACGCGGGAGAAGAAGTGAGCGCCACACCGAGTCCGCCGGGTACGCAGTCCGCGGCCAACGCGCCGACGGGAACCGGGGCGACGGCTGCGCCAACGCAGATTCCGTGGTTGGGTCTGGTTGCAGTGCTATTGGGCACATTCATTTCCACAGTCAACACACGATTGTCGACGTTCGGCCTGGCGGACATTCGCGGGGCAGTCCATGCCGGTTTCGATGAAGGCGCCTGGATCACGACGGCCCAGGCGATTGCACAGATGCTGGTCGCGCCGGTCGCGATCTGGATGGGGGGAGTTCTGGGGGCCCGGCGCGTGCTGCTCGAAGCCGCGCTGGCGTTCGCCGTCGTCAGCTTCCTCGAGCCGTTCTCACCCAACCTGCAGATGCTGCTGGGTCTGCAGTTCATGGGCGGCCTCGCATCGGGCTTCTTCGTGCCGCTCACCCTGAGTTTCGTGTTGCGCAACATGCCGCCCAAGGTCTGGGCGTACGGCATCGCGATTTACGCGTTGAATCTCGAGGTGTCGCTCAACATCTCGGCGTCGCTGGAAGGCTGGTATGCCGACAACGCCTCGTGGCGGTGGATCTTCTGGCAGAACGTGCCGCTGGCGCTCGCAATGGCCGCTTGCATTCATTTCGGGATCAAGCCTCAGGCAGCCAATCCGAACCGGCCGCGGGCGGATATCTTCGGTCTGGCCACCGCCGGCCTCGGGTTCGCCTCCCTCTATGCCGCGCTGGATCAGGGTAATCGGCTGGATTGGGTCAACTCACCGCTGGTGTGGGGACTGATGCTGGCAGGGCTGTGGCTGCTCGGCGCGTTCTTTCTGCACGCCCGGCACTCCTCGAAGTCCGGCTTCGATCTCAAGGTCGTTTTCACGGCGCCCTTGCCACGACTGCTGCTGTTGATTGCCTTTCTGCGGCTGACGCTGTTGTCGACGGCATACATCGTCCCGCAGTTCCTGCAGGTAGTGCGGGGATTTCGGGCTCTGGAAGTCGGGCAGATCCTGTTCTGGATCGCCGCTCCGCAGCTCGCCCTATGTCTGACGGCGGGGATGTTGCTGCGACGCACGGACGCGAGGTTGGTGGCGTCGGTCGGGTTTCTGTTCATCTGCATCGCCAGTCTTCTGGTCGCGCACAACATCACCCCCTTGTGGGGCTCGGACCAGTTCCTGCCGTCGCAGCTGCTACAGGCAGTGGGCCAGAGTCTGGCGCTGTCGGGAACTCTGTTCTTTGCCGTCCTGCACCTGCGTCCCGAGGACGCACTGACCTTCGGCGCTGCGACGCAGATCACGCGCCTCATGGGCGGGGAGATAGGGCAGGCTTTCATCGTGACTTTCGTGAGAATCCGGGGTCAGATCGCCTCCAACGTGATTGGGCAGCACGTGCAGATCGGGGACGGTCAGACGCTGCAGCGGATTCAGGCGTATGGCGCGGCTACGGCACGCGCCGGGGATCCCTCGTCGGCTGTTACTCGTGGGGCGGCCTTGTTGAGCAGTGCAGTGCGGTCGGCTGCGCTGACGCAGGCGATCATCGATGCGCTCGTCATCCTGGCGGCGGCGACGGCAGTTACGCTGTTGGTGATCGTGACCCGGCGGGCGGCGCCACGGGGCCCGGCATCGCACGTGCCCCTGATGGGCCGACGGCCGGTAAAACAAACATGAAGAAAGGGACCTGCAGCACGACCCTCCTGTCGGCGATCGCATGTGTTGCGGCTGGCTGCGCAGTGGGACCCGACTACCATTCACCCGTTCCGCCGCAGGGGGCGACGGATCCACTCGTGTCAACACGCCCCGCGGCGGAGTCGACTGCGGAGCCGCCGACGCACTGGTGGCGCCTCTATCACGACGCGAGGTTGGACGGGCTGCTGCGGGAGGCGTTCGACGCCAACAATGATCTGAAGGTCGCCGAAGCGAATCTGTCCGGAGCGAGATCAGTGCTAGAGGCGGCCCGTGCAGGGCGCTATCCGCAGACGGCTGTCGAAGTGGGCGCGACGCGCGGAAGGGACGCGATCACCGATGAGATCCTCGAGATCGGCGGGCATCCGCCGGCGACGATCTGGGTTTTCGACGCCATCCTGGATGTGTCGTACGAGGTCGATCTGTTCGGCCGCGTCCGGCGCTCCATCGAGGCGTCCCGAGCCGATGCCGGCGCAATCGCTGCGGTGCGCGACAGCGTAAAGGTCACGGTCGCCGCGGAGACGATCCGGGCCTATGCCCAGGTTTGTGCTCTGGGGGAGGCCCTCGCGGTTGCGCGGCACTCCTTGGAAGTCGTGAACCGGGAAGCCGAGATCACCACGCATCGGCACGAGGCGGGGGCCAATTCGGAATTCGATGTCGTTCGAGCGCAAGGGCTGGTCGCTCGGGTGCGGGCGGATGTGGCTCCTTTGGAGGGGCAGCGGCGGGCGGCTTTGTTGCAACTTGCGGCGCTGTTGGGGCGCGCTCCCTCCAAGGCGCCGGTGGAGGCGCTGGCCTGCGAGGCACCGCCTCATCTCGATGAGCTCATCCCCGTGGGCGACGGAGCCGGTCTGCTCAAACGGCGGCCGGACGTCCGTCAGGCCGATCGTCGTCTCGCGGGGGCCGTAGCCCGGATCGGTGTCGCCACCGCCGATCTGTACCCTCACATCTCGCTCAAAGCCCTGGCGGGTGGCGTCAGCTCGGAGGCCAACAAGGTGTTCAGCAATGAGGGAGAGACCTGGGGCGTCGGGCCGTCCATTGCCTGGACGCTGCCCAACCAGGCCGGCCCGCGGGCGCGCGTTCGTCAGGCCAAGGCAGGCGCTTTGGCGGCTCTGGCGGGGTTCGACTCGGTGGTCCTGCAGGCGTTGAAGGAGACCGAGCAGGCGATCACCGCCTATGGCGCGGAACTGGATCGCCGCCAGTCGCTACACGAGGCGCAGGACCGGGCGCGGCGGGCATTCAACATGGCCCACGACCAGTTTCTGGCGGGCGCGCTGAGCAACCTGGAGTTGTTGACGGCGGAGCGGGAACTGGTCGCGGTGGATGCCGCAGTCGCTCAGTCGGATGGGGTGTTGGTACAAGACCAGATCGCGGTATTCAAAGCCTTGGGTGGGGGCTGGGAGGCTCCCTGACCGACCGCACCGGCTCGACCGACACACTCATGGCCCCAAGCACTTCCCGTGCGAGATCGTCTTGGAGCGAAAAGATGTTGGCGAGGTCGTGCTCGAGCCCGCGAGACCAGAGGTGGAAGCCGGTCTTGCCGTCGATCATGTGCACGTTGACCCGAATTCGATCGCCGGCACATTGGATCCGGTCCGTCCTGTACGGGTGCGAAGGTGGAGTACCCCTTTGACAGGACGAAGCGTGCCGGCCGCGGCACACCGCCAGGGGGTGCCCGCGTGGCACCCGACCCAAATCATTGATCCTATGGGCTATTCGCCGAGTGTTCCCGACGCGGCGCGAGTGGTGCAATAATCGTGACTGCGAGTACCGATATTCGCGAATAACACGACGGGCCCATGTAGCCCGGGATGGGCGGAAATGAGTCTGGGGGTCGAAGCGCTCACGGCGGTTGAGCTCGCGGCGGGTGGTACGGTGGGGCCGTATCGCCTGGTGCGCGGGCTGGGATCGGGTCTCATGAGCGATGTGTGGTTGGCGTCGCATGCGGATGAGCGCAACGCGCGGGCGATTGCGCTCAAGTTGCCCTTTGTCGCGCTGGATCAGGAACGGTTTCTGAAGTGCTTTGCACGCGAGCGCCTGCCGCTCTCCGGGCTGACGCACCCGTGCATTGCGCGCGTCTACGACGCCGGGATAGCCGGTAGCCGCCCTTATGTGGCGATGGAATACGTTCAGGGGGTACCGCTGCCGCAGTACTGCGATCGGATGCGGCTGGGGATCGATTCACGCCTTCTGCTGTTCGACCAGGTGTTGGAGGCGGTCCAGCACGCGCATTCGATGTTGGTCATCCATCGCGACCTCAAACCATCCAGCCTCATCGTGACTTCCGAGGGACAGGTGCTGGTACTCGACTTCGGCGTTGGGTCGTTGCTCATCGAGGGCACCGCGGTGGAGTCGCAGACCGTGCCACTTGGCGGGCGCGCCCTCGGCCCGGACTACGCCTCTCCCGAGCAACTCGCCGGCAAGCCGCTGGGAATCGGCGGCGACTTGTATTCACTCGGGGTCATTCTCTGCGAGCTCCTCGCCGGTGCACGTCCTTACCGGCTCAAGCGATTTTCCCGCCGGGGCATGGAGGAGGCGCTGCTGAATCTCGACCCGGCGATTCCGAGCACGCTGGTCACGGCCGAGTCCGCGGCGTTGCGGGGCACATCGGCAAAGCAACTGGCCCGCACGCTGAGGGGTGATCTGGATACGATCATCCTGAAGTCCATTCACAAGCGTGCGGTCGGCCGCTATGCGACTGTCGAAGCGCTCGCCCAGGAGCTGCGCAGGTTCAGGCGGGGGGAGGTGCTGCTCGCGCGGCACGTCGGGCCGCTGCAAAGAATGTGGACGAGGGCGAGCCGAAAGCTCAGTTGAAGAATTCCGCCCCGGGCGGCCGGCCATCAACCCACATTTCCGACGGATCCCAGTGCTCGGCGATCAGTCCCTGGGCGTCGATGCGGAACACATCGAACCACGTCATGAAGTAGATGTGGTCCGGCTTGAGACGGTCGCGCACCTTTCGCGCGTAGCTGACCATCACGATGTCGCGTTCGGCGACGATCGAAATCACCGGGACCTTGATCAGCGGCTCGACGGGCTTCGGCGGACGCTCCTTGGTGAAGAGCCTCACGAACGCTGCGCGCCCGGACTCGACGTTCGGGTTGTGCTGGATGTAGGTCGCCGCCATGTATTTCGGCGCCTGGTCGATGTGGCCGCCCTCGTACACGATGCGCCAGAAATCGAACACCAGCTTCTTGTTGCGCACGAGGATCGGATCGCTGCTCTTCAACATCGAGAGCTGATCGGGATTGCCGGTGGGCGGGACCTGCGCCACCGCGGCGGTCACCAGAGTTGTCAGTAGCGCGATGACGAACAGGCGAGGGGCTTTCATAGTCCTGAAGGTCTCCTGGCATCCAGTGGTCGCAACGGCGCGATTCTACGCTCGCCGCGAGGATCGATGCGATGATGCTGGCTCTTCCCCGTCAATGCAGGCCCGCTTGCGCTTCAATGCTGGAGGTTCCCATGGCAGATTCCCCCCGACGCGTCGTCACCGGCCACGATCAGAAGGGTAAGTCGATCGTTGTCTTCGACGGCGCCCCGCCACAGCATCACCCGATGCACGGTAAGGAAGTTGGAGCAGACTTCTTCGAGATGTGGAATGTGCCACGGCCAGTTCCGCAGATCACCTCGGTCGAAGCGCGCGAGCCCAACGAGCGAGAATTCACGATCATGCCGGGGGCAGGTCATCTCCTGCGCATCATCGACATCTACCCGCCTCATTTGGGCGGACACCGCACCGTCATGCACCGGACGAAGACGATCGACTATGTCGTCGTGATCGAGGGCGAGATCGTGCTCGTTCTCGACGACAGCGAAGTGGTGCTGAAGAAGAGCGACGTCGTTGTGCAACGAGGCACTGACCACGCGTGGGAGAACCGCTCGGACAAAGTCGCGCGCATGGCTTTCTTCCACATCGACGCAGAGTTCAGTGACGAGTTGCTCGCGAAGTTACCGAAGCAGTTGGAGCTGATGCGGTAACACGCGCGGCGGGCGCGCGCGTAGTCAGCGTGCGGTGTGAACGTCGCGGGTCGCGCCGGAGAATGTGTTGTGGGGCGCCGGTTTTAGCGCAAAAATCCAGCGTAAATCGATTGGAAGGGGCTCGTGGTTTGGCTGACTTGCGTCTATGGTGTGCGTTCATGAAGGCGTGGAAACTGGCTGCGCCGATAGGGTTTCAACATGAACGCAGCGCGGGTGTCAGAAGACCGTATGTCAGTCGAAGAGCGTTTGATGAAGATCGAGACGGACGTCGGGCATCTCAAGGACGATGTCGGCGGGTTGAAGGCGACGGTTCATGAACTGGACCGCAAGCTCGATGACTTCCGGGTCGAGGCCGCCAAGGAGTTTGGCGCAGTCAGGACGTCCATCGAAAGTGCGAAGCTGTGGATGCTGATCTCGGGTGTGGGAACATTTGTGGCGATCATTGGAAGCGCGGTAGCCATTGTGCGGACGATGAAGTGACCGCCTGGCCGGTCCCGGGAGCCGGCGTCGTTGAACAGGACGGTCTACCGATTGCGCGGGGCAGCATTTACGGGCGCCGGGCACGATAGTTTAAGTAAATACGCGACCTGGATCCGAGTATTGCACCCCGGTGGGACCTAGGATTTCAGATCAAACCGTGTCGAGACGGACGTCGATCCGGTACATGGGCCTGTTGGCTCGCGACCTATCCTGTCCATGCCCGCGAACGCACTGCTCGAACAGCTTCCTGACCTTGTCACGCTCGTGCGCCGTGACGGAATACTCATATCTCATGGTGGCGGCACGGCAGTAGCCGATTTGAGGCCCGTGGAGGACGTTGCAGGTCGCAGCGTCGCCACGGTGTGGCCACCCAACGTGGCGGATCTGGTCACCCGCCTCGTGCGGAGCGCGATCGCCTCCCGGGCACCCACCGAGGCGCGCTTCCAATTCGACGGACGGGACTATGACGCTCGCGTGAGTCCACAGGGGCCCGATCGTGCGATGTGTGTGATTCGCGCGGGCTCGGCGGCTCCCCAGAATGCTGCATTGGATACGACCGATGAACGTCCACGTCCGCAGTTGGATCGACGAGGTTTCCTGCGTCGTTTCCGCGAATCGATGTCCATCGCGGCGCTGCGCGAGAAGCCCATCGCGGTAGCGGTGGTGCACGTCGATGGGGTCGCCGATATCGCCCAAATCATTGCGCCGCGCGTGTCAGAGCAGATCATGAGCGCTGCGATCTTCCGTTTGCCGCAGCCGAGCGTCGACGCCGGAAAGGGTTGCCCCTGGTATCTCGGACAGCTCAGCGACACCTTGTTGGCTATCGTGCTCGAGACGGCGGATCGTAACCAGATCGAACAGTGCGTCACCGAGTTATGCGGCAGCCTGCGTGAGCCCGTCAGCGTGGGTGAGGCGAAGTTTCATCTCACGCCCTATGCAGGCGTCGCGATCCTTGGCCAGGATGCCTCATCACCCAAGCTGCTGCTGGAACATGCGCGTTCGGCAGCGTCGGAGGCGCGCAGGGCAGGGTCGCCGTACGTGTCCTTCTTTACGGACACCTTGAGGCTGGAATCTCTGGCAAGGCTCGATATCGCCCGGGAGCTGCAGGACGCGATCAAGAGCGGCGATATCGGGTTTCGTTACGTCGCGCGGCACGATCTGGAGACCGGCCGCCACGTGGCCTGGGTCGGATATCTACGCTGGCAGCACGAGTTGCGAGGCGAAATTCGCGCGTCGGAATTCTTGCGGATGGCGGAGATCACGGGCCTGGCTACGTCGTTGTCGCGAGCCGTTCTCGCCCGTCTTCGCAAAGACTATCAACAGTTGGCGGCGTCATCTTCGTCCGACGTGCGCATCTCGTTCGGCGCGCTGCGACATCACATATTGCACGAGGACTTCTTTGCGGAAATCGACGGCTTCCTCGCTGAAGGGGGAGTGCCGCCCGAGCGTCTGGAGCTGCGAATTTCGGAAAAAACGCTCATGTCGCGGGATCCGTCGGACTTCAATTCCCTGCGCGACAAGGGTGTACGAATGGTCGTCGATGAGGTAGGGCGCGGCATGGGATCACTGGATTGGCTCGCCCGTGCGCCGATCTGGGGCCTGCAGCTGGACAGGGCCTGGACGACGTCGCTGCGCAGCGATGAGGTCGCGCTGCGGGTCTGCCGTGCGGGGGTCGGCATGGCCAACGCGCTGGGCGTTACACCGATTGCTGCCGGGGTGGACGACGCACAGCAGCGTGACGCATTGTTGGAGTTGGGATGCCGACTGGGCACCGGGGACCTCTATACGAATCAGGCACCTGACATAACGGGACCGGGTATTTGACACGGCCGTTATGAGAACCACGTCACACGGGAAGACCCGAAGTGTGAGGTTGGTTCGGATCCTGTTGGAGCCCCCTTTGCCCTGAAATGCGCATCACACGGACCCCAATCAAGGTCCGTTCGGATTGACTGGAAGACAACAATGCGCAACCACAAATTGATCCTCACGGCTTCGGTCACCCTGGCGGCGATGTCCGCCGCGGCAGGAGCGGTGACGATTCCGCAGAACCCGCAGGCGGCCGCTGTCGTCGTGGAGAGCCGGTCTCTCTACATCGTCCAGGCGGAAACGCTCGATGCCTCACAGCAGAGCGTCGCCCGCGTCAACGCGCGCGTTGACCGCGACCTGGAGATCATCCACGCGGTGTCTGCGTACCTGACCGTCGATCAGGCCAATGCGCTGCGCAGTGACTCAGGCCTGCACATTTTCGCGGATCGCGAACTCTCGACCCGCGGCGGCCTCGGCTCGCTGTTGGGCGGAATCACGAGCCCGCTACTGTCGAAGGTCGGGACCGCGCTCGCGCCGGTTGTCGCCCCGGTCGTGACTACGCTGGCGCCGGTGACGACGCCGCTGCTTCGCGCGCTGGCTCCGGTCACCAACCCTGTCCTGACGTTGGCCACGCCGCTCGCATCGCCTCTGGTCACACCGCTGCTGGCACCTGCCGTGACGGGGCTCAGCACGGGTCAGAAGCTCAAGGACGGAACCGGCGTCGGTTCGTCGGACCTGCTGTATCAGACTTCGTATCCGATGCTCGTCGGTGCCGATACGCTCCATCAGAGCGGCATCACCGGCCGGGGCGTCACGATCGCCGTGCTGGACTCGGGCCTGTGGCAGGACCCTAGCCAGAACTTCGGCGCGCGTGTGTTGGCCAGCATCGACGTTACGAACGGTGGTTCGGGCCGCGTAACCGGCGATCCTTACGGGCACGGCACGCACGTGACGTCCATCGCCGCCGGCGGGGCGCAGAATCTCTCTCTGAGCTACTCGGGCATTGCGCCGCAGGCCAACCTGGTCATCGTGCGCGCGTTCGACAGCAACGGCGGCGGTCGTTACACCGACGTGATCGCCGGCTTGAACTGGATTCTGGCCAACCGCCAGAGATACAACATCCGCGTCCTGAACCTGTCGTTCGGCGCGCAGCCGCAGTCGTACTACTGGGATGACCCGGTCAACCAGGCCGTCATGGCCGCCTGGCGCGCGGGTATCGTCGTGGTCGCCTCGGCGGGTAACTCCGGCCCGGACCCGATGAGCATCGAAGTTCCGGGCAACCTGCCGTACGTCGTGACCGCCGGTGCGATGACGGACAACTACACTCCTTACGATGGCACGGACGACCGACTGGCCTCGTTCTCCTCGACGGGTCCGACGTTCGAGGGCTTCGTGAAGCCCGAGATCGTGGCTCCCGGTGGTCATATGGCCGCCTCGATGAACAGCAGCAGTTACCTCGCCAACATCGACCCGGGCTCGATGGACTCGGGGCAGCAGCTGTTCACGATGTCGGGTACTTCGCAGGCTGCTGCGGTGGCGACCGGTGTCGTCGCGCTGATGTTGCAGGATGATCCGACGCTGACGCCCGATACAGTGAAGTGCCGTTTGCTGGCCTCGTCGCGTCCGGCCATCAATCCCGGCAACACGCTGGCTTACAGCATTTTCCAGCAGGGCGCCGGCCTCATCAACGCGGTCTCGGCCGTCAACAGCTCCGCCACGAACTGCGCCAACCAGGGTCTGGACATCAATGCTGACATCGCGGGCACCCGCCACTACGGTGGACCTGCGAACCAGGACCCGCACGGCAACTACTACGTCATGGACCTGAGCAAGGGGTACTCGGCGCGCCCGGTCAACGACGACGGGTACACGTGGTCGCAGGGCTACACCTGGGCTCAGGGCTATACCTGGTCGCAGGGCTACACGTGGGCGCAGGGTTACACCTGGTCGCAGGGCTACACCTGGTCACAGGGGTACACCTGGGCCCAGGGGTACACCTGGGCACAGGGCTACACCTGGGCGCAGAACGTCTCCTGGTGGAACCACTCGCACGGTGGCCCGGGTACCACCCCGGCCGCGATCGTCCCCTGGGTTCCCAACGAATAAGGGCTTCGGGGCAGTTGTGGGCTCGGGCCGAGCGCCTGAGCGATTGATCGGAATGTGAAGTCCATCTCGTGCTGCAGCCGCGACAGAGGCGGCGCAGAACCCAAGTCAACGATTCGTTCCCCGTCACGGGGCCATAATGGCCCCGTGAGCACCATCCGCCGCAGGGGGGGCCGGATTGCCCCGTTGACCTGCGCACTCCTCAGCCTCTCAGGAGCCTCCGTTGCCGCGGCAGCGGCGGACTCCTCACCCCTCGTGTTGGAGCATCTGACGCGCGCGGACGGTCTGCCCCAGGGCACCGTCTACGTCACCCTGCAGGACTCGCAGGGATTCGTATGGCTGGGCACCGAGGACGGTCTGGTGCGCTACGACGGTCACGAGCTGCAGCGGTATGCCTATTCGCCTGCGCAACGGCAGGGGCTGCCGGGCAACTTCGTCTTCCAGATTGTTGAAGACGCCCACCACGATCTGTGGATCGCGCTCAAGGACGCCGGCGTCGCCCGCTGGAACCGGGGCTCGGACACCTTCACCACGTTCCGGCACGATCCGGCGAGGCCCGGGTCGCTGGCCAGCGATGCCGTGCGGGCGCTGGCTCTGGATTCGCAAGGCAAGGTCTGGATCGGCACCACGGATGCGGGAATCGATGTGCTGGACCCCCGCTCCGGGGCGATCGAACATCTGCGTCACGATGCAGCGGCTGCCGATACACTGGCCAGCAATCACGTCCTGACTCTTTCGATCGACCGTGCCGGAATGGTATGGGTCGGTACTGACACCGGCCTCGACCGTTGGATCCCCGGGCGTCATGCGTTCGAACACTTCAGACATCAGGATGGCGATTCCGGGACGATCAGCGGCAACCAGGTGTCGCGTGTCATCGAGGATCGCAGCGGGGCGTATTGGATCGCGACGTTCGATGGCGGTCTCGACAGGCTCGACGGCGAGGGTCGTGTCGTACAGAGATTCCGGCACGACGCACGTGAGCCGGGCTCGCTCGCGAGCGACGACGTGCGCGCGCTTCTCGAGGACCCGGCCGGCCGGCTCTGGGTCGGTACCGCCGAAGGCCTCGAGCTGTTGGATCGCGCAACGGGACAGTTCAGCCACTATCGGCACGAGGCAGCCGATCCGAGCTCGCTGACCGACTCGTTCATCATGTCGTTGTACACGGATCAGGCGGGCCTGATCTGGATCGGCACCCGCGACGGCGGTGTCAGCCGCTGGAATCCGCGCAGCTGGGAGCTCGGCGGCCATCGCCCGCCCTGGTTGCACGACAAGATGGTGACGGCCTTTGCGGATGGCCCGGCCAACAAGATCTGGATCGGCAGCCAGGGCGGCGGCCTGCAGCTGTTCGACGGTGACACGGGGGCGGTGACGCCCGTGGATGCGATCACCGGCGTGACCAATTCCATCGGCGACTCCCGTGTCATGTCGTTGCGACATGACACGCAGGGCAACCTGTGGGTCGGGACCATGGCCAGCGGGCTGAAGCGTCTGAGTCCCGACGGCAAAGTGCAGTCGATACCGGTCGCGCCGGGGGATGCTCGCGGACTGAGCTCGGCCGGCATCATGACGATCTTCCAGTCGCGCACGGGGCAGTTGTGGATCGGAACTTTCCGCGGCGGCCTGAACGTCCTCGATCCGATGACCGGGCTGATCCGGCAGTTGCCTTTCGGTCCCGGCAAACCGGGCGCGATCAGCTCGGCCAACGTGACTGCGCTCGCGGAGGATCGCGACGGAAACTTGTGGATCGGTACGGACGGCGGCGGGCTGGATCTCGCGCGTGCCGACGGCACCGTGGTCGCGGTGTTTCGTCGCGAGCCCAATAATCCGGCGGCGCTGCCCGCCAACACCGTCTATGGTCTGGCCATCGACGCCAAGGACCGCGTCTGGGTAGCGACGGACGGAGGCGGGCTGGCGCGTGTCGTGGGATCTGCATCCGAGCCGGAAGCGGTGCGCTTCGAAACCCTCTCGCGGGAGCAGGGGTTGTCGAGCGACTCCATCTTCGGCGTGGTTGCGGATGCGGCCGGGCGCATCTGGCTCAGCGGCACCTCGGGGCTGGTCCGTTACGATCCCGAGACCCGCGAAGTCAAAACGTATCACCGCGAGAGCGGACTGCAGGGCGAGGAGTTCGACTCGCTGGCGTACTTTCGTCTGCGCGACGGGCGGATCGCCTTCGGCGGACCCGGCGGATTCAACCTGTTCGATCCATTGCGCCTGACGGAGAGCAGCAGCGGTCCGCGCCTGGCCCTGACCGGCGTGGAGGTCATGGGAGTTGCAGCCAAAGAGCCCAAGCCCTACTGGCTGCTGGATGGGCTGACGCTCGACTATCGGGCGAATGTCGTCTCACTGGATGTCGGCGTGTTGGATTTCACCTCGCCGCGCCGCAACCGGCTCGAATACCGCATGGTCGGGTTGACGGACAAGTGGATCGACCTCGGCACTCAACACCGGGTGTCACTGACGAACCTGGACTCCGGTGACCACGTGCTCGAGGTGCGCGCGGCGAATTCCGACTCGGTCTGGAGCCAGACTCCGCTGCGGTTGAAGTTGCACCGCGATCCCGCGCCATGGCGCTCGCCTTGGGCCTATACCGTCTACGCGCTGATCGTGTTCGGGCTGATAGCCTACCGGGTGCGGCTGCAGCGGATCCGGTTCCAGCGTGTGGTCCAGGAGCAGCAGCGCCTCGAGACCGAGGTGGCACTGCGGACTCGCGAGCTGGTGGAGACGAATCGTCAGCTCGAGGAAGCCGCGCAGGCCAAGAGCAAGTTCCTCGACCGCATGAGCCACGAATTGCGCACGCCCATGAATGGTGTCGTGGGCATGACGGAACTGTTGTCGCGCACGAAACTGTCGACTACTCAATCGCGCCTGACGCACACGATCCGCTCCTCGGCACAGGTGCTGCTGCAGATCGTCAACGACCTGTTGGACCTGTCGAAGATCAACGCGGGCAAGGTCGCGTTGGAGGAGTTGCCGATCGAGCTGGGCCGGATCCTCGAGGAGTGCACGAGCCTGTTCGCCGGCGCCGCCGAGGCCAAAGGCATCGACCTGATCGTCTGTCCGCCGGCCACGGAGCCGCGCAACCTCTTGGGCGATCCGTTGCGAGTGCGCCAGATCCTGATGAATCTCGTCGGCAACGCGGTCAAATTCACCGCTCAAGGCGAGATCGTCGTAAGGGTCGACGTCGGCGCGAGCGATGCCAACACCGACAGCAACATCGCCTCCGTGCAGTTCTCCGTAAGTGACTCGGGTATCGGGATGGACGCCGAGACCCTCGCCAAGATATTCAAGCCCTTCACCCAGGCCGATGAGTCGACGACCCGCAAATTCGGTGGCACCGGCCTTGGCCTTGCGATCTGCAAGGAGCTCACGGATCTCATGGGCGGCACCATCGGTGTCGAAAGCCGCAAGCAGGTGGGCTCTACGTTCCGATTCACTCTGCCGTTCAAGAGGGGCGCCGAACAGCCCCGTCGGCAGCTGCAGCCCCTACCGGATCGGTTGGTGCGGATCGTCACCCGCCGGCCGGCCCTCGCCGAGTCCCTCGCGCGACACGTTGCCGCGTTCGGGTTGTCGGTCGTCACGAGCAGCGCCGAACGGTCTCGGGCCGCCGGGGCGGTCGCAGCGTCTCGAACCGACAGCGGGGAAATCGTCGTCGTGGATGCCGGAAGCAACGAGGCGGGCAAGCCTCTTGCGGCGAACGTGTTCATCGCGACGTCCGCCGAGGCGGAAGCCCAGGGCCTCGCCAAGCTGGTGGACTCCGGGGCCATCGTCCTCAAACCGGTCCGTCGCGATGCCTTCTACGAGGCGCTGGCGGTCGCGATGGGTGTTGCGCCGAGCGCCAGCGACGCGACGCAGATTCTGTCGGCGCAGGATGCAGAAGTGGAGTCCGCCATCGGGGGACACGTGCTCCTGGTGGAAGACGAGCCCGTCAACGCCGCCGTCGCCCAGGGTTATCTGTCGGCATTGGGTTGTACCTCGGTATGGGTCAAGGACGGCACGGAGGCCGTTGCGCGTGCCGGTGCAGAGCGCTTCGAGCTGATCCTGATGGACCTGAGCATGCCTGGCATGGACGGCTTTGCGACCACGCAGCTGATCCGTCAACGCATCCCCGCCGAGCCTCGTGTACCGATCATCGCTTTGAGCGCACACGATGCCGGAAGCTATCGAGAGAAGTGTCTGAGCGCCGGAATGGATGACATGCTGAGCAAGCCCTGCACGTTGGAGCAGTGCGCGACAGTGTTGCGTCGGTGGATGCCACGGGTCGCGGCGGCGCCGGCGGCCGACACTACCGCCACGAACGTCGTCGCCGGGAGCCCATCGCGCGCACAAGTGACCGTCGAGTTGACTCCGCGACCGCAGATCAACCCGCTGTCGCTCGTGGATGCCGCGTCGGTCGCGAGATTGCGTAGCCTGCGCAGCGACGGCTCGTCCGACCTGTTCGTCAGCCTGGTGGGCCTGTTCCAGTCCGGCTCGTCGGACGCCATGGCGCAACTGGGCAAGGCTCTGCGCTCATCGGACCTGCGTACCGCCGGCGCGATCTGCCACAAGCTGGCCTCGAGCGCAGCCAACGTCGGCGCGTTGTCGTTCTCCAAGGATGTCCGACAACTGGAACACCTGTGTGCGGCCGGGGAGGGCACGAATGTGGAGCCCCTGTTCGCACGCCTGAATGATGCCTATCCGGCCCTGATCGTCGAGCTATCCAACCTGCAGAGGGCTTCCGCGTGAGCGACTCGGTACACAACGGGCCAGTCGCGATCATCGCCGATGACGAGGATCTCGGTCGCCTGCTGCTGGTCGAATCCGCGGCCCAGTGCGGACTGACGCCGCTCGCGTTCGACAACGGCACGGCTGCATTGGAGGCCGCGCTTTCCCAAGAGGTGGCGATCGTTCTTCTGGACGTCGACATGCCCGGCCTGGACGGCTTCTCGGTGTGCCGCCGGCTTCGCTCGGATGCTCGCTTCAAGACGGTGCCGATCGTAATGGTCACGGGTCACGAGGACTCGGCGGCCATTCGCAATGCCTTCGAGGCCGGTGCGACGGACTTCGTCACCAAGCCCGTCAACTGGGCGCTGCTGCCGCGACGGCTCGAGTACATTCTGCGCAATGCCGCAGCCGCCGAGCGCATCGAGAGGCTGGCTTACTACGACACGCTGACTGGCCTGCCGAATCGGCAGCGCTGCGCTGAAGTGGCCGAGGGCATGTTCGCGGAAGCCGCTGCCGCCGGCGAGTCCGTAGCGGTGACCTTCCTCGATCTGAATAGCTTCAAGCGAGTGAACGACACATTCGGTCACTCCGTGGGCGACGAAGTCCTGCGCACGGTCGCGCGCAACCTGACACGCGTCCTCAGAGACTTCAGGGACGCCGCCAGTCAGCTCACGGTCGGCCGCTTCGGCGGTGACGAGTTCATCATCCTGCTGAGGCACCGGGACGCCCGTTCCGTCGCAGTCGAAATCGCTGACCGGTGCGGCGCGGTCTTCAAAGAGCCGATCGCACACAACGGCCTCGAGTTCTACTCTGCACCGAGTATCGGTCTTGCGGTCTACCCGGACGACGGCAATGACGTCGCGACCGTGCTCAAGCACGCTGACATCGCGATGTATCAGGCGAAGACGGGTGCGGCTGCATCTGTTGCCGTGTACTCGGCGTCGATGAGCAATCGGTTGCGCGACTGGTTGGATCTCGAGGCGCGTCTACGGCGCGCCGTGGGGGACGATCACCTCGATTTGCGCTACCAGCCGAAGTTCCGTCTCAAAGACAACGGCCTGGCGGGCGTCGAGGCGCTGCTGCGCTGGTTCGACCCCGAATACGGCGAAGTCTCTCCCAACCGGTTCGTGGAGATCGCCGAAGACAGCGGACTGATCATCGATATGGGCCGCTGGGTGATGCGTGCGGCCTGCCGTCAGCTGCGCAAGTGGATGGATCGGGGCTATTCGGTCCCGATCGCCATCAACGTATCCGGCAAGGAGCTGCTGCACGGTGAGCCGGCACGCGTCGTGGAGGCCGAGGCCGCGGCTGCAGGAGTCCCGACATCCTTGATCGAGATCGAGATTACGGAGTCGCTGCTCGTCAAGGATTCCGCGATGGTGCGCAGTGAGTTGGCGCGGCTGCGTCAGCTCGGTTGCCGGATCGCCTTGGATGACTTCGGCACCGGGTATTCGTCACTGGCCTACATCACGCGCTTCCCGCCGGACCGCATCAAAATCGACAAGGCCTTCGTGCAGAACGTGGACTGCTCCGCCAGCGACGCGGCCATCGCCAATGCCATTCTGTCGCTGGGCGCCACGCTGAACCTGATCGTGACCGCCGAAGGAATCGAGCGGCCCGGCCAGCTCGAGTGGCTGCGGGCGCGGGGATGCCATGAGGTGCAGGGGTACCTTCTCTCCCGGCCCGTGACGGCCCGGGAGCTCGAGCGGCGCTTCCTGGGGGATACGTCCACCGAGGCAGAGGAGGAAGAGGATGCCCGTGGCTCGGAGAGCGCGGCCTAGAGGCAAGCCCCTGATCGGTTGGAGCACCCGAAAGGCTCGCTGAAGCGTGCCCGCCCGCTGCGTGCTACGGTAGTAGGCCTCATTCTAGGCTGCCCGGTTCCAGGAGCGAGCGAGGCGATTCATGTGCCGTAACATCAGAACCCTGTTCAATTTCGAGCCACCGGCCACGCAAGCCGAGATCCGTGCCGCTTCGCTGCAATTCGTGCGCAAGCTGAGCGGATTCAACGCCCCTTCGAAGATCAACCAGATGGCCTTCGACCGCGCGGTCGAGGAGGTTACGGCGGCGGCGGGCGCGCTGATCGCCTCTCTGGTGACGACCACCGCACCCCGTGATCGCGAGACGGAGGCTGCCAAAGCGAAAGTCCGCTCGGCACTGCGTTTCTCTCCCATAAAGTAAATGGTATGGTCCGCCAGAGGGGGAACTCAACATGGCGGACTTTTCAGAACAACTGGCCGGGCGCGGGTTCAACTCGCCGCTGCGATTCGAAGCGGCGATCGACGATTGCGAGGTCGTAGGGAAGATCCCGAGCGATCTGAACGGCGCGTTCTATCGGACGGGGGGCGAGTGGTACTACCCGCCGAAGTTTCCCGATGACGCCCCTCTCAATGCCGACGGCTACGTCAGCTCGTTTCGCATCAAGAACGGCAAAGTGGATTTCAAGGGACGCTGGGTCAAGACGCATCGCTTCCAGAAGCAGCACGAAGCCCGCCGCCAGCTCTACGGCTACTACCGCAATCCTTACACGGACGACCCGAGCGTTCGTGACCCGCAGCACCCCAATCTGCGCACCGTCGCCAACACCGCGCCGGTCATTCACGCCGGCAAGCTGTTCGCGCTGAAGGAAGACGGGCTGCCGCATCAGATCGATCCCAACACCCTCGACACCGTGGGGCCGTGGGACTTCCACGGTCAGTGGAAGAGCCAGACCTTCAGCGCCCACCCCAAGCTCGATCCGATGAGCGGCGAGATGATCGCCTTCGGGTACGAAGCGACGGGCCTGGCGAGCGATGACCTTTATATCTACTCGATCGATCCGTCGGGCCGCGTGCGGCACGAAATCCGGACCAAGGTTCCGTATGTCAGCATCATCCACGACATGGCGGTTACGCATCGCCACGTGGTGATTCCGTTCTCGAACTACGTAACGAGTGCGGAACGACTGCAGGCGGGGAAGATTCATTGGGGCTGGGACGCCACCAAGCCGGGTTACATCGGTGTCGTGCCCCGCGAGGGCACCGGGAAGGACATGCGCTGGTTCAAGGGCCCCAGCCGCTGCATGATGCACACCTTCAACGCGCACTCGGAAGGCAACAAGGTCATCCTGTACGCGCCGTTCTGGGATACCAACTTCTTTCCGTTCTTCCCCAACGTCGATGGCACGCCGGCCGATCCGTCCAAATTCAAGGCGTTCATCCGCAAGATCACCCTGGATCTCGACTCCTCCTCCGATGAATGGCACGAGGAGATCCTGTGGCCGATGCAGGTCAACGATCTGGGCAAGGTGGACCCGCGGACGATGACACTCGAGTCGCGCTATCTGTACACGGCGTACATCGATCCCGACCGTCCGTACGATCGGGCCAAGGCCGGGCCCAGCGCGCCGGCGCGCATGACCAACTGTTATGGGCGGTTCGACGTCGCGACCAAGAAGATCGATACGTATTTCGCTGGCAAGACGCACAGTCTGCAGGAATGCACGTTTGTGCCTCGTGGTACGAGCGAGGGCGAGGGCTACCTCATCGGGATAGCTTCGAACTACGCCGAGCAGCGCTCGGAGTTGATCATTGCGGACGCCCAGCGGCTCGGTGAGGGCGATATCGCGAGAGTCATTCTGCCGTTCCGTCTGAGCCAGCAGGTCCACGGCGTCTGGGCCAGCGCGAAAGAGCTGCCGCTGACCTGACCGGTTCATGCACGGCGAGGCTGTGCAAAATGGGACCATCACGTTTGATTTGCCGGACCTGGGGCCGGGGGTATGATGCGGGCGCATGCCGGCCATTCACCGCATCACGCACGGACCCTTAGCCGAACTCGTCGAGTTCATATGGCTTTCCGAGGGGTATGCCCAACCGCACGCGGCGGAGCGCGTTCTGCCGACAGGCAACATGGGCCTGACGATCAACCTCGATCCGCACGCCAACGCGATTCCGCTGCTGTCCGGTGCGTCGACGCAGTCGTTCGTCCTCGATACCTCGAAACCGCTGACCATTCTGGGCGTCGGATTCAAACACGGGGGCGGGTTCCCCTTCATCTCAGCGCCGCCTGCCGAGCTGCAGGATCTCAGCGTGCCATTGGATGTCCTGTGGGGACGGCGGGCATTGACGCTGCGTGAGCAGTTGTTGGAAGCACAGACGGCTTGCGAGCGCTTCAAGATCATCGAGAGCCTGTTGTTGGAAATGTCATGTCGGCAGTTGTCCCGACACCCCGCAGTGAGATACGCAATCAAGGCATTCCGAAGCGGGAGCCGCGCGCCGAGCATTGCGGCCGTGACGGAGCGAACGGGCCTGAGCGCCCGGCGCTTCATAGAGCTCTTCCGGCGCGAGGTCGGTTTGACGCCGAAGGTGTTTTGCCGCGTCGCGCGTTTCCGCGATGTCGTCAACGGGATCAAGGCGATCTCGCCGGTCGATTGGGCGCGGACCGCGTTGGACTGCGGTTACTTCGATCAGGCGCACTTCATCCACGATTTCCGGGAGTTCGCCGGGATGAGTCCGTCGGACTACCTGCGGCATCGCACGGGAAGTCCCAATCACGTGCGGGTCGTGGGCTGAGCGGCGGGTCAAAAATCTACAATCGAAAGATCCGGGCGCGGGCCAGACTGGAATCCGGGCAAAGAAGCTGAAGACTCAAGGAGAAAGCCGATGGCTGACCCCACACCCCGAGTGACCCCGTATCTGCTCTATGAGGACGTCAACACGGCTCTGGACTGGCTCACCCAAGCCTTTGGGCTGCGTGAAAACTCGCGCATGGCGGGGCCGGACGGCAAGGTCCGACACGCGGAGATGCTGGTCGGTGCGGACGGAATGGTGCTGATGGGCTGGCCCGGCGCTCAGTACCGCAACCCGAAGCATCTGGGGCAGCACACGCAATATTTGTATATCGCCCTGGACGAGGGGATCGATGAGCACTTCGAGCGCGCGGTCCAGGCAGGGGCGGTCGTATTGGAGCGCCCCGCGGACCAGCCCTACGGCGCCCGGCGGTACGGGGTCGAGGACCCCGAGGGCCATCGCTGGTATTTCGCCCAGCCGATCCGGAAACCCGGCGGCTGACCCGGACAGAAAACAAAAAGCACAGGGGAACCGTCATGAAATGGGGTCGAATCCTGCTCGCGGCCTTCCTTGCCGAAGTCGTTCTGATGGCCCTGGCTGCCGTCTTCTACGTGGTCTACGGCGAGGCAGGAGCCACGGCAAAGTTGGTCTACGTCGTTCCACCGGCGTGCCTGTTGGCGATGGTGGCGGCGGGATACTGGGTGGCCCGCAAAGCGGGTGATCGCCCGATTCTGCACGCCACACTCGTCGGCATCGTGGGAGCGCTCATGTATGTCGCCCTCACCTGGGGCAAAACCCTTCCGATGGCCTATGTGGTCTCGCACTTCCTCAAGATCATCGGTGGCGCGCTCGGCGGCTGGATGGCAAGTAGGGTAGGCTCACGGACACCTTCCGAATCCACCTCGTGAGACGTTTTCGCTATGGCGCTGTCCCCGCTTGCCGGCAAGCCGGCACCGAAAGATCTGCTCATTGACCCGGCCCGGATCGAGTCCGAGTTCTACGCGCGCAAGCCGGATCCGACCGATCCGAACCAGCTCGTCAGCTTCGGCACCAGCGGCCATCGCGGGTCGCCCCTCACCGGGTCCTTCAACGAAGGCCACATCCTGGCCATTACCCAGGCCATCTGTGACTACCGCCTGTCGCAGAACATCACGGGTCCGCTGTTCATGGGGCGGGACACCCATGCGGTGTCGCCTGCGGCGCAACGCACGGCACTCGAGGTGCTGGTTGCAAATGGTGTCGACACTCTCGTCGCGCGCGCCGATGAGGTGACTCCAACCCCGGTGATCTCGCGGGAAATCCTGGTCTACAACCGCGATCGCAAGGATCGTCTCGCCGACGGAATCGTCGTGACCCCTTCGCACAATCCTCCCGCGGACGGAGGGTTCAAGTACAACCCGCCCAACGGGGGCCCGGCCGAAAGCGATATCACGGGATGGATCCAGAAGCGCGCGAACGACCTGCTGCGCGGCGGCAACTCCGCCGTCAGGCGAGTGGCCCTGTCGAACGGCCGGCACGATCTGATTCGCGAGGAAGACTTCATCACGCCGTACGTGCGCGATCTGCGCAACGTGTTGGATATGGATGCGATTCGCTCCTCTGGATTGAAGCTCGCCGTGGATCCGCTCGGAGGTGCCGGGGTTCACTACTGGGAACCGATCAACTCCGAGTATGGGCTCGACATCGACGTGGTGAACCCGGACGTCGATCCTACGTTCTCGTTCATGACCGTCGACCACGACGGCAAAATCCGCATGGATTGCTCGAGTCCGTACGCCATGGCGCGCCTGGTCGCTCTCAAGGACCGCTATCAGGTCGCCTTCGCAAACGACACGGATGCCGATCGGCACGGCATCGTCACGCCGTCGGCCGGTCTGATGAATCCGAACCACTATCTGGCCGTGGCGATCGAGTACCTCGTGACGCATCGGCCACACTGGTCGACGAAGCTGGCGATCGGCAAGACGCTGGTGTCCAGCAGCATGATCGATCGGGTGGTGAGCTCACTGGGGCGCTCCCTCATGGAGGTACCTGTTGGATTCAAGTGGTTCGCACCGGGTCTGCAGGGCGGCACGGTCTGCTTTGGCGGAGAGGAGAGCGCCGGCGCCAGTTTCCTGCGCCTCGATGGGTCGGTGTGGACCACTGACAAGGATGGCTTGATCCTGGCGCTTCTCGCCGCGGAGATCACCGCAAAGACCGGGAAGGACCCTGGTGAGCACTACCGTGCCCTGACGGACAAATTCGGCACGGCCTACTACACCCGAATCGATGCCCCGGCCAACGCCGAGCAGAAGGCTCGGTTGTCTAAGCTCACGCCCGATGCCGTGCACGCGTCGATGCTGGCCGGCGAACCCATCGTGGCCAAGCTGACGAAGGCGCCCGGAAACGATGCATCGATCGGGGGCCTCAAGGTCGTGACCCGGAACGGGTGGTTTGCGGCTCGGCCGTCGGGTACGGAGAACATCAACAAGATCTATGCAGAGAGCCTCACGAGTGAGGCTCACCTGCAGACAATCATCCGGGAAGCGCAGCAGATCGTCGGGGGCTGAGCGGATCAATCCATGACCTGGATGATCTCGGTCGTGCCATCACCGGCGACGTCGAGAATGCGAGGCCGACAGGCGAAAGCAAAAATATTTGCCGCCCGGTCGATTCGGCGGGGTGCCGAACGTCTTTCGAACGGATTTCCATTTTGAGACGGAGCCTGTGATGAAGAAATTTCTCGGGATTTACATTGGAACGCCGGCCGGAACCGACGCATCCGGCTGGAACAAGTTGGACGAAGCTACGCGCAAGGCACGGCAGGAGAAGGGTTTGAAGGCGTGGCACGACTGGATGGCTACGCACCGGGCGAACATCGTCGGCGAGGGCGGACCGCTCGGCAAGACGAAGCGAGCCTCGGCCACGGGCGTGGCGGACATCAAGAACAACATGGTGGGCTACGTGATCGTTCAGGCCGAATCGCACGAGGCCGCCGCGCGGATGTTCGAGCAGCATCCGCACTTCACGATCTTCCCCGGCGACTCGGTGGAGATCATGGAGTGCCCCCCGATTCCGGGGATGTGAGATTCGGGCCGGACGGCGGCCCGCCGCGCGCCGACGCTAGGGCGTCGGCCTCGCGGGCGCCGCAGGAGTTGGAATGACTCCCGCCGGCAGAGGGAAGTTGCCGTCGAAGGGCGGCCAGTTCGGCACCGGGCGATCGGGACCGGGGTAGTACATCGCGGTCCAGATGTTGCGGATCTTGCCGTCCTCGATCCAGAACCACTCGCTGAAGGCGTTGCGTGGCACAGGCGAGCCGGCTTTGCGGATGAACACGGCCATCCCGAGTACGACACCGGCCTCGTCATCGACAAAGCCTACGCGACGCCCACCGACATTGGCGAGATTGAACCCGCTCAGCCCTGAGACGCAGTCATCGCCGACGCCGCCCCGCCGGCCGGTAACGCGCGTGCCGTTCTCGTATCGATTGCATCCGGGGTGTGCCAGCACAACGGTCCCGTCGTGCGAGGTGATGCCGTCAAAGTAACTGTTGACGATGGCGATCATCGTCTCGCGCGGCAGCCGCTTCGCCGCCGCCAGGTTTCGTTCCGGAGGTGGCGTCGTTATGAGCCCGTCGACGCTCAACGCGTTCGGCGGATTGGAGCCGGGCAGCCCGGGGTCGCCCTCGCGCGCGATGTACCACTCACCCTCGGTGACCATCCGATTTTCTACGCGCAGGCGCGCGGTCACGATGGCAGCCTTGCCGTTCTCTTCGACGATTCCGTAGTACGCAACCTGACTGCTGACGGGGTCGGCGTACCGCCGCTGGACCTTTCCAAGGGCCGTCACGCTTTGCCAGATGCCCTTGCCGAGCGGGGCGTTGATCGCGTTTTCGGTGTGGCGGTAGCTGGGAGCCAGTCCGGCGGAACTCGGGTCGTGCTTCAGCACGGCCGCCATGTAGTGGTCGAGCGTTGATTTGAGACAGGCGCGGTCGCAAGCGCGGTCGGCGCCTCTCACGCTCGGCGGAGCCATCACGGTGGCGACGAGGACCAGCAACGGTGCAGCGGCGGCAAGACGCTTCATTTGAGTTCCCGGTTCGTGGGTCAGCCCGGCTCGAGCTGCGAGATTATGGGGTAAGCTGAAGCCGAGGGGGTATTGCCATGTCGCCACGCGAGCTCGATGTCCTGTTCACTCCGCTGCGGATCCGGAATCTGACGCTGCGGAACCGGTTCGTGATGCCCGGCATGCAGCGGGGTTTCATAGACGACGGCTCACCCACGACCCGGATGGTCGAGTACATGCGTCGTTGTGCGGCTGGGGGCGCGGGTCTGATCATCAGCGAGTCGACGTCTCCCGATCATCCTTCCGCCTACTGGGTACCGATGATGGGGAGAATGGAGGAGGCGACGTTGCCCGCGTGGCAACGGGTCGTTGACGCCGTGCACAGCGAGGGAGCCGCCTTCTTTCAACAGATCTGGCATCCCGGCGCCATGCGCAAGGTGGCCGACGATCATCCGTTAGCGAAATATCCCGCGTTGAGCCCCTCGGGTTTGATCCAGTCAGGCCGAACCAACGGACGCGCCATGACTCGTCAGGATCTCGAGGAGCTGAAACAGTCGTACGTCCGAGCCGCCGTGCACGCCCAGTCCTTGGGCGCAGACGGGGTTGAGGTCCACTCGGCGCACGGGTACCTCCTCGACCAGTTCCTGTGGGCCGAAACCAATCGTCGTGACGACGAATATGGCGGGCGCACGTTGGCTGAGCGCGCTCGTTTCTCTGCCGACATCGTGCGCGACATTCGTAAGGCGACCGGCAACAAATTCGTGATCTCCTATCGCTTCTCGCAGTTCAAGGAAGTCGACTACGGCGCGGCCGTAGCCTCCGATCCCGAAGACCTGCGGGCGATGTTGGCACTGCTGCGCGAGTGCGGCGTGGACATGTTCAACGTGTCTTCGCGGCGTTTCCAGAAATGCGAGTGGCCGAGCGAACATCCGGAGTATTCGATCGCCGAGTGGGCGAAGTCCATGACGGATGCGGCAGTGATGACCTGCGGCAGCGTCGGCCTGAACGTCGAGATGTTCGCCAATCTGTTCGATGATCAAGAGCCTTCGGAGCAGTCCGTAGAGCGCGACCTGCGGATGCTGGCGGAGAAGGTGCGTCGTGGTTCGCTCGATCTGGTCGGTGTCGGCCGCACGACCATCGCCAACAACGACTTCGTCAACAAGGTACGCGAGGGGCGTTTCCTGGACGTGGCATTGTTCAACAAGCGCGTTCATCTGGCTGAGGCGGTGGAGGCGATGGAGCAGAGCGGCCCGCAGTTCGTGGAAGAGTCTCGCAAGAACGCTGCGGCGGATTGACGGATCCAGCGGTGCGGGGACACAATCCTTAGCGCTCGGTCGGAGCTTCCACGTCCGCGGAAAGGGCAGCGCCCACGACACGATCTGCCTCATTGGCGAGTCGACATCCCTTTTTCATGCCTGGAAGCGGACGCAGGCGAACGAAAAGGGGATCGCGATGACCAACCCACGGGAGCGGATTCAGTCCGCGTTTCGTCTCAATCTCGAGCAGCAACGCAAGCAAGCCAAAGAGCTGCTGAAATCCGTCAGGGCAGGCGATGCAGCGGCCCTGGCGCGCATCATTGCCAGCGTGCCGGATGCCGCGGACAAATTGCGTTACGGCACGCTCAAGCTTGCGGACACTCAACACACAATAGCCCGCGAACTGCGATTCAGCCGTTGGGCTGAGTTGAAATCCCACATCGAGTCCCTCGACCGGGCGCGAGATGCAATTCGCGACCACGGCGAGGCGCCGGACGCGGACCTGAAGACGCTGCACCTGCGGTGCGGATCGGACATCCAGGAGGTTCTGAAGCAGGCGGGGTTCGGCGGTGATTTTCTCGAAGAGTCCTATCCCTTTTGCTTCGGGCCCATCACGACCGGAGACGGGCGTCTCGAGCGCGAGGCGGCCTACCTGGTGGATTCCGCCGGAAAGGCCCTGGGCGTCAAATACGAGGGAGCTTTGGAATGGCGGCGCAATGTGGAGCGTCGGCTCGAGGAGTCCGCCTCCACCTACGAGCGAGTGGTGCTATGGATGGAGCACGACAGCTGGGATCAAATGGCGCTGACGCGATGCCTGGCGCACTACGCTCGCTCGGCCCAGCCCCCTGTGTTGGAACTGATCGATATCGATTTCTTCCCCGGGCGTTGGCCAAATGGCGAACCCGTCCGGTTCATTGGCTTGGGCCACCTACCCGAGGAAGCGTTGCGATTGCTGTGGGATCGTCGTCGGCTCGTAACGACGACGCAGTTGTCGTTGGCCACGCAGGCGTGGGACGTGTTGGTCCGCGATGATCCGCGTCCGCTGGCAGCGCTGTTCCGGTCGGGGCCGTCGGCGCTGTCCCATCTCGGGAACGCGCTGCATCGCCTTCTGCAGGAACTGCCGTCAGTCACGAACGGGCTGGCGCTCACCGAAAGCCTGATCCTGGACATCGTCGCCGCAGAGGCGGCGACGGCCGCAGACAGGACGACGGAGGGCGTTTCCCTGAATCGCCTGTTCGGAATTCTCACGAATCACCGCGATCCGCTGCCGCTCGCCACGGATCTGAGGTTGCTGGAAATCGTCGAAACCATGCTGACGGTGCCTGAGCCTGTGCTGAGCCGAACTCATGTCGATGCGGGCTGGCGGGATCTGGTAGCCATCACCGACGTGGGTCGAGCCGTGCTCGCCGGCGAAAGGGACTGGCTGGCGTTCCAGCCGCCGCCGAGGTGGGTGGGGGGCGTGCCGATTGGCATCGGACACCCCGATTGGCGGTGGGACGAGACAATCCAGGACGCGAAGTTGCAAGTGACCCCGGGAAGATGAAGCCTAGACTGTCGGAGAGGAGAAATTGCCATGACAGATAGCGCGACGGGCCCTGGTCTCACAGCCGCCCCCGATCTCACAGCGGGAACAGCCGTCGAGGCCCTTGCCGACGGAGCGATGATCCAGGGCAAGGTGGGCGAGGACGATGTGATTCTCGTCCGGCGCGGGGCAGAGTATTTCGCGATCGGTGCCTCGTGCACTCACTATGGTGGTCCGCTGGTCAAGGGACTCGTCGTGGGCGAGGAAGTGCGTTGCCCGCTGCATCACGCTTGCTTCAGTCTTCGCACCGGTCAGGTGTTGCAGCCGCCGGCGTTTGATCCTGTCCCCTGCTGGCGCACGCACGTTGTCGATGGGCGCGTGTATGTGCGAGACAAACTGCCGACGCCAGGGAAGCCGGCGCACGTGGGTCCCCGCGGCGCCGCGAGCCCTCCTGCTTCTGTCGTAATCGTAGGAGGCGGTGCGGCCGGGTTCGCTGCCGCCGATGCTCTGCGGCGCGAGGGTTATGCGGGTGCGGTCACCATTCTGAGCGCTGACGATTCCGCGCCGTACGATCGACCCAATCTGTCGAAAGACTATCTCGCCGGCCAGGCTCAGCAAGAGTGGATGCCTCTACGGCCGGAGGCGTACTACAGCGACCAGGACATCAAGCTGCGGCTTCGAACGCGTGTCATTGCGTTGGATGTCGCTCGCAGGCAGGTTCAGCTCGATGGGGGCCAATCGGTTGCGTTCGACCGACTGGTGTTGGCAACCGGCGCGGATCCGGTGCGTCTGTCGGTGCCCGGCGTGGAGGATTCCCGGCTGAGCTATCTGCGGACATTTGCCGATTGTCGTGAGTTGATTGCGAAAGCCGCCTCTGCCCGGCAGGTTCTGCTGATCGGGGGTGGTTTCATCGGTCTCGAGGTGGCCGCATCGCTGCGCGAGCGGGGCGTCGGCGTGCACGTCGTGGCTCGTGAGCGCGAGCCGCTCGAGCGCGTAGTCGGACCCGAGGTCGGAAAGTTTGTTCGCAAGCTCCATGAGGAACATGGAGTGGTTTTCCACGCATCGGACGCCGTCGTTGGAGTGGACGGAAGACACGTGACTCTCAAGAGCGGCGCTGCTTTCGAAGCGGATCTGATCGTCGTCGGAGCAGGAGTGCGGCCGGCAGCGGCGTTGGCGGAGAAGGCGGGATTGAAGGTCGAGTCAGGTGTCGTCGTGGACGAATACCTGCAGACGAGTGCTCCCGGTATCTACGCAGCAGGCGACATCGCTGCCTGGCCCGATCCGCATTCCGGTGAACGTATTCGTGTCGAGCACTGGGTTGTTGCCGAGCGCCAGGGGAAGGCGGTCGCGCGGAATATTCTGGGCTACCGTGAGCCCTTCACGATGGTCCCGTTCTTCTGGACACGGCAGTTTGGACTGTCCATCAAGTATGTCGGCCACGCGCAGAGTTGGGACTCGGTCGAGATCGACGGGAGCCTGGACACGAAGAGCTGGCTCGTCAGGCTCAAGCGCGCTGGCCAGGTGCTCGCGGTAGTCAGTGCCGCGCAGGATCTCGAGAGCCTGAAGGCGGAAGCCGCACTGCAGCGATTGTGAGACACGCGTCTCACCGTTCGGCGGTGACTGACGATCATCGATCGGCTGTTGGCAGTCGGAAAGGCAGACGTAAGCCGTTACACTGGGCGCCTGGAGTTACACAAAGCTCAGGGGGGCGGAATGCCGAACGCAACGAGGGGTTTTCTGGTGGTCGGTGTTGTGTGCCTGAGTGTGCTGGGATGCGCATCGAAGGCTCCCGTCACCGCCAACAGTGATCACACTGCCATTGCGCCTGCCGTAATGGCGGCCACGCCCGCGAATGCCGCGTCCGCTGCGGCGGCGCCACCGTCCAAAACAAACGCCCAACCCACGTCCGCATCGAAGCAGCCGACGGTAAAAATTATCGCTCACCCGCCCGGCTCGCGGAGGGTTGTTCGCGACGGGGTGGTCTACTACTGCAGCAGCGACCCGGTCCTGGGCACCAAGATCTCGGGGCCCGAGACTTGTATGACCGAAGAGGAGGCTGCGGAGCATGAGCGCCAGGCGCAGGAAATCATGCGCCAGTTGACGCGTCCCACGCTCGCGACCCCCAGCTCTACCCCCGGTCCGCTACACCACTGAGGGCGTGCAGCCTGCGAGGGTCGGCAGCCTTACGAGGGCTGCCGCCCGTCAGGACCGACGCGCGCTTCAGCCCCGGAAGGACTTGCGCTTCACCTTGCGGTGCCGCACTTCCAGCGGATAGATCGGGGAGTGGGCCAGGATCTGCTCGGCCTTCTCGCGATCCGGCGGCGGCGGCTCATCGGGCACGGATGCCATGTAGGCATCGAAGCGCTCCTGCATGCCCGGTCCGAATTCCGGATGGCTGATGATGAACAGGTCGTTGTTGCGCACGCCGTTCAACACACGCTCGCCGGCTTCCAGCGGATCCATCATGATCGACTTGGGCCGTACCGGCGCACCCGGCTTCGGCGGCTTGCCGTTGTCGGTGATGACGCCGCCGGGACAGAAAGCGGATGTCCCGATGTTCGTACCCTCGAGCTCCACGCGCAGGGCTTCCATCAGACCGACGGCGGCGATCTTGGTTGCCGTGTAAACACCCGCGGCGACACCCGGAATGATGCCGCTCATGGAAGACGTACAGACGATGTGTGCGCCCTCGTTGTGCTCCTTGAAATGCGGCAGACATACTTTGACGCCGTTGTAGATGGCGGTGAAATTCACGGCCACCGCGTTGTCCCAATCGCTGGTTTCCGCCAAGCTCGCCTGCGCGAGCGTCTTGGCTCCGGCGTTGTTGACCAGCAGGTGCAGGTTGCCGAATTTGGCCTTGATCTCCTCGAGCAGCCGGGTCCATCCGTCACGATCCGTCACATCGTGTTTGATGGCGTGCAGGCCCGCGTTGGGTGTCTTGAACAGCGGTAGCGCTTCGGCAAGGCGCGCTTCGTTTCGATACCCGATGACGACCTTCATGCCTGCGTTGGAACAGGCTCGCGCAATGCCCAGGCCGATACCGTCCGAGGAGGCAGTGATGTAGGCGGTTTTCCCCGCCACATCCTTCAGCGGTGCCGGCTGAGGATCTTTGGGCGCCACTGGCATTCCGGCGCCCGGCCTGCGCCGTGGTGGTCCGCCCGCACCTGCGGCCGGTGGCGTTGCCGCTCCGCCCGCCGCTTGCGCACTGGCCGCGCGCGGATCCATTCCCGACAGAAAAGCGACAGCGCCCGCGCTCAGCGCCATTCCCTCGAGAAATCTTCTGCGGTCGGCCGGATCCACTTGCGGATCGCGGCTGGCCATCACTGACCGTTTCCTCGACATGGTCTATCCCCCCGTTTGACCTGCCCAGATCCTGCTGCACCGGATTTCTCCGGGGCAAGGGTTTTCGCCAGGCCAACCGCAGGACGGCGCGGTAGCATCGCCGCCCATGGAAGGGAAGCAGTACCCGGCGCTCGCGCTGTTCGTAGTCAGTTTGGTTGGACTGGGTCTGGTGGCGCTGCTGCATGGCGACTTCGCCTTGGTTTGGCAGCCAGGTCCGGCATCGTTGCCCGCCCGTGTAGCGGTGGCCTACGCAACCGGTGTGCTGATGATCGCCGTTGGGTTGGGATTGCTGTTGACTCCCAGCCGGACGATCGCGGTCCGTGTGCCGCTCTTCTACTGTGTTGGTGTGGGGACCCCGGCTGGTGACTGAGCCGGGGTCCGCTTGAATTGGACCGCTTTCTTCATCTCCTGGGCTGATCCCTAAGCCTCGGAGCGTCGCAGGGTCTCCATGTCGATGACGAAGCGATATTTGACATCGCTCTTGAGCATCCGACCGTAGGCCTTTTCGATGTCCTGCATCGGGATCATCTCGATGTCCGAGACGATGTCGTTCTGCGCGCAGAAATCCAACATTTCCTGGGTCTCGGGAATGCCGCCGATGGCCGACCCTGCGATGCTTCGCCGACCGAGCAGCAGGTTCCAGATGGATGGCGAGGGATGAGGAGTCGCGGGCGCGCCGACCAGTGCCATCGTGGCATCGCGGCGCAGAAGGCCGGTAAAGGCGTCCAGATCATGAGGCGCCGCCACCGTGTTCAGGATGAAGTCGAAGCTGCCGGCATGCGCCGCCATCTCGTTCGCGTTGGTAGAGATGACGACTTGATGAGCACCGAGAACTTTCGCCGCCTCGCGCTTGGACGGCGACGTCGTGAACGCCACGACCTCAGCCTTCAATGCACGCGCCAACTTGATTCCCATGTGGCCGAGGCCGCCGATTCCCACGATACCGACTTTCTTGCCCGGCCCGGCTTTCCAGTGCTTCAGCGGTGACCAGGTCGTGATTCCCGCGCACAGCAAAGGGGCAGCCGCCGCCAGCTGTGACTTCTGGTGGCGGACCTGCAGCACGAAGTGCTCATCGACCGTGATATTGGTCGAGTAGCCGCCGTAGGTGTTGTCACCTCCGCCGCGCACCCAGCCGCTATACGTCTGGCAAAAACCCTGCGGGCCTTCGCAATACTGTTCCAAGCCCTCGCGACAGGCGGCGCACGTCCGACAGCTGTCAACCATACAGCCGACACCGACGATGTCGCCTGTCTTGAATCTGCTGACCTGGCTGCCGGTCGAGGTCACGCGGCCGATGATTTCGTGGCCAGGGACGGACGGAAACGGGACAGGCCATTCACCGCGGGCGGTGTGCAGGTCCGAGTGGCACACGCCGCAGTAGAGAATTTCGATGGCGACATCGCGGCCACCCGGCTCGCGACGGTCGATCTGAAACGGAGCCAGTGAATTCTTGGGTGTCTGCGCTGCGTAGGCTTTTGTTTTCATCGCAAGGTCTTCCGCGGAAAAGAGGGGGAGGGAGGGTCGCGCAAAGTTGTACGGCGTTTGTCCCCATGCGGGCAATCCATCAAAGGAGGGGGAACGGCTCAGGCGCGGAGCCGGAAGCTCTATCGCTGGCGCTGCCGCGCTCGATGCGCTCTTACAGCATTCCGAGGGGCTCTTTCCGCTTCGGAGGCGGATAGGCCCGGTCGAGATCGCTGAGATCCTCAGGGGTCAGCGCGATATCCAGCGATGCGCGATTCTCCCGAACATGCTCGAGAGATCTGGAGCGTGGGATCGCGATGGCACCGGATCTCAACACCCAGGCCAGCGCGACCTGCGCCGCGGTGGCACTGTGTCTGGCGGCGACGCGATGCAAAGCCGGATTGGAAAGCAGCCTGCCTTGCTCCACTGGCGAATAGGCCATCAGCGGCATGTGGCGTTGTCGGGACCACGGCAGCAGATCCCATTCGATTCCTCGCCGAGTCAGGTTGTAGAGAATCTGGTTCGTCGCGCACTGCTCGCCGCCGCGAAGCGCCAGCAGCTCGTTCAGATCGTCTACGTCGAAATTACTGACGCCCCAATAGCGGATCTTCCCCTGCTCCACCAGCTTCGCGAATGCGGTCAGAGTGTCCTGGAGGGGATGGCTGCCCGGCCAGTGGAGAAGGTACAGATCGATGCGGTCGGTCCCCATCCGTTGCAGGCTGTGCTCGCAGGCTGCGAGGGTCCCGCGGAGGCTGGCGTTGTGAGGCAACACCTTGCTGACCAGAAACACCTCTTCACGACGGCCGCGAATGGCCTCGCCGACGACCTCTTCGGCCCCGCCGTCCGCATACATCTCAGCGGTATCGATCAGTGTCAGGCCGAGATCCAGGCCTAGACGTAGAGCTGCAATTTCTCCGGCGCGCTGAGTGGATTGCTCACCGAAGTACCACGTGCCTTGACCAAGGAGCGGAATTTCCTCGCCGGAAGGCAAGCGGGCGGTGGTTTGCATTTGCGTCGTATAGCACGACGAGCCTGCGCCGCGCCAAGCGGAGCCGCCGAGCGAGAGCGAGCAAGCTCCGCACGAGTGGTGACGCCCGTCATTGCTACGGGTGTTCCCGGCGCCTGCGTTGGGTCTGCAGCCGCTGTTCTCGCCCCAACTCGGTCAGCGCGTTGTCGGTCATCGCGCTGACGCAGCGATCCAGCATCTGCAGTTCCGGTTCGCCCAACCCGGCAACGATCGTGCTGTTTCGCTGGCGAGCCTGCTCGACCAGCGGCCCGTACACGGTACGGCCCAACGGTGTTGGGGTGATCCGGACCCCAGGCCCGCCCGTACGACTTGCCCGGTGGAGCAGTCCGGCCGCGACGAGCTTCTTGACGGTCCGGCTGACCTGAGCGACTCCGCGGTGGGTGAGTGCGGAGAGATCGTTGATGGACAGCGGCGGCGTCTCGCAGACGCGCGCCAGCACTCGCCACTCGAAGTCCGAAAACCCACTGGTGCGCGGAAATGCCAACGAAGCCGAACGGCCGATGAAGTCCGCGAGTCGCTGGATCTTGACGCTCACGAGCTCCCGGCTGAGCGGGCCGCCTTCTTCTCCCTTGGCCAAGTGCGGCGAGGGGTCTTTATGGGTTGGGTTCCGCTTCATTCGCTTAGCTTTACATATAAATCAAATACTTAGTATATATTTCAGCCACTTCCCAGGGGCCGCTTGAGGGTGGAAAAAAGATCTTCGCCGAGCCGTCCGCCGTCTGACGGACACGCCGCGGCGAGGGCGTTTGGCGCACTGAACGACTGCGTGACAATCCCTTGCGCCGATCAAACTCGAGAACACGGCGGCATTGGGGGAGTGATGAACCGGATGCTGACGGCTGCCGTGGGAGCAGCGGTTTTCTGCTTGATGCCTCCTTTGCTGATGTCGGGCGCCGCCGCGGCGGCTGACGGCTCGGCGCCGGTGGATCCTTCCGGCGAGTGGCAATTCAGCACCCAAGGCGCCGGGGCCTCTGTGCCGGCGGACCGGATAATCATCGACTGCCGGCTTCACCAGGGTGGCATGGCTCTGACGGGCGATTGCGAGCCTCGTTCATACGGTTCTGAAGTGGTGCCGCTTACGGGTGTGGTGACGGGATCGAAGGTGCGGTGGTCTTACAGCGTCACCTCTCACGGCAACTCCAACACCGTCGAATTCGACGCCAACGTGAAGTCGCCCACTCGCCTGTCCGGTACGCTGAAGCTCGATGGAAAGCCCAGCGAGCTGACCGGTCAGAAACTGGGACTCGAAGCGCGGCTGCAGCGCCTGGAAGACGAAGCCGAGATCCGGCGCAGGCTGCAGGACTACATGCTTGTCTTGCGCAAGGCTGAATGGGACAAGTACGCCCTGATGTTCTCCAAAGATTCCGAGATCATCATGGACGAGGGCACACGCCACGGCCGCGAGGACATCAAGAACCTTATGGCCGGTGCGAGTGAACGGATGGCAAAAGCGGCGGCGGGAAAGCCTGTTCGGCAAAGCGTCGACCTGCTGAGTGACGTCGAGATACGCGTGCGCGGGGATATCGCCGAGGCGAGCTCACGCTTTACGTTTCTGGCGGAGAATGATGCGGGTCAGTTCCTGGTTCGCGGATCCGGCCTCTACGCGGACCATTGGGTTCGTGAGGAGGGTGAATGGCTCATGAAGAGCCGTAGAGTGGATTGGGACCTTTTGGCTGGGGCGCAACCCAAGCCGGCGCCCGCGGCGGGCGGGAAGTAATCCACGCCGCCGCGCTGCTCGTCACCCCGCCACCACAATGCGAAGGAGAACGGAGCCTTTGCCGTACTAGCGAAGCCAGATTTTTGCGAAACTTCGCCCCGCCGATGTCGAAAGCCCGCCTGCCGCTCCGACCTGTCTGCGCCAGGCGGCCTGATCCTCAGGAGCCGGCGTTCAGGAGCAAGTCATGAAATTCATGTTGATGATGAACACCCCGCGCGGCGGGGACTACCAGATCATGAGCTGGCCGAAGCAGGACATCGAGGCGCACATCGGGTTCATGATGGGGTTTGCCAGGAAGCTGCACGCTGCCGGCGAGCTGGTCGGCGCCGAAGGTCTGGCGCCGCCCTCCCAGGCGAAACGGGTCCGCGCGGGCGACAGCGGCCGACCGGTCACCGATGGAGTGTTTCCGGAAGCCAAGGAGTTCCTCGCCGGCTATTGGATCGTCGACGTGGGCAGCCCGGAGCGCGCTTACGAGATTGCGGCGGAGGCTTCCGCCGCCCCCGGCGTCGGCGGCAAGCCGCTGAACATGGCGATCGAAGTCCGCGAAGTCATGAGCGCACCGCCCGATCCCAAGTAAGGGGTCGACACAAACTGTGACGGTGCAGGCACCCAGACCTGGCTTTGAGCACCTGCTGCGCGAGTTGGCGCCGCAGGTGCTCGGCTCGGTAATGCGGCGCTATCGTGACCTTGCTGCAAGCGAGGACGCAGTCCAGGAAGCACTCATCGCCGCCGCGGAGCAATGGCCGCGCGACGGCATCCCAAACAACCCGCGTGGCTGGCTCATTCACGTGGCGTTGCGTCGGATGACCGATCACGTACGAGCTGAGATTGCACGCCGCAATCGGGAGTCCGTTCTGGCGGAGGAGCTGCCTTTCGTCGTCGCGCCCGAGATCTACAGCGAGCCCCAAATGGATCCCGAAGACACTTTGGTGCTGTTGTTCATGTGCTGTCATCCGGCGCTCACGCCGGCGTCGGCCATAGCGCTGACCCTGCGCGCAGTTGGAGGTCTGACGACCGGCGAAATCGCGACGGCCTTCCTGGTGCCGGAAGCGACCATGGCACAACGAATCAGCCGCGCGAAACAGAGCGTCAAGGCGTCGCGGATCCTGTTCTCGCTTCCGGAGGCTCAGGAGCGAGCGGAACGTCTGGACTCGGTGATGCAGGTTCTGTATCTGATCTTCAACGAGGGGTATACCGCCAGTACGGGTGACTCGTTGCAGCGAACCGATCTGTCGGGTGAGGCAGTGCGGTTGACGCGCCTGTTGCAGTCGCTGTTGCCTCGCGAACCCGAGGTCGTGGGACTGCTCGGGCTGATGCTGTTGACCGATGCGCGCCGTGAGGCTCGGACGGGACCGAATGGTGAGTTGGTACCGCTCGATGAGCAGGATCGCAGCCGCTGGGATCGGCAATTGATCCGCGAGGGGACCGATCTGGTCACCCTGGCCATGGCGCAGGGCGCCGTCGGCGAGTACCAACTCCAAGCTGCGATTGCAGCTCTTCACGACGAGGCGGCAGACGTTGAGTCTACCGACTGGGCGCAGATCCTCGCACTCTATGGCGTTCTCATGCGAATGTCCGACAACCCGATGGTCGCACTCAATCATGCGGTTGCAATCGCGATGGTGCAAAGTCCTGCGGCGGGGCTCGCGTTGCTCGAGCCGCTCGAGAAAGACGAGCGCATGCGTGGGACGCATCGCCTGGATGCTGTGCGCGGGCATTTGCTCGAGCGCGCGAATGATTTCGAGGCGGCGACCGCGTCCTATCTGGCTGCCGCCGAGAAGACGAGCAGTCTTCCGGAGCGGAACTACCTGATGATGCGGGCGGCGCGTTTGCGTGCCCAAGAGCGCAATCGCCGCAGTTGAATTGCTGGATGGGAAGCGTGGCATGCGCTGTCGGCCCCGCGTCACGCCGTGTGCTCACGCGCTTTTGCGTGCTGACTCTCCGTGGTGAGGAAATGCCCACGATGTATTTTGCAGGCCAAAATTCCTCTTTCAACATCTTCCACGCGGGCCTGGACCGGTCTATCGTGTCACGACACATCGACACCACGGCAACTCGATCAGTCCTGCGACGGCAACCTGTTCTGAATCTGATGACATCAGTTCGATCACTTCGATTCAGAGTCGAATCGTCCCATGCCTTCGCGACTGCACGAAACCGTGCTTCTGCTGTTCCGCACCCGTCCGGTGTTGGCAGCCGAATGCCTGGGTGCGTCGCTTGGAGTCCCGGTGCCCGGATACACGCAGCTCCTGATCGAGGCGGCCGACCTGACCGACGTCCAACCCACTGAGTACCGCGCTGACATGGTCGTTGTGCTGCGTACCGTGCGGCCTGTTCTTGGAATCGTTGTTGAAGTCCAGCTCAGTCGCGATGACAGCAAGTCGTATGCTTGGCCTGCTTATGTGGCCAACCTGCGTGCGCGGCTACGCTGTCCGGTACTGTTGCTGGTGATCTGCATGGACGAGAGCGTCGCCGAGTGGGCGCGGCAACCTATCCATCTCGGCGGCGACAGTAAGATCGTCCCGCTCGTCGTGGGGCCTCGGGACGTGCCGTGGGTTACTGATCCAGACCAGGCGAGTCACAATCCAGAATTGGCCGTGTGGTCGGTCATAAGCCACGGGCAAGATCCGGAAGTCGATCGTGCGGTCCGCGTGGCACTTGTCGCAAAGGCCGCGGTATCGGCATCAGGCGTGGACCCGGAAACGTCGGGGTTCTATATAGACCTCATCCATAGCGCACTTTCGGAGGCCGCCCTACAGGCGGTTCAAGAGATGAAGCCAACAGACTACGAATATCAGAGCGCCTTCGCGCGGCTCTACTTTGGGCAGGGTCGGTTCGAGGGACGCAATGAGGGGCGCAATGAGGGGCGCAGCGAGGGGCGCAGCGAGGGGCGCAGCGAGGGGCGCACTGAAGGTCAGCTCGAGATGCTTCTGACCCTGTTGGCGCTGCGATTTGGGACGATCACGGATTCCGTCCGGGCCCGGCTGGCGGCAGTCGACGAGTGCCAGCTGAATATGCTGGCCCAGAGATTGTTCACGGCGTCGAGTCTCGATGATGTGCTCGGAGGACCGCAGTGAAACGGGAGCGCTTGTTGCTCGGCGTAGGCGGGGAGGAACAGCAGGCTGGGCCCGTGGCGCTGCGGTATTCACATATGGCCCTTATCTAAAGAACTCCGCCCATTGGTCGATCTTTTGACCATGGCGAGCACCGTGCCGAGTACCGAAGAGAGAAGCCGGGATCCATTGGAGGCAGTACTCGATCGGCTGCGCGGGTCCTCAGGCTTTCCCACGCTTTCAACGACGATCAGCGACATCAACCGGATCGTCGCTTCCGACTCTCACAGTGCACAGCAGATCACACAGGTCATCCTTCGCGACGTTTCACTGACGACAAAGCTGTTGCAGCTCGTCAATTCGGCGGTCTACGGCCAGTTCGGAAGTATCCGCACGGTCTCCCGGGCAGTGCTGATTCTAGGTTGCGAGGCCGTTCGCAACGCGGCAATGACGCTGATGATGCTCGAGTTCTCCAAGGGGCGGCCCCAGGAAAGAACCATCCAGGACGAGCTCATCGGCGCGTTCTTCGCGGGGGTCGTTTCGAAGGCGTTGTGTGAGCGACTCGGCATGCCCGATGCCGAGGAAGCCGTCATCTGCACCATGTGCCAGAACCTCGGCAAGTTGCTGGCGACCTTCTTCCTCTACGACGAAAGTCGCAAGGTCCGGGCGCTCGTGCAGAGCGGCATTCCCGAGGAGGAGGCCGCCGAGAAGGTGCTCGGAATCTCGTACCGCAATCTAGGCATCGGCCTGGCGCGGCACTGGAACTTCCCCGACCGCTTGGTTGAGGGGATGCAGACGCTAAGCGTGCGTGACATTGCTCGCCCAGCGACCGACGGTGAGAGACTCAGGTTGGCGGCCAATCTCGCGAACGACCTGTATCTCACGGCAGTGCGCGGCTCGCCGGAAGACAAGTCGGCGGCGCTGCGAACACTCAGGCGGCGTTACGGCGCCGCAATCAAACTCGACGCCAAGGATCTCACCGCAGCCATCGAGCAAGGCCTGAAGGAGCTCACGGATCGGTCCACGACTCTCAACCTGTCTACCGCCGGAAGCCCGGCTCTGGATGCGGTACGTGTCTGGACGGGTGGCACGGAGGAGAGTGCCTCAGCGGGACAGACGAACGTGTCGCCTTTCGTCGATCCCCTGGTGAAGGACGCTGCTGCACTGGATGCGCTGGACAACCCGGGCGGTGGAGGTGCTGATGCGCAGCGAGTCATCGCTGCCGGGATACGGGACGTAACCGAAGCGCTGACGTCGGATCTTGCGTTCAACGATATTCTACGCATGGTGCTCGAGACGATGCACCGCGGGTTCGGATTCTCGCGCACGATGATTTTCATTCGTGACTCGCGACTCAACACGATGCGCGCGCGCTTCGGTTTCGGCTCCGAGATCGAAAGTCTGATTCCTCAGTGCGAGTTTCCGTTGGCGTTCGCGCCCGATGTGTTCCACGTCGCCATCGAGAAGGGTGTCGACATCGTCATCGAGAACGCTCGAGCCGACAACATCATCCAGCGAATCCCTGACTGGTATCGTCAGGTCTTGGATCCGCGGAGCTTCCTGTTGTTGCCGATAGCGCTCAAGTCAGCGGCGATCGGTTTGCTGTACGCGGACTCGGAGCGCGCGGGCATCAAGCTCGACGGCGAGCAACTCGGCTCACTGCGTACGTTGCGCAGCCAGGTCGTATTGGCATTCAAGCAGTGCGCGGCGACAGGCCGGCTGTAACGCGCTTCTCACCGCCGAGCGACCGCCCGGATGTCAACCGCTCAAGGTGAGCGTTTGGGGCGGCGCACGACCCTGACCTTGCCGCTACTGCCGCCGCCGCAGAAGAACTGATCGGCACCATCGGATTCGAGTCCGGAGACAATGAGTCCGGGTGGCATGTCGATCGCTTCGAGGGCCTCTCCGGTGCGAGGGTCGACCCGCCGAATGTCGCTCTGCTCGTCTTGCCAGGTTCCATGCCAGAGGTCGCCCTCGACCCAGGTCACCCCGGTGACGAAGCGCTGTGACTCGATGGTGCGTAGGACCTTCCCCGTCTGCGGATCGACCTGATGAATCTTTTGCTCGCGATACTGCCCCACCCAAAGCGACCCCTCGTGCCATGCGAGCCCGGAGCACGCGCCCGCTGCTGGTGCAGGGATCGAGGACAGCACTCGTCCGGTGTGTGGGTCGATCTTATGGATCCGATCCTCCGCGATCTGGTACAGGTGCTCCCCGTCGAAGGCAGTCCCCGCGTGTGCTGCGACATCGATAGAGCGCATCGTCTTGCCGCTCTTTGGATCTAGTGCCTGCAGCGTTGTTCCGGCCGCGAACCAGACCTGCTCACCGTCGTAGGTGACGCCGGCCACCTGCTCGACACCCGGAAGAGGTCCGTACTCACGCAAGAGCTTCGCATCTGATCGTTTCATGCCGTCATCCTAGTCACCCGGCAGCGGGGTGGGGAGTAACAAAGTTGTCGTGAATCCCAGGGGTGGCGGGGTCATCCAGCGACGGGCCCGCCCGTGACCCAGAGCCTGCACCTTGCCGCCTTCCACGAGCGACCCGAGCGCGCGCTGAACGGTACGCGGGCTGACACCGAGCGCGAGGGCGAGGCCGGAACTTGACCATGACTCGCCGTCGTTGAGCAACGCAAGCACGGCGGCGTGCTCGTCCTCCACAGGCCGCGCAAGTACCGCAATGTCGGCTGCTCGGCGGGGCACAATCGCGAATCCTCGCTGAGTCGCGACGATGTCCGCCAACGCTCGAAGGGCTCTGCGGAGTCTGCCGACTTCGACTCGAAGGCGAGCCCGGTAGGTTTCATCGGCTCGTTTCGCACGGAACGCGCCTGACACGAGCACTTCCCTAGATACATCCGCCGGCCACGCCTCGGCCAGGGCCCGGGCCAACGTGAAGAGAACTGGCCGTCTGGCGAGTTGGATTTGGACGCCGGCTTGGCGGACGCTGAACCGACACGCATCGATGACCAGTGTCTTGGACGCAAGCAGCGCCTCCACTTCCTCAAGCAACAGGTCCTGCTCCTTGCCACGTGACAGGAGGCGAGCAGCGGGTGCTGTCAGATCAAGGGCAGCGACCTCGACCTCACGAAGCAGTGCTGGAATTCCGGCCTGGCGCGCTGCGCGCGAGGCACGCGTGAGCGCAAGACGTGCTGCCGTCGCCTGGACTCGACGCACTGCGATCCCCGCGAGGACCAGTTCGTGGGCGGCTCTCAGTGGGGGTGGAAGCGTCTCTGGGTCCAGTTGCCCGAGGGATTGCTCGGCGTCGTCAAGACGTCCCATTAGTAGAAGGCGGCGGATCTCGAGGTATCGCGCGTGCGCTGCATTCACCCGGTCGCCGTGCTCCTCTAGCGTTACGCGTGCGGCACTGAGCGATTGAGGTGACCAGGTTAGATCTCGAGAGGCGAGTGCTATCTCCGCCTCGGCGACCATACATCTAGCGCGCGACAGTGACTCGCGGGGGCCATAGGCTCGGGCTGCTCGGCGCAGGAGGTCCCTTGCTCGAGCGAGGTCGCCAAGCTGTGCCATGGCCGTACCCCGAAGCGCGAGGGCGGGCGGGTCCTCGCGAAGGGCTACGCGTTTGAGGGCGCCCAGGGGATCCCCAAGGGCCAGCGCGTGCGCTGCAGCTGTGATCAGTGAGTCCACCGAAATCCCGTCACACTTGTCACTCCCGACCCCCGGTACACGGCGCCTAATCTAGCTCATCACGCAGCAACAACAGGAGACGAGCGATGACTGCACACCGAATTGCGACCCGCGAGGCGTGGCTGGATGAGCGGCTGGCCCTGCTCGAGGCGGAGAAGGACCTCACCCGGCGAGCCGATGAGCTGGCAAAGCAACGGCAGGCGTTGCCCTGGGTTCGGGTCGAGAAGGAGTATTCGTTCGACGTCGATGAGGGGCGGGCGTCGCTGGCCGAGCTGTTCCGGGGACGTTCGCAGCTGCTGGTCTATCACTTCATGTTCGGCCCCGATTACACCGCCGGATGCCCCTCGTGCTCCATGATCGCCGATGGCTTCAACGGGTTCGCAGTCCATCTGGCCAACCATGATGTGATGTTGTGCGCCGTTTCGCGGGCGCCGCTGGCGAAGCTGCAGGGGTACAAGCGCCGGATGGGGTGGACGTTTCCTTGGGCGTCGTCGTCCAGGACCGATTTCAATTCCGACTACAGTGTCGCGACGACCGCGGAGAAGCAGCAGTCGGGAGACGTCGAATACAACTACCAGCGCGGCCCTTACTCGATCACCGAGAAGAATGCGTCGGAGCCGGTTCGTCAGTTCGCCTCCATGTGCGGAACCAATGCGCCCACCTATCTGCGGGACCTGCCCGGGATGAGCTCGTTCGTGTTGAAGGATGGAAACGTCTATCACACGTACTCCACTTACGCGCGCGGCCTAGACGGGCTTTGGGGGTCGTACCAATGGCTCGACCGTGCGCCGCTGGGGCGCAACGAGGCGGGCATTTGGTGGCGCCGTCACGACGAGTATTGAGGAGGTTGTCTATGTGCCCTTTGTGTATTACGACAGCGGCGCTGACAGCTGCCGGTGCGACTTCCGGCGCGGGGGTGGTGGTGGTTGCTGCGGCGAAGTGGCGGCGCGTGAGGGGTTGGTTCAGTCGCGGGCGCGCGGCACTGCGTGACTGTATGATCCGCGAAGGATGATCAGTACAGCGGACATTCTGGGAACACCACGGCTGCAACTGAGGAAGGTGGAACTTTCGGATGGTCCATTCTTCCTCAGGTTGCTCAATGAGCCGTCGTGGGTGGAGAACATCGGCGATCGCGGTGTCCGCTCGATCGAGGACGCCGAGGGCTACATCAAGCTCAGAATCTGGGCACAATACGACGCGCACGGCTACGGGATGTATGTAGTGCAGCGCAAAGCGGACCACGAATGCATCGGGCTCTGTGGGCTGGTCAGGCGCGATGATCTGCCCGCCCCGGACCTGGGCTTCGCGCTGCTAGCAGAGTGGGAAGGACAAGGCTACGCCACGGAGGCCGCTCGCCATGTCATGTCGCACGCTCATTCGCAGTGGCACATCGAGAGACTCCTCGCTATCGTGAAGTCGAGCAACAGACGATCTCTCGGTTTGCTTCAGAGGCTCGGCTTCAGTTTCGAACGACCCTATTCGACGCCTCAGGGCGAGGAAATCGAGCTCTATGCGATCACGTTGGGCTAGCGTGCGACTCGCGTATCCTCCGCGATCCAATTCACCTCCCAGGTCTGCCCCCCGTCGGCGGAGAATGCCTGCTCGAAGTGGATCGAATCTGCCGCCACCCTGGTGATTAGAAAGCGCACGAAGATGGTCCGGCCGTTCAGGGTGTCCTGGCCGTAGAACGAGCCGCGGCCCTCGTGAAAGCGACCGATCATCGGGGTCGTCAGTTTTCCGTCGCGCACGTTGGCGAAGTTGAGTGTCCACTGATGTGTTTCCGGCTCGTACAAGCGCCAGGACATCCCATCAATACGACCCGCAGGTCCTGCGACCTGAAGCTCGACCAGGTTGGCACGCCCACCGAGGATCCTGTCGACCTGTGTCGTGCCGTTGTACTCCACCCAGGCTGTCGAGCCGGAGAGCGGCCGTTGCAGCCGTCGCAGATGAGTCTTCCAACTGCCGAACTCAAAGTCGAAATCGTGGGCGCCATCGCGCTCTGACGTCGCCTGCTGCGATGTCTCAGCGGAACTCGCGTGATCGCGACCGGACAGAGTCACACTGATCAGACCGAAAAGAAGCGTTCCAAGCACGTGTCGCATGGCATATTCCGAAGCGGCGCTATACTGCCAGGGTGCCGAAGTGGAGGGCTCTTCGGAATAGCCACTTCTCATGCAAATCTCCATACCACTTTCCCGGTCCAGCGGACCCTTGTCCTCGCAGGTGTACACCGGCGTACGCCACGCCATTCTTTCCGGCGCTTTTCGCAGCGGTGACAGGCTCCCGTCGACTCGGGAGTTGGCAGAGCAATTGGGCATCTCGAGAACGGTTGCCGTGGTTGCGTACGAACAGTTGCTGGCGGAGGGATTTGCCTGCGGCCGGTCAGGTTCGGGAACCTACGTGTCAGAGGGCTTTCGCCCGACTCCAGACACGCCTGGCGGATCTGCCGCACGGCCACGTCTGACGCGGTTCGGGTTACATGCGGCCGCGTCGTGGGCGCAGGTAAACGTGCCAGGACGGCGCAGTCCGTCGCTACCGTATGACTTCGCCTACGGCCATAGCGACCTGGAATCCTTCCCGTTTGCCACCTGGCAGCGGATCCTCATGAGGTGTACGCGACGCGCCTCGTTGTCTGAGCTCAACTATGGGGCGGCAGCTGGGGTTCCTGCCCTGCAGGAAGCGATCCGGGGCTACCTGGGGAGGTCGCGCGCCCTGGCATGCGATCCTTCGCAGATTATCGTCGTATCCGGCTCACAGCAGGCGTTGGATCTGATCGCACGCGTATTGGTCAAGCCAGGCGACGGCGTCGCGGTCGAAGATCCCAGTTACCAGGGCGCAGTAGCCGTGCTGGCTGCGGCAGCGGCGAACCTGATCCCCGTCCCCGTCGACCGCGAGGGACTGGATCCGGGGCGAATTCCTAACAGTGCCCGGATTGCTTTCGTCACGCCCTCGCACCAGTTTCCAACCGGCGTGACGCTGCCTTTGGCGCGCCGACTGGCGTTGCTGGAATGGGCCTGCCGCAGGAACGCAATGGTCGTCGAAGACGACTACGATGGCGAGTTTCGCTATGAAGGGCAGCCTTTGGAGTCGCTTCAGGGTCTCGATCGTGCCTCGCGCGTCATCTTCACCGGAACATTCTCACGCACCGTATTTCCTGCGCTGCGGATTGGCTACCTCGTCTCGCCAAAGAGTCTGGTTCGAGCTTTTACCGCGGCAAAGTGGCTATCTGACAGACAGACGCCCAGCCTCGAGCAGAAGGCGCTCGCGGAATTCATATCGAGCGGACTCTACGAACGTCATCTATTACGCTCGCGGCGCAGGAATGCTGCGCGGCGCGCGGCGCTTCTCGAGGCGATCCGCAAGTACCTCGGCGATCGGGTAGAGGTCACTGGCGAGGGCGCTGGCGCTCATGTCGTGGTCTGGCCGAGGGATGCCCTGGCGGAGGACAAGATCATCGCCGCAGCGGCCGCGCGGGGAGTCGCCGTATACGGCGTTTCCACCTATCGTCTGAAAAGGTCGTTGCCGCCAGGCCTCCTGCTCGGTTATTCGCAGTTGACGGAACGGCAGATCGTGGAAGGTATCCGGCGGCTGTCGCGCGCTATGACTTGACGGTCCCGCGGCTCACTGAATGACGCCTGTCGGCGGCTGCGCGTTGGTAACCACGATGCCGTCCCCTGTCCCGCGCGGCCCGGTGATCTGCTCCTGCAACCCGAAATCGACGTAGTTGAAGGCGTCGTAATACCAGTGCACCTGCAGGAAGGGGAGATCGGTGCCGATGCGATCGCTCACGTCCCAGGCGGCTCCCGAGCCCGTGGCGCCCGGATCGAAATACACCTGCACCCAATCGACGCGCCAGCCTTGCGAGAGGCGAGCGGTGGAGAAGAAGACGTCGTCTCCCTTGCCGCCGCTGAACATGGCCAAAAACATGTTGGAAGTGCGGTCCGGCCCATGGTCCACGCCCGAACCATTCATGGCGCCCGGAGCGGCGATCACATACTCGTTCAGCTGGGCCGCGTTCGTGTGAGTGACATACCGGGTATCGACTTCGGCGATGAACCCGAATGGGTAGGCGTTGCTGCGCTTAGTATCCGCCGCCCGCAATATAGTCACGGTGCCGGCCGGGTAGTCGTAGACACCCGATGCGTCGGGGACATAGACGGCGATCAACGAGTCGCTCCAGGAATAGACGGATCCATAGCCCTTCCAGCCGGCGTTGATCATGAATTCCACAGCTCCCGGCTGGGAGCCGAAATTGGCACCGTGAATCGCGATCATCTGGCGGGGGCGTCCCGCTTGATCTGACACTCCCGCGACCTGCGGATCAGGTGTTGGCGGCGCCATCGTCTGGGGCTTCTGCCGCGCGAGCGCTTGTGTCGGCCCCTGCAAGGTCTGGGACGGTTGCGCCATCGGCAGTGCTCGGGTCGACAAGCGGCCTTGCTGAATCTGGGGTGGCAGGCGCGCTTCCGCCGCTGCGCGAGCACCGTTCTGCTGTTGGGTGAGCTCGGCCCGACGCGCTTGCAGCTTGGTCTGGGTGTCCGCGGTCAATTTAGCCTGGAAAGCCGTGGCATTGGCTCGATGTTGGGCGAGGCGCGCGTTTGCTTGCTGCTGCACGACGGTAGCGTCAGCTGCGGGGTGTTGAACGTTGATGACTCCACCCGCGAGCGGTGCCCCTGCAACCTTCGGAGGGTTCTGCAGGCCTACACGCACATACCACAGCGATCCGCGGCTGATGTCGGCGGCCGTCAGGGAATAGGTCAGGACAATGTGTCCAGTACCGACTCGGTCCTGGGGGACGGGCCCGACCAAGGAAACATGTATCGGAGCGCCCTGCGCCTGCACGTCCACACTGATCATTCCGGGTTGTGTCGCCGCGAACCCAAAAGACACGGGCTCCGCCGCGTTGAGTTCGAAGCGCTGCGGCCAGTGCTCGGCGCCGACTGCGGCCGGAGTCTGTGCTTGTGCCAAACCGGCAAGTGATGCCGTTGCCGCCAGCAATACCGTTCGGACAGCGTTCATAGGTCTCACCTCGTGTCGTGTCATGGCGATCACAGTGCTACGGACCAGTTGCACTGCACCTGCCCGGTGCTTCCGCCTGGGGCGGCGTGGTACTGAATCGCCAGGGGCGGCTGCTGAAGCGTGAACGACATTGGAAAGGTCAGCGGGTTCGTTGTTCGCGGCGCGATATCGATCGTCTGTGTCGCGAACTGTGACCACGCTGACGTCGTTGTCCCGGAGGGCACCTGCGCGATGCCGTCGATGTAGTGAGTCTGGATTTCCTGTAGAGGCGCCGACGCGAGGGGTGGGACATAGCTGAACAACATATGATTGTTGGAAGGAATCAGCAGAGTCCTGAACTGGATGGCCGCGCTGCCACTCACGGTCCAGGTCCGAATGTTCCCGGTGGAGTGCCCGCCGCCGGACGGGGTAGACGCGTGGTAGGAGCCCGCGGCGACCGTCGACCAGTTCACCGAATACACCGCCGTGCCGTTGGCATTGGGCGTGCGGCCGGTGATGGCGAACGTCTGAATCTCGTAGTGGTGATATCCCGGACCGGTCACATCCAGGACGCACTGACCGCCGTTCGCCGGCATCGGTGGCCCCGCGGGCGGCGTGAAGGCGACTTGCGACACACTGTTGGCCAGGGAGCCGCCGCACACTTCTCCCGGCCGGCCTGTGCAAAGCGAGTGACATGCAGGGGCGTTGCCGAAAGAACCTGCCGTGTCGCCGCAGAAGCAGAAGGCGCCTGACTGGGTCCCGGCATACTGGAAGCCTCTCGTGCCGCACGTCCTGCGGCACACGTCGTTGTCCATCCGGTTCGACCAGGTCACGAACCCGTTCAGGTCGCGACCTACCACCGTTGGCAAGGGTGAAGAGGCCGTCAGGGGAGTGCCTTGGTCTGCGTAGCAGGCGAACGCGCCATTGGCTACCGGCAAGGGGAACTTGTATGGGATGGGAGGGCGCCGCGGCGGTGTCTGCGCCAGCATCTCGGACGCGGGTAGCAGCACGCCCAAGGCGGTAAAAAGGATGGCTAGCGAGGTTTTCATACGCTGGTTCCCGGGCTGGTTGCCGTTTGGTCCGTACATATCGATGAGTCGCAGTGGCTGGTCGGAAGGTTCGAGGGGCGAATCCGCTGCCCGCCAATGACAGAAGCGCGCTGGGCCAAAGAATCAGCTCAAGAAACGTGCGGCCTGCTGTTCCAGATCGGGTCAGTCGGCGGACGGGGGGCGGTTCACGCCAGCGTTTGGAGCACCCTTGGGGCTAGAATCGGGATCTGCGCAACCGCGCCGAGAGGGAGGCAGTCATGAGTCGATACCGGGGAATGGCGCGAACGGTACTCATAGGAGTGGGTCTTCTGTCCCTTCAACAGATGGCAGGGAGTCAGGACGCCACGCCGCCGAAGGATCTCTTTGGGCCGGACTCACTTCCCCAGCCGGGGGTGCCCGAGGGCAAGGTGCAGGAATTTCATGCGCCGGATTCCAAGACGTTCCCGGGATTCACCCACGACTGGTGGCTGTACATCCCCGCGCAATACAACCCGTCCAAGCCCGCTGCGTTGATGGTCTTCCAGGACGGCGCGGACTTCATGAAGCGCGACGGCCACTGGCGCCTGGCTGTGGTGCTGGACAATCTCATCGCCCACGGCCAGTTGCCGGTGATCGCCGCCGTCTTTGTGAACCCTGGCGTCTCCGTCGGGCGCGGCGCGGACGGCAAGCCCATGAACAACAATCGCTCCGTCGAGTACGACACGCTGAGCCCGGCTTACGCGACATTTCTATGGAACGAAATCCTGCCGGAGGTTCGTCAACACGTTCATTTGCGCGAGGACCCCAGCGCCCGCGCGATTGGCGGTTGCAGCAGCGGCGGGATCGCTGCGTTCACGGTTGCCTGGCAGTTCCCCGACCGGTTTCGGAAAGTGCTCTCCTTGAGCGGGACCTATACGAACATTCGTGGGGGCAGCGCGTATCCGAATCTCGTCCGCACCACAGCTCACAAGCCGATTCGCGTCTTCCAGCAGGTCGGCGCTCATGACGCGGTCCGGGAGGGTCTGGGTAGCTGGCTCGAGGCGAATCAGTCGATGTCGCGTGCATTGGACGAAAAGCGTTACGATCACAAGTTCGTCATGACTGGCGATACGCACTGTGGAGTAGAGAACGCGGCGCAGGTGCCCGATGCCATGCGCTGGCTGTGGCGGGATTACCCTCGCTGACCTGCGCGAGCCGCGGCAAGACCCCTCAAACAGTCGAGCCTGTGGCTTCAGGGGTCTTCAAGGCTCGCTCTTGACATCAGGCTAACTTAAGGTTTTACGATACCTCTCATCAGCGCGCAAGAAGGGCAGAAGAAACCAACTTCTGCGGCATTCCCGCATCCCGAGCGCACAGAGTTGGGGGGAGATCCGTGGACGAACTTTCAACAGGGGCATCGCAGCCGGACCTCGTTACGCGCTCACCCGTGGAGGTGTCCCTCGAATCAGGCAAGGTCTATTGGTGGTGCGTTTGCGGACGCAGCAAGGACCAACCCTTCTGCGACGGGTCGCACAAAGGCTCGGGCTTGACGCCCCTGCGTTATCAGGCTCTCGAGAGCGGCACGAAGCTGTTCTGCGTTTGCAAAAAGACCGCCGGGCCACCGTATTGCGACGGCACTCCCAGAGAGTGCGGCAAGTAAGGTTGGCGTAGGGCAACTCGCTGGCCGCCGGCCGAAAAGAACTCTGCGCGACACCTTCGGCACCGATGTTAGCGGTACCCAGCCGCCCTGTACTCATTTGAGATCAGCTTGGGTGGCATTGTCACTCAGGTCATCGTGTCGCGCTTGACCTCAACCGGGGTTGAGCTTTTATGATCAAGTATATCGGGTAATACCAGTACCGGTTGCGCCTTGGCAGCCGTGTGTCGTCGTGACGAGCACGCCGTAGTGGCAGGCCGTGTTCGCAGTGTTGTGTCGCGAATTTCTGTGAGGAAAGAGCGAGCACTGTGGCGCGGCACTCCGCTGGTCCAGCTCTACACGAAGGGGGGGCAATTCCGGCCATCGACCGGAGTACGTTGCGGCACAAGCGAAGAATTCCGACACCGCGGCGACGTTACAGCAGCCGCGATCATCATTCTAAGGGGGATTCATGGCTGAGGAACAATTGGTTTCCGCGCCAAGGATGGCACGTCTACTGCAATCCAGCCGGCTCGTACGGACCGCGCTGGCGGCGGCTCTGGCAACCGCCGGCGCTCCGGCCACTTTTGCCCAGGAAGCGGCAAGCGGCGCCACTGCGCCTCCGGATCAACTTCAGGAAGTCACCGTAACCGGCTCGCGCATCGTGCGGCGCGATTTCAACTCCGACAGCCCGATCGTCACGGTGTCCAGCAACGTCCTCACGCAGACCTCGGAAGTCGGTGTGGACCAGGCGCTCAACAAGCTGCCGCAGTTCGTGCCGGGCGCCGGCCAATTCACCAGCGCGACGGACGTCCAGGCGACACCGACCAACGCCCCCGGTATCGCGACAATCAACCTGCGGGGTCTTGGCTCAAATCGTACGCTCGTCCTGTTGGATGGCCGGCGGACACAGCCGAACAATGCAAGCCTGGTCGTCGATCTGAACACGCTTCCCGCAAGCGCCATTGACAACGTCGAGATCATCACCGGTGGCGCCGGCGCGACCTATGGTGCCGACGCTGTCGCGGGTGTCGTGAACTTCAAGCTGAAGAAGAACTACCAAGGCGTGACGATCGACGCGCAGAGTGGCGAGACCTTCCGCGGCGATGGGGCACAGACGCAGATCTCTGCGCTCCTAGGGTCGAACTTCGCCGACAACCGCGGCAATGCGATGTTGGGCCTGACGTACTCGGATCGTCACGGAGTCAACACGATCGACCGCTCGTTCTTCAATCAGGCCAACCTCGATCCTGGCACTCCCGGCACGGATGGCTTCCCGGCCTTCGGTGGCGTCTCCGCAAGTCTGCAAGCCACCGGTGTTCTGGGGAACCCGACCAACCCCGCGAACAACTTCTCCCAGTCTGCCCTCGACGCGCTCTTTGGTTCGAGGGGCTATGCTGCGGGTGATGTGAAGACAGGCGCAAACCTGTACTTCAACACGGGCGCGACGACTGCCGGAGCGAGCGTCTTCTCGAACGCCCAAGGTGCGGTCGATGGTAAGCCCGCGCCGGGCTACAACGGCGCGACATACCCACAGTGGAAGTACTTGACCAACGGTTCGATCTCGAGCAACACGCCGGCCGGGTTACTCTCCTTGCCGCTCACGCGTTATTCGCTATTCACGGATGCTCACTTCGACATCAATAGTCATGTGACGGCGTACATGGAAGGGCACTTCGACGACAACGAGACCGTGACTCGCTCCGGTGCCGCCGTCCCTGCGGTCAATCAGTGGTCCGTCACGATACCGGTGGACGCGGGTCACCCGGTTCCTGCGGATCTCGCGTCCTTGCTGGCCAGTCGGCCACTCCCGACTGCCCCGTGGTCGCTGCTCAAAGAGCTGAGCTACATGGGGCCGGAGTCGCTCGATACGTCAACCACCACCTATGAAGTGCTGGCTGGCTTGCGGGGCGACCTCGGAGTCAAGGACTGGACATTCGACATGTTCGCCTCGCACGGCAAGACAAGCATCCAGACGGCGTATTCCGGATTCGTGGACTACGATCGCTATCAGACGCTGATCAACCTGCCGAACTACGGCGCGGGCGCGGATTTCAATTACGGCCGAACCGGGCTGTTGGCCCATTGCACGAGCGGCTTGAACCCGTTCACGAACACGACCCCGTCGCAAGACTGTATAAACATCATCAACGCCCCGATCAGCACTCAGACGACGCTGAAGCAGGATCAGGTCGAATTGGACATCCAGGGGGCGCTGGCGAACGTACCCGCTGGCGAGCTCCGCTATGCCATTGGTGCTGACTACCGCAGCGACAGCTCCCTGTATGCGCCTGATCCGAGCCTCTCCACCTCGAACATCAGCTCGCTCACTGTGGGCCTGTTCGACGTCAGTCGCACGCAAGGCAGCATCAACGTCAAGGAGGGCTACCTGGAGTTGCTCGCTCCAATCCTGAAAGACTTGCCCGGCATCAAAGCGCTCAGTCTGGATGCCGGGTATCGCTACTCCGACTACAGCACCGCCACCGGCGGTGTGAGTACGTGGAAGGTGACGATGGATTGGGCGGTGAACAACTACGTTACGATCCGCGGCGGTCGGCAGTCCGCCAATCGTGCGCCGAACGTTGCCGAGTTGTTCCAGCCCGCCGTGTTCTCGACAGTGCCGTGGCCGGATCATGATCCGTGTTCCAACATCACTCGCGCTCCTTACGGAAACGTGGCATCCAACCCAAATAGGGCTCAGGTGCTGGGGCTATGTACGGCGCTCGCCGGTGGTTTCCCGATCACCAGCAGCTACGTCGGCAACAACCCTACGTTCTTCCCACTCGGCCGCGACCTGACGGCGGGAAACCCGAACCTCCAACCGGAACAGGCAAAGACGTGGACCGCAGGTACCGTACTGCGCTCGCCGTTCGACAACGACGCTCTCCGGCGCCTGACGCTCACGTTGGACTACTACAACGTGACCATCAATTCGGCGATCGCGCCGACGACGACCCAGGTGGCTTACCAGGAGTGCTTGAACGGTTTTGGCACGAACCCCACGTACGATCCGAACAACTCGTTCTGCAAGCTCCTGGTGCGGTCGTCGCTCAACGGCTTCTGGATCAACACCAACGCGCTCTACGGAAATCTGGGCCAGATCAAGACCTCGGGCATCGATGCGCAGCTCGACTGGAGCGCCGACGTTCCGGGCCTGTTCGGTCTTCCGGGCACGATATTCGCCAACGTGAACGGGAACTATCTGAAGGCGTATGACGTCCAGCAGGTCGCCGGAGGCCCGACGATTCACTACGCTGGGACGATCGGCGCGCCGATTGGCCCCTCTCCGCCGTACGGAGCCCAGTTCCGCTGGAAGACGTACACGACGTTTGGCTACGGCGTCGGACCGGCATCGGCCACGTTCGGCTGGCGCCATCTACCGAGCGCGAAGAACTACGGTCTGGCGACCAACCCGCTGTCGACGACACTGCCGACCGGTCACTACGACCAGGTCGACTTTGCCGGACGTTGGGTGTTTTCCTCGCACATCGAAGCGCGGGCCGGTATCGACAACCTGTTCGATCGGCAGCCCAACATCGTCGGTGCAATTCCCGGCACCACGAATGCGGCCGGCGTGACAGATCCTGCCGGCTCCTACGACGTACTGGGTCGTCGGTTCTACGTGGGGGTCACCGGGAAGTTCTGACAGACCGACCCGTCAGGAAGAGTCGCGCGTGAGCGCGGCTCTTCCTTCGGTATCGCGAGCCTGTCTACTTCGCCCGGAAGCAGCGGAACGACACGTACTTGCTCGGCTCGCACAGGAAGCCGCCCAGGCTCACCTTCTCGATCGTCATGGCCTGGCCGCCGGCCGGAAGCGGGCGGATGGGAGCACTCTCGAGCTGCTTCCAGATTGCGCCATCCGTCGTGGTGAGGAGCAACTTCCCGTCTCCCGCCTGATCGACCCGAGCGAGAGTGACCTGCTGTTGCCGATCGGCAGCTGATGACTGCGTGCTCTTGGGAGCCGGCTGGGGAAAGGTCTTCGTCTGCAATCCAAAATTTGAGCGGCTGTCTTTCGTGGGGCCGGCGCTCGTGGCTGATTTGGGTGGATGCGTGGCAGGAGGTGCCGCAGTAGGGGAGGCCACGGGAGCACCCGGAGCGGGAGTGGGGGCGGTTTTCGAACTCGCCGCAGGCGGCACCGAGTGCGCAGGCATGAGGCCTGTCTTGCGCAGGACGTCGTCCAGGCAATCGTGCCGCGTGCTGTCCTCCGCGATACCGGCACATTGCTTAATCGCGGACCAGCCCGCGTCGGCGCTCACCGTCTTTGCCTTGGGAGCGGTCTGCTGAGCCCACGAGGCCGTTACCGCGGCGCTCAGTACTACGACACCTGCGAAATGACGGATGTGCATGCGCATTCCCCCTCAACCCCGGATTAGACGTGTTGGTCCGGCGGGTGAAGTATGAACCAATTTCACGCGGCTCTTTGTGGCGCTTGGCCTTAATTCGCGCGCAAGCCATACACGGCCACGTAGTGATTCTGGGGCACACTCGCGGGCGCAGGCATGTTCTGCTGCCAGTAAGGGACCGGTCCGGGCGGGTTTTCATGATCGCCATAGGTGGCAACGAAGACCCTGCCGTTGGCGATCGTCGGGGCAACAAACTTCGCGAACAGGCCGACGCTATTGGGTCCGAACGAAGCATCCAGAGGCTCGCTTCGCCAGATATCGAGCTTGATGTTTTGCGCATCGAACGCCAGGAGTTGCGCACGCACGCCGCGCTGCGTATTGGCGTCACCATAGAGGGGAACCAGGGCCCAGATGATGCCTGTGCCCGCCTGAGTCCCATTGGCTGAGATCGAGAGCATCCCGCCCGGCATGCCGGGCGGGATTAGATAGAGACTCGTTGCCGGTGGGGTCGTAAGGCGGCCGTTCTTGTATGTAAAGGAACGCAGGTGATCGTCCTCGCCCCAGACGAAGACCCGTGCGGCATCCGGTCCCTGCCAGAAGACATGCGAGCCGTGGATGTTACCGATGACCCCCGGCCCCCCTTGATGTGCTCCCAGGATCGTCTGCACTGCGTTCGGGCTGACACAATTCATCGCTGCGCCAGCGGCTTGGAAATGTCCCATTTGCTGGGGGTCAACGACGTAGATGCTCCCGTCCTTGCCACCGCCGATGAGCCGCGACGGATTTGCGCCCGCAGCTGGAATAAAAAGTGGGCCGGCCGAGCCCAGATCCAGATCGCACGGTGCCGCGCCGGTGCAGGCTTTGTCGAGGAGAGCCTGATTGCAGGGCGTGAAATAGTCTTCGACCGCGAATGCCCCGCCCGTGAGTTTGAGCTTCACGAAGCTGTCGCCGTAGCTGGTCCCGCCGAGGTTGGCATCGAAGCCGCCATTGCCGGTCATCAGATACACGTTGCCCGCGGCGTCCGCCGCTGGGCCTGAGCCCGCCTGCCAGATTCCGCCGTTGTGGGTGCCAGGTGTTGCAGTCCAGACTGCCTTCTTGGCTAGCGTTGCGGCGTCGTACGCGAAGAGCCAGCCGTGCAGGGTGTTGTCGGTTTCGCGGTTGGTCGCGAAGGCGATGTAGAGCACGCCGTGATCGAGCAGCAGCGCTGCGCGTTGCTTTTGCTGGGTCGTGTCAAGTCGTAACTCCCCACCGCCGGGCTTGGGTGCGCTGCCGGTGATGACCGGCACTGGCTTGATTTTCTCGCGGTAATCGAGCGGCGGAAAACCGGGACCGGGAAAGGGCGCTCGGGTCATGTCGATTGCGTGCAGGCGATATTCGCCGCCGGTGGCGCTCTTGTTCCAACTTACGACGTACAGAGTCTGATGGGCATCATCGATGACGGGCGTACTGACGATGCCCCACTCCGGGAAGTTCGTGTTCCAGCTGTCGAAGCCGAAATTCTCGGGCTGGGGATCGCCGAGCCATTGGGCCCACAAGAGTGCATCCGCCGACTGGGCTTGCGTCGGCGTTTTGTCGGCATCGTAGGCGTAGATCGTGTTGTGCATCGTCGCGATGATCACCGCATTGAAAGTGCCCTTGCCCGCTACGTTCAAGCCCGAGACGTACAGCGGTTGGGCGACGATCTGTCCATCCGCAAAGAGGGTGTAGAGCTTGCCGAAGTGCTGCTTGACGCTCGCAACCGTGAGCGTGGTCTCATGCAAGTTGGCGCCGGTGCGGCGGCTGTCGTTGTGCTGCGTGAGCACATTGACCTGCGACCACGCGGGCCATGCTGTGAGACTGACAAGCGCAAGACAGACGCGAAGTAACGGCGCACGCGGATTCATGGGTACCCCCTTGGACCTTCCACTCCCTCTTAGTACAGCTGTGGGGATGACAGTAACTATCTCAGCGGATGCCTGCGTGCCGCACCGCTGCGATGAGCGCATGGCCGGTGACGGGCGGCCTAGGTTTCGGAACGTGCCGGCGCGTTGGAGCTCAGGGTCTACACCCGCGACCATCCCGGTCATATACATCAGCGACAGCGCTGTGTCCTCCGCCGAATACCAAGCATCCCCAAGAATGCATAGCCGCCCAGGAACGCGATGTCGCGCAAGAACGTCCGCGGCTTTGTCCGATCGGCCCAATGGATGTGTTCATGGGTGATGTGAAGTGCGGCACCTACGATGAATCGCGAAAAAAGCAGTGCCGCCGTCGCGAATAGCCACCACTTGTAGTGTTGGGAGCATCCGGATTTGCGGCGACCCCGTTGAGGTCGAGGAGTTGGTCGAGGCGGCCCTCCTCGAGGGGCCCTGATGCGGGGGTTGTTGACACCGGTCCTGGCCGCCGCCCCCCATTTCGGCTGCGGCCCCGCTTCCAGGCTATACTCCCGGGATGGTACAGGCCCGGTTCCTGCCCGGCCGCCGGTTCACCGCGCGGCTGTGCGTGCTGCTCGTTCTGGCCCTGGTCTTCGCGGAGGCCGGGGCTGTGCAGCATCAGTATGCGCACGGCGCGTCCAACCAGGTCTGCGCGGACTGTCTCGGCTTCGCCCCGCTGCTGGCGCCTGCCGGTGGCAAGGCTCACCTGCCGTCGATTGCGCGCGTGCACGCGGGCACACCCTGCCGCCAACTCGTAGCCCCTCTCGCCGCCCAAACCCCGCAAAACGGCTTCCGATCCCGGGCTCCCCCCCATTTCGCCTGAATCGATGACTCTGGCCGCGACCCCCCGAAAGGGGCGTGCTGCCAGCCTTCTGCACTCGAAGCAGGAGACGATCGATGGCGAAGTCAACGTGGTTCGCAACGTGCCTCATGGCACTGGTCTGCTCGCTCGGTGCCGGTTGCGCGGTAGGTCCTGACTTCAAGCGGCCCGCCGCTCCGGGCGTCAGTGACTACACGTCGCAGCCGCTCCCGGACAACGTCGCCGCGCCGGGCGTCCCGGGTGGGGATGCCCAGCACTTCAAACCCGGACTGGACATTGCGGCGGACTGGTGGACCTTGTTCCACTCCGCGCCGCTCAATGAGTTGATTCAGCGTGCGCTGACCGACAATCACGATCTCAAGGCCGCGCAAGCGGCCCTGTCCGTGGCGCGGGAGAACGTCCTGGCGCAACGCGGCGTCTACTATCCCAACGTGGCGGCGAGTTTTTCGGCGAGCCGCGGGCAGCAATCCGGGCAACTCGCTCCCACGCCAGAATCCAACGTATTTCTGTTCAATCTGTTCACGCCCGAGGTCACTGTCTCGTATGTGCCAGACGTGTTCGGGCTGAACCGTCGGACAGTGGAATCGGCGCAGGCGCAGGCGCAGGCAACTCGCTACCAGATGGTGGCAACCTACACCACGTTGACCGCCAACGTAGTGGTTACGGCGATCCAGGAGGGCTCGCTGGAGATGCAGATCGAGGCTACGCGCCACCTCATCGATGACAATTCCAACATGGTGCAGATCCTGCGCTATCAATTCTCCAAGGGTTACGCCAGTGGACTTGATGTCGCCGCGCAGGAATCGCAGCTCGCGCAAGTCAGCGCGACGTTGCCTCCGTTGCTGAAGCAGCAAGCCCAACTGCGCGACCTGCTTGCGGTTCTGGCGGGACGATTTCCGGGTGAGGCGCCCGCCGCGACATTCCAGCTAACCAGTCTGCAGTTGCCGGAGGACCTGCCGGTGACCCTGCCTGCGGAGCTCGTGCGGCAGCGCCCGGATGTTCTGCAGGCAGAGGAGAACCTGCACGATGCCAGTGCGAAGATCGGAATCGCTGAGGCGAACCGGCTGCCGAATATCGTCCTCAGTGCGACCGGCGGTACCACGGCGCTCTTCATGGATCAGCTGTTCGCTGCGGGCTCGAGCTTCTGGAGTTTCGGTGCGACGGCGACGGCGCCTCTTTTTCAGGGCGGTACTCTGTTGCACCAGGAGCGCGCCGCGAGGGCGGCGTATGTCCAGGCCGCTGAACAATATCGCAGCACCGTGCTCACCGCGATGCAGAACGTCGCGGACACATTGACGGCACTCGAACAGGATGCGGCGGCCGTGAAGGCGACGGCTGCGGCAGTAGATGCGGCCAAGGTCACACTGGATCTGGCCCAGCGACAGGTAAAGGCCGGCTACGCCAGCTATCTTGCGCTGTTGAGCGCTCAGCAGGTCTATCAGCAGGACCAGATCAACCTGGTGCAGGCCCAGGCGAGCCGTTACGCCGATACGGCCGCATTGTTTCAGGCGCTCGGCGGCGGATGGTGGCACCGCACGGACCTGGCCGACAACTCTCGTGAAAAATAACATGACATACAGTATCTCGGCTGGCCGCGACCCGGCTGGCTTCACGCGGGCTCCCGCCCTGCTGGCCGCCGTCGTCTTCGTGTGTTGTGGCGGCTGTTCGTCCAAGCAGAATGACAGCCCACAGGCCGCGCCCGCGACGAGTGGCGGCGTGACCTTATCAGCTGCTCAGCGACAACATCTGCAGTTGTATACGGTCGCGCCGGTCAAGTTCCGCAGGTCGATCGAAACCACCGGGGCCGTGGATTTCGACAACGATCAGGCTACGAGTGTGTTGGCTCCGTTCTCAGGCCCCGTGACGCGGCTACTCGTTTCCCCCGGTGACAAGGTCAAGGCCGGAGATCCGTTGGCGTTGGTGGATTCTCCCGACTTCGCGACGGCGATCAGCGCTTACCGCAAGGCACTCGCTTCCGCCCAGACCAACCGCCGGCTCGCCGACCTGGACAAGGATCTCGTCCAGCACAACGGGGTCTCGCAGCGCGAACAGGCGCAGGCCGAGACCGATGCCGCCAACGCCGAGGCCGACCGCGACTCCGCACTGCAGGCCCTGGTTGCCCTTCAGATTCCTCCTCAGACCCTCAGGGACATTCAAGCAGGCCGGCCGATACCTCGTCTCGAGGGAACGATTCGAGCGCCGATCGCGGGAACCGTGGCGGAAAAGCTGATTACTCCCGGGCAACTTCTGCAGGCCGGCACTACGCCATGCTTCACCGTCGCGAACCTTTCACGCGTGTGGGTCATGGCGCGGGTCTTCGATTCGGACCTGCGTGCGGTCAGCCTCGGCGATTCGGCAGACGTGGTGACCGATATCGGTGCTAGCACGTTCCCCGGAACGGTCGACAACATCGCGACGCTGGTGGATCCCGACACGCGCTCGGTGGCGGTGCGGGTGGTTGTGAAAAACCCAGAGGAGACCCTGAAGAAACAGATGTATGTCCGCGTGCAGATCCACGCGAGACAGGAAGACACCGGGTTGCTGATTCCGGTGGGAGCAGTCCTGCGCGATGACGAGAACCTGCCGTTCGTCTACGTTTCCCGTCCCGACGGTAGCTTCGCACGACAGCAGGTGACGCTCGGGACCCGGGTCGGAGACCGATATGACATTACCGCGGGTCTGAAACCCGGGGACCAGACTGTGGTTGACGGTGGCGTCTTCGTACAGTTCATGCAAAGCCAATGAGCGAGGACACATCACCGGAGTCCGTGCCGCGCACGGCCTCAATCATGAATCGGATCGTGGCCTCTTCGCTGCGGCAGCGCCTGCTCGTCATCCTGATGACGCTCGTGCTCATCGGCGCAGGATGGCGCGCGCTCGATAGGCTGCCCATGGATGCGTACCCCGATCTTTCGCCCCCTATGGTCGAGATCATCACCCAATGGCCCGGTCACGCCGCTGAGGAAGTTGAGCGCCTGATTACCGTGCCCGTCGAGCTCGGGATGAACGGCGTTCCTCAGATGACCACGAAACGCTCGATCTCGCTCTACGGGCTGTCGGACGTCGTCCTTACTTTTCGCGATCGCACGGACAGCTACTTCGCTCGCGAGCAGGTCTTCAACCGGCTGACAACCCTCGATCTGCCGAGTGGGGTGAGCCCGTCCGTGTCCCCGCTGGCGGCGCCTTCGGGCCTGGTCTATCGCTACGTGCTGCAAAGCGCCGATCGCTCGCCGATGGAGCTGAAGACCTTCGAGGACTGGGTCGTCGAGCCGCAGTACAACTCCGTCCCCGGCGTGGCCGATGATTCTGGGTTTGGCGGAGGGACCATGCAGTACCAGGTGCTGCTGGATCCGGCGAGGATTGCCGCCATCAATCTGTCCGTGACGCAAGTCGAGGCGGCCCTGGCGGCCAACAATGCCAACGCCGGCGGCGGCTTCTATTCACAGGGCGGGCAGTTCTACTACGTGCGCGGCGAGGGGCGCCTGGTTACGGTGGAGGACATTGGCAACGTGGTGCTTGCGGTGCACAACGGCACGCCCGTCCTGGTAAAGGATGTCGGGCGCGTGGTCATCGGTATCGCTCCGCGCCTGGGCGAGTTCGGCTATGAGAAACAGGATGACGCCGTCGAGGGTGTCATCCTGATGCTGAAGGGCGAGAAGACCCAGGATGTTCTCCAGAGGGTGGAGGAGAAGACGCGGGAGCTCAACGAGCACATCCTGCCGAAGGACGTCAAAGTCCATCCGTTCTACAACCTGAGTGATCTGATCGAACAGACGACCCGGATCGTGGAGCGCAACCTGGTGCGCGGCATGCTGCTGGTGGTCGTGGTCCTGATCTTTTTCCTGTTCGATTTTCGCGCCGGCCTGATCGTCGCCGTCACGATCCCACTGTCGCTCCTGTTCGCGTTCGTCTGCCTGGACCTGCAGAACGCCTCGGCCAATCTACTCTCCATCGGCGCTGTGGACTTCGGCATCCTGGTGGACGGCGCCATCTTCATGGTGGAAAACATCTTTCGCCAGATCGCCGCGCGCTCCGGATCTGAGTTCAATGTCGGGGAAGTCATCAAGGCTGCGGCCGCTGAGGTGGACCGGCCGTTGTTCTATGCGGTCGCAGTGATCGTGGCCGGGTTCCTGCCCATCTATGTGCTGACCGGACCGTCCGGGACTCTGTTCAAACCCATGGCCGACACGATGATCTTCGCGTTGCTCGGCTCCCTGGTCGTCACTCTGACGTTGCTGCCGGTGTTGTGTTCCTGGTTCATGCGCAGGGGTGTGCGCGAACGGCGAAACCGAGCCTTCGAAGCCATTCAATCCGCCTACATCAAGGGTCTGGATTTTTGCCTCGCCCGTCCGTGGGGAACGACGTTGGCGTCAGTCGTCTTGCTGGCCGGGTCGTTGCTGCTCGTCCCCGGCATCGGCGCGGAGTTCATGCCGAAACTGGATGAGGGAGCGCTGTGGGTCCGCGCGACGATGCCGTACAGCATCTCGTTCGATGAAGCGGCGAAGATCGCTCCCAAGGTGCGAGAAATATTGCACGGGTTCCCGCAAGTCACCACCGTCACTTCAGAGTTGGGCCGGCCCGACGATGGCACGGATGCGACCGGCTTCTTTAACGTGGAGTTCTTTGTCGGCCTCAAGCCCTACTCGCAGTGGCCGGGCCCCCAACGTGACAAAGCGCAGCTGATCGAGGCCGTCAACGCCAAGTTGGCGGCCTTTCCCGGCATCGTTTTCAACTACACGCAGCCGGCGGAGGACGCCGTAGACGAGGCGGAGACCGGCCTCAAGAGCGCCTTGGCCGTCAAAGTCTTCGGTCCCAATCTGGACACGCTGCAGCAGAAGGGCAGGGCGATCAAGCAGGTGCTTGAAGGAGTGCGCGGCATCCACGACGTCACCCTGGTGCAGGAACTCGGGCAGCCGAGCCTGACCATCAACATAGATCGCGCCAAGATAGCGCGCTACGGCTTGAATGTCGCCGACATCAATGGACTGATCGAGACGGCCATCGGCGGCGACGCGGCAACCAAAGTAGTGCAGGGCGAGAAGCAGTTCGACCTCATCGTGCGCTTGGAGCGCGAATATCGGGACAACTCGGATGAGATCGGCAACATTTTGGTGGCCACTGCGGGGGGGCAACAGATTCCGCTCAGGGAGCTCGCAGACATCCGCGTAACGAATGGGGCGTCGTTCATCTATCGTGAGAACAACTCCCGCTATATCGGCGTGCAGTTCTCGGTTGAGGGACGCGATCTTGCCGGCGCGGTGGGCGATGCCATTCAACAGGTCAACCGCAAGGTCAGCCTGCCTCAAGGCTATCGGCTGGATTGGGGCGGGGAATACACGGAATACACGGCATCGCTCGGACAGTTGAGCGTCATCCTGCCGGTGACGTTGTTCCTGATCTTCCTGTTGCTATTCGCGCTCTACAGCAACTTCAAGTTCCCATTCATCACCGTTCTGGGTGTGGTCCTGTCAGCGCCGGTGGGAGGCCTACTGGCACTCTGGGCGAGCGACACACCGTTTTCGGTTTCCTCGGGCATCGGGTTCCTGGCGCTATTCGGTGTCTCGGTGCTTACGGCCGTCGTGTACATCTCCTACGTGAACGAGCTTCGCGGCAACGGCACCTCCCTCCAGGAAGCCATTCGTCAAGGCGCGATCCTGCGCCTGCGCCCGATCATGATGACCGCGCTGGTTGCGGCGTTGGGATTGTTACCCGCGGCGCTCGCGACAGGCGTCGGCACGGATTCCCAAAGGCCCTTTGCGTTGGTGATCGTCTGTGGCCTGGCCACGCGTCTTTTGATCAGCATTTTTCTAATGCCCGTTCTGTATGCGCTGGTGGCCCGTCCGGACGACCGACTGGAAGTGTGATCCGGTGGCGAAACGCGCCTGCGGTCACGGCAGTAGGTCTCCGGGGCGCTATCCCCCGAGACGGGTGACGAATCGCTTTATGTTGGCCAGGACGGATTGCTGATCGCCTGCGAAGGGCCAGTGGTCGGCACCGTCGAGTTCGACAAAATGCGCTTGCACGATGTGGCTCGCGAGGTGCCGTCCGGCGCCAATGCGAACGGCGCGGTCGTCTCTGCGGTGGAGCACCAGTGTCGGGACGGAGATTCTACCCAGAAGAGGCCGCACATCGGTGTCGCGCAATGCTTCCAACACACCCTTGAGGGCTCCCGGGCTCGATGCTGCTCGGAGCAAGCCTGCCCACCAGGCTCTCGCCTGAGGGTCGCCGGAGAGACTGGGAGCGAACGTTTCGATGCCCGCAGGGCCGCCCCAAGCCGCGATGAGCTGCTTCAGCCAAGTGTCATATTGAGCGGTCTGCAGCGCGTGCGGGTAGTCGGGCGCTGCACTTCCTTTCGCCAACGAGGCGAACAAAATGAGGCCAGCGACACGATCGGGATGATCAGCCGCAAATCTGATGCATGCGGGACCGCCCTCGGACGCGCCGAAGAGCACGACGCGCCTGCTGCCGGCAGCGTCGAGTACGGTGCCGATGTCCTGTGCGGTCGCGTCAACGCTGGGGGTGAAGCCCACCCGGTCGGAAAGGCCAGTGCCACGACGATCGAACAGAATGAGACGGCTCATCCTGGCGAGGGAGGATAGGAACTCGCGACACCGGGGCTCCTCCCAGAGTCGTTCGACGTGGGAGAGGAAACCGCCCGACACCAGAACGTCAATCTGACCGGCGCCACAGATTTGGAACGCGAGATGAACCCCCGCACCGCTCACATAGCGCGTCGGCGGCAGATCGTCACGAGCTGATCTTGCATCGGCGTTCAATAGCGCGCGGGTCTCGGCTTCCGGCGTTACATGGAGCTCATCGCGAAGACGCCGCGTGAGGGCCTCGAGGTGGCGCTCGGCGGTAACTCGATCTCCGGCGAGCAAGAGGTTGCGAATGAGGTGACGCCCGTACACTTCGCTCAGCGGGTCGAGGGCAACAAGGCGCCCGGCGTGTGCGACCGCCGCCGCGTAGTCGCCGGCCGTATTTTTGTCGTGCACCGCGCGCTCGAGCGCTTGGATCGCCCGACCCCTCAATGCCTCACGGCGAAAGAAGGCCCACTCGTCGAACTGTGGGCAGTCGCCGGGCGAAAAGCCCTCGAGAAAGTCGCCCAGGTAGAGGCGGCAGGCATGTTCGAATTGACTGGCGTCACAGGCTTGTTCGAACAGCTGAGAGTCCACCTGTATGCCAGTCTCGGAGGACCATTGAACAGTCGACCTGTCGATTGTGAGAGCGTCATGGCCGAGTGCGAGCTGAAGACGATGTAACAGGCGCCGCAGCCGCGCGCGCACGATGTCTTCGGAGTCTTCCGGCCACAATAGCGCCGCGAGGACGTCGCGGCTGACTGGGCCCTTCGCTTCGGCCAGATAGGTCAGCAGCGCCAAGCCCTTGCGCAACGGTAGGTCGCACAGGCGGCCGTCATGCCGGATCTGCGGAAATCCAAGGGTCCGCACGCTGAACTGAGCCATGGTGACTTATGCGGCTCGCAATCTCTGCGTCGGGGGACGTTCGGGGGACGACGCGATGTTATCACTCAGGCATCGGATTCGTCGCCGTTCTGTGCGACGGACCGACGCCGAACGCGCCCCGGCTATCCAGCGTGCGCAGGTCGAGAGGGAATGTCCGTGAACAGATTGGGAGAGCATGCGATCGTGATCGGCGCCAGTATGAGTGGACTGTTGGCCGCTCGGGCGCTTGCGGATTTCTATACCACCGTCACTGTGCTTGAACGCGATAGGCTTCCGTCAGCGGACACTCCGCGCAAGGGGGTCCCGCAGGGCCGCCATACGCATGGGCTTCTGGCGTGCGGAACTACGATACTCGAGGAATTCTTTCCTGGATATATCAACGAGGTCGTCGCACAAAGCGGGGGGTTGATCGGTGATATCACCGAGGACGTGCAGTGGATAGGGCACAACGTTTCGCTCGCTCGTAGCAAAAGCAACCTTATAGGTTTGGCTGCGAGTCGCCCCGTGCTCGAAGGCCATGCGCGCCGACGGCTCCTGGCGTTGCCGAACGTGCGAGTCATCGAGAGATGCGCCGTGCGTGGTCTTGTCAGCGATCTTGCGCGCAAGCACGTGATCGGCGTGCGCGCATCTATCGATGGCGAACCGGAGCAAAGCGTGCACGCCGATCTTGTCGTCGCTGCAACCGGCCGCGGCTCAACCAGTGGCGCGTGGCTTCAGCAACTCGGCTACCTACCTCCTATCAGCGAGAAAGTCGATATCGGCATCAGCTACACCACTCGCAAGTATCGGCGTCGATCCAGCGACCTGGGCGGCAAGCTCGGGGTCATTGTCGCCGGCAGCGCCCCGAACTGGCGCAACGGCGTCATGCTCGCGCAGGAGAACGAGAGCTGGACGATCAGTACCGGTGGATTTTTCGGTGACGACGCGCCCGACAACGACCGAGGGTTTCTCGCGTATCTGGCGACCCTGCCAACCAAGGAGATACACGAGGTGGCCGCAAGAGCCGAGCCACTGACGGACTATCATCGCTACCGCTACGCCGCGAATCTCCGATGGCGCTACGAGAATCTGGCTCGGTTCCCAGAGAACTACCTGGTTCTCGGCGATGCCCTATGCAGCTTCAACCCGATCTATGGGCAGGGCATGACCGTCGCGGCGCAAGAGGCGCTGGCGCTACAGCAGTGCCTCCGCGCCGGTTCGAACGGACTTGCACGGCGATTCTTCAAGGCTGTCGCCAAGATTGTCGACATTCCCTGGGGCATTACGGTGGGCAACGATCTCCGCCATCCTCAAGTTAAGAGCCCGCGCCCGCCGATGCGGCGGTTCATCAACTGGTACATCGGCAAGCTCCATCTCGCCGCGTCGCGGGATAGTACGCTGACGACTGCGTTCTTGGAGGTCGCAAATCTGACGATGCCGCCGACATCCTTGCTCAGCCCTCCGATAGCTTGGCGAGTCTGGCGGGGTCACCGTCGTGCATTACTCCCCGACAGATCACAATTCCGGCGGCAACCTAGTGCCCGCGTCTGACCGTTGAAACCCAGGCGCTAGCCGCGATCCGCCGCGATTCTCAGGATCGCAGCGTTCCTGTCGTCTGCGACCCAGATCGCCCCATCCCGAGCAACCGTGAGTCCCACGGGGCCGCCGGCCGGCCGAACTCCGGGCTTCAGGTCCCAGCCCGGGGTTAGCACAGTGGGCTCTGCGCCAGGGCCCGGGCCGTAGTTCTTCAGCGCGACGCCTCCTGTCGAGGTGTATTCCGGAAACAGAGCATGCGCTTTGGTCGTTGGCACGCCCCGCGCATCGACGTCGAATGCGACGATTCGCGAGCCTGTCGGCCGATACCCGTGCCAACTCATCAGCAGTTTTCCTTGGAGCGAGGGAAACAGGCCGGCCGTGTAATACACGGCCCCCAACGGCGCGGAGTGCGGAGGCAACAGCACCGCCGGTCTCTCGTGAGCGGAGGAAGAACAATCCATCGTCTTCACGGCAGCCCATGCCGGCGTGGGCTGGTCGGTGTCGTAGCAGTACGGCCAGCCGTAGTGCGCGCCTTCGTGGATCACGTTGATCTCATCGAATGGGCGATCCGCCGTCGGCGCGAAGTCGTAGCTATTCTCGGCCTGGAGTATGGTTCCTGACGGATGTCGCAACAGAACGAGAGAATTTCTGAGCCCGCGCGCGAGGATCGTTGGATTCGAGTCCCAGTGGCCAGATCCCTGGTATCGATATCGCCGGATCACCGCACGCGCATCGTTGCCTTCCGCTTCCGCGCAAATGGGGGCCTTCGGTTTTCCGCTAGCGTCGACACATTGGTCGGTGTCCGCGCCCACGTTGACCAAGAGGTCACCGTTGCCGTCGAAGACAAAATGAGACAGCGGGTGACGGCCGATATGCAGGCGATTCCCCGGTAGTCCGGCTACGACCGTCACCGTGGCTCCGGAGTCGACGTCGAGACGGAATATCCGATTCATCTCCGCGACATAGACGTTGCCATCGGGGCCAAAAGCAACGGTGTGAGGAAGCGTCAGCCCAGTGACGATCGCAGTCACCTGCGTCTCCTCGTGCTCATCCACTTCCATCACCCAGACTCTGCCGCGCCCCGCTGTCCATGCTCCGAGGTCCGTTACGAGCCAGCGATGAGGATCTTGCAACTGAAGCAACATCCGTGGCGTCTTGATGCGGCGATTGCGAAACCCTCCCTCCGGAGGGGCGGCGACAATGCCGGCACACAGGCCCGCGGCCATGTCGATACCTGCCCTGGGAAACCCGTCGCACAGCGTGGGCTGATGCACATAGCTCTGCGGAGCAGCCACCGAAGCTTGCGCGAACCCGCCGATAGAAAGCGCCAGGAACGTTCCGCGAAGCACGGCAAGCGATCGGAACAATCTGGCGCCCATGTCAGTGCGCTCCCGATTGCCGCATCCGGGCAATAGCGTTGTCGTATACCGTATTGCTCTTCTCTCGAGCGGCGCTCAGATATTCGCGGAGGGCGTCGTCGAACTGGCGGGCATCTTCATAGATCCGGCCGTTGTTGAAGTGCGTGCTGGCACGGGTCGTAGCTGCCGAAGGCCCGTCGGCTAGCGCGATTGCTTTGCGATTCGCCCAGAGTGCCTCGGCGACCCGACCCGATTTCTGGAACGCGAGGCCCAGATTGCTGTAGGCCTGGCCGTAATCAGGGTATTCATCGATCGCTGCTCGAAAGTCCGCAATGGCCGATACGTATTGTCCGTCTCGGTAGACGGCCTCACCCTGAGTGTTCTGTTTGCGAGCGCGATCCGGGATCGGGGTGCGCGGCCTGCGGTCCTCGACCCGCGGCGGGGCATATACGACACGGCTGTCGTCCGGCGCTCCAAATATTCGCTCAACCGTCATGGCTGATACGCCGCTTTCTCCATCGATTGTGGACATCGTGTTGATGTCCTGAATTTCTCCTGCCTCCGAAATCGAAAAGACTTTCCAGACATTCCCCTGCCGGTGTTGCGGCACGTAGTAAGCGCGTACGAGAGTCTGGCCAACGTAAATGAAGACTTTCGCATCGCTCTCCGACAGTCCGGTGGAGGTCAGCTCGGCTCTGTTCGAGTAGTCCTGCACGGCGTACACGTAACGCGTGCCTTCATGACGGCGGGAGATCGTGATCGTTTCCGGACCGTAACCGTCCATGTGATCTATGTCCTGCTGGGCGTCCTCGCCGACCTTGTGATTGAAGAAGACGTGGCTACCCGCGTAAGCAAGGTGCCCGTCGAGGTCGTGAGGAGATGAGCCCCAATTCAACACAACGCGCATCGCGTCCAGGCGATCGAGAAAAGGGCTGAGGGCATAGGTCATGCCCGCGCAAGGGCATTTCGCGACGAGGTCGGAATACCCCGGCTTGCGTACGATGACCAGAGCGTTGGGGTCCGCAGCTGCAGAAGTGGGTAGTTCTGCGCGACCATCCAGGCCGGTGGTTTCGGTGACGGATTGGTCGCCGTTCTTCTGCAACGTCACCGTCGCGCCAGTGATCTTCTGATCGCGAACGGTCGCGCTCAGAATCTGGACGGCTCCCTGGGCATCGGCCCTGACTGCGGGCGCGATTGTGACGGCCAGGATCGCTGCGAGGGTCGAATATCGATTGAAACGAGTGTTCACTTGAGAGTACCTCCTGACTCTCAAGCTAGAGATCGATTCGGGCGCGGGAATGGGTCGTTAGTGGCAGATTGTGGCTAGCAGGCGTGCGTCACACTGGCCCTAGTCCCTGTCGGACCCGACACGTTGCTGATGGTGGATGGCGGCCATGAAGGTGTCTGCTGGGAGCGAGAACCATCCAGGCCCATATTCGTTGGAAGCCGCCGCCGTTTCCCGAGGTGACGGTGGAAAAGGACGAGACCATCCGTTAGTTCGCAGTCATCAGGCCCGCAATGGCGCGCCGGACGTTGTCGCGAGCGGCAGCTTCATATCGCTCCCGAAATCTCGGCCAGCAGTACACCGACGACCTGACGAGGAATGATCGCAGGACTGCGGTCCGGCTTTTCGCATAATGGCCTCGCGGAACCCAAGCATACTCGCGACGAACGTTGCGCTCGAATTCATGGTAGACGTCGGGGGGCTGACCGAGGATCGACAGATCGATGTCCACCACCAGAGCGGCGTCGCCAGCCAGCGGCCCTGGCTCGTGACGTGTCGCAAGGACCAGATTCCGAACTCGATTCGCGGCGTCGGCAGTTGCGCTGTGGCGTTCCAGGAACTCGGCCGCCCATGCGGCGCTGCGAGTCTCATTGTTTCGCCGATAGGTCCGATACACGGCGTCGTGGAACCAGAGGGCCACTTCCACCTCAGCTGGGTCCGTCGCCAGTTCTCGCGTGGCGTCCAATTCCACCAGGCACGTGTTTAGGTGATCCAACGTGTGGTAGTGCCGGTTCCAGCGGCCCCAAGCCTTGACGAGCCTGTCGTATTCCGTGGAGGCGTCGGTGAGCGCCAGCGCACTGCAAACCTGGTTCCAGCAGCCGCGAGAAGTCCTCGCCATGCCCAGAGCTTGATGCGCCGATCCGATCCTGGCAACGCTGACCGGCAGGCTCCCGGTATGGCCCCCTTTCGATTTCGGCGATCGCGCCAGCGTCACTGCTGCATCAGTACCTGGGGGTTTCTTGACGCCTGATCGGGAGGCGGCGAGTATTCACGCGAAATCTCGAGGGGGGAGAATGATGCGGTCGAGTCAACGGACTTTGCTTCTGGGCGCGGTTTTTGGATTGGCGGCGTGGCGTGCTTTGGCCAGTGTGCCGGTTCCGCAGATCAACGGCCCTGTCGCCGCACCGGATGCGCCGGGATCGCCCGGCCACAACTACATCTTCTTCTCCTCCAATCACGACCTGGCGCAGCATGGCTATGTCGAGGAGGAGTTTCTCGTCCGCGGAGCCGCGAGTACCTACAACATCGCCGATCCGATGAAGGAGGGCGGGGTGGCTTCGACCGACCGGCCCTATCTCACGCGCGTGGTTGTGCGGCGCCCGGCCGATCCAAAACGGTTCAATGGGACCGTGGTGGTGGAGTGGTACAACGTCACGAACCAGTTCGACGCGGAGAACGTCTGGTTCTTTGATTGGGAGCACCTGCTGCGCGAGGGCTATGTCTGGGTGGGCGTTTCAGCCCAGACTGTGGGCGTGGAGGCGCTCAAGAAGTTTAGCCCCGCACGCTATGGAGAATTGGATGTCGGCAAGACGGCGGCGGCCGGCGCAGGCCTCCCAACAGGCCCTGACGCCGACGCTGTCTCGTACGACATCTTCAGCCAAGTGGGCGAAGCCCTCAAGCATCCGACCGGCGTGGACATGCTACATGGGCTGAAGCCGAAGCTGGTGCTCGCAGCAGGGGAATCCCAGTCGGCCAACCGGCTGGCGAGCTACGTCAACTCCATCAATCCCTCCGCCCGCGTGTATGACGGGTTTCTCCTCTTGTCCTCGCTGGGTCGGCGCATCCGCGACGACCTGGCCGTGCCGGTGATGAAGATCAGCACGGAATTCGACACGCTGAACGGCGAAGCGGCGAACGAGCAGCCCGACACCGCCAAATTCCGCAGCTGGGAAGTGGCTGGCACGAGCCATGTCGATCAGCACCTACGCGCCAGCCGCGAGCCGCTGGAATTACGCGAGAACGGCAAGTCCCTGGAGGCGGCGATGGCACCGCTATGCGCGAATCCCCAGATAGGCACCCGCGTCCCCGCCAGCTATGTGGTGGCCTCAGCGCTTGATAAGTTGGCGATCTGGGCCGCGGGCGGTAAGCCCCCGCCAGGAGCTCCCCGTCTCGCCGTCACGAAGCTCAACCCCAGGCCGCAAGCGGCAGATGTCGTGCGCAATGCTGACGGGCTGGCTCAAGGCGGGATCCAGCTGTCGGAGTTGGCGGTTCCCACTCAGATCAATGTCGGCGACAACGCCCCGGCCAACGCCGCCTCCGCTGCCGCTGGGGGTGCGGCCATCGGTGCCGGCGCCTGCGTGCGCTGGGGTTATTCAGTTGACATGAGCATCGACCAGCTCAACGCCCACTATCCCAGTCACGCCGCCTATGTCTCTAGGGTGAAGAAGGTCGTTGAGCAGAACTTAAGGGACGGCTACATCCTGCCGTTCGATGCCGACGCCACCGTGCGGGCGGCAGAAGCGTCGCGAGTGGGTCGCTAGCGCTGAGCGAGTGCGGGTTGCTCGAGCTGGCAGCGCGCGTCCGGATGAAGTCCTGCGCGAATGCTCTGACGTCGCCACTCACTTTTCTATGGAACGGGCGTTGGGGCGCTGAGCTCAGATACGCGCTGAAGTGGCATACCGGCCCCAGTAGTCCCGAACCATCGTCGAAACAATCTTCAGGTCTTCCTTATTGAGGTCCAGCAATCGGGGGAGGGCTGTCAAAAAGTCGGCCACGGCGCGATGCTGTTCGTCCGTAAGATACGTGAATCGCCTCTCGGTCGAGAGAATGTGAGGGCGCAGTGCGGCAATGGTGCCGACCACGCGCATGGAAGCCGGGTCGTAGTGCGATAGCAGGCTGAGTAGCAGTGCCGGCAGATAGTAGCGCAAGCCGTCTTCGTCGAGGTGCGCTACGCAGTCTCGTTCCAATTCATCGAATGGAACGTCAACCCAGGAATTCGTGACTTCGGCGCGAGGCAGCGCGTCGAAGTCTGCATCCGTCACCCCATCGTCGAAGCGGTCGATGACCTGGGCCTGGCGGAGGCTGATGCCGCTACCGAGCATCACGCCTGCAAAGGCCTGACGGATTTGCACCTCGATCGCGTCACGGTCAAGAGCCGCGGCACCGGTGGTTCTTTGCATCTCGCTCCCTGCGTACAGGCTCTCCGACCGGTATTCTAAACTGATCAGGCAGGCACGCAGGACGCGTAAGGTGCCGACGGGAGTCGTTCGAAATACCTTCGGCAACGGGGTCCCGACCTGCTGGCTTGATGGCTGCCGCCGATCGCGGAGAGGTGCCACGGCCTCGGGCCCGTTCAGTTCTCGCTCAGCCATTTCACGGCGGCAATCATGTCGTTGTAGAAGACCCGGTAGTTGCCCTCGCCGAAGGCGATCCGGGCCAGAAACGCGAGCCGGCTGTTGGGCACGACGATCGCCCGCTTGAGTTCGATCGATCCCAGCTGTGCATCCAGTTCGCGCTGCGCCCAGGGCACATCCACGGGCGGAGGATCCATCTCGAGAGTGTCGTAGAGTACTTTTCCGCGGCCGGCGTCCCGCACCAGGAAGAGGACTTTCTCCTGCGCATCCCGCAGGAGCTGTTCGGTTGGCTCACCGCGAACCCGCGCCACCACCAGTTCGCCCACCAACTCCACCCAGAACTGACCTGCTGCCATCCGCTACCGCTCCGCCCGGATCGAGACGACACTGTGCCATCCGGAGCCCGCCCCGGGCCAGCGCTCAAGCGAGCGATCCTCGCCCTCGTATCCAAGGGACTGGCTGGGTGTCCAGATTGCTGATCTGATACGCGTAAATCCACGTCAACGCCAAGGCGCCCAATGGAAATCAAACGAAGCGGCTCGCAGCCATCCGGCAAAGGCCCGAGTGAGTGGTTCACCGGATCTGTCCGCCTCGACCCGCTATTCACAGCGCCGCCGCCGGGGCGTGTCGCCTGTGCGAGTGTCACGTTCGAACCGGGCGCGCGCACCGCGTGGCATACGCACCCCCTCGGGCAGACTCTCGTTGTCACAGCCGGCTGCGGCTGGACTCAATGCGAAGGAGGACCGATCGAGGAAATCCGTGCGGGGGATGTTATCTGGTGCCCGCCAAACCATCGGCATTGGCACGGCGCGACGCCTACCACCTCCATGACACACATCGCCATTCAGGAGGGCTTGGATGGGCGATTCATCACGTGGATGGAGAAGGTGAGCGACGAGGTGTACGGAGTCGGTCCTCGGCGCGGCTAACCGAAGCCCAGGCAGTTCCCATTCGGGTTCACGGGTGCGGCTTTTCGCCGCGTGCCAGCATTGCCACCAGCAGTGCAATCCGCTTCGCGCGTGTCTCGGTCCTCTTGGGTATCGCCTTCAACGGAAGACGGCTCCCCGAACGCGGGCGTGTGAGAGCCCCCGGCCTGCGCCGGGGGCTCTTGGCTCTACGACAGGATCGAAGCTTACCGGCTGACCACGAGGCTGGCTCCTACCGCGCCAGGGCCGCTAATGCGGGCGCCTTCACCGTTGGAAACAACCTTCACCCAGAGCGAGTCCTTGCCCTTGTAGTACGAGGTGGCGCTGGCCTTGCGCAGCGCATCCAAGCTGTCCTGCTGCGTACCCGAGGCTGCAGTGGTGAATCCCGGCAGCTCGAAGATCACCCACGAGCCGCTATCCAGTTCGCTGAGACGCAGGTCCATGGACGGCCTTTCGGTGGTCACCTTGATCTCGGTGCCCGCGCGTATGTTGGTTTCACCGGTTAGGGTGACGTCCTTGCCATTGCGGCTGAGAACGACTGGCGGCTGTGGAGGTCCCGCGGGTCGGCCGACTCGACCACCCGGTGCGGCGGGCGCGCCACGCGCTGCCGCTGGGCCGGCACCGCCGCCTACCGGGACGCCAGGAGTGCGGCCGGCACCGGCGCCGGGGCCGCTAACAGCCAAGCGTCCGTAGTCGCCCTTGCACACCGCGGCATTCCAGGCGGGCTTCATCTCACAGGCTTGGTCGATGGCGAGTCCGTCGCTGTCGTCATTGATCAGAACGTACGAGTCCTTGACACCGCTGACCGAGCCGTCCACGTCGTGGAACACTGCGGTCTTATAGCTCCCATTGCCGTAATCGTCGTTGCTCCACTTGTGCTCCAGCGGAGGGAAATACACCGGCTTGGCGTTGACGAATTTTGCGCGCTCTATGGTGTTGTTGGTGCTCATTCCGAAGCTGGTATACAGCAGATAAGAGATCGCTCCGGTCTTGCGGGTGGCGTTGTCCTGGTAATTCACGAAGGTGTCATTGACCAGTTGATGACGATAATCGTAGAACTCGTAGCCGCGGATCGGGAAATCCGCGACGTCGGGCTCCGGCAAGCTGCGGCCGTAAGCGATTTCCGCTGGCGTCCTGGGGTTGCCGATGTTCTCGGTTTCGCCTACGAACAGTGAGTCAACTACCCGTGACGTAAAGGGGGAGCGACCGAGGTTGGCGGTCGCATGCGTATAGCCGATCGCGTTGTCGGCCAGCTTCAGGTTCTTGAAGGTGTCCATCTCACCGCGGGTCCACATGCCGCCATTGCGGTTCTTGTAGCTGGTGAAATTCTCGATGACCGTCTCCACGATGGGGCTGTTCGCGTCGGCGGGATCGGCCAGGGCAATATGCGCACCGGTGGTGAAATGGCCATCGGCCCTGGGGCCGCGGTCGTCCATGAAGCCGTCAAAGTTCGAATGGGCGGTGTTGCCCTTGAACTCGCGCAGCCGGACTCGACGTGGCCAGGTGGCCTTGCTGACATCTGTGCCTGCAAACGCACCGGTCGGATGCTCCGGCAATGCGAGCCAGAAACCCGTCGCCTCCGACCCCGCGGCCACGTTGTCCCGGTAAATATTGTCCGGATTGGTGATCCAGAAAGTCGATGCCGTGTTGTCGGAAGGGATCAGGATGTCCTTGGCGTTCTGGGCATCCGTATTGAAGTTCTTGCCGGCCGTCGATCCGAACGGAGCGAGGTCGGTCGGGACACAGGGTTTCCCGTCAGGATGACACTTGGTCATCATTCCCAGGTTGTGGACGAACTGGTTGCCGGTTTCGACGGCGTCTTCCAGGAAGAAGCAGTGACCGACGGTGTTGTAGGTCACGTTGTTTTCCACCCGCACGTCGTTGGTGCCATGCACCGTC
>DASYDM010000015.1:0-8054 GCA_036499585.1 Steroidobacteraceae bacterium
GACGGTGCATGGCACCAACGACGTGCGGGTGGAAAACAACGTGACCTACAACACCGTCGGTCACTGCTTCTTCCTGGAAGACGCCGTCGAAACCGGCAACCAGTTCGTCCACAACCTGGGAATGATGACCAAGTGTCATCCCGACGGGAAACCCTGTGTTCCGACCAACCTCGGTCCGTTCAAAGTGGCGGGCGGCAAGAACTTCGATACGGATGCCCAGAACGCCAAAGACATCCTGATCCCTTCCGACAACACGGCATCGACTTTCTGGATCACCAATCCGGACAATATCTACCGCGACAACGTGGCCGCGGGGTCCGAGTCGACGGGTTTCTGGCTCGCATTTCCGCAGCATCCGACGGGGGCATTCGAAGGTACGGATATCAGCAAGGCCACCTGGCCACGTCGAGTCCGGCTGCGCGAGTTCAAGGGCAACACCGCCCATTCGAACTTCGACGGCTTCATGTCCGACCGCGGCCCCAGGGCCGATGGCCATTTCGCCACCGGCGGGCATATCGCCCTGGCCAATCCCGCTGACGAGAACAGTCCTCCCGTGGAGACGGTCATCGAGAATTTCACCAGCTACAAGAACCGCAATGGCGGCATGTGGTCCCGCGGTGAGATGGACACCTTCAAGAACCTGAAGCTGGCCGACAACGCGATCGGCTATACGCATGCGTCCGGCAACCTCGGTCGTTCCGGCTTTACCTCACGAGTGGTCGACTCGCTGTTCGTGGGCGAAACCGAGAACATCGGCAACCCCAGGACGCCAGCGGAAATCGCTTACGGCCGCAGCTTGCCGGAGCCTGACGTCGCGGATTTCCCGATCCGCGGCTACGAGTTCTACGATTACCGCCATCAGCTGGTCAATGACACCTTCGTGAATTACCAGGACAACGCCACCCGCAAGACCGGAGCGATCTCTTATCTGCTGTATACCAGCTTCGGAATGAGCACCAACAACACCATCGAGCGCGCGAAGTTCGTCAACGCCAAGCCGGTGTATTTCCCTCCGATGGAGCACAAGTGGAGCAACGACGATTACGGCAATGGGAGCTATAAGACCGCAGTGTTCCACGACGTGGACGGCTCGGTCAGCGGTGTCAAGGACTCGTACGTTCTCATCAATGACGAAAATGACGGAGTCGCCATCGACCAAGCCTGTGAGATGAAGCCCGCCTGGAATGCCGCGGTGTGCAAGGGCGATTACGGACGGTTGGCGGTTGCCGCCCCCGGTCCAGCCCCCGGTACTGGCACAGCCGCCAATCCTGTGGTCGTCGTTCGTCGCGGTCCGCCCCCGGGACCTCCTCAGCCGCCAGTCGTTCTCAGCCGCGATGGTAAGGAGTTCACCCTAACCGGTGACACCAACATACGCGCCGGCACCGAGATCAAGGTGACCACCGAAAGGCCGTCTGTCGCCCTGCGCCTCAGCGAACTGGATAGCGGCTCGTGGGTGATGTTCGAGCTGCCGGGATTCACCACTGCAGCCTCGGGTACGCCGCAGGACAGCCTGGATGCGCTGCGCAAGGCCAGCGCCACCTCGTACTACAAGGGCAAGGATTCGCTCTGGGTGAAGGTTGTCTCCAACGGCGAAGGCGCCCGCCTCGCCGGCCCTGGCGCCGGAGGAACCAGCCTCGTGGTCAGTCGGTAAGCTTCGAGCCTGTCAGAGCCAAGAGCCCCCGGCCTGCGCCGGGGGCTTTTCACACCGTATCCGCGGAGAGTGACTGGCGAACGGGGGCCGGTGTTAAGATCGTGTCGGGGGAGTCCTAGGGCAATCCGAGGCAAAATAATGAGAGAACCCCGTCATGGCCCGATTCGATACCTTCGAGCTCGATTGGCAGCGGCAGCTTCGGCGCGGTAAGCAGGACACGGCTCTCATCCGCGCCCCCCTCCGAGGCTGAGGTGCTGGCCCGCGGCACCCGGTTCGGAACGTACGAAGTGCTGGAGCCGCTCGGCACCGGCGGCGTTGGCGAGGTATTCCGTGCGCACGACTCGCGCCTGCGTCGTGACGTTGCCGTCAAGGTGCTCTCCGACCGCTTCAAGCTCGATAGTCAGCGACTGCGTCGATTCGAGCACGAGGCGCGCGTGCTGGCCTCGCTCAACCATCCAAACATTGCCACGCTGCACGCGATCGAGCCGCTTGGCGAGACACAGGCACTCATCCTTGAGCTCGTAGACGGCGAGACGCTGGCCGAGCACATCGCTGCCGGGCCGCTGCCACTGGCAGACGCGTTGCCGATCGCGCGGCAGATCGCCGCTGCGCTCGAAGCCGCTCACGAGCAGGGCGTGGTTCATCGAGATCTCAAGCCCTCGAACATCAAGCTGCGTCCTGATGGGACGGTCAAAGTGCTGGATTTCGGGCTCGCCCAAGTGAGCGCCCCCGCGCTATCGGGCATCGATCCCAACGCGATCACACTCACCGCAGTCGGCCTCGTGATTGCGGGCACACCGGCGTACATGAGTCCCGAGCAGGCGCGGGGCCTGCCCGTAGACAAGCGCACGGACATCTGGTCTTTCGCCTGCGTCCTGTACGAGATGCTTACCGGCCGCGTGGCGTTCGGCGGTGAGCATGTTTCCGATGTGGTGGCGCGGGTCATCGAGCGCGAACCTGACCTTGCCGCGCTGCCCGACTCAGTTCCGCCTGGAATCCGGCGGTTGTTGCGCCGTTGTTTCCACAAGGATCCGCGCGAGAGACTGCGGGACATTGGAGACGCGGGGCTCGATCTCGACGAGGCCAGCGCGTCGGTCGATGAGGCAAGCGCGGGGCCCGGTCGACGCGACTGGGGCTGGCGCGCGCGCGGTGCGGCTATCGGCATCGGACTCGTCATCGCGCTCATCGGGCTGGATCTCGCGCTCCGTGTACGCACGCAGCCGGTACCTCAGGTGTCGGCAGCTCCGCAGGTTGTCCGCTTTGCGATCCCCGTTCCGACTGTAAGCAACTCGTCCGGACGCTGGCTGGCCATTTCACCGGACGGTGCGCGCATCGCAGTTGTCACGGATCGCGGGCTTGTCGTTCGGGCACGCGACCAGCTCGACACGCCCCGACTGTCAGGACTTTCGGCCCCCGGTGCGGGTGCGCCGTTCTTCTCGCCCGACGGTCAGTGGATCGCATTTACCGATGGGCAGGCACTGAAGAGAATCCCAAGCACGGGCGGTCCGGCCGTACAGATCGCGGAGAGCGGGCCGGCGGCGATCGCTAGCTGGGGTGACGGCGGCATCGTTTACGCCAGCATGAACGGCCTGTTCCACATCGCACGCGACGGCGGCGCGCCGCGGCAGTTGGCAGCGGGCCTTGGAATCAACGAACAGGCGATGTATCCGCAGTTGCTCGCAGGAAGTGGCGCTGTGCTGTTTACAGTAGTTCCCACGCACACCAACACACCCGCCTCGGCTGCGAACGCGCCGGGCGCACGTGTCGACGTGCTGAACCTTGCCAGTGGGGCGCGGCACACCGTCATACACGGCGGGGGTCGGGCGCAGTACCTGCCGACAGGGCATCTCGTTTACGTGGCGGGTGACACGCTGTATGCCGAGAAATTCGACGCGGAGCGTTTGGAATCGCGAGGCAATGCGGTTGAGGTGCTGAAGGGCGTGAACGTCTCAGAGTTCGCCATTTCCAATGAAGGCACCCTTGCATATGCATCTCGCGCCGCAGTTTCCGGCAATACGCTGGTGTGGGTGGATCGCAAGGGAAATGAGCAGGCGTTGGACGCACCAGTCCGGCCCTACAACTATCCGAGGTTGTCCCCGGATGGCACGCGTGTGGCATTGGATGTCGCCGGTCCTCCCGATCGTGACATCTGGATCTGGGATCTGAAGCGCAAGACGTTCGAGCGTTTCACGCTCGATCCCGCAGGAAATCCCATCGTGGAATGGAGTCGCGATGGGCGCCGCCTTGCGTTCGGCAGCGACCGCTCCGGCGTCACAAACATCTTCTGGCAGGCGGCGGATGGGAGCGGCGAGGCTGAGCGGCTGCTGAAGAGCGACCGCCTCCAGATGCCGCTGACGTTCGCGCCCGATGGCCGACTGCTGTTCTCCGCGGACGTCGCCGGACGCGGCCGCGATATTCATGCGCTATCGCTCGACGGCAGCCATCGCGTGGAGCGCATCGTCTACAGCGAAGCGAACGATCTCACCGCGGACGTCTCCCCAGACGGCCGATGGATCGTGTACGACTCGGATGAATCGGGGCAGTTCGAGGTCTACGTGCGTCCGTATCCGCAGGCTTATTCCGGCGGCCGCTGGCAGATCTCATCGAACGGGGGCCGACAGCCCGTGTGGTCCCACGATGGTCGGGAAGTGTTTTATCGGGATTTCGACGGTGGCATGTATGCGGCGTCTGTGCGTCTCAATCCGACTTTCGAACCGGGGCCGGTCGTCAGGTTGTTCCCCAACGCGGGGTACGCCGGCAGCGGTGTAAAGGGAACCGGCCGCACTTACGATGTTTCGCGCGACGGGCATCGCTTCCTGATGATCAAGGTGGAACCGGATCCGGCTGCGACGGCTTCCTCTATCGTGGTGGTGCTCAACTGGTTCGAGGAATTGAAGCGCGCCGTGCCCTGAATTTTCTGCCCCACTTCATACCTCGTTTACGAACCTGAGTACGGATGAGGCGCATCGACGGGCGCCCCGTCAAACTCTGCCACGTGATCGTGCCCCGGGGCGTGGTGTACGATCGGCGTGGAGCCGCTCTAAGGGATTCGTCGAGTGGATCTGGACGGTGTTGATCAGCGCGAGCACCATCTGGCGTTGGCCCTTGCAGAAAGCCCGCCCAGAACGGCTCCGCCTTCGGCGGACCCCACTGCGTAAGGTGCTCCTGATCGCATTCGTATTTGACGTCGCTGCGATCGTGTGCACATAGTCGCCGCATCGGCACGTCAAATAACCAAGGAGGGAGTATGCGCGAGGCGTCGATGATCTTTTTCGTCAAAGGCGCAGCGGATCCCATCGAGGACTTCGATGCCAATGGCGTCTGTTATGTGCCGGTCGCCAGCGGCCCTGCGGATTGTGACACCCGCGTGTCTTGCTTTCACCTGGCCGCGGGGTCGAGGATCAGTGAAATACCCACCTGCCAGGAGTGTGCGTTCCTTGTCGTCCAAGGGCGCTTGACGGCCAAATGGGACTGTGCCGACATAGAGCTGTCAGGAGGAATGGGTGTTGTATTGGATGTGGGGCATGCGATGGAGATCCGCAGCGTGGAAGGTGCGGTCGTGATATTGGTTGAGGCACCCCGGTTGAAGGCAACCGCGAGAGGTATTTCAACGCCGCAGCGCATCATGCGACAGCGTTGGCCGGGGGAGCGGCCGCCGCGAAAGACCTTGAAAAAAGCAGTCCGCTCCTTTTATTGGCGGGTCCGGTTGTGGCGCGCGCGGTTGCCAAGAGTGCTGCGTTGGGTAAGGGCGCGGTGAGGGTTCCGACTGCAGCGTCGCTCACAATCTTCCCTTCTGCCAGTCCGCGTTCGTCGGCGGGGTTTGAGGTGAAGTGGTGGGCCAGCTTCGAGATTCGAAAGTTGCTGTCGCCGGCGTTCGACGCAGAGGTAGCGACGATCGAGTGATGGCGGCTGACAAGTGGCATATCGGCTCCAACACGAACGCGAGCGAATCATCGGTGCAGCTCGGGAAAGGACTCTTGAGGCAAGTGTGACCAATGTCCGTTGACATACAAAAGACATACAGCCTATCCTTGGCCCCACTATGGCCATTCTTACCGTTCGATTGACCGACGAAGAAGAGCGGGTTCTTGAGCGCCGCTCGCGGAAGGCACGCATGAAGCGCGCCACGTATGTGCGCATGCTCATTCGTGACGAGCCTTTCGCTACGGCCTCGGACGTGCTTGCGGACGCTGCGAAGCGCATGGGCGACGCGCGTCTGCGCGTTTCCCGCAGATAGTGAAAAAGTGTCTCCTCGACTCCTCGTTCGTCATCGATCTCCTTAATGAGATCGCCGACGAGATGGAGGGGCCGGCATTGCAGTGGCTCGCGCGCAATCAAAGCGCCCAGCTTTGGATCAGTCCCGTGACCTTGGCCGAGGTCCTGGAGGGGGCGTCGGATCAGAAGGCCGTTAAAACCTATCTTGGGCGGTACGCGTGGCAGGGAATTCACCGCTCTCACGCGGAGAGGGTTGCCCTTCGCCAAAAGCGCAGCTCACGACGCATGGGTGAAAACGACGCCTGGCAGTGCGCTGTGGCGGACGGGATGGACGCCACTATCGTGGGTCACGACAGCGCCGCGTTTCAACGGCTCGGCGCCCGATACGAAGATCATCGGCGCGTGCTGAAGCGAACGTGATCGACTAGGACCTGGCAGTGCGGAGTTTGCGGATGTCGTCGAACGACAGCTGATGAATTCCCAGCCTTACGCAAGCGCGACGGGTGGACGATTTGCGGCAGTCTTCGGGCTTTCCATCCGCTCAAAACTAACAGCGGGAGATATGCGTTTGAACACGAACCGGCTTCGCGCCACTCGCGCAAATGCTCGCTATTGACTCGGGATAGGTTGCGGTCCAGTGATTTGATCCGTCCACACTCTAAACGCCTCGAGCTCGTTCGGGCCGAAGGTAATGCTGATCGCAACGTCCGCCGCATCGCGGCCCCGAGCAATTAGCACCCTACCTATGCGCCGTTTGTTGTTGCGAGGATCGAAAACGTGCCACGCATCGGCGAGGTACACCTCCATCCACGCTGCGAAGTCCATCGGCGCACTGTTCGCAGGCACCCCGATGTCGCCCAGATACCCAGTACAGTACCGCGCAGGAATATTCAGGCAACGACATAGCGCGATGGCCAAATGAGCGAAGTCGCGGCAGACACCTTGTCGTTCCTTGAATGCTTCGGATGCGGTCTTGGAGGCCCGTGCGTAGGCATAACCGAATTCAATATGTCCGTGTACGAAATCGCAGACCGCCTGTACGCGCGACCAGCCGAGCGGCTGGCTGCCGAACTGGCCCCAGGCGAATTCGGTGAGAAGGTCCGTGTCGCAGTACCGGCTTCCGAGCAGATAAACGAGGGCGGCTTCTGGAAGCGCTTCGACCGGATGCTGCGGCGCTTCCAACACGGTCGGCTCGACCTTGCCAGAATCATTGATCAGGGCATCGGTGCTCAGCCTGATGCGCCCGGGTGGTGCAACAATGCGCGTGCACCAGTTGCCGAAACTGTCTCGATACATGGACATCGGAACCGCTGGATCTGTGCACAGGGTATCCGGCCTTACCAGGTCGGAAACCCGGGAGTAGTGCACATTCAGGTTGAGGATCATGGGAGTGACCTGAGCGCACCGATAGATCAACTCGTAGCCGATTCGAATTTGCATGGACGATCGTGGCCGGCGCCGCAATGATGTTTCGCACGGAGCTCCGAGCAGGAGCTGCGATACGTGCGCACCTGCGAGCTTGCTGCACTATCTGCCCTCTGCGGTGGTGGGTCAACGATAGTTCCGCGACGGCTTGACGCGTCCGAGCTTACGGGCGCGGCAGGTACGGTAGACGCAGACGCGTGTCCGGGATCATTCGAGACCGAAGTGGCCGGGACCCATCTCGTCCATTAGCTCGAGAATGCGACCGCCGCCCCGTGCAACGCAGGTGAGTGGATCATCTGCTACGATGACAGGCACCCCTGTTTCTTCCGTCAGCAGTTTGTCGAGGTCGCGCAAGAGGGCGCCTCCACCCGTGAGAACGATGCCGTGCTCGGCGACGTCGCCTCCCAGCTCGGGCGGCGTCTGTTCCAACGCCTGCTTCACCACGCTGACGATGCCACGGAGAGGCTCTTGCAGAGCTTCGAGAATCTCGTTGCTGCTCAGGGTAAACTTGCGCGGAACGCCCTCGGCCAGGTTTCGCCCCGTCACTGACATCTCCCGCACTTGCGGACCGGGATAAGCGGATCCGATTTCCAGTTTGACGCGCTCGGCGGTCGCCTCGCCTATCATGACACCGTAGTTCCGGCGAACGTAGTTCATGATCGCTTCGTCCAAGCGGTCACCGCCGATCCGCGCCGAGTTCGCATAGACCACCCCGTTCAACGAAAGCACCGCGACTTCCGACGTTCCGCCACCAACATCCAGC
>DASYDM010000016.1:0-6954 GCA_036499585.1 Steroidobacteraceae bacterium
CGCAGAGCTTGGGGGGCGTGAGGGGCTGCGGGATCTTGCCGCGCGGTGGGTAAGGGGAGAGCGGCCTGCGTGGGATGAGCTGTATCGGGTGCGACCCACCCCCCTGTCACTACCCACTTATCCGTTCGCTAAAGAGCGCTACTGGCCTGCACAGTTGCGAACCGACGTCATTTTGACCAAGCAATGGCAGCGCGTGGAGTCGGGTGGCTCGCGATTCAAGCCGAACGCTGCGATATCTCTTCCTGAAGGCGCACTGATCATCGCCTCGGACGACACACAAGACCTCGCGTATGGGATTGCATCATGCTTCCCTAGAAGCCGGGTGGTGACCCTCACCGCTAACACTCAACAGGAGGACATCGATCCTGCTGAGTGGCCTGCCTGGATCGACGTCACCGGTTGCGGTCGACGCATTGCCCATGAACTGCAATGGGTCGAGACGCTGCAGCGCTGGGTCGAGCACTGGCGCGCGATTGGGGCGACGGTGCTGCAACTCACCAGGGGGTTGGAGGCCTTTGAGAATGACGCCATCAACCTTGCCGGAGCCGACCGAGTCGGCCTGTACCGGATGCTGTCCAGCGAGTATGAGCGTCTTCGTTCGCGGCACGTGGATGTCGCCCCGCACGCTAGTGATGCGGAGGTGGTCCGCCAGCTGCTGGATGAACTAGGTCGAAACGGTTCGGAAACGGAAGTCTGCTACAGGGCCGGCGAGCGCTACGCCGCCGCGCTGCGACCATTGGAGCCTGACGCCGCCACTGCACAAGACGTGCGAGGGCGAAAGGCGATCGTATCCTTGGCCGACGGCCGCGCACTGTGGGTCACGGGTGGGACGCGTGGCATCGGATATCTCTCCGCTTTACACCTTGCACGCCGATACGGGATCAAACGCTTCGTCCTGACAGGTCGTGAGGAGCTTCCTCCGCGTTCCGAATGGGAGCAGCACGGCAAGCGCACTGAATCCATCGGCCGCAAGATCACGGCGATCCGGGCACTGGAGTCGTTGGGCGTGGAAGTTCGGACGCTCGCGGTCGCCCTCGAGGACCGCGCCGCGCTGCAGATCTCGATCGATGAGCTGCGACGGGAGTTCGGACCGATCGGGGGCCTCATTCACGGCGCCGGATCGGTGGACATGGAAAATCCCGCGTTCATCCGCAAGACGCTAGCCGGCTGGCGCGAAGTCGTGGCTCCCAAGATTCAAGGGCTCGACAACCTGCTCGCGTGCCTCGCGGGCGACCCTCTTCAGTTTGTGCTGCTGTATTCGTCCGCCGCGGCCATCGTCCCCGATCTCGCTGCCGGCCTGAGTGACTACGCGATGGCGAACGCCTACATGGACTACGTGGCGACGGCCAACGCCTCCCGCGTGCCGACCCTCAGTCTGCAGTGGTCCAGTTGGCGTGACACCGGCATAGGTGCGGCCGTCAGCACAAGCTTCCAGCGCCTGGGCTTGATCAGCCATACCGATGAGGAAGGACTGCGGCTGCTCGATCGGGTGCTGACATCATGGTCGATGGCGGTTGCCCTGCCCGCCATCGTCGATGATTCGCGCTGGCGGCCGCAGGACTTGTTAGTGGGGCGCGCAGATCGGCGGCCCGAGTCAACGCAGGAGCCGCAAGCGATCGCATCGTGGGTGGCCGCGGTCATCTGCAGCCAGCTTGGAATCGATCCGCGGGAGGTCGATCCGCACCGGCCGCTGCCGGACTACGGCGCGGACTCGGTGCTGCTCGCGCAGGCCTTGCAACAGATCGGGCGACGCGCCGGAGTGACTCTGGATCCTTCGATACTGTTCGAACACCCCACGCTTCACTCTTTCAGCACATGGCTGTCTGACAAACACAGTCGTGCGTTCGCCGTCGATGACGCCGCCGCTGGCGATGATGAAGGAGCGGCCGGGACGACGTCCGTGTCCGTCTCGCAATTGCGGCGGCCGGGGTCGGCCGAAAATCTTTCGCAGACCGACATCGCGATCGTGGGCCTGTCCTGTCGCTTCCCAGGTGCCGATGACCCCGATCAGTATTGGGAGTTGCTCGCGAACGGTCGCTCCGCCGTGGACGTCGCGTCGAGGCGGCCGAGCGTGTTTCCTTCCGGGTTGAGCGCTGCGTTGCTGGACGATGTCCGAAGGTTCGATCCGGGCTTCTTCGGAATCGCCGCGGCGGACGCGCAGGCGATGGATCCGCAGGCGCTGCTCCTGTTGGAGGAATCCCTTCGTCTGTGGTGTCGCGCCGGCTACACATTGGAGGAGCTCAGGGGATCGAGCGTCGGCGTCTATGTGGGGGCGCGCAGTAGACGTGTCTTGGATCGCATGGCACTCCGCGCGACCGAAAATCCGACCGTCGTCATCGGACAGAACTATCTCGCGGCGAACATCTCCCGCTGCTTCGATCTTCGCGGACCGAGCTTGGTCGTCGATTCCGCTTGCTCCTCCGGCTTGGTCGCCCTGAGCGTGGCCATGCAGGCGTTGCGCTCGGGCGAAATCACTTCCGCCCTCGTTGCCGCGTCGTCGTTGCTCGACTGCGACGAGGCGGTTCGTCTGTTTCAGCAACGGGGCATTCTCAGCCGTGATTCCCGGCTGCATCTGTTCGATCAAAGGGCGCAGGGGTTGATCCTGGGCGAGGGTGCGGGGCTCGTCTGGCTGAAGACGGTGGCTCGCGCCCTGGCCGACCGCGATCCGCTCTACGCGATCGTCAGGTCGGTTGCAGTCAACAACGACGGCCGCACCGCCGGGCCTGGCTCTCCGAGCTTCGAGGCCTGCAAAGCGGTCATGCAGTCCGCTCTGGCCCGCAGTGGCAGGACGGCGGCCGAGGTCGACCACGTCGAGGTCAATGGATCGGGGTCGACGATCACGGACCTTCTGGAGCTGAAGGCGATCGAGGCGGTCTATCGGCATTCGTTGTCGCAACCGTGCGAGCTGGGTTCCCCCAAGCCCAACATCGGGCACGTACTCAATGCCGCCGCCATCGCCAGCCTCATCAAGGCGGCTCTCATGCTGCAACGACGTGCGAGTGTTCCATTTCTCTCGGCCGAAGAGCCGATGGAGCACTATGACCTGGCGCTGTCCCCGTTCAGGTTCGCGCGGACACTGCGCAAGTCGGACAGCCCAAGAGTGATCGCTATCAACTCCTTCGCCGACGGTGGCACCAACGCCCACGCCATCCTGGAGGCGACCGACGACTCGCGCGCCGCGCAGACACTGAGGCGACCCATCGATCTACCTCCGTCCAGCCTGCTGCGAGAAGCAGCGGCCAGGCGGCCGGATCGCCCGGAGTTCTGGGAAGACGTGGACTGCGGCCAGGTCGCGGCGGCTGCGCGCGCAGGATAGTAGACGTGAAGCAGAAGATCCGCCTGCGCCCCGGTCATCCGCTCATGCGGGATCATCGGGTTCATGGCCGGCGCCTGCTGCCCGGGTTGGCCTACATCGACCTGATTCATCAGCTGGCCAGACGACACTCCATCGCTCTCGAAAGGCTCGAGTTGCGCAACCTGGCCATCCTGCGTCCGGTGACGGTCGGGGACCTGGATAGCGTCGACCTCGAAATCGAGGGAGCGCAGAAGTCGCAGACGTCTTGGCGCGTTCTGGTAACGAGTCGCACGGCCGACAGGGACGCCGCGGTCACACGTCATGCGACGGTCGAGTTGCGGGAAGTAGCGAGCTTTCAATCCGAGCTGACGATCGATCTGGAAGCCGTCAGAGCGCGGGCAATTCGAATTCTCGATTTGCAGGAGGTGTATGCCGCCGAGCGTGCTCGAGGTGTAGAGCACGGCGAGTTCATGCGCGCGCACGGCCGCGTGTACGTGAACGACGAGGGAATATACGTTGACTGTCGTGTTGGTCGTGAGGCATTGGAAAGCGCCGACCGAATCCTATTCCAGCCACCTCTGATCGACGGCTCCGCAATGTGCGCGGAGATGCTCTGGGGTTCCAACGGCGAACGGGGACCCAGACTCCCGATTGCCTTTGGGTCCTTCAGGGCGGGTGCTTCGCTGACTGAGGCGTGTGTTGCCCGCATCCGCCTGGATTCAGTGCGGACTGCGGTCGAGCTCAGCCATTGCACGGTGGAGTTCTTCGACTCGAGCGGTGGGAATGTGGCCCGGCTGGCGGACTTGGCCTGTAGGCATGTCGCAGTGGAGCAGTTGCTTCAGGCTATCGGCGGAGGGCCTGCGGTGGAGGCGCGCCTGGGTGCCTGTGGGGTGGAGCGGCGCCAGTACGAAGCACTTTTGCGGGGTGCCGTGTCGTTTCGGTTGGGGCGTCCTGGGCACGAGATCGATTCCGAGTCCGGATTTTACCAGTTGGGATTGAATTCAGTCTCCCTGCTGGGGATTGTCGATACCCTCGCGGAGGAGCTCGGCATCTCGTTGTCGCCGACGTTGCCGTTTGAGTTCACGACCATAAGCTCTCTGGCGGCGCATCTCGCCGACCAGGCCGGACAGAGCGCTGCGGTCGTGAGCACCGCGGTGACGTCCCCCCCGTTGGTCAAGTCGAATGAGCCGACAGGCCCGCTCCCGTTGCCTCCTGCGTCGACTGCTTCGACGGTTCGCGACAGTGATATTGCAATCATCGGGATGGCGGGCCGATTCCCTGGCGCTGCGGATGTGGCGGAGTTCTGGGCGCAGTTGAAGGCGGGCAAGGACTGCATCACCGAGATTCCGCCGACACGCTGGGATTGGCGTCGCTTCGACGACCGGCAGACCCCTTCGGGGCGGTCGCTGTCGCGATGGGGCGGATTTCTCGACGGGGCTGACTGCTTCGACGCGGAGTTCTTCAGAGTCTCGCCGCGCGAAGCCCAGGCGATGGATCCTCAGGAACGTCTGTTTCTTGAAGCCTCCTGGGGCGCTATCGAGGATGCCGGTTACCTGCCGGAGACACTGGCGCAACCTCGCGGGCCCTTTCAGCGGCGTCCTGTCGGCGTGTTTGTCGGAGTCATGCACAAGGACTACGCCTGGGTGGCCGGCGAGGGTGTCGATCGTGGGTCGGGAACCGCTCTGAGTCTGAGCAATGCACTCATTGCCAACCGGGTGTCGTACTTCTGCGATTTCCACGGCCCAAGCCTTGCGATCGATACGGCGTGCTCGTCTTCTCTCGTCGCGGTGCACCTTGCTGTGCAGAGCCTGCGAACGGGTGAGTGCGAAGTAGCGATTGCAGGTGGCGTCAACCTCTCGCTCCATCCGTACAAGTATCTGGCGTGCGGGATGTTGGATATGTACTCCGCTGATGGGCGGTGCAAGGCTTTCGCCTCCGGCGGTGACGGCTATGTGTCGGGAGAGGCGGTAGGCACTGTCGTTCTGAAACCCCTGAGCAAGGCTCTCGAGAGCGGCGACCACATTTATGCCGTCATCAGGGGGTCGAGCAACAATCACGGCGGCAGAACCAGCGGCGTGACCGTTCCGAGCCCGATCGCTCAGGCGTCAGTCGTTAACGAAGCGTTTACGACTGCTGGCGTCGAGCCCCGCACGCTGGGGTACGTCGAAGCTCACGGGACGGGCACGGCGTTGGGTGATCCGGTGGAGCTGGAAGGCCTGGCGCGCGCTTTTCGCCTGTCCACGGATGACGTCGGATTCTGTGCCTTGGGATCCGTCAAGACGAATATCGGCCATACCGAGTCGGCGGCGGGCATTTGCGGTCTGATCAAGGCAGCGCTGCAATTGCACCATCGTACCTTGGTGCCATCACTTCACGCCGAGGTTCCGAACCCACTCATACCCTGGACTCACTCACCCTTCTTCGTGCAACGGGAGTCGGCGCCATGGAGGGTGAATTCCGGGAACGGAGAGAGCGAGCGCAGTGACATTCCACGTCGCGCCGCGGTGAGCTCTTTCGGCGCTGGTGGCTCAAACGCACACCTCATTTTGGAGGAGTTCACGGCCGGCACGGAGGACGCCGATGTTCGTCAACACCCGCATGTCATTCCACTGTCAGCCCTCAGCGCCGATCGCCTGTTGGAATACGCCTCAAAGCTGCTCCGATCTCTGCGCCAGGACTCCCCGGCTGCTCCTGAATGTACCGTCGGCTCACTGCCGGACATCGCTCAAACGCTTCAGATGGGCCGTCGTGCACTGAAGGCGCGGGTTGCCTTCCTTGCAATGGATACGCAGCAGCTGGTCACTCAGCTGAACACGTTCGTCCGGCTGCGCGGTGGACCGGACGACAGCTACTTTCAGGGAGCCGGCGAGGACGCGGCTGACCAACTGATGGAGGCAGACGGCGACGTCGAGGAACTCATTCGAAAGTGGGTCGCGAAGGGGCGCTGGGACAAGGTGGCCGTCTGGTGGGTTCGCGGTCACGCGGTGGATTGGGCGACGCTGCGTCGAGGACGCAGGCCCCATCGCAGGATCTCGCTTCCAACCTATCCCTTTGCGCGGCTGCGCCATTGGATCGACACACCCGATGAGCCCCTGGTGCGGGGCTCGGTAGGAAATGCAGATCCGGTGCGCGCCACACCCGCCGATGATGTCGGTACGTCGATGCAGCAACGTGTCGCTACGGACTTGCGCGGCATCGTGTGCGAGCTGCTGAAACTATCGGTCGATCGCGTCGAGTCGCACTCGACGCTGGTCGATTTCGGCTTCGACTCCATCGGGTACGGGCAGTTTGCCCAGCGCATTTCCCGGCTCTACGGAATTCGCCTCACGCCTGCGGTGTTCTTTCGATACGTGACGCTCGACAAGTTGGCACGGCACCTCGTGGACGCGTACGCCAAGAATGTCGGTCTTCATTATGTAGATGCCTATCCCACGCCAGAGCCGCCGTCCGGCGAACAGGGGATTGCCGGGACAGCATCCGCACCGCTGCCGGCTCACGAGTTGGCCGTTGCGCGTGCAGTTGCGCGGGCGGTTGGGGAGGTTCCGGAGGCGATAGCGATCATCGGGATGTCGGGACGGTATCCGGGAGCGGGGGATCTGAGGCAGTACTGGAAGAACCTTGCAGCGGGACGGGACAGCGTAGGGGAGGTGCCATCGAGC
>DASYDM010000017.1:0-336748 GCA_036499585.1 Steroidobacteraceae bacterium
GGAGATGATCATGCCGGGGGACAACATCAAGATTAACGTGCAGCTGATCAGCCCGATTGCGATGGAAGACGGTCTGCGGTTCGCCATCCGTGAGGGTGGTAAGACCGTCGGCGCCGGCGTCGTCGCCAAGATCATCAAGTAACAGGCTCAGGTTGGCACGCCGGCAAAAACCACGCTTTTTGCCGGCCGTCGATCGAAGCAGATACGCAGATTCTGCGCAAAGCGCCGCAGGCGGCTTTGCGCCCGTCGGCCGAGGAGCGTAAGCTCCCCGGCCCCTACGAGTACCGGTCAGTGTGCTCGGGCTCTGGAGAGAAATATGGCTAATCAGAACATCCGCATCCGCCTCAAGGCGTTCGACCATCGCCTCATCGACAGCTCCGCGCGGGAGATCGTCGAGACGGCCAAGCGCACTGGCGCCACCGTTAAGGGCCCGGTTCCGTTACCGACCAAGATGGAGCGCTTCACGGTCCTCGTCTCGCCGCACGGCGACAAGGACTCGCGTGACCAGTTCGAGCTGCGCACGCACAAGCGGCTGATGGACATCCTCAACCCGACGGACAAGACCGTTGACGCCCTCATGAAGCTGGAGCTCCCGGCCGGCGTCGACGTGCAGATCAAGCTGAACTAACCGTTCGTTCGCTTTTGCGCGCTGCGTTGTGCAACGCAGCGCGCCTCCCGTTCGCTCGCCCGACCCCCGCACCGGTACACTCCGGGACATCGGTGCACCCGATTTTCGGGCAGGAGGCTCCGATGGCGAACGAGACGGGTCGACTCGGGCGATTCCACAGGGCGGTGCGAGGCGTGTTCGGGCTGAGCTGTGTACTCGCAGCCGCGACCCTGGCGTTGTTGACGAGTACCGCGGCGCAGGCGAGCGACTCGCAGGCCAAGGACTACCGGGCTCCGACCGGGTTCAACGGTCATCCTTGGAAAACACCCTTTCACGCCTTCAAGGGTTTCCACCTCCTCGCGGCCAACACCGCACTGGCTTCGCACGGGAAGGTCGTTTCCCTGAGCTTCGACGGGCGCATTTGCGGCGGCCCCGGCCCGTGTCTGACACCGAATGCTTTCGCGCTCCAGACGGAGCAGATCGATGGTGCCGGCTCCTTTGCCCTGGCCGAATACTATTTCGATTCCGAGCCGCATCCGTGGGCCGGGAAAGGAATCGACCTCTACACTGTCAGCTACCTGTTCTGCGCCAGCTCGAAGACCTACCTGCCGAAGCACATCAAGGATGCCCTGGCGCTTTGCGGCGCACGGGTGATGTTCCAGAGTGATGACCTCAACGCGCAGGCGACGCGCCCCGCCGGATATGTGACCAACGAGCGACGCATCCTTCAGCAACTCATCAACGAACATGGTGAGCCGCCGAACTTCCAGCGTCATGGACGGATTCTCATCGATCCGAACGGGGATGAGCTCTGGCCGGTCGAGCCGCAAGCCCCGGTGGACTATGTGCTCTATCGATGGTGCGGGCTTTCGCCGTCTGCGCGATTGTTGCACCCGTCGTGTCCGTCGACCGTTACCTTCGTGTTCAATGAGACACGCGGCGTCGGCATGGTGCTCTACGCCACGAACCCCGTGTACGACTATGCATATGCGCGGCATATGACCGGCGACGATAACAATGACGTTTACGTCATCCTGAATTCGCCCCGGCTCGACCTGCAGTACCAACGGGTTCTGCCGCACGTCACGAGTCATCTGCCTACGCAGCAGATGACGGCGATGACGCCCAAGGAATACCGCGAATTCGAGCCGTGAAGGCCCCGCGCGGCCCGGGCACACTTGCCTAGGCGGTGTTACCCACGATGCTCAGGATCGCCGGCCCGTTCGGCGATCCGAGTCCGGTACAGGCGTCCCAGCCCGACCCGGCCCGATAAGCTCCATTGTCGCCCGACGTGATATCCCGACAGGCTGCGGGGTTTTCGTACAGCAGCGGATTCAGAAAGCCGACGGGCGTGGAGCGCTGTTGGTTCAGACGGGCGATCAATGCCGCCCATAAGGGCGCCACGGCGCTGGTCCCGCCGAACACGACACTGCTGCCGCCCACGAGTATCTGGTAGCCGGTCTGAGGGTCCGCATCCCCGGCGACGTCCGGAACACCTCGACCCGCTTTGGCACCCTGGTTCGCGGAGCCCGGCAGTCCGACACCGCTTTGATAGGTCGGTGGCGGAAAGAGCGCGCTGATTCCGCCGCCGCTGGCTCCTCCTTGAGCCCCATCGTTCCAGACCGTTTCCGTCTGGATGGTGGTGTCTGCCGCTGAGACCAGGTGAGTGCCGCCGCATGCGAGCACGTTGGGGCTGGCCGCAGGAAAGTCGACATGCGCCTGGCCATCGTCGACGCCGTCACTCGAGCCGCTATCCCCGGAGGCAACGCAGACGGTGATGCCCAGCGCCCCCGCGTCCTGGAAGACCTGATCCATCGTGTCGAGGGACTGTTGTGTCCAGGAGGATTCGGGGCCACCCCAGCTGATCGAGATCACCGACGGGTGGTTCTGCTGATCGTGGATCGCGGTGGAGATGGCGTCGATGAAACCCTGGTCCGTGTTAGGTGCGAAGTAGACGGCAAGTGTGGCGCCGGGTGCCAGGGCACCGGCAATTTCGATGTCCAGCGTGACCTCGCCATCGGCGCTGTTGGGATCGCCGGTGGGTTGATTGTCAGCGCCGTCGACTGAGACCGACACGACACTCGGCGCCGTCAGGCTGAGGCTCTGAAAATACTGGGCGAGATCGTCGGTGGAATAGCCACCCCCGAGTTCGATGAGGCCGATCGTTTGCAGCGAGCCGTCTCCCGCGGGGAAGTCATAGAGCTCGCCGAGCTGCAGCGGCGTGAAGCTCGTGGCTTGGGTGGACGCCCTGCGGAATCTTGGCTGCGCCTGCGGGCGGTCATCGAGTCCGAAGACGCCTGAGATCACATCGACGACATCGTCGCCAACCCGGAGCGGTCCCGTGCGGCCGCGATATTCCACCTGCCCCGTGCGACATCGTTGCAGCTTGGTTTGAAATGCCTTGCTCAGGCTTGCGGCCGTTCCACTCAATCGCACGACTCGGCGGGCGGCATCTGTATTCACGACATCGAGCCCGTGGTCCTTGGCGTAGGCGACCACCTTCGCGAGGTCATCAGGATGCGCGCCGTGCCTCGACGCAAAGGTGGAACGGTCGAGTGGTGCGCCTTGGCGAGAGGGACGCGCTGGTGTTCTCGGTCGAACATAGACAGTGACTTCGATACGGGTGTCGGGCGCCACCGGCCCTATGACCTGCGCTCCCGGTATCGGGTCCCGTTTGGAAGCGCGCAGCTCCACGTATGATCTCGGCATTGTCGTACCTCCCGTACTGGCAGCGCGCTCGCCATGAGCGCGCTGGCGACACGACTCAAACGGCATCCCGCGAGGTCGGGTTCCGCCGGAGCGCCGGTCGTCTTTCCTGACCGGGAGCTGGCTGCCGTCGAGCCTGAGGTTACAATGCGTTACAAGAGACAAGAACGAAGACGAGCCTGCATCACGCGACGGGGGAAGTCCGAATGAGCAGCACTGCGGATCTGAGCCTGCCCAGCTCGGAGCGCGTGGCTGCCCAACCGCGCGAGCGCAAGCGAGTGTTTTATCCGACGATGGCGATCGCGATGGCGGTCATCGTTCTGATCGGGTTCGGGCCATCGTTCTATTTCCGCGCATTGACCGCCCGGGCCGTCCATCTCCCGTCCGCGATCGTCTGGATTCACGGGCTGGTCTTCACAAGCTGGGTACTGGTGCTGTTGCTGCAAACGACTCTGGTCTGGATCGGCAAGATTCAGTGGCATCGCAGAGTCGGCATCGCCGGCGTGGCGCTCGCCGCATTGATGGTTGTGCTCGGCGCGACCGTGCAGATTCTTCAGGCGCGCCGTGACGTGGCGGCTGGATTCATGCCGATCGAGGATGTCGATGAGAACTTGTTGTTGATCGGCGCGCTGTTCATGATGGCGATCTATGGCGGCCTGATCGGCGCGGCGGTGGGTTTTCGCAGCCGACCGGAGTTTCACAAGCGGTTCATTCTCCTGGGCACGGTCGTCCTGCTTGGGGCAGCCACCAGCCGTATCGCGGCGATGTGTGTGCGTGCGATCCCCTCGTTGTGGTCGCGCGCGCCGCTCATCGACACAGCGTTGAATGATGTTTTCATCCTCGTCCTCGCGATCCATGATCTGCGCACCCGAGGTCGGCTGCATCCGGCGACGGTTTGGGGCGCGATTCCGATACTGCTGATGCAGGGTCTCTCGTTTACCTCGTTCTACGACAGCGACAGCGCGACGGCGTTTACGACTTGGATCGGAAATCTGTGACGAATTCGAGCGGGTAGTACACGCGTGCCGCCGGCCTGTGGGACGGCGGCTGAGGTCCCGTCCGCCGCCCTGCTTTCATGAAGCTTGCTGCCGCCGCGCTCGCGGTTACAATGCATTACAACGAATAAGACGAAAGTGCCGGGCGTGCGGAGCGGTCCGCGCCGACTCGGATCTGCATTAGCAGCTGGGATGTCCGAATGAGCAGCACATTGGACGCGAACGTTGGCGCGAGGAATGCTGGCGCCGACCCGTCGCCAAGATCGGTATCGCTGTGCCGACTCGGCGGCGGACGACGTTCTATTCGACGATGGCGATTGCCGGAAGACCACAAGCGTCTGATGCTGCTTGCAACGATGATCCTGTTGCAGGCCGCGACCGGTCGACTGGCCGGGGTGGCGTCCGTCGCGCTGCATCCCTTGGCCCCCTATGTGCCGGTCATCACCGTCGGGTTGGTTGATGTTTTCATCGTGGCGCTGGCGGTTCATGATCTGTTCGCCACCGGACGGCTGCAGCGCGCGACGACCTGGGGGGCCGCCCCGATACTTCTGATGCAGGCAGTCTCGTTCACGTCGTTCTATTCCAGCGCGACTGCAACTTCGTTTACGACCTGGCTCGCCAATCTGTGAGGCTCACATGTTCACCAGTCGACGACGTTTCGTCCGATCCCTCGGCGCGGCAGCGGCCGCATTTCCCGCTGCCAGGCTGTGGGCTGACGCAGGCTCGCCGGGAGCCGGCTCTGCGAACCTGACGGCCCTGACAGGTGCCGGCAAGCAAGTCACTCTCACCGCGGCCGATGTGAAGGACCTGGGTGGGAGCCTCAAAGGGAAGTTGTTGTTGGCTCAGGACGCCGGTTACGACACCGCGCGCAAGCTTTGGAACCCGATGTTTGATCGACACCCGGCGCTGATCGCGCAGTGCGCGGGTCCGGAGGACGTTTCGCAGGCGGTCAAATTCGCGCAAGCCCACGGCCTGCTCACCGCGGTACGCGGTGGCGGACACAGCCTGTCGGGTCAGTCCTGCTGCGAAGGCGGGTTGGTGATCGACCTGACGCGGATGAAGGACATCAAAGTCGACGCGCAGCGCAAAGTGGGCTGGGCTCGCGGCGGCACCTTGCTGGGTGAACTCGATCGCCAGATGCAGGATGTCGGGCTAGCCACGACGCTGGGTACTGCAACGGATACCGGTATCGGAGGACTAACGCTGGGTGGCGGAATGGGCCGCTTGATGCGCCGTCACGGACTCGCCTGCGACAATTTGATATCCGTCGAGGTCGTGACCGCAGATGGGAAGATCCTCCACGCGAGCGACAGTGAGAATGCGGATCTGTTTTGGGCAGTGCGTGGCGGTGGCGGCAACTTCGGCGTTGTCACGGCCTTTGAGTACCGCCTCTATCCGCTGAAGGACAAGATTCTCGACGGCGACTGCGCGTACCCGTTCAGCAAGGCCAAGGACTTGATGGACCTCACGGCCCAGATGGGCGAGAAGGCCTCCGACGACTTAACCGTGGGACTCCAACTGCTGAACCTCCCGCCCTCTCCTGGGCCGCAGCCCAGCGGTCGGATGGCGGTTTTCGGAATCACGTATCTGGGCAACCCAGGGGATCGTGATCGGCTGCTCGCACCGTTGAAAAAGCTCGGCACCCCGCTGGATGACCGAATCCGGGCGAAGACGTATCTCGAGGCCCAGGGTGCTGCGGGAACGGCCCCCATTGCGGTCCCGGGCGGGGGAGGCGGTACGCCGTCGTATATCAAGACGGGCTTCCTCCCGGGCGTGAGCACACAGTTCTTCGACGAGCTGACTCGCTCCTTCGAGGCAGCGCCCAGCTCGCAGATGATGGTGTGCCTGGTGGATCAGGTCGGCGGCGCGGTGAGTCGGGTGAAGCCGGACGCAACGGCCTATTGGAACAGGCAGGCCGCGTATGACTTCATGATCGATTCAGAGTGGATGGATCGGTCGCAGGACCAGGCGAACATCCAGGTGGTGCGCACCGCCTGGGCCGCAACCGAGAAGTTCACGCAAGGCTTCTACGTCAATACGGAGCCGGGCGCCGACGACAAGCGTGTGCGGGGCACGTACGGGACCAACTACGCGCGGCTGCAGCAACTGAAGGCGAAGTACGACCCGAACAACCTGTTCAGGCTAAACGCGAACATCAAGCCCACGGGGGCGTGAGCGAGGCCGCCGTACCAGGAGCGGCGGGCCCGGGGCACCCAGCGCCGCAAGGACCACCGCGGCGCGGGGCGCAGTCGGCCCGCGAGGGCCCCATGCTGGCGCGCACAAGCCCTGATTTCGCACGCGAAACCCCTTGCGCGGGGTGAGGCCTCTACCTATACTGCGCGCCCTTTTGACCCCCCAGGACGCCTTATTTGGCTGTTTTTGAGGGGGTTGCCGCCGAAAAGGCGGCATCGGGCGAGGTTGGGGCGGCCTTCCAGGCGCACCAAGACCACTCGAGACCCTCCGCGGTGATGCGTTCGCGTCGTCCGCGAAGTCTCCTGTTGTCTCAATAGCTTGCCCGATAGGGGCTTACCGATTTTTGGTCGGACGCGCCAATCGAAGCGCGTCCGTGTGGAGACCGGCAAAGCGAAAGCACCCCTTTCGCGCGCAGGTCGCTAGGAGAAGGGTTTATGGCAATCGGACTCGTCGGCCGGAAAGCTGGCATGACGCGCGTATTCACGGATGCCGGCGAAACTGTGCCGGTCACCGTGATCGAGGTCCTTCCTAACCGCGTTACGCAGGTGAAGGCGAAGGACAAGGACGGCTACCGCGCTGTGCAGGTGACCTACGGCACCCGTCGTCCCCAGCTGTATTCGAAGGCAGTGACGGGCCACTACGCCAAGGCCAACGTCGCGCCGGGCAAGGCGCTGGTCGAGTTCCGGCTCGCCGACGCCGACAAGACCGAGTTCGCCCCGGGCGGTGAGCTGAAGGCGGACCTGTTCAAGGCCGGTCAGCACGTCGATGTCACCGGCACCACGATCGGCAAGGGCTTCGCGGGCACGATGAAGCGCCACAACTTCGGCGGGTTGCCTGCGACGCACGGCGTGTCCGTGTCGCACCGCTCCCCCGGATCGATCGGCATGCGCCAGACGCCGGGCCGCGTTTTCAAGGGTCGTCGCATGTCGGGCCACATGGGTGTCGTGCGCCGGACAACTGAGAACCTGCGCGTCGTCGAGGTCGACCTCGAGCGCAATCTTCTGTTGGTTCGCGGTGCTGTTCCTGGAGCCGAGGGCGGTCAGGTCATCGTGCGGCCTTCGCTGAAGAAAGCGCGCCTGGCGAACCGGAAGACGATTGCTCCTGCGAAGGTCGGCAACGCGCCTTCGAAGGATCCTGCCAAGGCTGGAAAGAAGTAATCATCCATGACCACGAAACTCAAACTGGTCAGCGGCTCGGAGCTCGAGGTGTCTGAAGCCACCTTCGGCCTGCAGTTCAACGAGACTCTCGTACACCAGGTCATCACCGCGTATCGCAACGCGGCCCGCTCCGGCACGAAGGCGCAGAAGAGCCGTGCCGAAGTCAGGGGCGGCGGTCGCAAGCCCTGGAGCCAGAAGGGCACCGGCCAGGCGCGCGCCGGCTCCAACCGCAGCCCGATCTGGGTCGGCGGTGGCAAGACCTTCGCGGCGAAGCCCCGCAGCTTCGAGCAGAAGGTCAACAAGAAGATGTACCGGGGCGCGATCCGCGCGATGCTCTCGGAGCTCGCACGGACCGATCGCCTGGTCGTCACCGACAGCATTGCGCTCGAAGCGCCGAAGACGAAGCTGTTGGTGAACCAACTGAAGTCGTGGTCGCTCGAGAGCAACGTACTGATCGTCGTCGAGGCGACGGACGAGAAGCTGTATCTCGCGGCGCGCAACCTGCCCTACGTCGAAGTGCTCGAAGTGTCGGGGCTCAACCCGGTGTCGCTCGCGAGCTATGACAAGGTGTTGATGACCGTGGGCGCCGTGAAGCTGATCGAGGAGCGCCTGCAGTGAAGCGCGAGCAACTGATGAATGTTCTCCTCGCCCCGCACGTCACCGAAAAGACGTCGCTGGCGATGCAGAACCACAACCAGTACACCTTCCGTGTCCGCCGTGACGCCACGAAGACCGACATCAAGCAGGCGGTCGAGCTGATGTTCGACGTCAAGGTGAGCGGTGTGCAGGTCGTCAACGAGCCGGGCAAGACCCGCCGCTTCGGGAAGACGGTCGGCCGCACGCAAGACTGGAAGAAGGCCTACGTGAGCCTCGCTCAGGGCCAGACGATCGACTACGAGGCGCGGGCGAAAGCCTGACCCTCAAGCCGAAGGATTTAAGCCATGGCCTTGATCAAATACAAGCCAACATCGCCGGGTACGCGGTCGGTCGTGAAGATCGATCGTTCGCACCTGCACAAGGGCGGCCCGTACGTTCCGCTCACTGAGCACCAGAACAAGACGGGCGCGCGCAACCACTCCGGTCGCATCACTACGCGCCATGTCGGTGGTGGCTCGCGGCAGAAGTACCGAATCATCGACTTCAAGCGCGACAAGGACGGCGTTGCCGGCGTTGTCGAGCGCCTCGAGTACGACCCGAACCGCACGGGTCACATCGCGCTGATCAAGTACAAGGACGGCGAGCGTCGGTACATCCTTGCGCCGAAGGGCGTGAAGCCGGGCGAGGAGATTCGCTCGGGTGCGGATGCCCCGATCAAGGCGGGAAACGCCATGGCGTTGCGCCACATCCCGGTCGGCTCGATCATACACAACGTCGAGATGAAGGCCGGTAAGGGCGGCCAGCTGGCACGCAGCGCCGGTAGCTCGGTTTCGTTCACGGCTCGCGAAGGTATCTACGCGTACCTGCGCTTGAAGTCGGGCGAGACTCGCAAGGTTCACATCGATTGCCGCGCCACGATCGGCGAAGTCGGCAACGATGAGCACAACCTCCGCAGCTACGGTAAAGCGGGTGCGATTCGTTGGCGCGGTGTTCGTCCGACCGTTCGCGGTCTGGCGATGAACCCCGTCGATCACCCACACGGTGGTGGTGAAGGTAAGTCCGGCCAAGGCAATCCGCACCCGGTGTCGCCGTGGGGCCAGAACGCCAAGGGCCTGAAGACCCGCCACAACAAGCGCACGGACAGCATGATTGTCCAGCGCCGCAAGAACAAGATTCGGTAACGGAGCCTCACTGACATGCCACGTTCCCTGAAGAAAGGCCCGTTCGTCGACCTGCACCTCGCGAAGAAGGTGCAGACGGCGTCCGCGAAGAACGATCGCAAGCCGATCAAGACCTGGTCGCGTCGCTCGATGGTCATTCCCGAAATGGTCGGCCTCACCCTCGCGATCCACAACGGTCGCCAGCACATTCCGGTGCTGATCAGCGAAAACATGGTCGGGCACAAGCTCGGCGAGTTCGCTCCAACCCGCACGTTCAAGAGCCACTCCGGCGACCGCAAGGTCGAAGCGTCGAGCTGAAGGAACCCCCATGCAGGTCGTTTCCAAACTCAAGTACGCGCGCATTTCTCCGCAGAAGTGCCGTTTGGTCGCTGACGTGGTGCGTGGCCAGCCGGTCGGCAACGCGATCGCGACGCTGAAGTTCATGCCCAAGAAGGGCGCGGAACTCGTTCGTAAGGTGCTCGAGTCGGCTGTTGCCAACGCCGAGCACAATCACGGCGCGGATATCGACGAATTGAAGGTGGCGCTCATTCACGTGGATGAGGCGCCGGTGTTGAAGCGTTTTGCGGCTCGCGCCAAGGGGCGCGGTGCTCGCATCGTCAAGCGCAACAGCCACATCACCGTCGCAGTGAGCGACGGCAAGAAGGATTAGCGCATGGGTCAGAAGGTCAATCCGATCGGCATACGTCTTGGGATTACCCGTGATTGGACGTCGCGCTGGTATGCGGGAAAGAAGCAGTTCCCGATTCACGTACACACCGACTGGCGTGTGCGCCGGTTCCTGCGCGCGAAGTTGGCCGAGGCGTCCGTCAGCCGTATCCAGATCGAGCGGGCCGCCAAGAAGGTCAACATCACGATCCAGACGGCGCGTCCGGGCATCGTGATCGGCAAGAAGGGCGAGGACATCGAGAAGCTGCGCCAGGAGACGGCGAAGCTGCTCGGCATGGCCATCAACGACGTTCGCCTGAACATTGCCGAGATCCGTAAGCCGGAGCTCGACTCGCAGCTCGTCGCTGACAGCATTGCTCAGCAGATCGAGAAGCGCGTGATGTTCCGCCGCGCCATGAAGCGCGCGGTGATGAGCACGATGCGTAGCGGCGCTCTCGGTGTGAAGGTTCGCGTCTCGGGTCGTTTGAACGGCGCCGAGATTGCTCGTACGGAGTGGTATCGCGAAGGACGCATTCCTTTGCACACCTTCCGCGCGGACATCGATTACGGCCTGTCGGAGGCCCACACGACCTACGGCGTCATCGGCGTCAAGGTCTGGATCTTCAAGGGCGAGGTGTTCGACAAGGTGGCCGAACAGGCCCCCGTCGAAGGCGCTGAGGCTCAACAGGCCCCGCCCGCCGCACCCGCTCCGGAACAGGCACCCGCTCAGGCCTAAGCCATCATGTTGCAACCCAAGCGCACCAAATACAGAAAGATGTTCAAGGGCCGCAATGGCGGCCTGGCGCAGCGCGGCAGCTCCGTGTCTTTCGGCGATTTCGGCCTGAAGGCCACGAGCCGTGCCCGCATGACGGCGCGAGAGATCGAGGCCGCGCGCCGTGCAATGGCGCGTTACGTGAAGCGCGGCGGACAGATCTGGATCCGCGTGTTTCCCGACGTGCCGATCTCGAAGAAGCCCCTCGAAGTGCGCATGGGCGCGGGCAAGGGCAACGTCGAGTACTACATCGCTAAGGTTCTCCCGGGCAAGGTGCTGTTCGAAATGGAAGGCGTGGATGAGACCACGGCCCGCGAGGCTTTCCGGCTCGCCGGCTCCAAGCTTTCCGTCTCCACGACCTTCGTGAAACGGCAGGTGCGCTGATGAAACTCGGCGAAGTAAAGAAGTACCGCGAGACGCTGCGTGGCCAATCGGCTGAGCAGCGCAACGAGGAGTTGGTGAAGCTGCGCAAGGAGCAATTCGCTCTGCGTATGCAGCGCGCCACGGGACAGAGCCCGAAGCCCGACCAGTTCGGCCATGCGCGTCGCAACATCGCGCGACTGAAGACCATCGAGCGTGAGGCGCTGAAGAAGTCGGCTGCCACCGCGGGCGGTAAGAAATCATGAGTGAAGATACGAAGACGACTGAAGCTTCGACCGTTGAAGCCAAAGGCCAGCGGACCCTCACGGGTCGGGTCGTGAGCAGTAAGATGCAGAAGACGGTCGCTGTGGAAATCGAGCGCCTGGTCAAGCACGACATGTACGGCAAGTTCATCCGCCGCACGACGAAGCTGCTGGCGCACGACGAGAACGGCGAATCGAAAGAGGGTGACCTCGTAACGATCGTGCCGTGCCGTCCGATGTCGCGCCGGAAGTCCTGGCGCGTGACCGCGGTCCTCGAAAAGGCCACAGGTCGCTAACCGGAAGGCAGACACAGCATGATCCAGCTGCAAACAATGCTGAACGCCGCTGACAACAGCGGTGCACGCACCCTGATGTGCATCAAGGTGCTCGGTGGCTCCAAGCGCCGCTACGCGACCGTGGGTGATGTCATCAAAGTGAGCGTCAAGGACGCCATTCCCCGCGGCAAGGTGAAGAAGGGCGAGGTGTACGACGCGGTGGTCGTACGGACGAAGCACGGTGTGCGTCGTCCCGACGGCTCGCTGATCCGCTTCGACGGCAACGCCGCGGTGCTGCTCACCACCAAGCTCGAGCCGATCGGCACCCGCATCTTCGGGCCCGTGACGCGCGAGCTGCGCACACAGGCGTTCATGAAAATCATCTCGCTCGCGCCCGAGGTGCTTTGAAATGAAGAAGATTCGCAAGGGCGATCAAGTGGTCGTGCTGTCGGGCCGTGACAAGGGCCGTCGTGGCGCGATCGTCGAAGTCCTCGCCGACGACACCGTCCTGGTCGAGGGTGTCAACCGGGTGAAGCGGCACACGAAGCCGAATCCCCAGGCGGGCAAGCAGGGCGGCATCGTAGAGAAGGAAATGCCGCTGCCGGTGTCGAAGGTCGCGATCTGGAATCCGGGCGCCAAGAAGGCGGACCGGATCGGAATCAAGACGCTGACGGACGGCAAGAAGGTACGGTTCTTCAAATCGAACGGAGAGATGCTGGACGCTTGAGCGTCGGGCGCTCGAGATTCAAACCTATGGTCAGGTTGCAACAGTTTTATCGCGACACGGTCGTCCCGAAGCTCAAACAGGAGCTGAAGGTCGATAACGTGATGCAGGTTCCGAAGATCACCAAGATCACCATCAACATGGGTGTTGGTGAAGCCGTTGCGGATCGCAAGGTGATGGATGCCGCAGTGGCGGATCTCACCAAGATCACCGGTCAGAAGCCGCTGATCACCAAGGCTCGCAAGGCCATCGCGACGTTCAAGCTGCGTGAGGGCCTGGCCGTCGGTGCGAAGGTGACGCTGCGCGGACCGCGCATGTACGAGTTTCTCGATCGTCTGATCAGCATCGCGATGCCCCGCATTCGCGACTTTCGCGGTGTGTCGGCGCGTGCCTTCGACGGCCAGGGCAACTACAGCCTGGGCGTGAAGGAGCAGATCATTTTCCCGGAAATCCAATACGACCAGATCGATCAGATCCGGGGCATGGACATCACGATCACGACGACGGCGAAGGACAACCAACAGGGTCGAGCACTGCTCGATGCTTTCAACTTCCCGTTCCGGAAGTAACAGGAAACTTATGGCGAAGACGAGCATGGTTGAGCGCGAGAAGCGGCGTGCCAAGATCGTGAAGCAGTACGCGGCCAGGCGCGCACAGCTGAAAGAGCTGATCCGCAGTCCGAAGACCTCTCCGGACGACCGCGCGGCCGCACAGGCGAAGCTGCAGGCACAGCCCCGGGATGCAAGCCAGTCGCGGCACAGGAATCGGTGCGCGATCACCGGTCGTTCCCGCGGTGTGTATCGAAAGTTCGGCCTCGCGCGAGTGAAGATCCGCGAAGTCGCCAACCGTGGCGAAATTCCGGGCCTCGCGAAGGCGAGCTGGTGAGGAACGCCGTATGAGCATGACCGATCCCATTGCCGACCTCCTGACTCGCATCCGAAACGGCCAGACCGCCGGCAAGAGCGAGGTACAGATCGCCTCTTCGCGTTTGAAGCTGGCGGTGCTGAAGGTGTTGAAGGACGAGGGCTACATCGCCGACTTCCGCAGCGACGGCGAGGGCAGCAAGCCGACGCTGACCGTGGGCTTGAAGTATTACGACGGCCGCCCCGTCATCGACCGCCTCGAGCGTGTGAGCCGTCCCGGCCTGCGCATCTATCGCGGCAAGGACGATCTGCCGAAGGTTCTCGGTGGCATGGGCACCGTGATCGTCTCGACTCCCAAGGGAGTGATGACGGACAAGCAGGCGCGCTCCATCGGGCAGGGCGGCGAAGTCCTGTGCATCGTGGCCTAAGCCCGAACTAGTTGGAAAAGACACTATGTCGAGAGTTGCAAAAGCACCGGTCGATCTCCCCAAGGGGGTGACGGCGACCGTTGCGCCCGGATCGGTGACGATCAAGGGCGCGAAGGGCTCATTGACGCTGCCGCTCAATGCCGGCGTCTCCGTCGTCACGGCCGAAGACAAGCTCGAGATCAAGTACGACAACCCGGGCCTGGCACGCATGCAGGCCGGCTCCACTCGTGCGCATCTCGCCAACATGGTTCTCGGCGTGACCAAGGGTTACGAGAAGAAGCTCGAGCTCGTGGGCGTCGGCTTCCGTGCGGGCGTTCAGGGCAAGACGCTGAACCTGACGTTGGGCTTCTCGCATCCGGTGAGCTACCCGATTCCCGAAGGCATCACGATCGAGACGCCGACGCAGACGGAAGTCGTGATCAAGGGCATCGATCGCCAGAAGGTCGGGCAGGTGGCAGCCGAGATTCGCGACGTGCGTCCGCCGGAGCCCTACAAGGGCAAGGGTGTGAAGTACGCCGGCGAGAAGATCGAGCTGAAGGAAGGTAAGAAGAAATGAGCGCTATCTCGAAGAAGCAGCGCCGTCTGCGGCGCGCGATCAAGACGCGAGCGCACATTCGCCAGTTGGCTGTGGCTCGTCTCACGATCCACCGCACCCCGCGCCATATTTACGCGCAGGTCATTGCTGCGGACGGTGGCAAGGTCATCGCTGCTGCGTCGACCGTGCAGGAGACGATCAGCAAGGAGCTCAAGGGCACCGGCAACGTGGAGGCAGCCAAGGCTGTCGGCCGCGCGATTGCCGAGCGCACCAAGGCTGCGGGCGTGAGCAAAGTTGCGTTCGATCGAGCTGGATTCCAGTTTCACGGGCGTGTGAAGGCGCTCGCCGATGCCGCGCGTGAAGCCGGCCTCGAGTTCTAAGGCGGGATATCAATATGGCAAGACCAGAAAGAGGCGGGCGCGACGGTCAATCCGGTGACGAGTTCACCGAGAAGCTCGTTGCAGTCAATCGCACAGCGAAGGTCGTCAAGGGCGGCCGGCAGTTCGGATTCACGGCGCTGACGGTAGTCGGTGACGGTTCCGGGCGCGTCGGTTACGGCTTCGGCAAGGCTCGCGAAGTGCCCGTCGCGATTTCGAAGGCGATGACCCAGGCTCGTAAGAACCTGATCAGTGTCTCTCTTCGGAACGATTCGCTGCATTACGCGATCAAAGGCACACACGGTGCCACGCGCGTGTACATGCAGCCCGCATCGGACGGTACTGGCGTCATCGCCGGTGGCGGCATGCGCGCGGTTCTGGAATGCGCGGGTATCCGCAACGTGCTGGCGAAGAGCTACGGGTCGCGCAACCCGATCAACGTCGTGCGCGCCACGATCAATGCGCTGTCAAAGGTTCGCTCGCCGGATGAGATCGCGGCGAAGCGCGGCAAGACGCTGGAAGAGATCACGGGTTGAGATCATGGCGAACCAGGGGCAGATGAAAGTCACGCTGATCAAGAGCTTGCATGGGCAGCTCGCGAATATCGCGCAGTCCGCCCGTGGGCTGGGACTGAGAAAGATCAGGCAGACCGTGACGGTGAAGGACACTCCGGAGAACCGGGGGATGATTCAGACCGCCGTACACCTCCTGAAGGTTGAAAAGTAATGCGACTGAACACACTTAAGCCTGCTCCGGGCGCCAAGCGTCCCCGCCTCCGCGTGGGTCGCGGTGCTTCGGCCGGTCAGGGCAAGACCTGCGGCCGTGGCGTCAAGGGTCAGCGGGCGCGCAAGGGCGGCTACCACAAGGTCGGCTTCGAAGGCGGCCAGATGCCGATCCAGCGCCGCATGCCGAAGGTCGGCTTCCGGTCGAAGATCGCCCCCACCCGTGCCGAGGTTCGCCTGAGCGAGCTGGCCAAAGTGGAAGGTGCCGTGGTCGACCTCGAAGCGCTGAAGAAGGCCGGCGTCGTGCCGGCGACGGCCGAGCGAGCCAAGATCGTTCTGTCGGGTGAAGTTTCCAAGGCGGTCACGATCAAGGCCGGCGGCCTCGTAGGGGTCACCAAGGGAGCCCGCGCGGCCATTGAGGCTGCTGGCGGGAAGTTCGAGGCCGAGTAAATAGGAAACGCACGGAACTACGCACGTGGCCAATACGGCTCTCAGTAATCCTGCTGCTGCCTTAGGCGAGACCTCCCGGTTCGGGGAGATTCGCTCACGCCTGCTATTCCTGTTCGGCGCGCTGGTCGTTTACCGCGCGGGAACGTTCATTCCGGTCCCTGGCATCAATCCGAGCGAAGTCGCAAGGTTCTTCAGCGACCAGTCGAACACGATCCTGGGGATCGTGAACATGTTCTCGGGCGGCGCGCTCTCGCGGCTCTCGATCTTCGCCATGGGCGTCATGCCCTATATCTCGGCCTCCATCATCATCCAGATGATGTCGATGGTCGTCCCGTCGCTCATGGAGCTGCGGAAGGAAGGCGAGGCGGGACGGCGCAAGATCACCGAATACACCCGCTACGGTACTGTCATCCTGGCGGCGTTCCAGTCGTTCGCGGCGGCCAGCGCCCTCGACAAGGGCAACATGACGGTGATCCACGGGATGCCGTTCCTGTTCACCGCGACCGTCACCATGACGACCGGGACGTTGTTCCTCATGTGGCTGGGTGAGCAGATCACCGAGCGCGGCGTGGGCAACGGTATCTCGATGATCATCCTGGCCGGTATCGTCGCAGGCCTTCCGGGTGCGGTCGGGCAGGCCGCCGAGCAGGTGAGCAACGGCGAAATGCAGGGTCCGTTCGCCCTCCTGCTGGTCATCCTGGTCGTGGGCACGACCGCTTTCGTCGTCTTCGTCGAGCGCGCCCAGCGGCGTATCGCCGTCAATTACGCGAAGCGCCAGGTGGGCCGTCGGATGTACGCCGGCCAGAGCAGCCATCTGCCGTTCAAGATCAACATGTCGGGCGTGATTCCGCCGATTTTTGCGTCCAGCCTGCTGCTGTTCCCGGCGACGCTGGCCAGCTTCTTCGGCGCGAATGCGCAGGGGCCAGTCGCGAACGTCATGCAGGACATCGCGCAGGCGTTGGGGTACGGCCAGCCGCTGCACCTGGTGGTCTACGCCGTCCTGATCATCTTCTTCTGCTTCTTCTACACGGCATTGGTCTTCAACTCCCGGGATACGGCGGAGAACCTGCGCAAATCCGGCGCGTTCATCCCCGGTATCCGACCGGGCCAGCAGACGGCCGAGTACATCGACCGGGTCCTCACCCGCCTGACGCTTTGGGGCGCTCTGTACGTCACGGCGGTGTGCCTGTTGCCCGAGATCCTGGTTTCGCAGCAGAACGTGCCGTTCCACTTCGGTGGTACGTCCCTGCTGATCGTGGTCGTGGTGGTCATGGATTTCATGTCGCAGCTGCAGGCGCACATGATGTCCCACAGCTACTCCGGCCTGCTGAAGAAGGCCAACCTGATGGGCTACGGCAAGCAGGGTGGCGGAAATTAGGCGAGCCGCGAACGGGCTCGGGGAACGGCGCTTTGCGCCGCTGTATGGACGGGCTTCGCGCTTTCGCGATGCCCGTGGAAGTTGCGCGCAGCGCATGAGAAGGACTTATGAAAGTCAGACCGTCGGTCAAGAAGATCTGCAAGAACTGCAAGATCGTGCGCCGCCGTCGTGTGGTCTACGTGATTTGCGCGGACACGCGGCACAAGCAGCGCCAAGGGTGATTTGTTGAGCATTTCCAGTAAAATGTCCTATTTTTCGCACCGCGAACGGGCCCAGAAGGCGCCCGCGGGCCGCGAGACGGAACGGTAAAGCACCATGGCACGTATAGCCGGCATCAACATCCCGATGAACAAGCACGTGTGGGTCGGGCTCCAGCACATCTTCGGTGTTGGGCGCACTCGCGCTCTGGCCGCCTGTGAAGGCGCGGGCATCAAGCCGACCACCAAGGTGAAGGATCTGACCGAGTCGGAGGTTAATGCCATCCGCTCGCAGATCGCGAAGTTCGCGGTCGAAGGCGACCTGCGTCGCGAAGTATCAATGAACATCAAACGGCTGATGGACTTGGGCACCTACCGTGGCATGCGCCACCGGCGTGGTCTCCCGGTCCGCGGCCAGCGCACGCGCACGAATGCCCGTACGCGCAAGGGCCCGCGTAAGCAGGCGGTCAAGCTGAACGCGCCCCCGGGCAAGGCGTAAGAGGTCTCGAGCTAAATGGCTGAACAGAAATCACAGGGCGGGGCTGCCGCTTCGGCTGGCGGCGCAGCAGCGGCCGGTGGCGGCGCCAAGAAGCCCAAGAAGGCGCGAAAGAACGTGCTCGATGCGATCGCGCACGTCCACGCCTCGTTCAACAACACGATCATCACGATCACCGATCGGCAGGGCAACACGCTGTCCTGGGCGACCTCCGGTGGGTGTGGTTTCCGTGGCTCGCGCAAGAGCACCCCGTTCGCTGCCCAGGTTGCGGCAGAGAAGGCGGGCAATGCGGCGCAGGAGCACGGGGTCAAGAACGTTGAGGTTCGCGTAGGCGGTCCCGGCCCCGGCCGTGAGTCTGCCGTGCGTGCCCTGAATAACTGCGGGCTGAAGATCACCAGCATCTCCGACGTCACGCCGATCCCGCATAACGGCTGCCGTCCGCCGAAGAAGCGTCGCGTCTAAGGCGCTCACAGAGGTTTATCGGAATATGGCGCGATATATTGGTCCGACGTGCAAGCTCGCTCGCCGCGAAGGCACGGACCTGTTCTTGAAAAGCGGCGTCAAGCCCCTAGAAAACAAGTGCAAGTTCACCGTCCCCCCGGGCGGTGTCAAAAGCGAGCGGCGGCAGAGACTGTCCGACTACGGCACGCAGCTGCGCGAGAAGCAAAAGCTGCGCCGTATGTATGGCGTTCTCGAGCGTCAGTTCGGCAACTACTACACCGAGGCTGCCCGTCGTAGCGGCGCCACCGGTGAGAACCTGCTGAAGCTGCTGGAATGTCGTCTCGACAACGTCGTGTATCGCATGGGTTTCGCGGTCACGCGCGCGGAAGCGCGTCAGCTGGTGAGCCATAAGGCGATCACCGTGAACGAACAAGCCGTGACGATTGCGTCGTATCAGTGCAAGGCCGGCGACATCGTGCAGGTCCGCGAGAAGTCGCGGAAGCAGTTGCGTATCGCCAGCGCGTTGACCGGCGCCCAGCAGGTCGGTCTGCCTGAGTGGGTTGAGGTGAACGACAAGGAATTCCGCGGCGTGTTCAAGTCGCCGCCGAGCCGGGATGACATCCTGCCCGACATCAACGAGAACCTTGTCGTCGAGTTGTATTCGAAGTAATCGACCCGGGTGCTGGCCCCTGTGGGGCCAGCGGCCCACCGACGAATGAAGCGTCGTGTCGGTCACCGAGCGATTTGCCGCAGCCGCTGCTAAAGCGGCTGTAGGCCGTAGTGAAATTCGAGTTTGCGCCGGTCCCCGCCGGCAAAGTGAGTTCGCAATGCAGGGATCCGTCTCAGAGTTCTTGAAGCCCCGCGTCGTGAAGGTGCAGCCTGTTGCCCCTCGCCAGGCGCGTGTCGTCATTGAGCCCTTCGAGCGTGGGTTCGGCCACACGCTCGGCAACGCGCTTCGCCGCGTGTTGCTTTCGTCCATGCCCGGCAGTGCGATTACGGAAGTCGAGATCGACGGCGTGCTGCACGAGTACACGAGCATTGAGGGTGTGCAGGAAGATGTCGTCGACATCCTGCTGAACCTCAAGTCGGTCGCGATCCGGATGCATTCCCGCGATACCGCGGAACTGCGTCTGCACAAGAAGGGCCCGGGCCCTGTCACTGCCGGCGACATCCAGACGGACCACGACGTCGAGGTGGTCAATCCGGATCTCGTGATTGCGAACCTGACCAAGGCCGGCGAGCTGAGCATGACGCTGCGCATCGAGCGCGGTCGTGGCTATCGTCCGGCGGCCTCGCGCGTTGCGTTTGAGGAGCAGACCCGCCCGATCGGCCGTCTGCAGCTAGACGCGTCGTTCTCGCCTGTTCGTCGCGTGACCTACTCCGTCGACGCCGCGCGCGTTGAGCAGCGCACCGACCTGGACAAGCTGGTCATCGACATTGAGACCAACGGCACGATCGACGCCGAAGAGGCTATCCGTCGCGCTGGCAGCATCCTCAAGGATCAGCTGTCGGTGTTTGTCGACCTGCAGGGTGAAGAAGAGGCCGCCACGAAGGTCTCGGAAATGCAGTTCGACCCGATTCTGCTGCGCCCCGTCGACGAGCTCGAGCTCACCGTGCGTAGCGCGAACTGCCTCAAAGCGGAGAACATTCACTACATCGGCGATCTCGTGCAGCGCACTGAGGTCGAGCTGCTTCGCACGCCGAACCTCGGCAAGAAGTCGCTCACCGAGATCAAGGAAGTGTTGCAGAGCCACGGTCTCATGCTCGGCATGCGGCTGGATGGCTGGCCGCCCGCGGGCCTCAAGCACGACGAAGAACGCGACGTTATCTAAGAGAAAAGTTTATGCGTCACCACCTGTCTGGCCGGCAGCTCTCGCGCAATTCGCCGCATCGCGCCGCGATGCTGCGAAACATGAGTGTCTCGCTGCTCCGCCACGAAACGATCCGTACCACGCTCCCGAAGGCGAAAGAGCTGCGCCGGGTTGTCGAGCCTCTTGTCACTCTCGGCAAGAAGGATAGCGAGGCCAACCGGCGGTTGGCGTTCTCGCGTCTGCGTGACACCGCGGTCGTCGAGAAGCTGTTCACCGACCTGGGTCCGCGGTTCAAGGCCCGTCCGGGCGGATACACGCGCATCCTTCGCATGATGCCCCGCCCGGGTGACTCGGCGACGATGGCGCTGATGCAGCTCGTGGACGGCCCGGCAGCAGCGGCTGCCGAGAAGCCGGCAGAGGGTAAGAAGCGCGGGCGCGCCAAGGCCAAGAAGGAAGCTGCCCCGGCGGGTCAAGATGCCGCTGGCGCCCCGAAGCGCACGCGCAAGAAGAAAGCCGCCGCCGCGTAAGACTCAATCAAGATATAGAGTGAAAGCCAGGGCGTGGACCGGTAGGTCTACGCCCTTTTCATTTGCGGCCCTGACGGCGATCCCGTAAGTTCGCTCCGGAATAAGACAACAACCGGGGAGACGCCACCATGAGCCTGGGCTCTGAATTCAAAGAATTCGCGATGAAGGGGAGCGTCCTCGACCTCGCCGTCGGCGTGGTCATCGGCGCTGCGTTCGGCAAGATCGTCGCCTCACTGGTGGGCGACGTGATCATGCCGCCGTTGGGACTGGTCATCGGCAATATCAACTTCACCGATCTTGCAGTGCACATCGGGACGGATCCCAAGGGCAAAGAGGTACTGCTGAAGTACGGCGCCTTCGTCCAGACGATCTTCGAGTTCGTGATCATCGCGCTGGTGCTGTTCATGGTGATCAAAGGGATCAACAAGCTGAAGCGGCCGCCACCGCCGGGCGCACCCGTGGTCGTGCCTCCGACGCGCACGGAGCAACTTCTCGAAGAGATTCGGGATCAGCTCAAGAAGTAAGGACGTGATATCTGGGGCGCCGCTGATGCGGTGCCCCGGATTGCCAAGGCGCGTCGCGCGCATCCTCGCAGCGCGCGGTGTGACTACGCCGTGCCGATCGCCGCGAAGGCGTTGCGCGTCAGGTTCTCGTGCCCCGTCGCGGTAATCGCAACGTCATCTTCGATACGGATTCCGCCGTAGGGCTTCAATGCCTCGACCCGGGTCCAGTTGATATGCCTCGCGCGTGCGTCGGCGCGCGCTGCGTTCAGCAACTGATCAATGAAGTAGATCCCTGGCTCCATCGTCACTACAAATCCCTCCTGCAGGAGGCGTGTCAGCCGCAGGTAGGGGTGGCCCTCCGGCCTTGGGATCTCCCCGCCCGCAGCGTTCAGCATGAATCCGCCGGCATCGTGAACCTCGAGGCCTAACAGGTGGCCAATGCCGTGAGGGAAGAAAACATGGGTCGTCTTTGTCGCGACGGCCTCATCGGCGCTGCAGGTCGTAATGTCGGCGTCACGAAGGAGTTGCCCGGTGAGCTGGTGCGCCTGCAGGTGGATGTCGCGCCAGTCCGTGTTGGGTTTGAGCGCTTTGCACAAGGATTGCTGCAGGTCGTTCATCCGGGTGATCAGGTCCGCGAACTCGGTGCTGCGCAGCGAGTAGGTGCGCGTGATGTCGCTCGCATACCCGCCGAACTCGGCGCCGGCGTCGATGAGCAACGAGCGGCGCTCGCGTGGCGAGGTGCGTTCGAGCATCTGGTAGTGCAGCACTGCGCCGGCTTCGTTGAGTGCGATGATCGGGTTGTAAGGCAACTCCTGCTCGCGCATGCCGCACGCCTCGAGAAAGGCGATCTCGATGTCGAACTCCGTCCCGCCGGCGTGGAAGGCCTCGAGAGCGGCCCGGTGGCCCAGGGCACCCAGGCGACTGGCCTGGCGCAGACACTCGAGCTCATAGGGATGTTTGACGGCGCGATCGAAGTCCAGTCGGGTCGTCAGGGCTGGCGGATTGACTGCCGCCACGGCCCACCCGGATAGCTCGGGCAACGGATCGCCGATGTAGGCGGTCCGGCTGAGGTCCGTCGGCAGGGCAGCCCGCGCCGCCTGCAGGTCAGCGACGGGACGAATGTCGAAGTGGCCGGTCCAGTACTCCTGCGGGAGTGCGGCGGGTTTGTACCAGTAGTCCACGGGGCTGTTGAAAATCAGCCGCGGCGACTGCCCGGGTTCGAAGTAGACAAAGCAATCGGGCGCATCCAAAAGCGGTGCCCAGACCTTGAAAGGAGCGTGGACCTCGAAAGGATATGTCCGGTCGTCGACGAATACGGTCAACAGGGAGCCGGAATGGACGAGGAGTGAGCCATAGCCACAGGCGGCCAGGGCATGGGCCGTTCGTGAGCAAACGGCCTGGAGATAGGGGCCATACGAGCCTTCGAGACGGTTCATGTCAGTGACCCTTACTGGGGCGCAGACCTCCGAGGTTGCCTCACGAGGGCGCAAAATGTAACCAATGGCTTCGTCTTACGCTGGACACAATTCCATGGCTGTTTCCAATCGGGCCGTGACTCTATAGAATTTGCCGCCGCGCTCCGTAAAGGAACCGCGGAACGACAATAAACTCGTTCGAATCGTTTTCTCACCACTCTTGCTTCTTTCGGGGTACCGATCGATGAACACCAAACTTGCTCTTAGCGCACTCGTTGCGGCGCTCATGCTGACGGCCTGCGCGAAGCAGGAAGCCGCCAGCACCGAGCCCGCTGCCACGCCTCCTGCCGCTCCGGCTGCTGACGCCCCGGCCGCTCCGGCCTCGGATGCGGCCCCCGCTGCTCCGGCCGACGGTGCTGCGGCTCCCGCCGCCCCGGCTGACGGTGCTGCCGCTCCGGCTGCTCCGGCCGCCGACGCTGAAAAGAAGTAATTCACCCGAATTACTGTCCGGGTCCAAAGCGGGCCGCAAGGCCGCATAGGGTCCGGATCAGAAGGGTCTGATAGCCCGGACGGGGTGCTTCGGCAACCCGTCCGGGCTTCTGCTTTTCTGAGGCTCCCGCGGGGTGGCGGGATGCAGGCACTTGGAAAGCGACAAAGGGAGTCTTGGGTGACGTCCGGACCGCCGATTCGTTCATGGTCCGTTCAACGCTTTCGGCCGAGACTTCAGCCCCATGGCCGTCAGTGTACGAGATGCCCGCTCCTCCGACCGCGATCGGCAGTGGATCGAGAGCGTCTATCGCGACTATCTCGACGACCTCCTCCCACCGAATGCCACCGGCGTGTTTCCCGCCCTGGGCGAAGTCGGTCACCGCGAACCTGACCAGATCGCGCGGTGGTTCGGCGATCGCACGGCGTTCCCGATGATCATCCTGCAGGGCAACGAGCCCGTCGGCTTCGCCATGGTGGCGAAAGGTTCCCCCTACCCGGTGCAGCCGCGCGTCGACTATCGGATGGCCGAGTTCTTCATTGCCCGTCCGCGGCGCCGGTTGGGAATCGGCAGGGTGGCAGTGCAGCTGATCCTGTCGCGGTTTGCCGGACGCTGGGAAATTGCAGAGTTTCAGCGGAACGCGTCGGCAGTGAGCTTCTGGCGGCGCGTCGTGGCGACCTACACGAGCGGCAAGTACCAGGAGCGGATCGTCAACGGCGAGATCAGGCAGGTGTTTGAGTCAGGGCCACCGGCCCGCGACTCAAAGCCGAACCAAGCCTGAGGGTTGCGCGGACGCGCGATGGTGCGCACATCGCCGCGTGGTGAGACGCTGCGGTACCTGGGTTCAGTTGCGTGGGGCGGGTTTGGCCGTGGTGCCGTGGACGGCCGCTTTGGTGTTTGGCGCGCACGACCCACAGGCGCCACCGCCCGTCGCTATCTGACTCAACGTCTTCGCTCGCAGCTTCCCTACCCAGCTTTCCGGAGAGTTTCCCATCACCCTGCCCAGCGCATCGACCATGCGCAGGTGGAAGCGTACGGACGTCAGTCTCCACAGGCTGTAGCCGGCGCTGGCGATCACGATCGCGGCGACCAGTATCGCTTGTAGCGGTTCCATGTCAGCCAGCCCCGAGCGCGAGAGCCACGCGGTAGGTGATGAAGGCTCCGATGTAGGCGAGGGCGAATAGATAGCCGGCCATTATCAGAGGATACCGGAGCGAATTCGTCTCGCGTCGGACGACAGCCAGAGTCGAGAGGCACTGGGGTGCAAACACGTACCACGCCAGAAGCGATAGCCCGGTCGCCAGGCTCCAACTGTGAGCAATAACCGGCGATAGCGCGCCGGCGACGTCCGTGGCGTCCGACATCGCATACACCGTACCCAAGGCACTTACCGCTACTTCGCGTGCGGCGAGGCCGGGAACGAGGGCGATTGAGATCTGCCAGTTGAATCCTATCGGGCCGAAGATGACTCCGAGGGCGCGACCGAGGATGCCTGCGATGCTGTATTGGATCGCTGGTCCCGTCGCTCCTACTGGCGGCGCGGGGAAGCTCGAGAGGAACCACAACACTACCATCAGCGTGAGGATGATCGTGCCCACACGCCCGACGAAGATCCGGGTTCGCTCCCAGAGTCCCAGCGCGAGATTGCGCAGGTTCGGGAGCCGGTACTCCGGCAGCTCGAGCAACAGGGGCCTGAAGTCCTGACGCATGACGGTTCGTTTCAGGACGAAAGCGACAGCCACGGCGCTGAGCACACCGGCTCCGTACAGAGCGAACAACACCAGACCCTGCAGATTGAAGAGCCCGAACGTCCGGTGCGGAACAAAGGCGCCGATGAGCAGGGCGTATACCGGCAGGCGCGCCGAACATGTCATGAGCGGCGCGATCATGATCGTTGCCAGCCGATCCCGATTCGAGGGGATCGTGCGCGCGGCCATGATCCCGGGGATCGCGCAGGCGAAGCTCGAGAGCAGCGGAATGAACGCACGGCCGGAGAGGCCGACCTTCCCCATCAGCCGATCGAGCAGGTACGCGGCGCGCGGCAGATAACCCGAGTCCTCGAGGGCGAGGATGAACAGAAACAGAATGAGAATCTGGGGGAGGAATACCAACACGCTGCTGGTGCCTGCCACGACACCATCGAGAACCAGGCTGCGCAGCGGCCCCGGGCTCATGGTGTGAGCGATCCAGGTGCTCAGGCTCTGAAACCCGTTCTTGATGGCGTCCTGGGGCAACACTGCCCAGCTGAACACTGCCTGGAACATCAGAAACAGTACGACGGCGAGCAGGACGGGGCCCGCAACGGGGTTCAGCACCACAGAGTCGAGTTTCGTCAGCAACGCCTGCCGCGGAGGCACGCGATAGCCGATGTCGTTCAGGATGCGGCGGACTTCGCGCTGCGTTGCCTCGATATCGGCGGCCGTGGACGTCGGTGGGGCATCGATGCGACCCAATCGCTGGCCGAAGCCAAATTGGTCTATGGCGTTGACCAGTTCGGCTTCACCGCCGGGTCGAACCGCCACGGTCTCGACTACTGGTAGCCCAAGGGCATTTTCCAGGGCGCGCCGATCGATGCGGTAACCACGCTGCTGCGCTACGTCACTCATGTTGAGTGCTACGAGCATCGGCCTGCCGATCCTCTTCAGCTCGAGGACCAGGCGCAGGTTCAGGCGGAGGTTGGTCGCGTCGACCACGCAGACCAGCAGATCCGGTGGCGGCTCAGACGCGTGGCGGCCGAGGATGACGTCGCGGGCAATCGCCTCGTCCAGGGACGTCGGCTCGAGGCTGTACGCGCCCGGCAAATCGATTACGCGATAGATACGGCCCGAGCGGGGCCCGACCAGGCGGCCTTCCTTCCGCTCGACGGTGACGCCGGGGTAGTTCGCGACCTTCTGGCGGCTGCCGGTGAGGCGGTTGAACAGGGCCGTCTTGCCGCAGTTCGGGACGCCAATGAGCGAGAGGCTCAGGCCGGCGGCGACGCCAGGGGTAGGGGGTATTGCGCCTGCTGCAGCGTTCATCGGAACCCCAAGGCGGCTGCGCCCGCAGAGCCGCTCATGGCGAGCGTGCCGGGCCCTCGCAGGCGGCAGGCCGGGCGAGCTCCACCCAGACCGATTCAGCTTCCTGACGGCGAAGTGCGAAGGTCGTATTCCCGACTCTGACTACGAAGGGGTCGCGGCCCGGACGGGCCTCGGCAACGATCTCGAAGTGCTCGCCGCTCACGAACCCGAGCTCAAGCAGTCGTCGTTCCAGCGGGGTTAATTCTTTGGCGCGCGAGCCCACCCCCACGACCGTGCCGGTGGCGCCCGGGGAAAGGGCACTGAGGCTGACGTATCCGGGGTCGAGAGCCAGACCACTGGGGGCGGCAAACGCGTCCATCGCCAAAGTATATGAGAACCGTTCGCATTTGCAATGGACGCATGACCGGAGTGTGACAGCGGGACCGTTCCGCGGGCGAAGCTTTCGCGGAGGCTACAGGGCGGGGGGGCACCGAGGCGCCTGAGTCCGGCGGGCCGTGCGGGCGGGTGGGCGCGGCGCCGCGCCGGCGAATTGGTTCGGGGCGTGGTGCCCTCGCGTGGGCAGCGGGAGCGGACGGGGGGCCTAAATGGGGCGTGCGGGGGCGGCCGCATGCGCGGGGAACCGGCGCCTGGGCCGCGCAAAGGTCCGCTCACTTCCCCTTTTCGGCCTTGCTGTAGTCGTACCACACGGCCTCGATGTTGTTTCCATCGAGGTCATACACGAACGCGGCGTAGTACCCCGGCCAGTAGTCGCGGTATCCGGGGCCGCCGTTGTCCTTGCCACCCGCCGCCAGCGCGGCCTTGTAGAAGGCCTCCACTTCGCCGCGGTTCTTGGCTTCGAACGCGAGATGCATGGGCACGACGGTGCGGTGTTTGGCTATCCACAAGTCCGTATTCTTTCCATCGTTGAAACCGGCGGCTTCGCCGAATTCCATGTTCTGGCTGTAACCGAGCGGTTCCAACGCCTTGATGTAGAACGCCTTGGACTTCTTGTAGTCACTGACTGCGAGTGATGTATGCGCGATCATGCCGTGATCCTCGAGTTACCGCGTCCGCGGGAGACTTGAGGAGCATGACGCATGCCCGGTAATCGGGGGAGCTTGCCCGGGCAGTGACCCACGCCGCGGAGAGCTAACCTGCGTTGGAGGCTTTGCGACGGTCCGTGGTGATACCCAACAGCGGACGAAGGAACTCGCCGGTAGCGGAGCCGGCCGTGGAGGCGATCTTCTCAGGAGTCCCGGTGGCGATGATCTGGCCACCGCCTTCGCCACCCTCGGGGCCGAGATCGATCACCCAGTCAGCGGTCTTGATGACGTCGAGGTTGTGCTCGATCACCACAACGGTGTTGCCTTCATCGCGCAGGCGATGAAGTACGTCGAGCAACTGCGCGACGTCGTGGAAGTGCAGGCCGGTGGTTGGCTCGTCCAGGATGTACAGAGTACGGCCGGTGGCGCGCTTTGCGAGCTCGCGAGCGAGTTTGACGCGTTGCGCTTCACCGCCCGACAGGGTCGTGGCGTTCTGGCCGAGGCTGACGTAGGAGAGCCCCACATCGGATAGTGTTTGAAGCTTGCCCGCAATGGCGGGGACGTTCTGGAGAAATCGCAGAGCGTCTTCGACGGTCATTTCGAGGACTTCGTAGATGTTCTTGCCGCGATACCGGATCTCGAGGGTCTCCCGGTTGTAGCGCTGGCCCTTGCAGACATCGCAAGGGACATAAACATCGGGCAGAAAGTGCATCTCGACTTTGATGACGCCGTCACCCTGACAGGCCTCGCAACGCCCGCCCTTGACGTTGAAGCTGAATCTTCCGGCGTCGTAGCCGCGGGCCCGAGATTCGGGGACGGCCGCGAACAGTTCGCGAAGCGGCGCGAAGAGCCCGGTGTACGTTGCCGGGTTGGAGCGAGGAGTACGGCCGATGGGGCTTTGATCGATGTCGATGACACGGTCGATCTGCTCGAGACCATCAACCCGCTCGCAGGGGGCAGCGTCAACGATGGTGCCGTTGAGTCTCGCGGTGGCATGACCGAACAGAGTGTCGTTGATGAGCGTTGACTTGCCGGACCCCGACACCCCGGTGACGCACGTAAAGAGTCCGGTCGGGATTTCGGCAGTCATGTTTCGCAGGTTGTTGCCAGTAGCGCCGACGATCCGGATCACCTTATCGGGATCGAACGTCGCACGCAGAGTGGGCAGGGCAATCTTGCGCTTGCCGCTCAGATACTGGCCGGTGATCGAAGCCGCGTTGGCCTGAATGTCGCGTGGCGTACCCTGTGCGACGATCAGGCCGCCGTGTACTCCGGCGCCCGGGCCCAGGTCGACGACGTAGTCAGCCTCGAGAATGGCCTCTTCGTCGTGTTCCACGACGATCACCGTGTTACCGATGTCTCGCAGCGCCTTCAGCGTGACCAGCAAACGCTGGTTGTCGCGCTGGTGCAGGCCGATCGAGGGCTCATCGAGAATGTACATGACACCGGTGAGGCCCGAACCCACCTGGCTCGCCAAACGGATGCGTTGGGCTTCGCCACCGGAGAGCGTCTCGGCGCTGCGATCGAGTGTCAGGTAGTCGAGTCCGACGTCGACCAGAAATCGCAGTCGGTCCGCCACGTCCTTGACGATCTTCGTTGCCACCTCGCCGCGCCAACCGGCAAGATTCATGTTGCGGAAGAACTCGAGGGCCCTGCCGACGGTCATGTGGGCCGCTTCGGGAAGAGTGTGCTCGGCGACGAATACGAAGCGGGCGGCCCGGCTCAAACGGGTGCCGTTACAGTCGGGGCAAGGGCGCACGCCCAGAAATTTCGCCAGTTCCTCGCGGACCGTCATCGACTCGGTCTCGCGGTAACGCCGCTCGAGGTTGGGAAGGATGCCCTCGAAGGCATGCTTCCTGCGGGTGGTCTTGCCCTTACCCTCGGTGTAGCGGAACTCGATCGCCGTCTCGCCGCTGCCGTTCAGCAGAACCTGCTGAATCTTTGCAGGCAACTCGTTCCAGGGCGTCTCGATGTCGAAATCGTAGTGGCGCGCGAGCGACTGGATCAGCTGGAAGTAATATGTGTTGCGCCGGTCCCAGCCGCGGATCGCGCCACTGGCCAGCGAGAGATCCGGGTGGACGACGACCCGCTGGGGATCGAAGAACTGTTTCACCCCAAGACCGTCGCAGGCCGGACAGGCACCCGAGGGGTTGTTGAACGAAAACAACTTCGGCTCGAGCGGCGGCACGCTGTAGCCGCACACCGGGCAGGCGTGCCGGCTGGAAAACACCAGCTCTTCCCGGTTGGCCTCGTCGAGGAAAGACAGTCGCGCGAGTCCACCCGACAGGCGTAAGGCCGTCTCGAAAGACTCAGCCAGCCGCTGAGCGGAATCTGGCCGAATCCGAGTCCGATCGACGACCGCCTCTATCGTGTGTTTGCGTTTCGGGTCGAGCTTCGGCAGCGCCTCCATCTCGTGCACGCGCCCGTCCACTCGCGCACGCACGAATCCCTGCGTCGCCAAATCTTCGAACACCTCGGCGTGTTCGCCCTTGCGGTCGCTCACCAGCGGCGCAAGCAGAGCCACTGCGGTCCCTTCGGGAAGCCGCAGGACCTGGTCGACCATCTGACTGACCGTCTGTGCCGTGAGATCGATCCCATGGTCGGGGCACCGCGGAGTTCCAGCACGTGCGTAAAGCAGGCGCAGGTAATCGTAGATCTCGGTGACGGTCCCGACGGTCGAGCGCGGATTGTGTGAGGTTGCCTTCTGCTCGATGGCGATCGCCGGGGACAGCCCGTCGATACTGTCGACGTCCGGCTTGTCCATCATCGACAGGAACTGCCGCGCATACGCAGACAGCGACTCGACATACCGCCGCTGCCCTTCGGCATACAGCGTGTCGAAGGCGAGCGAGGACTTGCCCGATCCGGACAGACCCGTGAGCACGATCAGCCTGTCCCGAGGCAGATCGAGATCGACGTTCTTCAGATTGTGGGTACGCGCCCCGCGGACGCGGATTTGTTGCATGCCTGGTGGTCCAGTCGGCCGGGAAAGAACCATAAAGTGTAGTGAATCTGGGCGTTCACCGGCTAAACCGATTTACGCGCTGGCAGCCGGGTCATCTACAATGCCCCATTCAATTCAAAAGACCGGGGATGCATTGCCATGGCGCGCGGAGTCAACAAAGTCATATTGATCGGCAACTTAGGCGCCGATCCGGAAACTCGTGCGATGCCCTCGGGCGCCAGCGTGGCGAACCTGCGCATTGCGACCAGCGAGAGCTGGCGCGACAAGCAGACCGGTGAGCAGCAGGAGCGCACGGAATGGCACCGCGTCGCCCTGTTCGGCCGCCTCGCCGAGATCGCCACCGAGTACCTGAAAAAGGGATCTCAGGTCTACATTGAGGGCAGCCTTCGCACCCGCAAGTGGCAGGACAAGCAGGGCCAGGAGCGGTACTCCACGGAGATCGTCGGCAACGAGCTGCAGATGCTCGGCGGCCGCGGCGGCGGCGGTGGAGGCTCGGCTGGGGGTGGCGGGGGCGCCGGCGGCGGCATGCCTCCCGGCAACCGCGATCCGTATGACCAGTCCGGTCCCAGCGGGGGCGGTGGGAGCCCAAGCGGTGGCGGGGGCGGTGGTGGCGGCGGGAGCGGGGCCGGCGGGAGCGGGGGCGGCGAGGACTTCGACGACGACATCCCGTTCTAGCGGTGAAGGCCCCGCTCAGGCCGGGTGCCCTTTTTTACTTGCGCGGCCGCACCGCGGCCGACCACCCAGCTTGGGTTTTCATAAACGCCTGATTTAAATGTCCTTTTTAGCCCATTCCCCAGGCGCCTCGCGCGCCCGTGCGGGGTGGGGCCGAAAGGCCGTAGAATCCTCTGACCCAAGCCCCTATGTCCCGTCGTTACTTCATAAAAACCTTCGGCTGCCAGATGAACGAGTACGACTCCGCTCGCATGGCGGACGTGCTCAGTGCCAGATCGGGTTTCACGGCAACGCAAAACCTTGCGGACGCCGACGTGCTCATCATGAACACCTGCTCTGTGCGCGAGAAGGCACAGGAGAAGGTGTTCTCTATGCTCGGTGAATGGCGGAAGCTAAAGGCCGAGCGTCCGCACGTCCTCATCGGCGTCGGCGGTTGTGTGGCGAGCCAGGAAGGCGAGGCAATCACGCAGCGCGCACCGTTCGTTGATCTCGTGTTCGGACCGCAGACGCTCCATCGGCTGCCGGAGATGATTGCCGAGCTGCACCGCACCGGGCGTGCGGTCGTGGACGTCAGTTTTCCCGAGATCGAGAAGTTCGATCATTTGCCGGCCCCGAGAGCGGACGGCGCAACGGCCTTCGTGTCGATCATGGAAGGCTGCAGCAAGTACTGCAGCTTCTGCATCGTCCCCTACACGCGAGGCGACGAGGTCAGCCGGCCGTTCGAGTCTGTCCTCGAGGAGATTCGTCAACTTGCCGTTCAGGGTGTTCGCGAGATCACTCTCCTGGGTCAGAACGTAAATGCCTACGCTGGCCCCATGGCTGACGGCGTGATCGTCGATATGGCCACGTTGGTTCACCATGTTGCCGCAGTACCCGGCATTGAGCGTATTCGTTTCACCACCTCGCATCCGTTGGAATTCTCGGACAGCCTCATCGAGGCCTATGCCAACGTCCCACAATTGGCCAACCACCTTCACCTGCCGGTGCAGAGCGGTTCCGATCGAGTGCTCGCCTTGATGAAACGCGGCTACACGTCACTCGAGTTCAAAGAGAAGGTCCGCAAGCTGCGGGCCGTGCGGCCGGACATCTGTATCTCTTCCGATTTCATCGTCGGGTTTCCCGGTGAAACAGAGCGCGACTTCGAGGCGACGATGAAACTCGTGCGCGATGTCGGCTTCGACCTCTCATTCAGCTTTCTCTACAGCCGCCGCCCCGGCACGCCGGCCGCCTCCCTCCCTGACGACGTCCCTCATGAGGTCAAACAGGAGCGACTGGTTCGGCTGCAGGCGCAGATCGAGGCGCAGTCGCAAGCCATCAATGCGCAAATGGTCGGGACGATGCAAAGGGTGCTGGTGGAGAGAACGGCAAGAAAAGACGCACGGGAGTTGGCGGGACGGACGCAGAACAACCGTTGGGTCAACTTTGCAGGTCCCATGGAGTTGATTGGCCGCTTCGCCGACGTGATCGTCACGGAAGCACGGCAGCACAGCCTGCGCGGCCGTTTGGTAGCCAGTGGCGCACTTGCCGGTGAAGGGCGTGTTACCGGCGTGAACTCCAACGGCGTGGCTGCCTGAATCCAGTGGCAGCCTCAGCACCTGAACCGCAGCGCGAATTCGAGCTCGGGCCCTCGGACAACGCGAGGCTCGCGAACCTCTGCGGCCCCTTGGACGAGAACCTTCGTCTGTTGGAATCTCGTCTCGACGTGCAGATCCGCCGGCGTGGCGACTCGTTCCGCGTGATTGGCGTGCGCGCAGAGAGCGCGGAAGACACGTTGCGCGAGCTGTTTGAGTTGGCGAAGACCGAGGAAGTGACGCCCGAGCGCGTGCACCTCGCCCTACGCGAGCGAGAGTCAGGTCGCCCTTTAACCGAAGGTGGCGATCAAGGTGAGAATGCGGTTCGCGTTCCACGCGGCGGCATCCGTGCCCGTGGTCCTCACCAGCGGGATTACCTCTCGTACATTCGCTCCCGGGACCTGACATTCGGAATCGGGCCGGCGGGCACCGGGAAAACCTATCTGGCCGTTGCGTGTGCCGTGGAGTCGCTCCAAGCCGACCGGGTGCGGCGCATCGTGTTGGTTCGCCCGGCCGTCGAGGCCGGCGAGCGGCTGGGGTTCCTCCCAGGCGATCTGACCCAGAAGGTCGACCCCTATCTGCGCCCGATGTACGACGCGCTCTACGAAATGATGGGCTTCGACCGGGTCGCGCGCTTCATCGAGCGCAATGTCATCGAAGTGGCCCCGCTGGCCTTCATGCGCGGTCGCTCCCTTAACGATTCCTTCATCATTCTGGACGAGGCTCAGAACACCACGGTCGAACAGATGAAGATGTTTCTGACCCGAATTGGATTCGGCTCGAAGGCGGTCGTCACGGGAGATGTCACCCAGACCGATCTGCCGGCGGGCAAGCAGTCTGGCCTGAGTCACGTGATCAACGTATTGCGTGGCGTTGAAGGAGTCGCGTTCACGTTCTTCGACGCGCAGGACGTCGTACGCCATCCGCTCGTGCAACGAATAGTGCAGGCCTACGAGGCCCGGACCGCGTCTACGTGAGCTCGGCAGCCGCTCGTGTGCAGGTCGACTTAGAGCGCCGGGTACAAGCCTGGTCGCCCCCGAGAGGTGCGATTGCCGAGTGGGCGACGCAGGCGCTCGGGCGGAAGGCCGCAGGCCGCGAGCTCGGGGTTCGAGTGGTCGGGCCGACGGAGAGCCGGCGCCTGAATTCCCACTTCCGCGGGAAGGACAAGCCGACCAACGTGCTGTCGTTTCCCGCGGTGGATATGCCGGCGCCGGTGGGCGATGAAGCAGGACAGAGTGGCGCGCGGGAGCGTGCAGCCTCGGCCCTCCCGCTGGGCGATCTGGTGATTTGTCCGCAGGTGCTGCGCGCAGAAGCGCGGGAGCAGCATAAGAGTCTTCGCGCCCATTGGGCGCATCTGGTGGTCCACGGCACCCTGCATCTCATCGGTTACGATCATGAGAAGGATGCAGATGCGACTCGGATGGAGCGAAGGGAGGTTCTCGTGCTGCGTCGTCTCGGTTTCGCCAACCCCTATCGGAGTTCCTGATGGCCAAGGATCCGAATGCAACGGGACGCTGGCTGAAACGGCTCACCCAAAGTTTCGTTCAGGAGCCCCAGGACCGCGAAGAGCTGCTCACCGTGCTGCGCGCGGCGGGAGATCGCGGCCTGTTGGATACCGAAGCGTTGACGATGCTCGAGGGAGTCCTCGACGTCGCCGATCTTCAAGTGCGCGACATCATGGTGCCCAGGATCCAGATGGTATTCGTGCGCCGCGACGATCCCGCTTCGCGCATCCTGCCGATGGTCATCGAATCCGGCCACTCTCGCTTCCCCGTCATGGACGAGGACCGCGACAGCATCGTAGGGATTCTCCTGGCGAAGGATCTCCTTCGCCTGTGTGAGGGCACGGCGCGCACAGAGCGCTTCGATATCCGGGAGTACATGCGCCCGGCAGTCTTCGTGCCCGAGTCCAAGCGGCTGAACGTCCTGCTGAAGGAATTCCGTCGCAACCGCAATCACATGGCGATCGTCGTGGATGAGTACGCGGGCGTTTCGGGGCTGGTCACGATCGAGGATGTGATCGAACAGATCGTCGGCGACATCGACGATGAATTCGACGTCGAGGACGATCAGAACATCCGGAAGGAAACGGAACGGCACTTCACGGTCCGTGGCGTGACGCGCATCGATGAATTCAACGAGTACTTCGGCGCGAATCTGTCGGAAGAAGAAGGATTCGACACCGTCGCCGGTCTGCTGATGAAGCAGTTCGGCAGGCTGCCGCGCCGCGGCGAGTCTGCCACCATCGACGGCTTCGAGTTCCGGGTGATGCGCGCGGATCGCCGACGCATCGATACCCTTCGTGTAGTTTCACCGCGAGACATCGTTCCACCCGAAGAGCGGGCCGCCGGCGGAAGTCAGTGAGATTCTTCAATCCTCGATATGCGACGGCGTTGGTGGCCGGCGCACTCCTCGCTTGCGCGTTCGCCCCGCTGAACTGGTGGCCTCTGGCGGTGCTGTGCCCCGCGGTCCTCATGTGGCTGTGGGACGGTGCCATTGCGCGGCAGGCGGCTTGGCTCGGATTCTGGTTCAACGCCGGCACCTTCGCGGCGGGTACCTACTGGCTGTACATCAGCATTCATCTGATCGGCGCCGCGCCTGTGTGGATCGCCGCGGTGTTGATGCTGGCGCTCGTGTCGATCATGGGCCTGTATCACGCGCTGTTGGGTTATTGCGTCGCCCGGTGGCTTCCCTCGAAAGGGCTGCTTCGATGGCTTGTTGCGGCTCCCGCGGCCTGGCTGTTGATCGAGTGGTGGCGCGGATGGTTCCTGTCCGGGTTTTCCTGGCTGTCGCTCGGCTACTCGCAAACCGGCACGTGGCTCGCAGGTTATGCACCGGTCGCCGGTGTCTACGGGATCAGCGCGCTGTTACTCGTTTGCGCGGGTGCCGTGGTGACGTTGGTTCTCGGGAGTCGGCGCAACCGGATCATTGCGGCGATCGTGTTGGTTGCGCCCTGGGTCATCGGGCTGGGTCTGCGTCGAGTGGACTGGACGCACCCCGCAGGTCAGCCGGTCACGGTTGCGATTCTGCAGGGCAATGTCGCGGAAGGCACGAAATGGGAAAGTGACGCCAGCCGCGAGCAGAGCCTGAAGCTCTATCACGACCTGACGCTTCGCGCACGAGGCCGCAAGCTGATCGTGATGCCGGAGGCGGCCCTGCCGTACTACGTGTCGGAGATCGAGCCCTACATCGCGGACCTCTATCGCCAGGCCAGCGCCGCCGGCTCGGCACTCATCTTCGGCGTGCTGCGGGAAAACGACGACGAGTCGCAGTCATTCAACTCCGTGTTCGCGCTCGACGGCCGCGTCACCACCTACGACAAGTCTCATCTGGTGCCGTTTGCGGAGTTCTTCCCCGTTCCCTCCTTCGTGCGCTCCTGGTTGCGGCTGATGAGCCTGCCGAATCAGGATTTCACCCACGGTGCCAAGAACCAGCCGCCGCTGTATGCCGGGGGACTGAAGCTCGGAACCACAGTTTGTTACGAAGACGCCTACGGCAGTTCGATGCTCGATGTGCTGCACCAGGCAGACGCACTCGTGAATGTGACGAACGACGGCTGGTTCGGGCACTCGACCGCCAAGCCCCAACATTTCCAGATCGCTCAGATGCGTGCCCTGGAAGCCCAGCGGTATCTGATCCGGGCGGCCAACGACGGCATCTCGGGGGTCATCGGGCCGCGTGGCGAGATCGTGGCCGTGGCGCCGCTCTACGAGCAGTACATCCTGGGATCCTCGGTCGTTCCGCGCACCGGGCTGCCGCCCTACGCCTATGTTGGCAACTGGCTGGTTGTCATCCTGTGCACGGGGGGGCTGGCTTACGCAGTGTGGATCCGCTGGGCCCGAGGGCGGCTTTTGCATTGATCCGGCCGCTGCGGCAATGTAGGACACCCGCGGGCGGTCTTACTGGCTTGCGGGGCGTGCGCCTGGACCGGATTCGTCCCCCGAATGGGCACGTCAAGTGCTGAGGTTCGCAGGCGGAACTGCCCGGGTGTACGCTTGGGCTCTTTCTGGGCTGCGCGCCCGTCAACCTCTGCCGGAGAGAAGTATGAGTGTTTCACGTCCCGCTCGCCGGGCCGTTTCGGTGTTGTCCGTGGTCGTCGCCGCCGCTGCCTGGTCAGGCACCGTCAGCGCGCAGTCGTCCAAACCCGACACTACCGCGCAGTCGAGTCAGCATGTGCCCACTGCGGCTGCCTCTTCGGAGGCGATGGTCCGGGCGCTTCCGGATTTCTCCCCGCTGGTCGATCGTTATGGTCCCGCGGTCGTGAACGTCGAGGTCGTCGAGAAAGTCCAGCAGGCCGGCCCGGGGGGGCTCTCGCCCAACGATCCGTTCTACGATTTCTTCCGTCGCTTCGGCATTCCCGGCCCGGATGGGGGTGGGGGCGGCGGCCATGGCGCCCAGCCAACTCCGCAACGCGGTGCGGGCTCGGGATTCATCGTCAGCTCCGATGGCTACATCCTGACCAACACCCACGTCGTGCAGAATGCCGATGAGGTGACGGTCCGGTTGACGGATCGGCGTGAGTTCCCGGCGAAAGTCATCGGTGCGGACGAGCGCACGGACGTGGCGGTGATCAAGATCAGCGCCACCAACCTTCCCACCGTGAAGCTGGGGGACCCGCAGAAGATCAAGCCGGGTCAATGGGTGCTCGCGATCGGCTCTCCGTTCGGCTTTGAAAACAGCGCGACGGCCGGCATCGTCAGTGCAACCGCGCGCTCGCTGCCGAGCGACAACTATGTGCCGTTCATTCAGACGGATGTCGCTGTAAATCCTGGTAACTCAGGGGGACCCCTGTTCAATCTGAATGGCGAGGTGATCGGTATCAACTCGCAGATCTTCAGCCGCACCGGCGGCTACATGGGTGTCTCGTTTGCGATCCCGATCGACGTCGCGCGCAACGTCGAGGAGCAGCTCGTCAAGACGGGCAAGGTGGTGCGAGGCCGCATCGGTGTCACCATCCAGGACGTCAACGCGCAGTTGGCCGAATCGTTCGGGCTCGATCGCCCGCATGGCGCGTTGGTCGGCAAGGTCGAGAACGACGGTCCGGCCGCCAAGGCGGGACTGCAGGCCGGCGACGTCATCCTCGGTGTCAACGGGCGGCCGATCGAGCGCTACGGCGAACTCTCGGGCACCATCGCGGCGATGAAGCCGGGCGCGGACGCCACGCTGCAGATCTGGCGCGGTGGCAAGCAGCAGAGTGTCGCGGTGAAGGTGGCCGAGCTGAAGGAAGAGCAGCAGACCGCCAAGGTCAACGGGCGCCAGGGCGGTCGCGGTGCGGAACAACCCAGCGTGCTGGGTCTGAAGGTCCGCCCGCTCGAGGCCCAGGAGAAAGAGCAGGCCGAAACGCAGGGCAGCCTCGTGGTCGAAGAGGCGACGGGACCTGCCGCATCCGCTGGCGTTCAACCCGGCGACATCATCATCGGCGTGAACGGCAAGCGTGTTAAGACGCTCAAGGAACTGCAGGACGCATCGAAGACGGCCGGGAAGAACGTCGCGCTGCTCATTCAGCGCGAGGATGCTCAGATCTTCGTACCGCTGCGCATACCCTGAGCCGGGCCAGGAGAGAGGGCCCCTTCGGATAGGATCAAGGGAGGTGGGGCGTTGCCCCACCTCCGGTACAATGCCGGCTGTCACCCGACTCCGGCTTTTTCCCGAAATGGACGAGATTTACGATCCGGCTGCCGTGGAAGCCACGGCACAAGCCCACTGGCGTGCACTTAACGCGTACCGCGCGCGGGAGAACGACCCGCGCTTTCCGAAGGGCAAGTACTACGTCTGCTCCATGCTGCCGTATCCCAGCGGCAAGCTGCACATGGGGCACATGCGCAACTACACGTTGAACGACGTCGTGTATCGCTTCATGCGATCGTCGGGCTACAACGTCATGACGCCGATGGGATGGGATGCCTTCGGCCTCCCCGCTGAGAATGCTGCGATCGACAAGCGCGTGGCGCCTGCGGCATGGACGCGAGCCAACATTGCGGACATGAAGGCGCAGTTCGCGCCGATGGGGTTTGCGTTCGATTGGTCACGCGAAGTCTCGACTTGCGACCCCGAGTACTATCGATGGAATCAGTGGCTGTTCTTGCGGATGCTCGAGCAGGGCATTGCCTATCGCAAGACCCAGGTCGTCAATTGGGACCCGGTCGACAACACGGTGCTCGCCAATGAGCAGGTCGTGGAGGGTAAGGGCTGGCGATCAGGCGCTCCGGTCGAGAAGCGTGAGATCCCTGGCTACTACCTGGCGATCACGCGCTACGCGGATGAATTGCTCGACCAGGTGAAGAACGGCCTTCAGGGCTGGCCCGAGCAAGTGCGCACGATGCAGGAGAACTGGATCGGGCGCAGCGAAGGGGTGCGCTTTGCGTTTCCGTATGAGCGCAACGGCGATCAGCGGCGGCTGTGGGTCTTCACCACGCGCGCCGACACGATCATGGGCGTCACGTTCGTTGCGATCGCTGCGGAACACCCGCTCACATTGGAATTGGCCGAGCACGATTCAAAGCTGAAGGATTTCATCGAGGAGTGCCGTGTCGGTGGCGTCGCGGCGGCGGACCTTGCGACGGCGGAGAAGAAGGGCGTCGGAACGGGATTTTACGTGACTCACCCGCTGACACGGCAGTCAGTGGAGGTCTGGGTCGGCAACTATGTGTTGATGAGTTACGGCGACGGTGCCGTGATGGGCGTGCCCGGACATGATGAGCGCGATTTCGCGTTTGCGAAGCGGCACGGGCTGCCGATCAAACAGGTGATTGCCGTCGCAGAAAACGAGTTCTCAACGAACGAGTGGCGAGCGTGGTACGCGTCCACTGACCAGAGTCGCTGCATCAATTCGGGTGCTTATGATGGCCTGAGTTACAGCCAGGCCGTCGATGCGGTGGCGCGCGACCTGGCGACCCTGGGCCTCGGCGAGAAGAAGGTGCAATACCGGCTGCGGGACTGGGGCATCTCGCGCCAGCGGTATTGGGGAACGCCGATTCCGATCATCCACTGCGAATCCTGCGGTGCGGTGCCGGTGCCGGAAGCCGATCTGCCGGTTCTGCTGCCCGAAGACCTGGTGCCGGACGGCAGCGGCAATCCCTTGAACAAGGACGAGCGCTTCCTGGCGTGTAACTGTCCGAAGTGCGGGAAATCCGCGCGTCGGGAGACGGACACGATGGACACGTTCGTCGACTCGTCCTGGTATTTCATGCGGTACTGCTGCCCGGGCGCCACCACGATGGTCGACGAGCGCGCGGCATACTGGATGCCGATGGACCAGTACATCGGCGGCATCGAACACGCCGTTCTGCATTTGTTGTATGCGCGCTTCTGGACGAAGGTCATGCGCGATCTGGGACTGCTGAAGATCGATGAGCCCTTCCAGAAGCTCTTCACCCAGGGAATGCTGCTCGCTCACTGTTACTACCGGGAAGAAGCGAACGGCCGCAAGCGTTGGTTCTATCCTTCCGAGATCGAGCAGGAGTTCGACGAGCGGGGCACTCCGATTCGCGCCGTGGCGGTCGAGGACGGCCAGCCGGTGATCTACGGCGGCATCGAGAAGATGTCGAAGAGCAAGAACAACGTGGTCGTGCCTGGAACGTTCATCGACCGATTCGGGGCTGACACGGCGCGCGCTTTCGTCATGTTCGCGGGCCCGCCCGATCAGAGCGCCCCGTGGTCCGATGCAAGTGCCGAGGGCGTGCATCGATTCCTCAAACGCCTCTGGTCGTTCTGCTACGAGCAACGCGAACGGATTGCGGCCGCGGCGCAGCTCGATCACGGCAAGCTGGATGGCGCGCAGAAAAAAGTGCGCCACGAGTTGCACGTCACGCTGGGTCAGGCTCTGCACGACTATCAGCGCTTGCAGTACAACACTGTCGTCTCGGCGACGATGAAGATGCTGAACGCCCTGGATGGGGTAAAGTCGCTGCCCGATGCGGATGCGTTGTTGCGGGAGGGCGGAAGCATCCTGTTACGCACTCTCTATCCCATTGCTCCCCACGTGGCTCATACCCTGTGGGTGGAGTTGGGTTACGTCCGCCAATACGGGGATCTGCTGGACGCTCCGTTGCCGCACCCGGCCGATGATGCCTTGCGTCAGGATGAGCTCGAGCTGGTCGTTCAGGTGAATGGAAAGTTGCGGGGTCGAGTGACTGTGCAGGCCGCCGCCAGCGAGGAAACGATCAAGGAAACGGCGCTCGGCGACCCGCACGTGCGACAATTCGTCGGCGATAAGCCAGTGCGCAAGATCGTTTACGTGAAGGGCAAGCTGATCAACATCGTAGTGTGAGGACGATAGTGACCCAGGGTCCGTTGAGCGGGATGGCAAGGCCTTCAGGGGCTGCGCGCGGCGCGGTACGCGCTGCCGTGGCCGCCGGCATCCTGGCTCTGGCCGGCTGCGGGTTCCACCTGCAGGGGCACACACCCCTGCCGGATTCGATGAAGGCTGCCTACGTTCAGGCGCCGGATTCGCGCAGCGACTTTGTCCAGAGCCTGCGCAAGGCCATGATCATCTCCGGGGGGCATCCCGCGGATCACAAGGATCGCTCTACCGCCGTGGTCAACATTACGAAGGACGAAGTCACGCACCGCGTGCTATCGGTGTCGGCCGCCAACAGACCGACCGAATACGAAGTGACCTACACGGTGCAGTTCACCGTCGACGCCGGCGACAAGGAATTGCTTCCCAGCCAGGAAGTCTCCGCCACCCGCAGCTACAGCTTCGACGAGCGGCTGTTGCTGGCCAAGGAGCACGAAGAGTCGATCCTGCGCGAGGGGATGGCCAGGGACCTGGCCGACATCGTGATGCGGCGGCTGGCGCGCCTCTAGGAAACTGCGTTGTTGCGCATGTCTGCAGTCGATCGGGTCGCGGTCGCGCTGCTGTTGCGGCGCTACGGCATGGAGTTCGTGCTGATCGCCCCCGAGGAGCTGATTCCCGGTTCGTATTGGGGCGAGAGCGAGGCGGGACTCAAGGCCGACTGGCTGTACGCCCGTCTCGATACCCCGGTTCACTCGGTTCTCCACGAGGCCAGTCACTACGTCTGCATGACTCCCGAGCGACGGTCGGGCCTCGACCGGGATGCCGGCGGGGATGATCTCGAAGAATCGGCCGTTTGCTATCTGCAGGTGTTGTTAGCTGATGAGCTGCGGGGTGTGGGGCACGAGCGCCTGTGCTCGGATATGGATGAGTGGGGCTACAGCTTTCGCCTCGGTAGCACGCGAGCGTGGTTCATGGAAGATGCTCACGACGCGAGAACCTGGCTGGTCGAACACGGAGTGGTTGATGCCCAAGGGCGGCTGACCGGACATTTGCGAACTTGAGTTTCAACCCCCTCTGGCGGTGGGTCGCGGCGTTGAGCTGCATAGGGGCGCTCGGAGGGTGCGGGGATGTGGCGCTGTTGGTGGCCAACGCACCCGCGACATTTGGTGCGTATCACCGGACAAAGGATCTGGTGTATGGGGAGGAGGAGCGCCAGCGGCTGGACGTGTACGTCCCGCGCGGCGTAGGGAGCGCGGGAGCACAGGCGAAGCCGGCCGCGGGGGCGACTGGACCACAGTCGTCGGTAACGCCGGCGGAGCCGGGCCGACCCGTCGTCATGTTCTGGCACGGCGGCTATTGGAGCTTCGGCGACAAAGCCGACTACAAGTTCGTGGGCGCCGTGCTGGCGGAGCACGGATTCGTGGCGGTCCTGGCCGACTACCGGCTCTACCCGAAGGCCCGGTTTCCCGACTTCGTCGATGACGGCGCGCGAGCACTGGCCTGGGTCCAGCAGCACATTCAGGAGTTCGGCGGCGATCCGCACCGGATCGTACTGATGGGGCACTCGGCCGGTGCGCACATTGCGGCTCTGGTTGCCTACGACGAAGCACTGGTCAGAAAAGCTGGCGCCGATCCCCGCGGTGTCATCGCGTTGGTGGGCCTCTCGGGCCCCTATGTGCTCGATCCCGACAGCGAGCGGCTAAGGTCGATCTTTGCGGCTCCCTATACGGAAGCAGACTGGCAGCCCGTGCGCTTTGTGACTGAACACTCCCCGCCGACGCTGATTGCTCACGGTCGAGACGATAAAGTCGTTGCAGTCGCTCAGGGGGAGAAGCTGCGTGATGTTCTCAAGGCGAAAGGAGTGCGTGTCGAAGCGCACTTCTATGACGGCAAAGGGCATGCCGACACCGTGGCGTCATTCTCGGCCGTAGCGCGAGGGCGCACGCCGGCGTTAGGCGAGACGCTTGCGTTTATCGAGAGCGTGACCGCGCAAAGCGGTCCGTCGCGTTCAGCAGCGCCGTGAGGTTTCCCGACTCGAAAGCCGAGTGACCGGCATCCGGCGTGATGTGGAGTTGTGCTTGCGGCCAAGCGCGATGCAAATCCCACGCGCTCTTCATGGGACACACGACGTCATACCGACCCTGAACGATCACCGTGGGAATGTGACGAATGCGATCCACTTCCTCGATGAGTTGGTTGTCGGTCCTGAAGAACCCGGCATTGACGAAGTAGTGGCACTCGATGCGAGCGAACGCCGTGGCGTAGTTGTCTTCCTTGAACTTCGCGATGTAGTCGGGATTGAGGCGCAGGAAACTGGTGGCGCCCTCCCAGATGGACCACGACTTGGCGGCGGTTGCGACGACGCTTGGGTCCTTACTGGTGAGTCGCTCGTAATAGGCGCGCATCATGTCCGAGCGCTCGGCGGCCGGGATCGGCTCGACATATTGCTCCCAGAGATCCGGGTATAGAGCGGCTGCGCCGCCTGGACTCTCGTAGAACCACTCGAGCTCCCACCTGCGCAGCATGAAAATGCCGCGCAGGACCAGCTCGGTTACTCGCTTGGGATGCGTTTCGGCATAGGCGAGCGCGAGGGTCGAGCCCCATGATCCGCCGAACACTTGCCACGCTTCGATGCCGAGATGCTCGCGCAGTCGTTCTATGTCGTCGACGAGATGCCAGGTCGTGTTGTCGACCAGGCTCGCATGAGGGCGACTCTTGCCGCAGCCGCGTTGATCGAATAGCACGATGCGGTAGCGCTTCGGGTCGAAGAAACAACGCATCCGCGCGTCGGTGCCGCCTCCGGGGCCGCCGTGGAGGAAGACCACCGGTTTTCCACGAGGATTGCCTGACTCTTCGTAATACAACTCGTGCACTTCCGACACGCGTAAGTAACCCGTGCGAAAAGGCTTAATCACGGGATAAAGGCGACGGATCTTCGAGGACGGCGGGAGGGACTTGTTCGTGGCACGGCGCTTACCGCGGACGACGCGCTTTGCGAGAGGCATTCGATAAAACTCAGTATTGGTAGGTTTCGATCTTCACTGCGCTGAGCTCGTACGCCGCGGATCCGAGCCGCGTGGTCTTGCTCTGCAGGTGCAGCTTGCCGGTGATCCAGTAAGCGTCATAGATCGATTGCACCGTGGTCCGGCGCGCCATTCTCACATAGACGAGCTGGTTCGGCGGCGGGGGCGGCACGTGGATGCACGAGCCGAAGTAAGGCACGAGCAAAAATTCGCTCATCACCCCGTCCTGCCGCGCTTCCAGCGGAATGATGAAGCCCGGCAATCGCACCACGACCCCGTCGAGGGTCTTGTTGACCTTGAAGTCAGGAGTCTGCACGGCAGGAGGCCCGGCCTCGCCCCGATAGTCGTGTACGGGAGGTGGCGGCAGCGGGCTATAGAATCGCCGTTCGCTTTCCGGCAGGAGCTGTTTCCAGTCCAGGTCCGTGACGGCCGCTGGGGCGGGCGCAGGCGGCCCTTTGGTCGGTAGGGCGTGCGCAGCTTTCGCAGCGGGCGCGGCGACAGGGGGAGGCGCGGCAAGCGCAGCGCCGCTGAAGAGCAGCGCTGCGGCTATGCAAGGGGCGGCGTTCGGGAGCCCATGGGCACGCATGGGCCCGAATCCTAGCGCGGCGCCCCGAACCCTTCAAAACGACATCGTCACACCCGCGAAATACCCACGCCGGGCGCCAAATTGGGGTGCGCCCACCCCGATGCCGGTGCCGTCACGGATCTCGTACTCCTGGTCGAAGAGATTGATCACATCGAGCCGCGCGGACAGGCCCCTGATCCCTTCCTGGTCGAAATCGTGACTGACGCCCAGGTTGACCTGCCTGTAGGCGGGCAGGTGACCGCCGTTGGGAATCGTGCTGCCATCGGGCAGCTCCAGATCCCGGCGCAGGCCCGAACCGATCAGCAGATCGCTACTCACCCGGGTGCCACGCCACAGCCAGGCAAACCCGCCCGAGGCGGTGACCTGCTGTTCGTGATCGAGGTGGATGTAGTGGTCCTGGATATACGCGAGATCGTCGGCGCCGAAGTTGAATTGCCCTGTCACGATGTCCTTCCCGATCGCGCGTTGCGTGGCAAGGTTCGCGTAAGCCTGGAAGTGCTTCGTGGTGTAGTTGCCAGTGAACTCGAGGCCATATACCTGGCCGTACCGGTAGTTGAACGGAGTGAGAATGATCGGTGCCCCGAACTGGCCTTCGTCGATCAGGTTCGTCGCCTGCTTGTAGTAGCTGTCGACGCCGACAGTGAGCCTCTGCGTCAGCTTCTGCTCGAGTCCCAGGTCGTAGTAATTGGACTTCTCGGCCTTGACGATGTCGCCGGTCGTGACCTCCGGTGCGGCGGTGGTTCCGACGAACCTGTCGAGGGACGCATTGCCCACCAGCTCGAACGGCGGGGGTGAGAAGAACCGCGAGTAGCCGGCGTGCACTGTCGTGTTCGTCGCCGCCTGCCATACGAAGTTGACTCTAGGGCTCAGCTGGCTGCCACTGGAAAACGCAGAGTAGTGATCGAAGCGCAGTCCGTAGTTGACGGTCAGTGCGGTCGCGATCCGCCACTCGTCCTGGAGATACACGCTTTCCATCCATTGCGTGGCACGACTGTCATCCGCGATCGACAACGGCAGATCGGAAGTCTGCACGCCGGTGTCGTCGGTCGGGAGGACCTGGGACGTCGTGTTGCTCGTGAGCCGATCCGTCTGCGCATAAACACCCGCGCGGATTGTGTGGGTGTCGTTCAGCGTGTAGGCGCCATCGCTCTGCAGGCCGTAGGCGACATCGCGCTTGTAGGCCGCTTGCGAGATGCCGTTGAACAGCAGGTCGCCGAGCTGCGGATCGGGTGAGAAACCCAAGCTCGAGTAACGCGCAATGAACGAGGTCTGCACCGTCAGCGCGCCATCCGAGTGTTGCAGACTCAGCGCGGCAAAATGAGTGATCTCGCGCTGATTCTCATCGAGGTTGTTGCTCAGGAAATCCGACTGTCCGTCGACCGTCAGCCCGGGCCCAATCTGCGAGGCGAGGGCGCCAGACCGGTTCGGTATCTGGAATCGATCGTTGGAGCTGCCCAGAAAGAATGCCAGTCGATTGTTGTCGTCGAGGACGCGCTCGAAGTATCCGAAGCCGTGGTACTGCTTGGTGTAATCGTGCAGCGGCGTCGAGCTGCCGTCGGGAGACTCGATGCCCAGACCGTTGCGAATGACGTCGCCAGTCACGAAGTACGTATTGGCTCCCGAGGACCCGCCGTATCCGAAGCTGGGTTCGACGGAGCCGTGGCTGCCGCCGTACAACGAAAATGACCCGCCGGGCTCGAGGGCGCCGCTCTTGGTGGTCAGGTCGATGATTCCTGCGCTGCGCAGGCCGTACTCGGCTGGCAGGCTTCCGGTGATGAGCTTCAGCGAAGAGATCAGGCGCGGCGGCAGCGTCTGGCCGAAGAAGCTGATGCCATCGGGGAGGATGACGCCGTTCAACCGGAACTGCAGGCCATTGTGATCGCCGCGGATATGCAGTTGCCCGAAGGAGTCCTGGGCAGCGTCCGGAATCTGCAGCATCACCTGGTTCAGCTGCAGGTTGTCGCCGCCGGGCTCGGACTGGATCGAAGTGGAATCAAACGTGTAAGTCGACGCGCCCGTCTGCGTGTCGATTCGCGAACGTTCCTCGTTCAGATGTTGGGAAGTGATGACGATGGTCGGAATGCCGGCACCGGCCTGATCGGCCACCTGTGCGAATACAGCCGCACTGCTGGCAAGTGCGGGGATCGCGACGGCGATAGTTGGCGCCGCGCGTGAAATTCTGCGCATTGAAAAAGCTCCTGAAATTCGCCGGAAGGACCGGCAAGGACGCCACGAAACGAGCCCTTGCGGTGCCCGTATCAGGTGTCAGTCAACTTCAAATTGTCGATTCAGGAGTTCGCGGGCGGGCCGCGCGGAAGGTTGGCGCGAGATACGCGCCGGCGAGGGAGGACTACGGTCGGTGGCAGCGGGGCCAGCCGAACCGCGAGAATCGGTTTGCTGACTACCGTGGCATGCGCGGGTGAGCCTGCGGTGCCGCTGAAGTGCACGCAGAGGTCGCAATGGCCATTGTCATGATCGCGGTCGCCGAACCCATGCGCGGCGTACATCGCTGTCGAGGCAATCAGCGTGATCGCAGCGACGAGCGCGATCAGACTCCTCGGAGTCAATCGCTTGCGGCGAAACGTTCTGGTCAGCCAACGCACGGGTGAAAGGAACCCAAACAGTCACGGACAGGGTACGATCAGCCTACAGGGCGCCCGCGCAACAAATCAACCGTGAAGCTCACATCCGACTCACTCACGACCCATCTCGAGCAATCCCTGGCGGCGGCTTACCTCATTTCGGGTGATGAGCCGCTGCTCACCGGGGAGGCGGCCGATGCCGTGCGAGCCAAGGCCCGTTCCCAGGGTTTCACCGACCGGGAAGTCCATTTCATGGAGCGCGGCGCTGATTGGAACGACGTGCGGGCTTCCGCGGGAAATCTCTCGCTGTTTGGATCGCGCCGAATTGTCGAGATCCGGCTGCCGACCGGAAAGCCGGGCGCGGCGGGAAATTCAACACTGGCCGAGCTGCTCGGCGCGCGTGACCCCGACACAGTGTTTCTGATCCTGACGCCGCGTCTGGATCGTGATGCCCAGGGCTCCGAATGGGTGCGTGCCGTGGAAACAAAGGGTGCGTGGGTCCAGATCTGGCCTGTTGAGTCGGGACGGCTCGTGGGGTGGCTGCGGGCGCGGTGTCGAAAGATGAAGTTGGATATCGCAGACGATGCACTGGAGCTGCTTGCGCAGAGGACGGAGGGAAATCTGCTTGCCGCGCACCAGGAGCTCGAAAAGCTGCTGTTGATCGCCTCGGATGGGCGGGCAAGCGCTGAGACGGTGCTTGAAAGCGTGGCGGACAGCGCCCGCTTTGACGTCTTTCAGCTCGGGGAGGCGGTGCTGGTCGGTGACGCCCCGCGAGCCCTTCGCATGCTGGCGGGTCTGCGGGCCGAGGGCGTCGAGCCCACGCTGGTCCTCTGGTCGCTCACGAAGGCTGTCCGGGATCTCTGGGGCACGATTGCCGCCGCGGGCGTGCCCAAAGCCCGGATGTGGCAACGGCAGGCGGCGGCACTGGAAAAGGGCGCCCGGCGGGCTCCGAAGCTGCCCTACGCGGCGCTGGCGGTGAGGGCCAGCCGCGCCGATCGGATGGTCAAGGGACGGTTGTCCGGGGATGCCTGGGACGAGATGGCGCTTCTGGCAACGGACATTTGCGGCCGACCGGCATTGTCACCGGCGCAAAGCATGCTGAAATAGAGCCGATGCAACCCATCGGTTTCTTCGGCGGCGCCTTCGACCCCATCCACGTGGGCCACCTGCGGACGGCCTTCGAGCTCTGGCAGGAGCTCGGGCTGGCAGAGGTGCGGTTCGTCCCCACTGGCAATCCCGCTCACCGGGAGGCCCTGAACGCGCCGGCCGAACTGCGGCTCTCCATGGTCAAGGCTGCGGTCGTGGAACAGCCCGCGTTCGTCGTGGACGACCGCGAGGTGCGTCGGACCGGGGTGTCATACACCGTAGACACCCTGATCGAGCTCCGGCAGGAAAACCCGAATCGCTCGTTGTGCATGCTGCTGGGGATGGACGCGTTTCTGGGGCTGCCACACTGGCATCGGTGGCGTGAGCTTCTCGGGCTTGCCCATATCGTCGTAGCCCATCGTCCCGGGTGGAAGGCGCCGACCAGTGGCCCCCTCGGGGAAGTGATGGTTGATCACGGCACGGGTGCGATCCGTGAGCTACACGAGAAGCCGTTTGGCCGGGTTTACGTCCACGGCGGAACGCAGCTGGAAATCTCGTCTACAGAGCTGCGGCAACTGCTGGTCGCGGGGCGGGATCCCTTGTATCTGGTGCCTGATCGGGTGCGTCAAATCATTCGCGATACCAAGTGCTATGCTGCCCCATAGGGCCGGTGGCAAAAGCCACGCCCTGAATCGATTATCGAATCAGGGCCACCGGCAACGAAGCTGATGTCCGCAAAAGCGCCGCAGGCGGCTTTTTGCCAAATCGACGAAGCGCCATCCAAGGAGACGCCACTTAACACATGATCACCCGTACACGCGCGCGTGCTTCCTCCCCAAAACCAGGACGCACTTCGCTGTTGCTCGACACGGTAACGGCCGCCCTTGATGAGTTGAAAGCCGTGAACATCAAGGTGCTGGATGTGCGAGGTCTGACTGACATTGCGGACACACTCATCATCGCCTCGGGCAACTCCGACAGGCACGTCCGCTCCATCGCCGATAACGTCGTGGACAAGGTGAAAAAGGCCGGCTTCCGGCCGCTCGGACACGAAGGCAAGCGCGATGGCGAATGGGTTCTCGTTGATCTCCAGGACATTGTCGTTCATGTGATGTTGCCCCGCGTTCGCGAGTTCTATGGGCTCGAGGGCCTTTGGGACAACGGGGATGCGGCTCCCGCGGTGGCCGAGGCAGCCGCTCCGGCAAGGACGACAGCCCGCCGACGGCGCACTGTTTCTTGATCAGACGGGGCCTGATCAGGTGAGGGTCTGAGCCGGTGCGCGTTCGCGTACTCGCTGTCGGCTCTCGCATGCCCAAATGGGTGCGCGAGTCCTACGACGATTACGTCACTCGCCTGGGTCCCAACCTGAAGGTCGCTCTCACTGAAATCGAAGCTGGCTCCCGCGGAGGCAGCCGCACGCCGCAGAGTGCGATGGAGACCGAGGCTCAAAGGCTGCTGGCTGCGGTCCGCAAGGACGACTATGTGGTAGTGCTGGACGAGCGCGGCACGGAAATGACCACGCGTGAGCTCTCATCATGGCTCGGGACGCGGATGCGCGAGGGTCAGGATCTCGTGTTTCTGATTGGAGGTCCTGACGGCTTTGCTCCTGATGTCCTGGCACGGGGCAATCTCCGCTGGTCTTTGTCCCGTTTGACCTTCCCGCACGCGCTGGTCAGAGTGGTGTTGGCCGAGCAGCTGTATCGTGCTCATGGCCTGTTGACGAATCACCCGTATCATCGAGATTGATGCGTCAGATGACATCCAATGCACCCTTGATCTGTCTTGCCTCGGCGTCCCCTCGGCGGCGCGAGTTGCTCAATCAGATGGGCGTACCGCACAGGATCATGGCGGCGCACATCGATGAGGCGGTTCGCGCCTGGGAAGGGCCGCGCGATTACGTCATCCGGATGGCGCAGGACAAGGCAGTTGCGATTCGCGAGCGAGGGGAGAAGCTACCCGTCCTGGCGGCTGACACCAGTGTGGTCCTGGACGACATCATCTTCGGCAAGCCGGTGGATCGGGCAGACTTCAGCTCCATGTTGGGCAAGTTGTCCGGCCGCACCCATGACGTGTTGACGTCCGTCGCGCTGGCGACGGATGGCGGCGTACACGTCCTGGTCAGCACCAGCGAGGTTCGTTTCCGATCGCTCACGGGTGACGAGATCGAGACGTACTGGCAGACGGGCGAGCCGCGCGACAAGGCCGGTGGATATGCCGTCCAGGGCTTCGGCGCCATCTTCATCGAATGGCTGAGCGGCAGTTACTCCGGAGTCATGGGACTGCCGATCTTCGAGACCGCCGAGTTGTTGCAGGAGGCGGGCATCCCCTGTTGGGGGAGGCTCGATCGCCTCGCCGGCCCGGAGTCCGCACGGCCATGACGATCGAGATTGTGGTCAATGTGGCTCCGCGGGAGACGCGAGCCGCAATCGTCGAGAGCGACGGGCTCCAGGAGATTTACGTCGAGCGCGCGAGCCGGCGCGGGCTGGTCAGCAACGTCTACAAAGGACGCGTCTCCCGAGTTCTCCCGGGAATGCAGGCGGCGTTCGTCGACATTGGACTCGAACGCACCGCGTTTCTGCATGCGGCGGACATTGCGAACTCTCCGTCTGACGACACCATCGTCAACCTGGCACCGGTGAATCTGTCGCCGGTGGAGGACATCCGCAGGCTTGTCAGTCCCGGGGACGACATCCTGGTGCAGGTCATCAAGGATCCGATCGGAACGAAAGGGGCGCGGCTCACGACCTTCGTTGCGCTTCCATCGCGTTACCTCGTGTATATGCCCCGCGGCGAGGGGATCGGTGTCTCGGCGCGGATCGACGATGAGAACGAGCGCGCGCGTTTGAAGGCTGCGGTGGCATCCTTTGTCCGCCCGGAAGCCCAAGGCGGCTACATCCTACGGACCGCTGCGCAAGGCGTAACGGCCGACAATTTGAGCGAGGACATGGTGTACCTCGACAAGCTGTGGCACCACGTCAGAGTTCGTGCCAGCGAGGCTCAGACCGGGTCGATCGTTCACGAAGACCTTCCATTGGCCCTGCGTGTCCTGCGAGACGAGCTGTCTCGTGGTGTACATCGAGTGCTGGTGGATTCGGCGCGGGAGCACGCCCGCATGATCGCGTTCGCGGCAGCCTTCATGCCCGACGCCGCGACTCGCATCGAACTCTACCAGGGCCCCCGCCCGATCTTCGATCTGCACGGCATCGAGGAAGAGGTCGGGAAGGCGCTCGACCGGAAGGTCACCCTGAAGTCCGGCGGCCACCTGGTCATCGATCAGACGGAGTCGATGACGACGATCGACGTCAACACGGGCGCCTACGTCGGTCACCGTAACCTGGAAGAGACGATCTTCCGCACCAACCTCGAGGCGGCGGTGACGATTGCCAGACAACTGCGCCTGCGCAATCTCGGCGGCATCATCATCATCGATTTCATCGACATGCAGGATGAGGGGCACCGCAAGCAGGTCCTGGCCGCCTTGGAGCGGGCGCTGAACGGCGATCGGGCCCAGACTCACATTGTGAGTCTCTCGCCGCTGGGCCTGGTGGAGATGACTCGCAAGCGCACCCGTGAAAGCCTGGAACATCTGCTCTGCGACTCCTGTCCAACCTGCGAAGGGCGCGGCTTCGTCAAAACTCCCGAGACGGTCTGCAATGACATATTTCGGGAGATAGTGCGACAGAGCCGGCAGTTCGCCAGCCGGGAGCTGCTGATACTCGCCCATCAGGACGTCGTGGACCGCTTGCTGGATGAGGAATCGACCACCCTGGCGGAGCTCGAGGCACAGGTGGGGCGGCCCATCCGCCTGCAGGTGGAAGCCCTGTACGGGGTGGATCAGTACGACGTGGTGCTCATTTAGTCGCGAGGGGCGCGCGTGCAGCGACAGACCTGGATTCTGGGCCTCGCCTCCGCGGTGGGCCTGGCGCTGGCCGTCGCTCTCGGGTACCAGCTCGCCCTCGCCAAGGTTCCTCAACATCGCGCTGCGCTCGAGCGGCTGGTGCAGTCGCAGACCGGGCTCGACATTCGTTTCAGCGAGCTGGGCCTGCGGTGGGGCTGGTATGGTCCCGAAGCCGTCTTTCGCAGCGTCGAGCTGGGTGAGCCCGGCCGCTCCAATGTCCTGCTGCGCGCCCCCGAACTGACCGTCGGATTCGATGCATGGCGCTCGATGCGCAGCGGCCAGCTCGAAGCCGGTCGCATCACACTGATCGCCCCCGACATCGATTTCGAGCGCTTCGGACCGAGAGCGCGGACCGGCGAGCCCCGTGGCGCGGTGGCATCGGCGCACGGCGCGCAGCCGGGGCAGCTCACTGATGCCGCTGCGTCAGCCCCCACCGACCGGGTCAAGCTTCTCCAACGCTGGCGTGACGGCCGAATCGACGTCGAGGGCGGGAGCCTGCGGCTGCCTGATCCCAACGGATCGTCTACACCGTTCGTGCTGCAGATCCGTCGCGCCGCGGTGCGTCGCGCCGCGGACGAGTGGAATCTGTTCGCGCTGGTTTTCCTTCCGGAACGTCTTGGACGAACTGCGCGCCTGGCCCTGCAGATCAACGGCAGTCTCGACAAACCCGAGACACTGTCCGGCACGGCCCGGCTCGAGGCGCGCCGGTTGACGTTCGCGGGCTGGCGCGACTTCCGTTCTGTTGCGCCCACGATCGTGCGCTACGCGCCGGTGGCCGGCAGTGGCGATGCGACACTCAATCTCGAGTTCCAACACGGCCGCCTGATCAAGGCCAGCGGCGACGTACACGCAGGCGGTGTGATGTTGGATTCCGGGGAGCCTGACGAGGCGCCCCTGAATCTCGATCGCGTGCGCGGCGAATGGCGCCTCGCCCGCCGCGCGGACACCTGGAGATTTCGGGTCGACACATTGCAGCTTGGGGATGCAAAGGCGCCCGCCACGCTGACGGCGGAAGCCGGCGAGGCCGGAGATTGGATTCACGGCACGTTGGAACAGGCCCCCCTGCAGTCCGTGGCGGCCATGGCGCGCTGGCTCGCCCCGCATCTGACTCTGGGCGACGCGGAGATCGGCGGACTGGCCCGCGAAGTCGCGTTCGACTGGGATCGGCGGCGTGAGGCCGGAAACCACTTGAATGTCGTCGCGCGGCTCGAGGACGTTGCCGTGCGCCCGCCTGCGCACGAATTCTCGCTGACCGGCATCAACGCCAGGATATCGGGCAATGAGGAGAGCCTGACGGCGGAAGTTCAGGGTCGCGAGGCGAACCTCGAGCTCGAGGGCGCTCCGCAATACCCGTTGGAGGGAGTGCACGTCACCTCGACCGTCAAGATCGCGCGGCGTGACGGCGGTTGGGAAGTGTCGACGAACAACTTGGAATTGCGGCACGAGCTGACGCGTCTAGAGGTCGCAGGGTCGTTGGAAGGTGCGCCCACGGCGCTGGCGGCGCACTTCGTTCTGACCAATGCGGAGGTGCCGTTCCTCAAGCGCGCATTGGGTTCGCAGGCCTCAGCCGCCGAATCGCTCCTGGCGGGACATCTCGAGAAGGCGGAGTTCGATCTGAGGGACGGCGAGTCCGCGGGCTCGGCGGTGGTCCGCAATGCAATCCTGACTCGCGGCGATCAATGGCCGCAGGCCGAGAATGTCGATGCGCAGGTCGACTGGCGTGGCTCGAAGGTCCGGGCGCGCTTGGAAAGAGGTCGGGCCGGACCGTTCGAGTTGGTATCGGGCGAGGCGAGCTGGGAGGCCGGCTCCGATCAACCAGCGCAACTCACTGCGGTCGTGCACACGCGGATGCAGGAAGCCTTGGCGTGGATAGCGGCGCATCCGGGGACGAGTGAGTACGTCTCGCGTCTCAGGAATCTCGATCTCGACGGCGACACGACGCTCAACGTAGACATGGGCAGCCGGACACGCGTTACGGCGTCTTTCACAGATGCGAGGTTCACGTTGGTGTCCGGTGCGGCGCCCATCGAGAACTTGTCCGGCTCAGTCGCGATGGAGGATGGACGACTGCAACGGACCGTGCTGACGGGCTCCTGGCTTGGGGGGCCGGTGACGTTACGGGTCAACGAGCGTCGCAATCGCGGCAAGCCCGTGTTGGCGATGCAGGCTCGAGGCGTGTTGGATGCCGCCCAGCTCGCCCGGCTGACGGGCCTCGACGTCGATGCGCACTTGTCGGGGACAGCTGATTGGACCGGCGAGCTGACTTACATGCCACAGACCGACTCCCAGCCGACACAATGGCGAGTGCGCGCAGATTCAAACCTGCTGAGTGTCGGCAGCGATCTGCCCGACCCACTGGCCAAACCCGCCGGCACCCCTGTGCCGTTGCGCGTGGAACTGTCCGGCACCGACAACGGTGCGCAGCTGCGGGTGATGCTGGGTGACCGGCTCAGAAGTCTGCTGGCCTTCCAGCGAGGTGATGAGAACACCTGGCGCCTCGAGCGAGGCTCGGTCAACTTCGGTAGCAGCGTGGCGCAATTGCCAACCGAGCCGCTCCTGCTGATCCAAGGTCGGGTCAGCCGTCTCGACCTGCCTGCCTATCTGGCCGTCTGGCAACAGACGCGACAGAACCCGCAGGCGCCCGTGGTGCGAGCGCAGCTGGTCGCAGGGGAACTGGTCGTCGCCGGCCGCACCTACCCCGAGGTCACGCTGGTCGGCAGTCGGAACGACTCGGAAGCGCAGTTGACGATCGATTCGTCGGAGATTGCCGGCGTGGCGCGCTGGCCTCTGGCGCAGGGTGCCGCCAGGCCCGTTGAGGTGCGCCTGTCGCGGCTGAGCTTGCCGGAGCGCTCGGTGGCTGGCGAGGCGAACGAGTTTCTACCACCCCTGGGCCGGAACGCCCATATCACCGTCGACGACCTCGAGTGGAACGGGCACGACCTCGGTCACCTGAGCACGACCTATGCCTCACGCGAGGACGGGGTGGTATTCGATGACGTGCGTCTTACGGGCTCCTCGCATGACGGAAGTGGTGTCGTGCGCTGCGCGGCGGCCCTTGCGACCTGTAAGGCCAGCTTTACGTTGGACAGCCGGGACGCGCAGCAGACCCTTGAGGATTTCGGCTTTCGCCCCGATGTCTCCGCTGCGAAGGCCTCGTTTGATGGCGACATCGAGTGGACTCTCACCGAGGATCGACCCTGGATCGCGTCGATTTCCGGCCGCTTGAGCCTGAGACTCGCGGAGGGCACGACCCGCGACGCCACGGCGGATGAGGGGAGCCCGCTTGGGCTGCTGGGTGTTCCGGCGCTCACGCGCGACACGACGCCGCTGAAATTCGCGAGACTGGAAGCGGATTACAGCGTCAAAGAGGGGCAGGCGTCGACATCGGACCTGCACTTCGATGGCGATGCGGAGATACTGATGCGCGGCCACACGGGACTCGTCTCCCGTTCATATGATCAGCAGGTATGGATTCTGAAGGGCGAGGAGCGGCTGCCGGCACCGGTGCGAAAATTGGGGCCGTCGCCGCGGTTCGCGGCAGCGTGGATGACACTGCGTGAGATGCTGGCCGGGATTGATGAGGATCGGGTTAGGCCGACGCTGCGGTTGTCGGGGACGTGGGATGAACCTACTCTGGTAGAGAAATGAAGGTTGCGGCCATTCAAATGACCTCCGGTCCGGAGGTCGGTGAGAACCTGACCCAGGCGGGCCGCTGGCTCGAGGACGCGGCGGCGCAGGGCGCGCGACTTGCCGTGCTGCCCGAGAACTTCTCGTTCATGGGCCTCAAGGATGCCGACAAACGCGAGATCGCCGAGGCCGATGGAACTGGACCGATTCAGGGGTTTCTCAGCGCCGCGGCGCGTCAGACACGGATGTGGGTCATTGCCGGCACCGTCCCGCTGCGCGCCGGACCTGACGGACGCGTCGCTGCCGCTTCTGTCGTCTACGACGACGAGGGCCGCCGGGTCGGCCGATACGACAAGATCCATCTCTTCGACGTGGACATACCGGGTCGGGTCGAGACCTATCGCGAGTCCGCGCATGTCGCGCCCGGGGCGCGCAGCGTTGTGGTCGATACTCCCGCCGGGCGTGTTGGATTGTCAGTCTGCTATGACGTCCGCTTCCCCGAGCTGTTTCGAAAGCTGAGCGAGGCGGGTGCACAGATCCTGACCGTCCCGTCCGCATTCACCGGACCGACGGGTCGCGCTCACTGGGAGACGTTGCTGCGGGCTCGTGCGATCGAGAATTTGTGCTATGTGATTGCGCCCGCGCAATCGGGATTTCACGCGAACGGACGGGAAACGTACGGTGACAGCATGATCATCGATCATTGGGGTCGGATCCTGCGGCGGTTGCCACGAGGGCAGGGATGCGTGGTGGCTGAAGTCGATCTGGAGGCTCAGGCCGAGGTGCGTCGCAACTTTCCGTCCTTGCAACATAGAGTCGATTCCTTGAGAGAGAGTGTGTAATGACAGAGCAGAGCCCGATGACCATTGCGCGGGAGTTGATCCTGCGACCGAGCGGTCTCGATGACAGTCGGATCGATCGTGTGTTTGGAGATGTGCTGACGCACTCGGTGGATTTTGCGGATCTCTATTTCCAGCTGGCCCGTCAGGAGTCCTGGTCGCTGGAAGACAGCATCGTCAAGGATGGCAGCGCGAGCATCGAGCAAGGCGTGGGCGTGCGGGCCCTGGCCGGAGAGAAGACCGGCTTTGCCTACTCCGATGAGATTCTGCTGCCGGCGCTGCAGGAGGCATCGCACGCGGCCCGCGCGATCGCTGCCCACGGCTCGGAGCGCAAAGTCGCGGCCTGGCAGGCTCGCGCCGGCCACAGCCTCTACATCCCAACGGATCCGGTGACGTCGCTGACGGACCAGGAGAAGGTTGCATGGCTCGAGCGCGTCGATCGGGAGACGCGCAAGATGGATCCGCGAATTGTGCAGGTAACGGCTGGTGTCACCGCCGTGCACGAGGTCGTGTTGATTGCGACCAGTGACGGGGAAATGGCGGCGGATGTGCGCCCGCTGGTTCGTTTCAACGTGTCGGTGCTCGTCGAGCAGGACGGACGTCGTGAACAAGGCTACGCCGGTGCGGGCGGCCGGTTCTCGCTCGCCGATCTCGTCGCAGAGGATCGGCCGATCGCGCTCGCACGCGAGGCCGTTCGTCAGGCCCTGGTCAATCTCGAGGCGAAACCGGCTCCGGCTGGGATGATGACCGTGGTGCTCGGACCCGGTTGGCCCGGGATCTTGCTGCACGAGGCGATCGGGCACGGACTCGAAGGTGACTTCAATCGCAAGGGCACTTCGGCATTCGCGAATCGCATCGGTGAGCGCGTCGCCGCGCCCGAGTGCACGGTCGTGGACGACGGCACTCTGTCGAGGCGCCGCGGTTCGTTGAACATCGATGATGAAGGAACGCCGACTGAGTGCACGATGCTGATCGAGAACGGCATCCTGCGCGGCTACATGCAGGACAAGCTGAATGCGCGCCTGATGGGCGTGCGTCCGACGGGGAATGGCCGGCGTGAGTCGTTTGCTCATACGACGCTGCCGCGTATGACCAACACCTACATGCGCCCAGGTCCGCACGCCCCGGATGAAATCATCCGCTCGGTCGAGAAGGGCATTTACGCCGTCAATTTCGGTGGCGGTCAGGTCGACATCACTTCCGGTAAATTCGTGTTCTCCGCCAGTGAAGCGTACGAGATCCAGAACGGGAAGATCGGCGCCCCGCTCAAGGGCGCGACACTGATTGGCAACGGACCTGATGTGCTGACCCGCGTGAGCATGGTCGGAAACGACCTGAAGCTCGACGAGGGCGTTGGAACCTGCGGTAAGGAAGGTCAGAGCGTTCCGGTCGGCGTGGGACAGCCCACGCTGCGCATCGACGGGTTAACGGTCGGCGGTACGGGCTAATGCAGCCATTTCTGAACTAACACGCTGCGAATACCGTCTCGCGGTTGTGGCTCACGGCGCGCAGGATGCACTCGCGAGCCACGGAGAGGGATGCTCCGAAACGATGCGCAGAATGCGCGGGCCCGCTACCGAGCAGCGCGGCGGGCCTGAAATCCTTTCACGTGCCGAGGCCGAAGGCCCGCCGCCTGCGACGTCGATGTGCATGAATGGCGGCAGACGTCGCAGCGCGTCACATGACCGTTCCGTTGCCTGGACTGCGGCGTGGACATAATTTTCTTCGCACGTCGCACATCCGCGACGTGTGGCGCACCGCGCGCGGAACAATCATAAAGCTGTGACGGCCTGCACTCCGTCTCTGAGTGCAGGTCCGTACTTTGCTGCTGCCGGTAATGAAGCCACCGGTCCACGAATGATTGCGAGGACATGTCGATGCACGCAGATTCAGCTACGACCGAAGTTCCCACGCTCACAATTCCGCAGGATCTCCTCACGGAGGTCAGCAAGCGTGCATCCTCAGCCAAGGCGAAGAATGATTTTCGCGTCGAAGGCTGGAAGCCCTCGCTGTTCGGGCGATGGGTGGAGAAGCTGGTAACCAAAGGAGCCGAGAGGCGCTGAGGGCTATCCGCCGTACGCACAAGGCGAAGCATCCAAAGGGGGCCCTCGCAGGCTGCAAGCCGCGAGGGCCCTTTTTGCATTGCGGCAGCGTGAGCCAGTCCATTTGTCTTAATCGTGGTCTTTGCCGGGAATCGCGCGATCCCCTAGCATCCACCCTATGAACCGTTCCCGCCGCCTCTCCCAGCCGCTCTACGACAGTCTGCCTTGGCTCTACGTCCTGGCAGGTCTGATAGCGCTGGTAACGAGCTACTTCGTCGCCTTCCTGCACGTGGTGAGCCTGGTGCTGGGACTCGGAGGATTGCTTGCGGTCATCGGCGGGTCTGTGATCTGGCTGCGCCGGCGGGACTACCGCCAGCTCCGCGCCAATTACTCGGATCCGGATTTCCTGACGAAAAAGACGGAAGACTAGTCGTTGCTTTCGACGGGCTCGGGAATGATGGTGAGCCCCGGAACGGTGTCAGTCAGCGTACCGCCGCGCGACCGCGCCAACCGCTCATCCACGTAAATCAGCTCGTGCTTGCCGAGCTGCACGACGTCACCATCGTTCAGGTAGTGACGACGAACCCGCTTGGATTTGACGTAGATGCCGTTGGTGCTGTTCAGGTCCTCGATCACCGAAGAGTTGGGTGTCGTGATGACCTGGCAGTGGTGACGGCTCACGAAGCGGCTGTCGATCTGAAGGTCGTTGTCCGCGGTGCGTCCCACGATGACGCGGCCGACTCTCAGCGGAATTTCCTGGATGGTGCGCCCATCAGTCGCCACCAGGATCTTCCCCTGTGGCAGTTGCTGCGTGTCGGTCACTCCCGGAGTCGTTCCGGGCGCGGACGAATGGAGCGCCAACGAGGCGGCAGGGCGCGAATCCTGCAGCGCGCGGTGGTGCATTTGTACGCGGGCGGCGAACTCGATCCATTGCAACTCATCGACGGCGCCCCGGATGTCCGCGAGGAGCACGGAGTCCCGGTTCGCCGCGAAGGCAGCCATCATCGAAGTGTCGCAAAGCGTGTTGATCAGACGCGGCACGCCGCCCGTGTAGCGGTAGATCTCGGCGAACGTGTCATCGGCGAAGATCGGGCGCTCGCTGACGGCGCCGGCGACTTCCAGGCGATGTTGGATGTAGGCGCGGGTCTCTGCCGGTGACAGCGTGCTGAGGTGGAAGCGCAAACGGATGCGCTGGGTGAGCTGCACCAGCTCCGGCGAATCGAGTTTCTCGTTCAGTTCGGGCTGGCCGGCCAGGATGATCCGCAGCACCTTCTCCTTGGTCGTCTCGACCCCGGAGAGCATGCGGATCTCCTCGAGCACCCGCATCGAGAGGTTCTGGGCCTCATCGACGATCAGCAGCACCTTGCGGCCGGCCGCGTACTGCTCGATCAGGAAATTGTTGATGGTCGCAATCAGCTCGGCCTTCTTCATCTTGAAGGGCGAGAAGCCGAACTGAACCAGCAGTGCCTGCAGGAAGTCGATCGCCGAGACCTGTGTCTGATTGACCTGTGCGACGACGACGTCGGTCTGGATCTCCTTCAGGAAGGACTCGATGAGCGTCGTCTTGCCCGCGCCGATCTCTCCCGTGATGACCACGAAGCCATCCGTGAACCAGATCGTGGACTCCATGTACGCCTTGGCCCGGGCGTGCTGTTTCGATAGATACAGGAACTCCGGGTCCGGACTGAGCCGGAACGGAAGCTCCCTGAGTTTGAACGGGTCGAGATACATGAATCAGTTTCAGCGCCTGAAATGCGCCGGCGGCGCATTGGCGCTGCGGGGCGTTTGTTAGCTCGCGGTTCGGGACCGATCTTAAGGGATGCGCACCCCCGGAGCCACTTCGGCCAGCAAAAGGCGTGCCCGTCGATCCCGGGCCCGCGCGCTGGCCTCCACGACCGTGCCATGCCCGACCTTTCGTCCCGGTCGGGACTCTTTGCCATAATCGTGCAAATGGAGGCCGGGCTTCGCGAGGGCGTCCGAGCGTTTCGGCATGCTACCAATGAAATTGATCATCGCGCTGTAACCGACCGCACGAGTTGAGCCGAGAGGAAGGTTCAGGATCGCACGGACATGATTCTCGAACTGGCTGGTGACCGCGCCTTCGATCGTCCAGTGTCCGGAGTTGTGAACGCGTGGTGCCATCTCATTGGCGATGAGACGCCCCGAGCGCACGAAAAATTCAATCGTCAGAATGCCTGTGTAGCGGAATCTCTCCAGGACGCGTTCCAGAAAGTCGGCCGCCTGCCGATGCCAGCGCGCAGGCCCGAAGGGCGCTCGTGTCAGACGCAGAATGCCCTGTGAGTGCACGTTGCCGTTCAGCGGATAGATCGCGATCTCGCCCCGCGGACTGCGTGCTCCAATGATCGACACTTCGCAATCGAACGGAATCAACTCCTCGTACAGCAGCGGAACCTTCCCCAGCTCCTCCCAGGCCCTGTCGGCATCCTGCGCCGTGCGGACGACCGCCTGACCCTTTCCGTCGTAGCCCATCCGGCGCGTCTTGATGACGCCCGGCAATCCGATCTCGCGCAGCGCCCGATCGAGTTGCGATCGTGAGCTCACCGCGCGCCAGCGGGTCGTTGGGATCTGCAGTGCTTCGAATAAACGCTTCTCGCTCACCCGATCCTGGGCTGCGGCAATCGCCGGAATCGGCGGACAGATCCGCGTCTTGCCGCGCAGCGAACGCAAGGCCTCTACCGAGACGTTCTCCCAGTCGAGGGTGACGACTTCACACCGTTGCGCCAACTCCGCGAGCCGTTCCTTGTCGGTGAAGGGGGCAACCACCTGCGGTGCAACCTGACCGGCGGGGGCGTCCTCAGTCGGATCGAGGAAGAGGAAGTCGAGACCGAGCGGATAGCCGGCTAACGCCAGCATGCGGCCGAGCTGACCAGCGCCAACGACACCGACCGTCATGCGCGAAACACCCCGGAGCAGTTCACCATGCGCGGACGATCACGAACGAGTGGTCGCGCGAGGGTCCGGGTTGGCGAGCACCGTGGCCGTCTGGCGTTCCCGGAACGCATCTAGCGCGGACGCGATGGCGGGGTGCTTGTTGGCAAGAATGGATGCCGCGCACAGCGCGGCGTTCGCGGCACCGGCGGCCCCGATTGCAAACGTCGCTACCGGAATTCCCGACGGCATCTGCACGATCGACAACAGTGAGTCGAGACCGCCGAGAGTCTTGGACTGCACCGGCACTCCGAGGACGGGAAGCGAGGTCTTCGATGCGGTCATGCCCGGCAGATGGGCCGCACCGCCGGCGCCGGCGATGATCACTTCGAGGCCGCGCTGCCGGGCCGTGGAGGCGTATTCGAACAGAAGGTCAGGTGTGCGATGAGCGGACACCACACGGACCTCGTACGGGATCGACAGCTTATCCAACTGGTCGGCCGCGGATTGCATCGTCTCCCAATCGGAAGAAGAGCCCATGATGATGCCGACGAGGGGGTTCATCATGGAACTTTAGCACAGCTCCTGTGGCTCATCCCGCGGCCGCGGCGGGGCTGCCGCCGCAGCGGACTTCAGCCGACTGGCTGGTGATCAAACAGCGCGCGCAAGGCGCGAAACAGCTCGCGACCAGCCACACCCATCACCGGGGAGCGCGCGCGCTCGGCGCGAGCGCTGTCCATGAGTCTTGTCCAAGAATCGCGGTCGAGCCCGGGGCGCCAGCGCTCCAGCTCATCCAGGGCGGGCAGGCCGTCGACGATGAGGCGCTCGCGCCAGGCCTCGAGCCGCTTGAACTTCTCGGACTCCACGGCTGACTGGCGGCCGCGGGCTTCCAGGGCGGCGCGGATCGGCTCGAGGTCCATCTCCCGCATCAGCTTGCCGATGTATTGCCTTTGACGTGCGCCGCCGCCGCGACTGGGGATCCGCTTCGCCTCGCGAATCGCATCGGCGAGGATTTCGGGCAGATCCAGCGCGTTGAGATCCGCGTCCTTGAGGCCGATCAACGCCTCCCCGAGGTCCTGGGCTTCGTGAGCGGCGCGCTTGCGGGCACTCTTGCTCGGGCGCTCGTCCCGAGGGGACGAGTCCTCGTCCAGGGACGGGTCGGAGCCCTTCTGATGTGAGGAAGGGTCATTCGGGAATGGGCACATCCCGCCGAGGCTAGCAAGCTTTCCGGTAGAATGCGCGCATGCCCAACGCAGATGGTTCGCAAGCGGAGCTGCCGTCGATGACGCCCAGCTCCAAGACACCAATGGGACCGGTACAGCTGCAGGAGATCGTCAGTTTCGCGCTGGCCGATGCTCGCAACCGGGGTGCGTCGCAGTGTGAGGTCGATGCGAGCGTGAGCCAGGGGCTCAGCGTTTCGGTGCGACTGCGTGAAGTTGATACCGTCGAGTACCAGCGAGATCGCGGTCTCGGCATCACCGTCTACTTCGGCCACCGAAAGGGCTCGGCAAGCACTTCCGACCTGAGTCAGCAGGCAGTGCGCGACAGTGTCGAGAAGGCCTGTGCCATCGCACGATTCACGGCAGAGGATCCCTACGCGGGGCTGGTCGAGCCCGAGGCTCTGGCGCGCGACATCCCGGATCTCGATCTCGATCATCCCTGGGCGCTTGCGCCGGAGCAGGCGATTGAGCTTGCGCGGCGTTGCGAGGAAGCAGGCCTCGCAGTGGACTCGCGCATCCACAACTCCGACGGAGCGTCGGTTGGAACGCAGCGCCACACCTCCATATACGGAAACTCGCACGGCTTTCTCGCCGGCTACTCCGGGACCAGCCACTCTGTCAGTTGCTCGCTCATCGCTCAGCAGGGCGATGAAATGCAGCGCGACTATTGGTACAGCAGCGCCCGCGATCCGTCCGAGATCGATCCCGCCGAAGACATCGGTCGCAAGGCGGGCGAGCGAACGGTGGCGCGCCTCGGCTCACGCAAGCTGACGACCCGCAAGGCCTCTGTGGTGTTCGTGCCGGAGATGGCTCGGGGACTGTTCAAACATTTCATCGGCGCGATTCGCGGCGCTAGTCAGTATCGCAAGGCTTCATTCCTGTTGAACGCCGCCGGCGAGTCGGTGTTTCCCTCGTTCCTGCAGATGCAGGAGCGTCCGCACATCCTCAAGGGCCTCGCCAGCGCGCCCTTCGATGCGGAAGGAGCCGCGACGCGCGACCGGGATCTGGTTCGTGACGGCGTGCTCGATGGTTATGTGCTCGGGAGTTATTCGGCCCGCAAGTTGGGATTGAAGACCACCGGCAACGCCGGCGGTGTCCACAATCTCATCGTTTCGGCTCCGGGGCGCGCGCTCGATGCGGCCAGTTTCCTGAAGCGCCTGGGCACTGGCCTGATCGTCACGGAGTTGATGGGGCAGGGCGTCAACGGCGTGACCGGCGATTATTCGCGTGGCGCCAGCGGGTTCTGGGTTGAAAACGGGGTGATCCAACATCCTGTTCACGAGATCACCATCGCGGGCAACCTGCGGCATATGTATCGCGACATAGTGGCTGTCGGCGGCGACATCGATGAGCGTGGCGGTATCCGTACGGGCTCGGTGATGATCGGTGAGATGACGATCGCGGGCGAGTAGGTGGGCGAACACGTGGATAGGCCCCGTGGATAAGTACGGCCCGGAAGCGATCTACCCCGACACATACTTTCGCGAGATCTCTCCGGTCTGGCTGAACTACGTCGGCGCCCTCGGAGGAATTCAGTCACGCGACCTCCACCGCCCGTTCACCTATCTCGAGTTGGGGTGCGGTCAGGGGACTTCGACCGTCACCCACGCGATCGAGTTGTCGAACGGCGAATTTCACGCGTGCGACTTCGATTCCAGGCATATCGACGCGGCCCGGCAGCGCGCGAAACAGGCTCGGGTCACCAACATCACGTTCCACTGTGAGTCGTTCGCGGAGTTCGCCAAACGCGATCTGCCTCTGTTCGACTTCATTGTCATGCACGGCGTCTACAGCTGGGTCGACGCGGGCGTGCGTGCAACTCTGCGGGATTTGGTCAGACAGCGCATCCGCCCGGGTGGCTTGGTGTACGTCAGCTACAACTGTTTGCCCGGGTGGGCGGTGGAGATGCCGCTGCGGACGCTGTTGGTTGAGTTCGTGCGGTCGGGGATGTCGGCCCGGGAGGCCGTGCAGCAGCTGAAAGCCGTGAGTGACAGCAAGCTGCGTTACTTCGACACCTATCCCGAGATCGCCGCGGCAATCGATGCCTATCAGCGCGGGCCGGAGGGCTACCTGGAGCATGAGTTTCTCGAGGTGGCCTGGGAGCCACGCTACTCAGTCGCCGTGCACGACGAGATGGCAGGCACAGGGTTGGAGTTCGTCGGGAGCGCCACGCTGGCGGACAACCACCCGCCGTTGGTGATGGATGAGCGGGCGGCACGAGCGGTGGCGGAGTTGAAGACCGAGAGGCAGAGAGTGTTGGCGGGGGACCTGGCGGTCAATCGGCGATTCCGTCGCGATGTGTTTGTGAGTGGATCGCGCACAGCTTCACCCGCGGCGCTTAGCGACGTGTGGATTGGATTGCCTGCCGGGACGTCAGCCGTGGCGAGCGAGGTCCGCGTGCCGAGGGGGATGATCCGGTTCCAACGGGACTTCATCGACAGCCTCGGCGACTGCCTGCGGGGCGGTCCGAGGACCCTCACAGAGACTGTTGAAGCCGTGAGCAGGACCGAAGCGCAGCGGACGGAGGTCGGCCGGAACGTGCTGTATCTGATAGCCGCGGGAGCCTTATCCCTAGAGCCGTCGAGTCGCTGCTAGGTATCCATCCTTGGCCGTGCGCTCAGGCCAGTGGCCTTCGCCCTCCACTAACTGTCGCAGAGTCTGATCGCCGCACCGGCTGCGCCGCGCCTCATCCAGCGACGCCATCAGCCGGTCGACCGCAGGAATGGAAAGCTGGCGCGGCGCGAAATGGCCACTGCGCTGGTTGCGCGCGATCTCGAGAATCTCCACCACCGTGATGCGGCCGATATCCCGCGCTGGGGCGAGCTCGCCGGTTTCGGTCACGATCAGCAAGCCTGCCTTCTCCAGGGTCGTGGCCATCTGAGCGATGGCAATTCCCGGCAGGCCAAGATCGAGGGCCAGCGCGCCGGCGGTCCAGCGCTTCCCGCCGTTCAGGTGCGCTCGGGCGATCAGGTACATCAGCTTGAGGGCCAGTTGCTCCAGTTCGGTGCAGGAGAGACGCAGCTCCTCGAGCCCGAGGCGCAGGTACGTCGGGTTCTGGAGGTAGAAGGACAGCTGGGCTCCGGCGAGCAGGATCAACCACCCCAGGTACGTCCACAGCAGGGCTGCGACGATGAAAGCGAATCCGGCGTAAACGATCTGCAGTCGCGTCGAATACAGAACGAAGGCGGTGAACACCTTCCCGACGGCTGCCCAGACAACTCCCGCCGCCACCGCGCCTGTCAGCGCGGGCCGCCAGTGCACGCGCGTGTTCGGGATGAACATGTAGAGCACGGTGAAGATCGCCGTGACCATGACGTAAGGGGACAGGACGAGCGCGATCTGGTTGATGTGTTGCATCGGCGCGATGCCCTCGACCAGTCGCACGGGGGCACTGTTGAGCGCGAGATGGGACAGGCCGATGAATCCAACCAGCAGCAGGGGACCGATGACCAGGAGCGTCAGGTACTCAGCTACCCGCCTCGCGAGGCTTCGGGGCTTATCGACACGCCACAGGTAATTGAAGCTGTCTTCGACCTTCTTGATGGTCCCCAGCAGAGTCCACGCGAGTAGCGCGAAACCCACGGAGCCGACGATGCCGCTGCTCACACGACCGGCGAACTGCATGACCCGGGCCGTCAGTTCCTGGGCCGCCTGACCGCCGACGGGTCGGAAGAAGTCGAGCACGATCGGCTGCAGATCGCGGTGCGCGCCGAAGATCTTGAGGATCGCGAAGCTGAATGCCAGGAGCGGGATGAGTGACAGTAGGGTCGTATAAACCAAGCTCATCGCGCGCAGGTTGATGCCGCCGTGCCACAGGTCGCGTAGCACCGCGTAGGGATAGCGTAGGACGCGTATAAGCCGCGCCAGCAGCCCAGGGCGGGTCGAGGCAGGCCCGAAGAAACACCAGTCGAGAAAGGCCCAGAAACGTGCCCACATGGGTGCAAGCCTACCAACAGCGGGGGACGCCGGGGTAGGCCGCAAAAGCCGCGCCTTTTGCGGCCGGCAACGAAGCCACTGTCCGGGAAACGGCCGCAGGCCCGTTTTCCCAATGGACCAAGGGTAACATCCGCGCATGTCCCCTTCTTCTGGTTTCCCGGAACGGATCGTGTGCCTCACGGAGGAGACCACGGAGACGCTGTATCTGCTGGGGGAGGATTGGCGGATCGTCGGCATCTCGGGATTCACGGTGCGGCCTCCCAGGGCGCGCAAGGAAAAGCCCAAGGTGTCGGCGTTCACCAGCGCCAAAATCGACCGGATCGCAGCGCTCCGACCCGACATGGTGCTTGGGTTCTCGGACCTGCAGGCCGACATCGCCGCCGAGTTGGTCAAGGCGGGGATCGAGGTCCACGTGTTCAATCATCGCAGCGTCGAGGACATCCTCCGGATGATTCGAACGCTCGGCGGGATGATCGGATGCGAGGCGAAGACCTCGGCGCTGGTCGGCGAGCTGTCCGACGGGTTGGAGAGGGTGCGCACGCGAGCCGGCGAGCTCGAGTGGCGGCCACGCGTGTATTTCGAGGAATGGGATGAGCCGCAGATTTCGGCAATCCGGTGGGTTTCGGAACTCATCGGGATCGCCGGCGGCGAGGAGTGTTTCCCGGAGCTCGCGACTGAGCCGCTGGGACGCAATCGGATCATCGCCGACCCGTTGGAAGTGGTGAGGCGCCAGCCGCAGATCATTCTGGGGTCGTGGTGCGGGAAGAAATTCCAGCCGGGGACGGTGGCGGCCCGGCCGGGTTGGGCGCAGGTGCCGGCAGTCCGCAGCGGCTTCCTCAGGGAGATCAAATCGTCCCTGATCCTGCAGCCGGGGCCGGCGGCTTTGACGGACGGCGTGCGCGCCATCCAGGAAATCATCATGGAATGGGAGAGGGCGGAAGGGGGGAAGGGGCACTGAGCAGGCGGCAAAAACCACGTTTTTTGCCGCCGCAAGCGAAGCTGATGTCCGCACAAACGCGCCGGGAGCGCGTTTGTGCCAGTGAACTTAGAGGCCGCGCCGCTCTTTGATCATCTCGTACGCTTCGATGATCTGCTGCGTGCGCTGCTTGGCATGCTCGATCATCGATTCCGGCAGGCCATTGGCCTTGAGCTTGTCAGGATGATGCTTGCTCAGCTGCCGGCGATAAGCCTTGACCACGTCTTCGTTGGCCGCGGTCGAGGAGGTCTCGAGGATGGCATAAGCGGCGTTGACCTCTTCGAGGCTGCTGAAGGCGTGGACGCCCGCGCTGCTGCTGCTCCCAGCGCCGTTGCTGCGGTTCTGGCCACCGCGCTGGGATTGCGCGTTGCGAATGCGCAGCACGGATTCGATGTGCGCGAACTCGAGTGTCGAGATATCGAGACGAGTGGCGATGCGCTGCAGCAGCTCGCGGATCGGCCCTTCCATGTTGTTGCCGGCCAGCGCGGCGCGCACCTGGATTTCGAGGAACACCCGCGCCAGCTCCGGTCGTCCGTTGCAAGCCCGGGCCAGAGCGGCCAGCTCGGCCGGGAGGTTGAACTGGCGCTGTTTGCCCTCTGTGAAGTAATTCACGGCCATGCCTACCTGCGCCGAGTTGAGACGCAGGTCCGACATGATCGAGCGGGCAGCGGCAATTTCGCGCTCGGAGACGCGACCGTCGGCTTTGGCAAGGTGCCCCATCACCCTGAACGTCGAGCGGAAGAAGCTCTCGCCGATGGCGGTCACCGACGGGCCACCCTGAGAGCGCTTGCCCGGGCTGGCTTTGGCCATGCCGGTTCCAAGGTGCGCATCGACCTGGTGCCCGAGGAGAACCCCCAAGGCTGCGCCAATGGGTCCCCCGGTGAGCAAACCCACGGCGGCGCCAACCACTTTGCCCGTCCACTTCATGATCGTTGCTATAGTAGCAAGGGCCGCCCACCGGACAGGTGGTCCTCTGTCACATCGCACCGCTAGCCAGACCCTCTCCATGTCGCAACCCGTGTTCCGTACTGCACTGCCCGGTCTAGAAAAAATCCACGAAGGCAAGGTGCGCGACATCTATGCCATCGACTCGACCTCGATGTTGATCGTGACCACAGACCGGCTGTCGGCGTTTGACGTAGTCCTGCCGGACCCGATTCCGGACAAGGGGCGGGTGCTCAACCAGATCTCGAATTTCTGGTTCGCCCGGACCCGCTCCCTCGTCCCCAACCACCTGCTCGAGCGGCCGCTCGCCGAGGTGGTCAGGGACCGCGAGGAGCTCGAGCGACTGAGCGACCGAGCCGTGATCGTACGGAAACTGTCGGCACTGCCCATCGAAGCGGTGGTGCGCGGCTATCTGATCGGCTCCGGTTGGAAGGACTACCAGAAGACGGGCGCGTGCTGCGGCATCGCGTTGCCGCCTGGGCTGAGACTCGCAGACAAATTGCCTCAGCCGCTGTTCACCCCTGCCACCAAGGCGGCGATCGGCGAGCACGACGAGAACATCCCCTTCGATGCGGTCGAAAAGCTCATCGGCGCGGATCTGGCTGCCCGTGTGCGCTCGACGGCGATCGCGATCTACGAGTTTGCTGCTGAGCATGCGCGCCAGCGGGGCATCATCATCGCCGACACCAAGTTCGAGTTTGGGGTCGACGAGAACGGCCGCCTCACGCTGATCGATGAGGTCCTGACGCCCGACTCCTCGCGCTTCTGGCCTGCCGACACGTATCGCCCGGGCACGAGCCCGCCGAGCTTCGACAAACAGTTCGTGCGGGACTACCTCGAGACGCTGGACTGGAACAAGAAAGCGCCCGGGCCGAAGTTGCCCGCCGACGTGATCGCCAAGACGAGTGCCAACTATCGGGAGGCCCTCGCGCGCCTGACGTCGGCAGCGCCGACTTCCTGAAGCGCTTCGGATACCAGACATGCAGAAACCCTGGATCGCTCCTTCGATTCTGTCCGCGGACTTTGCCCGGTTGGGGGAAGAGGTCGACGCGGTTCTGCGCGATGGCGCGGACATCGTCCACTTCGATGTCATGGACAACCACTACGTTCCGAATCTGACGATCGGGCCATTGGTTTGCGAAGCCCTGCGCAAGCACGGGGTGACGGCGCCCATCGACGTGCACCTGATGATTCGCCCGGTGGATCGGATCGTCCCGGACTTCGCAGCGGCCGGGGCGACGTATATCTCGTTCCACCCCGAGGCGACGAATCACGTTGATCGGACCATTGCGCTGATACGTGAGCACGGGTGCAAGCCCGGTTTGGTGTTCAATCCGGCCACGCCTCTGGACTATCTGGATTACACGCTCGAGAAGCTCGACATGGTCCTCATCATGTCGGTCAATCCGGGGTTCGGCGGGCAGAAGTTCATCCCGACGGCCTTGCGCAAGCTGCAGGAGGCGCGGCGCCGGATCGATGCCACGGGTCTGCCCATCAGGCTGGAAATCGACGGGGGCGTGAAGACCGACAACATCGGTGAGATCGCCGCCGCCGGGGCCGACACGTTCGTGGCGGGGTCGGCGATCTTCGGCAGCCCGGATTACGCCAAGACCATCCAGGCCATGCGGGCGGCCATCGGGGCCGGGAAGAGCTGATATCCGAAACGAAAACCCCGCCATGCGGCGGGGTTTTGCAGTCCGCTTTGCGGCACTAGTCTTCGTCGTCCTCGTCGTCATCATCATCGTCGTCCATGTCGACCTGACTGCCCTTGGACGTCGCGGCCGGCTTGGCGGGAACGATGACGGGACGCGTCTTCATCTTGGGACGCGCATTGAACACCACGATCGTCTTGCCGGTGGCGCGCAGGAGGCCCTGCTCCTCGAGGACCTTCAACACCCGTCCGGCCATTTCGCGGGAACAGCCCACCAGGCGCGACAGCTCCTGCCGGCTGACCTTGATCTGCATGCCCTCGGGGTGGGTCATGGCATCGGGCTCGCCACACAGATCCATGATCGCGTGAGCGACACGGCCGGTGACGTCGACGAAGGCGAGGTCGCCCAGCTTGCGGTTCGTGCGATCCAGGCGCGTGGCGAGCTGGGTCGCCAGCTCGAAGATCAGGCCGGGGCTTTCGGCGGCGATCTGCCGGAAGCGCGGGTAGGTCATTTCCGCCAGCTCGCACTGGTTGCGGGTGCGGACCCAGGCGCTGCGCGTCGGCTGCTCGTAGAACAAGCCCATCTCGCCGAAGAACTGACCCCGGTTGAGGTAGGCGAGAACCATCTCGTTGCCTTCCTCGTCCTCGATCATGACTTCGACCGAGCCACTGATGATGTAGTACAGAACGTCCGGGAGATCCCCGGCGTGAATGACGACGGTCTTCGACGGCACCGTGCGTATTCGACAGTAGCTCAGGAAGCGATTGATCGCCGGAATATCACTCAACGGCTTGATGTTTTCGTCCATACGGCTCCCCGAGTGTCGCTTTTGTTAGCGGCGGCCCTGCAGGCTGCAAGGCCCGCTTTTTATACATATGCCTGCACAACTGCAAGCATAGCTCTCAAATGAAGTGTGCGGTGTGTGTCATGACGCGCGCAGTGTGCCTCATCGCAGTGCGCAGCGGCCCTGGTAGTTCGGCTCCGCCAGCATCCTTCGCGTGCTCGCCGTGGGCGATCTCGTCGTTCCGCATTGTTTCGAGTATCGCACGACTGCGGTGATCGTCGGCGGGCAGACGCTCGAGGTGAGTGTCGAGATGGCGTTCGACCTGCCTCTCGGTCTCGACCACTAACCCGAGGCTTGTCCGATCACCGGACAAAGCCGTGACCGCACCGATCACGAAGGAGCCCGCATACCACAGAGGATCGAGCAGGCTGGGCCGGGACCCGAGCTCCTGAAGTCGGGTGGCGCACCAGGCGAGGTGATCGGTTTCTTCCTTCGCGGCCTCGAGCAGGAGTTGGCGGGTCTGCTCGGTGCGGGCAACGAGGGCTTGGCCGTGGTACAGACCCTGTGCGGCGATCTCTCCCGCATGATTGACTCGCATGAGGGTTGCCGAGATTCGCCTGTCAGTGTCGGACAGCGCCGCATCGGCGGAGTCCGACGCCGCCGCACTGGACGGGTCCGATAGCAATGCGCCGGAGGATTGGGCTGATTGGCCGGCCGCAGCCGGCCGTGGGACGGGCCTCGACGCCGGGGCAGGGGCGAAAAGGGCTCGCAAGGCGCGATCGGCGGCTCCGAGCAGGGAATCCAAGGGAGAAGCGGTCGGCGGGGCCATGCGTCACAGGATAAATGCCATGCAGCACATTATAACCAGTGTTGGCCCCCAATCGGGCAGGCAGCGGGCGCGCCCGGCTGGTACCGTGTCGGTCGGCAGGCACGGTGGCGATGAATCCGGGCCAGTCGAACCCGCTTAAGGACAGGCGCGGTGGCACCCGGTGGGGCCTGCAGGCGGGCCGTCACGGCCGCTTTGCATTGGCGGACGGCGTTCAGTACACTTCCGGGCCTTTTTTCAGCCCCGGACCTCCCTATGAGGCCCCCGAGGGCAAGTCAGCAGTAGAGAAGCCATGAAGACTGTATTTGCCAAGCCCGAAACCGTTCGGGGCGACTGGTTCCTGGTTGATGCCAACGGCAAGACGCTTGGGCGCCTGGCGACCCAGCTCGCACACCGCCTCAAGGGCAAGCACAAGGCGGACTACAGCCCGCATGTGGATATGGGCGATCACATCGTCGTCGTGAATGCCGAGAAGATCCACGTCACGGGCCGCAAGCTCACCGACAAGATCTACTACCACCACACCGGATACATCGGCGGCATCAAGTCGATCGCGCTCGAGAAGCTCCTCAAGGAGCATCCTGAGCGGGCCATCGAGTTCGCCGTCAAGGGCATGCTGCCGAAGAACACCCTCGGCCGGCGCATGTTCCGCAAGTTGCACGTGTTTGCCGGCGGTGAGCATCCGCACCAGGCGCAGCAGCCGAAGCCCCTGGAAATTCAGTAAAGAGAGAATTCAGTAATGCCCGCGACCCAGCAGAAGCACTACGGCACCGGCCGTCGCAAGACCGCCACAGCCCGCGTTTATCTCAAGCCCGGCAACGGCAAGATCACCGTCAACAACCGCCCGCTCGACACGTTTTTCGGACGTGAGACCGGCCGTATGATCGTCCGTCAGCCGCTCGAGACCGCGCAGCTGGTTTCGCGGTTCGACATCACTGTGCAGGTTGATGGTGGTGGTATCACCGGTCAGGCCGGCGCTATCCGCCACGGTATTACCCGTGCGCTGATTGAGTACGACGAGTCCCTGCGCAAGCCGCTCCGCGCTGCCGGGTTTGTGACTCGCGACGCTCGCGAGGTCGAGCGTAAGAAGGTTGGTAGCCGCAAGGCTCGCCGCGGACCGCAGTACTCGAAGCGCTAACTGCTGCGCAGCCGGCAAAAGCCACGCCCCAAATCGATTATCGAGGGCTGGCGGCAACGGAGGCGATGTCCGACAAACGCGCGGAAGCGCGTTTGACCAGTGAACTTGGGGGATCGTCTAGCGGTAGGACAACGGACTCTGACTCCGTTTACCTAGGTTCGAATCCTAGTCCCCCAGCCAAAACGAGTAAGGGCTCACCGAGAGGTGAGCCCTTTTCGTTTTTGGCGAGGTGGACTAGGCGCCCGAACCTAGGGGACCTAGGTTCGACTAACTCGCGGGACCGCGAGTTGAACGCACGTTCGCGACCCTCCGGGGGAGCGGGCGGCTTCCAGCCGCCAGTGCGGGTCCGGCAGGACCGAAGCGTCGCTGCGCGACGCGGAGTAACCCTAGTCCCCGCTCTCTCCCTCCGTCTTTTTGCCCTTCTTCGTTCCTGTCTTTTCCTTTGCTGCCCTGGATCCTTTTTTGCCGCGGCGCGGCGGAAACCGGTGTCTGAGTTGGAAATTCCCGCGCATCTCGACGCACTTCTCTGCCGCGCGAAGGTTGTTAACAACTGTTAATCGCCGATTAATGATTCGTAGACCCATCGGGGCGTACGATGCGATTAATAGGGCAAGTCGACAGGCGTCGTCCTTCAGGAGACAGTCCCATGCGCAGCCATCTCATCGCTCTCGCGGTCACTCTCGGTCTGGCTGGCTCCATCGCCGTGGCCGGGCCCGCCGCTGTTGGATCCTCGGGCGGCGGTTCCTCCTCAGGAGGTAGCGTCAGTTCCGGAGGAGGAGGTGGCGGTGGACACAGCGGAGGTGGAGGCGGGGGCGGCGGTTGGCACGGTAGCGCCAACGGTGCGAATGGCGGTGGGTGGCATGGCGGCGCGCGCGGTGGTGTGAACGGCAGCGCGACAAACGGACACACTAGCGGAGTTGCCCCAGGCCGAACCCCCGGCAGCTATCGAGGTGATGCGGGCGGCAGTTACGTAGCCGGCAACGCATATCCCGGTCACGGCATCTACAACTATCACGGGTCTCGTGGCAGCTACGGCATTGTGGGCACTGGGTCCACGGGAGTGGGCCACGGCAGTGCGGAAACCATCAGCGACCACAGCGCACGGAGCACTCTCGCGGTGGGGCCTAGAACAGGAAGCGCAGCAAAGGCCGCGTTGGTGACGAACCAACACAGTCCGCATCATCCGGGAACCCCTGGGCGGCCGGGCAAGCCGCACCATCCCAAGCACTCCAACCCGGCTGTCGAATACCGGAGGCAGGGTCTCTACGCTTCCCAACAGCCGTATATCCACCCCCAGTTCTGTCCGTACATGGACACCGAAATCTATGCTGCGACTGTCGGGCCGGCGTTCGGATGTCCGCCTCCCGTGAAGCTGCGCACGAAGGGTTTGCCGGGGAATTGAAGCCGGGGGGCCCCAGATGAGCGCTCGTCCGCTTGTCTGCGCAGTCGTCAGTGTCCTTGTCTGTTCCTCGTGCTCTGTCACCAAGACTGAGGCGCCATCAGGCGCGCCCGGGCCCAAAGAGTTTCAAACGGCGATCGCCGGTATCGAGAAATCGGACCCTGCGTCGCCGGCCGCGTTGATTGCGCGACTCAGTTACGCCGAATTTCTCTTGGACGACAACGACGCCGCAGGTCCGTCCTGTGGCGAACGGCTAGAGAAAGCACAGGAACAACTTGGGAGCGTCAATGCGAATCCCAGATCGAGCGTCATGTTCCCCGACGGTTGGGCCCGCGCGGTCGACATCGAATCTCGCCTACACGTAGCGCGTGCGGAATGCGGGAGCGAAGCGGATCGCAACAACGAACTGCGGACGGCTATCGCGGCGGCGCACCGGGCTGTTGAGCTCTATCGCGGCATGTTCGACTACCGTTCGATGGTCGTCATGCAGTTCGATATGGCCGTCGCGCTGCGACGACTCGGCGAGAATGCGGGCGCGCTGTCTGCTCTGCAGACTGTTCTCGACATGGACCGTGAGTACGGCTTCGACGACGACGCTCGTGAGAACTACGCGGTGCTCCTCACTTGGAAGGATGAGCCCGCTGACGACGTGCACGTTGCCCAGCTGATGCAGGATTTCCCGAAACGCCAGGTGACGCTGACATTTGCCTGGCGCCCGGCTGATGCGCGCATGCGGTTCGAGAGTCATCGTGTAAGTCTGCAAGGCGAGCAGACCTTGCGCAGCCGCGCATCAGCCGAGTTCGAGCGCCGGATCGTTGCCGACCCTGACAAGGGGTGGAACGTTTCCTATTCCCATCGCCTGACCCAATATGAGCCGGGAGTCTGGCCGGTGATGGAGAGTTCTCAGGAGCCACCGACGGTGTTCTCCGCAGCTCCCTTGCCTGTCGGCTTCAATGTGAGCGCCGCGGGTGAGTTCGATCGCGTCAACGAGCCCACCGACTTTTCGGCGAGCATGGTGGCCAAGACGGAGGAGCTTATCCGGGCTGCTACGCCCGCCGGCAAGGGAACGCACAAGCTCGCGGAACAAGCAGTCGATACGGCGATGTCGTACCTCTCGCCCGGCGTGCTCGAAGCCACGGCAGCAGAGAACTATCAGCTCGAGACCGCGATGTGGATCGGTTCCACGCTGGAGCAGGGCGTCTGGCATGAGATTTCCGCGCCTCTTTCCCTTCCGGGTATGCCGCGCGTAGTGGTGCAAAACCACCTGCAGTTCGCGTTTACGCACAGGGTGCCGTGTAGCGATGGAGCGCCAGCAAGAACGTGCGCCGAGATCGTGATTCGAGCAATGCCTGACAGGGGCGACCTCGATCAGGTCCTGGCGGATTTCCTGCTTCCCGGTACGGGTCTTCACTTCCGCGATTACACAGCATCGACTGAAGCCCGCATCGTGGTCGATCCCACGACCCTTCTTCCATACGCTCGTGAGGAGCGGATCTACTGGTATGTGTCGATCGGAGAGCGACCCCAGGACACGCTCATCCGATCCGAACACCTCGTTTCCAGGATCCGATAGAAATTTAACATAATCAAGCCAGGCCCGATTCGCGGGCTGAACGTCAGCCGCCGGAGCTTCGTCACGGGCGAAGGGAAGCCGCGAAGGCCGCCGCGTCGATCATGCTGCCGAGGTCCAAGTCTGCGATCACCGGTTGCATAGGTTGGGTGGGCGGGCCGGAACGAGCTCCCGTCTTGAAGGCGAGCAGTTGGCGTAGCAGGTAGCTGGGTGATCGTCCGGCGAGGGGTGGAATCAAACCCACTCCTTGCAATTTCTTACCGTGACACGTGATGCACGCGATGGCCAGGTCATGGCTACTGGACGGGCGAGCGCCAGTGCGCGCGATGTCGCGACCGCGCGTGATGCTCCCGAGCGGCACATACGCGATGTAGCGCATCTGCTCGTCGCGCTCTTCGTGCTGCTCACTATCCTGCGCGAGCTCGATGAGTCGCGTGCCGAGAGGTTCTTCGCCACCGCCAGCAATAGGCGCGTACACCGATCCCACGACCTGGGTGCGTGGGACAGTTGCGCTCTCGCGAACTATCACGCGAGGGAGAAGCCTCTGCTGCGAAAAATAGTGAGCTGCGGACTGTGCTTCAGCGGGCGTCGTGATCATTGCCTCATGCACCATGCCGTCATTGGGTGCGAACACTCCCGGCAGTAACGCGCGTCGCGCGCCACTCGTGAACTCCTGTACCTGTTGAACGATGTAGTCACTCGGCAATCCCGCCAGTGGCGCGTTCTCTGGTCGACCTTGGCCGCCGGGTGTGTGGCAGTAGCCGCATGCGTAGAGATCAGGCCGACGACCATGAGCCACCACCTCCGGCATCGTGCCATGCGAGTGCGGATACCAGTCAGGCGGTGCGAATCGGTTGGTCAGCTCTCGGCGCGCGAACTGCACCTTGCTATGCGCGAGGCGGACGGTCTGGGTTGGGTCGGGAGGTACCGCCGGACGAGAAGGCACTGGGCCTGTCGGAAGGATCCATGGCGGGACCTGGACAGAGGTAGGGGACTCAGCGCGGCTCACGTTGAGCAACGCGAAGCTCAGACCCAGAAGGAGACTAATTCGCGGGACGCGCAAAGAGTTCCTCTTCGATCGGCTGATCGACTCGAATGTTCCGGCGGACCTCGGTGCTCGAGAAGCAGGTATCGGAGCTGACGAATTTCCGTAGCAGTAGCGAAGGCTGCTCGATGGCGATCTCGTACGTCACCTCATGGTCGGGATGATTGGCAGTCAGCGAGTAACAGACTATCTCGTCGATGGTGACGTCCTCGTTCGTACGCGTAACGATGTGTCTGAGCGCCGGGTCTGGATGCGGGGTCGCAAATTCGAAGCGAAACCGCGAAGGGCGACGGAACGAGGTCGAGAAGATCGTCGAGAGCTCGCCGACTTCGGAGCTGATGTGTCGACGCACCTCGCCGAGATCGGAATAGGAACGCATGGCTGCATAGTGCGCCACGACCTTCTCGAGTATGGAGTGCGCCGGTTCCATGGGGGCGCTGAAGAGTCTACATCGGGGCTAAAGGCGAGGTATCGCGCGCACGCGAGGTAACCATCAGGTGAGGAGCGTGGTCTCTCGCGCCGGGTGAGGCCGCCATCAGGTGAGAAGAGCAGTCTCTCGCGCGGGTCGGCATCCGGTGGGGCATGCATGCCACTGGCGCGTTGCCGTCAGCTAATGGTTTGTACCCCGGCATCGGTTGCGATGAGGAGCACGTCGGCCGGTCGGGAGGCGAAGAGCCCAACTGCAACCACCCCGGTGATCTGGTTCAGCTCGCGTTCGAGCGCCACGGGGTCGGTGATGCCCAAGCCATGCACATCGAGGATGTGGTTGCCGTTGTCGGTGACACACCCTTGGCGCCAGATGGGCTGACCGCCGAAGGTGCTCAGACGGCGGGCGACCATGGCACGTGCCATCGGAATCACTTCGACGGGGAGGGGGAACTTACCGAGTCGGGGAACCAGTTTGCTGTCGTCGATGATGCAGACGAAGCGAGTCGCGGCGGCCGCGACGATCTTCTCGCGGGTCAGCGCGGCGCCGCCTCCCTTGATGAGATGTCGGTCACGGGTAGCCTCGTCGGCACCATCTACGTAGATACCGAGATCGTCGACGTCGTTCAGATCGAGAGTCGCAATGCCGATGGCCGTAAGGCGTGTCGATGACGCAACAGAGCTGGAAACAGCGCCTTTTATGCGGCCGGCGAAGGGTTTCAGAGCATCGATGAAGTGGTTGACGGTCGATCCCGTCCCGACACCGATGACCCCACCATCGGGGATGAAGGGCAGCGCCGCGAGGGCGGCCATCCGTTTCTTATCGTCCGCGCCGGGCATGATTCTGTCTCCCCTTGCGACCCTTGGCTTCGAATCGACCAACCTAAAACGACTGTGCCCGCTTGCGCGGGCACAGTCGTTTTCGAATTTGACTCGGCGACCGCGTTCACGGCCACCGAGTAAGGCCTACTTCTTCTTGGCCGCTTTCTTCTTGGCCTTCTTTTTTGCCTTCGCCATGTTAGCTCTCCAGTAGTTGTACGGTTAGTCCGAGGTCGGAGTATACGCACGCAAATTTAAATTACAAGCGAGCTAGAGAGTGTGATAGGGGACCGAAGGCAGTGTGGCGGGTGCTTCGAAGGCACCGATGTGATGTGTTCGAGACCGCGATGCGATTCATTCGAGCGCGAGGATGAACTTCCAATGCGCCTCTTCCACCGGCGTAACTGACAATCTGTTGCCCGGCCGCAGCAGCACCATTCCCTTGAGCTCCTTCGTCGCGTGCGCACGCAACTCTGTGAGGGCGATCACACGTTTGAGCCTGCGTTTCAGCCTTACATCGACCATGAACCAGCGTGGTGAGGCGGGATCACTCTCGGGATCGTAGTGATGATGCTTCTTGTCGAAGGCCGTCGGATCGGGATACCCGTCCTTCACGATCTCAATGACCGCCGCCACTCCCGGCACCTCGGTGCTCGAGTAGTAGAGGAAGGCGAGATCGCCCTTCTTCATCTCGTCCCGGAGCATGTTGCGCGCCTGGTAATTGCGAACTCCGTCCCAGGAGGTCGTCGCGCGGGGCGCCGCGGCAAGGTCTTCGACACTGAACGTGCCGGGTTCGGTCTTCATCAGCCAGTGGCGCATCGCAGGAGCCCTCGTTCAGTTACCACCGCATCGAGCCGCACGTCGTGGGGAGCGGGAGTGAGTCGTTCGATCTGCTGGAAGGAATACGCGACACCGATCAAGCGGGGAGCGTGCCAGGCGCGTCGCCAGCGGCGGAACGCAAAAGCCCGGTCGTAGTAGCCGCCACCCATACCCAACCGCACGCCGTGATCATCGAAGCCCAGCAGCGGCACAAACACCAGGTCCAGGCGCCGGGGTTCGATGCTGCGCGAGCCATGCGGCTCGAGGATTCCCAATCGATTGGTGCGTTGGCTCTGACTGAACTCAACGAATTTCATCTTGCGCCCGCGTCGGCGGTGATCGATACGGGGGAGGTACACGGTCCAGCCCCGCTTGCGTGCCAACGCCATGAGAGCAGAGGTATCGAGCTCGTCGGGCGTGGACGCGTAAAGGGCTACGCGTGCACCGGTGCGCAGGTGAAAGCTGCGACCGACGTGGCTTGCAACGAGTTTCCCCATGCGGATGCGCTCGACGGGGGTCACGGCTCGGCGCTTCGCTCGCAACGCCGTCCGCAAGGGCTTGCGGCTGGCGGCGAGAGTGGAATCAGGAAGCGTCACCCGCCTGTGCCGGTGCGGACCGTTGCTCTCGAACCGGAGCAACATGTGGGACGAGCTGCGACAGGGAAGGCTTTCCGCTCGAGGCGGACCTGCACAATTCTGCCCTCAAGCCCATTTGTCCCTGGGTGTTTCAATTAGGGTCCGAGGTAACCCGGTCCGCTTGTCGAACACCGCAGGCGACGCGTAGGGCACTCTACACCAATCAAAGCTCGAGCTGCTGGCCCTTCTCGAGAGCCCCCTCGACGCGCTCACGCAGGGTGCGAACCCGGCCTACGACCTCGTTCTCCAGCTTCGCCTCGCGCCCTTTCAGGCGCATCAGCTCGTTGGCGAGGTTCAAAGCGACCATGACGGCGATGCGATCGTGACCCACTACCTTGCCACTGTCGCGGATCTCGCGCATGCGGGCGTTCAGGAACTCAGCCGAGTCCAGCAGCGCGGAGCGTTCCTCGTACGGGCATGCCACCACGTACTCTTTCTCCATGATCCGCACACTGACTCTCGCCGGTTCCTGCTGACTCATGCACCGTGCTCCAAAGTTTTCAGACGGCCGATCATCGCCTCGACGCGGGTGCGCACCTGCTCGTTCTTGTGCAGCAGCGAGGCTCGTTCGGTGGCCAGGGACTCGTGACGCTGACGCAACGCGCGATTCTCTTCCTTCAACTGATCGAGGGTGACGACCAGTTCTTCGATGCGCTTGGACAGTCGCACGAGCTCGAGATCGAGCTGATTTTTTGTTGTGTCGGTCATAGGCGAACTATAGTAGTTGAGCGCTCGAGGCGCGGCAAATCACGCCCGTAAATGGGGGTGTCACCTCGCTTGAGGCATAATCGGCCCATGTCTGCCGCGCATCCCACTGCCAGTTACTCGGAAATCCAGCGTGTCCTGACCGACCAACGCTCGTTGGCGGACGCCGCGGAGGCGCACGGAACACTGTCCGGATCACTGTGTGCCGCCATCGGCTACCGTTTCGAGGACTGGTTGCGCGAGATCCTCCCCGAAGGTCGTGCGGATGAGCTCTCGACCGTGGCGCTGCGTGAGCTGTACCTCGATACCCAAAGCTCCCTCGAGGCGCAGGAGATGGAGTTCGAGTTGTTGTTACCCGAGGATGCCCAATCCATCGATGCGCGTACGGCCGCCCTGGCTCAATGGTGTCAGGGCTTTCTCTATGGCCTGGGCACCGGCGCGCTGCAGGATGCTGCGGCGCTGCCGGGAGAGGTCGGCGAGGTAGTTCGCGACCTGACGGAGATCACGAAGGTCGGCGTCGACGACGCCCAAAGCCCGGAAACGAACGAGAGCGCTTACGCGGAGCTGGTGGAATTCGTCCGTGTGGGCGTGCAGCTCGTGTTCGAGGAGCTCGAGCCGTTACGCGACCAGCCCTCATTGCCGCCGGAGGCACCGCTGCATTGAAATCCCCCATGGCCACAATCGGTAGAGACGAATTCGCCCGCCGGCGCCGCCAGCTCATGAAGCAGATGAGCCGGGACTCGATCGCCATCCTGCCGGCGGCACCGGTCCGTCACCGTAACAACGACGTCGAATACGCGTACCGTCAGGACAGCGACTTCTACTACCTGACGGGCTTCGCGGAGCCTGAAGCCGTTGCGGTCCTGATTCCCGGCAGGGAACAGGCGGAGTACATCCTGTTCGTGCGCGACCGCGATCCTGCGCGGGAGACCTGGGACGGCAAGCGCGCCGGCCCGGCCGGAGCCCGGCGTGACTACGGCGCCGATGACGCTTTCCCGATAACGGATCTCGACGACATCCTTCCCGGCCTGCTCGAGAACCGCTCCGGGGTTTACTACGAGATGGGCATGTACGCCGATTTCGATCAGCGCATCGTCGGGTGGGTCAACGGGTTGCGGACCCAGGCCCGTAACGGGCGGCACCCTCCGCAGGAAATAGTCGCTCTCGATCACGTGTTGCACGACATGAGACTGTTCAAGTCGAAGGTCGAGGTCGATGTGATGCGGGAGTCGGCCCGGATCGCCTCCCGCGCGCACATCCGTGCGATGAAATACTGCAAGCCGGGGAGGAAGGAATTCGAGGTCATGGCGGAACTGGTGCACGAGTTCCGGCTGAGCAATGCGGACACCTCGTACTACCCGATCGTGGGCGGCGGTCCAAACAGCTGCATCCTCCATTACCACGAGAACGACCAGACGCTGAAGAGCGGCGAGCTGCTGCTCATCGACGCCGGATGCGAGTACCAGTCGTATGCGTCGGACATCACGCGTACGTTTCCGGTCGGCGGGAAGTTCAGCCCGGAGCAGAGAGCCGTCTATGACATCGTGCTCGAAGCGAACCGCGCTGCCATCGAGAAGGTCCGTCCGGGCAATCACTGGAACGAGCCGCACATTGCGGCAGTGCGCGTCGTAACCCAGGGACTGGTGAAGCTGGGTCTGCTGAAGGGTCGGGTCGCCAAGCTCGAGCGCGATGGCGCCTATCGCCGCTTCTTCATGCACCGCACCGGCCATTGGCTCGGAATGGATGTGCACGATGTCGGCGACTACAAGGTCGGTGACGAATGGCGCGTCCTCGAGCCCGGCATGGTCCTGACGATCGAGCCCGGGATCTACATCCCCGCGGGCTCGCGCGGCGTCCCAAAGCGCTTCCACAACATCGGCATTCGCATCGAAGACGACGTCGTGGTGACGAAGAAGGGATGCGAGGTATTGACCGCGCATGCGCCGAAGGACGCAGCTGAGATCGAGCGGGTGATGGCGGCGTGAGCGCCGGCTCGCCACGCGACAGGGCCTCGCAACCGGCGTGGCCCATGCAGTGCGATAGAAATTTCGACGTTGCCATCGTCGGTGGAGGCATGGTCGGAGCGAGCCTGGCACTGGCTCTGGCTGACACCGGACGATCGGTGCTACTGGTGGAGGGGGTGGCCCCCACTGCGCACTCCCAACCCAGCTTCGACGACCGTACGACCGCCCTGGGCAACGCCAGCCGCCGGATCTTTCAGTCCCTCGATGTCTGGCCCCTGATCGCCTCCGAGGCCGCGGCCATCCGGTTGATTCACGTGTCGGATGCCGGTCGCTTCGGGTTCGCGCGGTTGCGTGCCGAGGAGCAGGGCATCGAGGCCTTCGGCTATGTCGTTACCAACCGCGTCATCGGCGCCGGGTTGTGGCACAGGATTTCGCAGTCCCCCCATCTCGCATTGAGAGTGCCGGCGCGACCGGACGCCGTGGAGATATCCGCAGACGGGGTTCGACTTCGCATCGCTTCCGAGGCGCAGGGGCAGGAGGAGTTCACTGCTCGGTTGGTAGTCGCTGCCGATGGCGCGCATTCAAGCGTTCGCGCGGCGGCGGGCATCGAAGCGGAGGTCGAAGACTACGACCAGGTCGCGGTCATCGCCAATGTCAGAGCCGATCGCCCTCAGGATGGAACCGCATATGAACGGTTCACGCCCTCAGGTCCTCTGGCCGTTCTCCCGCTACACGACGGCAGCTACGGCGTAGTGTGGACTTCGCGGCCGGAGCGTGCGCAGCAGGTGCTTGCGCTGCCTGATGAGGAGTTTCTTCGGGAGCTGCAATCGAGATTCGGATGGCGGGCAGGGAAGTTCGTGCGCGTCGGGCGCAGAGCCTCCTATCCGCTGAAGCTGTCGCGGGCGGTCACGACTGTTGCCACCCGTACGGTACTGATCGGCAATGCGGCTCAGGCGTTGCATCCTGTCGCCGGGCAGGGCTTCAACCTGGGTCTTCGCGATGCCGCAATGTTGGCGGAGGTCATCGCCAACGGCGGTGATGACGTGGGCGCACCCGAGCTTCTGCAGCGGTTCTCGCAGTGGCGCTCGGCAGATCGCACGGGAGTGGTGCGTTTTACCGATGGCCTGGTCAAGTTGTTTGGGTCCACCCGATGGGGGGTGGGGTCACTGCGCAACCTCGGGCTGCTGCTGTTCGACCTGAGTCCGCCTGCAAAGAGTGCCCTGGCCCGGGTGAGCGCAGGGTTCGGGGGGCCGACTCCGCGGCTCGCGCGAGGATTGGGCGTCCGGGATGAGACGCGGGCAGGGCATGAGCACCGCTGAACTCCTGGACGTGTTGATCGTCGGCGGCGGGCCGGCGGGCGCCTGTGCCGGGGCGTTGCTGGCGCGGTCGGGAGGGGCAGGGGCTCGCCCTCTGCGTGTTGCCGTGTTGGAGCCCAGGCGGCCCGCGATACCCGCCGGCCATGAAGGCTTGGATAGCCGCGTCGTAGCGGTGTCGAGGGCCAGCGAGCGGATCCTGAACAATGCCGGGGCGTGGGTGCGGATGGCGAGCGCCGTGCTCACGTCCGACGCCGCCAAGGGGTCACGTCTGTGCGCGTATGAGCGCATGTGTGTCTGGCACGAGAGCGTTGCTCCGGAAGACCCCGGTGCCCTGCGGTTCGATGCCGCCGAGGTGGGTGAGCCCAACCTTGGCTACATCGCCGAGAATCGTTTGTTGCAAGGTGCTCTCCTCGATGCGTTTGTCGAGACAGGGGGCACGCTCGAGGCCGGTCAGCTGAGGGCGCTGAGAATTGAATCCGACCGTGTCAATGTGGAGACCACGCACGGTGCCTTGTCCGCCCGCCTCGTCGTAGGGGCCGACGGGGCTCAATCGGCGGTGCGGCAGCTGGTCGGGCTGAGTGCTCAGGGGTCGGAGTATGGCGAGACTGCATTGGTCGCCAGTGTTTCGACGGAGCGCTCGCACGCTCGGACGGCTTGGCAACGGTTCATGCGCGACGGCACCTTGGCTTTCCTGCCCCTGGCGGATGGCAACAGCTCGATCGTCTGGTCGGCAGACGATGCGCTGGCGAGGACCTTGCTCGCGATGACCCCGGAGGCTTTTGCAGCGGAGCTGGATCGCGCGTCGGACTTGGCATTGGGGAAGACGCGGCTGATGAGCGAGAGAGCGTCATTCCCGCTCAGGCGAATGGCAGCGCAGCGGTATGTCGCCCACCGTTGCGCACTCATCGGAGATGCCGCACACGTGGTTCACCCTCTGGCTGGGCAGGGAGTGAATTTAGGATTGCTCGACGCTGCAGCGTTGGCCGACGTGATCGCCGAGGGGCGTGCGGAGAAGGAAGATCCCGGTGCGCTGCGAGTATTGCGAAAGTACGAGCGCTGGCGGAAGAGCGAAGTCGCGTTCATCGGTGGTGCGATTGATGCGTTCGATCGCTACCTGGCGCACGGGTCAGGATCGCTTGCGGGGTTGGCGCAGCGGGGAATGGGATGGGTCAATCGCAGCGCGGAGCTGAAGAAATTCTTCGTCCGACGGGCGCTTGGTGTGAGTGGAGAACTCCCTGGCGCCGCTAGGCTCGCGGGAACGTAAGCCTCAAGGTCCCCGCGATCACGTCTCGCATCGTAGGAGCAAGCCCCGCATCATCCGCGTAGTCCGCCCAGTTGACTACGGCCTTGAGAATCTCATCGACCATGGTTTCCGTGCGACCGCGCGCGAGCCCTGCGGTTGCAGCGCACGCGCGAAAGTCCTCCATCACAAAATCGTCGCGTTTACCATTGATGCTCATCTGGTGACGCGAGGTCCACCTTCCCTGCGGGTTATAGCTCCAACACACATCGAAGGCCGGCGCGAGGGACCAGCGGCCCGCCTTGTCCATCAGGAAAGCGATGTTCTTGACGTGGTCGTCCTGATTGCGGGCGATGACGTTGAAGAGCATCCGGCGAAATTGCTGCTCCAGTGCCGCCATCGGCAATCCAAGTCGCCGCATGACATCGAAAGCCTGCTCGTAGGAATTCGACTCGGGTGCATTGAAGTCGAGATGGGCGAGAGCGGCGAGCGACTGCATGTGCAGCTTCTGTCCGTTGGACAGACGATCGAAACGTCGTGTCATGAAGTGCCGTCGGCCGCCCTCCTCGAGCAGCCGGCATTCGGTCATGTCGATCCCCGCGTCTCGCGCCATCCGGGAATAGGCGTACTCCATCACGGTGAAGCCTTTGGGATCCTCGAATTCCTTGTCCCGGTTTCCGGTTACGCCGTCGAACTTGAGCAACCAGTAACCGAAACCCTCGGGGGCTTTGACCTGGCCGGAGCGCACGTCGTTCGTTGCAGGATTCCACGCGATGATGGCCTTCGCGCGCGCGCCGCCGGCGGACGTGCCTACCTTCAGGATTTCGGCGAGGGCGGCCCGGCGGGCGTCCGTCGCAAAGGATTCGTGAAGATGATTGCGGTCACCGAGCACGTCGGAGGCGAGTGAAACCAGCGCGTCGATCTCGAGCTTCGTCGAGCTACGCGAGTTCTGGTAGGTCGCTGGCGCAAACTCGAGCGCGCCCATGCCCCGCGAGCCCGTGTAACACAAGCGCTCTATTGCGTTGAAGCTTGCGGACGTTCGTCCCTGAGTCGCCAGCCACGCCTCGATGAGCGCATTGCCGAAGCGATCCGGAAGGCAGTCGGCAAGCAGGCCCGGCAGCCCATGAAACGAGATCGGAGGCAGTGAGGGGAAACTGAAAATCCGCCTCGACAGCGGCAAAACCAACGGTGAGATTTCAATTCCGCTGGCGGCGAAGTCAGAGTCGTACTCGAACGCGGGGATCTCTTCCCCGTCTCCTAGTGACGCCGCGGCGATGGTGCGCCCCCAGAGGCGAACTTCCGCTACGGTGGGCACGGGCTATTGCCCCCACGTCCACGGTTTACGCGGCGCGGTGGCGGGCGCGGGCGTTTCTGACGATGACGATGGCGACGATGGTGACGATGACGGTGATGCGGACGGATTGAAGGCTTTGCGGCGGCGCACGACCCTGTGGCGCTCCCTTCCTTTCAACTTGAGCAAGGCCATCGGACTGGGGGGGAGCTCCGGCATCAGGGTGTTGAGTCCCTCCAGGAGTTTGAGCACGCGCAGCACGCGCACCAGCAGCGTGAAGTCACAGCCTTTGCCGGACTCAATGCGCTCGACCGTCCGCTTGGACACCCCGGCCTCCCTGGCCAGATCCGATTGAGTCAGGCCCGCTTCAATACGATGGCGCTCGGTGCGCTCGCCGAGGGCTTGCAGGATCGCGGTGTCGGTCAGGTCGCCGGTAAGTCGCATAATTCGCCCTATAAGGCGACTCAAGGAATTGGTGAGTCCTAAGTCGTCTTCTACGGCGAATTATAGCATACCGTGAATAGATTCTTATAATTCGCCTGAAGAGGCGAATAAGTGTGGAAACCACTCCTAATTCGCCATATATGGCGAATTATAAAGCGTGCCTGCCAGAGGTCGGCGCGGCGTGTTTACGTCAGCGGAATCTGGTCGACTTTCGCCGCGCAGATGAAGTCGTTTTCCGACAGTCCCTTGATCGCATGGGTCGTGAACTGAAGCCGGCAATAACCCCAACCCGCCTCGATGTCAGGGTGGTGGTCCTCGATGTTTGCGACGTGTGCGACAGCATTCACGAAGCTCATCGCGCGATAGAAGTCCTTGAACTTGAACTCACGCCGCAGTACCGGGGCCTCGGTGGAGAGCACCCACCCGGGAGCCAGTTGGGTCAGCAGCTTCTGAGCGGCGCTGCGCTCGAGGGGGGCAGTGCCACCCTCGCAGGGAATACAACGCTTGGTATTCAGCTCCGTCATGCAACCTCGCTTTTTCGGGGGAACCGCCGCGCCACGTACTGCTCGACGATCTCCTGAAACTCCTCGGCGATGCGCTCACCCTTGAGCGTCACCGTCTTCTGGCCGTCCTCGTAAACAGGAGCCACTGGACGCTCGCCCGTTCCCGGCAGGCTGATGCCGAGGTTGGCGTGTTTGCTCTCGCCGGGACCGTTGACCACGCAGCCCATGACCGCGACGGTCATATCCTCGACACCGTTGAACTGGCGGCGCCACTCGGGCATTCGATGCCTGACGTGCGACTGGATCTGCTGTGCCAGCTCCTGGAAGACCGTGCTTGTCGTGCGACCGCAACCCGGGCAGGCGATGACCAGCGGCGTGAACGATCGCAACCCCATCGTCTGCAGGATCTCCTGCGCCACTATGACTTCCTGCGTGCGGTCGCCGCCAGGCTGAGGGGTGAGCGAAACCCGAATCGTGTCGCCGATCCCTTCCTGCAAAAGCACGGCCATTCCGGCGGTGGAGGCGACGATGCCCTTCGAACCCATCCCGGCCTCGGTGAGCCCGAGGTGCAACGGGTATTCACACCGTCCCGCGAGGTCCCGGTAGATCGCAATCAAATCCTGCACGCCGCTGACCTTCGCCGACAAAATGATGCGATCGTGACCCAGCCCGAGCTCCTGGGCCCGATGTGCGCTTTCGAGCGCCGACAACACGACTGCCTTGCGCATGATCTGTTGCGCCGTCATGGGCTCGGCGCTCGCGGAATTCTCGTCCATGAGGCGAGTGAGCAAGTCCTGATCCAGACTGCCCCAGTTGACCCCGATGCGGACGGGTTTCCCGTACTGGCAGGCGGTTTCGATCATCTGCGCGAACTGCGGGTCCCGCTTACTGCCGCGGCCGACGTTACCGGGGTTGATCCGATACTTGGCGAGCGCCTCGGCGCACGAGGGGTGTTCGCGCAGGAGCTTATGCCCGTTGAAGTGGAAGTCGCCGATGATGGGAACGCTGACGCCCAGTTGCGCGAGACGGTCGCGGATCGGCGCAACGGCCGCGGCCGCTTCGCTGGTGTTCACGGTAACCCGTACCAACTCGGATCCGGCGCGTGCCAATGCCTTGATCTGCTGCGCGGTGCCTTCGATATCCGCGGTGTCGGTATTGGTCATGGACTGCACCACGATCGGTGCGGGACCACCGACGCGAACGGCGCCAATGGAAACCTGAACGGAAGCACGACGGGGGGAGGACATGGAGCGGAATTCTAAGGCATTGTAGGGTTCACAGGGACGGCCAAGGGCCCGGGGAATGCCCGGGAATGAGCAATACGAAGTGAGTCGCACAATGAAAACGAGCCAGGCAATCGACGCGGCCATCGACGGGGCGCTCGCGGATAAACGCATCGCCGGTACGGTGGTCCAGGTGGCGCAGGGCGGCAAAATCGTGTTCCGGCGCGCCGCGGGCTACGCCAATCGCGAAGCCAAGGTACCGATGGCCGAAGACGCGCTCTTCAGGCTGGCCTCCTTGAGCAAGCCGCTGGTGTCGGCAGCGGCCATGGCTCTGATCGAGCAACGCAAGCTCGGTCTCGACGACACGCTCGAGCGCTGGCTCCACCCAACCGGCATCGCGCATCGTCGCGACTGGGGCTCCATCACCGTGCGCCAGCTCCTGACCCACACGTCGGGTCTCGGATATCGCATGTCGATGCCACCCGATAGTCCATATGAAGCCGCCGCCATCTCGGACGGCCTGGACGAATCCCCCATCACGCTCGATGAGAACGTGCGCCGGATCGCTTCCGTGCCGCTGTTGTTTCCGCCCGGGACCAGTTGGAACTACTCGCTTTCCATCGACGTGTTGGGGGCGGTGTTGGAAAGGGTCGCGGGAGCCGGTCTGGCGGAAGTCTTCGACCGGGAGATCGCACGACCGCTGGGGATGACCGACACGACGTTCCATTGTCGCCACCCGGCGCGGCTCACCGTTCCTTATGTCGACGGACGTCCGGAGCCCGTCTTGATGAGTGATCCCGACGAAGTGTCCTTTCAGGGCTCGACCATCCGATTCTCGCCGTCACGCGCGCTGAATTCCCGAGCGTACCCGTCCGGGGGTTGCGGCATGGTGGGCACTGCCGATGACTTCATGCGCCTGCTGCTGGCGCTGCTGAATGGCGGTCGCCCGATTCTGAAACCGGAAACGGTGGCGGCGATGATGTCGAATCAGATCGGCACGCTGCAGACCTTTCGCGGGCCGGGGTTCGGGTTCGGCTTCGGTGGTGCGGTCATTACTGATTCGGAGGCAGCCCAGACACCGCAGAGTGTCGGCACGCTCAGCTGGGGCGGCGTGTACGGTCATAGTTGGTTCGTCGATGCGCGCAAGGAAGTCGCCGTTCTTTGCATGACCAACACCGCGTTCGAGGGAATGACGGGACTGCTGACGACGCAGTTGCGGGACGCGGTCTACGGTGCGACCGCGTAACGGACCCGGAAGTGGTGGGTGTGAAAGCGGAAGTGGTATATTGATGAAGCTCGCTGTGACGGTTTGTCCGGAGAGAGCCTGACCCCGCGTTCGATGAGTCGGGAGTCGGGCCGCCGAAGGCGCAATTCCGCCCGGAAACGCTCAGGCAAAAGAACGGCAGACCGGAAGGAAAACGAGTTTCCTTGCGAGGCTCTGGAGAGTGGTGGTCCGCGCGCCCGTACCGGCCGCAGATACGCCCACCGAAGGGGAGCGGCGCCAAGCGCCTGATCTCTCAGGTTACAGGACAGAGGGGCGGCAGGAACTGATGTGTCAGTTCCTGCCGCCCTTTTTTATTGGGCGCAAGTCGCAAGCGCTTGCGCCGGAAAGGGCGAGATCGCACTGGTTTAACGGCCGGCAAAAAACGTGGTTTTTGCCGGCGAAGTACCGGAGGCACTCGTGGGACGAAAGACACCTCTGTTTGCCCTGCATCAGGAACTCGGTGCGCGGCTCGTCGACTTCGGCGGATGGGACATGCCCGTCCAATACACCTCGCAGATCGCCGAGCATCATGCGGTCCGCCGGGCAGCCGGCGTATTCGACGTCTCTCACATGTGCGTCATCGATCTGCACGGCGCACGTGTCCGGCCATTCCTCGAGAAGCTCCTCGCCAATGACGTAGGCAAGCTGCGTAAGCCCGGCAAAGCTCTCTATGGCTGCCTCCTGAGCGAAGCGGGCGGCGTTCTCGACGACCTCATCGTCTACTACCTGGGCGAGTCCGACTTTCGGATGGTGGTCAACGCCGGAACCCGGGACAAGGATCTCGCGTGGATCCGTCAACAGGCCGCTGCGTTTACGGTGACAGTGACCGAGCGGACCGATCTGGCGATGTTGGCCGTTCAGGGTCCGGAGGCGCGACAGAAGGTCGCGAGCCTGTTGTCGAGGGAAGACGCGGCCGCCGCACTATCGATCGGAGCGTTTTACGGCCAGGGCATCGGTGAGGATGCCGGCAACTGGTTCGTGGCGCGCACGGGTTACACCGGCGAGGACGGATTCGAAGTGATGTTACCCGCCGCCGTAGCCGCTCCATTCTGGCGCCGATTGAACGAGATCGGCGTGGCTTCCTGCGGTCTGGGCGCGCGCGACACGCTGCGCCTCGAGGCCGGTATGAACCTCTACGGCAATGACATGGATGAGAGCACCAACCCGTTCGAGTCCGGATTGACGTGGACGGTGGCGATGGAGCCGCGTGAGCGGGATTTCATCGGACGCAGTGCGTTGGAGGCGATCCAGGCGCAGGGCGTTGCTGCCCATTTGGTAGGACTCGTGCTGCAGGACCGTGGAGTGTTGCGGAGCCACCAGAGAGTGGTGACTCCGTCAGGAGAGGGGCAGGTGACGAGTGGAACCTACTCACCGACCCTCGAGAAGTCGATTGCCCTGGCGCGGATACCTGGCGCGGTGTCCGTGGGAAGTCAGGTCCACGCGGATGTACGAGGTAAGTTGTTAGTTGCGCAGGTGGTCAAGCCACCGTTCACACACAGGAGCGTCCGATGAGCCAGCTTCCCGCTGATCTGAAGTACACCAAGAGCCACGAATGGCTGCGAACGCTCCCCAATGGGACGATCGAGGTGGGGATTACGGACCATGCACAAAGCGCGTTGGGCGACCTCGTGTTTGTGGAAGTTCCCGACAAGGGGCGCGTGGTCGCGGTTGGTGAGGCGTGCGCGGTTGTGGAGTCCGTGAAGGCGGCTTCGGATGTTTACTCGCCAGTGGCGGGCGAGGTGACGGATGGGAATCCCGCGCTTGCCAGCGAGCCGGAGCTCGTCAACAAAGACCCATATGGCGCGGGTTGGTTGATGCGTGTGAAAGGCGCCGGCGCCGCGGCAATGTCGGCCGCCGAGTATGAGAAATTTCTCGAAACGGAGGGCGGGTAATGGCATTCATTCCGCACACGCCCGAGGACGTGCAGGCGATGCTCGGCGCGATCGGCGTCGACACGATCGAAAGGCTTTTCGAGGAGATTCCCGCATCCCTGCGCATCAAGTCGCTGGACGGCGTACCGCCGCCGCTCAACGAAATGGAAATCGGCCGCCTCATGGCGGAGCGCGCGAGACAGGACGGTCGGCCACTGTGTTTCATCGGTGCGGGCGCCTATGAGCATCACATTCCGTCGGCGGTCTGGGCGTTGACGACGCGAGGGGAGTTTTACAGCGCCTACACGCCGTATCAGGCGGAGGCGAGTCAGGGAACGCTGCAGCTCATTTACGAATACCAGACGATGATCGCGAGCCTGACGGACATGGAGGTTTCCAACGCGTCTTTGTATGACGGAGCCTCCGCCGTCGCAGAAGCGTGTCTGATGGCAGTGCGGGCGAACCGGAAGTCCAAGGGCTTGCGCATCCTGATGCCGACGAGCGTCAACCCGAGCTACCGGAAGGTGGCCCGGGCTGCGACCTGCAACCAGGGATTGCGAATCGAGGAGGTCGGCGTCGGTACCGGAGGCGTCCTCACGATGCAGGCGCTGGCGCCTTATGAGGGCCAGGATGTCACCGCACTGGTGATCCAGCAGCCCAACTTCTTCGGACGTCTCGAGGATGTCGATGCATTGACGGATTGGGCGCATGCGCACGGAATCTTCGTCGTCGCCGTCGTCAATCCAATCTCACTTGCGCTGCTGAAGCCGCCTGGACAGTGGGGCACCCGGAGTTCACGCAACGGTGTGGATATTGCGGTGGGTGAGGGCCAGCCGCTGGGCGTGCCGCTGTCCTCGGGCGGCCCGTACTTCGGCTTCATGACCACTCGCATGGAATACGTCCGGCAGATGCCCGGGAGGATCGTGGGCCGGACGGTGGATCTGACGGGAAAGCCCGGCTTCACGCTGACGTTGCAGGCGCGTGAGCAGCACATCCGGCGCGCGAAGGCGACTTCGAACATCTGCACGAATCAGGGCTTGCTCATGACAGCCGCGACCATCTACATGTCGTTGATGGGCGCAGAAGGGCTGGAGCGGGTTGCGGCGGCTTCGCATGCCAGAACTCGAGAGTTGGTGACGCAGCTGTGTCGCTTGAAAGGGGTGAAGCCCGCCTTTGACGGGCCGTGTTTTCACGAGGCTGTGGTCGTGCTGGATCAGCCGGTGAAGGAAGTTCTCAGAGCGCTTGCGGCACGCGGAGTGTTGGGTGGATTCGACCTGACTGAAGACTACCCGGAACTGGGAAACGCGTTGCTCGTGTGTGCAACGGAGACGAAAACGAGCGCAGACATCGAGGCCTATGTGCGAGGGCTGGGTGAATGTCTGCGTGAGCTCATGAGGGCAGCGTGATGGAACCGGTAATATTCGAACATTCGCGCCCGGGTCGTGGGGCTACCGACCAATGGCCGGCTCAGGAGCCGGCGATGTCCACGCAGGACCTGCCGGCCGAGTTGCGCCGGACGAAGCGGCCGTTGTTGCCGCAACTCAGCGAGTTGGAGACGGTGCGGCACTTCACGCGCCTCTCCCAGCTGAATTTCTCGATCGATACCCATTTCTATCCGCTCGGGTCGTGCACGATGAAATACAACCCGAAGGCCTGCAATCAATACGCGATGCTGCCGGAGTTCCTGGGGCGCCATCCCCTCGCACCGGAGAGCCACGGCCAGGGCTTTCTCGCCTGCATGTTCGAGTTGCAGGAGATGCTCAGGGAAGTGACGGGCATGAAGGGTGTAGCGCTCAGCCCCATGGCAGGCGCGCACGGTGAGTTTGCCGGCGTGGCGATGATCAGGGCGTACCACCGCTCGCGTGGCGATCTCGCTCGCAACGAGATCATCGTGCCGGAGGCAGCCCACGGGACGAACCCAGCCACAGCGACCATGTGCGGTTGTGTCGTGCGTGAGATTCCGGTCAACGCCGACGGCGACGTCGACATCGAGGCACTGCGCGCGGCTGTAGGACCCAGGACGGCCGGCATCATGCTGACCAACCCGTCGACACTAGGCGTGTTCGAGCGTCGTATCGAGGAGGTTGCGGGAGTCGTCCACGCCGCGGGAGGACTGTTGTATTACGACGGCGCGAACCTCAACGCAATCCTCGGAAAGGTCCGGCCGGGGGACATGGGGTTCGATGTCATCCACATGAACCTGCACAAGACGTTCTCGACGCCGCACGGGGGTGGAGGACCGGGAGCCGGGGCAGTAGGTGTGGGGGCGCGCCTGTTGCCCTTCATGCCGATCCCCGTGGTCGGCCGGGACAGCGAGCCCCGGGCGGACGGCGGGCGCGCGGAGATCCATCGTTACCGCTGGCTCGCCGAGAAGGATCTGCCACAGTCGATCGGCCGGCTGTCGGGGTTCATGGGCAACGCTGGTGTGCTGTTGCGGGCCTATATCTACATGCGCCTCCTCGGCCGCGAAGGAATGAGCCAGGTCGGCGAGTTCGCGACGCTGAACGCGAACTACCTTCTGGCCCGTCTGCGGCAGGTCGGATTCGATGCGGCCTATCCGAACCGTCGCGCGAGCCATGAGTTCATCATCACTCTGAAGCGCCAGGCCCGAGAGCTCGATGTGACCGCGATGGATTTCGCCAAGCGTCTGCTGGACCACGGCTTTCATGCTCCGACGACCTACTTCCCGCTGCTGGTCGCGGAATGCCTGCTCATCGAGCCTACCGAGACCGAAAGCCGTCAGACCCTGGATGCTTTTATTACAGCCATGGCCGAGATCCTGGAAGAGGCCGCGAAAGAACCCGAGCGCATCACGAGCGCACCGCATACCATGCCAGTGCGCCGACTCGACGACGTGCGGGCGGCAAAACAACTGGATCTCACGTGGAAGCCAAAACCACCGCAATAGATCGTTACAAGCCACGGGGGAAGACGCGAATCGTTCGCGCCATGGGCGCCAGCTGGCGCGGGCTCGTCGGGGCCTTTCGCGAAGAGGCGGCCTTTCGGCAGGAACTCGCTTTTGCGGCCCTCGTCATACCTGTGGGGCTGTGGCTCGGGCACACTGGGGTCGAGCGGGCGCTGCTGGTTGCGCCCGCATTGCTGATTCTGGTGGTCGAACTCGTCAACAGCTCCATCGAGGCGACCGTGGACCGCATCGGATTCGAGCGGCATCCTCTCGCCGGTCTGGCGAAGGACATCGGGTCCGCCGCCGTGTTCATGTCGTTCGTGCTGTTCTTCGTGGTGTGGGCGCTGGTACTGCTCAGCCGCTAGACTTGACCTCCGGAACGACCTCATCGCTAAGCGCCGACCGGTCAGGCGCCGCTGGCCCATTCAGGAGTCCTATGCGCCCTGGAAGACTGCTGTTTCTCTGCCTGCTCGCTCTCTGTGTCAGCGTGTCCGAAGCCCGCGATCCGCCGGCGACACCTAACCAGCAGCCTTCCAATCACACGACCGCTGTAGAGACACCGGCTCAAAGGGGGCCCTCGCAGCCTCTGCCGGTGCAACCACCCCCGAATCCTCCTCCGGGCGCGCAACAGCAAGCCAACCAGGTCGCGCAACAGGCGGCCGCGGTCGAAGAGAACCCCGACTGGGCGGTGACGCTGGAGCGTATCGCCAGCAGCGTCGTTTCCATCAACATCGACGCGACGCGAGCCTTCGATACCGAGTGGAATGCCACGGCGCAGGCCACAGGCTTCGTGGTAGATGCCGAACGCGGCCTGATTCTCACCAACCGACACGTGGTGACGCCCGGACCGGTCACCGCCGAGGCAACCTTCCTCAACCGGGAAGAGGTGCAGCTCTATCCGGTCTATCGCGACCCGGTGCATGACTTCGGCTTCTACCGCTACGACCCGAGCAAGCTGAAGTTCATCAAGCCCAAGGCGCTGCCGCTGTATCCGGAAGGGGCGCAGATCGGTCGCGAGATTCGCGTCGTCGGCAACAACGCCGGCGAGCAGCTCTCGATTCTTGCCGGCACGCTCGCGCGCCTGGACCGGGATGCCCCGGAATACGGGCTGGGCAAGTACAACGACTTCAACACGTTCTATCTGCAGGCCGCCTCCGGGACCTCCGGCGGCTCCTCCGGCTCGCCGGTCATCGACATCCGCGGCCGCGTGGTGGCCCTGAATGCGGGCGGTGCCAACGGGTCCGCGTCGAGCTTTTATCTGCCCCTGGCCCGGGTGCGGCGCGCCCTGCAACTCATTCAGGCGGGCAAGGCGGTGTCGCGGGGCACCGTCGGCACGGTTTTCAACTACACGCCCTACGATGAGCTCACTCGGCTGGGCCTGGACGCCAACACCGAAGCCGCGGTCCGCAAGATGTTCCCGCAGTACACCGGCATGCTGGTGGTCACCGAGGTGCTGCCCGGTTCGGCGAGCGAGGGCATCCTGCAACCGGGAGATGTGCTGACCAAGCTCAATGGCCAGTACGTGACCCAGTTCGAGCCGCTATCGGAGATCCTCGACAACACAGTGGGCGGTTCCGTCGAGGTTGAGCTGGAGCGCGGCGGGAAGCCCGTCTCATCCAAGTTGCCTGTGACGGACCTGCACGCCATTACTCCTAGCGCGTACGCCGAATTCGGCGATGCCGTCGTGAACACGCTGTCCTATCAGCAGGCCCGTCACTTCAACGTCCCGGTCCGCGGCGTCTATGTTGCAAACCCGGGCTATGTGTTCGGTTCGGCCGGCATCGCGCGCGGTGCGGTGATCACGGACATGGACAGCCACGACGTCAAGACTTTGGCCGATTTCGAGTCGCGGCTGGCACAGCTCGGCGACGGCGACCGGGCGACCATCCGCTACATCACGATGGATGATCCCAACGGCAGCAACCTGCGCTCGCTGCGCATGGACCGGCGTTGGTTCCCCGCGCACCACTGCGAGCGCGACGATGCCAAGGGCATCTGGGACTGCCACGATCTGATGGCAGGGCCGCCTTCCAAGGATCCGAAAGTCAGCTCGACGGAGTTTCCGAAGTACAAGGATCCGTTGCTGACCGCCCTCGCGCCGTCGCTGGCGATGGTCACCTTCGACATGCCGTATTCGATTTCCGGCATCACGGAGCGCAACTATCACGGTACCGGACTGGTTGTCGACGCCGAGCGCGGCCTGGTCGTCGTAGACCGCAACACGGTCCCGGTGGGAGTGGGCGACGTTACGATTACGTTCGCCGGTACCGTTCAGGTGCCTGGCCGGGTCGTCTACGTCCATCCGTTGCACAACCTCGCGGTCGTCGCCTACGACCCGAAGTTGCTGGGGAACACTCCGGTGAAGTCCGCAAAACTGACGCCGCGCGATCTCGCCCCTGGTGAGAGCGTGTGGGTCGTCGGGATGAGCGGGGACAGTCAGCTGCGCTCACGGAATACGCAGATCGCCAGTGTCGATCCTTTGGAGCTGCCCTTGTCCCGCACCATGCGATTCCGGGACAGCAACATCGAGGTCATGCAGTTGGTCAACCCGCCGCTCGAGTTCGACGGTGTGCTGACCGACAAGTCCGGTAGCGTCCTGGGCCTGTGGTCGAGTTTCGCCTACGAAAGCGGGCGGGAACTCACACAGGACAATCGCGGCGTTCCGATCGACCTCGTGGCCGACATGCTCGACCGGGTTCGCACGAACAAGGAGCTCCACTCTCTGGAGGCGGAATTCTCGGTGCAGCCGCTCGCGTCGGCCCGTGAGATCGGGCTTTCGGAGGACTGGACAAAGAAGCTCTCGCAACACAACTCCACCCAACGGCAGGCACTGACGGTGGTGCGCATGGTCGGCGGATCCCCGGCCTCGCACGTCCTGCAGCAGGGCGACCTGGTCCTGGCGATCGACGGCAACGTGGTGACGAAGTTCCGCGAAGTCGAGCGCGCCGCGGCCGACAAATCCACCGTCAAGGTGACTGTCTGGCGCGGTCATGGCGAGCAAACACTCGATGTCCCCACAGTTCAGCTGCCGGGCTCGGATATCGATCGCCTCGTGGAGTGGGCGGGGGCGACGCTGCAGGCGCCGCACCGTGCGATGAGCTCACAGCGTGGGATTCCGCCGGTTGGGGTGTATGTCGGATATTTCGCGTACGGCTCGCCCGCGACCCGCTACGGCCTGTATCCCGGTCGCCGGATCGTCGAAGTCGACGGCGTGCCGACACCGAATCTGGACGCGTTTCTCGCCGCCGTCACGGGGCGGCCCGATCGCGCCTCGGTGCGGTTGAAAACGATTACCTGGAACAACGCGCCCGAAGTGATCACCCTCAAGCTGGACAAGCACTACTGGCCGGCGTACGAGCTGCTGCGCAAGGGTGACACCTGGGAGCGCCGCTCGTTGGAGTGAGCGATCGCCCGCAGCAACAAAGTCTGTTCGGCGACTCGACCGGGGTCGCCGAGCCCCCGGTGGTACTCCCGGCTCCCCCCAGCGAGGCGGTCCTGCAGGTCGCCTCGCGAGTGCCCAAGAACGCGCACCTCGGCACATCGAGTTGGTCCTTCCCGGGCTGGGAGGGGCTGGTGTATTCGGGAATCCACAGTAGCGCCGCGTTGGCGCGGTACGGACTTTCGGCGTACGCGCGTCATCCCCTGCTGCGCTCGGTCAGCCTGGATAGCGCGTTCTATCGCCCTGCGACGTCCGAGCAGTTCGCCCGGTACGCCGCGCAAGTACCGGATGACTTCCGGTTCATCGTCAAAGCCTACAGCGGGCTGACGACTTCGCCCGACAGCGCCCGCGGGGGGCATCAGCTGGCGGCCGCCCCGTCGGAGTCACATTTCCTGGACGCCAGTTTTGCCAGTCGCCAGGTCATTGCGCCGATCGTCACGGGCCTGGGCAGCAAGCTCGGCGTGATCCTCTTCCAGTTTTCGCCGCTCGGGCCGCTCTATACGCGGTCGCCTGCGCTTTTCGCCCAGCGTTTGGAGGCTTTTCTTGGGGAGTTGCCGGTGGGTCCAACTTACGCGGTGGAGTTGCGAGACCCGCAGGTACTGGGGCCGCGGTATGAGAGCGCCCTTGCTGCGACAGGAGCGGTGCATTGTCTGACTGTGCACTCGCGAATGCCGCCGCCGGAAGAACAGGTCCGCATCCGCACGGACCGGGGGCCGATGGTCATACGATGGATGTTGCGCTCCGGTGATGACTACGAGGCAGCGGGAGCGCGATTTGCGCCCTTCGACCACCTGCGTGAGCCCGATGAGCTCAGCCGGAGCCGTGTCGTACGCCTGATCCGGAGTGGCCTGTCGTCAGGTTGCGACGTTCACGTGGCGGCGGCCAACAATGCCGAAGGGTGTGCTCCGAGGACTCTGATGGAGTTGGCAAAATCGCTTACTGGGCCTTGATGGCACTGAAAATTCGCCTCAGCGGTCCTGTGCCATCGACTGGTAGAATTCGCGCACCATGGTGAAAGTAGTCAGGGCTACACAGGTCGAGATCGAGACCGCCGTACAGGCGCTGCGTGACGGCGAGCTGGTCGCGTTTCCGACGGAAACGGTCTATGGGCTCGGCGCCAATGCGCAGAACCCGGCTGCGGTGCGCAAGATCTTCGAGGCCAAGGGCCGGCCGGAGAGCCATCCGGTCATCGTGCACCTCGACAGCCCGCGGTTCTTGCACCGCTGGGTGCGGGACGTCCCTGATGTCGCCACCAAGCTCGCGGAGCGGTTCTGGCCGGGACCTCTCACGATGGTGATGCAGCGCGCGGCTAACGTTCACGACATTGTCACTGGCGGTCAGGACACTGTCGCGATCAGGGTTCCTCAACACCCGATGGCCCAACAGCTCCTGACTGCGTTCGGTGGCGGAATCGCGGCGCCTTCGGCCAATCGTTATGGCCGGTTGTCGCCGACCCGCGCAGAACACGTGCGCGATGAGCTGGGCGATGCGGTGAAGGTCATTCTCGATGGCGGTGAGTCACAGATCGGCCTCGAGTCGACGATCGTGGCGTTCGAGGGCTCGACCGTCCGACTGTTGCGACCGGGTGCGGTGACTGCCGGTCAGATCCGTCAGGTCGTCGCCGAACTGGAAATCGGCGCGGCACTGGATTCGCCGCGAGTGCCGGGCAGTGCGGCGTCCCACTATGCGCCGACGACTGCAATGACAATCGTTCCGGCCGGTGAGATCGATGCTCACGCGGCGGCGCTTTCGGAGGGCGGTCGCCGGGTGGCGGTCCTCGCGCAGCGCCTGCCCCTCAGGGCGCACAAGTACGTAACCTGGATCAACGCGGGTCGACGACCGGAGCAATACGGTCACGATCTGTACGCGAACCTGCGGACTCTGGACAAGGCGGGATGCCAACAGATTCTGGTGCAGGACGTGCCCGAGGGAGAGCGCTGGGAGGCGATCCGCGACCGGCTGCTCCGAGCGGCGAGCAGCGTCAGCGAAAGTGATGACAGCGGCGCAATGGCCGTGCTTCCATAGTCGCAGTCGGACAGGCTCTTCGGTCGCGGCCCGAGCGCTCGAAAGCGCTCACAACAACCAACGAACGCTCAGATGATGAAACGCCGGGTTCGTCGTACACGATTCATTGATCCTTTCCAGCCGGCCGAAATCCGCCGGCTCGTCGGCGAGTTCGGTTCGCCGCTGCTCATACTCGACTGCGAGCGGGTGCGGGTGCAGTACCGCAAGTTGCGCAAGGCGCTGCCGGGCGTCGATCTGCACTACGCGCTGAAACCCATGCCGCATCCGTCCGTGGTCAACACGGTCCTCGAGGAGGGTGGCTTTCTGGACCTCGCCACGACGGGCGAGGTGCAGTTGGTGGAGAAGTTGAATGCTGCGCCGGAGCGCTGCATTCACACGCACCCGATCAAACGCGACCAGGACATCCGTAACGCGGTCAAGTTCGGTGTCCGCACGTTCGTCGCCGACAATCCGGATGAGGTGCGGAAGTTCGCGCGTTACACGGATGACGCCGAACTGTTGCTGCGCGTCTCGTTCCGCAGCCCCGGCGCGGTCTGCGACCTGTCGCGAAAATTCGGGTGCGACCCCGAAAGCCTGCTGGACCTCGCGCGCCTCGCAGCCGAAGTGGGTGTTGAGGTTCGTGGCCTGTCGTTCCACGTCGGCTCGCAGGCTGCGGATCCTGCCAAGCACGTGGAGGCGATCGAGGCCTGCGCGAAGCTGATGGCGGCCGCCCGGAAGGAAAAGCTCGGCGCCCTCGACACCCTCGATATCGGCGGCGGCTTTCCGATCGACTACGGTCAGCCGGTACAGGACATCGCGAGATTCTGCGCCCCCCTGCGAGCGGCGCTGGCAAAGGTCCCCAAGCGAGTCAGGATCATCGCCGAGCCGGGCCGCTACATCATCGGGCCGGCGGGCATCGGGGTAGCTTCGGTCATGGGTCGCGCCCGGCGCGAGGGCCATTGGTGGTATTACCTGGACGACGGACTCTACGGTTCCTACAGCGGTCAGTTGTACGACCACGCGCGGTATCCGGTGGAGCCGCTGCGCGACAGCCCTGAGCGCCTCCCGTCCGTGCTGGCGGGTCCGACCTGCGACAGCATCGACGTCATCGCCGAGAACCTCATGTTGCCGGAGCTCAAGGCCGGAGACCTGATCGTGGGCCGCGCCATGGGCGCGTACACCTGGGCGAGTGCCTCGGAATTCAATTTTTTCCCGAAGGCCACGGTCGTCTCGGTCAACACGACGGCCGAGGATTCGGGAAGTGTCGTGCCTTATCCGTTCTGATGAGAACGCGGCGCGAGGTCCTTTGGGGGGCATTTGCGTCGTTGGCGGTTGGCAGGGTGCTCGCGCAAGACGACAGCCCAGGCGCGCCAACGCGCCGCGATCCATCATGGATCGAGCTCCACAACATCAATACGCGCGAGACCCTGAGGGTTACCTTCCACGACGGGAAGGGTTTCATCCCGGAAGCGGTCGCGAAGCTCCAGCATTTGATGCGTGATTTTCGCACCGATGAGGAACATGACATCGATACGCGCTTGTATCTGCTATTGGCCGATCTGGCCGCGCAGGCTGGTCGCGAGCCGGTCTACGATCTCATCTCCGGCTATCGCTCACCGCAGACCAACGGAAAGCTGAGGGCGCAGGGGCACGCGGTGGCCGAACACAGCCAGCACATGGAAGGGCGGGCGATGGATGTGCGGTTGCATGACTGTCCGCTGGATGCGTTCAGGGACCTTGCGCTGGCTGCCAAACGGGGTGGCGTAGGGTATTACCCTCGCTCCAAGTGGGTGCACGTCGACACGGGACGCGTTCGTAGCTGGGAGGAGTGAGAGGTGCTGCCATGCCTGCCGTAGTTCCTGCAACCCTGCTGCTCATCGGCTCGAACGTGTTCATGACGTTCGCCTGGTATGCGCACCTGAAGAACCTGGCGGATCGTCCCTGGTACATCGCCGCGCTCGTGAGCTGGGGAATCGCGCTTTTCGAGTATCTCCTGCAGGTGCCGGCCAACCGGATCGGCTATACGCAGCTGTCGCTGCCGCAGCTGAAGATCCTGCAGGAGTGCATTACTCTTGCCGTTTTCGTGCCCTTCAGCGTGTATTACATGAACAAGCCCTTTCGGCTCGACTATCTGTGGGCGGGTTTGTGTATTCTGGGGGCCGTCTACTTCGTGTTCCGCGCGCCAGGCAACGCATGAAGATCGAGACGCGAATCGAATCGGATACGATCATCCACAAGCAGGTGGCGGATGCCCGTGAGGGCCGCGAGCCCCGGGTCATCGCCCGGTTGTTCTCCGGCTGGGCGCTGTTCGGCGAGCGGCAGTTCGTCCGGGGCTACGCCCTGCTGCTGCCGGACCCGGTCGTACCCACCCTGAATGCCCTGGGCTCGCAACAGCGCACGCAGTTCCTGCTGGACATGACCCGGTTGGGGGATGCGCTGCTGAAGGCGACCGGTGCCGTCCGGATCAACTACGCGATGTTCGGAAATCAGGACCCGGCCCTGCACGCGCACGTCGTGCCGCGATACATCGATGAGCCGGAGAAGCTGCGCACCGCGCACCCCTGGATGTACGACTGGAATGCTGCGCCGCTGTTCGAGCGGTCTGCTTACCTGGATCTCGCGGAGGCGTTGCGCCGTGAGCTGACCCGCATGGGTGTGACGAAGCCGATGCGCTTCGATCCGGGGGCCAACGTGGGTCAGCCCCCGGACACGATCAACACCCTTTGAATTACTTGGTCGTCGCCGGCGCGTTGGGATGCGGCATCGGCACGGCCGGTGCGGCCTTTCCGGCCTTCACGCTCACCAACTCGACATCGAACACCAGCATCGATCCCGGCGGAATCACCGGGCTCGGCGAGTTCACGTCGTAGGCCAGCTTCGGCGGAATGAACACCTGGAACTTCGCGCCCGGCTTCATGAGTTGCAGCGCCTCGGTCCAGCCCGGGATGACGCCGTTGACCGGGAAGGTCACCGGCTGGCCGCCATGCGCATACGAGCTGTCGAACTCGGTCCCATCCAGCAACTTGCCGCGATACTGAACGGACACCTCGTCGGTGGGCGCCGGTGAGTTCCCGTTGCCGGCTGCGATGACCTTGTACTCGAGGCCGCTGGCGGTCGTGACGATATCGGGCTTCTTGCCGTTCGCGGCCAGGAACGCCGCCGCCGCCGTATGGTTTTTGTCCACCTGGGCGGTGCGGGCCGTACGGATCATGTTGCCGATCGCTTCCTGATCGGCATCGGACATCTTGGCCTTGCCGGCCAACGCATCATGAATACCCGCGGCAATCCGATCGACGGTCACCATGTCGGCATCGATGCCGGCCCCATGTAACTGAGTGCCCATCGAGACGCCGATGCTGTAGCTGGTCTGACCCTTTGCGTCGCCCGTCTTCGCAGCTCCTGCGGCAGCCGGGGCGGCGGCCTTCTTGGCCGGGGCGGCAGCCGGTTTGCTCGCGGTGGTTGGCTTGCCTGCGGCGCCTGAATCCTGGGCCTGGGCTGCCGGGATCGCAGCGGCGATGAGCGCGGCGGCTACCGTGGTAGCGAAAATCTTCATGAGACAACCTCGGGCATGCGGGCCGTGGAAGGCACGGCGGTATGGGCCGCAGCGGGGCGAGAGTTTGGCCTATCGCCGGGGCGCGCGCAGCGGTTTTTTACCAGCGTTGCCTTGACGAGAATGGGTACCCGGGCCCTTCGGTGAACGGCGGCTTAGCCTTGCTGTGCTAGGCTCCCGGCGGTGCTGACTATCCGTAAGCTTTGTCGCCAGTTTCGCGAGGGCGAGCGCGTTCACCGGGTGCTGGACGGGGCGGAGGCCGAGATCCGCGACGGCGAGTCGGTAGCCATCCTGGGGCGCAGCGGCTCCGGAAAATCCACACTCCTGAATGTCATCAGCGGAATCGACCGGCCCGACAGCGGCTCCGTCGAGATGGACGGCCAGGACATCACGCGCTTGGGCGAACCGGCGTGCACGCTGTTGCGGCGTTCGCGGATCGGCTTCGTTTACCAGTTCTTCAATCTCATCCCGACGCTGGATGTGGAAGAGAACGTGCGCCTGGTCCTCGAACTCAACGGAGTTCGAGGACAGCAGGCCCGGAAACGCAGCCTCGAAATGCTCGAGCAGGTGGGACTCGCCGATCGCGCTCACAGCGCGGTCGACCGGCTTTCCGGTGGCGAGCAGCAGCGTGTTGCCATAGCGCGAGCGCTCGTACATCAACCGACACTTCTGCTCGCCGATGAGCCTACGGGCAATCTCGACGAAGAGACGGCACGGCAGGTCATGCCGATGTTGTTCTCCCTTGCGAGAACACGACAGGCCTCTTTGCTCATCGTGACGCACGACACGGCGCTCGCGCGGAGCGCCGACCGAGCCTTGGAGCTGCGCGACGGGCGGCTCATCTAGTGCCAGCCAAGTCGCCGCAGGCGCATTTTGCGAATGCACCTACCCTGTGGGCGGCGAGTTTGCGCCATCTGCTGCGCCACCCGGCACAGCTGGCCCTGGCTCTGATCGGACTCTCCCTCGGTGTCGCGACCATCGTCGCTGTCGACATTGCGACCAGCAGCTCGCAACGCGCATTTGAGTTGTCCATGCGTGCGGTAAACGGTGCGGCTACTCACCAGATCGTCGGCGGCCCGGATGGTGTGGATGAGCAGGTGTACGTCAGACTGAAGACGAGGGTCTTGCCCGACGGGGAGCCCGAGGTTGCGTTGGCTCCGGGCGTCGAGGGATACGTGAGTGTTGGAGACCGCGACCTGCAGTTGGTGGGGCTCGATCCATTCGCCGCCGCTGAATTGAATGGAGGAGGCGCCACGGCAGGGGGAGGCCTGGCCGGCGGGGGCGAACAGAATCCGATCCGATGGCTCACGGAGCCCGGTGCGGTGGTCATGTCGGCGCAGACGGCCCGGCAGTTGGGAATCGGGCCGGATGGCCGGTTCACTTTGAGCGTGGGCGGGCGGCACTACCCTGCCCACTTGATCGCGCGGCTCACAGCTGACAACTCCGGCTACGACAGCCTGCTCCTGACGGACATCGCCCAGGCCCAGGAATGGCTGAACCTGTCGGGTCGGCTGTCGCGCATCGATGTTCGGGTACCGGACGGGGCCGAGGGGAGTCGCAGCGTCGAGACATTGCGGCGGGAGCTGCCGCCTGGACTGACACTCGATGAGGCACCGCGCCGCGCGCAGGAGAGCCTCGACATGACGGCCGCCTTCACGACGAACCTGAAGGCCATGAGTCTCCTGGCGCTACTCGTGAGCACGCTGCTCATCTACGGTGCAATCAGTTTCGCAGTCGTTCAGCGACGCAGGATCATCGGCATCCTGCGCGCCCTGGGCGCTACTCGCAGCGATGTGCTCAGAATGGTGTTGATCGAAGCCAGTGTTCTGGGTGTCGTCGGTGCGGGTCTGGGGATTGCCGCGGGGCTGGCAATCGGCCACGAGCTCGTACACCTGGTGGCACGCACCATCAACGATCTCTATTTCGTCGTTGCTGTAACCAGCATCACGCTGCCGACCAGCACGATCGTCGAGGCGCTGCTGGCGGGACTGGGTACATCGCTGGTTGCGGCAGTCCTTCCCGCACTCGAAGCGGTGGGGAGCACCCCTCAGCTGGGTTTGCGACGGTCGGTGTTGGAAGAACGTGCCGTCAATCTCTCCCGCAAGCTACTGTTGGCCAGTGGGGCTCTGGCCGTTATCGCTGGGGTAATCGTTGCTTCCACGACGCGGAGCCTGTTCGCGGGCTTCGCGGCGCTGTTTCTGCTGCTGTTGAGTGTTGCGGCGTTCACTCCCGCGGTGCTGCGTGGACTCGCGCGGGTCGCGGCCGCGGTGTTGGGGCGATGGAGTCCGCTTGCGCGCCTGGCCTTGGGCGATATCGCGGCCTCGCTGAGTCGTACCGGCGTGGCGGTCGCAGCCCTCGGGATGGCGTTGGCGGCGATGATTGGCGTGTCGATCATGGTCGAGAGCTTTCGTGAATCCTTGCGGACGTGGCTCGAGCATACCCTGCAGGCCGACATCTACGTGTCGGCGCCCGGACCGGGCGCGGCACGCCCCGAGCGGCAGCTCGAGTCCGGACTGGCGGCGCAGCTGGTCGCCATACCCGGGGTCGATCAATACAGCCTGAGCCGCATTGTGAATGTCGAGTCGCCGTCGGGGTCGCTTCCCGTCAACGCGGTGCAGATGGCGGCGAAGAACTACCAGTCGATGCCACTCGTGGAAGGCTCCCCGCAGCGCGCCTGGCCCGCCTTCGATGCCGGCGGGATCGTGATCTCGCAGCCGTTGGCCTGGCGGTTGCGCCTGAGGGTAGGAGATGAGCTGAAACTCACGACCCGTTCGGGTGAGCATCCCTTCCCGGTCGTCGGCGTTTACCGTGCATACGGCAACGACCGCGGCAACATGCTGATGAATCTGCCGGTGTATCGAAAGTGGTGGGGCGACAAGTCGGTCACCGGCCTGAGTCTGTATCTCGAGCCCGGAGTGAAACCAGCCGAGGCGATCGCGCGACTACGGTCGCTCTCGCACGGTCGCCAGTCGCTCCTGTTCATCTCGAATTCCGCTATCCGCGGGGTGTCGATGGCGATCTTCGATCAGACGTTCCTGATCACGGGTGTGTTGAACTGGCTCGCGGCCGGTGTGGCGGCCATTGGATTGGTGAGCTCGCTTCTGGCCTGGGAGTTGGAGCGGTCGCGCGAGCTGGCGTTGGTGCGATCTCTGGGAATGACCCCTGCCGGCACGGCTGGGCTCATCGAGGCGCAGACGGCGTTCATGGGGCTCGCGGCTGTCATCGCCGCGGTTCCTGCGGGGTTGCTCACGGCACTGGTGTTGATCGACGTTATCAATCGCAGGGCATTCGGGTGGGAGATCGACCTCCATTTGCGGGGCGCACAGTTCGTCAACGCTTTCGTGTTGGCTCTGGCTGCTGCCCTGGCTGCCGGGCTCTATCCCGCGTGGCGCACGGCTCGCTTCTCGTTGGCGAGCGAGATCCGGGAGGAGTGATGCGCGCCTGGATCGTTGTGTTGCTGCTGTCGGCAAGCGCGGCGCTGTGCGCGGGGGCAGCGGAACTCGGCGATCCGGCGTTGGCGCCGCTGCGCGGCGGGCCGGGCCTGACGGGGTTCGCGGTCGCTGATAAGCCGCGGGAGTTCGAGTTTCCGCGCGATCACGGACCGCATCCGGAGTTTCGAACCGAGTGGTGGTATGTGACCGGGAATGTGGAGTCGGAAAAAGGCGAAAGATTCGGCTTTGAATTGACCTTCTTCAGGGTGGCCCTGAAGCCGGGGACGCAGCGAGCTCCCAGCGGGGAGAGTTCGGCGTGGCGCACCAACCAGGTCTACCTGGCGCACTTCGCCGTGACGGATGTTGCCGGCGGCAAATTCAGCTTCGCGCAGAAATATGAGCGAGGCGCGGCGGGCCTTGCCGGGGCGCAGGCGGCACCGCTGCGGGTCTGGCTGGACGATTGGAGCTTCGAACAGCAGGGCGACGTCTGGAAGTTGCGGGCGCGGCAGCCGGGCTACGCCCTCGAATTCGAAGCAAAGCCCGAGGGAGCGCCTGTGCTCAATGGCGACCACGGCCTGAGTGTCAAATCGGGTGAGCCAGGTGCTGCCAGTTACTACTACTCCATCCCGCGGATGAGCATCAGTGGGACGATGACCAGGACCGGGACAGGGAAGGGGGCCAGAGGTGCGGTATCGGTCAAAGGGTCGGCCTGGTTGGATCGCGAATGGAGCAGCTCGTCGTTGGGTGCAACGCAGGCGGGCTGGGACTGGTTTGCGTTACAGATGAAGGACGGCAGCGCCCTCATGTTCTACTCGTTGCGGGACCTGGACGGGACCCGTGACGCTCACAGTGCGGGTACCTGGATCGCCCCGTCGGGCGAATCGCACCCGCTCTCGAGTCAGGATGTGGTCATCGATATAACAGACCATTGGACGAGTAGGCGGCGTGTAAGGTACCCGTCGGGGTGGCATCTGCGTGTGCCTTCGCAGTCCCTGGACGTCGAGGTCAAGCCGGTGCTGGCCGATCAGGAGCTCGGAACGAGTCCCCGCTACTGGGAAGGGGCCGTGGACGTAAAGGTCAGCAGTGAGGGGCAGAGCGCGGCAGGCGCCAGCCGCAGTGCCGCCGGCGAGGGCTACGTGGAGCTTGTTGGATACCAGTAGACCGGGAAAGGCGGCTTTTCATGGCAGCGCCGCAGGCAGGTGTCCAGCTCATGAATAGGGAACGGCGCGAAGTCTCTTCCGGCATGGCGCGGCTTCGGACGTTGTTGGATGATCGCGATTCGCGGATCCCACGGCGGATCACCCCTTCACGACAGGAGATTTCCCATGCGACTCTCGATTGTTTCCGCGGTCGCCGCCGCGGTGGTGGCTCTGCCCGTGTTCGCTGCACTTCCGGACGGCGCCAAAGCGCCGGTTTTCAGCGCGGAGGCCTCGCTGGCCGGCAAGTCCTTCAAGTTCTCGCTTGCGGATGCGCTGAAGAAGGGTCCTGTAGTGTTGTATTTCTATCCTGCGGCGTTCACGCCGGGATGCACGGCGGAGGCGCACGACTTCGCCGAGGCCACGGACCAGTTCGCGAAGCTCGGAGCTACCGTCATCGGCGTCTCTCACGACCCCATCGACAAGCTCAACAAGTTTTCAGTGAGCGAGTGCCGCAATAAGTTCGCGGTCGCCTCCGACGCCGACGGCAGTGTCATGAAGTCGTATGACGCCGTTCTGCCGATCAAGCCCGATTTCGCCAATCGGACTTCCTACGTCATCGCGCCGACGGGCCAGATCCTGTACTCCTACACGGATCTGAATCCGCAGAAGCACGTCGAAAACACGATGGCGGCAGTGCAGAAGTGGCAGGACACGCATAAGAAGAGTTGAGATCAGGCAAGGTCAGCCAGGATCGCTGGGACATGACGACGGAGCAGAACGTTCTGCAGGTCCCAGCGCTCCTTTGCCTCCAAGGTTGAATCGATAAACGTCACTTCGCCGCCGGCGAATGTGGCGATGGGTACGCCGTCGCGGTACAGGAGGCGGTTGCCGCTGAGTGCCGGCAACCGAGCGCCGGGCGTGAGAATCCCCACCAGGTTGAGGGGATCCGCCCCCGAGAGCGAAACGGTTGCTCCCGAGTAGGCCTTGCGCTTCACATCGCGCATGAGTCCGATGGCCTCGGGCGTGGCGTACTGTTCACCGGTGAAGCCCGCAATGAACCGTCCGCCGCGGATCTCGCCGCGGGCTTCGAGTCGGCGGTAACACATCAACAGGTCCCGCCACGGGGGCAGCCAATCCGCTTCCCGTGCGAGCAAGCGCCAGAAGACGACACCCCAACGCTTCAGCAGAGCGCGGGCAATATGCTCGATGGCGTCGTCATCCTGTTTGATTTCATCGACACGGGACGAAGGCGCGGGTGCCGGACGCCGGTGCGCCAAGGTCCAGCGACCCGCGGCATCCATGCCGAAGAGGGACACGCGTCGACGGCGGCGTCCGCCGGCCGCGGGTCGACGACGGTCGGCAGGTACCAACAAGGCTCGCAGGCCCCCGAAGCTGTCGGAGTTGACGAGGCCGAGTGCTACGAGCTCGGCTAGCGCTTCCTCGGCCTGAGTCGCCAGCAGGCCGCTGCCTTCAGCGATCTCATCGAAGAACGACGCGCCGTGTTCCTGAATGAAATCGGCAACGGCCCTGGCCCGGGAGGACAGGTTGGCCGCATCGGTGGGCTCGCTCTGGGACGACCAGATTCGGGCGTTGCGCCGCGCCAGCAGCACGATCGGCGTTGCCCTCACGGGGGCGGACTTGCGATCCGGATCGCTCTTTCTCGGGGCGAGACGGCTCCAGAGGAAACGTCCGGAGAGACATTGCTCATCCAACCAGGCGGGCTCGTATTCGCCGATTCGCGTCGGCAGGATCTCGGTTTCCCACGCACTCGCCGGCGCTTCGAAGCCCTCGAGTTGGGCCAGGATCGCGCCCACTGCGTCAGGGCCCTCCATGCGCCCCTCGGGGGTGACGCGCTGCCATTCAAACAGGAAGCGCAGGAAGTCCCGGGCGGGAATGGGCTCGATCTCGGCACGCAGTCGCTTGACGGTGTACCGATGGATGCGCGCTAGCAGCCGACGCTCGCACCATTCGACGTCAGTCTCACCGGGACCGATGACGGTGCCGGGCACCGCAGGCGTGAATTGCCCACGCATCGCGAATCCCTCCCCTTGGAGGGCGGCCAGCGCCGCCTCGATATCGGGAAGCAGAATTCCGGAGGCGCTCGAGATCGATGTCGCTGTGACAGGGCCGGACCCTTCCAGCCTCCCACGCACCACCTCGATGACCGCTTTCTCGCGCTCCCAAGTCGTATCCAGGTTGGCAGGTACCTCGACGGTCGGGACGGGCCGAGCTGTTGGAAACAGGGTCTTGAACAGCGGCAGGCGCTCCACCGCGATCCATAGCGCGGTGGGTTCCAACCGGGTAACGCGACGCTGTGCCGCCAACTCGCCCAGCAAGTCCGTCCAACCCGGTTGCTTGGCGACTTCACGCTCGGTCAGGAAGGTCAACCACAACAGGGCATCGTGCAACTCATCGCCATTGGTGGCGTCGGGCCACGCTTCGTCGCGCACGCGTTGGACCGCCTCAGCGTCCAGCTTGCCGATGTCAGCCGCACTTTCCGGATCCAGCCAGCGGCGGCTCATGACGGCCTGAGTGCGTCGCTCTTCGAGGGGAGCGTCGTCCAGATAGGCGTACGGACGGGCCGACAGAACCTCGAGAGCCAGCGGCGACGGCTCCGTCAGATCGCGCGCGACTACGCGGATGTCGCTGGACTCGAGGCGTCGCAGAAGCTGCTCGAAGCCGTCGACGTCCATCGCTTCTTCGAGACAGTCCTTGAGGGTCTGCCGGACCAGCGGATGATCCGGTATCTCGATCTCGCCGGGCAGATTCTCGGCGCAGGCCACCTGGTCGGGGAATACCGAGGCCAGCAGGTCTTCGGAAGCCATTCTCGCCAGCGGCGCGGGCACCTTCTTGCCGCCGCGAAAGCGGGGAAGGGCCAGCGCGATGGCGGCCGTCCAGCGCCAGCGGGTCGTGAACATCGGAGCTGCGCACAGCGCCTGCACGAGCAGGTGTCGCATCGTGTTGGAATGCAGATAGCGTGCGACCTCGGAGAGCTCGAAGCTGTGAGCTGTCGTCAGCGACAGGACAATGGTGTCTTCGGTAGCGGCAGCCTGGAGCTCGAAATTGAACGACCGGCAGAACCGTTTGCGCAGGGCGAGTCCCCAGGCGCGATTGATCCGACTCCCGAACGGCGAGTGGATCACGAGCTGCATGCCGCCGGCTTCGTCGAAGAAGCGCTCGAAGACGATCGTGTCCTGAGTCGGCAGCGTCCCCAGGGCGGCACGCGCCGCGGCCAGATAGTTGACCAGTTGGGCAGCCGGAGCCGGGGCGATGCCGACTGCGTCGATGACCCAGCTCAGGGCGGGTTCGAGACTGCCGGTCAGGCGTGTCTGAATCTCCTCGCGCAGCCGGGAGACGGCGGCCGACAGCTCGTTGGAGCGGCCGGGCGCCTCCCCCAGCCAGAACGGAATGGATGGCGGTTGGCCGTGCGCGTCCTCCACCCGGACCATGTTGCTTTCGACCCGCAGGATCCGGTACGAGATGTTGCCGAGCTGGAAGACGTCGCCCTGCAGGCTTTCGACCGCGAAGTCTTCATTGACGGTGCCGACGAACTGCGATTGCGGCTCCAGAACGACGCGGTAGTCGGCGGTGTCGGGAATGGTCCCGCCGGAGGTCAGTGCGGTCAGCCGAGCGCCGCGCCGCCCGCGAATCAGATGATTGATGGCGTCGTGGTGGATGAGCGCTCCATGTCTGCCGCGCCGGGTCGTGTACCCTTCCGCCAGCATCAACAGGACTTCGTCGAATTCCTTGCGCTCGACGTCCCTATAGGGATAAGCGCGGCGGATGAGCTCGAAGAGACCGGCTTCGTCCCATTCTTTCGCGGCGACTTCGGCCACGATCTGCTGAGCCATGACGTCCAACGGCTTCACCGGCATGATCAGCCGGTCCAACTCGCGACGGCGAACCGAATCGAGCAGGGCGACGCATTCGACCAGATCATCCCGCGACAACGGGAACAGCCGCCCTTTCGGGGTGCCTTCCACGCAGTGGCCCGAGCGCCCGACGCGCTGCAGGAAGGCAGCAATGGATCGGGGAGATGAGAGTTGGCAGACGAGATCGACGTCGCCGATGTCGATACCTAACTCAAGGGACGCCGTTGCAACCAGAGCTTTGAGCTCCCCGCGGCGCAGGCGCGTTTCGGCGTCCAACCGCAGTTCCTTCGCCATGCTCCCATGGTGGGCAGTGATCTTGTCCTCGCCGATGCGCTCCGAGAGGTGACGGGCGATCCGCTCCGCGTGACGTCGAGTGTTGACGAACACGAGAGTGGTGCGGTGCTCGGTGATGAGCTCCGCCAACCGGTCGTAGACCTGAGTCCAAACTTCTCCGGACATCACCGATTCCAACGGTGATGGTGGGATCTCGATAGCCAGATCGCGGTGTCGGACATGGCCGGTATCGATGATCGTGCAGTCGGGTCGGCCGTCGGCAGCGATTTGTCGCGTACCCACCAGGAAGCGCGCGACGTCTTCGATCGGCGTTTGGGTCGCGGAAAGGCCAATGCGCGTCAGTCGGCGGCCGGCGAGAGCCTCGAGTCGCTCCAATGACAGCGCCAGGTGCAATCCTCGCTTGCTGCCGACCATCGCGTGGATCTCATCGACGATGACTGTTCGTGTCGTCGCCAGCATCTTTCGGCCGGACTCGGACCCCAACAGGATATAGAGCGATTCCGGTGTCGTGACCACGATGTGTGGCGGACGTTTGCGCATGCTGTCGCGCTCGCTCTGCGGCGTGTCGCCCGTGCGCACGAATGTCCTGATTTCGACATCCGGCAGGTCGAGAACACGCAGCTCCTCGCGAATGCCCTCGATCGGCGCATTGAGGTTCAACCGAATGTCGTTCGAGAGGGCCTTCAGCGGCGAGACGTAAACGACGTACGTCTCATCGCCCAGGTTGCTCTCGACTCCTGTGCGCACCAGGGAATCGATCGCGGCCATGAAGGCCGCCAGCGTCTTGCCGGACCCGGTAGGGGCCGCGATCAGAACGTGTTGGGATTGCTGAATCGCCGGCCATGCCTGAGTCTGGGGCAGTGTCGGGTTGTCGAAGGCGCGACGGAACCAGTTCGCGACCGCCGGATGGAAGTTGGAGAGGATCTCGTTCATGCCACTTCCCTCAGGCCACTTCTTCGGTCGCACGGGTGGCGGGAATCGGATTCCGCAATGGAATCGGCGTACCCAACACGACGGAGGTGCTCGATTCGCCGAACACCCTCAGGCGATCCAGGATTCGGCCCAGTTCATCCACCGAGCGGGCGACGACACGGGCAATCATGCAGTCCTCTCCGGTCACGGCGTGCATCTCGATCACTTGAGGAATGTCGCGCGCCACTTCGATGAGACCGTCCTTCTGCGCGAGCGTCGAGCGCAGACGCACGAAGGCGGTGACTGTGAAGCCGAGCCTCGCGTGGTCCAAACAAAGCATGGTGCCCTTGAGCACTCCGCGGGATTCGAGGCGACGGACGCGGTCCGCGATCGTGGGTTGCGAGACTTCCAACTCGCGAGCCAGGTCCGCAAAGGGGCGGCGAGTGTCGCTATCGAGGCTTGTAAGGATCTTCAGGTCCAATGCGTCCATGGATCAAGGTCTCCGCGCGATTACAGCTTCGATTAAAAGATTTTAAGCCCCATTCAGTTTAAATTGACTAAGGCGCGGCGCAAAGGGCCAGAATAGGATGCACCTGTCACCCAAGCCGGAACCTTCGCCATGTCGCGCCGTCTTCCCTGGCTCGTGCTGATCTGCCTGTTCTGTGTCTATGTCATCTGGGGAACGACCTACTTCGCCCTGAAGGTCGGCCTCGAGGGGGCGGGGCCCTATTACCTGGTCGGCACCCGGTTCGTGGTCGCCGGGGGCTTGCTCACGGGGTGGCTTCTCTTGCGGGGACATCCCTTACCCACCCTGCGACAGTGGCGTGGCGCCGCCCTGATTGCGTTTCTGATGCTCGACGTGTCGCTTTGCAACGTGACAGTCGCCGAGCGGTCGGTCAGTTCGGGAGCGGCGGCGACCCTGATCAGCTTTCTGCCGTTGGCGATTGCGTTCTGGTCCGTCGTATTCGGACACCGGCCAAGCGGGCTCGAGTGGTCCGCCATCGCACTGGGCGCAGCGGGGACACTGATCATCGTCTCAGGTCACGATCTGCGCGCCAATACGGCCGGCACCACCCTGATTCTCGTTGGCATCGCAGCCTGGTCGCTCGCGACGGTGCTCTCGAAGCGCATCGAGCTTCCGTCGGGCGCCATGGGATTCGCCTCGGAGATGCTCATCGGGGGCGTCATTGCCCTGGCGGGGAGTTTGATCTTCGGCGAGAAGTGGGTCGTGCCTCACTCCCCGCGTGTGTGGTGGGCGTGGGTCTACCTGATCGTGTTCGGCTCGCTGATCGCTTTCTCGGCTTATCGGTACCTGGTCGAGAACGTTGCGCCGACGCTGGCTGCAACCTATGCGTACGTCAATCCACCCGTGGCGTTGCTAATAGGTTGGGGGCTTGGCAGTGAGCAGTTTTCGGGGAACCTGCTGCTCGGGCTGCCGGTTGTACTGGCATCGGTGGCGCTGCTGGCCTGGGCGCAGACCCGTCCTGCGAAGTCCGGTTCGGTAGTACATTACGCTTCGGCTCGGTTGCCCGCGGGTGTGCGCGATGTGGAATACAGAAACAGACACGGAAGAACGCTTTCGCAATAAGGCCATCTGGGGATCGGCCGCCGCCGTCGTGCTGCTCGCCATCGGCGCCTTCGTCTACTTCAAGTACTACAGCACTCCGACACCGCCGCCGGTGGTTGCGGCGCCCGCCAAACCCGCGCCGGCGCCCGCCGCGCCCCCGGCGATCCAGAATCCGGTCCCGCCTTCGGCCGAGTCCAAGCCCCTGCCGCCGCTGAATCAGAGCGACCAGGAAGTGCGCGACACGCTCGCCGGTCTGTTCGGACCCAAGTCGGTCGAGGATCTCGTCAATCCGGAAAACATCGTGCGTCACGTGGTGGCGACGATCGACAATCTGCCGCGCAACAAGATCAATCCGGAATTGCGGCCGGTGAAGCCAACGCCGGGGGAGACGACGGTCGCCTCGCAGGGCGAGACGGTCACCTTGAACGAGCGCAACTTCGCCCGCTACGCCCCCTTCATCAAGGTGGTGCAGAATTCGGACCCGAAGACCCTCGCGACCGTTTATTTCAGGCTCTATCCGCTGTTCCAGCAGGCCTACGAAGACCTCGGCTATCCGGGCCAGTACTTCAACGACCGCCTGGTGCAGGTGATCGACAACCTCCTGGAGGCACCCGATGTGAAGGGCCCGATCCAGCTCATCCAGCCGAAGGTGTTCTATCAGTACGCCGATCCGCAGCTCGAGAGCCGTTCGGCAGGACAGAAGCTGCTGATCCGCATGGGCAGTGCGAACGCCGCGGTGGTGAAAGCGAAGCTGCGGGACTTCCGCGCCGAGATCGTGCGGCACAAATGAGTACCCACCCGCTGCAGGACGAAACCGGCGCCGAGCGTCCCCTCGAATTCCTGCGTTCGGTGTTGATCCCGACCGAGACGCTCGAGGCGTGGGCGATCCAGCGCCGCATCTTCGCGCTGAACCACCGGCGGCTGTTGGTCGCGGCTACTAGCGGGCGACTGATCCAGATCACCCGCCACCTGATCGGTGGTTTCGATGTTTCCGACCTCCGCTGGCAGGATCTCGAGGAAGTGACGTTGCGTGTCGGCGTGTTCGGCGCCGATCTGGTGGTGCGAGCCGGCCGAGCGACGGATCTGGCCTCTTCGGGCTCGACCGGAGCTCAGCGCATGGAGTTCCCGGGTCTACGCAAGGACGCCGCACAGGCGGTCTACCGCATCTGCCAGGCGCAGGATCAGGCGTGGCGCGAGAAGCGTCGCGTTCGCGAGCTCGAGGAGCTGCGCGCCCGTTCCGGCGGGATCCAGGTGGGAGGCGCCGCCATGATGGGCTCCGGCGGCGGGGCTCAGTCCGATGCGGTGCGCCGGCTGCAGGATGCCAAGGACATGCTGGACCGGCGGCTGATCACCGACTCGGAGTACGAGGCCATCAAGGCGAAGATCGTTTCGTCGTGAGCGATGTAGGGCGCGTGGTCGCGCGCCCTCGTGCCGCTTAGATGAAAGCCTCGCGCTCGCGTTCATGACGCATCATGTGAGTTCGGACAGCCAGAACGTCACGTCGTGCGACCAGCCCAATCAACAGCCCTGTGCTGCGACTGACAATGGGTATCCGGCCCTTGCCACTGGCCGCCATCCGGTCCGCCAGGCGCCCCACTTGCTCATCGTCATAGCCCACGACAACGTCCTGTCCTGACAGCTGTTCGCTGAGCGGGACGTCAGTTGGGGCTTCCTCGAGGAGCCACTGCAGAGCGTCTGCTCGTGAGATGACCCCAACGAGGCGGCCATCACCATCGACGACCGGATAACTCTTGTGCCGTGGCGGGATGTCGGGCGCGGTAAAGAACGCCACCGTGTCGCCGACCGTGTCGCCTGCTCGAAGCGTGTGTACCGGCGTCGTCATGATCTGAGACACCTTTGTGACTTCGAACGGATCGACCACGTACTCGCGGACGATGTGGTGTCCGCGGCGCGCAACCTTCTCGGTGAGAATCGACCGCTTCATCAGCAGGACGGTCGTCGTGTGCGCTGTCGCGCACGCTATAGCTAGCGGGACGAGCGCATTGATTTCGTGTGTGAGCTCGAGGCCGAACATCATGGCGGTCAGCGGCGCGCGCATCGTTCCGCCCATCATCGCCGCCATGCCCACCAACGGCCACATTCCAGTGCTGGTCGGTGAGACCTCCATTCCAAACAGCGAGCCCACCACCCCGCCGATGATCAGCAACGGTGCAAGAACACCGCCGGAAGTGCCCGAGCCCAACGCGACCGCCCAGATCACTGCCTTGACGATCAGCAGGCGTATGGCTCCGGAGGAGGTTACACCCCCGTTCAACAGGCTCTGGATGCTGTCGTACCCGACGCCGAGCGCGTGCGGGTCGATCAGTCCACCGACGCCGACCACGACTCCACCTATCGCGGGCCACCACATCCAATGGATGGGAAGACGTTGGAACAGGTCCTCGGTGCCGTACACCAACGTCGTGAGGAGCCCCGATCCCAGGCCGCAGATCAGTCCGAGCAGGATGCACAGGAGCAGTCCGGAGTTGGGCAACGCACCCGTCGCCAGCATCGAAAACAGCGGTGCCGATCCCAACGCCCAATAGCGCCAGCCGGCCGCGACGACGCAGGCGACAGCGACGGGCACGAAACTGCGCGGCTTCCATTCGAACAGCAATAGCTCAACCGCCAGCAACATCGCCGCGATGGGTGTTCCGAACGTCGCGCTCATTCCAGCGGCGGCGCCGGCAACCAGGAGCGTCTTGCGCTCGGCGTTGGTGAGGTGAAAGAGCTGCGCGAACAGCGAACCGATGGCCCCACCGGTCATGATGATGGGACCTTCGGCGCCGAAGGGTCCGCCGGTTCCGATGGAGATCGCCGATGAGAGCGGCTTGAGAAGCGCCACACGCACTTGAATGCGGCTGCGCCCGATCAGAATGGCCTCGATGGCTTCCGGAATGCCGTGCCCGCGAATTTTTTCCGAGCCGAACCGAGCCATCAATCCGATGATCAGGCAGCCGGCGACTGGAATCAGCACGGTGGCGATTCCGAGTCCGCTGTTTTGAATCAGGGCCGTGTCAGTGCTGTACCGCCCAAACCACGCGAAGTTCGTGACGATGTTGATCAGCCGCAAGAGCGCCCATGCGGCACAGGCACCTCCCGTTCCGACCACCACAGCCATCGCTGAGAGGATGAGGATGCGGGGGTCGGCGCTGAAATCGCGCAAATGGTCGTGACCGTGGGTTCGCTGCTGCAATGTTGCTGACATGAGGAAGAGGGACAAGACGAAAGGGGTGAGCGCGGGCTGCCCGCGGCAGCCGCCTACTATATCGCAATACGATACAGAGTGGAGCGGATCAGGGGCCCGACTTTACCCGGAGCGCCGCCGAGCGTAACGTGACGCCCCCGCTCAAGGGAGACAAGAACATGCAACTATCTAAGCGGCTGGCGGCAGAATTTCTCGGGACGTTCTGGCTGGTGCTCGGCGGCTGCGGCAGCGCGGTACTGGCGGCAAAATTCCCTCAGGTCGGCATCGGTCTCGTCGGTGTCGCAATGGCTTTCGGCCTGACCCTGCTGACCATGGCGTATGCCATCGGTCACATCTCCGGCTGTCACATCAATCCCGCGGTGACGGTGGGGTTGTGGATGGGCGGGCGGTTCCGTGGGGGAGACGTTCTTCCCTATGTCGTGGTACAGGTCGTCGGCGGAATCGCTGCGGCGTGGATACTCTCGATCATTGCAGCCGGAAACGGCAGCGATCCGATCGCTGCGGGCCTCGCCGCCAATGGATATGGCGATCACTCGCCGGGCAATTACAGTCTGGCGGCCGCAGCTCTCACCGAGTTCGTGATGACCTTCTTCTTCCTGATGGTCATTCTCGGAGCCACGGATCGTCGCGCGCCTGTTGGTTTTGCCGGAATTCCGATCGGGCTGGTGTTGACGCTGATCCACCTGGTCTCGATTCCCGTGACCAATACGTCGGTCAATCCCGCCCGCAGCACCGGGCCTGCCGTGTTGGTTGGCGGGTGGGCGCTGAGTCAGCTGTGGCTGTTCTGGGTGGCACCCATCGTTGGCGCGGCCGTGGCGGGTTTCCTGTACCGCTGGTTCGACAAGAGCGAGTAGAGCACGGCACGGCGGTTGCTTCGCTTCGGTCATGACCCGAAGCAAGGAGAACCGTGATGAATAACGATCGCGCCGCCGGCGCCTTCGACGCCTCCTCACGCCTCGATGAGGCCGTGCCGGATCGCGAGCAGAGTCAGCTCGGATTGGTTCACAACTTCCAGCTTCTGCTTCACGTTGTAGAGATGCGTTCCGACGGTTGAAGCCGAAAGCTTCAGATCGTCCGCGATGCGCTGGACGGTCTCGCCGCGAGCCAGGCGGATGAAGACCTCGAACTCCCGCTCCGACAACCGTTCGATCGGAGATTTGGTCGCTCCGTCGAGATCGGCCAACGCCAGCTTCTGAGCGAGCCCTACATCGAGATAGCGCCGACCCGATGCGACGGTGGTGATTGCCTCGATGAGTGCTTCGGGGGCGCTGCGCTTCGAGAGGAACCCAAGGGCACCTTCGCGCAGCGCGCGACGGGCGTGCATGGCGTCGTCGTGTGCGGAGAGTGTCAGAACGCGCGCCTGACTGTGTCGAGCGCGGATGCGCCGCAGCGCCTCGAGGCCTCCCATTCCAGGCATCGCGAGATCCATCACAACGACGTCGGGTGTCAGTTCGATGTAACGCTGATACGCGGCTTCGCCCGACTCCGCCTCGGCAACGACGGAGATGTCGGATTGAGCCTGAAGTAGCAGTCGAAAGCCGGTGCGGACCACGGCGTGATCGTCGACCAGCAGGACGCGAATCACTGCGTCACCTTCACCGGCGAGGAAAGCGGGATATCGGCTTGCAGAAGGACGCCGCGAGGCGTTCGGTTGCCGATGCTGAACGTGCCTCCGAGATGCTCGACCCGCTCGGTGAGGCCGCGAAGGCCGAAGTGGCCCGGCCGCGACCAGTCGTGCAGGAGCCCGGTGCCGTCGTCCGCAAGGGTGACCACTATCTTTTGTCCGTCCGATTCGACATTGATCTCGACGCTCGACGCTTGGGCGTGTCGCAGTGCGTTGATCAACCCTTCCTGGATCACACGATACAACGTAAGTGTCACGCTGGGCCCGAGATCGGCCGGAAGGTTCTGTTGCAGAGACAACTTGACTGCGGGGTAACGTCGCTGCCAGTCGCGAACGAGATTTTCGAGGGTTTCTGACAGCCCAAGTGTATCCAGGGAGGGCGGCATCAATCGCGGGATCAGGCCGTGCATGGCGTCGTACAGCCGCGCGGCTTCTTCGGAGATCAGCCGGGCAGTGTCACCGGAGCCCGGCTCCTTCGTTTGCGCTGCGATAGCCAGAGCGAGACTGCGAATGGCCGTCACGGACTGGCCGAATTCGTCATGCAGCTCGTGCGCGATCAGACGGCGCTCCTCCTCGACACGCTGTTCCATCAGTTTCGCCATCTCGCGCCGCTCTTCCAAGCGGGTCTCGGCCTCACGGGCCTTACGTTCGGTCTGGACGTTGTCCTCGACGGACTGCGCCATTCGGTTGAAAGCGGCCCCGATGGCGTGGGCTTCCGGGCCCGGCAGCGGGGGCAGCCGGAACGCCAGATCACCGCGCTGCAGGCGTTCCAGGCCGTTCACGATGATCGGAAATGGCGCCAGTGCCCGGTCGACGAGCCAAAAGGCCAAGGCGTTGGCCACCGCCAGCATGATTGCCGCGATCGTCAACAGATGCGTCACGTCGTCCCAGGCATCGAGCACCGACCGCGAAGACTGGGCCTGAAGGATCAGGTGCGAACCGTCCGACAGAGTCAGGGTATTCGGCGGCTGGTACGGCTCCAATAGACGCCGGAACCAGGCAGGGGCCTCGCGGCCGGCCTTATAAGTCGGTGGCGGCGAGCGGTAGATCGTCTGGCCGCCGGCCGAAATCAAGGCGAGGTCGTTGGATCGGACGTGACCGAGCTCCTGCAGGAACTGTTGGACGGCCTGTGTTCCGCCCTCGCGGGAATAGATCGCGACGAGGCGGCCAAGAAGCTGAGAGGCCACGCGGTTTGCGGCTTCACTTTCCTCCCGCACGGATGCGCGCGTATCGCGGATCTCGGAGGTGATCAGCACGGCCGTGAAGACGGCAGTGAGGCCGGTCACCACGAGATTCAGGCGGGTCCGCAGCTTCATGCGTGAATGGTAGCAGTCCGTCGTTAACAGGGCGGGCCACTACGACTGGGCCGCAGAACCGCGGGAGCTCGTATTTCGAGACCACCGAGTCTAGACGCGCATCACGGCAGCCGAGCCCCTCCTTCCTGTGTGATCGAGGCCTGTGTGATTAACCCGTCACGCAGTGCTCTGTTCCCATTTCACGGAACCCCTCGCCCCGTACGGGGTTTCCTAATGAAAGGGACCCCTGTTGCGCATACGTCGGCTGAAAACAACTGTCTGCTGTGGGCTCTTGTCGGGCTCGCTCGGGTTAGCATTCGCCGCTGTTGCGGGGGAGGCTGAGAACCCTGACGTGGCGGCGCCAGCAACGGCTCCCGCGGTTGCCACCGCGCCGGCTGCCTCGACACCCTCGGTTCCCGCGGGACCTATTGCGCCGATACCTCAAGTCCCTCCGCCGGTTCCTGCGCCGGCGCCGGTCATTCCGATATCCCCGAAAGCCGAAATCGCCCCGCCGGGAGAAGTGGGTCCACCGCCGTCGCAGGACAACCTGCACTGGCTCGATCGCACGCGTCAGGAGGTGTACGACACCGTGTGGCATTCCTCGATGCGCGTCGATCGTTGGTTCGGCTCGGAGCGCGACGCGGACTACTACCAACGCAACGCGTACGGCAGTCTGGCGCCGGCCCTCCTGTACGATCAGTACGATCATTTCCGACCCCAGCTGCGTTTCCAGGCCAACTTCCCGTTGCCGCAGATCGATGAGCGGTTTCACGCCTTCATCGGCCGTGTCAATCCTGAGGAATACATCTCGGAGCGCGATGAGCCCTCGGGCGCTTTCCAACGCCAGTACGGCCCGGCCACGGAAGACGAGACGATCTTCGGACTGTCGTTTCACCAGCCGAAGAAGCAGACCGGGTATTTCGACTTCGGAGCGGGAGTGCGCCTGGGCTTCCCCATGGACCCCTACGCCAAAGCCAGTTATGTGTTCGAGCGCGGAGCATCCGAGAGAGGTCTGTTTTCGTTTCGGGAAACTCTCTACTGGCAGAACAGCGACGGCGGACTTGGTGAGACCACGCGCTTGGACCTCGAGCGCATCTTCGATATGCGCTGGCTCGTTCGCTATACCATCTCGGGAACCGTCGCGCAGAAGACCCTGGGCACGCGAGGCTACACGGCGCTGCTGGCGATGCGCGGCTTCCCCAATCGCCATGCAATAGCTGTGGAAATTGGCGCGGACGGCGAGACAAAGGCTCCTGTATCACTGCACGACTACGGCTTAAAGATTGCCTACCGGCAGAGCGTGCTGCGCCGTTGGCTGATCATGGAGGTGCGCACCAGCATCGATTGGCCCAAGGACTTCATCGACCAGCACCGCTCGAGCAGCCTGGGGGTCGGTATCGGTTTCGAGATGTTGTTCGGCACGGAGGAGTTTCTGGCGCGGCCGGTCACATTCTGAGAAAGTGTCGGCATGGCCATTCGTCCGGTTCTCAAGATGGGCCACCCGGTGCTCAGGCAGGTGGCGGCTCCGGTGGAGCACTTCGATGCCACTCTGCACGTTCTGGTGGCAGACATGGATGACACCATGCGTTCGCTGAACGGTGCCGGTCTCGCCGCGCCGCAGGTTGGAGTCAGCATGCGGGTGGTGATCTTCGAAGTGAAGGAGAACCCGCGCTACCCGCACGTGCAGCCGGTCCCTTACACCGTGCTGATCAATCCGGTTCTGACCCCGATCGGCCCGGAGCAGGAGGAAGGCTGGGAAGGATGCCTTTCCGTGCCAGGTATGCGAGGCCTGGTGCCGCGTTACCACCGGCTGAATTACAAGGGCTTCGATGTATACGGGAAGCCGATCGACCGTACTGTCGAGGGCTTTCACGCGCGGGTCGTGCAGCACGAGGTCGATCATTTGGACGGCGTGCTGTATCCGCAGCGGATCCGGGACCTACGGAATTTCGGGTTCGAGGACGTGCTGTTCGCGCAGGGCGCGCCGCCGCCGATGCCGGACGCTGATTAATTGGCGGACAAACGCGCAGGGAGCGCGTTTGGACGACCGGAGGTCGGCCCGAAGGGTGCCGTCCAGGGACGGACAGGCACAGTGCCGCCTGCGGCGCTTTCCACGGAATCAGCGCGCCGGCCGCTACGGCGCGGCTTGCTTGAGGCCAGGGACTGCGCCGCGGGTGGTGCGAACGTCCCGTGCCATCCGAATGGCGTTCTCGACTCCCTGGTAGTACCCCGGCACTCGGCCGAGCTCGCGATACCCCAGCGATGTGTAGAACGCGAGAGCGCTCTCGTTCGTGGCACGCAATTCCAGGCCGACGATGAATGTCCCTGCGGTGGCTGCGGTTTCCTCGAGCCATGTAATCAGCTGACGGCCGAGACCGTGACGGCGATGAGCTGTGTCGACGGCGAGCAGATTCAGATGAGCAACGTCATCGCCGTAACGCATGATCGCAAAGCCGGCCACCTCGTCATCGGCCCTTGCTACGAGGACGACGCTCTCAGGATGCCGGATGTGCCAGGTGATACGGGGAGCGGACCACGCGGGACGAAGTCCGGATTCGACGAACTCGTGCGACATGGCCGCCAAGCGAGGTGCGTCGGAGAATCCAGCCAGTTCGAGTCTGTAGTCGTCCACGCATCAAGCATAGCCCGTGCGCTCGCTCGCGGGGAGCACCCCTAGCCGTTGCCGCGCGGCGACTTCGAGCGTTTGTGACTTGTGCACGCTGCCCCAGGAGCGCACGGGTCACCAGGGCTCTCAGGCTAACGTGTGGAACACCTTCTGCACGTCGTCGTCCTGCTCGAGTTTGTCGATGACTTCCAGGACTTCCGTGGCTTGCGCCTCGGGCAGCTCGGTAGGGACGGTACAGATGTATTCGTGTTCCGCAGACAGTGGTGTGATACCGCGGGCCTCGAGTGCCAGCTGCACCTTCCCGAAATCCGAGAATGCGCAGCGAATGACAAGCTGTGGCTCGCTCTTCTCCCCGGTGCTCTCGCCCATCTCTTCCAGGCCGTGGTCGATCAGGTACAGCTCGAGGTCATCCTGGTCGATGCCCTCGGGGGACAGGCGGAACACGCCCATCTTCTTGAACATGAAGCTCACGCTGCCATGGGTCGCCAGGTTGCCGCCGCCCTTGGTGATGACACTTCGCACACTGGCGACCGTACGGACCGGGTTGTCCGTGGCCGTCTCGACGAGGAGCGCCACGCCGTGGGGTGCATATCCCTCGTAGATCACTTCCTGGTAATTCGCGGCGTCTCGTCCCGAGGCGCGCTTGATGGCCGCCTCGACTTTGTCTTTGGGCATGTTCACAGCCCGCGCGTTTTGAATCACCCGGCGCAGGGTCGGGTTCGAGTGCGGGTCGGTGCCACCGGACTTGACGGCGAGGCTGATGTCCTTGGCGATGCGGGCGAATTGCTTCGCCATACGGTTCCATCGCGCGAACATCGTGTGTTTTCTGACTTCGAATATGCGTCCCATGGCGGGGAATGGTGCCCGAAGCGGGGACTGGAACGCAAAAGGGGCCCGAAGGCCCCTTGCAACAGAAAGGTCACGCCGGCAAAAACCACGCTTTTTGCCGGCCGCAGAATCGAGCGCTAGCGGTGATTCTGCGGAAAGCGCCGCAGGCGACTTTCCGCCAACAAACTAGGCCAGCTGCGCGTGCAGGACCCGCATCCGCCGGCGTTGCATCCGCAGCCCCCGCTCGATTTCCTTGAGGCGCTGCTGGAAGTTCGCATGCTCCCAGTGCTCGATGACCTCGCGCTTCTTTTGCTCGAGCCACTGCTCTTTGACCTTGGCCCAGTCGGCCACGGCGGCGTGGAAGTGCTCGTACTCGTGCGCGATGCGCTGCCGCAGCTGCTCGATGTGTGAGTGACGGGAGGTCGGCGCATGAATCTCGTGCGCGGGCATCGTCGCCAGCTTCTCCTGGGCCCGGGCCAACCTCTCCTGCGCACGGGTGAACTGCATTGCGAGCAACGCGCGCTGAATCTGGAACGGCGGGGTGCGCTTCAGGCGGCGGGTCAGGCCGACCCACTGAAGGCAGGAGATCATCCACTTCGTCGGGTCGAACTGCCACCAGCGCACGCCATTGCGGTAGTCGTGCGCGAAGATATGGTGGAAGTTGTGATACCCCTCGCCGTAAGTGACGAAGGCCAGGACGGGGTTGTCGCGGGCAGTGTTGGAGTCCGTGTAGGGACGCGCGCCCCACATGTGCGCCAGCGAGTTGATGAAGAACGTGACGTGGTGCTGCACGACCAGGCGGAGAACGCCCGCGAGAATGAACGTGCCCCAGAGGTCACCGACGCTCCAACCGGCCAGCAGCGGGAAGCCGATGTTGGTGGCGAGGGCCAACGGGATGTAATGCTTGAATTGGAACTGCAGCAGCGGATCGCGCTTCAGGTCGGGAATGTTGGTGAAGTCGGCCTTGCCGCTGGGGTACTCGCGCAGCATCCAGCCGATGTGGGCGAACCAGAAGCCGCGCCTGATGGAATACGGATCCTCATCGACGTCGTCAACCTTCAGGTGGTGTGTGCGATGGCCGCTGCACCAGACGAAGGCACTGTTCTGCAGCGACATCGCCCCGAAGATCATGAAGAACAGTCGCAGAATCCAATGCGCCTCGTACGTCTTGTGCGCCCACAGGCGGTGGTAGCCACCGGTAATCGACATTCCGTTCGCGATCAGGAAGAACGCGTACCAGGCCCAGGCTCCAACTGAAAAGCCGTGCGTGAGTCCGTACCAGGGCACCACGGTGACCGCCGCAAGCATGGAGATCGAAAACAGGAGCGTGGTGGTCCACATGCGCGGGGGTAATTCGTTCTGCGAGGAGGCCTCGACGGCAGGCGAAACGGAAGCGGTCGATTTCGTCATGAAGTGCCCGTGGGGTTCGAATTGCGCGCGCGTAACGTATCACGTCCGCTGGGAATTTGCGGGTCCCGAGAGTGGCTTCCGCGGAGCCCGTCATGAGGACCTGTGGAAAGCCGCAGTGGGGCGGCAGATCCCCTCGAAGGCACTGTTGCGTAAGTGCCAGAAAGCGACAAAGCTTTCAGGGGTTTTCAGGGTTTCTCTTATATAGAGGTGTGGCGGGGTTCATGGATATCAAGGGCAAGACGGTCGTCATCACGGGCGCGGGGCGTGGAATCGGTCGAGCGTTGGCGGAACGGTTCGGACGTGACGGCGGTCACATCGCGCTGTTCGACGTAAGTGCAGGGGACGTTCGCTCGACCCGGGAAGCACTGGAGGCGGCCGGTGCCACGGCTCGTGACTATACCGTGGACGTGACTTCAGAAGCCGCCGTAGCCTCGGCCATGGACGCCGTCGTGGCCGACTTCGGCCGTCTGGACGTGTTGATCAACAACGCCGGCATCATTCGGGACGCTTTACTGGTCAAGGCCAAGGACGGGCAGATCGCAAGCAAGATGACGCTGGCGCAGTGGCAAGCGGTCATCGACGTCAACCTGACGGGTGTGTTCCTGTGTGGCCGTGAAGCTTCCGAGCGGATGATCAAACTCGGGAATGGTGGAGTGATCATCAACATATCGAGCCTCTCGCGGCACGGCAACGCGGGGCAATCCAACTACAGCGCCGCGAAGGCGGGTGTAGTGGCTCTCGCTGTGGTGTGGGCGAAGGAACTGGCGAGGTACGGAATCCGGGCCGGCGCGATCGCGCCCGGCGGTGTGCGTACGGAGATCCTGAGCACGATAAAGCCCGAGATGCTCGAGAAGATGGTCGCAGCTGTGCCGCTGCGGCGGTTCGCGGAGCCTGAGGAGATCGCCGCGGCTGCGGCGTTCATCGTCAGCAGCGACTACTTCACGGGCCGATGCATCGACCTGGACGGCGGGTCGCGGGTGTAGGCGATGAGCGTCCGCGGGCGATCGCTGTTACACGGGATCGTGTTTCTCGAAGCCGACGGCTCCCTCGTCGTTGCAGGACACTTCAATCCGCTCACTGCGTGTTGCACCGTACACCATCGTCAACAGCGTATCGGCTGAGATCTGTTGGCTGTTGCTCTGGTCGAAACGTGGGCCCGGGGACATTCAAGCAAAAGTAGTGCCGCCCGCGCGGTGCTCGCCGTCCCAGGCTGCAACAGGGATTGGAAGCCGGAAGTCGCACTCCGGGTGAACACGAGCTGCGGGATTTGCACAATCCTGGCTCTGGCACCGGTTGGGACTGTTCGGGTTGCGGAACATCGTGCCCGCTGACTGGAACACCCGATTCAGAGTGTGCTGCGATTGCACATACCTGCGCGACGGGCCGCGCAAGGGACTCTCGCGGAACGCAGCTGCGACTAACGACTCAGCGCGGGCGGTTTCAAGCCGCACACGCGATAGGCTTGTGTCTCGAGAGTGCGATACAACCGGGCTTGTTCCTTCGCGTGGTCGGGATCCCGAAACTCTCCGCCTCCCTCGCCAGGAAGGGTCGCGTAGTGCGCGAAGGTGGATGCCTCGACGTACTGATCGAACGTCAGGTGTTCCGCGATGTTGTCGATAACACACGAGCACTTATAGAGATCTGCCTGACTGCCTCCGGCTCGGGCTGCGCAGTCCTGCACGAACTGCACACGCGCATAAGTGGGGTAGTCGTTGTGGGGCGTGTCAGCCTCTAGCGGTGCCGTAGTCAAATACGATGCACAAACCGCTACCGCCAGGGCGATGAGGCGGGCGCGTTGCAGGATTCTCGGGTACATGATCTGACTGTCCCTCATCCGACACGGAGGGCGTTCGGTTCCCGGGAATCGTACGCTGCAACATCACTTTCCTCCAACGTTTGGTGTTGCAGGTGATGAATCGGGGGTGTATTGATAGCCCGGATTCGACGGGCCTGTCAGCAAAGGGCCCAGGGCCTCGAGGCGAAGGGGGCTCGAGCTGACAGTGTTTGCGACAGCCGCTCGCTCGGCGTGTCGGCCATGGAAGGTTGCCTCTCTCAGTCCGTCTTCAGCGAAGTGTCCGGAGGCGATCGTATTTCCCGAGAACCATAATCTGGAGGAGATATGAGTTACGAGCACCGTTCCAGAGTGAAGAGGGTCGTCATACTCGCTGCCGCGGCGGCCGTGTCGGGCGCGGCCCTCGCCGACGCCGATCTCGACCAGAAGATCGCCGATCCCGCGAATTGGGCTGCCCAGACGGGCGACTATGCGAATCAGCGCTACAGCGAGCTCAAGCAGGTCAACGCCGGGAACGTCGGCAAGCTGCAGGTGGCCTGGACGATGTCCACGGGCGTACTGCGCGGTCACGAAGGATCGCCGCTCGTCATCGGCGATACGATGTACATCCACACACCGTTCCCCAACAACGTCTACGCGATCAACCTCAAGGATCAGACCTATCGTTGGAAATACGAGCCCAAGCAGGAGGGCGACGTCGTTCCCGTGATGTGTTGTGACACCGTGAATCGTGGCCTGGCGTACGGTGACGGCAAGATATTCCTGCAACAGGCCGACACCGTGCTGGTCGCACTCGATGCCAAGACCGGCAACGTTGTGTGGAAGGTCAAGAACGGCAACCCGAAGATCGGGGAAACCAACACCAACGCGCCGCACGTCTTCAAGGACAAGGTCGTGACCGGGATCTCCGGCGGTGAGTTCGGTGTCCGCGGCCGCCTGTATGCGTACGACATCAAGACCGGCAAGCAGGTCTGGAAGGGCTACAGCAGCGGTACCGATGCCGAGATGATCATGGATCCGGTCAAGACGATGACCTGGACCGCCGGCAAGATGGCGCCGGTGGGCAAGGACTCCTCGCTGAAGACCTGGAAGGGAGATCAGTACAAGCTCGGCGGCGGTACGACGTGGGGCTGGTACTCCTACGATCCGAAACTCAACCTGGTCTATTACGGCAGCGGCAATCCGGGCACCTGGAACCCCAGTCAGCGCCCCGGGGACAACAAGTGGTCGATGTCCATCTGGGCGCGCAATCTGGACACCGGCGCGGTCAAATGGGTCTACCAGATGACCCCGCACGATGAGTGGGATTTCGACGGCGTCAACGAGATGGTGCTGTTGGATGCCACCGTGGGCGGCAAGAAGGTACCGGCGCTGGCGCACTTCGACCGCAACGGGTTCGGCTATACGCTCAATCGCGAGACGGGCGAATTGTTGGTCGCGCAGAAGTTCGACCCGAAGGTCAACTGGTCGACGGGCGTGGACATGAAGACCGGCCGGCCGACCGTCGACAAGAAGTACTCGCCGGGCACGACGGGACCCGACGTCAACGTGAAGGACATCTGTCCGGCGGCGCTCGGTTCGAAGGACGAGCAACCCTCGAGCTACGACCGCAAGACCGGGCTGATCTTCGTTCCGACCAACCACGTCTGCATGACCTACGAGCCATTCCAGATCGAGTACACGGCAGGTCAGCCGTACGTCGGGGCGACCCTGACGATGTTCCCGGCTCCGGGCAGCCATGGCGGCATGGGCAACTTCATCGCGTGGGACCCGAATCAGGGCAAGATCGTCTGGTCGAAGCCTGAGCGGTTCTCGGTCTGGTCGGGTGCTCTGACGACCGCCGGTGACGTCGTGTTCTACGGCACCCTGGAGGGCTACATCAAGGCCGTGAGCCCGAAGGATGGCAAGGAGCTGTGGAAGTTCAAGACGCCGTCCGGAATCATCGGAAACATCTTCACGTACCAGTACGGCGGCAAGCAGTACGTCGGTACGTATTCCGGAATCGGCGGCTGGGCCGGAATCGGCATGGCAGCCGGGCTCACGGAAGGCACCGCCGGACTCGGCGCCGTCGGTGGCTACAAGGATCTGGCGAAGTACACCACGCTGGGTGGATCGCTGTTCGTCTTCGCGTTGCCCGAAGCTCCCACCGGCTAAGCTCGCGGGGGAGCCATGCTGGCAAAGCGTCGGATGGTGACGCTCGCGTCACTGTTGATAAGTGGCTTGCTCACGGGGTCCGCGGCTAACGCCGCGGATCCCGGGCCGAAGGGTAACGGCCACAACAAAAAAACGGCCGTGTATACCGTCGTGGACGGAAACAAGGTCGACGACCAGACGTTGATGGGCTGGAAGACCTGGCGGGCGCTGGCTTGTGAGCGTTGCCATGGCGCCTCCCAGGAGGGACTGGTCGGCCCACCGCTCGTCAAGTCGCTCAACGTGCTCACGAAGGACCAGTTTCACACTACGATCACCAATGGCCGCGTGGAGAAGGGGATGCCGCCGTTCGGTGGGGTGAAGATGGTCACCGACAACTGGGAAGGGCTGTACGCCTATCTGAAGGGACGGGCCAACGGTGACATCATGGCAGGGCACCTGTATCCGATCCCCGGGAAGAAGTAAGTGATGAACTATCGGCTGCTGCTCGCAGCGGTGTTGGTTGGTGTGGCGGCGGCCGCGCCAGCGTTGCGCGCGCAACCGGCGCCGAGCCCCGACGCCCAGAAGACCGTGGCGGCGGAGCCGTCGGCTGCGCTGAAATCCCCGACGCTCAAGGTGTGCTCCGACGCTCACAACCTGCCGCAGTCCAACGACAAGGGGGAAGGTTACGAGAACGAGATCGCGGCGGCCTTGGCCCACGACCTGGGCAAGAAGATCGAATACACCTGGTTCCCGCAACGCATGGGGTTCGTGCGCAACACTCTGCGGGCCGTGGACGAGGCGACGCATCAATACAAGTGCGATCTGATCATCGGCGTTCCCAAGGGATACGACCAGGCTGCGACGACTCAGCCGTACATGCGCTCGACCTACGCGCTGCTCGTTCCGGACAACACGGAATTCCGGGGATTCAGGAGCGCAGGCGACGTGTTGGGGATGAAAGCGGACCGGCTGCAGCAACTGCGCATCGGCATGTTTGCGCAGACCCCCGCCGCCGATTGGCTGCTGCAGCACGGGCTGCTCGACCACGCGGTCCTGTATGCGGTGCAGAGCGGTGATCCCAACGAGAACCCGCAGAGCATCGTCGGTCCGGACCTGCGCGACGGAAAGATCGATGCCGCGATCGTGTGGGGACCGGTTGCGGGCTATCTGTCGGGGCACAACGAGAAGAGTGGCGGTGCGCACTGGGTGATCCTGCCGTTCAAGCCCGACCCGAAGATCCGCTTCGACTACGAGATGTCCATGGGAGTCCGGCGCGGCGAGCAGGACTGGCAGGACACGCTCGATGGCTGGATCCGCGCGCATCAGCTGAACATCAACGCCATCCTGACGGCGCACCACGTTCCGTTACTGGATGCCCAGGGCAATCTGGTCAATATAAAAAACTGATACGCTCGCGCTCCCGTGAGCGCCAAAAAGCTTCTCTCGAGTCTCTACGTGCAGGTGCTGGTGGCGATTGCCATCGGCCTGGCGCTCGGCTTTCTCGATCCGGCGCTCGCGCAGCGCATGCAGCCCCTCGGCGAGGGCTTCATCAAGCTCATCAAGATGATGATCGCGCCCATCATCTTCTGCACCGTCGTGACCGGCATCGGGGGCATGGAGAAGCTGCGGGAGGTCGGTAAAGCCGGCGGGCTTGCGCTGTTGTACTTCGAGGTCGTCACGACTCTCGCGCTGCTCATCGGCCTCGTGGTCGTCAACGTGTTCAAGCCGGGCGCCGGACTAGGCATTGACGTCTCACGGCTGGACACGCATTCGATTGCGCAGTTCACGCAACCTGGAAAGCTGCCGGGAGTCGTCGACTATCTCCTGGCGATCATCCCCAGCACGTTCCTCGACGCGTTCGCCAAGGGCGATGTGCTGCAGGTTTTGCTGTTGTCGATTCTGTTTGGCTTCGCGCTGCACGCGGCCGGCGGCCGTGACTCGGTCGTGTTCGGATTCGTCGAAGGCATCTCGAAGGTGTTGTTCGGCATCGTGGGGATCATCATGCGCGTGGCTCCTCTTGGGGCGTTTGGCGCAATGGCCTTCACCATCGGCAAGTACGGGTTCGGCGCGTTGGTGTCTCTGGGTGCCTTGATGGCATGCTTCTATCTGACGTGCGTGCTGTTCATCGTGCTGGTGCTCGGTGGGATCGCCCGTTGGCACGGCTTTTCGATATTCCGGTTCATCCGCTACATCCGCGATGAGTTGCTCATCGTGTTGGGGACGTCATCGTCGGAGTCCGTGCTGCCGCGAATGATGACCAAGCTCGAAGACCTCGGCGTGCATCCGGCCGTGGTGGGGCTCGTGATTCCGACCGGTTATTCGTTCAATCTCGACGGGACCTGTATCTATCTGACGCTGGCGGCGATCTACATTGCCCAGGCTACGAATACGCCATTGGATCTTTGGCATCAGCTCACGCTGCTGTTCGTGTTGTTGCTGACCTCCAAGGGTGCTGCCGGAGTCACTGGAAGCGGCTTCATCGTGCTCGCGGCGTCCCTGTCCAGCGTAGGTCACGTTCCGGTGGGCGGCGTGGCACTGATCTTTGGCATCGATCGCTTCATGTCAGAGGCCCGGGCCTTGACGAACCTCATCGGCAACGGCGTCGCAACCGTGATCGTTGCAAAATGGTGCAAGCGCATCGATGAAGAGCGGCTGACGGAGCGACTGGCGTTGCGCCGCCCGGATGCCGAGCGCGCTGTCAGCACCTTCTGACACGCTTTTAGGATCCATTGCTGCCGCTGCACTGAGACAATCAGGGTCGGTCCGCTTGCGTCCCCGCTGACTGTCGCCAGGTGGCGACAGTCCCCTCGCCCTGTGTGGCTCGTTATCCATGGAACAAGAGGACAATGCGCGTTCGCGTCAAACACTGGGAGTGTCTGTGTCTCTAGAGAAACGACTGCACGTCGCTGCCGCCGCCGTTCTTGTGTTCATACAGTTGCAACTTGCATCCGGACAGACACCCCCCGCACCTGCTCAGGCCGCGCCTCCACCAGCTCCCGCCCCGGCGCAAAGTCAACCAGCCCCGGCGCCCGCCCAGCCCGCAGGGGAGCAGCCGGCACAGCCCAAGTCTGCGGCGCCGCAATCCAAGGCCGCCCCGCCGCAACCCAAGGCGGCGCCATCCCAAGCCCCAGCGCAGCCGAAGGCCGCTCCCACACAGGCGAAGCCCCCTGCCGCGCAACCGCAGGGACAGTCAAAGCAGGGACAGTCGAAGGGACAGTCAAAACCGGCTCAGCCGCAGCCGGCGCAGCAACGGCCGGCTGCCCCGCCACGGGCTCCGTTCACATTTGCGACCGTGCAGCGCGTTGCGCAGGACCGCGCTGCACGCCCGTACAGGAACCGTTCACCCGCGCTACCGCAGACTCTCCAAAAGCTGAACTACGACCAGTTTCGGGACATCCGTTTTCACCGCCAAAGCGCGTTGTGGTTCGACAAAGCCCTGTTCGAAGTTCAATTCTTCCATCGAGGATTCAATTTCGACCGGCGCGTCAACATCAATGAAGTGAGTGCGGATGGAGTGCGAGCAATCCCCTACAACCCGGCGCTGTTCGAGTTCGGCAAGCTCGTCCCGCAGATGAAGCTTCCCGCCGAGCTGGGGTTCGCGGGGTTTCGCGTGCATTACCCGCTCAACACGCCTGCCTACAAAGACGAAGTCATGGTCTTTCTGGGGGCGTCCTATTTTCGCGTGCTGGGCCGCAATCAGGTGTATGGACTCTCGGCGCGCGGGCTGGCCGTCAACACCGCCTCGCCCAATGGCGAGGAGTTTCCTTACTTCACCGATTTCTGGCTGGTGCGTCCCGAGGCGAAGCAGCGCACGCTGACGATCTACGCCGTCCTCGACAGCCCCAGCGTGACCGGTGCGTATCAGTTCGAGTTGCGTCCGGGTACGAACACGCAGGTTCAGGTGAGCGCCGAGTTGTATCCGCGTCGTGCAATCGAGAAAGTTGGAATTGCGCCGCTCACGTCGATGTTTCTGTACGGCGAGAACGGCAACGGCGGTCGTCACTTCGATGACTTCCGACCGGAAGTGCACGACAGCGACGGCCTGATGACGCAGACCGGCGGCGGCGAGTGGATCTGGCGTCCGCTGACCAACCCGAAGGCGCTGCGCGTGAATAGGTTCATGGACCAGCATCCCCACGGGTACGCACTCGCGCAGCGCGACCGGGACTTTGCGCACTATCAGGACAACGAGTCGCGCTTCGAGCTACGGCCCAGCTACTGGATCGAGCCGCTGGGTGACTGGGGCAAGGGCGGTGTGGAGCTCGTCGAGATTCCGACCGACGAGGAAATCCACGACAACATCGTTGCCTACTGGGTGCCGGACGGGCCGATTCAGCCGCACAAGACGATTTCTTTCTCCTATTTGCTCCACGCGTACATGCGGGCGCCGACCTGGCCGCCGGGTGGCCGTGCGGTAGCCACGCGTTTTGGCGCGCCCACGGCGGGCAACTCGGGCGGAGCTGCGCCCCCGTCGGGCTCTCGACGCGTGGTGGTCGATTTTGCCGGTGGCGACCTGGACATCCTCAATGGCGCCCAACCCGTGCAAGCGGAAGTGACCGCGAACGGCGGCCAGCTCGATGCGGTGACCGTGGAGCGCCTGCCGGAATCGGGGGTGTGGCGCGCGGCGATGAGATTGAGGCCCACCAGCAACGACAAGCCGGTGGAGCTGCGGTGTTACCTGACTCTGTACGGGGAAGCGCTGACGGAGACCTGGACGTATCTGTTATCTCCCCCATGAAGACCTGGCTACAGCGAAGATTGTGAAATGCGTCGGGACCGCGGATTGCGTATCGCGGGTAGACGACTAAGGACGAAGACATGAGCCCCAAAGATCTGTTGAGTATCGCGCGACGTCGCCGGACGTTGTTCTTCGGCCTGACGTTCTTGACCGCGGGGCTGGCCACGGGGCTCATGTACGACATCCTGCGTGCAAACGGCTTTAACGGTTACGAGCGGGCCGGCCTGGTCCTTTTCTTCATCCTGTTCACGTGGATCACCGGCGCGTTCTGGACGGCGGTCGCGGGGTTCTGCATTCGCATCGTCGGGCATGACCGGGCGGTGCTGCACCAGAGCGAGGTGACCGGCCGCAGACTGCGTGGCCGTACTGCTGTGGTGATGCCGATCTACAACGAAGACACCGAGCGTGTGGCGGCCGGACTGGACGTCATCTGGTCCTCCATCCAGGAACTGCCGGAGCAGGAGGCGTTCGACCTCTTCATTCTCTCGGACACGCGCAAAGCCGAGATCGGCGCGGCAGAGGAAGCTGCGTGGCAGGCACTCGTCGCCAAGCACAATGCGCGAGGCAGAATTTTCTACCGCCGGCGCGCGGAGAACGTCAAGCGTAAGGCCGGCAATATCGCGGACTTCGTCCGCTCATGGGGCGCGGCCTACGACTATGCGGTGGTGCTCGATGCTGACAGCATCATGAGCGGCACGGCACTGCTGGCAATGTCCCGCTTGATGGATGCCCATCCGGAGACGGGGATCATCCAGGCTCTGCCGTTACCCAGCGGTCGCGACACGTTGTTTGCGCGACTGGTGCAATTCGCCGCGCGGCTGAACAGCCCGATGCTGGCGAGCGGACTGGCGTACTGGCAGCTGGGTGAGGGCAACTACTGGGGCCACAACGCGATCCTGCGAATGCGTGCCTTCGCGGAGTTCTGTGATCTTCCTCGCCTTCCCGGCGCCGAGCCCCTGGGCGGGGAGATTCTCAGCCATGACTTCGTCGAAGCCGCCTTCATGCGGCGCGCGGGTCTGCAGGTGTGGATGCTTGCGGATCTCGAAGGCAGTTGGGAAGAGGTACCGTCGAACGTCATCGACTACGCTGCACGCGACCGGCGCTGGGCGCAGGGCAACCTGCAGCACCTGGGATTGCTGCCGGTGCGGGGTCTGCACTGGCTGAGCCGCATCCACCTGGTTACCGGCGTGCTGTCGTACGTCACCTCCCCGATGTGGCTCGCGGTACTGGTGCTGAGTTCGATCGTCGTCTGCCTCGAGGCGATCAACGGCCATCAGTACTTCCCGGCCGGCTCCTTCACCCTGTTCCCGGATTGGCCGCAATCCCGTGTCGGGGAGATCTTCTCGCTGCTGACCATCACTTTCGGTGTGCTGCTCGTTCCGAAGCTCCTCGGTGCGACACTCGCTTTCACGAACAAGTCGCTGCGTCGCGGGTTTGGCGGCGGCCCCCGTCTGTTTGCCAGCCTGTTGGTCGAACAGATCTTCAGCATGCTGCTCGCGCCGGCGATGATGCTGTTCCACACGACATTCGTCCTCACGACACTCGCCGGCTTCCCGGTGAAATGGAATGCTCAGGAACGGGGTGATCGAGGTATCCGCTTCCTGGAAGCGCTGCGCCGGCACTACTGGCACGCGGCAGTCGGACTGGCATGGGGAGGCGTCATTCTGTGGTTCGCGCCCAAATACATCTGGTGGATGATGCCGGTTCTGGTCGGACTGGTCCTGTCGGTGCCGCTGACGATGTTGACCAGCCATGCGGGTGCAGGACGTTGGATGCGTCGGCTTGGACTGCTACTGACGCCCGAGGAATATGCACCGCCTCCCGAACTCGCCGCACTGACTGAGCGGATGGCCACGGGCCAGCCCCTTCTGGCTCCCGCTGCGGCTTGTCAGTCGCTCGAAATGACTTCGGAAATCATCGTTCACGTCGCAGCCGTCCCGCCGCGGGCGCCGCTGCGGATGGAAGCCGCCATCCCGGAGTATCTTCGACCGCGAGATGCAGTGAGCTCGCTGCAGAGGATGCTGGGAGCGGAATCGAGCTCCAGCGCGGCCTCCTGAGTTTCCAGCGGTGGAGGCCGGCACCGTCGTCTCGGATGTGCCGGCCCGTCTCGATGCCCTGAAGTGGGGCCGTTTTCACTGGCTGGTCGTCGTCGCACTCGGCATCACCTGGATTCTCGACGGACTCGAGGTCACGCTGGCCGGCGCAGTCGCGCCCGCACTGAAGGCCAGCCCGCTACTGCACTTGTCGGATGCGCAGGTCGGAGCGGCCGCCAGCGCCTACCTCGCCGGAGCGGTGCTCGGGGCTCTGTTCTTCGGCTGGCTGACCGACGTTCTGGGGCGCAAGAAGCTCTTCTTCCTGACACTGGGTGTCTATCTGCTTGCGACGGCCGCGACGGCGTTCGCGCAGGACTTCGCCTTCTTTGCGCTGTTTCGCTTCCTCACCGGTGCCGGGATCGGCGGTGAGTACGCAGCCATCAACTCCGCCATTCAGGAGCTGGTACCGGCCCGTTATCGGGGCCGCACGGATCTGGGGATCAACGGCAGTTTCTGGGTCGGGGCGGCGCTGGGGTCGCTTGGATCGAGCGTGCTGTTGGCTCCGGGGCGGTTGCCGCCGGACATCGGCTGGCGTTGCGCGTTCGGCATCGGCGCGGTCATCGGGTTGGTCATCCTCGTCTTCCGCCGCTCGCTTCCCGAGAGCCCGCGCTGGCTGATGTTGCACGGCAGGGTGGACGAAGGAGAGCGGATCGTCGCGCAGATCGAGCACCGAGCCGAGCGGCATCCGGATGCCCCCGCGGTCCCCTCCCGGATCACACTGCGTGTCAGGGACAAGGCTTCCAATCTTCCAGACCTGGCCGGCACGCTGTTCCGGCACTATCCACGCCGTGCCGTGTTGGGTCTGACCCTCATGGCGGCGCAGGCCTTCTGCTACAACGCGATCTTCTTTACCTACGCGTTGGTTCTGGATCGCTTCTTCCGCGTTCGCCCGGATGAGGTGGGGCTGTATCTGCTGCCGTTCTCGATCAGCAATTTCATCGGTCCCCTGGCCCTGGGTTGGTTGTTCGACCGGTGGGGACGCAAGCCGATGATCACCGGGACGTATGCGGTGACGGGAGTGCTGCTGGGACTGACTGCAATGTGGTTCGAGAGCGGGTCGCTGGATGCGGCGTCCATGACATTCGCGTTTTCCGCGGTGTTCTTCTTCGCGTCCGCGGCCGCAAGCTCCGCTTACCTCACGGTGAGCGAATCGTTTCCCGTGGAGGTCCGGGCGTTGGCGATTGCAGTCTTTTATGCGTTCGGAACGGCACTGGGAGGCATCGCGGCGCCGTGGGTGTTCGGCTCACTGATCGGCACGGGGGACCCGGCCGCCATCGCAGGCGGGTATCTGTTCGGAGGGGCGCTGATGGTCCTCGCCGCGGCGGTCGAATGGTGGCTGGGGGTGGCGGCGGAGCGAAAGAGCCTGGAAGATGTGGCCCGGCCATTGTCCAGCGTGTGATTCGGAAGGAGCAGCGGTGAGAAGAAACTCTTTCGTTGTGGCATTCCTGGCCGCGGTCGTGATGACGTGGCTGACGGCGGCGGGGCAAACGCAGACGCCACCCGTTCCCGCCCCGGTCACCACAGCCGCAAACACTCTCATCACCCAGAGTGCTCTGGAAGCGCCGATTCGTTTCCTGGCGTCGGACGCCCTTGAAGGCCGCGGTCCCGCCACGCGTGGCGATCAACTCACCCGTCTCTATCTGCAAACGCAATTGGAGGCCCTCGGCTATCAGCCCGCCGGTCCAGAAGGCCGGTGGCAACAGCCGTTCGACGTTGTGGGAGTGAAAGCGACGTTCCCCGCGATGTGGACCTTCGCCACGCATGACGGCAACGTCGATCTGAAATGGTGGGACGAGTACATCGCCGGCAGCGGTGTGCAACTCGATCACGGCAGCATTGACGGGGCCGAGCTGGTGTTCGTCGGCTATGGCATTCAGGCACCGGAGTATCACTGGGACGACTTCAAGGGGATGAACCTCAAAGGCAAGGTCCTCGTGATGCTCAACAACGATCCCGACTGGGATCCGAAGCTGTTCGAAGGCAAGCGGCGGTTGTACTACGGACGGTGGATGTACAAGTACGAGAGCGCCGCGCGTCAGGGCGCTGCGGGCGCCATCATCATCCATACGACACCGTCCGCGGGATATCCGTGGCAGGTGGTACAAAGCTCCTGGAGCGGCGAACAGTTCAGTCTGCCCGCAACGGGAGAACCGACGATCCAGGTGAAGGGGTGGGCCACCGAGGATGCGTCGCGGCGGCTGTTCAAGGCTGCGGGGAAGGATCTCGACAAGCTGGTGGCCAGCGCCCGTTCGAGAGATTTCAAGCCGGTCCCGCTGGGAATCCACACTTCGATCAAGTTCACCAACGCCGTATCCCGGGTGCAGACGGCGAACGTGGCCGGTCTTCTGCCTGGAAGCGATCCGAAGCTCAAGTCCGAAGTCGTGATCTATTCGGCACACCATGATCACTTCGGTATCGGCAAGCCCGACGCCAGTGGTGACAAGATCTATCACGGGGCCGAAGATAACGCGGCGGGATGCGCGCAGGTGTTGGCGATCGCGCGGGCCTTTGCGTCGCTACCCCACCGTCCGCGACGGTCGATTCTCATCCTGTTCGTCGCGGTCGAGGAACAGGGGCTGTTGGGTTCCTTGTACTACGCGCTGCACCCGAGCTTTCCCGCCGGCCGCATTGCGGCGGATCTCAACTATGACGGCGGCAACATCTACGGCCGCACTCGCGACGTCACGCTGGTCAGCTCCGGGAAGTCGTCATTGGATGGCATCGCGCAGACGATGGCCAGGTCGTTAGGTCTGGTGGTGAAGCCGGACCAGTTTCCGGATCGGGGCTACTACTACCGCTCGGACCAGTTCTCGTTCGCGAAGGTGGGGGTTCCGGGGTTTTATCTGGACTGGGGGACGGACTTCATAGGGCGGCCGCCGGAGTGGGGACGCGAGCAGAAGGAAAAGTGGGAGCTGACACACTATCACCAGCCGGCGGATCGGCTCGAGCCCGACTGGAACTTCGACGGGATGATCGATGAGGCGAAGCTCGGGTTCCTGACAGGCTGGGCGGTCGCGCAGGCGGATGCGATGCCGGTGTGGAAGGCCGGAGATGAGTTCGAGGCGATCCGCAAGAAGGCGATCGCGGCGGCCGCAGGAAGCTAGGTCGCGGGGTTCACGGGGCCGGGCGTGGCGGCGGCCGCGTGAGGGCTGGCGCCGGGTGCGGTGCTCGCCGCGGCGGGGGCGGCAGCATCGCTTCCGGGAGCGGCCGGCGGTTCTTCCGGGGCAGGCGCCACCGGAGAATCGGTTTTCAGCGCGTCTGCCTCGGCCTGCTTGGTCATGACGACGATGCTGATGCGGCGATTGATCGGGCTCTCGGGCTCAGCCCGGTTGAATAGAACCGAGGAGCCGAGGCCGACCACGCGCGCAATCTTCTGGTCAGGCAATCCACCCAACACCAGAGCGCGTCGCGCAGCGTTCGCACGGTCCGCAGACAACTCCCAGTTGGAATAGCCACCGTTGCCGGGATACGGTTTGGCGTCCGTGTGACCGGTGAGACTGATGCGGTTGGAGACGGTTTCGAGGTACTTCGCGAGCTCGTGAAGAATGGCGCTCGTGTAGTCGCGCAGCCGTGCGCTACCCGTGTCGAACATCGGGCGATTCTGCGCATCGATGATCTGGATCCGCACTCCCTCCGGGGTGATGTCGAGCAGGAGCTGATCCTTGTAAGGTTCCAGCGCCTGACTCTTGTCCACGGCCTGCTTCAGCTCTTCCATCAGAGATTCGAGCGCCTTGTGCTCGGCTTCGCGCTGAGCCTGTGCGGCCTGCTGCTCGAGCTTCTTCTTTTCTTCGGTGCTGATCGTCGTCGTCTTGGCGCCGTCCTTGTCCTGATCGCTACGCGTCGGGACCGCAGCGGCCGTCGCCCCCATGTCTTTCACGGGACTGACACGCATGCGCATGGCGTCCAGCCCACCGCCGAGATTGATCGGGCTGGTGCTGGCGCCGCCGGGACCCATTTGACCTGGCGCAGGCTGAGAGCTCTTGCCGGGCTCCATGCTGGGGTTCTTGAAGTAGTCGAAGATCGCTGCGCGTTGGTCTTTCGACACCGCGGTGACGAGCCACATCACGAGGAAGAACGCCATCATCGCGGTGACAAAGTCCGCGTACGCGACCTTCCAGGCACCGCCGTGGTGAACGTGTCCGCGGCGCTTGTGCCGCTTGACGATGATGATCGGCCTTTCGTCGCTCATGCCGCTTGCTGACCGCCAGCCGCAGCGGCTTTGGCGGCGCCGGCAGGCTTGCCCTTCAGCTCTGCTTCGAGATCACCGAATGTCGGGCGCACGTCACTGTTGAGAAGCTTGCGGGCGAATTCGATCGAGACGGCGGGAACATAGCCGCGGACGGTGGCTACGAGGGCCATCTTGACCACTTCGGCAGCCTTACCTTTCTCGTTCGCCGTGTGCTCCATCGCAGCCGCGATCGGACCGATGAAGCCGTACGAAACCAAGATACCCAAGAACGTGCCGACGAGCGCGGCGCCGACCTTGTGGCCGATTGTTGCCGTGTCGGCACCGTCGAGCGCAGCCATCGTGTTCACGATCCCGAGCACCGCGGCCACGATGCCGAATCCGGGCAACGCATCCGCAACCTTTTGAACGGCAATGGAAGGCGCGTGCGCTTCCTGGTGATGGGTCTCGAGCTCCTGCTCGAGCACGCTCTCGAGCTCATGCGGGTTCAAGTTGCCGCCGACCATCAATCGCAGACAGTCGGTGATGAATTCCTTCAGGTGATGATCGTCGCGGATGCGCGGATAGTCCTTGAACAGCGCGCCTCCGTCGGGAGCGTCCAGGCTCGCTTCGATGGCCATCAGGCCCTCTTTGCGGATTTTGACCAGCGCGCTGTACAGGAACTTCATCAGCTCGATGTAGTGCTCGCGCTTGTAGGGCGGTCCCTTGGTCAGGGCGATGGCTTCCTGGAAGGAGGCCTTGATGACCTTCATGGGATTGCTGGTGAGGAAGGCTCCCAGGGCGGAACCGACGATGATCAGGATTTCGGTCGGGTGCCAGAGCGCGAGGAGCTTGCCGCCCTCGAGCATGAACCCGCCGATGACGCAGACGACAACAACGACGGAACCAATGATTGTGATCACGTAAGCAGCACTCAGCGTTTTCGTGGAGGCGCCCGTCTCCCTGCGCTCTTTGGGTATCGGCCAAAGTCCCGGCAGCTTGAAGTGTGCGGATGCGATCTACGTCCTAAGACTGACGTTGCGGACGCGGCGCACCGCACCGGGGCGCACTGCCGATACTTGCACCAAGGTCGTACCCCAGGACTGTGATCCAGTGCGAAAAAACGACGAAATAGCCGCAATTTGCGCTTGGCATGACGGTTGCTCTGCTCCTGCCCGGAGGTTCGTATGTCCACAGAGAAGTTGCCTCTTTCGCGAACGAAGCTGGTGGATGCGGCGACGCGCGTCGTTGCACGGTGCAGTGACCACCGGATGCTCTGGTCGGCGATCGCGCAAGAGGCGGGCAAGACCGAGGCGGACTTGGACAAGTCTTGGTTCGAGAGCGTCGATGAGCTCATCGACGCCTGCTATGCCCGGACTGCTCAGGCACTGACGGATAGCCTTCTCCACGCAGAGACAGCGTCGGGCACTGCACTCGACCAGGTAGCCTCGTTCCTGGTATCGGCCCTGGATGCCAGGCGGCAGAGCGGAGCGCTCCTGTCCTTCCGGCGAGGCCGGGACCTGCCGGACCGCCTGCAACGGCGGCTGCACGAACGGGATATGGCGGTCCGCAGTCGGCTGAAGCGAATTTTGAGCAAGGGGCGGCGGGATGGGTCGCTGGCCCTGCGAAATACGGACAGCGCGTGTGAACTGATTCTCGCCAGCCTGCAGGTGGCGGACATCGCGAAGGAAGAGCCAGAGCAGCGGATGTGGGACAGCGAACTGGTGGAGTTTCTGCTCGCTGCGCTCTCGCCTCAGCACGAAACGCGCACGTTCTGCAGCAAGTGCGGGTACGTGACCCACGTTGGGGAACTCAGCGCCCTGCGGCACGAGCACGAGGAGGCCTAAAATAGTCTTTTGCGCCCGTTCCCGCGCGGTGCCGGAGACTAACGATGCTCGAGAAGCTGGATCGACTTCCCGATGATTCCATTCTGGGCCTCATGGCCGCTTTCCGGGCCGACCCCGACGCGAGCAAGGTCGACCTGGGGGTCGGTGTGTATCGGAATGACCGTGGCGAGACGCCGGTCGTAGGAGCTGTCAGGCAGGCGGAACAGGCGGTCCTCGCGCGTCAGGCGTCCAAGACGTACGTGGCGCCGGCCGGCAATCCCGGCTTCAACCAGGCGATGGAAAAGCTGGTCCTGGGCGAGGGACATCCGGTCCTGGCGGCCGGGCGGGTCCGCACCATCCAGGGACCTGGGGGATCGGGCGCGCTCAGGCTGGGTGCCGAGCTCATCCGGGCCGCTTCACCTCAAGCGATTATTCACGTGCCCACGCCCACGTGGGCGAACCATATCCCGCTGTTGTCCGGCTGTGGCTTGGAGCTTGCGCAGTACCCTTATTTCGATGGGGCAACCGGAACGGTGAATTTCGAGGAGATGCGCGCCGCGTTGGACAAGCTGCCCGCGCGGTCCGTCGTGGTGCTTCATGCGTCCTGCCATAACCCGACCGGCGCGGATCTGACCGACGCGCAGTGGCGGGAGTTGCTGCCAGTGTTCCAGAAACGTGGCTTGTTCCCGTTCATCGATATGGCCTATCAGGGGCTGGGGACGGGGGTGGCAGAGGACGCTTATGGATTGCGGCTGTTTGCTGAGGGGCTTCCGGAGTTGCTTCTCGCTGCATCCTGTTCAAAGAACTTCGGGCTGTACCGCGAGCGGACGGGCTCGTTACATGTGCTGAATGAGAATAAGACTGCCGCGGACGCCGTGTTGACTCAGCTCGTGCGTATCGCACGGCGGATCTATTCGATGCCGCCCGATCATGGCGCGGCGATCGTTCTCGAGATACTTTCGAGCGAAGTGCTGACACGCTCATGGACGGAGGAGCTGACAGGAATGCGCAACCGCATCCAGGGACTGCGTGAGGAAGCCGTCAAGCGGCTCGCTGTGGCCTGCCCACAGCGGGATTTCAGCTATATCGCGCGACAGAAGGGAATGTTCTCGTATCTCGGCGTCGACACTGCGCAGGTGCGTGCGCTGCGCGAGAAACATCATGTCTACATGACGGATGACAGTCGGATCAACATTGCAGGGTTGAGGGCCGAGAACATCGGGTACTTCGCCGAGGCTGTTGCGAAGGTGCTGCGCGCGTAGCAGGCGGCACAGGCCGCAAAAGTCACGCCTTTTGCGGCCGGCAACGCAGCCGCTGTCCGCAAAAGCGCCGCAGGCGACTTTTGCCAATTCAATCGGGCACGACGATGACGTGCGTCGACTTCACCTCTTCCATCACGAAGTAGGTGTGGGTTTGCTGCACACCGCGAACTGAAGCAATGCGATCGCCGAGAAATCGGCGATAGCTCTCCATATCCTTCACCCGCACCTTGAGCAGGTAGTCGAACCCGCCCGCCACCATGTGGCACTCCATGACCTCGTCATGGGCAAGCATGACCTGCTTGAAGCGCTCGAAGGCGTCCGGCGTCGTCCGGTCGAGCGAGACCTCGACGTAGGCCAGCAGACCCAGCCCCAGCTTGCTCGGGCTCAACCGAGCGAAATACCCCTCGATATAGCCGGCCGCCTCGAGCCGCCGTACCCGCTCCACCGTCGGCGTGACCGTCAGGTTTACCTCGCGGGCGAGGTGCGAAATGGTCGCCCGGCCGTCGTGCTGCAGCAAAGAGAGGAGTTTGCGGTCAATCCGATCCATGGCCCTGCCAAGTAGGGAAAGTTACTGTTAAAACCGGAAGAACCAGAAAAAAGACTCTGTCATAGCCCCTATGATTAGGTCAATTCTTCTATCGGAGTCGAAGCATGGGAATCTGGAGTGCGCGCCGGGCCGAGGGCCCGCCGCCCGGACTGACCCCGTTGCCGCAGCTGCGGGAGGCCATCCGTACAGCCGGTCGGCGGCCGCAGGCGGAGGTCGCCCAGGAGTTGATCAACTCCCTGGCTCCCCTGTCCCGGAAGCTCGAGGGGGCCACCCGTCGCGCCAGAAAGTGGGTCGCTCTCGCGCGCGAGTCCAAACGCTCGCGACCGGTCGTCGAGTCGCTCCTCGAGCAATTTCCTCTAGGGAGCGTGCAGGGTCGGGCGCTCATGAGCCTGGCGGAAGCGCTGCTGCGGACGCCGGATCGTCGTCGGGCCAACGAACTTGTCGCTGAGCGTCTGACCACGGTCCGCGAAGCCGACGCCAGCGCAAAGGATTGGCTCCTGAGATTGGGAATCGGCGCCCTCGGTACCGCGAGCCGGGTTGCGTTTCTGACTCCGGTGTTGCGGGTCGCCATCCGCAAAGCCGTTCGCCGGCTGGCTGACGCCTTCATCGTCGGCGAGACGATGCAGACGGCGCTGTCGAAGGGCAAATCCGACCCGACCCTGGCGCTATGTTCGTTCGACGTGCTGGGAGAGGGCGCTCGCACTGAGAGCGATGCCGCGCGCTACTTCGAGTCGTATGCCCGGGCGATCGAGGCGCTGCGCACTTCGACGCCGGGCTCGGTCCACGACCGATCCGGTATTTCGGTGAAGCTCTCGGCTCTCGAGCCCCGCTATAACCTACTGCAGCGCGAAAGGGTGCTGGGGAGGTTGCTTCCGCGACTGCAGCGCCTGGTGAGTGCCGCGGCGGAAGCCAACATCGGCCTGACGATCGATGCCGAGGAAGCCGATCGGCTGGACCTGTCGTTGGATGTCATCGAAGCGTTGGCTCGCGACTCCTCGACTCGCCTCTGGCCCGGGTTGGGGTTGGCGGTTCAGGCCTACGGTCGTCGGGCTGCCTATGTGATCGATTGGGTGGCGGCGCTCGCCCGCGAGACGGGGCGCAAGATGACGGTGCGGCTCGTCAAGGGAGCGTACTGGGATACGGAGATCAAGCGAGCCCAGGAGCGGGGGCTGAGTGAGTTTCCAGTCTTCACCCATAAGGCCGCAACCGACGCCCACTACCTGTTCTGCGCGCGACGCCTGTTCAACGCAAGCGATGTGTTGTATCCGCAATTCGCCACGCATAACGCACTGACCATCGCTTCGATCCTCGAGCTCGCCCCTCCTGGGGGGCAGTACGAGTTTCAGCGCCTGCACGGCATGGGTGTCGTGCTCTTCGAGACGGTCCGATCCGAGATTGCGTCCTTCCCGCCGGTGCGCGTGTATGCGCCGGTCGGCACGCATGAGGATCTGCTGCCATACCTGGTCAGGCGGTTGTTGGAAAACGGAGCCAACAGCTCCTTCGTCCATCAGTTTCTCGACCCGGAGGTGCCGGTCGAGTGGGTAGTGCGCGACCCGCTGGCCGCGCTGCGTGCGCAGCAGAAAGAGAAGCCGGGGCAGAAGCCCGCGAAGATCCGCGAGCCGCGCCGACTGTACGGGAGTGATCGTTTGAACTCATTGGGCACGGACTGGGGCGAGAGTGACGAGATCCAGATCCTGGAGGCGGCGGTTCGCGGCAGCAGGGATGTCCGAATTGGCGGGGGCCCCATTCTGGACGGACGCAAGGCCGGGGACGCTGGTGTTCCGATCGTCTCGCCGAGCAACACGGCCGATGTCGTCGGATACTCCCGCGACGTGACGGAGGCGGAGATTGTCGCGGCGATGGAAAGTGGCGGCAACGCTCAGCCCGAATGGGATGCGGTGCCGGCCGGTGAGCGGGCGACGATGTTGGAACGAGCCGCGGACCTGCTCGAGGAGCGGCGGTCGCAGTTCATCTCGCTGCTGGTGCGCGAGGCAGGCAAGACACTGCCGGATGCCGTTGCGGAGGTTCGTGAGGCGGCTGACTTCTGTCGCTACTACGCGGCCCGCGCGCGCGAGCAGTTTGGAGAACCCGAGGTGCTCGCGGGCCCGACCGGCGAACGCAACCTGCTCTCATTGCATGGCCGGGGCGTGTTTGTTTGCATCAGCCCCTGGAATTTCCCACTTGCGATCTTCACGGGCCAGATTGTCGCGGCACTGGTAGCGGGCAACTGCGTCGTCGCGAAGCCGGCGCCGGCGACTCCCCTGATTGCGCACGCCATGACGGCGCTCCTGCATGAAGCCGGAGTGCCCGGGCCGGTGCTGCAGCTCACGCCGGCCGACGGCCCGGCGTTCGGCAAGGTTGCGCTGGTGCACCGCGCACTCGCGGGGGTTGCGTTCACGGGGTCGACGGCGACGGCGGCTTCGATCAATAGAGTGTTGGCCGGTCGGGACGGGCCGATTGTGCCGCTCATTGCCGAGACCGGCGGGGTGAACGCGATGATCGTGGATGCGACGGCTCTTCCCGAGCAGGTCGTGGACGATGTAGTGACTTCGGCGTTCGCCAGCGCCGGGCAGCGCTGTTCGGCGCTGCGGGTGTTGTATCTGCAGGAGGAGGTCGCGGATCGGGTCATCGAGATGCTCATCGGGGCGATGCAGTGTCTGAAGATCGGCGATCCGGCGGATCCGTCCACGGATGTCGGGCCGGTCATCACACGCGCCGCGGCAGAGAAGCTCACAGCACATGTGAGCCGAATGGATAAGGAGGCAAAGATCCTGTACTCGTGTGACGTGGGCGCGAGCCGGCCGGCGGGCGCATCAGGGCCGCCGGCGAGTGGACAATTTTTTCCGCCGACCCTCATCGAGCTCAGGACGCCGGATCAGCTGCAGACCGAAGAGTTCGGCCCGGTCCTGCACGTGGTGCGATACAAGGCTGCCGGGTTGCCTCGTATCCTGGCGACCATCCGCAAGATCGGCTTTGGGCTCACGCTGGGTATCCACAGCCGGATCGAGGGTCTGGCTCAGGATGTGTTTCGCCAAGTGCCCGTCGGCAATACCTATGTGAACCGCAACATGATCGGCGCGGTGGTCGGAGTGCAGCCGTTTGGTGGCCAGGGGCTCTCGGGCACGGGGCCGAAAGCGGGCGGCCCCCACTACCTGCTGAGATTCGCCACGGAACGAACGCTCACGATCAATACAGTCGCGATCGGCGGAAATGTGGAGCTTCTGAGCTGATCGCGATTAAATGCCGGGATGCCAACCCCCGATACCGCCGCCCCTTCCGTCGTCTTCGAGCTTCTGGCGCGACTGCGCGAGATCGCGCCGCTGATCCGCGCCAACGCGGCGGAGGCCGACCGGCTGGCCCGATTGCCCCGGCCCTGCGCCGACGCTCTGGTCCGAAATGGCCTGTTTCGGATCTGGATTCCGAAGCGGGCGGATGGATGGGAATTGAGTCTGCCGGATGCCCTGCGGGTGTACACGGCAGCGGCGCGGATTGATGGCTCCGCGGGCTGGGCCGTGATGATCGGTTCTGGCGGCGGTCTCTTCGCGGCATACCTTGATCACGAGACCGCGAAAACTCTGTACGCACGCCCCGATGCGCTGATCGCCGGATCGGGCGCGCCGGACGGTCACGCCGAAAGAGTGCCGGGAGGCTATCGGGCGTCCGGCTCCTGGCACTATGCGAGCGGCGCTCACTACGCCACGACGTTCACGGCGAATTGCCTCATCACGGAATCGGGACGCGCCGTAAATGATCAGGACGGCAAGCCGCTCGTGCGCGCGATGGCCTTCGACGCGTCCGATGTGACGGTGACGCCAGTCTGGAACACAACCGGCATGCGCGGCACCGGAAGCGACGACTTCGGTGCGCGGGATGTGTTTGTACCCGAGACGCGGACGTTCTCTGTTTTCAACGACACACTGCAGGACGCGGGCGTTGTCTATCGCCTGCCTTTTGGTGTGTTGACTGAGTTGCCCGTTGCGTCTGTCGCGCTCGGTGTCGCTCAACATGTCGTGGAAACGTTCGCAACCCTTGCGGTGCGCAAGAAGCCCCATGGCGCGGGGTACTCGCTCGCCAGCGACCCCTGGGTTCAGGGTCGGTTTGCGCAGGCCCACGCCGTGTGTGTGCACGCCGAAGCGGGACTGATGAAGCTTGCGGAAGCTGCATGGGAAGCGGCGCTCGCCAATCGTCCTCTCTCACAGCCGGAGCTGGCACAGATCACCGCGGGATGCGCGCTTGCCGTGGCACGGCTGCGTGACGCTGTCGACGAGTTGATCGCCGTCAGCGGAATGAACGGAGTTCAGATAGAAGACGAGTTGGCGCGCGCCTGGCGAGATCTGCAGACTGTCGCGGCGCATGGTTCCGTTTCGCCGCGCCGCCTGACCGAGGCGGGGAAAGCGTTGCTGGCAGCTGACGCCGACGCGTAGCTGGGCCCGTTAACCGACGCCCAGCCGTAGCTGTCTGGCCAGCGCGCCCAGATCCTCGACAGGCGCGGAGCACACACTTCCGTGGCACACATAAGCCACAGCGGGACCCCTGGGCGCCTTGTCTGCGAAGGCCTTGGGAAGATCCGCTGCGTCACTCGGCACCGCGAAAATCATCCGTTGGGGCGCATAGAGCGCACGCAGTTCCTGCTGCCAACGCGCAATTTCTGGCGCCTCGCCGCGAAGGATGATCGATTCCGGTGGATGCAGATGTTCCTCCAGCGCGGTCAGGAGAGTCGTGTGCGCATGAGGATACTTGTCGAGCGCCGCCCATGAGGCGCGTAGGGTTGATTCTGCGGCGGCGAGAAATCGTGTCTCGCCCAGGAGATAGCCGGCCCGTTGCAACACATAAGCCGCGACTGCGTTGCCTGCGGGAGTCGCGTCATCGCTGAATGTCTTCGAGCGGTGGATGAGAGTTTCGTGATCGTCCGAGGTGAAGAAGAAACCCCCGCCCGCCGCGTCCTGGAAATGAGCGAGCACGGCGTTCAGGAGCTCCCGCACGAATTCGAGCTCGGCGCCGCGGAAGCGCGTTTGCTGCAATTCCAGGACCGCATCCGCCAGATACACGTAGTCGTCGAGATACGCGTTGAGATGCGCTTTCCCATCTTTGGCAGTGGCGAGCAGCCTGCCGTTGCGCCAGAGGTTGGCACGGATGAAATCCAGCGCGCGAGTCGCCGAACTGGCCAGGTCGTCGCGCTCGAGAGCACGAGCGGCGATTGCCATGCCGCGGATCATCAACGCATTCCACGACGTGAGGATCTTCTCATCGCGTCCCGGCCAGACACGCTTGTCGCGGATCTTGCGTAACGCCGTGCGGGCATCGTTGAGCAGAAACTCGGCCGCCTTGATGTTGCGGCCTTCGCGGTCGGCAATGTGCTCGATCGCGTCGGCGACGAAGAGATGCCATTTCCCCTCGAAGTTCGGCTCGCGATCCAGGCCGTAGCGGGCCTTGAACAGAGGCAGCGTCTCAGCCGGCAGGACTGAGCCGACTTCTTCCGGATCCCAGACGTAGAACTTGCCCTCGTGCCCCTCCGAGTCTGCGTCGAGGCTCGAGTAGTAACCGCCCTCGGGTGCCTGCATTTCCCGCAGTGTCCAGTCGGCGATGCGATTTGCGACGTCGGCGTAGTAAGAGTCTCCGGTCGCGGTAGCGGCATCCGCGTACACGGCGAGCAGGGCCCCATTATCGTAGAGCATCTTCTCGAAATGCGGAATCGTCCAACTGCCATCGACGGAGTACCGGCAGAACCCGCCACCCAACTGATCATGAATGCCGCCGTCGCCCATACGCTTGAGCGTCAAGGTAGCCATGTACAGCGCGTGCAGATCCGGCTCGGGGCGGTGTGCCGTCGCGTGCCAATCCCGTAGCAGTCTCTCGATCGTCTTCGGGTGCGGAAACTTCGGCGCTCCACCGAAGCCACCCTGTTGCGAGTCGAAGGTGCGTGCCAGCAGCTGCCGTGACGATTTCAGGGGAGCCTCGGTCAGCTGAGTGTCCGCGGCACCGGTAGGTGGAATGAGGTCCGAGAACGCGCTCATCAGCGCAGTGTTCTGCTCCCGCAGCTCCTTCTCGCGTCCCCGGTAGTAATCAGACACCTTGATCAACAGATCCTTGAACGCCGGCAGGCCGAAGCGCGCTTCCTTCGGGAAATAGGTGCCGCCGAAGAAGGGACGCTGGTCGTCGGGTGTGAGAAACATCGTCAATGGCCAGCCGCCCGAGCGCTGCGTGAGCATCTGCTGCGCGATCTGGTAGATACGGTCGATGTCGGGGCGCTCTTCGCGATCGACCTTGATGTTCACGAAATGCTGATTCAACACCGCGGCCGTCGCTTCGTCCTCGAAACTTTCGTCGGCGAGAACGTGACACCAGTGGCACGCGGCATAGCCGACACTCAAGTGAATCGGCTTGTTCTCGGAGCGCGCCCGCGCGAAAGCCTCGGGACCCCAGGGATACCAATCCACCGGATTGTGCGCGTGCTGCTGCAGGTACGGGCTGGTCTGCGAGGCCAGCTGATTGGTGTACCGCGGCGTGCCGTCGGCATTGACGTGCATGGGCTTCATGGCGCGGATTATACTGGTCATCTCGCAAATGACCTGCGCCCTTCATTCACTGGGCCGATGAACTCTCAACCCGCCGAATCTGCCGCCTCGCCCTTGCCTTTGCTGCGCCTGAAGCGTGGCGAGGAACGCCGGCTCGCGGCCGGACACCTGTGGGTGTTCAGTAACGAGGTCGATATCCAAAGCACGCCGCTGACCGCTCTGTCCTCGGGCGAGCTCGTTCAGCTGCAGGCGCACAACGGCCGGTTCCTCGGCTACGCCTATGTAAATCCGCACGCGCTGATCTGTGCACGGATCGTCAGCCGTCACGTCGATCAGCCGATCGATGCGCAGCTCATCGAGAAGCGACTAAGGGTGGCTCTGGCGCTGCGCGAGCGTGTCAGCTCGCAGCCTTGCTACCGCCTGGTGTTCGGTGAATCCGACGGCCTTCCCGGCCTGGTGCTCGACCGATACGGTGATTATGTCGTCGGGCAGATTGCGACCGCGGGGATGGAGGCTCTGCGCCCCCTCGTCGAGGAAGCGGTCCGTACCGTCCTGAATCCGACAGGATTGTTCTGGAAGAACGACTCCGGCGCGCGCGCCCTCGAGCAGCTGCAGCCCGTCGCAGCGGCCGCATTTGGTCCAACGCCGACCGATCTGCGCCTGGTCGAGTCGGGGCTGTCTTTCGTGGCGCCCCTGGTGAACGGTCAGAAGACCGGATGGTTCTACGATCAGACGGCCAATCGACAGCGGCTGGCGCGCTATGTACAGCCCGGCGCCCGGGTCCTGGACGTGTGCAGTTATGTTGGCGCGTGGGCCGTGACGGCGCTCAAATACGGGGCGTCGGTCGCACGGTGCGTGGATTCTTCGCAGTCCGCGCTGGAATACGCCCAGGCGAACGCAAAAGCCAATGGTGTTGCGATCGAGACGATGCGGGCCGACGCTTTCGATGCACTGCGCGAAATCCAGGAGCGCGGTGAGCGGTTCGACGTGGTCGTTCTCGACCCGCCGGCGTTCATCAAGCGCAAGAAGGACGTGCCGCAAGGGCAGGCGGCCTATCGCAAGCTCAACCAGCTGGCCCTCGGGATACTCTCCCGTGACGGCATTCTGGTGTCGTGTTCCTGCTCGTATCATCTGGCCGCCGAGGAGCTGGTGAACGCCATCCAGGCCGCCGCGCGGCATACCGATTGCGTGGTGCAGATCCTCGAGGCCGCCGGCCAGTCACCGGATCACCCCGTACACCCGGCGATCCCGGAAACACGTTACCTGAAGGCCTACTTTTGCCGCGTGACGCGGGAGCTGTAGTGGCCAGGAAGGGTGAGGCGAGGTTGGGGGGCGTTGGACGCAGCGATGTCTGCGGAAAACGCCGCAGCGTTTCTGCTGACCACGCGGGCAAAAACCACGCTTTTTGCCCGCCGGCGAATCGAGCGTTCACGCTGATTCCGCGGAAAGCGCCGTAGGCGACTTTCCGCCAATCAAGCTAGTACACTTCCGGCCCCATGCTCCACTACCCCGGCTTCGACCCGATCGCTTTCGAGATCGGCCCCTTCTTCGGCCATGGCCCGATCCGAGTGCACTGGTACGGCATCATGTACCTGTTCGGCTTTGCGGTGGCGTGGCTGCTAGCCCGGCGCCGTGCCTCGCGACCGCAGTCGAGCTGGCAGCCCAACGACGTCGATGACCTGATCTTCTTTTGCATGCTCGGGGTCATCCTGGGGGGGCGCATCGGCTACGTCCTGTTCTACGGCCTGTCCTTTTGGGCCAAGGATCCGTGGTATCCGTTCAAGATCTGGGACGGTGGCATGTCCTTCCACGGCGGCCTGCTGGGGGTGGTTGCCGCGCTGGCGCTGTTTGCGCGGCTGCGCAAACGCAAGATCGCCGACGTGTGCGATTTTACGACGCCGCTGCCGGGGTTGGGGATTTTCGCCGGCCGGATCGGCAACTTCATCAATGGCGAGCTGTGGGGTAAACCGACGGACGTGCCGTGGGGCTTCAACGTCAACGGCCAGGTCCTGCACGCTTCCCAACTTTATGAGGCGGCGCTCGAGGGGTTGCTGCTCTTTACGGTGTTGTGGTTCTTCACCGCGCGTGCGCGTCCGCGGTTGGCGCCGACTGGGCTGTTCCTCGTGATCTACGGCATTTCACGCTTCCTGATCGAGTTCGTGCGGGTTCCGGACACGCAGATCGGATACCTTGCCGGCGGGTGGCTGACCATGGGACAGGTTCTATCGCTGCCGATGATCCTCGCGGGAGTGGGGTTGTTGTGGTGGGCTTACCGTCGGCACGAGCCCTCCGGGAACCTCGTCACGGCCCAATGAAGGCGTACCTCGACCTGCTCCGCCTGATCCGCGAGACGGGCGTCCGCAAGGACGACCGGACGGGGACCGGCACACTGTCGTTGTTCGGACATCAGATGCGGTTCGATCTCGGGCAGGGCTTCCCGCTCGTGACCACCAAGAAGGTCCATCTTCGTTCGGTCGTCTACGAGCTTCTGTGGTTTCTGCGCGGTGATACCAACATTGCCTGGTTGCACGATCACGACGTTACTATCTGGGACGAGTGGGCGAACGGGCAGGGGAACCTGGGGCCGGTCTACGGCAAACAGTGGCGCGCCTGGGGCACGGCCGACGGCCGCACCATCGATCAGATCTCACAGGCGGTAGACCAACTGCGCCGCAACCCCGATTCGCGACGCATCATCGTGAATGCGTGGAACGTCGGGGAGCTCGAGCAGATGCGCCTGATGCCCTGCCATGCCTTCTTTCAGTTCTACGTCGCCGGCGGAAGGCTCTCCTGCCAGCTCTATCAACGCAGTGCGGACTTCTTCCTGGGGGTGCCCTTCAACATCGCCAGCTATGCCTTGCTCACGCACCTGTTCGCGCAACAGTGTGATCTTCAGCCCGGGGACTTGATCTGGAGCGGTGGCGATTGCCATCTGTACCTGAATCATCTCGACCAGGCGGATCAGCAGCTGGCGCGGATACCCTACCCGTTGCCGCAGCTGCGCCTGCGCCGCCGTCCGGCAACGATCTTCGACTACGTCTATGAGGATTTCGAGTTCGTGAATTACCAACATCATGCGGCGATCAAGGCGCCGGTGGCGGTCTAGCCCATGGCAGCGGATCTGGCCCAAAGCGACCTCATCGAGGTCCGTCGTTCGAAAGTACACGGGATGGGCGTGTTCGCGCTCAAACCCATCGTCAAGGGAACGCGCATCATCGAGTATCTCGGTGATCGTGTCTCGCACGCAGAGGCTGACCGACGCTACGAAGGTAAGGACGCCAACGACAGTCACACCTTCCTGTTCATCGTCGATTCCCGCATCGTCATCGATGCAGGCGCCGACGGCAATGACGCCCGCTTCTTCAACCACTCGTGCGATACCAACTGCGAGTCGGTGATCGAGGCCAAGCGTGTCTTCATCGAGGCAACCCGCGACATCGCGGTCGGCCAAGAGTTGACCTACGACTATCAGATCTACCGTGAGGCCAGCGATCCTCCCAACATCGACGATGTATTCGCGTGCCGGTGTGGCGCGGCGAATTGCCGAGGGACGATGCTGTGGCCCCAGGAGCCGAAGAAACGCCGTAAAAAGAAGGCCAAAGTGTCGAAAAACAAGAAAAAGATGATCAAGAAGAAGAAAAACGTGATCAAGAAGAAGAAAAAGGTGATCAAGAAGAAGAAAAAGAAGGGATCGCGACGGCGCTGAGGCGCTGTCCCCACCATGCACGCGCAGCGGCGTTGGAGTCTCACGGCGGTCATCGGAGCGACCGGCATCGTCTACGGCGACATCGGGACCAGCCCGTTGTACGCCATGGAGGAGTCGCTGAATGCGACGGGAGGCTTCGATGCCGAGGTCGTGTTGGGAGTGTTGTCGCTGATCTTCTGGTGTCTGACGCTGTCGGTCACGATCAAGTACGTGACCATAATGATGAGGGCGGACAACGAGTCCGAGGGTGGCATCCTCGCGTTGTTCGCGCTCGCCCAGCGTCGACTGGTTACTGGCAGCACGTGGTCGCGGATCGCGATCGGGCTGGCCCTTGCGGGCACGGCATTCTTCTTCTGTGACGCGCTGATCACACCTGCGATCTCGGTATTGAGCGCGGTGGAAGGCCTCGAGGTACTGAATCCGGAGTTCGAGAAGGCCGTCGTGCCAGTGACGCTGATCGTGCTGGCGCTGCTCTTCGCCATCCAGAAGCGCGGCCCGGCGAGCGTGGGCAGGCTCTTTGGCCCGGTCATGATCCTGTGGTTCGTGGTCATCGGCGGCGCCGGCCTGCGGGCGATCGTGCTCAACCCGTCGGTGCTCGCTGCCGTCAATCCGGAGCACGGCATCCGACTACTGATAAATCACGCTCCCATGGGGTTGACGATCATCGGTGCGGTCTTCCTGTCCCTGACCGGCGGCGAGGCGCTGTACGCCGACATGGGCCACTTCGGCAAAGCCCCCGTGCGGATCGCATGGTTCGCGTTGGTTTGGCCCGCCTTGGTGCTCAACTACTTCGGTCAGGGCGCGATGCTGTTGTCGCACGGCAGCCTGATCGAGCATCCGCTGTACGCGTTATTCCCGGCCAGTGTGTTGCCCTGGATGTTGATTCTTGCCGCGGCCGCGACAGTGATCGCCTCTCAGGCGGTCATCTCCGGGGCCTTTTCCGTCGCTCGCCAGGCAGTGCAGCTCGACATGCTGCCGCGGATCCGGGTGCTGCAGACCTCGGCCCTGGAACAGGGGCAGATCTACGTTCCGGTCGTCAATGCCGTGCTCTTTGTTGCCGTCATCATGTTCGTCATCGGGTTCGGCTCCTCGAGTGCGTTGTCGGGTGCGTATGGCGCTGCGGTCGTAGGTACGATGTTGATCACGACGATTCTGGGGGCTTTCGTCGCGAGCACACAGTGGAACTGGTCCCGGCTGGCGGTGGCGGCTGTGTTCGTGCCGATGTTCATCCTCGATTCGGTGTTCGTGGCCGGTAACATGACCAAGCTGCGCACCGGCGGCTGGATTCCGCTGACTCTGGGGGCCGTCCTCTTCGTCGTGTTCTGGACGTGGCGCAGCGGCCGAATCGACCTGCGCAATGCCCTGTCGAAGCTGGCGGTGCCCAGGGGCGAGCTGGCGAAGCTCATCGCGGGCGCTCACCGCGTCCCGGGCACGGCGGTGTTCCTGGCCAGCGACCCGGGCCTGGTCCCCTCGGCCCTCATCAGGAACATCGAGCACAACCGCGTCGTGCACGAGCGTGTCATCATTTTGAACGTCGAGTTCTCCGATACTCCCCGTGTGGATCCGGTCAGACGGGTGCGCATGGAGGAGATCCTGCCAGGGGTCTTCTGCGTGACGGCTCGCTTCGGGTTCATGGAGACGCCGGACGTCGGTCAGGCGCTGAAGGCCTGCAGGACCCGCGGACTACGGGTGTTTACGGAGGACAGCTCGTTCTTCGTCGGCCGCCACGTGGTGCGGGCCCGCCCGCTGCCCGGGTGGAAAGGCCTGCAGCGCAAGCTTTTTGCGCGAATGCAGAGTCACAGCACCCAGGCTGCGGAGTTCTTCCGGATGCCATTCCGGGGCGTCGTGGTTCTCAATACCGCCGTCGAGATCTGACGACAGTTGCACCCCCGGTGTAAGAGGGGGTATTCAGGGCTCGGGAGGACCAAGGGTGAAGGACAGGTGGGTCGCCGTGGCGGCGCTGATTCTGGCGTCCTGCAGCCTGCACGGGCTGACGGCTACAGCTCAGGCTGCGACCAAAACAGCGGGCGCCGATCGCGCGACCGTGGCGCTCGGCCGTCTGCTCTCCCAAGCCAAGTCCGGGTCGGAGGCCCGTCTCGGAGCCCCGCTCATCGGCCTGAGTCAGTCGCGTACGGCCCAACCGTCAGCCCGCGAAGGCACGCTGCGGCGCAAGCTCCCACCCCTGCGGACTGAGGGCGGTTACGTCCGCATCAGCGCGTACGGGGATGACCCCAAGAGCCTGCTGAGCCAGCTGATTGCCAAAGGCCTGCTGGACGCCAAGGCCTATGAGCATGCGGTGACGGGGCGCATTCCGGTGACTGCGCTCAGCGACGTAGCCGCAACGCCGGGCCTGCGATTCGTGAAGCCGGCGATGGCTGCGACCCGTGCGGGACTTACGACCACGCAGGGCGACAAGTCGATGCGAAGCGACCTGGCACGGACGCAATTCAACGTCGACGGTACCGGTGTCACGGTCGGCATCCTCTCTGACAGCTTCGACTGTGCAGCCGGGCCCTTTGCTGCCGGGCAGAACTTCACTCGCGCCGGACAGGACTTCGTGAACGCAGACCTGCCGCTCGGGGTGCGGGTCCTTCAGGAGCTTCACACGGCGCCGGATGCCGAGTGCACGGATGAAGGTCGCGCGATGAGTCAGATCGTGCATGACGTGGCTCCCGGCGCCTCGATCTCCTTCAACACCGCGGTCACGGCAGAAGAGGATTTCGCTGCGGGAATCACCGCGCTCGCCAACGATGGAGCCAAAGTCATCGTTGATGACGTGGGTTATTTCGACGAGCCGATGTTCGAGGACGGTGTGGTTGCGCAGGCGATCGATGACGTGGTGGCTCGAGGGGTTGCGTACTTCTCCGCTGCGGGCAATGAGGCCCATCAGTCCTATCAGGCGAAGTTCCGGTCCTCCGGGCACAAGGGACTTGCCGGCACGCGGCACGATTTCAACACGGGGTCGGCCGGCGCGGACCTGCAGAGAATGACCGTACCCGCCGGGGCGATCACCCTGTTGGCGCTGAATTGGGATCAGCCGTCGTTCTCGGCCAACGGCGTGCGCGGCTCGCAGAGTGACGTCGATGCGATTTTCTACGACGCGGACGGGACACCGATCGAGCCTTGCACGGAGGATCCGGCGCAGGTCATCTGCCAGCATCCCGGGATCACCAATAACATCGGCGGGGATGCCGTCGAGTTGTCCGTGATCGTGAATCTGTCCGATCATGAAATTCATGTTCGATTGGGAATCGAGTGGGTCGCCGGCCCGATGCCGGGACTCATCAAGTACGTCTGGTATGACCTGGGCTCGGCCCCGCTGGCGGTCGACGAATACGACACGGGCAGCGCAAGCATCGTCGGGCATCCCAACGCCGCGGGAGCCGAGGCGGTGGGTGCATCCGCGTGGTATCAGACGCGTGCGTGGAATAGCCCACTGCGTCCGAGTTGCGTGCCTGCGTGCCTGGATAGCTTCTCCTCCGCTGGCGGCACTCCTGTGCTGTTCGATCGCGGCGGGCAGCCGCTCGCCGCTGCTGAGGTGCGAACGAAGCCGGCCCTCATCGGTCCCGATGGCGGCAATACGAGTTTCTTCCAGACGCCCTTGGGGTTCGACGTTCCAGGCAGTACCGAGGACGATTCGTTTCCCAATTTCTTCGGCACTTCCGCGGCTGCGCCGCACGTCGCGGCGGTGGCGGCTTTGTTGATCGACCGGCGGAATCGGGACATTGCGTCCCGTCGCCGCAACCCTTTGCCGCGGCCTCTGACGCCCGAGGGGGTCTATACGGTGTTGCGTCAGACCGCGAGCGACGTTCGTTTGCGAAACGAGGGCGGCAGCCTCGGGCCGCAGCCGGTCAGGATGACAACGATCGCCGATCCGCTGTTGTCGTCGCCCAAGCCCTTCAGCTACGACTCGGGGTACGGGTTCGTGGACGCGCTGCGAGCCTTGCAGGCCGTCAGCACCGGGCAGTAAGCGCACGAATCGGCCTGCTGCGCTGTGCAGCCTCAATGCCATAATTAGCGGATGGCAGACGTACCCTTTCTCTCACTGGTCGTGGCGATGGCGCGCAATCGCGTCATCGGCCGCGAGAACGGCCTTCCCTGGCGGCTCTCGGAAGATCTCAAGCGCTTCAAAGCGGTGACGATGGGCAAACCCATCCTGATGGGTCGCAGGACCTACGAGTCGATCGGCAAGCCGCTGCCCGGACGCGCCAACCTCGTCATGACCCGCGACCGCAGCTGGGATGCCCAGGGCGCTGCGGTCGTCGTCGTAGGTTCATTGGATGAGGCGATCAAGCGTTCGCATCGCGCACCGGAGCTCGCGGTGATCGGTGGAGCGGACGTGTTTCGCATGGCGTTACCGCAAGCGCGCATCCTCTACCTCACGTGGGTGGAGGCGGAGGTCGAAGGCGACACCCAGTTTCCGGAGTTTGATCTGAGCGAGTGGGAGGAGACCGTGTTGGGAACTCATCCCGCCGACGAGCGCAATCAGTACCCGATGACGTTCCTGCGACTGGACCGCCGCGAGAAGTAGAGCCTCGCCCAGTTACGGAGCTGCCAGGTCCGACAATCGCTGAGTGATGAGCATCTCGGCCAGCGTCAGGTCGACCTTGCCGTCGCTGCCGCGCTGCCCATCGAGGTGGTCCAGGATTTCGGCCTGAATGCTCCCGCGCCGCAGCGCCTCGCTATACGGGATTTCAGGGTGGAACATCACCATGGCGTAGCGGGGAATGAAGCGACGCGGAAAACGCCGTTCCAGCTCCAACGCGACGCTTTTCTGGCGAGCGAACTTCGGGTCCAGGACCGTGTCGCGCATTTCGGTGTAGTTTTCGAGCGCCATCTGCGCGATCGCTTCGGTGTTGGGGCGACGGTGGCAACTGAACTGTGCGAACAGAACACCCCAGTCGGCGTTTTGATCGAGAAGAGCGTCCAGGGCGGCGCAATCCTCAAAGGCAGCGTTCATTCCTTGCCCGTGGAACGGCACGATTGCGTGCGCGGCATCTCCCAGCAGCAGGACCTTGTTTCCGACGTGAAACGGGGCGGTGTGGACGGTGCCGAGCGTGCCCCGGGGATGGTCCCGTAGCTCGGCGATCAGGTTGGGAATCAGGGGGAGCGTGTCGGGAAATTCTCGTTCGAACAGGGAAACGACGTCGGAGTCGAAGCTGTTCGCGCCACGGCGTGCCAGAAACAGCGTGGCGGTGAAGCTGTTATCGGTGTTGGGGAGCGCGATGAGCATGAAGCCACCGCGGGGCCAGATGTGCAGCGCGTTGCCATCGAGGGCTGGGCGGCCGCTGATCGCCGGTAGGGTGAGTTCTTTGTAGTCGTGGTCGAGGAATTCCTCTTGCACACAGAGGTGCCCGCTGGAGGCCAGCGAGGAGCGGATCACCGACCCGGCACCGTCCGTGGCGATGGTAGGGCCGAGGGGTACGTCATACTCAGACGCGTGGGGCAGGCTGCCTGCCGACGCGGCGCCAATATCGCGAAAGCGCAATGTGTTGCGGCTCGGATCTACTCCGATGCAAGCCTGATCGAATCGAACACTCACGGTGGAGTGGCGGGCGGCCTCTTCGATCAGGACCTTGTTGAGCAACGCGCGACCCACCGAATAGATCACTTCCTCGCTGCGCTGACCGTAGGGGAGCAGTGCGGTCGTGCCGGCTCGATCATGAACCATTCGGCCGCGCATGGGGATCAGCAGGGGCCGTACTCGGTCCATGACACCGGCGCGCTCGAGTGCAGCGATGCCGCGCGCCGCGAGCGCAAGGTTGATGGATCTGCCCCGTTCGGCCGCCGACCGACGGGGATCGGGCCGGCGCTCGAAGACGCGCACGGTAAATCCACGGCGGGCCAGGAGTACGGCAAGCAGCGCTCCGGCCAGCCCGGCGCCGACGATGTTGATCGGCGTATCCGACGTCGGTTTCACGGAATCTCGCTGAGCGCCTTGTCGAGGTGGTCCCCGAAGCGGAAGACATCTTCGAAGCGGTTGTACAGCGGCACCGGTGCAACTCTAATGACGTCCGGCTCCCGCCAGTCACACACGACGCCGCGCTCGCTCAGTAGCTCAAACACGCGTCTTCCACGATTCGGTGAGCCGGTGATGCGGATGGAGAGCTGGGAGCCGCGCCCGTTGGGGTCTGTTGGGGTGATCAACTGCGCGTGGGGTGTAAGTCGACTCAGCAGGGATTCGAGGAATCCGGTGAGGGCCACAGACTTCTCTCGCAGCCGTTCGAGGCGCGCCTCCGCGAAGATTTGCAGCGATGCGAGCAGGGGCGCCGCGGCAAGGATCGAGGGATTGCTGAGCTGAAAGCCCGCCGCGCCCGGCTGCGCTTCGAAGTGCGGCTCCATCTTGAAACGCGTGGCGGGGTCGTGACCCCACCACCCCGCCAACCGACGCGTATGGGAGGGGGGCGAGCTACCCGTGGGCGAGGGCGTGGTTGCAGGCGCTCCGTGTCGCTCGTGAACGAAGCAGCCGCCGATGGCGCCCGGGCCGCCGTTCAGATACTTGTATCCGCACCACACGGCGAAGTCGGCATCGTCCGCGTGCAACGACAGAGGCATGTTGCCTATCGAATGCGCCAGGTCGAATCCGATCACGGCCCCCGCGGCCTTCGTCGCCCGCGCGATACGAGCCAGGTCGAATGCCTGGCCGGTTCTGAACTGCACGCCGGGCCACAACACCAGCGCGATCTGGGTCCCGTGATCGCGCAGAACAGCCTCGATTTGCGCCTCGGAGATCAGGTCTGCGCCGAGACGCGGAGTCAGCTCGATCAACGCTTCATTGGGGTCGAGCCCGTGCCAGAGCAGGTGGGAGGCCACGGCGTGTCGATCTGAAGAGAACGCGCCGGCTTCGATGAGAATGCGATTCCGAGAGCCGTGCGGCCGATAGAAGCTCGACAGCATCAACTGCAGGTTGACGGTCAGAGAGTTCATGGCGATCACTTCGCCGGGCTTCGTGCCGGCCAGGTGTGCCAGTTCCGATGTCAGATTCTCGTGGTATGGAATCCAGGGACGACGCGCGCCTTCGTGGCCAAGGACACCCAACTGTCCCCAGTCATCCAACTCCTCGTTGACGATCTTGCGGGCTTCCAGCGGAAGCAGGCCAAGGGAGTGCCCACACAGGTAGATCAGGGGCTCGCCGTGGGTGCCGCGAGGAAGAGAGAATCGCTCGCGGAACGATCGCAACGGGTCGGCCTCGTCGCGGCGACGGGCGTAGTCGAGCGTCGGTTCGTGGTTCATGGGGTGATCAGAGGATACAACAGAGGCCGGCTCGGGACGGCATCGCCCCGCCACGCGGGAACCTGGATCGACAGCAGATAGCGCCCGTCAGCGATGTGCGCCGGAATGGCAGCGAGTTCAGTCACGGTGGCGTTTCGCCGCCTGGCCTCTGCGAGTGAGTGGGTGCCGGCGGGAAGACCGAAAAAGGTTCTGTGGGCGGTGAGGCGTCCCTGGTCATGGTCGCGGTCCAGCGACGGCAGATCGATGATGAGATGGTCGATGTTCCGCTCCACCAGCAGCGCCGCCGCCGGTCGGGTCAGATAAGGGGGCGAACCTTTGCGACTCGGGTCGCTCGGAGTTGCGGGCCGGACGCTGTATCCAGTGCGGATGACCAAGGCCTGGGGCTGCCAGGCCGTATCCAGAGGCCAGGCGCGTTCGAGGGATTGCCGTGTGATGAGGGTGTCAGCGGCATGGGGTGTTGGGTCGGTCGTTTCCTCTGTCGCGAGCGCATCGGAGGCCGGCACCGCCTCGACTGAAACCAACACGGCGGGAATCGGACCCGGCGGCGCCAATCGGTACGCATCGAACGGCTCGCGGGTCAGATGCCCGACACCCTCGGTGTGGGTTCCGTTGCAGTGCGGGATGAGACTGACGACACTGCAGTTACAGCTGGCCCCGGTAGCGACCGAACCACTGAAGCCCTCGACGGCATAGGGACGGGCGGTCGCCGGGGGCGCCCCAAAATGTTGGGGTTGCGCGAGCGCGAAGTCCAATTCGAGCGCGAGGCTGAACGGGGCGGCGAGGTCGACCCGGACGGGGCGGCCGCCGATGTCCACGGTTGTCAGGAGGGGGGGGGCCCCGATGCTGACAGTCATCAGGACGGGACCGCCCCCGGTGTCGACAGTCGTCTTCAACCGCTACGCTCCATGACGGTGCCGCACTGCTTGCAGGTGCGCAGCTCGCGATTGGCGAAGAAACGCTCGAAAATGGGCGGGAACTGAGTCTCGATGCGGGTCAGCTCGAAGGACTCCTCGTACAGCAGGTGGTTACAGTTTTCGCAGAACCACTGAAAGCCGTCGCGCTCCCCGGGCCGGCGGCGGCGCTCCACCACCAGGCCGACCGTGTTGGCTCGACGTTGGGGCGAATGCGGCACGTGGGCCGGCAGCATCAGGATCTCGCCCTGGCGGATGGGCAGGTCGACGGGCCGCCCGTCCTGCAGGGTCTTCAGGACCATGTCACCTTCGAGCTGATAGAAGAACTCATCACCCGGGTCGACGTGATAGTCCTTACGCGCGTTAGGACCCCCCACGATCATGATGATGAAGTCACCGTCGCCAAATAGACACTTATTGCCAACGGGCGGCTGGAGAAGGTGACGGTTGTCGTCGATCCAGCGTTGCAGGTTGAACGCGAGCGGGGATTGCATGACCATGGTGTCCTTTGCTGAAGGCCTTATGGTACTACTCGATCGTCAAGGCCTCGCGGGAGGAGACCGTTGATCATGAACCTGGCGAATCGTGTGAAGGCGGGGGCCGGTCTACGGGCCGGCGGGCGGGCCCCAGGGGCGAGCCTGGCCGGGCTGGGAATGGGCCTCCTCCTGGGCCTGCTGGTCTTCGTGTCCGGCTGCGGTCACCTGCCGTGGCATCGTAAGCCTCCTCCACCACCGACCCCGGTCAACGAACTGACGATCACCACAGGTGAGGGGGGCGGGCCGGCGTCTGTATCGCAGTACTGGAAGCGCAATACGCTGGTGGTGGACCTGCAGGGGTTGAGCGGCACGGGCAGCCTGGTCATGAAGCCGCGTGAAGGAACCACTTGGCCGGTGCGGGTGGCGTTCAGGGTGATGCCGGGGCAGTTCGGCATCCTCACGGTTCGCGGGGAGCAGCGGATGCTGATTCCCATCACGGCGCAGGGGAACAAGCCCGTCGACCTCGAGTTGTCGCCGTACGTGTATACGACCAAAACCCCGCAGCTCGAGGTCAAGTGGGAGCCGGCTACTCAGCCTCAATAGACTGATAGCCGCCGCAGGGCAACGAGATCGGCGGGCGTTCCGAGTCGAGATCGAATGCCGTCAACGCCCCGCCCCACACGCAGCCGCTGTCGAGGCCGACGATCCCGGGCTTGATGACCAGCCCCAGCGCGGACCAGTGGCCGAAGATCACGCGCACGTCGCGCGAGAGTCGGTGTTGTATGTCGAACCAGGGTTGGAAAGGACCGCCTGACACCTGAGGCTTGCCCTTCATCTTCAGGTCGATGATGCCGTCGCTCGTGCAGACCCGAAGTCGGGTGAGCACATTGATCGCGAACCGCAGCCGGTCGGTGCCCTCGAGATCGTTGCTCCAACGGTCCGGCTCGTCGCCGTACATGTATTCGAACACACCGATCGGGTTGGCCCGTAGTGCCGCCTCAACTTCCCGTCCGAGCGTCACGGCCGTCTGTGCATGCCACTGAGGTAGCAGGCCTGCGTGAACCATCAGGTCGCGACGCGACGCATCGAAATGAACCAGCGGCCGGGTGATCAGCCACTCGAGCAGCGACTCGCGATCCTTGCCGTCGAGCACCTCCTCCAGAGTGTCGGACTTCTTCCTCTTGCGGCATCCATGGGCCACGGCGAGCAGGTGCAGATCGTGATTGCCGAGAACGACGATCGCGTTGTCGCCAAGGGAACGTACATAGCGCAGCACTTCGGCAGACCGCGGGCCGCGGTTGACGAGATCGCCGACGAACCAGAGTTGGTCGCGGTCGGGTGAGAACTTCAGCTTCGCGAGGAGTGTTCGCAGCTCTTCATAGCACCCCTGCACGTCGCCGATAGCATAGCGTGTCACTGCAGGATTCCCGGCATCGCGAGCCGGAAGGGAGCAATCGGTGCATCGAACTGAGTGCCGTCGTCACCCACCATCTGGTAGCTGCCCTGCATCGCTCCGACCGGGGTCTCGATGACGGCAGCGCTCGAGTAGCGGAATCCCTGCCCCGGCTTGAGGTAGGGCTGTTCGCCCACGACCCCATCACCCCGAACTTCCTGCACCTTGCCGTTGGCATCGGTGATCAACCAGTGTCGGGTGAGCAGTCGCGCCGGCATCTGACCATCGTTGCGAATGGTGATGGTGTACGAGAAGACGTAGCGATCCTGCTTCGGGTCGGACTGGTCGTCCCGGTAGCCGGTTTCGACATCCACGCTGATCTTGTGCGTTACTTCCATGGCGCCGATTCTACGGTAGGGAGCGACCTTCGCGGCCGAAGGAAAATCTCAGGCGCGCCCAACCCGAACGGCCAGGACGTCGCAGGGTGCCGCGTGCAGTACGGTGTCTTCCGTAAAGTTGACCAGAATGGACAGCCCATGGCGCTCGCGACTGCCCATTACGATGAGGTCGGCGCCCCGCGCGCGAGCCGCCCGCAGGATCTCGGATTTGACATTTCCCGCCTCGACCTTCGAGTTGGCTGCAGGGATGCCGAGCTTGGTCGCGAGAGCGGTGAGCCGCGTGGTCGCGCGCTCCAGTAGTTCGCTTTCCATCTGCACGGCAGGCATCAAAGTCTCGCCCATCGGCTCCACCGGAACGAACTCCACGACGTGCAGCAGGTGGAGCTCCGCTCCGGTCGCGGCGGCGAGAGTCTGGCCGCGGCCGGCGATGTACTCGCTGTCTTCGGTCAAATCGACCACAACGAGAATGCGTCGATAAAGCGCCATAGGAGCCTCGGTCTTTTTTTGCCGGCTACCTAGCCTAACTCAGGTCAGGCTCGGCGGGCAGAGCATCGAGAGTCACCGCCAGAGCATTGAACGCTTCCGGCGGTAGCGTTTCCGGACGGGCGCCGGGATCGACGTGGCAGGATTGAATCTGTTCCAGCGAAAGCAGCTCGCGCAGCGCATTGCGCAGCGTCTTGCGTCGATGCGCGAAGGCCGTCGAGACCACCTGCGCGAAGCGCGGGCTTACTTGAAAGGTCGGCTGGGGCCGCACGGTGAGGCGGATGACGGCCGACCAGACCCGAGGCGGGGGTTGAAACGCGCCGGGCCCGACGTCCAGCAGCCAGTCGACGCTCACCCAGGGGGCGAGCATGATCGACAGGCGCCCGTACGCGGAGTCTCCCGGGCCCGCCGCGATGCGTTCGGCGACCTCCCGCTGCAGCATGATGTGCAGGTCTTCGATGCTCGCTGCGTAGTCGAGCAGATGGAACAGCAGCGGCGTCGAAATGTTGTAGGGCAGATTTCCGACGATCCTCAGCCGGCTGCCACGCGCTTTCGCGAGCGCATCGAAATCGAACTCGAGCGCATCGGCCTCGTGCAGCGTGAAGCCTTCCGGATGGCCCATTTCGGAGTCGATCAGCGCGGCCAGGTCCCGATCGATCTCGATCGCATCGAGGCTTGCAGCCCGATTCATGAGCAAGCGTGTCAGTGCGCCACGGCCGGGGCCGATCTCGACCAGGTGGTCCGTAGGCTTCGGATCGAGGGCGGCGACGATGCGGTCGAGGATCGCGGGGTCGTGCAGGAAGTGCTGACCGAATCGCTTGCGACGGGGCGGACGGTCCATGGCGCTCACGAGAGGCGGCTCGATGCGCTCCGGGTGGCGGTCTCCCGTGTCTCGGGGATCATTTCAAGAGCCATCTCGATGGCGCAAGCCAGGCTGTTTGCGTCCGCCCGACCCGAGCCGGCCAGTTCGAGCGCCGTGCCGTGGTCCACCGAGGTGCGAATGATCGGGAGTCCGAGGGTGACGTTGACCGCCTTGTCGAATCCCGCGTGCTTGATGACCGGCAGTCCCTGGTCGTGATACATCGCCAGAACGGCGTCGTAGCCGGCCAGGATGCCCGGAACAAACACGGTGTCGGCCGGATGGGGGCCGCTGGCGCGAATTCCGGACTGCTGCATTTTGGAAATCGCGGGCGCAATGACCCGAATTTCCTCATCACCCAGATGCCCGCCCTCGCCCGCATGCGGGTTGAGCCCGCAGACAGCGATGCGCGGAGCGGTGATGCCCCACCCGCGCTTGAGCGCACCGTCGAGTATCGTCGCGACATCCAGAAGAGAGCGGACCGTAATGGCGGAGCTCACGTCCTTCAGCGGGAGATGTGTCGTCGCCAAGGCAACACGCAGAGCCCCGGAAGCCAACATCATCACGGGTAGTGGGACGTTCGTGCGTTCGGCGAGATATTCGGTGTGGCCAGTGAAAGGGACGCCTGCATCGTTGATGACGCCCTTGTGCACCGGGGCGGTAACCATCGCCGCAAACTCGTTCGATCGAGCACCGTCGATGGCACGATCGAGAAGGTCGAGGACGTAGCGTGCGTTCCTCGCATCGAGCCGGCCGGCCTGGGCCGGCACGACCAATGGCCGATGGTCGACAACCAGCGTGCCGCGCTCGTGAGGTTGCGGAGTGCCGATCGTGTAGGGTCGCAACCCGACGTCCAGCCCCAACTGTCGGGCCCGGCTCGACAGCAACTCGCGATCGGCCACGCAAACCAACTCGCAGGGCCAATCACGCTGGGCGATGCCCAAGCACACGTCCGGGCCAATGCCGGCAGGCTCCCCGGAGGTCAGGGCGATGCGCGCAGTCATGATCGAATCGGGCGCGCAGCTGCGCCGTTACGACTTGTACTCGACGTACGCCTCGTCGCGAAGCTTGCGCAGCCACAGCTCAGTGGCTTCGTCGGCCTTGCTGTTACGGATCGAGTCGGTGGCGTCACGACGACGAACCTCTTCGGTGTTGTCGTAGCTGCGATGACCCAGCATCTGCACGATGTGCCAGCCGTACTGAGTATGGAAGGGCTGGCTGATCTCGTTCTCCTTCAGACCCCCCAGCACCGCTTCGAACTCGGGGGTGTAGGTGCCGGCCCCGAACCAACCGAGGTCTCCGCCCTGGGAGGCGGACGCCGCGTCTTCGGAGGTCACCTTCGCAAGTCCGGCAAAGTCCTCACCCTTGAGGATGCGCTCGCGAATCTTCTCGAGCTTCTGCTTCACCGTCGCATCGTCCGCGAGCTCGTTGGTCTTCATCAGAACCATGCGGGCGTGCACCTGATCGACGACGGCTTTCGGCTTCTCGTCGCGAACTTCGTTCAGGCGAATGATGTGAAAGCCTGTGGGCGTGCGCAGCGGCTCGCTGACCTCGCCGGCCTTGAGCTTGACGACCAGGTCGGTCAGGAAGGTCGGCAGCTCCGCCCCCTTGCGCCAACCGAGGGCTCCGCCTTCGAGGGCTGTCTGGCTGTTCGAGTTGGCGACCGCGAGCTTGCCGAAATCCTCGCCGGCCTTGGCACGTTGGTAGACGTCCTGCGCCTTCTTGGCGGCCGCATCGAGCTGTTCGGGCGTCGCGGTCTGGCCCACCGCGATCAGAATGTGCGAGACGTTGTATTCGGCGTGTTCGTTCGGCAGCTTCGATTGCCGCTCGAGGAAGGTATCGACCTCCTTCGGCGTCACGCTGATCTTCTGCAGGACTTCGTGCTGGCGCAGAATGCCGAGCTGCAGTTCCTTGCGCATGTCCTGGCGGTACGCGGTGTAGTCGACCCCCTGTTGCGCGAGCACCTCGGGAAGCCGCTGCAGCGGAATGTTGTTGCGCTGGGCAACGTCCGTCAGGGCGCTGTTCAGGTTCTCATCCGACACCTTCACCCCGGCATGTTCCGCCTGCTGGACCTGAACTTCCTGGATGACCAGGCGCTCGAGGACCTGCTGGCGCAGGACGTTCTGGGGAGGCAGCTCGAGCTTTTGCTCGCGCATCCGCTGGGTGACGACGGCGATCTGCTCGTCGAGGTCGCTGTTGAGCACCACGCCGTCGTTGACGACCGCGGCGATGCGGTCCAGGAGCTGGCCCTTGGTCGCCAGTTCGCGGGTCTGTGCGAGGGCCGCACCGTGAAAGGCCAGGAACGCCAGAGGGGCCGCCAGAAGGGAAATCCGCCGCATGAAAACAATCCTCGAGAGTCTGGAGGCCTTCAAAGACCTGCCGTTTTGCTTAATCCGGGTTCCGTGGGGCGAGAATACCCCCGGATGGCCTCGGTCAGGAAAGCATCCGCCGCTGATCCGACACTGGCAAGTCCGGTGAGTTCCAGCTGCAGAAAGAAGCCGGTGTCCTGCTGCCCGGTGGCGTTCGTGCCCACGGGGCGGCTGGCGACGAAGCGCCGGGCCAGGAAGCGCACCTTCCAGCAGGAAGCCTTGTACTCGAGGCCGGCGAAACGCTCGATGGCCTCGCTGTCCTTGAGGGAGTAGACCCCGCGGGCGAAGACGTTCCAGTGCTGGTTGATCGGCCATACGGCCGAAATGTCGGCCTGCTCGAGCAGATCCCGCTGGTAGCGGTAGGCGAGGTTCACCACCTGCTCCCCGGAGGGGCGGTACTGGACGCTGACCTCCTCGCGCTGGGTCTGAGAGTTCGTCGGGTCCCACTGCAGGCCGAGCTCGGCGTTCCAGTTCTTGAAGGCCGAGAGGGTGAGCTGGCCGACCAGGTCGGATTTATTCGAGGTCGGCGGCGGCTCGCCCGGCAGGGTGACCCGCGGGGTCTGGAAATAGTAGGTCTGGCCAAGGGTTGCGGAGACGAACTGCCTGCCGTCCTGCGCGTCGAGCCACCGGCTCGTGACCCCCATGCTCACCTGGTTGGCGTCGCCCATGCGGTCGGCGCCGACGTAGCGGTTCGTGCGGAACAGCTCCACCAGGTTCAAATCGGGCAGTGCGGTGTCGAAGACCGGCAGGTTGTCCTGTTGGCGATAGGGCACGTACAGGTACAGCAGGCGCGGCTCGAGTGTGATCTTGTGTCCGCGGGAGTCGGGGTCGCGTTCGAAAAACAGGCCCGTATCGAAGCTCGCGATCGGCAGCGTGCGCGAGGGCGATTTGTCCTGACCGAGGGGCACGTCGTCGAGCTGATATTGCGTGCCGCGCCATGCGACGGCGGGCCGCACGAAATATCCAGGCCCGTCGACGTTGAGCGATGCGGAGGGCATCAGGTCCGCGCGCCAGCCAGTGATTCCCGTCGAGCGCTCGAAATTCACGACCTCGGACTCGAACCCGTATCTCACCAGCTGATCCGGGCCGAAGCCGTAATCGGCGCTGGCCGAAACCCAAGGCGCCCGCGCATACGGGCGATCGGTGGTCGCCAGTGTGCTGTCGATTGTCTGGTATTGCTGCGCTTCGGCGTCGACGCGCCAGTGCTCGTCACGGTACGAAAGCGTCGCGCGACGCTCGACGAAGGCGGTGCTGGTGCCCTCGGGACTTTGGGCGAAGTCCTCGAAGTACTGGCTGTCGCTCAGGTTGGTTGCGTCGACGGAGAACCTGAAGTTCCCGGGCAGTTCCGTCGTGTTCTGGAACCTGACGCGGCTGCGGGAGTTCCCGTAGACGCTATCGTCCGGCAGATAGTTCCAGGTGAGCTCGCTGTGCTCGCTCTGCGTCATCCAACGCAGATCGCCGCCGACATCCACGCCCCGGCGCGAGTAGTAGTCGGGCTCGAACGTGAAGTCGGCGTTGGGAGCGATATTCCAGTAGTACGGGACGGAAAGCTGCGCGCCACTGCGGGAGCTCTGCCCCAGGCTCGGAAACAGAAAGCCGCTCTTGCGCTCGTTGCCCAACGGAAAGGACAGCCAGGGGAGGTACATGATCGGCACGTCGCCCAGGTCGATGCGCGCGTCGTGTCCGGTACCGACCCGCGCACGGGTGTCGAGCGAGATGTTGGTTGCGCGCAGCTGCCAGGATTGATCGGACGCCGGGCACGTAGTGAAACGCACCCCGTTGAGGTTGATGATGCCCTCGGGTGTGAGTTGCATCGTGTCGGCCGAGCCGCGGGCCGAGCGCTGTCGCAACTCGAATTGAGCGTCCTTGAACTCTGCTCCACCCTCCGGGGAGTAGTCGCCCCCGCTTCCGGTGACGTGAATGAGAGAGTCGATGTAGTCGATGTGACCCTGAGTCTTGATCGCACCGGTCTTGCGGTTGTAGTCGAGCTCGTCCGCCTTGATGGTGCGATCGCCCTGCTTGACGACCACGTTGCCCTTGAAGATGGCGTCGCCGTCGAGGCTGAAGGTCAGAGTATCGCTGTCGGCATCGATCCCCTGTTCCTTGAAGCTGCGACTTTCGGACCTCGGACGCGCCGGCGCTGTCGCGCTTGGAGTGGCGCCCGGCGCGGTGGGCGGACTCGGTGGTGCAGCGGCAGCCAGGAGGGGCAGGTTCGCGGGCGCAGCGGGGGAATTCAGCGCCACCAACGTGCTGCCTGGCAGGGCGCCGCACGAGGGCAGATCATCGGCCCAGACACTTGGCGCTACGGCGCCGAGGGACACGACTGAGATGAGAACTGGGCGTGATCGAGGCATGAGGGGCGGCATTATAATCGGGCGCCACCGCGCCGCGGGTCGAAAACCGTACGTTCGCCAATGCAAAATCCTGACGCGCGACTCGCGCTGATTCACGAATGGATGTCGCGCGACCTCGGGCTCGGACCCGAACGCATCGAACCCGCTTCCAGTGACGCCAGCTTCAGGCGCTATTTCCGCGCCTGGCTGCCGACCGGGACGCATTCCGGGAAGAAGCCCGGAAGTGCCGCGACGCTCATCGTGATGGACGCGCCTCCCGACAAGGAGGACGTCCGTCCGTACCTCAAAGTATCCGGACTCCTCGAATCCGTCGGCGTCCATGTCCCGCACGTGCACGAAGCCGATATCGGGCGCGGACTGCTTCTGCTCGAGGATCTGGGGACTACTCAGTACCTCGCTCGGCTCAATGCCGGTGATGAGCCGGATGGGTTGTATGGGGATGCGCTTGGGGTGCTGGCTGATGTGCAGGTTCGGGGTCAGGGGGTCTCGAGCGAACTGCCGCCGTACGATCGCGCTGCACTGACTCGCGAGCTCGCGCTCATGCCGGAGTGGTTCTGCAAGCGCCACCTCGGGCTCGATCTCACGGCGTCGCAGTCAGCGACGCTCGAGAGCACATTCGAGTTTCTGATGACGGAAGCCCTGGCGCAGCCGCTGGTGTTCGTCCATCGGGACTACCACTCCCGCAATCTCATGGTCACGCCGGAGCGCAATCCGGGGGTCATCGATTTCCAGGACGCGCTGCGAGGCCCGATCGGCTACGACCTGGTCTCGCTGCTGAAGGATTGTTATATCTGGTGGCCTCGCGAGCGTGTCGAGCGCTGGGTGAGTGGCTATCGCCGGCTGCTCGGCTCCGCGGGCGGTCCTGTCGGCAGCAGTGAAACGGAGTTCCTGCGTTGGTTCGATCTCATCGGTGTGCAAAGGCACCTCAAGGTTCTGGGGATTTTCGCCAGGCTTTGGTACCGCGACGGCAAGTCCGGATATCTGCGGGACCTCCCGTTGACGTTCGAGTATGTGAGGGACACCTGCAGGCGCTATCCGGAATTGGCGGCGCTGTCGGAGTTCCTCGAGGAGAAGGTTACTTCCGAGCTGCCGCGCGCGAATGCCCGGGTGTTGGCGTGAACTCACGTTGCATTCCGCGGCTGCGCGAGGCACGGGCGTGAAGGCCATTGTTCTGGCGGCGGGCCGCGGCGAACGACTGCGCCCAATCACCGACACGCTGCCGAAACCGCTGGTGCCGATCGCGGGAAAGCCGCTCATCGGTTATCACCTGCACGCTCTTGCCCGTGTTGGTGTACGCGATGTGGTCATCAATCTGTCCTGGCTCGGCTCGGTCATTCGCGAAACGCTCGGCGATGGCCGGGACTACGGTGTTCGAATCTCTTACAGCGATGAAGGGCCGGTCGCCCTGGAAACCGGCGGCGGCATTTTCAAGGCGCTTCCTTTACTGGGCCCGGATCCGTTTCTCGTCGTGAATGGAGATGTGTGGACGGATGTCGATCTCGCTTCGCTGAAGTTACGAGATGACGCCGACGCTCAGCTCGTGTTCGTTCCCAACCCGGCGCACCACGTGCGCGGCGACTTTGCCCTTGAAGGGGACCTGGTCGTGGAGCGGGACACGGGACGGCTCACGTATTCGGGCATCGGGGTGTACCGCCCGGAGTTTTTTGCGGGGTGCTCGCCTGGAAAGTTTCCGCTGGCGCCGCTGCTGCGACGGGCGATTGCTGCCGGGCGGCTGCGTGGGCTTTTGCACCCGGGGGACTGGTGTGACGTCGGGTCGCCGGCCCGGTTGGCGGAGCTGGATCAGCGGGTCCGGGCGGCCGCAAGCCAGTAAGCCAGGCGCTGCGGGCCGGCGCGGCGCGAACCTCGGCTACGGATCCACGTCGCTCGTGAATGGCGGAATTGCCCTTACAATGGGGGTATGTCCGACCTGAAAGGTATCCCGCTGGTGGCGGAGCCCGCCACGATCCGCAGCGGCGAGAAATACGTTACTTCACAAGGGTTTACCGCGATCCGTGATGGGATCAAGGCGCGCGGCGGGACCGTGATTGCCGGGAGCGGCGAGGCAGTAGGTGTGACCGTGACCGGCGCGCCCGCGACCGCCCCACGGAAGCCATCGTGGCTCCGGGCCAAGATGCCCTCCGGCGAGGGCTTCCAGACCGTTAAATCCCTGGTCAAGGAACACCGGCTGGCGACGGTCTGCGAAGAAGCCAAGTGCCCGAACATCGGCGAGTGCTGGAACGCGGGTACGGCCACCATCATGCTCATGGGAGCGGTTTGCACGCGCGCCTGCCGGTTCTGCGCGGTCGACACTGGCAATCCTCGAGGTTGGCTCGACCCGGAGGAACCGGAGAATTCGGCCCGCACGGTTGAGCTGATGAAGCTCAACTACATCGTGCTCACCTCAGTGAACCGTGATGACCTCTCTGACGGTGGAGCCGCGCACTACGCCGCGTGCATTCGGGCGATCAAGGCCCGTAGTCCCCAAACTGGTGTCGAGGCCCTGACGCCAGATTTCCAGGGCGTGCTGAAGGATGTCGAGACAGTTGTTGATTCCGGACTCGAAGTGTTCGCTCAGAACATCGAGACGGTCCGTCGACTCACCCATCCCGTCCGCGATCCGAGGGCGGGATATGAGCAGACGCTGCGCGTGCTCGAACATGCAAAGCGTCACAACCCGAAGGTGCTGACCAAGAGCAGCTTGATGCTCGGGCTCGGCGAGACGGACGCGGAGATCGAGCAGACGCTCGATGACCTTCGTGCCGCCAACGTCGACATTGTCACGCTGGGCCAGTATTTGCGGCCGACGGCGAATCACTTGCCGATCGAGCGGTTCGTGACGCCGGAAGAGTTCAACCGGTATCGTGAGTCAGCGCTGAAGCGCGGGTTTCTCGAGTGCGTGTCGGGGCCGCTGGTCCGGTCCAGTTATCGCGCCGAGCAGGCGCTGAACCGGAACAACGCGGGGTTGGAGAACAAGGCGTGAGTGCGGCAATCGAGACGCTGACGGGCGAGGCGGCGGCGGCCGCGCCGCGTGGTATTGGCGCTCGCGGCGAGGGTGAGGACGCGCCGCGCGAGACGAAGGCGCCGCCACCCGTTGTTCGGCACCTCGGCCTAGTGGAGTACGAGCCGACGTGGCGGCAAATGCAGCAGTTCACCGACACGCGCACCGCCGAAACGCCCGACGAAATCTGGTTCCTCGAACACCCGCCCGTTTTCACACTCGGCATGAATGCGAGCCGCGATCACGTGCTGGCGCCCGGGGACATCCCGGTCGTACAGATCGACCGCGGTGGGCAGGTGACCTACCACGGGCCTGGACAGCTGGTTGTATACCCGCTCGTGGATTTGCGGCGCGCGGGGCTTGGAGTTCGGGACCTCGTGACGGCACTCGAGCGTAGCGTCATCGAACTTGTCGCTGAGATCGGCGTGGTGGCTGAGGCGCGGCGTGATGCGCCGGGCGTGTATGTGGCAGGCAGGAAGCTGGCGAGTGTGGGGATTCGCATCCGCCGGCACTCGAGTTATCACGGGTTGGCCCTCAACGTGAAACTGGATCTCGGCCCGTTTCAAAGAATCAATCCTTGCGGGTACCCCGGGCTCGAGATGACGCAGCTGGGGGAACTCGGGGGGCCGAAGACGGTTGAGGACGCGGCAGCGGCGCTGGAGCGTCACTTGGTGCGAGCCCTCGGGTTTGCGTGAGGACGCTGGTACCGCACCGGGTGCGGGCGCTGGGGTTCTAACCATCCGGCATGTGGTGCAGCCGCGAAGTTCTGGCCCCCACCCCTGAGTTATAACCGCTCTGTTACCGGCCGCCGACTGACATCGTAACTACGCCGGCATAGGATTTTCGCCGTGCCTTTCCTATTCCTTTCCAAACGGAGAACTCGAATGATTTCCAAACGTGGGCTGCTGCGCTCGCTGGTAGCGATGGCCGCCGGGGTGGCGCTCTCCACCATCGTGGGTACGGCGCCGGTTCGCGCAGCAACGGTAACGCTGCTCAACGTGTCATACGACCCGACCCGTGAGCTGTATCTCGCCTACAACGCCGAGTTCGCGAAGTATTGGAAGGGCAAGACCGGCCAGGACGTCAAGGTCAGCCAGTCGCACGGCGGATCGGGCAAGCAGGCCCGTTCGGTCATCGACGGGTTGCAGGCGGATGTCGTGACCCTCGCGCTGGCGGCGGATATCGACGCGGTGGCGACACAAGGCAAGCTGTTGCCTATCAACTGGGCCACGCTCCTGCCGGAAAACAGCTCACCCTACACCTCGACCATCGTGTTCCTCGTCCGCAAGGGCAACCCCAAGGGCATCAAGGACTGGGGTGACCTGATCAAGCCGGGTATCCAGGTGATCACGCCGAACCCGAAGACCTCAGGCGGTGCGCGTTGGAACTACCTGGCCGCGTGGGCGTGGGCCGAGCGTCAGCCAGGAGGTAGCGCGGCGACGGCTAAAGAGTTCGTTCGCAAGCTGTACAAGAATGTCCCGGTGCTGGGCGCGGGTGCACGTGATTCCACCAACACGTTCGTGCAGAACAGCATCGGCGACGTCCTTCTGGCGTGGGAAAACGAGGCGATTCTCGCGATCAAGGAAACCGGCGGCGACAAGCTGCAGGTCGTGACTCCGTCGCTGAGCATTCTCGCGGAGCCCCCGGTCGCAGTGGTGGACAAGGTTGTCCTCCGGCGCAACACACGAGAGATCGCGCAGGAATACCTGAAGCACCTCTACAGCAAGGAAGGCCAGGAGATCATCGCGCGCAACTACTATCGGCCTCGCGATCCTGAGGTGGCCGCCAAGTACGCCGTGCAGTATCCGAAGATCAAACTGGTCTCGATTGCGGAACTTGGCGGGTGGACCAAGGCGCAGCACGATCACTTCGCAGAAGGCGGGGTGTTTGATCAGATCTACGCACCCTGAGTCGATTGGCTAAAGTCGCCTGCGGCGCTTTAGCGGACATCAACTACGTTTCCGGCGGCAAAAAGCGTGGTTTTTGCCGCCTGCGTAGGAAAGCCCTCTGGATACGCGCGGTGTCGTAAGATGCCGCGCGAGCCGTTCTGCATGCGATCGCAACTCCTGCGCCGCGGTCGCTTCCCAATAGTCTGCACGTAGCTGTGGGCCCACGTAGTACAGGTGTGGAACCTCGCGATCTCGCGAGTCGATCAGGGCGCCGTGGGCGCCCGTGCGGAAACCGAGGTTGAGCTCATCCGGGCTCGCTAAGCGTTGTGATAGAAGAGAGCGGACCAGAGGCTCAAGGGAGCGGCGAGGGTTGTAGTCGGGCCCCGTGCAGTTGATGACGCGGTCGACAAGAAGAGTTGCGGGCTTGCCTCCGCGCGAGCGATACGTCACTTGAATCTTGCTGTCACCATCCGTGGTCCCACGTTGCTGCCTACCCACGGAGGCGCTCAGGATTCGGCCGGCGTCGATCGTGAGCTTCCCCCGTTCTCGCAGCGCTTCGATTTGACTCAGCGTCTCCTGCGGTAGCCGATGCCGATGAATGTCCCAGTAGGTCCGTGCGTGACGTAGGAATCGCCGACGCTCTTCAGAGGGCAGATGATCCCAGATCGCGGGGGCTATGTTCCGAACGAACGTGATGGCTTCACGCCAATCACCACCCTGAGCCTCCGTGTTGGCCGCCAACTCGCGAACCACGGACATGAGCTCGCGAGCCGAGCGCGATGCGGCGTTTAGCAGCCTGTTGGTGTCTCCATGGCAAGGACTGTGACGAAACGCCGTCTGCGTGGGAGGCAGCAGGCCGTGCCGCGACAGCGCGTAGATTTCGATGTCGCCGTCGGTAGCAGTCGCGGCTGCGGTCGCGACGTCCGCCATCGTCAAACCCGTGCCGACGATGAGTACCGTCTCGCCAGGACGACAGGACGCGACTCCCGCCCAGGGATCGTCGAAGTATCGGGGGTCGGCGAGGTCGAGTGCTGACTCGCGCAATCCGCGAAACGCAGGCAGGGTTGCCGGGTCAGGATGGCCGAGCGCCAGGATCACTTCATCCGCGACGAGGAGGCGCCCGTCGCTGAATTGCAGGCGGAAAGAGGCCGATCCTTCGATCCTCTCCACGGCCGAGATTTCGGCCCGCACACGGTCCAGCCGGATGTCAGCGGGCGCCGAGAGTTCAGCGGTCAGAAGCGAGGCCTCGAGATACTCACCGTAGAGCGATCTCGGGAGGAAGTCGTCGGGGGTGGCGTTGGGAAAGCGATTGCGTGCGTAGGCCAGAAATTCCAAAGGCTCACGCGCGTTGGCAGACATCCGGCCTGCTGGCACGTTCAAGAGATATCGATGTTTGCGATCGGCGTAGGCGATGCCGCGGCCGATCCGGGATGCGCGCTCAATCAAGGCAATGCGGGCCGAGCCGCAACTACCCTCGCTGAGCCGGAGTTGACGCAACAGGTTGATGGCAACGGTGGTGCCGCTGAAGCCACCACCGACGATGGCGATCGTACGAGTTGGGAGGGTCACAGGCGCTTCCTGTCCGGGATACCTCGGATCAGGCTAGCGGAATGGACGTATCAGGCCGGTAGAGCCGAGGTGACAGAAGGGGAGAGATTGTGACCCGGGGAGTAACACTCGCGCGTCGCAGGCGAGGGCCCAAGCTAGGCGTGCGCGGGGGCGCAACGCCAGGCGCCGCGAGTCAGTCGACGACGAGTTTGTAGCCCGCGCCGGAGGCGGTCTGGAGCAATTGGGGTACAGCGGGATCGGACTCGATCTTCTGCCGCAGGCGATGCACGAGCTGCTTCAGCAGTTGGCGATCGCCGGAGTTGCGGTGTCCCCATACCTGAATCAGCAGACGGTCCGAGCTGACCGTGTGTCCGGCGTTGGCGAGCAGCATTTGCAGCAGCCGCAGTTCCAGTTTCGTGAGTCGCACCACGTCGGAGGCGCCGATGCGAACGGTGTGCTCTTCGATGTCCAGCGTCACGCGGCCTACAGCCAACGGAGCGGAGTTCTCCATGCCGGCGCGACGCAGGAGAGCTTTGATGCGCGCAAGCAGCGTGCGCGGGCTGAACGGCTTCGTCAGATAGTCGTCCGCGCCGAGCTCGAGTGCGCGCACGAGGTCCTCTTCCTCGCCCCGCACGGTCAGCATGATCACCGGAACGCGGGAGCGACGCCGAATGGCTTCGCAAACCTGAAAGCCGCTCGCGCCGGGCATGTTGATGTCCAGCACCACGAGATCCGGGGACTCCTCCTCGAACGTCTTCAGTGCCGCCACCCCATCACCTGCCTTGAGCACGAGATAGCCAGCCTGCGAGAGCGTGAATCCAATCAGCTCGCGCAGGTCGCGATCGTCGTCGGCAGTCAGGATCTTCATTCAGGAGTCTCCGCGGGCAGGGTCATGACGAAGCGGGTGCGGCCCTGCGCAGTACGAGTCAGGACAATCGTACCTGAGTGGCGGTCGATGATGGACTTGACGATCCACAGCCCCAGCCCGAGACCGCCCGGCTCGGGTTCCTCGCCCGCTCCGCGTTGGAAGCGCGCAAAGATCGCTTCGGTGTCGGCGGCAGCAGGTCCTGGACCCTCGTCCTCGACCCACGCGACGACTCGGGGGCCCTGGGGGCCGACAGTATCGCGCGAGCCCGGGCTGCCGAAGCCGGAGGACTCGGTACCGGCACTGCCCTGGGACTCGGCGCCGATGCGGACGGTCGTGCCTTCCGGTGCGAATTTGTTTGCGTTGGCCAGGAGATTCACGAACACCTGCGTCAGGCGATGCAGATCGCCGTCGATGAACGGCAGGTCTTCGGGTATCTCGACCTCGAGTGTCTGGTGGCGCAGGGCGAGCAGGGAGCCGAGCAGGCCCTGGGCGTCCTCCACCACGTCGCGCAGATCGACACTCTGGCGGCGGATGCTCAATTGCCCGGACTCGATGCGAACGCTTTCCAGCAGATTGTCGATCAAACGGGTCAGTCGAAGGGTGCCGCGCTCGAGGGAGCGCACGAGCTCCTGCTGTTGTTCGTGCGGCATGGAGTCCATTCCCTCGAGGAGCAACTCGATCGAGGCGAGCTGTGCGGCGAGGGGGGTGCGGAACTCATGCGAAATGTTGGCAAGTACGCTGTCGCGCGCGCGGCGAACGGCTTCCAGCTCGGTCTCGTCCCTGATCACCTGCACCTGAAGTCCTTCGACCGGGCTCGAGCTGGTGATGACTGTGGTTCGTGGCTCGCCGCCGGTCAGTTGGAGGCGCTCGACCGCTTTCGCGCTGCTATCGGAGCGCGCCTGCACGATTGGGCAGCGCGTCTCGCAGGGACGCTTGCCATTCTCGTCCAGGCAGGGCTTGAGCAGGTCGCCGCAGAACCGGCCGACAGCGTTCTCCGCCGTGACGCCGAGGAGCTTCGCGGCCTGCGGGTTGAGATAACGAATCGTGCGGCCCTTGTCGACTGCATAGACACCTTCGACGATGCCACTCAACACGGCCTGGGCCTCGCCTTCACTGCGGCGTAGCGCGCCAGTGAGCTCGACCAGGTTGTGGCGCATGTCTTCCATCGTGCGTGCGAGCGCCCCGACTTCGGCCGCACCCCCGACTGGGATCGACGTCGAGAAATCACCCTGTCCAAGTCGCGTGGCGGCTTCGGTGAGCGCCTTAACAGGACCGGCGATGATCTCGCTGAGAATGACACCCGCGAGCACAGCCAGCCCCGCCAGGACCAGTGCAGTCACGAGGAGTCTGCGGATCAGGCGTCCGGAGTAGCTGTCGATGGTATCGGTGGGCAGAGTTGCATCCAGCAACGCGATGGCCTCTCCGGTGGATGCGAATACCGGCACGCACGAGGCGTATTGCGCCTTCGCGTTGATGCGCAGAACGGCGGAGCGCCCGTCGGCTAGAGCTGCTGAATGCAGCCGCGTGTAGTCATCCACCGAGGCAGCGGTGAAAGCACGGTAATTGACCAGGCGAATTTCCAGGCCGACATGCTGTCCCAGCGTCTTGGCGAGCTTCTCGCCCAGCAGCAGCACGCCATAGACACGGGTGCCTTCGGGATCGCCCAGAGATACGAACGAGCCCAACACCGGAGACTTGATGTCGGAGGGTAGGGCGAGGTACGTCGCCCCTTGCTCGGTGCCGGCGGTGACCACCGAGTCCCAGTCGAGTGTCGGCCCCGTCTGGGAGATGACCTGGGTGCCCGAGACGACGGCGCAGGCATCCATGTTCGCGGCGGCGCAGGAACGGCGGAGCATGGGCGGTACGGCGTCGGTGCGTCCCTCCGAGAGCAGACGTAGAAGCGTTGGGCGATCAGCCAGCCCTTTGAGCGAGGTGGTGACGTCCTCCCCCATTCGGCGCAGGTCTTCCCGAGCGGTGGCGCTCGCCAGCTGTACGCGGGCCTTGCCTTCCTCGTCGGCCTGATCGTGCAGCATCCCGATGGCGGAGTAGGAGATGCCTCCCCCCACGATCAGGACGATGGTGAACTGGATGGCCACCAGCCACCACCCGAGGGTGGTCTTGCCCGGATCGGGCACCAACACCCGCCAGGCGGCCCGGAGGCGCTCGAACAGGGACGTGATGCGTTCGGATAACGTCATCAGCGCTGCCGGTGATAGCCCGTTCGCTCCACCCAGGTCTTCACGATGAGCGTCAACACCGCGAGCAGCGTGAGGAGGGACGCAACCGCGAAGGCGCCGACGAAGTTGTACTCGTGGTAGAGGTTTTCGATCCGCAACGGCATGGTCAGCGTTTGGCCGGTGATATGGCCGGATACTACCGACACGGCACCGAACTCTCCCATCGCGCGGGCGTTGCAGAGGATCACACCATACACCAATCCCCAGCGCACCTTTGGCAAGGTCACGCGGAAGAAGGTCATCCATCCTCCGGCGCCCAGGGTGATCGCGGCCTCTTCCTCGTCGTTGCCGACCTGCTGCATCAGAGGAATCAGCTCGCGCGCCACGTAGGGGAAAGTCACCAACATGGTGGCGAGAACGATTCCGGGCCACGCGAAGATGATGCTGAGGTCGTGGTCCTGCAGCCACGGCCCGAACCAGCCGCGCAGGCCGAACACGAAGACGTACACCATGCCCGAGATCACGGGCGAGATCGCCAGCGGCAGGTCGATGAGGGTGATCAGGAAGCTCTTGCCGCTGAATTCGAACTTGGCAATGGCCCAGGCCGCTGACAGCCCGAAGATGGTGTTCAGCGGCACGACGATCAGTGCGGTCGTCAGGGTCAGCCGGATCGCGGCAAGGGTGTCGGGGTCGGAGAAGCTCTGCAGGTAGAGCCTGATGCCCTTGGACAGGGCCGTGACGAACACCGTTGCCAGCGGTGCCAGCAGCAATGCCGCCAGGAACAGCAGCGACAGCGAGATGAAGGTCCAGCGGATGAGCGAGCTCGTCAGCGTGTCACGGCCTGGGCGTGTGGCGAGTTCTTCTTCCAGCGCGATGTTGCCTACCCCTGCCATGTCAGCGTCCCGTCCTGACCAGGCGCCGCCGTCCCCAGGCCTGCAGCAGGTTGATGGTGAGCAGGGCGATGAAGGAGATCAGCAGCATGACGAAGCCGAGCGCGGCCGCGCCTTTGTAATCGAACTCCTCGAGCCGCATCACGATCAGCAGTGGGGTGATCTCGGTCTTCATCGGCAGGTTACCGGCGATGAAGATCACGGAGCCGTATTCTCCGACCGCCCGCGCGAACGCCAGAGTGAACCCTGTCAGCAGGGCGGGCATGACGGTGGGCAGGATGATCCGGCGGAAAACGTGGAACCGGCCGGCGCCAAGGGTTTCGGCGGCGTCTTCGAGGTCCCGTTGCACTTCCTGCAGCGCGGGTTGGACCGAGCGCACGGCGAACGGCATCCCGATCAGGGTCAGCGCCAGGGTAACGCCGATCCAGGTATAGGCCACCTTGATGCCATGGGGCTCCAGGTACTGACCGATGAGCCCGTTCGCCGAGAACACCGAGGTGAGCGCAATGCCCGAGACGGCTGTCGGCAGCGCGAACGGCATGTCGATCAGGGCGTCGATCAGCTTGCGGCCCGGAAAGTTGTAGCGCACCAGGGTCCAGGCAATGACGAAGCCGAACACCAGGTTGATGCTCGCGGCCAGGAACGAAGCGCCGAAGGAGAGTTTGTAGGACCCTATGGCGCGCGCGCTCAACACGACACGCAGGAAGTCGTGCCAGGTGCTGGTCGTCGTCACCAACACCAACGCGGCGAGCGGGATCAAAACGATCGCGCACAGGAAGAATGTCGTGAAGCCAAAGGTCAGTCCGAACCCCGGCAGCACGTTGGGTTGACGCAGGCTCACGCTCGCGCTCCCTCCGGATCGCGATGCACGATCAGCACCGGGCAGGTCGGCGAGGCCAGCAGCGCCCCGAACCGCTCGCTGAGCTTCTCGATGTCGCAGATACCCAGGATCAACATCTGTCCGGGCGTTTCGGCGAGTTGGCGCGCGAGCTCCCCGGTTACATCGCCGAACCGCAGTTCGGTGCGCATCTCCAGGCCGTGTACGGCCTGAGCTTCCGAGCGGGCATCGAGCAACTGGCGCATCCCCAGGGGGCGTTGGGCCTCCGATGTCTCATCCGGAAGGATGCCGACGTACACGGCCTCGGCCGAGACATGCCGCAACACACTTGCGGACACGGCGAGCGTCGCACGCCGTACATTCTCATCTGCCCAATGAATCAACACACGTTGTGGAGCGGTGGCGCCTTGAGGCAGGACGAGCACTTCGTCGGCGCCACGCTGCAACAGCCACGCGGCGTGTTGCGCCACTTCGGCTTCGGACTTGATGACGGTGGTCCCCGCGAATGCGGCGGACGCCTCGCAGGCGGCGCCTGACACTCCGAAGCGGGGCTCGACTCGCACGGAGATGCGGGTTTTCATCCGTGTCGCCAGCTCGACCAGCAACTGCTGATGGCTGAGTGACTCGACTTCGCTCTCGGTGCGCGCGCAGGCCGTGAAACTCGACAGCGGAGTCGGAAGAACGTGTACGCGGCGGACACCCACGGCCACCGATTGGCCGATCGCGACCTGGAAGGCGCGCTCTTCGTGGAGCGTGCGGGTGACATCGAGTCTGGCTGTGCCGGAGCCGTTGCTGTTGGCAAGAGGGACCGCGTCGGCGCCGTCCTCGAGACGGATGCGCATGCGCTCGAGTGCGCCGGTGAAGACGACTTCTTCAACCGAGCCGTGGGCCAGATAGCTGGAACTGAGCGACTCGCGTGTCGGGCCGATTTCGATCTCTTCGGGCCGCACGACCGCGACCACTTCATGCTCGCGGCCGCCGTGCGATCCGCCCGCCGCTTGTGTGTTGACCGCGGTCTTGCCGAACCGCACGCCGTCGCGGGTCTGGCGAGCCAGGATCAGGTTGGCGGCCCCGAGGAAGGTCGCGACGAAACGGGTGGCGGGACGCGTATACAGCTCGTGAGGCTGATCGATCTCAAGCAGGCGGCCGAGGTTCATCACCCCGATTCGGTCCGCCATCGCGAACGCTTCTTCCTGGTCGTGGGTGACCAACACAGTTGTGATGCCAAGCTCGCGCTGCACCTGACGGATGGTCCGGCGCAGCTCCTCTCGGATCTTGGCGTCGAGGGCGCCGAAGGGTTCATCGAGCAGCAGTACTTCGGGCTTGTGTGCGAGCGCGCGCGCTACGGCGACGCGCTGTTGTTGGCCACCTGAGAGCTGCGCTGGGAGGCGATTGTCCATGCCTTCCAGGGCCACCAGTCGCAGCAGCTCCTGACGTCGCTGGCGCCGGTCCGCGGCTCTCATCCGGCGTACGCGGAGGGCGAACTCGATGTTGTCGGCCACCGTCATGTGGCGGAACAACGCGTAGTTCTGAAACACGAGTCCGACGTCACGATAGCGAGCCGATACATGGGTAACGTCGCGACCGTGGAGTGCGATGCGTCCGTGATCTACACCGGTCAGTCCTGCGATCGCCCTGAGGAGCGTGCTCTTTCCACTGCCACTTGGGCCGAGCAGAACAAAGAATTCGCCGTCGCCGATGTCGAGGGAGACATCGTTGACGACAGGCATTCCCTGATACCGTTTGGTGACCTGATCGAGAGTGATGGACATGCGGTTTTATTGTGGGACGGAATGCACAAAAAGGACGTGCATGCTAACGGCCGGGAGGGTGAGGCGTCAGTGCCTGCGGGGTATCAGCGCGGTAACAATCCGGTTATAAGCCGGGTTGCCGCGCTACCGTTTGCTTATCAGCAAAGAAGCGAGGGGAATCAGCGCACTCAAGAGGCGGCCCGGGGAGCGGCCCACCTTCAAATGAGCATCAAGACGCCTTCGACTGCCTTGAGCTCGGTGATGAGGGCGATGATCTGTTCACGGCTCTCGGCCCGGATCACGTAGGAGATCGAAAGGTACTTGCCGTTCTCGCTCGGGCGCTCGGTGACGCGGTCAGGATCCAGCGTGGGGACGTGATGCACCATCACGCCATGGACGCGCGCACGGAACTCGTCGCTTGGCCGGCCCACGATCTTGATGGGGTAGTCGGTCGGAAACTCGAGGAGCTCTGTCTCGCTCACCAGGGCTGGCCCGCCAGCTCGACCTTGTAGCGCTGCAACTCATCGTACAACCGCCGCCAATACGGTCCGGGCTTCCCGGTCCCGACAGGCCTCCCGTCGAGCACGGTGACGGGCTGTGCCTCCCGCGTGGCCGCCGACAGCCAGATTTCCTGTGCGCCGCGAAGCTCCGCTTCGGTGACGGACACGGAGCGGAACGGAATCCCGGCTCGCTTCGCCATCTCCTCGACCACGCTGCGTGTCGTACCCGGGAGTATTCGTTGGGAGTTGGGCGGGGTCCGCAACTCACCACGAACGACGACGTGAACTGCGGATGCGGAGGCTTCGAGCAACTGCCCGTCACCGAGCAGAATGGTCTCGGCAGCACCGGCATCGACGGACAGCTGGCGCAGGAGAACGTTGGCCAATAGGGAGACGGACTTGATGTCTCTGCGGGCCCACCGGGTGTCGAACGCCGTGATACAGGAAAGTCCGTCGGCGAGGGTCTGCGGCGAAGTGACCGGCAGGGGCGCGCAGAATGCGAACACGGTCCGGGGAATGTCCGGCAAGGGCGCATGAGTGCGATTGCGGTCGGCACCGCGAGTCACCTGCCAGTAGACGTACTGATCGGCCGTCGAGCTGTTTTGCCGGAGCAGCTCGGCGATGATCCCCCGCCATTCATCGCTCGTGTGCGGATCCTCCATACGGATCTCGTTCAAGCTGCGGGTCAGGCGCGCGACGTGCGCCTCGAATCTGAATGGCCGGCCCGCGTAGACGGGCATGAGTTCGTAAACCCCATCGGAGTACAGAAAGCCCCGGTCCATCGGCGAGATGCGCGCATCTGCCAACGGCTGGAAGGAGCCGTTGAGATGACAGATGGGGAACGGGTCAGCCATCGGATCAATTGAACCAGAGTTTGATCCCGTCGACCGCGCGCGTCCAAAGCCCGCCCTCGGGGACGGCCGTGAAGGGAACCAACGGACCCTTGGCGACGACATCGCCATTGGCATCGGTCACCGTGTAGTCACCAACAGGTTGGTTGGCCGCGATCGGGGCGATCAGAGGTTCCTTCGCGAGCTTCGTGGTCGTCTTCAACGTGGCGGCTTGACCGCGCGGCACGGTAACGAAGATGTCGTTGGCGATGCCGAGTTGGGCGGAGTCCACGGAAGCCTTATAGATGCGCGGCTTCAGGAGCACTTCGTGCCCCTTGATCTTGGTGGTCTCGTAGAAGTTGTAGCCGTAGTTCAGTAGGGCCTCACTCGCATCCTCGCGCGCCTTGACCGACGGTGAGCCCATCACGACGGAAACGAGTCGCATGGCGTCGCGCTTGGCGGAAGTAACGAGGCAGTACCCCGCGCTATCAGTGTGTCCCGTCTTCATGCCGTCGACGGTGCTGTCGCGAAGCAACAGTCCGTTGCGGTTCTCCTGTTTGATGTTGTTCCAGGTGAACTCCTTGATGCCGTACCACGAGTAGTATTGGGGGAAGTCCGTGATCAGCGCGTTCGCGAGTCGCGCCATATCATGCGCGGTCGTGTAGTGGTCGGCGGCGGGCAGCCCGTCGGCGTTCACGAAGTGGGTGGACGCCATCCCTAAGCGCTTCGCGTAGGTATTCATCATCTGCGCGAAGCCGGGTTCGGTGCCGCCGATCTTTTCCCCGAGCGCGATCGTTGCATCGTTCCCGGACTGCACGATCATGCCTTTGATCAGAACCTCCGCCGGGATCTGCGTGCCGACCTGCACGAAGCTCCGCGACCCTTCCGCCTTCCAGGCGTGCTCGCTGATGGTGACCGGGTCGGTCAGCTTCAGCCGGCCTTCCTTCAGGGCCGCGAAGACGACGTAGGAGCTCATCAGCTTGGTCAGGCTCGCCGGCTCCATGCGGTCTTCGGCGTGATCTTGCGCCAGGATCCGGCCGCTGAAGTGATCCATCACGATGTAGGCGCGAGCACTGACCGTCGGGGCGGTCGGGATCGGCGTGGCGGCGTGGGCTGCGCTGGCCGCGGCCAGTGCAAGGATGGTGGAAAGCGTGGCGGTTCCAGCAAAAGCGAAGCACGAGGACCGAGGCATCCCAGGCAGTCTCCCCAAAATATAGTGCAGCGAAAGTTGGAGCGCGATTCTATCGCGAAGAGACCCGTCGTTCCGTGATATCGGCCACCACCGCGACCAGCTCCGCGGGGTCGACCGGCTTGCTGACGTGAGTCTGATAGCCGGCGTTGAGCGCTCGACGTCGATCCTCGGCACGGGCCAACGCGGTCAGCGCCACAGCGGGGATCCGACCTGCAATACCTGGCAAAGCACGAAGCTTCCGGATCAGCTCGTAGCCGTCCTGATCGGGCATGCCGATGTCACTGATGATGAGACTGGGAGGGCCTTGATCGTCCACCTGCGCCAGGGCTTCCAATGCGGACCCAACGGTAATCACATCGGCGCCCCGCTCTTCCAGGATCCGCCGGGCGAGGGCCCGCGCATCGGGCTCGTCGTCGACCACCAGGATCCGCAGGCCATTGAGCTTTAGCTCGTCCAGGGCTCCGTACCGATCGGACCCCAGCCGCGCTGCGGCGCCGAAGGGCAGTGCGATGTTGAGCGGCAGGTGGACGGTGAGGGTCGTTCCTTGACCTTCGCCTGGACTTTGAACCTCGACGGTCCCCGCGTGCAGCTCCACCAGGCTCTTTACGATCGAGAGACCCAGCCCCAGCCCGCTGTGCCGGCGGGTGGTGGAAGCGTCCGCCTGCCTGAACCGATCAAACACGTGCGGCAGGAATTCCGGACGGATGCCCTGGCCGGTATCACTCACCTGGATCTCGGCCTGCCCGTGGTACTCGCCGAGTCTCACGGTCACGACCCCGCCCCGAGGAGTGAACTTGATTGCGTTGGAGAGGAGATTCCAGAACACCTGCTGCAGGCGTCCGGCATCGCCGTTGAGGAAGCCGGGCGACTGGATGTCACAACGCAGCTCGACTCCCTTGGTGTCCGCAGTCGGTCGGACGGACGCCAGCGCTGCGTTGACGATGACGGCCGGGTCGATCCTTTGGAGGTCGATGCTCAGCTTGCCGGAGAGGATGCGGCTCATGTCGAGGAGGTCCTCGATCATTTGCGCCTGGGCTTTGGCATTGCGTTCGATGACCTCCACCCCTTGATGGATGGAGCCGGGCCTGCGGTCGCGCTTGAGGATGCTGGCCCATCCGACGATGGCGTTCAGGGGCGTTCGTAACTCGTGGCTGAGAGTCGCCACGAACTCGTCCTTGAGCCGGGTTGCGCGTTCCGCTTCGCTGCGGGCGGTTCTCTCGCTGGCCAGCAGTGTCTCGAGCCTGCGACTCACCAGGGTTGCCGCGCCGACGAATACGAGGCTGACCAGGATGGTGGTGATCAGTACTCCCTCGCTCGCGAGTCGGGCTCCGTGTTCTTCGGCGCGGCGTGTTTCGAGAAGGTGGCGCTGAGCTGTGTCGAGGTCTGCGGAGACGCGGCGGAAGGCGGCCATGAGCTGGGTGCCCGCTCCTTCTGCCATATGGGTGAGCGTGGCCCGATCACCGGATCGGGTGGCATGAACGGTCTTCTGCAGATCGTCCAGCTTGGCCCCGGCCAGCCGCGAAAGCTCTGCTGCGGACGCGGCGGTGCTGGATTCACTGGCGCACAGGCGCCGCAGCTCGTTGATCGCCAAACGGATCTGGGCAACGGCGGCATCGTATTGCGTCAGGTACGAGGAGTCGCGCGTCAGCAGGAAACCCCGCTGGTTGGCCTCCGAGTCCGTCAGCGCGCCATCGAGATCGTCGAGGGTCTGTAGAACGTCGAAGGAACGCTGGATCTGGGCACTCGAGTTGGTGAGGGCGGACAGCTCGGTATAGCTGACGAAGCCGATCGCCAGAATCGCGCAGAGCGTACCCAAGAAGGCAAGGCCCCACAGGGCGCGACGAGGCACGATCACAGCAGGCCCTCCTCAATGTGGAAAAAGTCGCCTGCGGCGCTTTTTGTGCCTGTCCATCCCTGGACGGCACCCTTCGGGCCGACCTCCGGTCGTCCAAACGCGCTCCTGCGCGTTTGTCGGACAGAGGATTTGTCAGTCGATTGCGAGCCTTGCGTCTTTGAAGCCGAGCGGGGCGAGCCGCGTGGCCAACTGGTCGAACGCGGTAACACTCGTGACGGGCCCAACCCGGACGCGATAGAGGGGAGTTGAGCTCCCCGCGGCGGGCGGAACGACAAAAGCGTTGGCGAGACCGGCTGTACGCAGTCGTTCGACCGTGCGAGTTGCGTTCCGTTCATCGGAAAACGCCCCGACTTGCATGAAAAGCGGTGGCGGAGGGGCTGCGTCGGTCCGCTCGAGGGTGTCGGGTTCCCCCGGGGTGAGGGTGCGGACTTCAACGAGCGTGGTGCCTTCGCGAATCATGTCGAGCTTCGTGGCGGCGGTGTAAGAGAGATCGATCAAACGGTTGGCGACGAACGGGCCACGGTCGTTGATCCTCACAACGATGCTGCGACCGTTCTTGAGATTGGTTACGCGCGCGTAACAGGGTAACGGCAGCGTCTTGTGGGCCGCTGTCATTCCATACATGTCGTAGGGCTCACCGTTCGACGTGCGCTCGCCGTGAAAGGTTGGCCCGTACCACGAGGCAACCCCGCGTTCGAGGTACCCCTCCGCCTTGCCCAGAACGAAATAGCGCCTGCCCAGGACATCATAGAAGGGTGGATTGCCGTGCGCGCTGCGCGGCTCCAACTTCGGAATGGCGTCGGGTATCGCCTCGACGTTGGCGGGCGGCGGTGGCAGGGGTGCAGGAGGAAGAGACGGTTCGATGGGCGGTGGCCGTTCCCGCCGCGGCGGGGGGCCACTGAAGCAACCGCTCAGTAGAGCGGCGCAGGCTGCTGCCAGGGCCCACTTTGCGACGGCTCCTCCTGAAGGCAAGAAGGAGGCTATCCGTACGGAGGTGCCCGCGGCGGCTCTCATCGAATGCCGGTGTCTGCAGACCGAACGGAGTGCACGCGCACGGCGATTGCGTCGGCCAGGTCGTTCACGGCCATCGCATATCGGGCGCTGTGGTTGTAGCGCGTAATGACGTAGAAATTCTTGAAGCCCACGCGGTAAGCGGGGCCATCCTTCTGCTCGGCCGAGATCAGCACCACCTGGGTGGCCCCGGAGGGGGCGCCAGCGGGCGCTGTGGACTGGGCGATCGCGGCGGCGGTTGGAGCCGAGGCGCCGCCGATCCTGACACCCTTGGCGTTCAGGCTGTCCAGGGTCTCATTCAGCTCCAGATTGCGGGGATCGATCTGGAACGACGGATCGGGATCGAGCTGCGCGTCGGCGATGACGCGGGCACCGGGCTGCCAGCCCAGTGACTGGAAGTAGTTGGCGACGCTCGCGAACACATCGTCCCAGTCGGTCCACAGGTTGCGCCGCTTGTCGGAGTTGCCGTCCACGGCGAAGCGCCGGTAGGTCGAGGGCATGAACTGCGGTGCGCCCATTGCCCCCGAATAAGACCCCGTGACGGTCAGGGGGTCGATCTTCTCTTCACGGGCGAGCAGCAGGAACTGCTCGAGCTCGCTCCGAAAGAAATCGGGACGGGCCGCGTCATCGAAGGCGAGCGTCATCAGCGCGTCCAGGACCCGGTCCTTGCCGGTGAACGTGCCGTAGTTGGTCTCCGCACCGAGGATCGCGACGATGTATTCGGCCGCAACGCCACGTTCCTTGGCGACCGTCTCGAGCGCCTGACGGTGATCCAGGTAAAAGTGCACGCCGTCGTCGATGCGCTTCGCGTTGACGAACCGATCGCGATATTCCCACCACTCGAGGACGCGTTCAGCCGGCTTGCTCGAGCGATCGAGGATCGTCGCACGCGGCTCACCTTTGGAGAGGATGTGTACGACGGATTTGCGGTCGAGCCCATCCTGGGCGACGACGTTGTCGATGAAGGCCGCGATCTCGGGGCGAGAAAGATCGAACTTCGTGGGGGCATCGGCTGCCGCTGGCGCGGCGGTTTGGGCGAGCGCCGGAGTCGCGGCGCATGCGCAAAGCAGCAGCGAGTGGACTAAGCGTTTCAACAACTACGAGCTCACGAGTTTCCGGTGCGAGTACAGCGCCATCAGAATACCGAAGCCGGCCAGCAGGGTCACCACCGAAGTGCCCCCATAGCTGACCAAAGGTAGCGGAACGCCGACGACCGGGAGCAATCCGGTCACCATGCCGGCGTTGATGAACACGTAAACGAAGAAGGTGAGTGCGAGGCTGCCGGCGAGCAGACGTGCGAACGTGTCTTGCGTCTGCATCGCCAGATAGATCGAGCGGCCCACCACGAACATGTACAACATCAGCAGGACGGCCAGCCCCAACAGGCCGAACTCCTCGCCGATCACGGCAAAGATGAAGTCGGTCGAGCGCTCGGGCAGGAATTCGAGCTGCGCCTGGCTGCCGTTCATCCAACCCTTGCCGAACACGCCACCGGAGCCGATGGCGATCTGAGACTGGATGATGTGATAGCCGGCACCCAGCGGGTCGGTCTGGGGATCGATGAACGTGAGCACGCGCTTGCGCTGGTAGTCGTGCATGAAATTCCAGCCGAGCCAGGCGCCCAATGCGCCCAACACGAGGAAGATCACCATCACGCGCACCGGCAGGCCGGCCATGATGATCACCAGAACGCCGCCGATGGCGATCAGCGCCGCGGTGCCCAGATCCGGCTGCAGGGCGACCAACCCGACGGGGAACAGGATGATGGCGGCCAGCACCACGAGGTGAATGAACTTCGGCGGCAATGGCCGCTCGTGCAGATACCAGGCGCAGATCATCGGCACGGCGAGTTTCATCAGCTCGGAGGGCTGGAACTTCACGATCCCGAGATCGAGCCAGCGTTGGGCGCCTTTGCCGATATAGCCGATACCCTCGACGACCAGCAGCATGAACACGCCGATGGCGAACAGCCACGGGGCGGAACGGCGCAGGAAGTTGGGATTGACGCGCGCCAGCAGCAACATCGCGCCGATGCCCAGGACCAGTCGGACGACCGTGCGGATCACCGTCGGCATGCTCTGCCCGGAGGCGCTGTACAACACGATCAGCCCGTAGATCGCGATGAGACCGAGTCCGGTTACCAGCGGACCGTCGACGTTCAATGCGAACAGCATGCGCGCGGCGCCGCTCATGGTGCGCCGGGCGCGCGATTCGGAAGTGATTTCTTCGTAGATCATGGTTCAGCCGGTCCGGGGCGGCGCGGGTGCTTGCGCCTCTTGCTGAGGTGCCTTGGCCTGTTGTTGCGGGGCCGGCTGCACCGGCGGGTTGGGCGAATGTTCGGGCGAACCCTCGCTCGGCGCCTTGTCGGGCGATTGATTGTGAGACCCATCGGGCCCAGCGCCCGGGGCGAGCTCCGGCGCGGTCACGGAAGGCAGGTCGGGCGGCTTCAGCTTGCCGTCCGGGCCTAACAGGTAGGCGTCGAGGATCTTGCGGGCGATGGGCGCGGCCGCGCTGGAACCGAACCCACCGTTCTCGACGATGACGGCTATGGCGATCCGGGGATTTTCGGCGGGCGCGAAGGCAATGAACCAGGCGTGATCACGCAGGCGCTCGTCGACGGTTTTTTCGTTGTATTTCTCGTTCTGGGCGACCGTGAAAACCTGCGCGGTGCCGGTCTTGCCGGCAATCTGGTAGGCGGCGCCACGACCGATCGCTACGGCGGTACCGTGGGTGACCGCTCCAATCATGCCGTTGTGGACGATCTGCCATTGCTCCGGGGTGGCGGAGGTGATGCGGCTTTCGACGACCGGGGCGATGGTTTTCACTTCGCCGGTGATCGGATTTCTCAGCGCGGTAACGAGCCGGGGGCGCCAGACCACACCGCGCGAGGCGAGTATGGACGCGTAGTGGGCAAGTTGGAGCGGGGTGACGGTGATGTAGCCCTGACCGATCCCCAGCGGAACGGTGTCGCCCGGGTACCAGGTCTTCTCGGCGACTCGCGCAAACGCCTTCGCCTTCCACTCCTTGGAAGGCAACAGTCCGGGCCGGTCGCCGCCGATGTCGATGCCGCTGACCTTGCCGAAGCCGAAGGGCGCCATGAACGTCGAGATCCGGTCTATCCCCAGAAGGTCGGCGACACCGTAGAAGTACACGTCGCACGAGTGGGCGATGGCCTCTTCCAGGTTCAGGTAGCCATGCGGCTTCTCACGCACCGGCTCACGATAGCGGTGAATGCTCCCGGGCAACATGAAATAGCCCGGGCAGAAGCGCTTCGCCTCTGGATCCAACACATGACTGACCAGCGCCGCCAGCGCCAGGCCGGGCTTGACGGTCGAGCCCGGGGGATACGTGCCGCGCAGGGCCCGATTCAGCAGCGGCTTGTCGATGTCCTGGCTGAGGGAGTTGTATTCAGCGCTGGTGATGCCGCGGGCGAAGGTATTCGGATCGAATCCCGGCCGGCTCACCAGGGTGATGATGTTGCCGTTGTTCGGGTCGATCGCAACCGCGGCGCCGCGGTGAGCAGCAAACTCCTTCTCCGCGACCCGCTGAACGTCCAGATCGATGGACAGCAGCGTATCCTCTCCTGCGATCGGTGCTCTGGTGCGCAGGTTGGGGACGAAGGCACCCTGTTTGTCCACCGAGCGGCCTTGGGCGTTGACCAGGATCTCCCGGTAGCCGTTGGTGCCGTGAAGTTGGTTCTCGAAGGCGCTCTCGATGCCGAGCTTGCCGATCAGCGTGGTGCCCGAGTATGCGGCGCGATCGATGTGCTCGAGATCGGATTCGCTGATCGCACCGACGTAGCCCAGTGCGTGCACCGCGAGGTCCGCGTTCGGATACCAACGTGTCTGGCGCGTCTTGATGTCGAAGCCCGGGTACTCGAAGCGCCGCACGGCAAAGCTGGCAACGTCTTCGTCCGACATGTGGAGCCTGACGGGCACGGTGTCGAAGCTGCGACGGACGCGGATCGTGCGCAGCAGTTCGGGCACGTCTTCGGATCGCACCAGCCCGATCTTGACCAGGCCACTGAGCTCCCCTTTGAGGTCGGGCACTTCCTCGGGCACGAGCTCGAGCTGATAAGCGGGCTGGTCCCCGGCGATGAGCTGACCGTTGCGGTCGATGATCAGCCCGCGGGCGGCGGGAATCGGCTCGGTGCGGACCCGGTTACCTTGGGACAGCTCGGTATAGTAGTCGTGGCGCGTCACCTGCAGCAGGAACAGGCGGCCGATGAGGCAGAAGGTCAGGACGACCATGATGCAGCCGGCGACGATCGAGCGCTGGTCGAAGAGCCGCTGCTCCCGCCAGTGATCCTTGATGCGTACGCCCGCTGCCATGTTGGAGCGCTACGCCCGTTTACCGGAGCTGTAGTTGAGGAAGGCAGCCGCGAAGGGCCAGATGGCCGCCCCGGTGGCGACGTGCAGCCAACGCAGGGGCGTCGTTACAGGATGGCCACTCCATCCGTCGATGGCGAAGACCACGAACTCGTATACGGCCAAGGCTGCGCCAATGATCATGGCCTGCTGGACAGCGGGTTTGTACCGGATGCGCTGATGCTCGCGCACGGCGATGTACGTGACCAGCGAGAGTGCCAATGCGTGCTGGCCGAGGACCGGTCCCTGGAACACGTCCAGCAGGAGGCCGCCGAACCAGCCCAAGGCGATGCCCCCGGCGCGCGGGGAGGCAATCGACCAGTACAGGACGGTCAGGACCAGGAAGGCCGGACGCCCGGGTTCGAGCCAGGGCGGGAGGGGCAGCACGGTCAGGATCAGCGCGATGAGCGCTGTCAGGAGCATCCGGCCGCGAGGTTCGTCGTCGAGGCCCACTACTGCTCCCGCGCCGGAGGCTTGGGTGCGTCTGCGGTCGGTGCCGGCGCAGATTCAGGCACGGGAGGTTTCGCCGGGGCGGGTTTGGGAGCGGCCGCGGGTTTCGACACAGTGGCCTTGGGCGTGGCCGCAGGGGCAGAAGGCGCGGCAGCGGGCTCCGGAGCCGTCGGCTTGGGCTTCGGCGGGGCGACCTGAGGCTGTATCTTGGGGTTACCGCTCTTGCTGTCAGCCATGCTCGCCGCGCCGGGCGCGGCCGGATGTTCCGGCCGAAACCACACCAGCATGACTTCCCGGTCCACCTCGATCCGACCCAGCGGGATCGCCCGGACCTGGGCCAGAGGCTGCACGGCATCCCGGTGAACTTCGGCGATGCGCGCAACCGGATAGCCGGCGGGGAAGACCCCACCGAGCCCGGAAGTCACGAGGAGATCGCCGCTCTTCACGTCAGCATTCGCCGGTAGATAAGGGAGTGCGAGGGAGGCCGTGTCGCCTGCCCCGACCGCGATGGTGCGAAGACCGTTGCGCTCGACTTGTACTGGAACAGCATGCTCCGGGTCGGTGATGAGGATCACCTCCGCGCTCCAAGGTCCGACGTGGAGGGTCTGCCCGAGCAGTCCTTTCTCGTCCATGACCGCCTGCCCTTTGAAGACTCCGTTGGCCGTTCCGCGGTTCAGCAGAACGCGCTGACGCAAGCTGTTGAGCTGAACGTTGACGACCTCCGACACGAGCCAGTGGTCGGCGACCGGCGGCAGAGCGTCCCTGAGGCCCCGGAGCTGCGCATTCTCGCGGGCGAGCTCCTCAAAGCGCATGGATCGCAGCAGAACGTCGCGTTGGGCTAGCCGTAATTTATTGTTTTCATTACGTAAAGCGTCACGCGTCTCGAAGCTCTCCTGGAACCAGCTCCAGGCGGCGGTGGGAGAGCTGACGGCCAGCTGCAACGGGTACGAGGCAGCCTGCAGCACGAAACGGGCGCGCTCGAGCCACCCCTCGCGCTGGTCCAGGAACATGACAACGATCGAGGCGATTGCGTAGAGCGCAAAGCGAAGACCCGGCGAGCCGCCGCGGGCCGGTGCTCTGCTGGGTGTGCCGAAGGCCATTGGCCTTGAGAGCGACTACTGGAGACCGAAGTGCCCCGGGCCCAGCTCGTCCATCAGCTCGAGAATGCGTCCACCCCCGCGTGCGACGCAGGTGAGCGGATCATCCGCAACGACGACGGGAAGTCCGGTCTCTTCAGTCAGGAGCTTGTCGATGTCGCGCAGAAGCGCGCCACCACCCGTGAGGACGATGCCACGCTCGGCCACGTCGGCACCGAGCTCGGGAGGAGTCTGTTCGAGCGCCTGTTTGACGGCGCTGACGATGCTCTGCAGGGGTTCCTGCAAAGCTTCGAGAATCTCGTTGCTGTTCAGGGTGAAGCTGCGCGGCACGCCCTCAGAGAGGTTGCGGCCCTTCACGGACAGCTCGCGCACCTGTTGGCCGGGATAGGCGGAGCCGATCTCGATCTTGATGCGCTCGGCCGTGGCCTCACCGATCAGGATGCCGTAATTGCGGCGAACGTAGTTCATGATCGCTTCGTCGAAGCGATCGCCACCGATACGGGCCGAGTTGGCGTAGACAATGCCATTCAGCGACAGGACCGCGACTTCCGAGGTTCCGCCACCGATGTCGAGGACCATGGATCCGCGGGCCTCGTGCACAGGAAGGCCCGCGCCGACTGCAGCCGCCATGGGCTCGCTCACGATAGCGACGTTGCGCGCTCCCGCACCTTCCGCCGACTCGCGGATGGCTCGGCGCTCGACCTGGGTCGAGCCGAATGGCACGCACACGAGCACTCGCGGGGAAGGCTTCAGCATCCGGTTGCCGTGCACCTTATTGATGAAGAACTGCAGCATCTTCTCGGTGTACGTGAAGTCGGCGATGACGCCGTCCTTCATCGGACGCACCGCAGTGATGTGACCGGGCGTTCGGCCAAGCATGCTCTTGGCCTCGGTCCCGACGGCGACGATGATCTTGCCGCCACGGCTGGGCTCATCCTGCACCGCGACCACGGAAGGCTCGTTGAGCACGATGCCTTTGTCGCGGACGTAAATCAGAGTGTTGGCCGTGCCCAAGTCGATCGACAGATCGCTGGAGAAATAGCCGCGCAAGCGTTTGAACATGAAACGAACCGGAGAGCGAGCGACGGGGGACCCCCCAAAGTGGCGCGTAACATATCAACCGACAGGACATTCAGCAAGGCAACATGTATGATTTTGCGCTGTTTTTCCGACTCGTTCTCATTCAGGAAATCCGCGCGCGGTTCATGCGCGGTAAATCATCATGGCTCTTACACGCGAGCAAATCGAAAACATCGCACACTTGGCACGACTCGAGCTCAAGCAGCCCGAGGTCGCTGTCTACCAGGACAGCCTGTCGAGCATCTTCGAGTTCGTTAGCGAGCTCGACCGTGCGAATACAGCCAGTGTCGCTCCCATGGCACACCCGCTTCCCGGCCTGTCGCAACGACTGCGCCCGGATGTCGCTACGGAAACCGACGCCCACGAGCGGTATCAGGCCAACGCGCCTCAGACGGCTGCGGGCTTGTACCTCGTTCCCAAGGTAATTGAGTGATGATTCACACTTTGACGGTGACGCAGCTCGCAGCTGGGCTGCGAGCTAAGGAATTTTCGAGCGTCGAACTCACGCGGCACTTCTTAGACCGCATCGAAGCCAGTCAGCCGGTCCTGAACGCTTTCATCTCCGTTACGCGCGAAGCCGCCCTGAAGGCCGCACAGGCGGCCGATCAGGATCTCGCCGCGGGGCGGGGCGGTCCGTTGACCGGCGTCCCGATCGCGCACAAGGACATCTTCTGCACCGAGGGAGTGAAGACCTCCTGCGGGTCGAAGATGCTGGACAACTTCGTGGCACCTTACGACGCCACTGTGGTCGCCAAGCTCAAGGCGGCCGGCGCGGTGATGCTCGGCAAGCTCAACATGGACGAGTTTGCGATGGGCTCGTCCAACGAAACCAGCTACTACGGGGTGGTGCGCAATCCCTGGAACACGGACCTTGTGCCCGGCGGGTCTTCTGGTGGGTCCGCGGCGGCGGTCGCCGCCCGGATCGCTCCGGCGGCAACGGCCACTGACACCGGCGGATCGATCCGCCAGCCGGCGGCCTTGTGTGGTGTGACGGGCGTCAAGCCGACGTACGGCCGAGTCTCCCGCTACGGGATGATCGCGTTCGCCTCGAGCCTCGATCAGGGCGGCATCATCACCCCCACGGCTCAGGACGCCGCACTGCTTCTGCGCGAGATGGCCGGCTTCGATTCCCGCGATTCGACGAGCGTGGAAGCTCCGGTTCCCGATTACGTGGCGGCGCTCGAGCAGCCGCTGCGCGGCTTGAAGATCGGGCTCCTGAAGGAGTTCTTCGAGAAGGGCCTCGATCCAGAGAATGAGAAGTGCATCCGTGCGGCCTTGTCCGTGTACGAGAACCTGGGAGCCACGCTTCGCGAGGTCAGTCTCCCGAATCTGCCGCTCTCGGTTCCGGCGTACTACGTGGTGGCGCCGGCCGAGTGTTCATCGAACCTGGCCCGGTTCGACGGCGTGCGCTTCGGCCATCGCTGCGAGAATCCCAAGGACCTGATGGATCTCTACAAGCGCTCGCGGGGCGAGGGCTTCGGCGCCGAGGTCAAGCGTCGCATCATGACGGGGACGTATGTGCTCTCCGCCGGCTACTACGATGCGTACTACCTGAAAGCGCAGAAGGTCCGGGCGCTGATTGCCGCAGACTTTGCCCGCGCGTTCAAAGAGGTCGACGTGTTGATCGGGCCGACGACGCCGACACCTGCGTTTGCGATCGGCGCGAAGACCTCCGATCCGGTGACCATGTACCTGAACGATATCTACACGATCGGCGCGAATCTGGCCGGCCTGCCGGCGATGTCTCTTCCCTGCGGGTTCGTTCAGAACCTGCCGGTGGGCCTGCAGATCGTCAGCCCCCAGTTTGGCGAAGCGCGGATGCTGAATGTCGCGCACGCGTATCAGCGGGAAACCGACTGGCACACCCGGATGCCGGAGGCGTACCGATGAGCCCGGCTAAACAGGACATCACGGACGCGGAAGCGGCGGGATGGGAGACGGTCATCGGGCTCGAGATCCACGCGCAGCTCGCGACTCAGTCCAAGATTTTCTCGAGCTCCGCTACCGCCTACGGCGCGCCGCCGAACGCGCAGGCCAATCTCGTCGACCTCGGCTATCCGGGCGTGTTGCCGGTGTTGAATGCCGAGGCCGTCCGCATGGCCGTCAAGTTCGGCCTCGCCATCGAAGCGCAGATCTCGCGCCACTCGGTGTTCGCCCGGAAGAATTACTTCTATCCCGATCTGCCGAAGGGCTATCAGATCAGCCAGTACGAGCTGCCGGTCGTCGCGAAGGGCTCGATCGACGTCGTTCTCGATGACGGGGCGGTGAAACGCGTCGGCGTGACTCGTGCGCATCTTGAAGAGGATGCCGGCAAGTCGCTGCACGAGGGAATGCCCGGCGTGTCGGGCATCGACTTGAACCGTGCCGGGACGCCGCTCATCGAGATCGTTTCCGAGCCCGACATGCGCTCGGCGAAGGAAGCGGTCGCGTACATGAAGAAGGTCCACACCTTGGTGCGGTACCTCGAGATCTGCGACGGCAACATGCAGGAAGGCTCCTTCCGCTGCGACGCGAACGTGTCGGTGCGTCGCAAGGGCGCCGAAAAGTTCGGAACGCGCGCGGAGATCAAGAACCTCAACTCGTTCCGGTTCGTCGAGAAGGCGATCAACTTCGAGGTGGCGCGCCAGATCGATCTGATCGAGTCGGGCGGCAAAGTCGTGCAGGAAACGCGTCTGTACGACCCTGACAAGGGTGAGACGCGCTCGATGCGCTCGAAGGAAGAGGCGAACGACTACCGGTACTTCCCGGACCCGGATCTGCTGCCTGTTGAATTGGACGAGGCGTTCATCGTGAGCGTGCGGGGCACGCTCCCGGAGTTGCCGGATCAGAAGGCCGCCCGGTTCTCTTCACAGTACGGCTTGTCGGCGTACGACGCCGGTGTGCTCAGTGCCAGCCGGGAGTTGGCGGCGTACTTCGAGGAGGTGGCTCGCCAGAGCGCGGGGGAGCCGAAGTTGGCGGCGAACTGGGTCATGGGCGAGCTTGCTGCAGCGCTCAACAAGGACGGGTTGGACATCACGGACGGCAAGTTGCCGCCCGAGCGGCTCGCAGGGCTCCTCAAGCGCATCGCCGACCAGACGATCTCCGGGAAGATCGCCAAGGAAGTGTTCGAGGCGATGTGGTCCAGCGGTGCGGGAGCCGATCAGGTCATCGAAGAGAAGGGTCTGCGACAGATCACCGACACGTCGGCGATCGAGAAGGTCATCGATGAGGTGATGGCAAAGAACCCGGGACAGCTCGCGGACTATCGCGGTGGCAAGGACAAGCTGTTCGGCTTCTTCGTCGGCCAGGTGATGAAGGCGACCGGGGGCAAGGCCAACCCGGCGCAGCTGAACGAGTTGTTAAAGAAGAAGCTCGCGAGCTGACGGGAAAACGTCCCGAGGGCCGTCGCAGCGGACTCGACAGTCGCACCTGCGGTGCGCTTCTACCGTCGTGCGTCAAATTCGCGCGCATCTACACAATAGTGGGGATTGCGATAGCACTCCACCTCCCCCATTGTGCTGTCATGACCGAGTCCCACAAAGACCCCGCTGGGGCCGGCGACCTGGTTCGCCGCTTCATCGTCGAGAATCGTCCCGTCCGCGGCCATTGGGTGCGCCTCGAAGGAGCCTGGCAGGAGCTGCGCGCACACACCGACTATCCGGATGTGGTTCGCGACCTGCTGGGTCAGGCTGTTGCGGCCTCTGTATTGCTGGCGGCGACGCTAAAATTCAACGGCACGTTGACTCTTCAGCTGCAGGGCAACGGCGCTGTGAGTTTGCTCGTGGCGCAGTGCACACATGACTTCCGCCTACGTGCGGTCGCGCGGTTTGACGAGGGGGCCCTGTCGGCCATCTCGGCAATTGAAGGTGAGCAGGCCTTCGGCAAGATCGCGGCGGGCGACAGTGACCCCAAGATCTTTGGCCAGCTCGTTGGAACGGAAGGACGGATTGCGGTCACGATCGAGGCCGAAGAGCGCAGCCTGCGCTACCAGGGAATTGTCCCGCTGAGCGGCGGATCGCTCGCAGAATCCCTGGAGGCGTACTTCTCATCTTCCGAGCAGCTTCCGACCCGTGTGCTGCTTGCCGCTGACGGCAAGCGCGGGGCGGGCGTGCTGATTCAGAAGATGCCCGGCCACGGCTTGGAGGACGAGTCCGATCTTCAAGCCGTCTGGGAGGACACGCAGCGCGGTATCGAGAGCCTGAGCTCAAAGGAGCTGCTGCAGTGTCCCGTCGAAGAGCTGCTGAACCGAGGCTTCGCGACCCACGACCTGCGACTGTTCAGGGGCTCCCCGGTGCAGTTCGAGTGCCGCTGCAACGCGGGTCGGGTGACCAGTCTCCTTCGCGCCCTGGGGCCTGAAGAGGTCCGGGACGTTCTCGAAGAGCAGGGCGCGGTCACGGTGACCTGCGAGTTCTGTCAGCGCCCCTTTCAGTTCGATGCCGTTGCCGTGGAAGCGATCTTCGCGGACACCGGAACTGATTCGCGGACGGTTCACTAGCCCCCATTCGGGGACTATTGTCTCACTAGAGAATTAATCGCGGCGGTCCACCCTGGGCCGACCGCTTCTTTGTGTTGCGGCGCCACTTGATTAAAGACTTGTGCAAGTCTTTAATAGTGCCGCATGCGATCCCGATCTCCCGAACTCATCGCCTGGATGAAGGCCGCTGGCGAGCCGAGCCGCCTCCGCCTGCTGGCGCTGTGCGCGCAGCGGGATATGAGCGTGTCGGATCTGGCTGAGGCACTCGGCCAGAGCGAACCGCGTGTGTCGCGGCACCTGAAGATTCTGTGTGAGGCGGGCTTGGTGGATCGCCTGCGGCAGGGACAGTGGGTCCACTACCAACTGGTCGCGGACTCATTGGCTGCCAGCTTTGTCCGTGGCGTGCTCGCACTGCTCGACCCATCGGATCCGGCGCTAGTGCGCGACCGGGATCGGTCGCAGCAGAAGTCGGAAGGAGCGGGCGAGCGAGGGAAGACAATGGAGTCTCGCCTCGGGAGGGCGATGGCCGGGCTCGTGGATGCCGGCGGTGGCGAGGAGCGCGGGAGTGGCAGCGCGGGAGCAGAGCGTGGCGTCGGCGCGGGATCGTTCGGTGCTGCGCTCGTGGTGGGTGTCGAGCATCTGGAGCTTCTCGAAGTTGCAGCGCTCAACTCTACCGAGTGCACGGCAATTGCTCACTCGCGTCGTGCCGCTCAGGCGGCGCGGGCGTTCGCTGAGCGGCGCCGCTTCACGTGTCGGGTAGTTCTGGCCGCAAGCCCTGAAGGACTCACCGAGCGAGACATCGCCCGAGTCGGGTCGTCATTCGAATCTGTCTATCTGAATCATCTGGCGGTGCCATCGAGTGCCTTCGCGGGAATGCTGGGGGCCGGAAAAAGAGCGCTCACCACAACAGGACGTCTGTGGATCTTCGAGCGCTATGAGGCTTTGGAAAGCACGCGCGACAAGGTTGTAGAGCATCCGCTCGCGAAACTGCGACGAATGCTCACCGACCTCAATCTGACATGCGAGCGGATCAGTCCTATCGAAGCGGATGGCGAACACGTCCTCGCCGCTGTCGCAAGAGCCAACGGAGTAGCGCGTGGCAATGAAACACCCCATCTCAGTATCGTTTGAGTTCTTTCCTCCAAGCGACGACGACATGGACCGCACTTTGTGGCGGTCCATCGCGCGGTTGGCACCGTTGGCGCCCAGCTTCGTTTCCGTTACGTACGGAGCAGACGGATCGACGCGCTCGCGAACTCACAATGTCGTAGCAAGGATTCAACGGGAAGCGGGGTTGGTAGGGGCTCCGCACCTGACCTGTATTGATGCTTCGCGTGGTGAGATTCTCGATATTGCGCGTAAGTACTGGGATATGGGTGTCAGGAGGTTGGTTGCACTGAGAGGAGACCAGCCGCGTGACTACACCCCCCGATCGGATGGGTTCGCTTATGCGGCGGACCTTGTCGCGGGCCTAAAAACGGTTGGCGATTTCGACATTTCCGTCGCGGCCTATCCAGAGGTGCATCCGGAGGCGGCCTCCGCCGATGCGGATCTCGACAATCTGAAGAGAAAGATCGACGCGGGTGCTTCGCGTGCAATCACACAGTTCTTCTATTACCCGGACGTGTTCTTTCGCTTCCGCGATCGGTGCGAGAGGGCGGGGATTCGCGCGCCGATCGTTCCAGGGATCCTGCCCATCACCCGGTTTCCTCAGGTGTTGAGGTTCGCGGAGCGCTGCGGAGCGACCATTCCGCAGTGGCTACGTGAGCGATTCAAGGGGTTGGAAGAAGATCCCGAGACGAGGAGATTGATTGCCGCGAGTGTGGCGATTGAGCAGGTGCAGGCGCTGGAAAGACAAGGAGTCCGTGACTTTCATTTCTACACGTTGAATCGCGCAGAGCTGACCTACGCCATTTGCCACGCGCTGGGAGTCAGGGGTTGGAGGGAAGTCGCATGAGTACCTGCTGTGAAATCGCCCGACACGCAGATCGCGGGGACCGGAATTCACCGCGAGCGGCTGCGTCCCCGTTCGGTGTCGTTCCTGCCGACGAGACGCAGCGGCGTACCCGGATCGAGCGCCTCAAACGGCTGTTGGAGGAGAGGATCGTCGTGCTGGACGGCGCGATGGGCACGATGATCCAGCAGCACAAGCTGGATGAGCGCGGATTCCGCGGCGACCGGTTCAAATCGCATGGTCACGACCTGAAGGGCAATAACGACATCCTGACGCTGACCCGCCCGGACATCATTGCCGCGATCCACCAGACCTACCTCGAGGCCGGTGCGGACATCATCGAGACCAACACTTTCAACTCGAGCTCAGTCTCCCAGTCGGACTACGGGATGGAAGCGCTGGTGCCTGAGTTGAACTACCGTGCAGCAGAGCTTGCTCGCAAGACTGCGGACGACTTTGCGCGTACGAGTGGGCGTGCCGCCTTCGTCGCCGGGGCCCTGGGGCCTACGACGCGGATGACCTCGCTCTCGCCCGACGTAAACGACCCTGGGTTCCGCAGCGTAACGTTCGACGAACTGGTCGGGACGTACTCGGATTCGGTTCGCGGTCTGCTGATGGGCGGCATCGACCTGATTCTCATCGAGACGGTCATCGACACGCTGAACGCGAAAGCGGCGATCTACGCCGCCCACAGTCTGTTCGATGAGCTCGGGACGACGGTCCCGATCGTCATCTCGGGGACGATCACCGACGCCTCGGGCCGGGTCCTTTCCGGCCAGACGACGGAAGCCTTCTGGAACTCGATCCGACACGCCAAGCCTTTGGGCGTCGGCCTGAATTGCGCTCTCGGAGGCCGCCAGCTGCGCCAATACATCGAGGAGTTGGCACAAATCGCGGATGCCTACGTCTGCGCGTATCCGAACGCCGGCCTGCCGAACGCGTTCGGAGAGTACGACGAAAGCGCGCAGGAGACGGCGTCGATCATTCGGGAGTACGGGCAGAGCGGGCTGGTGAACATCGTCGGGGGATGCTGCGGCACGACTCCCGAGCACATCCGCCTCATCCGTGAAGCAGTCACTCCGTTCAAGCGTCGGGCGATCCCTTCGCTGGCGGTGAAGTGCCGGCTGGCGGGACTCGAGCCGCTCAACATCGATGCGGAGTCGCTGTTCGTCAACGTCGGCGAGCGTACCAACGTGACGGGCTCGGCGAAGTTTCGCAAACTGATCGAAGCAGGAGACTACGCCGCCGGTCTCGACGTAGCGCGCCAACAGGTTGCCAGCGGCGCGCAGATGATCGACGTGAACATGGACGAGGGCATGCTGGACTCGCAAAGCGCGATGGCGCGCTTTCTGAACCTGGTGGCGGCGGAGCCCGATATTGCGCGCGTCCCGATCATGATCGACTCTTCGAAGTGGTCGGTCATCGAGGCCGGCCTCAAGTGCGTGCAAGGCAAGGCAGTCGTCAACTCGATCAGCCTCAAGGAGGGTGAGGACGTCTTTGTCGATCACGCGCGGAAGATCCGCTTGTACGGAGCCGCGGCGGTGGTCATGGCGTTCGACGAGAAGGGCCAGGCCGACACGGTCGAGCGGCGCGTGGCGATCTGCGAGCGTGCCTACAAGATTCTCACCGAGAAGGTGGGGATGGCGCCGGAAGACATCATCTTCGATCCCAACATTTTCGCGGTAGCGACCGGAATCGAAGAGCACAACGGGTACGGACTCGCTTTCATCGAGGCGACACGCCAGATCAAGCAACGTATCCCGCACGCGATGGTGAGCGGCGGTGTCAGCAATGTGTCCTTCTCGTTCCGCGGCAATGACCCGGTGCGTGAGGCGATGCATTCCGTGTTTCTGTACCACGCCATCGCCGCGGGGATGGACATGGGTATCGTCAATGCCGGGCAGTTGGCGATCTACGCGGAGATCGAGCCTGCGGTGCGTGAGGTGGTGGAGGATGTAGTTCTCAACCGGCGATCGGACGCGACCGAGCGTCTGCTCGAGATGGCGGGACGCGTCAAGAATGACGGGGGTGTCAAGAAGCAAGCCGACCAGGAGTGGCGCAACCTGCCGGTGGCGAAGCGGCTCGAGCATGCCCTCGTGAAGGGGATTGACGACTTCGTCATCGCGGATACCGAGGAAGCCCGGAAGTCGTTCGATCGGCCGCTGCAGGTGATCGAAGGGCCCTTGATGGATGGCATGAATATCGTCGGCGACCTGTTCGGGGCGGGCAAGATGTTCCTCCCGCAGGTGGTCAAGAGTGCGCGCGTCATGAAGCGCGCGGTGGCATATCTCATCCCGTACATCGAGGAAAGCAAGGACGAGCGGGCGCGCGCCAACGGGCGCATCGTGATGGCGACGGTCAAGGGTGACGTCCACGACATCGGCAAGAACATCGTTGGAGTCGTTCTCCAGTGCAACAACTACGAGGTCATCGACCTCGGCGTCATGGTGCCCTGCGAGAAGATTCTCGAGACGGCCCGACGCGAGAACGCCGATTTCATCGGGCTGTCGGGGTTGATCACCCCGTCGTTGGACGAGATGGTGCACGTTGCGAAGGAGATGCAGCGGCAGAACTTCAATCTGCCGCTTCTGATAGGCGGCGCGACCACGTCGCCCGCCCACACGTCAGTGAAGATCGCGCCTCAGTACGGGTCGGGCGTCATTTACGTGAAAGACGCATCCCGGTCGGTTGGCGTTTGCCAGACTTTGAGCACGCCGGCGCAACGGGCGACGTTCATCGCGAAGGTGAATGAGGAGCACGCGCGCCGAAGGGAGCAGCATGCGAACAAGAAGGTCAAGGCGCCGGAGCTGAGCATCCAGCAGGCACGGGCGAACCGCCGTCGCATCGAGTGGTCGACGTTCGCATCCGTGGTGCCGCGGGCTCCGGGCATTCACGTCTTTGACGACTACCCTCTGAACGAGCTGTTGGGCTACGTCGACTGGATGCCGTTCTTCAACGCCTGGGAGTTTGCCGGCAAGTTCCCCGACGTGTTGGCCGATCCGGTGGTCGGCGAGGCTGCCAGCAATCTTTACGCCGACGCCCGGCGAATGCTCAAGAGGCTGATCGCCGAGCGTTGGCTGACGGCGCGGGCAGTCGTCGGACTGTTCCCGGCCAATTCGGTCGGTGACGACGTCGAGGTCTATACCGACGAAACTCGCACCGAAGTGTTCACGACGTTGAACTTCCTGCGGCAGCAGAAGGGTAAGCCCCAAGGGCAGCCGCACGAGTGTCTGGCTGACTACGTCGCTCCCAAGTCCAGTGGAGTCGCAGACCACATTGGCGCATTTGCGGTAACGGCGGGAGTCGGTATCGAGGAGCACGTTGCCCGATTCGAGCGCGCGCATGACGACTACTCGAGCATCATGCTGAAGGCGCTGGCCGACAGGCTCGCGGAGGCCACGGCCGAGCACTTCCATGAGCGCACGAGGCGCGAGCTCTGGGGCTATGCCGGTCACGAGACGCTGACCAATGAACAACTGATCAAGGAGGAATATCGCGGCATCCGTCCGGCGCCGGGGTATCCGGCCTGTCCGGATCACCGGGAGAAGGCCAAGCTGTGGCGCATGTTGGATGTGGATCGCAATGCGGGGATCCGCCTGACCGAGTCCTATGCGATGCATCCCACGGCGGCGGTGAGCGGTTGGTACTTTGCTCACCCGGACGCGCATTACTTCGCGCTCGGCAAGATAGACAAGGATCAGATGGAAGACTACGCGAAGAGGCGCGGGGGAGATCTGGCGCAGGAGGAGAAGTGGCTTTCGCCCAACCTGGGCTACGAGCCCGCGTAAGCGCGGTTACGACCTGGGGTGGGCCGTTTTCGTGTCCCGCTCGACGGCGCGCAGATATGAAGAGCCGCCCAGCGCGCGCATCTGGCCGAGGATCTGGTTTTCGCGGCCCAGCAGGTAGGCCGAGGGCCTGTCGACTTTGAGTCGGATCGGGTTGGGCAGCACGGCCGCGAGCAACGCTGACTCCGGGGAGCTCAGGCGAGCTGCGGGCTTGTGGAAGAACCGTCCCGCCGCGGCCTCGACACCGTAGATGCCGTTGCCGAACTGAACGATGTTGAGATAGGTCTCGAGGATGCGCTCCTTCGGCCACAGCGCCTCGATCAATACGGTGAACCAGGCTTCCAGCCCTTTGCGCACGAAGCTGCGCCCGGACCACAGAAACAGGTTCTTTGCGACCTGCTGAGAGATGGTGCTGGCGCCGCGCAGCCGTTTGCCGCGCTCGCTCGCCCGGACGGCTTCGCGAATCGACTTCATGTCGAAGCCGTTGTGGAACGGAAAGAGCTGGTCCTCGGAGGCGATGACGGCCAAGGCGGTGTGCTGCGAGATGTCGTCGAGGTCGACCCAGCGGTAGTCGGTGCGGTACGTCGAGTCGTGACCGAGCGCGGCATCGAGCCGCCCCTCGAGCATGAATGCACTGGTGAGCGGGTGAAACCAGCGTAAGAGCAGAACCAGGACGCAGGAGAGGCCGACAAACAGCAGGATCGCGACTGCGATCCATTTCAGGAGTCGGCCGAGGATCCCGCCGTGTTGGGCGTGCCGGCCAGGGGCCGGCGTTGTGCCCATCAGCCGCCGGCTTCTACGCGGCGGGCCGATGTAATGACCACGTCCTCCATCGGCGCATCCTGGTAGCCCTGACGGCGACCGGTCTTGACCTTCGCGATCTTGTCGATCACATCCATCCCATCTTTGATCTGAGCGAACACGGCATAGCCGTAGTCCCGCGGGCCGTGATCGAGGAACTCGTTGTCCGAGAGGTTCACGAAGAACTGCGACGTTGCGCTGCTGATGTCGCTGGTACGGGCCATGGACAGCGAGCCACGCTTGTTCTTCAGGCCGTTCTTGGCCTCGTTCTGGATCGGATCACGGGTCTCCTTATTCTTGAAGTCCGGCGTCAGCCCGCCGCCCTGGATCACGAAGCCCGGGACGATCCGGTGGAACGTCGTACCGTCGAAGAATTCCTCATCCACATAGCGCAGGAAATTCTCGACCGTGATGGGCGCTTCCTTCGGAAAAAGCTCGACGGTGAAGCTGCCGTGTGAGGTTTCAAACTTGATCATAGGTCCTCGTGAGGGAAGTCAGTCGCTGCTGCGTCTATCGGGTGCGCTCTGGCGGTAAGCAACCTTCGGTCACTCGCTCGCGCCCGGCAAGATCGCGGTGGGAGCGTACGTGAGTGAAGCCACAGCCGACAAGTTCATGGGCGACGGCGGAAGCCTGTCCGGAACCGTGCTCGAGTAGCAGCCAGCCGCCGGGCTCGAGATACGGCGGTGCCGTGCGCACGATCTCCCGAAGCGCCAGGAGGCCGTCCGGTCCCGGAGTGAGTGCAATCTGGGGCTCATGCCTGAGCGCAGGCGTCTTCATTGCGGCGTCCTGCTCGTCGATGTACGGCGGATTGCTGACGACAAGATCGAACTTTCGTCCCCGGAGCGGGGCGAGCCAGCGGCCCGATGCGAACTCGACACGGCTCAGCCCGAGCGCTTCGGCATTCGCGCGCGCCACTTCCAGCGCGGCTGCGGAGACATCGGTTGCCGTGACGGACCACTGGGGTCGTTCGCTGGCCAACGCCAATGCAATGGCCCCCGACCCGGTACCCAGATCGGCAACCCGTCCGGAGGCCTCGGGACGCAGCGCGAGGGCCCGCTCGACCAGCAGTTCGGTTTCCGGACGGGGCACGAGCACCGCCGGGGAGACGGCCAGGCGCAGGGACCAGAACTCCTTGTAGCCAAAGATGTACGCCAGCGGTTCGCCCTGCACGGCGCGCTCGAGGACCTCATGGAAACGCCGGATCTGAGCCTCGGTCGGCGTGTCCGTCGGGTGCGTAATGATGCGGGCCCGGGAGGTGCCCAAGGCGTGAGCGAGGATGAGCTCGGCCTCGCGCCCGGCCTGATCGCCGGCGGCGGGACCGGGAGCGGACAGGCGCAAGAGCGCCTGCGACAGCAGCGCTCCGACCGTAAGGGTAGGGGTCATGCCTGTATTATTCGCGGATGGCGCTGAATTTGTATCCATCCTCCCGCCCGCGGTCGATCGGCGAAATCCTCGACACGGCATTCCATATATTCAAGCTCACCTGGCTGAAGGGGCTGCCGTATGGCGTCCTGGCCATGCTGGCCAGCCAGACCCAGAGCATCTACTACGTGCTCACCCGTCAGCCGCTGCGGCAATTCGGGGGCGGGGATCCACGCTGGTGGGTGTTCTTCATCCTGGGCACGTGCGGGACGCTGTGGATGGGGAGCGCGCTTCTGCTGCGCCAAGCGTCGCTTCTCGAGGGCAAGAGCAGCTCTTTCGGAGCCGAGTTGCGCATTACGTTGCGGCGGCTGCCGTCCTTGATCGCCGCAGTCGTCGTCAACATCGCCGCGGTTTTCCTGGGCCTGGTTGTGGCGGTCGTGCCGGGGCTGTATCTGCTCGTCGGCCTGTCGCTGACGGCGCCTGCCATCATGTTGTCGGCAAAGGGCGCGATCGGCGGGCCGGGGTACAGCCTGGAGCTCGTGCGCGGACATTGGCTGCGCTCGTTCGGTGTATACGCGGTTGGTTTCTCCGCGTTGTTGGTGTTTGGGTTGCTCGCCTTTCTCCTCGTCGCAGTGCTGCTGCCGTTCGCAGGAGCGGGCGACGTTGCAGTCGTGACGGCTTTCTCGCAGGTGCTGGGCGTGATCCTCGGAGCGGCCGCGGCGCCGTTCATTTCCGCGCTGATCATCGCCCTGTATGCGGATCTGGAGGAGAAACTGACGAAGAAGAGGCAAGAGGAAGAGGCAAGGACGCAGCGGCAGGAAATGCCTGCAGGCGATCCGGTGTCACCGGGCTGAGGGCATGCGGACCCCGCGGCGGTGCGTGCTCGTGGCCATTGCCCTCGCGGCGATGGCTGCCGTCATGCAGCCGGCACGACCGCAGCCGCTTCCGGGGCAACCTGGCGATTGGTTCGAGACGTGCCTGAGGAGCCTCGATCCCCAGACTGACATCGGTTATGACCGTATTGTGGCCCGCTGTCCCGAGTGGCCACGACGACTGGCGGAAAGCGGTTGGGCTGCGTGGATGCCTCGAGACTGGCAGTCTCCGGGCAATGATCTTTCGGCCGCGAGCCTGCGTGAGTTGCGCGCGAGCGTGACTCGGGAACTGGCGACCCGCAGTGTTGCTCCGCAGATCTCCGTCGATACGCTCAAACCGATCCTGGCGGAACTCGGTGAACAGGACCGCAAACGCGAATCCTCCTGGCATCGCTTCCAGGGCTGGTTGCGAGACTTGCTCGACCAGCGGGACAACGAGTCCTCTGACGGCTGGGTTGCGCGCTCGCTGTCCCGGCTAACGCAGTCCGACGGCCTGGCCCGGGTGATCTCGTGGATCTGCCTGGCGCTCGTGGTGATTGTGGCGGCCGCAATCGTGTCGAACGAGCTGCGCGTGGCTGGGATATTGCGTCGTGTGCGGCCGGTCCACAGGGGGCGCAACAGTCGCGCTGCGCCCAAGGCGGGACCCCGGGCCCTTCAGTGGAGTGACGTGCAGGGCGCCCCGATGGAGGATCGGCCGAGGTTGTTGCTGGAATTGATCACCTCACGCCTGGTCGAACAGGGGAGGCTCCCCCCGGCAGACGGGTTGACGGTCAGGGAACTGGTGCGCAGCGCGGCTCTCGGCGGCGGACCCGACGGGGAGTGGCTGATGGAAGTCGCTCTCGCTGCCGAGCGTATTCGATATTCGGGGGAGCAGGCGTGCGATGACAGCATCCAGCGGATCATGGAGCGGGGGCGGCTGTTGTTGGGTCATATTGATGCGGGTGCCCTGCCTTTGCGAGGCGCGACCGCATGAAGCAGCGCGTCCTCATGTTAGTCGCGGCCTTGGGCGCATTGGCCTTGTCGGTGACGCTGCTGTTGCGCAGCGAGAGCGGAATCGCAGTCAGCCGCGATGCGACTCGGCCCACCAGCGAGGAGGCGGGCCCAAATGGCTACCGCGGCGCGTTTGCCTGGTTGACCCGATCCGGGATTCGGGCGCAGTCGCTGCAGGTGCGCTTCGATCAATCGCTCGAGGAGCCTTCCCTGCCGCCGGAGGGAAATCTCCTGATCGTGTCGTTACCGGTGGTGACGGCGTTCCGGTCGGAGGAGTTCGCGTCTCTGACTCGTTGGCTACGGGCGGGCAACACACTGCTGGTGGCTGCGTCATTGTCGGACGATCCCGACTGGGCCGGAAACCTGAGCGAACTGGTCTCGGGAGACCTGAGCTATCTGACGGGGCTGCAGGTGAAGCCAGGCGGCGGGAGTCGGAAGGAGGGTCACGTCGGGCTGGTTCCCAACCGTCCGCACGCCTATTTCGCAGGTGTGAGGGAGCTGGCGGTCGCATCACAGACGCCGCTTTCGTCTGTGACGATGCGCATTCCAACAGATGGGATCGTCTTGGCGCTGGCGCGTGATGTGGACACCGGCAGCGGATTGCTGTGGACGCGGTCGGTCGGCCAAGGCCGCATCGTCGTGACCGCACTCGGCTCGCTCTTTACGGACGGCCAGTTGGGCGAGGCGGACAATGCCCGGCTGTTCTCCAACCTGGTCGCAGCGAATGTCCCTCCCGGCGGCGTGGTGCTGTTCGATGACCTCCATCAGGGACTCACCGCCGGCTACGATCCGGCGAAGTTCTATAAGGACCGGCGGTTGTATGTGACACTGGCCATCCTGGTGGCCGTATGGCTTTCCTGGGTGCTGGGGGCGACGGCTCTGGTGCGGACGGCACCGCGCAGGCCCGCTCCGGATGAGATCGGCCTCGTGCGCGCCACCGGTGGCTTTCTCGCACGGGTCGTCTCGCCCGCTGCGGCGGCGGTGCGGATGGCCGATCTCTTCGTACAACGCGTTGGGGGATGGGACGCTCTGGCGCGACATCCCCGGCTGGGGCAACCCGATCTGCTGCAGCTGCGGACCTGGTATGCGGCTGCGCAGGCGCAACGGCGGGTTCCGCTGGTTCGCCTGCACAATCTGATCGTCAAACTCGAGGGGCAACTGTCAGCATGACCTCTGCCTTGCAAACCCTGGAGGGCCAACTGCGGACGGAGTTGGGCCGTAGCGTCATCGGCGCCGAGACGTCGATCCGGGCACTGCTGCTCGCGTTGGTCGCGCGAGGGCACGTTCTCGTGCAGGGAGTGCCCGGGCTTGGCAAGACGCTGCTCGCCAAGACTCTCGCCAGGATCCTCGGGGGTCGGTTCAAGCGAATCCAGGGCACCTCCGATCTCATGCCGGGAGACATCATCGGCGTCCACGTGTTCGACGAGGCGCAGCGGCGGTTCGAGTTTCGGCCGGGGCCGCTGTTCGCCGATGTCGTGCTGGTCGATGAGATCAATCGGGCCGGACCCAAGACGCAGTCGGCGTTGCTCGAGGCGATGGAAGAGCGCCAGGTGAGCGTCGACGGGGAGGTCTTTACGCTCCCGGAAGACTTCCTGGTGTTGGCCACCCAGAATCCCCGCGAGTTCGAAGGGACCTATCCGTTGCCCGAGTCGCAGTTGGACCGCTTCATGCTGCGCATCGATATCGACTATCCCGCACGGGAGTCCGAGGCGCTGATTCTCAGCCGTTACGGAGGCATGCAGTCAGATCCGCAGTCCGGACCTGTCGCTGGGCCTGGTCAGGGGCAACCGGGTCGAGCCAGCGCGACGTCGTCAGCCGTCGATCGGAGTCTCATCGTCGCAGCCCGGGCGCAAGCGGACCAGGTGCACGTGTCTGACGCACTGGCCGCTTACGTGTTGGATGTCGCTCGCGGATCACGCGTGCACCCTCGATTGGCATTGGGGCTTTCGACCCGAGGAACCTTGGCCTTGCTTCGAGCCGCACGTGTGGGTGCAGGGTTGCGGGGGTCGGAGTTCGTATCACCAGACGATGTGAAGGCGGTTGCTGTCGAGGTGATTGCGCATCGGCTCGTGCTCACTCCGGAGGCCGCGCTCGAAGGAATGACGGACATCGAGGTGGTAAAAGGGCTGATGGCAGACACACCCGTCCCGCGGTAGGACTCAAGCGGGCACGTTGGCAAAGTCGACTTGGCGAGGTTTTCCGCACCGTGCACCTGGCGCAAAGAAGCTACCTCCTGATCGTCCTGACAGCGGTCTGCGCCATCGCCGCGATCTGGTCCAGTGCCCTGGATCTCGAGCGGCTGTGGCGAATCCCTGCAATACTGCTTCTCGGTGGCCTCTCCTTCGAGGCGTTCTTCATCGGACGACTCGGTATTCAGGCCGCAGTGGAATCCGCCCCGCGCGCGTTGCTCGGGCGGCCCTTTTCGGCGGTGCTGGCGGTCGCCAACTCGGCGTCTCGGGCTGTCGTCGTTCAGTACTGGCCCCTTGTTCCTCCTGGGTTCGAGGCTCAGTCCGGGGTTCGCTACGTGACGGCTCCTGCCAAGGACGTAGGAAGGGACGTCCTCACATTGCTTCCTGTCGGCCTCGGGCGGCAGGCGTGGCCGACTATCCCAGCGCGTGTGCTGGGGCCTCTCGGCCTCGCATGGTGGAGCCGGGACCTGCACCCCCACCAGGAGATTGCGGTCTGGCCGGACGTCTCGCGCACGAGCCGAACGCGCCCTCGCGGCAATCCTACCGGGAGTCGCTCGCGACGCACTATCGGTGCCGGCTCTGAGCTCCACCAACTTCGCGAGTACGCTGCCGGTGATCCTTTGTCACGGATCGACTGGAAGGCCACAGCCCGCTCACGACGGCTGATGACTCGAGAGTTCAGCGAAGATCAGCACCTCGACATCGTCATAGTCGTGGACGCGAGTCGGTTCAGTCGAGTCAGGGCAGGGCGACTGGATAGGCTCGGCCTATATGCCAACATCGCGTCTCGATTTGCTGAGATTGCGACGCCGAATGACGATCGCGTTGGACTGCTTGTGTATTCCGATCGCGTACTTGCTGTCAGTCCTCCCGAACGGGGGCTGCCCGCAGTGACTCGTCTGCGGCGTGCGTTCGAGACTCTGTCGGTAGAGCCCGCGGAGCCCGACATTACGGCAGCCGCAGTGCGCATCCGTGGGATGCTTCGCCACCGTGGCCTAATTGTCTGGCTCACGGATTTGGACGATGAGCTCGTTGGAGAGCAGTTGAGCCGTGTCGTGCGGTTGCTCAGCCCACCTCATCTGGTCGTCGTGGCAGGAGTGCACAACACAGAGATAGCAGAGCTGGCGCGGAAGGAGGCAACGAGCACGGATGACCCGTGGGTCTCGCTCGCTGCCCAGGAACATGAGGCGCGAGGAGCGGCGCGGCGTAGTTTACTGCGGCGACAGGGAACGCCTGTGGTAGCGGTTAGAGAGGAGCTGTTGGAGCAAGCCGTGTTGGATGAATACGAGCGCTTACGGCGCGCCAGGAGAGTATGAGGGCGGGTGCCCTACGGGCCTTGCCCACCGCCACCTGAAGAACCAGCCTCGGAGCAGGGCGAGCATCACCAGCCAGTAGACCGAGCCTACTGCAACACGCGCCCAGAGAGGGACGTCAGGGTCCGGCGAGATGTAACCCTCGATCAAGCCTGCGCCGACGAGCAGCAGCGCGCAGGCAAACAACAGTTTTCCCGACTGACTCGCGGCGACCCGGAAGGATTCCGCGCGGCTTCCGTGCTTGGGTCGGATCAGAGCCTCGCCGACGGCGGCCCCCGCGGCCCCGGACAGGCACATGACGGAGATCTCCACCAAGCCGTGCGCGACGATGAAGCGAAACAGGTTGCCCTCGAGGCCGTGCTCCCCCGTGAAAGCAAACACCGCCCCCAGCATCATCCCATTCAATCCCACGATGTAGATCGTCCCTAGACCGAACAGAAATCCCGCGCAATAGGCGAATACACTCACGGCGATGTTGTTCGCCAGAATCTGTAGCGACAGGACCGACGACGGAACCACGTTTAACATGCCGTCCGTCCAGAGTTGGCCCTTCTCGACGGAGGCGATGAGCTCGGGAGAGGAGAAGAGCGCGATGAGCCCCGGGAACGAGCGAACCAGGCCGTAGCCAGCGGCGACGGTCAGAACGAAGATCGTCGTGGCCCAGGCAATATGGCCCCGGAGGTCATGGACCGCGTCTGGAATCTCGTCGCGGAACAAGCGAAGGAGTGCTGGGCCGAGCCGCCATCTCGGTGTGTAAAGTGAGGAGTGAGCGAGGGCGTACTCTGCCTGAACGCTGCCGCGACTCGGGCCCTTTGTTTTGGCCACGCGACTCGCCAACAGTCGATAGCTGTCGACGAATGCCGTGGCGTCGCTAGGGGTAGGTGGGGACGTGTGTTGGGGGGGTGGTGACCGATACACAAGGACGGTGCCGGCCGCGATGTCACCGACGCGTACGTGGTTGTCCGTCAGCATCGTCGCGATGAGTCCCACTGGATAGAACAGAGGGAAGCTGTCGACGACTCGAAATACATTGCGGGTGAGCAGTTCGCCGATGCTTGGCGGGGCGCCAGCCCGCGCGCGGGCTGTTGCGTCAGCAGTGTCGCGGACGTATGCGACGATCTGTACGCCGGCGATCCGCTTACCCGGCGTGGTTCCGCGCATCGCGATCTCGAGGATCGGGTGATAGAGAAGGTAGATGATCGCCGGAGGCGTTACCACAAGTGCAAACCACCGCGCATCAGGCGTCAGAGGCTGCAGCAGGTCCCACGATCGGTTGTAGAGGAGTGCTGCAACCACGTACCACGCGATCGCCACCGTCGATCGAATGCACCAATCAACGAGGAACGCATACGAGCGAGCGCCCGGGCCGGCTACCGGCAATGTGACGTCTACGCCGGTGACACTGTCGATGACCAGGTCCGGCGTGGCTTGCATCACACATTGTCTTCGGAGTCATCGGCGAGAAGCTCAGCCTGATGCTCCTGCTGGAGCGCGTCCAGCAACTCGTCCATCGAGCCGTCCATGATCTGTTGGAGCTTGTACAGAGTCAGATTGATGCGGTGATCGGTCACGCGGCCCTGCGGGAAGTTGTAGGTGCGGATTCGTTCTGAGCGATCACCGGTACCCACCTGCAGTCGTCTCGAAGCCGCCTGGGCTGAGGTTTGCTTCTCCTGCTCTGATGCCTTCAGGCGCGCCTTGAGCAGGGACATCGCGCGCGACCTGTTCTTATGCTGTGAGCGCTCCTCCTGGCACTCAACGACGATTCCCGACGGGATGTGAACGATACGAATGGCCGAGTCGGTCTTGTTGACGTGCTGTCCGCCGGCGCCCGAGGAACGGTACGTATCGACGCGCAGATCGGCGGGGTTCAAGTCGACGTCCTCGACCTCTTCGATCTCAGGAAGGATCGCGACCGTAACGGCTGACGTGTGAATGCGGCCTTGGGCCTCCGTGGCGGGGACCCGCTGCACGCGGTGCGTTCCGGACTCGAATTTGAGCCGGGAATAGGCCCCGCGCCCAACGACACGCGTAATGATCTCTTTGTAGCCGCCATGCTCCCCGGGGTTCTCGCTGAGGATCTCGAAAGCCAGCCCCCTGGCCTCCGCGTAGCGCCCGTACATGCGCAGCAGGTCGCCTACAAAGATGGCGGCCTCATCCCCGCCGGTCCCGGCGCGGATCTCCAGGAAGATGTTCTTCTCGTCCTTCGGGTCCTTGGGAATGAGCAGCTTGCGGAGCTCGGATTCCTCGACTTCCAGCGCGCCCTGGACCCGCGAGACCTCTTCTGCACCCATACGGCGCATTTCGGCGTCGGGGTCCGTGAGCATCTCCTTGGCGGCGGTGAGGTCTCCCTCCAAGCCGTGATACCCCCGGAAACGTTCTGCCAGTGGTTGCAGACGCGCGTATTCCACCGAGAGGTCGCGAAATTGCTGGGAACTACCGGCAATATCGGTCGTCGCAAGGAGGCGGCCGACTTCTTCAAACCGGTCGCTCATCTTTTCAAGGCGTTGGCGGATGGATTCCTTCATGGGCATACATTGGAAAAAAACGCGCCGGCATTGTCCGGGATCACCGCTAGCGCTGCAAAGGCGGATGGGCTCGGACCCCGGAGGGGCGGCGAGGGGCGCGTCACCCGCGAACGCACACGGACCCCGTTTGGACAAGGGCAGGTGGCTGTCAGCCAAATGGCCGAGGGGCCGTTTTGCCCATACCATAGGGCGCGTGCACCCTATCAAATCCCTGATCCCCTGGACCGCGGCGGCTTGCCTCGTTGCGCTGCTCGCCAGCTGCGCAACGAGTCCTCCACCCAGCGCTGCAACGGAAAAGCATGAGACGGCGGCCGCGATGACGGTCGTAGCCGAAATTGCGCTCAAAAGGGGAGATTGCAAGGAGGCGTCGGAGAGTTACGCGAAGGCTGCAATGGTCGGCGATGCGGCACTTGCCAGGCGCGCAACCGAAGTTGCGATGACGTGCGAACACCTTCCGGCGGCTTGGAAGGCTGCTTCACGGTGGCATTCCCTGGCGCCGGACGACCGCGAAGCATCCGCTTCGTACGCCGCCGTGGCGCTCAAGCTCTATCGGCTGGCGGAAGCGCGGGCCGCGATCGTGGACTTCGCCAAGTCGAAAGCCCCGGTCCTGGCGGTGGCGCCGGCTCCAGGCACGCAGGGCCCGGGTCAGAAGTCGAGCGAGGGCGCTGGCGCGAATTCGGGCCAGGGTCGCAGCGCGAGTCCGGGGAAAGGTGGGGCCGCGAGCCCTGAGACCGGTGGCGCAGCGCGTCCCGGGAAAGGGGGCGCTGCCAGTCCTGGCGCCGGTGCGAATGCCGGAAAAGGGGGCGCCAATTCGGGCGGCGCTGCCAGCCCTGCGCCCGACAGCGATCAAGGCCCCCGTGCGGTAGGGTTGCCGGAGCTGACGGCGCTGCTGCTGGCGCAGTCCGACGCGTCATCAGTTCTCGCCGCGATGAGCGGTGCGCTCGACTCCACCAACCCGTCGCCCGACACGCTGGCTCTTCTCGGTGAGCTCGCTCTCGACTCTTACGATTCGCAGCGTGCGCAGCACTACGCCGAATTGGCGTTGGATCACGATCCGAAAGATTTCGACGCGAAGCGGGTTCTTGCGCGCGCATACGTTGTTCGCGGTGACGCGACGAAGGCAATCGCCGCCGCGCGAGATGCCATGAGCACCGACGCAAGGCGTGGCGCGTTTGAGTTGGCGGAAGTACTCGCGCAATTGGATCACGTCGAGGAAGCGCATCAGGAACTCGAGCGCCTGCGGAGTACGAACGCTCCGGAGGGAGAGATCAATCGGCGGTTGGCTCTGCTCGCGTTCGACAGTGGAGACATGAGCGAGGCGGAGCAGCGCTTCGGGGAACTCGCTTCCAGCGGCGAAGCGAATGACGCTGCGACGCTGTTCCTTGCAGACATCGCTGCTCGCGCTGGGCACAACGATGAGGCCCTTGCTGGCTACCGGAAATTGGCCGATTCCTCGGTTGCTGTGGCGGCCCGCTCGCGTGCTGCTGCGTTGTTGATCAAGAAGGATCACGACGCCGCGCTGGCGCTGCTCGATGACTACGCCAAGGCGCATCCTGACAGCGAGTTTGAGATGACTCTCGCGAAGGCGCGACTGCTGGCCGACAACGGTGAGGCGGAAGCCGGACTCACGCTCCTTACCACGGCGCTTGAGCGTCACCCCGAACACCCGTCAATTCAGTACGAACGTGCCGTCATTCTTGAGCGCGCTGGACGTGTGCGTGAGTCCGCAGATGTCCTCGAGAAGTTGCTCGTACAACGTCCGGACGATCCCGTACTCACCAACGCGCTCGGATACACCCTCGCGGACCACAGTTTGGAGTTGCCGCGAGCCGAGACGCTGATACGGCGTGCGCTCTTGGTATCGCCTGACAGCCCGGCCGTGCTGGATAGCCTCGGCTGGGTAAGGTATCGACAGGGTGACGCGAAAGGCGCGGTGCCGATGCTTCAGCGCGCCTACTCCATTGACCACGACTCTGAGATCGCGGCCCACTGGGGCGAGGTTCTTTGGGCAAGCGGTGCTCATCAGGAAGCGCGTCAAGTGTGGGCTGCGGCGCTCGCACGCGATCCCAGCTCTGAGCCATTGAAGGCGACGCTCAACAAGTTCATTCCGGTTTCCCGCGAAACACGATGACGGGTCGGCTGTCGATCGGGCTCATTGCCGCAATCGCGCTCGCCGGTTGTAAAACGCTTCCCGAGAAACCTGCTGGCGGGGGTGCGACCGTCGCTGGCGATTGGGGCGCGAGAAAGTCTGAGCTCCAAGGCCGCCAGCAGTTCCAGTTCAAGGGCCGTGTTGCCGTCGCTGCTGGCGGGGAGGGGTTCAATGCTCGGCTGCTGTGGCAGCAGTCGGGGAGTCAGTCGTTTGTGGCTTTGGATGGGCCTTTGGGGGCGGGGGGCGTTCAGGTCACTCAGGACGGGCCGTCGCTGACCGTGACCACCTCGCGCGGCGAGCGCTTGAACAGCGATGCTGCCCATAGCGAACTGAAGTCCAAGCTGGGCTTCGACCCACCGATTGGCAGCCTCCGCTATTGGGTGTTGGGTGTGCCCGACCCGTCCCAGGCGTCCCAGGAGACGCTGAACGCGCAGCAAAGACTCGGCGGGCTCAAACAGGAAGGCTGGGACATTTCCTATGAGATGTACGGCCAGGCCGGGAGCGACAGGCTTCCTTCCCGCGTGACCCTGCAGCGACAGGACGTGCGCATCCGGTTGATCGTGGATGGTTGGACGCTGTGAATGCCACGGGCGTCATACGCGATGGCCGCTGATGAGACGCGCTGGCCTGCCCCAGCGAAGCTGAACCTCTTTCTGCATATCGTCGGGCGTCGTGCGGACGGCTATCACCAGCTTCAGACGCTCTTTCAGCTCGTGGATCTGTGCGACACGGTGGCAATCACCGTGCGCGACGACGCGGTGATTGACCGCCCGGTCGGTCCAGCCGGAGTCGACCCGGGCGACGACCTGGTCGTTCGGGCCGCCGGAGCACTCCAGTCGCACACCGGTACCCGGCTGGGCGCGTCTCTTCGGGTCCTCAAACGGATCCCGATGGGCGGCGGGCTGGGGGGCGGAAGCTCCGACGCCGCAACGACGCTGCTGGCTCTCAACCGGCTGTGGCGATGCGGCCTGGGGACCGACGAGCTGGCCCAAATGGGGCTGCCGCTGGGCGCCGATGTGCCGGTTTTCGTTCGCGGATCATCAGCTTGGGCCGAGGGGATCGGGGAGACGCTCACGCCGGTCGAGCTTCCCGAAAAGTGGTTTGTGATCATTCACCCGGGGGTTGCCGTCGCCACCCGTGACGTGTTCCAGGCCCCTGAATTGACACGAAATTCCCCCGTCATCACAATACGCGCCGCTTTCGGGTCGGACGGCCGGAACGATTGTGAACCGGTCGTGCGTGCGCGGTACCCTGAGGTTGCTGACGCACTCGATTGGCTCTCGCGCCACGGCGCGGCACGCCTCACTGGAACCGGCTCGTGCATCTTTGCCGAGTACCCTAGCGCGATCGACGCCGAGCGCGTCGCGGCAAGGGTTCCGGATCGGTGGACGAGTTTCGTCGTCCGCGGGTTGAATGTATCGCCCGTGCTGAAAGAGTTGGAGAATTGAGATGCGCGCCGCTCACGCTGGCGCGTGAAGAATCCAGGCTGCCGCTCGGCGGCGGCGAACGGGTTCGATGAGGTCGAGTTAGAACGGTTTGGGGTGTCGCCAAGTGGTAAGGCAGCGGGTTTTGATCCCGCCATTCCCAGGTTCGAATCCTGGCACCCCAGCCAACCTTAGGTTACCTCGCACAGACCGTTTTCTCCCTTTGAAACAATGAGTTGGCGGGTCCCTGTCAGCACTCTGCTGACTCGGCGGACGAGGTGGTGGCAAATCCCGACCTCCCTCTAGTGCCAAATCCAGTGCCAAATGCTGCCAGCCGCGCGGCACACCAATGACGAACAGCTGAAGCCGCAGTCAACGCGCGCTGAACGACCGATCCGATGGCGTGTCCGCGACAGCGCACGCCGAGCCGCGATGGGCAGGCGGGTTTGGCGCACTGCATCGCGCTCCGAATCGCCTCGATGTCCGTCTCCAGGGCACCGTCCATCCACGCCGAGTACACGCGCCACATCGTCGCAACGCTATGCCCGTGTTGCTTGGCGTTCAGCAGCGGGCTTTTGCCGACCATCAGATTCCAGCTAACAGACGTGTGCCGGGCGGCGTAGGGCTTGCGATAGCGGATCCGTAGTCGCTTTAGGGTCTGTCGCCATCGCTGACCTGGAACGTTCAAGCTGCGAATGGGCTCGCCATTCTCCAGGAAGAACAGCGAATTGTGGTTGATGAGGCCAGCCCTACCCAGACGCTCCCGCAGTTCCAACTGGCGCCGCAATACATCGATGGCCCGGGGACATAGCTGAATCACGCGATCCTGCCGGGTCTTCGTGCAATCCTTGTCGATCCCGAACACGCATGCTTTGCTAACCGTGAGCGTGCCCAAGGTAGCGTCGTAGTCCGGCACTAGCAGTGCAATCTGCTCCGAAGGTCGCAGGCCCGTGAAGAACCGAAACTCGTCGTAGTTGCCCTGCGCCTCGCCCCAGTCCTGATGGATGCCGGCAACGAGCGCCTCCGCTTCGAAGATGCGAAACGGATCCGGCTTTGGGCGGTCACGAGGACCCAAGCGCGCGCACTTGAGCGCCCATGCCGGATTGAAGGCTTCGGGATGATTGCGGTGCCCGAACGCAAACGCGCGGCGAAGGACTACGATGTTGTTGTTGTAGGTCTTCTTGCCCCATACCTTGTTGGCGTCAGCCACTTTCGTCAGCGTAGAGAAGGGGACTTTGAGGAACAGCAGCGGACCGATCTGCGGTCGCCAGGTAGTGTCCAGACTCCTTCGATATCCGCGCAGAGTGGCCGCAGCCATCTCCCCCCGCTCTACGCGGGCTTCGCAGTGTGCGAGGTACTCATCGAAGACACGATCACACGTCCGCAACTGTGAGTCGTCAACAACCTTGTGCAGGCGGCGATAGTCCGGAAACTCTTCGGCGAAGCGGAACGTGCCCGCGCGAATCCGTTCCTTGATCTGTCGCAGGTGCTCGCGTGCGCGGGTGAGGTTGGCCTCGGTAGGTATTCGATCAAGCGTCGGTCGATAGCGCACACCGTCCAGCATGAACTGGTATTGAATTCGGTCGCGATACGCGGTTACGCCGCCGTTGTTCGACTTTCTGCCCATGGAGGTGCTCCCGGAATTCGTGATTGATCGGCTAGGGAGGCAATCCGAGCGTCACGGAAGTAAGACAAATTGTCGGGTCTTGCTGCCATGGCTCGTTCGACCTGTCTGATATCGGCTTCTACCGAGCCCTCGGTCCACGCGGCGTAGCTTCGCAGCATGGTCTCCAGGCTATGTCCGTGCTGCTTGGCGACCCATAAAGGCTTCTTGCCCACCATCAGGTTCCAGCTCACGGAAGAGTGGCGCGCGGCATACGGCTTGCGATACCGGATCTCGCTCAGTCGTCGCATCGTTTTGCGCCAACGCTGGTAGGCCACCGTGAGGGTGATGATCGGCGCACCGGTTGATTCGAAGAACAGCAGATCGTGATCGATCTGGCCGAGACGCACGAGTCGCTCACGCAGCTCGAGCTGGTGTTCCAGGATCTCGACTGCGCGGGGACACAGCTCCACCTGCCGATCCTCGTCGGTCTTAGTGTTGTCTTTGTCGATCCCGTAAACACGCGCTTTGTTCACTTTCAACACTTTCATCAGCGCGTCAAAGTCACAGACCGTCAGCGCAATCTGTTCGGAAGGCCGCAGTCCCGTGAAAAAGCGAAACTCATCGTAGTTTCCCTGCGCCTCACCCCAGTCCTGATGCAGGGCCGCGATAAGCGATTCGGCGTCTTGGACGCAGAACGGATCAATTTTAGGACGATCATGCCTTCGCAGTCGAAGGCATCTCAGACCGGTGGCCGGATTGTGAGACTCCGGGTAGTCGTTGAAGCCAAACTCGAAGGCCCGACGTAAGACGCTGATCGCGTTGTTGTACGTCTTCTTGCTCCAGCGTTCACGGTCGATGATATTTAGGAGTACAGAGAATCGAACGCTCCGCAGCTGCAGCGGCCCAATCGCGGGTCTCCAGATTCCGTCGATAATTTTGCGATAGCCGCAGAGCGTGCTGTTCGCTAAGTCGCTCAGTTTGACGCGAACTTCTGAGTGAGCAACAAACGCATCGAAGACCTGGTTGCAAGTACACGGGGAAATTGCACTCAACGCGCGGTCGAGATCGCGAAAATTCGGAAATTCTTCTTCGAAGCAGAAGGTGCCGTCGGCGATGTGTCGCTTGATCCAGATGAGTTGTTCGCGCGCGCGACGCAGGTTCGCCTGAGTGGGCGGCTTCAGTATCGAGGGACGATAGCGTTTGCCTTGATACTTGAAGTCGAAACGAATTCGCTCATTGCGGACGGCGCTGACGCCGCTCGTCGTGGATCTTCTACCCATGTTGGTACCCTCAGGCTGCTCGAAAGCACGCTGTCCAGGTCCTTCAGGCAAATATCCGCGAACTCGAGAGCAAGTGGCGCAGGTAGAGGGATCGAGTCAAACCCCGCAGCGACTGGCTAAGGTTCCGCTCGGTTGTCGGCAGATCCCGCGCCGATGCCGCCATCCAATGGAAATACCAAGTATGTGGACAATACTAAGGAAGTCTGAGTAGTCAAGTAACTCTTAGTGACGCGAAGCTGTAGTTTTCCTCGCGGCTGTTTCACTTGGCGTCGCGACTCACCACTCACCATCCGATCGGCAAGCGCTTGAAGCAGGCGCGCCTTGCGGCTGGGTTGTCTCAGGCGCGTCTCGGTGTTCTCGCTGGCATCGATCAGTCTGTGGCGAGTGCCAGGATCAATCAGTACGAGCGGCAACGCCACCAACCGGCATTTGAAGTTGTCCGGCGGCTAGCGCGAGTGCTGAAGAAGCCCGCTCCCTATTTCTATGCGAACGACGATGCTCTGGCAGAACTCATCAGCCTCTACGGCGCATTGAGCCCGAGTGAGAAGACAGCCTTACTCACGAGGGTACGTGAGGGAAGGTCTGAGTAAGAACTTCGCCACGCCCGGTCCGGTGCTTCCCCGGAAGGGACCTTCGATCACCTCGGTTTGAGCTGTTGGGATGCCTGCCGTGCCATGGTATCTCCCGATGCCTACCACCGCAGATTCTACCGACTTCCGTGCTCCTTTCCGTGCAAAGGCTATTTGACGACACTGGGGAGTGCGAATGGCCGGGTGGCGTTCGACTGCCACGGCAAAATAGAGACGACGGTGCCGTTCCATCGACGTCGCGTTGACCGAACCTACTTAGGCGGCAAAGGCAAAGGATAGCCCGAGTTCCCGTAACCACTTTCAATCAACGCCCGAGTCCTAATCTGCCCCGTGTTTGCTTGGGTCCGTATGTGCGGCGGTCGGGGCGACGGCGGCGCTCCTTTTGTCTCATTTGCGAGCCTATCAGGGGCACCGGTCAAGGTCTTGAGCAAAGAAATACTCCACACTAGTCGCCCTGAATCCTCGATTGATCTCGAGGAGACTGCTGGGGTCGAGGATTCCGGAGCGACCTCCAGAGCACAAACACAGCGTCGGCGTTAAGGGAATGATCATGTACGCCGGGAAATCTGGGACCACCAAGTGTCCCTCGACGGCCTTGAGAATTCCCCATCGAACGCTTGCAAGTTGGTCCACGTAGTCGTCAATTCCAGATTGGATACGAAGGCCATACAGCATCCGAGCGGGCAATTTCCCGCCGCTGCGCACAAACAGAACACCGCAGCTTTCGAACCGCTCCTCCTGATCTTGCGTCCAATCGCCGCCGGTCACTGCGTTCAGTGAGATCTCGGTGGATTGCGAGCATCTGTAGTCGGCTCTCATCCGCCATAACGCGAAAAATGCATCGACCGTTTTCTTCTGTTCTTCATCGATGTCAGTGACAAAGCCGTTGATGACTTGGCAGGCAAGTGCCTGGAAGGCATCTTCGATGTCTTTCATATAGCCGGATTCAGCGCGCTGATCCCAAACTCTTTTCCCGCAAAAGATGGCATCGTCGGGAGCGGCCGGTCTTGACTTCTGTCGGGTCTTGTCGAAGATCTGGACCCGCTCTCGTTTGCCATTGGGATTGCAAAATCTAGAGATGCCCTTGGAGGGGTACACGTGCTGACGGATGGTCAGCGCGTGGGGATTTTTCTGCTGTGTCAACTCATATTGTCGTCGCACGGAGAATCCTGTAAGTCTGGTCTCTGGAGCGGCAAACACCGTGAGATAGTAGTCTCGGCACGAGCCCTCTAGGTAGAGGGGTTTCGTCCACCTAAAGCCAGGGGAGCCAGTGAGTCACCGCTGCTGTATCGACACAGATGATGGTGAAGGCAGCCCACTGAAGAAGCGACTGCGTGAGTCGGTGCCGATGCTAGGGCCGGGCGAATGGGGTGGCTGGCGCTATGCCACCACGAGCCCTTACGAAACCCTCGCCCAATACCGCGAGCAAGGGCGCCTCTTTGCAGTACGCGTCGCCGGGAACGATCTGTATCCGCGATTTCAGTTTGCCCAAGATGGGACCCCCCTTGTAGCAGTGGCCGACCTTTTGAAGGTCGTTCCTGACGATGCTCGCGGTTGGCCGCTACTGAGCTGGTTCGAAGCCCCCAACGTTTTGCTCTCCGGACGCAAGCCCAGCGAAGTCTTGGCGAACGATCCGGAGGTGGTGCGGGCAGCTGCTGCAAGCTTCTACTTTCAAGACTAGGGCGCCTAGCGACTCCCAGCGCCCTTAGCCGGTCTCGACTCTCGGACGGTCGTCCTTAAGCAGGCGCGCACCTTTCATACACCGCGTGGGGCGTGAGCCGTGGATTGGCAAACGCCGTGAAATAGTAATCCCGGCGCCTTGTGCCGAGGATTCTGCTCTACGAGAGCTGAAGTCCCGAATCGCCGTACTGCAGACCCAGGGCGTTCCAAAAATCTCTCCACATCAAAGACAAAACCTCGTTCCGTGTCTCGAGTCCGCCTACCACGTATGTCGGAAACGAGTGAATGCCTCTACTAAAGGCGTGCGGCGTCTCGTAAGTCTGTCCCAGGTACGGAACGGGAAGCGAGTGGGTCGTGGCAATCTCTATGTCGCACGCGTAGTCCACAACGCCAGCGGCTGCAGCCCGACGGAACCGGTCGGCAGCATCGAAAGCGTTGATGGCGACGCCGAAGAGATACTCCGGATAGAGGAGGTGGATGCGCTCGCGGGCAGGTAGAGCATCGTCCTCACTTTCAACCGTGTTCTTCCAGAACTCGTACGTGATTGCGCCATCACAGTAAAGTTGTACGCGCCATCGATCCGTATCGGAGTATTGCCCCGCTTCCGTACCACGCAACATGGGGCGAAAGTATAGGGAGGAGTGCATCGACGGTCCGAACGCGTACTCGCGCCCTCGAGTTTTCACCGAAATGTTGTCGAGGGTAGGCTTGATGTCGTCTACGCCATAGACGCGATCAAGCTGACACTCCGGTGCGGTGGGGATGCAAGTGACGCGATAAGCGAGCTGTTTGACGCGCGCGGGTGCGCCCTTAGCGTCGCTCCACGCTCGAAACGACTGGCGCAATTCGGTACGGCGACGGTCGACGGCTTCCAGTCCCCGCGAGACCTTGAAAGTGAGGTCCTGCACCTGTCTCATGGTCATCGGCAGAGTCTCGTGCCGGACACGGTGATAGCACTCTTTGGTTGTTGAGAGGCGATGGGGCGCAGCGCGAGAGACCCCAGTTCTTAGAATCAGAACGCCGCCGCCCGCTGCGTCGGTTGGAACCGCGCGCACCTGCAAGCTGGCGAGCGGGGGATCGATGCAAGCATTAGCCGCCTGTGCAAGGCGATGGCCCGCTTCCTCGCAGGCCGGAATGGGCGCGAGGCTTTCTGCACGCCCCGGACTGCCGCTGCCTTCCTTAATTCCCACAACCAAGTCGCCGCCGTAGGAATTCGCAAATGCGACCACAGCGGCCAAGAGCTGATCGCGTCCGTGATCCTTGATGCGCCTCTCATCACGCCAGGGGTCCTTGGATTCACCCTCCCGATGCGGGATCGTCTCCTTGAAGTCGATCTGCTCATCTTCCATCCATTCCCGATCGCAGAGACTTTGCAGGTCTTGCGCGGTGATCTCGGCCAGCTCTTTCGGAATCCGTGGCACCGCCAGAGCCTACCACTGAACGGCGAGGCACCCCGCGACGGGAGCATCCCATGCGGTCGAGATCGAAGCCCTGGGCCAGAGCCCCATTCACGTGTCGATCCAAGAGTGATTGTCGGACCCTTTGCCCCTCGGCGAGCGGAAGGGTTGGTCGCCCGTAATGATCTGTGAAAGACCGTCGTGCCTCCCGGCGAGGAACGGGCTGCAATGTCTCGCAGGCACCGCTCGCTTCACCGCTGATCGAATCCCGCGCCGGTGGGCAGCGTAGAGCGCAGAAGTTGCTTGACCCCGCAGGCCGCCCGGATGACTGAGCGTTCGCAGGGGATCGCGCGTGTTCGGCCGCGTACAGCTCGAGGCGGCCATCGGCACTGCATGGACGAGGATCGTTAGTCCTCCGAAAATCGTTCGTATGGGGACAAGCACGCGCAAAGACGAGCCGGTCGGGAGCGACAGCGAGATGCTACGTCGTTACGACAATACCGGGTTCTATCTGATCGCCATTTGCCTCAATCCCGCCTGCAATCACCATCGTCGTATGGTGACGTCGTTGCTGATCAAAAGAAGCGAGACAGGAGCTGAGACGACGCTCGGCGAAGTCAAAACGCGCCTGCGCTGTCACAAATGCGGCAACCGGCAAATTCAACTCAGCCCGATGTTCGGCGGGCGATCTCGAGATGGACGCTAGACAGGAAGAACCGATTCCTCGCCCTGAGAAGGGACCCGCGAAACACAGGGCAGACGGCCCAGCGGGTTTCTGGAGGATATTAGATCTCTCAGTCGCACCGATTTTTTTTAGAGCGCCCGCGACGCCTAGTGCCGAGAAAGTCGTTCCGACATCCCGGAGCGGAGGTCCTGCCAAGTAAGTCAGTGCTGACTATTGTAGATGGCTTTTTTTTGAGAGCCGACAATGTGCCGGACCGGTCGGATGAGAAACGGATAGATAACTGCGGCGATTGTGAGGACGAGCTTCCACGGCGCACCGTCGCCGAAGAATGCGGCAAACGATTCGAGGTACTCCTGCAACTCTTTTAAAGTCATGGCGGTATGTAAAGACGCGCCGCAGTAGGAATTCCGCTATATCGAGGTGCAGGCAGGTTTCGTCTCGCTATCGCGTGCACCGGCGCTGCCGTTTGTCGTATTGGACGGTACCGCTCGGCCTGCGCGCTGATCGATAGCCGATTGAGATTCGAGCGAATTTTCCGCCCGAACGGAGTTATTACCAGCCGAGCGCTAGCGTACGTATGTACTGACGTTTACGCTTATGCGGAAGCGACCATGGAGGCAGACTCGTGGCGCGCTCCTGCTGCCTAAGCGCTCACGGGCTCGGATCCGCCGAAGAAGAACGAAGTCAGAAATGGAGATCACCGCAATGCCGCCTGTCGAGGAGATTCTCGCGCAGACCACCGGGGCGCAGTTCGTCCGCGCGGACCTGCACATTCACTCATTCGGCGCCTCGCACGACGTCAAGGATGCCGCTATGACCGGGGCGGCCGTTGTTCAAACCGCCCAACAGGAGGGCCTCGCGATCGTTGCAATTACCGATCACAACGAGATATCGAACGTCGAATCCGCTCTGCGTACCGCACAGAATTCGGCCATGCTGGTGATCCCGGGAGTGGAACTCTCCACCGCGCAGGGACATCTGCTTTGCTATCTGCCGAGCCTGGAGGCCCTCCGGCGGTACTACGCGCGACTCTCGATTGCTGATCGGGGTACATCCAACTCTCACTGTCAGACCTCGCTCCTTGACTGCCTGAACGAACTCACCCCCCTAGGTGGGTTTGGCATTCTGGCGCACGTTGACGTCCCGTCGGGCTTCGAGGCAGAAGTGCCTGGTGGTTCCCCGCACAAGGCGAACGTGCTCTGCCATCCGAGTCTTCTGGGAATAGAGATCAAGCACGCGTCTTCCACCATTTCCTATTCGGACGCGGATCCGGACGCCGACCGTGCCCGCCTTGGCAAGGAGAGGATCTCCCGGTTGCACTTGGGATCAAAGCAGCATCTCGCACGAGTCTTGAACTCTGACGCCCACAGCCTGCAGGCACTCGGACGCAATGCGGCCAGTCAGAAGCGCGTGACGCGTTACAAGATGGACTCCCCCTCATTCCAGGGGCTGCGCGTGGCGCTAGAGGATGCCGACGCGCGCGTTCGGATCGAGGATCAGATTCCGCAGAGTATTCCGATGATTCTCGGGGCGCAGGTTGAGGGGGGATTCCTGGCCGGTCAGGTCGTGCGTTTCAGCCGCAACTTGAACTGCATCATCGGCGGGCGCGGTACTGGCAAGTCCACATTCTTCGAAGCCGTTCGCATCATTGCCTCCGGTTCCAGTGACAGCAAGGTGGTCGATTCGGATGTGTGGCCGGATGCGCTGCATCTGTTCTGGCAGGACCAGGCTGGTCAAATCCATTCCCTGTTGCGTCAGAAGGATTGCGCCGTGATCAATCAGGATGATGACCTGTTTGGCCCGACGGAGTTCGAAGTCGATTGCTTTGGACAGGGCGAGGCCGCTCGCATTAGCTTGGAGGCTCAATCCGATCCGCTGGCGCTACTTCGTTACTTGGACCGCTTCGTCGATCTGAAGGAGGCCGAGGAGGCGGAGCAAACGGCCCGAGATCTGCTGCTGAGTCTTCAAACTGACATTGAGAACGCGGAAAAGAACGTTGAGCAGATACCCCAGTACGAACGGCTGCTCGCCACCACGAAACAGCAGCTAGCGGCACTGCAGAAACCCGAGGTGAAAGAGCTGATCGAGCTGCATCGACAACTGGCTCTGGAACGCGAGATCAGACGGCAGATCGAGAGCCAGGTCGAGGACGCCAAAAAGAGCGCGAAGCGAGAGGGCGCCCGGGAAGCCATTCAGAAAATCCGCACCCTGAGCGATGTGTCGAAGCTGTCCGTTGGAACCACCGAGTTTCAGGCCATCGTACAGGGTTCGACCGCCCTTGAGCAGACGCTGTCGACGGCAGCAGACCAGATCAAAACGGGGGTGGACGGATTCGCGTCGATCGTCACCGAGCAGATCACAAAGTGGAAGCGTAAGGACTCGGAGGCTCAACGGAAGGTCGACGACAAGCGTCACGAACTTGAGGCTCTCAACGTTCAGTTCAACATTTCTTATATTGCGAAGCTCACGCGCGATGAAGCCAGACATCAACAAGATCTAAGTAATCTTAATGCGTGGAAGCCGCGCCTGATCGAGCTGCGCAGGCAACGCACCGAGGCTCTCAAGGAACGCTGGGCCGCCCGAGACCGCGTCGCGACTATTCGCGATGCCTTTGCTCGCAAGGCCACGCAGATCTTGGGCGAGTCTCTGTCTGACCTTCAGGTGAGCCTCAAGTACGATCGGAACGCCCACTCACCCGAAGCGGAGCAGCAGATCATCGCAGCAATGGGCTGGCGTACTAACCAACAGCCACGGGTGAAGTACCTAGTGGAAGATCTCACGGTCCCCGCGCTCTTGCAGGCAATCCAGAAGAACGACTCGCGGCCTATTGCAGCCCTCCGCACACCCGAAGAGGCTGTCATGTTCGATGCTACGGAGTCGAAGCTCATCGTAGAGAGACTCTCCGCGCCGGCGGTGAGGTTTGCGCTCGAGCAAGCTAGACTCTTCGATCTGCCGAGACTGCGAGTGACAAAAACGGTTACCGACACAGCAGGCGGCATTCGACATTTAGTCCGCGAATTCTCCAAGCTATCGCTGGGCCAGCAACAGTCGGTTCTCTTGGCGCTCATTCTGTCTTCGGAGACCAATCGGCCGCTGATAATCGATCAGCCCGAAGACAACCTCGATGGCGAATTCATCTACTCCACCCTCGTACCTGTCCTGCGACGAGCCAAGGAGCGTCGTCAGGTGATTGTTGTGACTCACAACCCGAATGTAGCAGTCCTGGGGGATGCCGAGCTTATCCTCGTCATGAAGGCCGGACACGATAGCGGCAAGATCGTCACCCGTGGCTCGATCGATCACACCGAAACACGGGATATCGCGTGTTCAATCCTCGAGGGCGCTCGAGAGGCATTTCTGCGGCGAGCAAAGATGTACGGTTTGCGAGTAACGGGTCCTAGCTAACCGAGGCGGGGGCGCGCACATCGAAAGGCCTGCTTGGATGCAGTCGTTCGGCTATATTGGTTTTCGTAGTGAGCCGGCAGGCGGGTCGGCCTCAGGACTTACTAAGCCATCGTGACTCGCAAAAGACCGCGCGAACACCCCGCCGTTCAAGCCGCGGCGCGATTGCGTTCGATTCTCCTGACTCTGAAGCCCACCGGTGCCGTGGGGTTTGAGGGCTTGGTCCGAGAGGTGATCGGCAGCATTACTAACCTGCCTTTCCGGCTGAGGCGGTCTGGTGATCAAGACGCTGTCGACGCGGTTGCGATAGACGGGGAAAAACGGTCAGTCCTGGAGGTGAAGCTCTATCGCAAGACCTCGGGGCTGGCGCGTCATCTCCTAGCAACGCTCGCTTCCTGCGCCAGCGCCACCGTCAAGCCCGATCTGGTCGTCTTCGCCGCCACCGTAGAGATCGACGCCGACCTACGCGCGCGTGCGCACAAGTTGGCCGAGCAGAACGCTCTGGAAGTGGTGTTACTTGACTGGGCTCCTGCTCTTCCGGATTTAGCTGTAGTCCTTGCGGCGATGCCGGAGATCGTTCCCCAGTTCTTCCATCGACTGAAGCGCTACAAGGAAAGTCAGGACGTCACTGATGCTATAAACGCTTTGCGATCGAGCCCGTTGTTTAAGAAACGGCGAGAAGAGCTGATTTCGGGCCTTCGCTCGTGCGTAAATATGGTTTACATGGTGCTCCGCGACAGCATTCGGTGGCACATGGTGGCGATGTCAGATCGAAGGCTGGCGCTCGAGCGCTACGGACAGGCACTGTGCCCCCTTGGTCCTGACTCGCACCTCATTATCAGGCGAGATGACCTTCTGCAGAAGCTCGACCAGACGACGACACAGATAACATCCATTCGCGGGGGAAACTATTCGCCGCCTGTAGTGGTCTCTGGCGAAGAGGGGGTGGGTAAGACCTGGCTCGTTGCACAATGGTGGCTGACTCGGTATCGAGACCATCTGCTATTGTTCATTCCAAGCCACCGGTTTCGTGCTCTCGACATAGCCCCTGGGCATCTTTTCAGCGAGTCTCTGTTGGGGATGCTCGATCGCACGCGCACGCGTACCGCTGAGACACTGGAAGTATGGCGGCGTCGACTGAAGTCGGGTGCCTTCCGACAAGCCGCACAAAATCGCCTGTTGGTGGTGTTAGACAGAATTAACGAGACTCCCGAGGCCGACTGGCCGGCCGCGTTGGGGCAAGCATGGCACTCCGTCACAGACTTCCGGGCCAGACTGTTGGTGACGACACGGCCCGCCTTCTGGAGGCGGCGTGAACGCGAGTTGAATTTGACCGAGTGGGCGCACCCTCTGCAGGTGAATCCTGGGTCCTCAGCACACCGCACGAGCCATCGCGCTCACGCGCGTCGGCCAAAAACGCCTTCAGGCCCATGCTCGGCCACTACGCCACCGAGATCGTCGACGGCAACTTTGGCAACGGCACGTTCGTGTACCAAGGTGTCCAAGGCATCGGTTACCCGGAATTCAGCTTCTGGGGCTTCTCGATCTATGGCGGTTTTCAAACCCTGGCCGCGCCGGGCCCGAGGCCAGCCGCAGCGCGTTTCTGGCCGTGTTCACCGGGGAGAAAGACCTCTTCGGCGACCCGAATCTCGCCTGGTTCCTGCATTAGTGACCCGGCGCATTCGAGGCTTCTGCGGTTGAACGACTGGGTCGTAGCGTGCCGTCCATGCGCTCAAGGACGTATTCATCCGGCCCGTTGGCCCTGGCGACGTACTCGTCCTGGCTCGGTAACAATCCGACCGGCATCGGATTTAGCGCTTCCGGGTTGTGGATAACCCCTAGTGGCTTGGCATTGCCGATCACCCAGGTCTCATCGATGTCGGCCGCCCAGATCGCACTCACCGCCCGAAACGTGGGGTCCAGGAACGTAGAAGCCGGCACCTCCGCGTTGGTCTTGGGCTTGCGGATCGTCGGGCGATGCTTGTATCCCTCGTGCACGACCTCTAGGGACTTGGCGTTGAGCGTCAGGGCGTAGGGGCCGATCGCAAAGGCGACCTCCGCCGCGGCGGGAAACTGGCTGATGCCCATGATTGAGGGGAAGAACGGGCCACGTAGCAGCCGCGCGTTCACGGCGATGACGTAAGCGTCCTTTGGACCCACTACGCCCTTGGCGAGATAGCCCTCGATCTTCAGCGCCGGGTTTCCCAGCAGTTTCTCGGCCTTCTCCTTAATGGCCGCCGTCCAGCGCAGCAGAATCTCCTCATGCGGCACCCTGTATCCCTCAATTCTTGGCTGCGCCAACCACTCCGCGGGGATTCCCGCCGGCGTCGGGCAGATCACCTCGATCCAGATTTTCCGGCCATCCTGCTCGACCAGAAAGTCCGGGCCCTCGTGCGACGGGGTCAAGCGGACTCCCGCATTTAACAGTTCATTCGCCAGCAGGATCTCCGACAGCTGCTGCCAGAAGCGCGTCTCATTGCCCGAACACAACTTGTCGGCGAGATCCGCATCCCCGAGGTCCAGCTCGATGTGCCGACGACAGGTCTCAATCAGGAACTCCCGGACCGCCACCATCCGCTCGTGATGACCGGCGTACCTCCCTGTCAGGAATTCCCGAACCAACCCGAATTGCTCTTCTCGTGTCATTTTAAACACGCGCCCCTGTTGTATTCGTTCAGGACTGCCCCATAACGCCGGTTTGGGCCGCCCAAGGGTCCTTAAAAACCGCGCCCAGAGTGTGAATAACGAGACGATCATATGGGATCCTAACCGTTTCGCCTAAAGCCAACAGGCAAAGGCGGCGGGCAAACGGGGCAGGTCAGGATCGACAGGCTGACACAACCGGGGAAGTAACAAATTGAGCGTCTTTCTCAACGCATTCCCGCTCACCATACCGGACGCCGAAGTCACGGCCCGAGTGATCCCCTACGCCGACGGGAGGCTCCAGGAGCTTCGGGAGGAGTACGGGGCAACCCATGCGTTTCGACGGCGCGGGGAGGAGATTCTGATCTTCTCGGCGGACAGAAACTGGCCGCTGCCCGGAACCGACCGCAAGATTCGGCTGCGCGAGGACTTCGACGTCTTCCGCTATCTGGTCAAGGACGGCCTGACCCGTCACCTGGCCGCCCTCGGCCGCCGTCCGCTGGGCTTCCATCCGATTGAACTGATTAGCACCAAACCCGAGGACAACCTCACCGCGCCGATCTTCGGCGCGCAGTATCCGTTTCGGGTCACCGTCCGGTATTCGCTCGACACCCGAATCGTTGTCGGCCGCGTCTGTCTGATCATCGACAGTGCGACCTCTCAATCCGTCGGTGAGAACTGCGCGTACTTTTTGAGCCGAAACTTTTCCCTCAACGGCCTTCACGTCACCACCGAAAAGAAGGACGGATACCGCAGCTATCTGGGCGTTGTGACCGGCGCACAGGGCAGCACGCTGACCGTACGGCTCCCGGATGATACGGTTAAGGAGGTGGCAGCCTCCGAGGTCTACCTCGAGGCCGGGATCGCGAACTCCAACACCTATCTATCTCACACGCATCCCGGCAAGGAGGAGGAGCTCATCGAGCGCATTCGCAGCACGGTGTCCTCCTTCAATGTCGGCCAGAACAAGATGGACCGCATCGACACGCTGAAAAAGTATTTTCAGCAGAAGGGCATCGACTTACTCACTAGACAACACGTGGAGGTCGAAAGCACGGACGACATTTCGCCTCGCACCGGAGCGCTCGACCGATCGGTATTCATCTTCAACGACAACGGCGAAGCGAGGTGGGCCGAGGCCGGGCTGAAAGACTTTGGCCCCTACACAAAGCGCACCTTCGACAAGAACGACCCGTCCATCTGCGTGATCTGTGCTCAGGGCGACAAGGGTCGAGTCGAGGTCTTCGTCAGGAAGTTCCTGAAGGGCATTCCCGGCGCGCAGTACTTCGCCAACGGCCTGGAGGGCAAGTTCAGCGTCGGCACCAGCCGGGTCGAGTTCTTTACGACCCCGACCGACACGATCAGCGGACACCGGTTCGCCATCGAAACCGCGATCAAGAAGAAGCGCGACGACGGCGGCAAATGGGATCTCGCTCTGATTCAAGTCCGGCAGCGCTTCAAAGAACTCGAAGTCGCCGACAGCCCCTACTACTTGGGCAAGAGCCTGTTCTTCCTGCATCAGGTCCCAGTCCAGGACTTCACCATCGAGTTGCTCTCTCAGACGGACAGGAACCTGGGGTACTCCCTGAACAACATGGCCCTCGCCAGCTACGCGAAAATGGGTGGCGTCCCGTGGTTGCTCAAGTCCTCGCCCACCATCTCGCACGAACTCGTGGTCGGCATCGGCAGCGCCAACATCGGTGAGGGCCGTGGCGTTCGCAAACGCATCATGGGTATTACGACTGTCTTCTCTGGCGACGGCAGCTACATCGTCTCGAACAACTCGAAAGCGGTTCCCCCGGAGCATTACTGCTCGGAGCTGACCTCGGTCCTGTTTGAGACCATCGAGAAGATCAAATCCAAGATGAATTGGCAGCGAGGCGACACGATCCGACTGGTATTCCATGCGTCGGTCAAGAAGTTCAACCAAGACGAGATCGAAGCCGTACGCAGCGTCATGGAGCACTACCGCGAATATCAGATCGAGTACGCGTTCCTCAAAATATCGGCAGACCACGGCCTTCACATGTTCGATACGTCGACGCAGGACGCCGACAAAGGTAAGTTCGCGCCGCTTCGGGGCAGGACGTACAAGTTGTCTGACTACCAGATGCTGGTCTACTTGATCGGCGGACGAGAGCTGAAAACCCCAACCGACGGACACCCACGCGGGCTGATTCTGGAAATCCACAAGGACTCTACCTTCAAGGATCTAAAGTACCTCACCACGCAGCTGTTCAACTTTGCCTCCCACTCCTGGCGTAGCTACTTCCCCAATCCGATGCCCGTGACCATCACGTATTCGGACCTCATCGCCAAGATACTCGGGTGGCTCAATCAGTTGGATGGCTGGAACGATGCGACGATGATGGGAAGAATTGGACACACGCAATGGTTCCTGTAGAGCGGGAAAACGCCTACGACCTGCGCGAACATCTCGCGCGTCGGGCCGTGGAGGCGGCGGGTCATGACCTGCTCAAGCGGGGCTGGCTTAAGGTTCTGGGGCTGATCAACTCAAAGCCTGACGGATCCGGCACCGGACTTGCGCTGTATCAGCGTTGCGCGCTGGACGGGCTCGGTCTGCTTGAGAGTCCCGTGTCCAGCCAAGACTTGCAGCGGCTGCTAGGACAATCGGCGACGATCGACATCACACCCAGGCCGTGGGCTACGGATGTGTTCGGCGTGCTGGCCGTGAAGTGGCGGGTCGCGAAGGATGCGGATCAGCGAGCTGCCGGGAAGTTTAAAGAATGGTGTGCGGGATTCTTGCCGCAACAGATATCGGGAAAGCACTTCAACGCGTTTGAGCACGATGTCGCCACGTTCATCGAGGGTGCAAGCGATCCCCACTACTCCACGGCCTCCATTCCGCTCTTCCTGCACTATCGAGGCGTGTCCCGCGTGGACGACCAGAAGGTCCGGTCGGCGTTAACCTCAAAGTTCATGCAGGAATTTCGGGGCTTGGCGCGGGAAGACGTGTCACCTGTGCTTGCAGGAGCGATGGTGTACGTGTTCGACCAGGTGAATCAGGAAATCGATCTCGTTCCTCCGAACGGTTGGTCGTTGACCGATCTGCTGCGCTTTCTCGAACATCTTCCGATGGGCCTGAAGAATTGGACCTGGGAGGACAAGTCCAGAACTCGCAACGGAAACGCCGTCAAATGGCAGGTCGAGAATGAGTATCACGTACAAAATCTGCTATACCTGCTGCTTGGCCCGATCTTCAACGACATCAGGGATGAGAAATACACGGACCCTGTAGGACACAAGACACCGCGGCTGGATTTGTACCTGCCTTCGCTGCACACCATCATTGAGGTGAAGTACCGAAAGGATGCGAAGAAATCATTCGCTGCCCTGATTGGCGAAGTGGCCGAAGACGCATCCCTGTATCGTGCCGACGATCGCTATAGAGACGCCCGCCTGGTGGTGTTCCTCTGGGATCAGACCCGCGCCACACAAGACCACCCGAAGTTTCGTGAGGGCGTGATGCAGATTCCTGGGATCGACGGCTGCGTAGTAGTTTCCGCGCCCTCGATGATCGAGGTCAAACAGGATCAGCCCCAATGAACCAGGACGATGAGGACGTATCGGACCTTGAGGGGCGCCGCCTGTGTTACGAATGCATCGGAGAGGCGTACCTCAAGGATGAGGTGAAGACCACCGGCGAGCTCGGCGAATGTTCGCACTGCGGCGATTCTCGCGAATCTGTCTCTCTCAAGGAGCTTGCCGAGCGCATTCATCCGGTGTTCGAGGAGCACTTCTATGTGACCTCAAGCGAGCCGGGCATCTACGAGTCCATGATGATGCGTGACCCGGAGGGCGCGTACGAGTGGGAGCGAGAGGGATCGCAGACTCAATACGCGATTGCGGAGGCGGCCGGGATCGACGAGGAGGCCGCTGAGCACGTACGCCGAATACTCGAAGAGCAGCACTGCGATAGGGACGCGGTCATGGCGGGGGAGGAGTCTCCATACGATGCCGAGAGCTTCTATGAGGAGAAGGGCCCTCAAGATGACGAACTGCGTGCAGCCTGGTCGTATTTCGAGAAAAGCCTCAAGACAGAATCGCGCCTATTCAACCGCGGTGCCGAATCGGTTCTAACGAGGATGTTTGAGGATCTGTCGCAACACAAGACGCGCGACGGCAACGCCATTATCGTCGATGCAGGCCCCGGGCACCCGATCTCTGCGCTATTTCGGGGGCGTGTCTTCCATCCGGCAGATCACGAAAAGCTTCAGACGGCCCTTCAGCGCCCTGATATCGAGTTGGGCCCGCCACCACCCCACGCGGCAATGCCAGGACGAATGAACTCAAGAGGCATCTCCGTGTTTTACGGCTCGACGGAGGCTCAAACAGCATTAGCTGAGGTCAGGCCTCCTGTCGGGAGTGTGGTCGCCGTCGCTCGATTCGACATTACGCGGCCTGTTCGCCTTCTTGACGTGGAAGCCTTTCGAGCCATCTTCGTGACCGGCAGCATCTTCGACAACACGTATATGAAGCGGCTCGAGAAAGCGCGATTCTTAAAGGGACTTAGTGATCGCATCACGGTCCCGGTGATGCCCGGTGATGAGCTATCCGACTATCTCGTGACTCAAGCCATCGCTGATTACTTGGCGAACCTCGACAATCCCGCACTCGACGGTCTCATCTATAGTTCAGTTCAAGACGGACCGGGCGTGAATGTCGCGCTGTTCCAAAAGTCCAGTCGAGTCGCCGAACTTGATCTCCCTCAGAAGACTAGGATCTGGGCTTCGTTGGGAACCACGACGGACGAGGGACACGAGATTGATTATCGCGTTTGGGAGGAGGTACCCCCGCAAGGTGAAGAGAAGAAGCCAAAAGATGCCGAATGGAGTTTTGACGTCGATCTGTTTACTCATCCCTACGACCCAAATGCCGACACGAGGCAGGCCACGTTAAGGCTCGATACGCAAAACGTAGCGGTACACCACGTTGGGCGTGCGCGATACGAATCAACCGGGTACGAGGTCAGTCGTCATCGCATGGAGCGATCGGGTCAGGAAGAGAACGACTTCTAGTCATCGCTGTGCCGGGCGTCTCGACGGTCGTTCCGCCGGTTCGCATTTCAACGAGTCTGAATCGCATTTGAGTCGGTGACTCCGTTCGCGGGCCCAGCCCGACATGTCGGGATAAGGGACTCTAAGAACTTGGTGCCGGCCTGCGCGCGTCCCTGAGAATCTCATCCCGGAGTCGTTTCAACTCCTCGGCACGCTTGTTTCGGTCCCGCCCCCCTCTCGCACGCGGCGTATCGCATTGTCGAGCCCTCTGACCACCAAGTAGACGGCTCCGATTACACCGAAGGAAATCTGAAACTGATCTACGTGATGGCTGTCGGGGAAGGCCGCGGACACACCCAGGGCCATGCCGAAGCCAACTTCTGCGATGCCGTAGAACGTCGGTCGTACCTGACGGAACCAAAAGAATAGACTCCCGATCGCTAACATGGACACCCCGGTGATGATCTGGGCCTTGTGACTCACCACGCCGCCCGTCATGCGCGGCCATGCCCACGTAACTCCTTCCTTGAGTGCCTCAAAGGCTGCGGCGCCAAGCAGGAGAACGAATATCGAGACAACGGCCGCAAGTGCGGAGGACAGTCCGCCGTCATCTTCGGACTTCCCTGTGCCCGCGCCCCCGGACTTACGCGCTAGCCGATCGAGTCGATCGAGCTGTGCGTTAAGCCTGCCTTCGTCGTACATCTGCTTTCTCCTAACACGTATCGACGATTAATAGTCATAGATCCCATTGATCTTGTCGCTACGGACGATCACGGCCACTGTGGTCCGATGCGTTCCGGAGCAGGTATTGCCCTCTGACGGCGCGGGACTTGTGGTAAGGGGCACCGCTGGATCGTCGGATCGCTGCCAGTTCTCCGATATCAGTGGTCGTTTTTCGACGGTGGGCCGCGCGCGTGAGCCCTTGAAGGTTACGCACACAGTGCATGCCGGTCCATCCGCATGCCTCAGCGATCGCCAGGCTGACCTTATGGTCGGTTTCGAGCCGCAGGCTCCCGTGTCGAAGATAGATGCTACGGATCTGCGCATCCGAGCAGCAAGTGCAGCGCTGAAACCTTTCGCGAGCACGGCGTCGAGACCGAAGATAGGCGGCAAGTCCCGGGCTGGCTCGAAATCGCAAAGATCGTGCCGCCGCGATTCTCTTGCGAAGAGCCGGGCTCTGGGAATATCGCCGCCGTTGGTCTGCGCGGATGTAGTCGCCGCGCCTATCTCGCCACACTTTATTTACCGCTAACTTGTGTCGCTTGTGTTCGGCGCTTCCGACCAGCATACCTGTACGGGTTTGGTGACGGGGCGGGGCTGTTCGCAACCACCATCCTTCTTCACCCAACCTTAAGAGGCGCAATCGCATCGCGTGCGGGAGAGACTTCCAGCGGCTTCGTTTGTTGTACACCCAACGCTGTAAGGGGTGACTGTGGTAGGCGGCACTCAGTATGACGCCGATCCCCTTGCGCGAGACTGAAGAATAGTTCTTCTCAAAAAGCCTGATGTACCTCGGCTGCCGTCGGACCGCATCCAAATGGGTCCCCCGCGATATGAACCCCGTCCTGCCACTCTCCCGTTTGCACTGGACGCAAGCTCGAGTGCTCTTGTATCGAAGGCCGTCATGGCCGTTCGGGCACGGCACTCCCCGGAAGGCTTTGGTTCGGCCGCGGGTGCGAGAGGCAATCAGCAGCGTACGATGCCCCATTTAGTCAGTTGCGTGACGGAAACTCACCCCGCCCGCCCTTCGTTCAACTCAGCCCCGCCAGGGACACCCTCCGCATCCGACATCGAAGGAAGCCACTGAATGCTTTGGTACATTCCGCCGTTCGCCCTAGGCTAGCAAGTACCCCTGCTTTGGCGTGGAGGGCTTCTGTATTGTTGGGGTCGTTTCTCAACACGCGGTTTAGACATCGCAACCCTTCCGAGTGCCGGCCCAATCCGGAAAGCGCGATTGCCCGGCCTGTCGTCGCGGATGTGCTTCGCGGCGCAAGCGCCAGAACGCGATCGAAATCCTTCAGGGCGCTCTCCCACTCGTCCCGGTCCATCCACGCATGGCCGCGGTAGACCAGAGCCGCAGGATTGTCCGGGTCGACCGCCAGAGCACGTTCCGCGACGTCGAGCGCCTCAGGGGCTTCGCGTCTCACCAAAGCAAACGCAAGCCCCAGCAGTGCTTGAGGATGTTCAGGCTGATCACGCAGCAGGTGTCGCAGCTCCGCTTCGGCGTCGACAAACCGCTCCAGATCGAGCAGTAGATGTGCTCGCTCCAAACGCAGTTCTCGAGAGTGTGGTGTTGCGTCAAGCAAACGATTCAATTCCGTCAGTGCTTCGCGCGTGAGACCCGCATCGACCAGCGCGTACACTCTGCATATCCGGATATGCAGATTGCTAGGATGTCGCTTCAGCGCCTGTCCGAACACCTCAATCGCCGCAGGGTAATCCCGGAGCTGTAGATAGATTAATCCGAGTGCATGCAACGATACGGCGTGCGTCGGATCGAGTTCGACCGCCTTGAGCAAAATTGCCTTGGCTCGACGAGGGCGGCCAAGGTTGGCGAGGCATACGGCCCACTTCAGGGGGATCAATGCGTCATCAGGGCACGCTGTGAATGCTTGACGCAGGTCGTGTATCGCCGCTTCGTGGTCACCGAGCGCCATTAGAACGCCAGATCGGCACAACAGGATCTGGGCGTTCCCCGACGTGCGCCGAAGAGCCACATTCAGTCTTCTGCGCGCAGCCTCAGGGCTTCCCTGGAGGCTTATGGCATTGGCCAGTCCGCATTCGGCGTCGATACATTTGGGGTCAAGTTCAAGGGTCTGTTGAAAACAATGCTGTGCCTCCGGCCATCTTCCGAGGCGTGTTAGCAGCCGGCCGAGCTCGACTCGCACAGACACTGCTGACGGATCGCGCGTGAGTCCTTCCTTATATGCCGCCACCGCCGCCGATCCCTGTTCGAGCGAGTCAAGTAGCTTCGCTCGAATCACCGGCACAGTAGCGTCTCCAGGGGCGAGCACCGCCGCTTGTGCAATGAAGTCCAGCCCCTGGCGACTACGGCCCAGATGCCACAATATCAGCGCGTGATTCCTCAGACTTCGCACCGATTGCGGCTCTCGCTTAATCAATCGAGACGATAGATCCAGGGCACGAGCGAAGTGCCCACTGCTGCAGGCTTGATCCAGAAGCGCGTAAAGTAAGGCGCGCGACTCGGGTGAGTAGGTTCCCATTGTGAGATGGGCTTTCCATCCTGCAATTCGCTGCCGCCCGACTCCCAACACACGTTCGAGGTCCTCGTTGGTCAACTGAGGCGCATAGGCCAGTAGAGTCACACACCGCGCCCGCGCAGCGCGGTCATCCCGGGCAGGGTGGTGACGAAGCCGACGCTGACGCATGGTGCTTTCCCGGCCCAGATCGATCCTTTCCGGGACTGCGGGCTCCGAGGTCATCTCATCCACAAGTCCACGGGTTAGGCGCCCACGAATGCCCTCGAGCAGTTCCATAACCTGGTGGCCCGTTAGCGTCTGAAGCGGCTTAAGAAACTCGCCCAGTGTCTTTGCGGCGGGTGAGAACGTTGCCCCCAGAAAATCACACTCCGAGATGCGCTGTATCCGGAAGAAGTCAGCGTACATCGGCGTGCCGCGATCGCTAACGTACTTGAAACTCTGCGTGGCGCGGATCAGTGCCGGGCGGGACAAGAGGATGTCAAGGCAAGATGCCAGACCAGCAACGAGCGCATCAATGTCGCGATCCTCGTAATGGTCGTAGTCTTTGTCTTTGCCGAGCGCTCGCTTCACCCGTGTCCGCACACGATTGCGAGCTTCGCTGACGAACCCATGCAGAATCACCCCAGGAGCGCCTTCGCGACGCTTCAATGCGTAGGCCATCTTCTCGGCATACTCAACGAGCTTCCGATGCTCCGCGGGCAGTGGCGTTCTCTGAAGGCGCCTCAGTTCGGAGTTGACCATTCGCTGTGCGCGCCGAGTCAGTGAGCCGTTTCGGTTGCGCTCACGATACAAAAGCTCCGCAGTCCCTAGCGAGCACTCGGTGAGTGTCGAGCGAATGGTCCGATGCATGGCGCCGCTTCTCACCTCACCCAGCGGAAGCTCCCAGAGCCACTCCCCGTCGGAGTGTGCCACCGTGATCTGACTCGCATCGTATGGCCGCTTGCCGCTACGAGCACTTAGTAAGCGATTTGCATTTAAGCGCTCGAACTCTGCGCAATGATAGTACCCCTGAGAGGCGCGCGCCTCACGCGCCCCACAAAAGTTGCTCGCTACAATCGCTTCATCATCGATGAATCCCCGCTTGCGCAGGCGGTGGATCGCCGGTTCATACGTGCCCAACTGACCGCACAAATCGAGAGAAACGATGTCGAAGGCTACGCGGCAGGGGGAATCGAGGAACTCGTCGAGTGTCTGATGCCGCAGGTCGACGCCGAGGTGACGTCGCTTGAGTTCGTTGTACGCCTTCCGATTGCCTTCAATACAAACGATGTTGCCGCGTGGAATTCCGAGCTTGTCATACACTTGCTTGATTTCGAGCGCTTCCGGTCCCGGAAGGCACAAGACGTGAGCCGTCACCCGCTTCACGAGATTGAAATTCTGCGCGATAAATTCGCGCCACCGCTCCCGCCACAGTGACTTGACCACAATACGGTAGGTCGCTTTCATCGGCTAAACCGCATGGCTGGCGGAATGGGCCGATGGGACCCGTGTCCACGCTGTCAACTGGATCGGCGCAATGTGAAACCCGGCGATCTGAACGATGCGGCCGGCTTCGCGGACGACTCCACGTGCGAGACGATTGAGGGAAAGGGCGAAATGTCGATGAGTGCAGGAGGGACGATCGGATCGCGCAAGGCGGTTACGGAGGCGCTGCCGTATCAAGGTCTTCCTCTGAGCCGCCGAAGGGGTGTACGGCTTCTAGTACTCTGTCCATTCTGTCGGAAGACGGATGACACGAGACTCTCCGTCAGCGGTAAGCCCTTGTTCGTGCTGAACGGAAGAGAGTGCGCGCATAATCATCTCGCCCACGTTATTGGCGCCGTCTTCAAGACTCGCGGGCGCCAATCATTGCGACCTCACGCGCAAGCGCATCTACTCAAACGCGCGGAGCTATGTAGCAATGACTACGGGTGTCATATAGATCGGTGGCCGGCGTCCGGACATCGGGCGTCCGCTTCCGACGCACGATGCCAGACGCCGTCGCCCCTCAATGCTCTTCGTGCAATTTTTCAATGATCTGCTCGGCGTAGCGCGACATCATCGATGTCCCCTCACTGCGGGCCAGATTCTCCAGATCGTCCCTCGTGAGTGCGCCGTCTGTTAGGGCCTGCTCCAGTTGCTCTTCCCAAAGCACCGCGCGATTGTGTGTTACATATTCTGCAATGTCCTTGATCCTCGCAGCATCAGGCAGATTCGCAGGACCCAGGAACACATCGCTGATTGCAACGACGCCCGTTGGCGTGGGAATTCGCACAACGCCCAGGAGACCAATGATTTGCCTGAGAATGTCCGCGTCTTGGGAGCCATGGCCCAACATGCGAATCCCCCCGAAGACTATGGTTTGTGCCTCAAAGCCATGAGTCCCCGCGATGAAAAGCACATCGCGTGCAAACGTCTTTAGGATCTCATCATCGGTCGAGTGGGGATCAATCAGCATTCGCCGGTAGCCCCGGTCGTATGCGCTTTGCACGGACGGCACGAAGGGCAGTTGCTTGGTTGCCTCAGGAACCCACCAATTCTTCTCGGGCGTGGAACGATCTCTCGGCACTATCCGGGCGGCGGGACCCGCGTGCTCGGTGAGGGCGAGGGCAGCATCCACAAGATCAGCGGCCCAGTGTCCTCGAACCGCTTCACCGCCGAACATCAGTAGCCCAGACTTCCGTCCTTGCAGAGCTCGCCGGAGCGCCTCAATCGCTGCACGAGGAATAGCCTCCGTCGTCGCGATGGAGGGCAGACGCCGCACGCTGCGCCGCGGACGCGCGAACGGGCGGCGGGGGAGCAGTTCACCCGATTCTGTGACAAGGCCGCGCAAAGCGGTCTCGCAATCATCCCCGGCCGCCTGCAATGACCGGACCATAAGGTCGGTGTCTTCGCAGATGTCCTCCGGCGTGGGACTCTGTATCAGGGCAGCGACGCGGTGTCCGGTGTTCTGCACGTGAAGGCAGGCCATCTCGAGTCGACTGGCGCAGTCGCTCCAGTTCTGCTGGTTGAACGCCAGTGGGCCGATGACCAGCAGGGTTCCGCTCGCAATGCGACTCAAGCCCGGCGACCACAACCCGCCTTCGCCAAGATCGATGCTACCGTCCCAGTGATTGCCCGCCCTTTCGGCGTACACGACTGCGCCGTCCGTCTCTTCCTCATACCGGACCAGCAGTGCATTGATGGCATTCTGGGACGTCGTGACGTACACGCCAGGGACGGGGCCGGATGGCCAGACCTCGGGCACGAGTGAAGGTCCGATCGCGTCCGCTCCGCTGAGTGCGGCAAGGATGTCCGGTGCCGACAGATCGAGCGCGAACTTCTTGTTCACCCGGAAGGCGAGTCGCCCGGCGGACGATGCGTCCAACTGGCAGGCGGCAACGCGATCGGGAAATGCGCGCACTTCTGGCCAGTTTCGTAGACCCGGAAGCGCCGCAATCAAGTCGAGCGACTGGTTGTGGCCGATGGCGTGATTCGATTGCTGCAGCAAGTCGCGCGCGCGACCCGCCAGCAACTGTAGCTGCTGAAGGTCCATTGTTCTCTCCTGGGCGCTTTTCCGGTTGCACGCATTGCGGGCCGCCCATGGAAAACAATGAACTGGGGTGCGGTCAGCGAAGTACCGTCTTCGTCGTGCCCCTAGGGGTGCGTGCGGCTGGCGACGGTCGCCAGACACGGAGTATATCCAGCCAGCGGCTCGGGGCAACTGCCGGTCAGGTTTGCAACGACCTCGTTGCGGTGCACACCGCGATCGGGGTTCCGTACGACGAGTCTCGGCCTGCCGTACCGGGTTGTATCCTGCACCATGCCTCTGCACTGCCAATCGCCGGATGGCCCCGTGTATGCGTTCTTGCTCGAGGACTCCGCGTGGGAGGCGCTCGTTCAAGCGAACCGCGCGGCCCGTTATTTGAGGATGCCTTGTTGTGCGGCCAGCGTGGTGCTCAAGAAGAGCAGCCTGGGCACGCGCTTCTTCGCACACAAGAGTGCGAATCAGTGCACGACAACCCCTGAGTCTCGCGAACACCTATTTGCGAAAGATCTGATCGCGCGAGCTGCGACTCATGCAGGATGGACTGCGGTCACCGAGTGCCGTGACAGCTCCGTTCCTACCGCGTGGATTGCCGATGTGCTCTGTAGCCGTCCAGGGCGAGCTTCCCGCGTCGCCTTCGAGGTGCAGCTGGCGCGTCAAAGCAGTGAGGCAACCCAGCGGCGACAGTCGCTTTACGCTGGCGCGGACATTCGATCTCTGTGGCTCATGCACCAGAAGGACTTCGCCGTCTCAAAACAGGTCCCTGCATTCCGATTGGTGTTTTCCAATGATGCGCGCTCAGCTGAGGTATGGCTGCCGGGCCAGAGGTACTATGGTTCCATCACCGCTCGAATGCGAATCACCGAGGCCGATTGGGGTCAGCGCGTGGAGCTGGGGCAGTTTGTACGGGGCGTTCTGACCGGCGCATTGCGCTTCGATCCGCTTGTCGGGGCCACCATTCCTGTCTCCGTGGCATTCGCCGACACCTTATGCTTTAAGTGCCACCGCGACATCCGCATTCTGACTTCTTTCAGGGCAAACGCGGATGCAGTTCTGCCAGGCTTAGGATCGTTCCACTTCGGTCTTGAGGAGCTCGATACGGGTAGCGCGAACGCGTCGGAGTGGATTGCCGAGAATTTACCACCAGACCGTTTGGCACCCTATCGCGTCGGCCCAATTGAGCGACGGTATAGCCGCACCCTGGGGGAGCGCTACCTCTCGAATGGCTGCGTGCACTGTGGAGTCTTACAAGGGCGCCTTTTCGCACATGAAGCCCTCGATTTTGAACCCCTGCTGCTTGATGCAAAAATCCAGTTCACCAGCACGCTGCTGGAGCACTGCGACGATGCAAGAGGTATGCGGCGCTGGTGGTTCGACGCGTCCGACGCGCAGGCTTGAGAGTGCACTCACATCAGGGTTACTCCTCAAAGAGCGCTTCAGCGCAGGGCCGAGGAAGAGGGGGAAGTCGCCCCGCAGGCCCCCCGCTTCGAAATTGCAGAAAAGGTGGCCACGGTGGTCAGGGAATACCGGTGGCATGGTTCCGAAATTTTGTTGCAGGGTAATGCAGCCCGTTGCATTTGGTTGTATGCCAGTGGAGGCGCGGTCATCATCGGGCAGGGCCGGCACTCTGGGAAAACGCTGCCTGAGGCGGGCGCACACCGTAGGGTCTGCTTTATGCTACAGGTGCATGCGGGAGGGCCTAGCGCTGACCAGCAACGGAGTCGACCCATCAAATGCGACTAGGGCACGTTTCCTCCTTAGGACGAATAGGCGAACTCGCGAGGCGCGAAAGAGGGCAGCGATTTGCATTCCTATCCAGGAGCAGAGATGGAGTAGCGCGCCCTCACGCGTGCGTCTCCTTGCATACCCCATGAAGGCATTAGACCCAGACGCTGGTGGCAGCTTTGGTGGCAGCGATGGGGAAAGAGGGGGCCTGCAGGGGACAGCCGCTTGAGAAGCCGAAGCAGCGAGTGCCAGCTTTTCTGCAAATTTTGATCCCGCCATTCCCAGGTTCGAATCCTGGCACCCCAGCCAACTCCTCTCAGGTCTATCTTTGTTAGATAGAACATGGGGATGGGCGCTCGGCGGACTGGATCCCAGTCGCCGAGGTGATCGCACAAACTTCGTTCGCGTTCCGCGCTACTGACAGATCTGCTGCCAGATCGTCGAGCGTGCAAGCTTAAGTCTCGCATCTGGCCGATCGACCTCCGTGAGGAGTGTCCCGGGGTCGCTTGTCGCGGCGTGAGCATCGTTGATCGCTTGATCGCCTGTCACTGAGCGGCGCGTAGCGGGTCGCTCGCTGGCGCGCCACTATTGTCCTGGGTTACTGCGGGCCGTTTCAGCGGCTGCACGTGGATACGTCGCGGCACCAGCGCATTGAGGATGCGCAGGTGTGCCGGAAGGCACACGGTCTTCAGATCGTAGCGATCCACGACGGTCTGCCGCGCGTTTCGTCGGAGCGAGTCAAACGCCCGGCGATCCTCGAGTGCTTGGATGACGGTCCGCGCGACAGCGTCGGGCGAGAAAAAGTCCACCAGCAGACCGTTTCCGCCGTGCTGAATAACTTCCTCCACGGGTGCAGTGCGGGAGCCCACAACCAGGCAACCGGCGGACATCGCCTCCAGCATCGACCAGGACAATACGAACGGGTACGTCAGGTAGACGTGCACCCGGGACACCTGGAGGACCTTGAGGAAGGCCGGGTAGGGGATCTTGCCCAGGAAGTGGATGCGTCGTAGATCGAGGCTGTCGCCCAATTCGGCGAGCAACCTCTGCCGATAGGTTTGGCCCTCGGGCAGCCGTGCGCCGTAGCTCACCTCGTCACCGCCGACGATCAGCACTTGGGCGTGCGGACGCTCTTGCAGAATACGCGGCAGGCTGCGCATGAAGGTCTGGAAGCCGCGGTACGGTTCCAAGTTGCGGGCGACGTAGGTCACCACTTCCTCACCGGCCCGCAGTTGCACTCCGCTGGCCGCGAGAGTCACCCGGGCTTCCGCATTGGGGGTTGCGAGCGATGTGTCAATGCCATCGTGTATGACATTGAGGTGCGAGTGGTAGCGACGCGGGTAACCCGCCTTTTGCCACTCGGTCGGACACTGACCCAGATCGGCGGTGTCGAGCGCGAGCAGGTTTCCCAAATTCTTTGTCCGCAAACGTGGGGCCGCGTCGGGCGAGACCGGCTCGGTGGGGTCGAAGCCCACGTCCGCGCCCGTAAGCCGATAAAAAAATTCGAAGTATCCGACCAGCGGCGCGTGCGGAAAGATGTCCTTCAGATACCAGATCTCACCCCAGCCGTTGTGACCCAGCATCACATCGGGCACGAAGCCTGAGTTCTTGAGGTCCAGCGCGGCGCGCGCGACCTCTTGTGCATTCAGTACAGCGGCTTCGGCTTCGCGCAGATAGTGGTGAACGTTTGGAGTGACCGTGCGACGGGGCTTGTAGATGACTTTCCTGACGCCCGGAATGTCCACATCCGTGCGTTGTGTGATGAACACCACCTCGTGGCCGCCTGCGGCGCCGAGATGGCGCGCGAGGTGCAGGTACTGACCGGGGAAGTTCTGGTGTACGAGCAGCACCTTCATGTGTGTGTCACCAACGTCCCTTCTCTTCCCTGATTCCAACACTGCACGATCCGATTCACTTGCGCAAGCGCTCATCTGTCGGCAAAGTAGTCCAATAACTATAGCCGCCACACGGCGGTGCGACAGGGATCAGGGACGGGGTCAAATGGTGAGCGACGCAGGCGGGCGCGGTGAGTCGTGCGTGCCAGAAGGAACGATCGATCCTTCGGACAATCCATCCGTACAGACCGATACCGACAGCCGTCCTAATTCGCGAGCCGCGTCCGAAGGCCGTCGCGAGTTGCCCACGTCCTCTGGACTCATCTGTCTATGTATCGTGGCGGCTCACCACCAGCGCTCGGCGGATCCCGTACAGCTGGCGCGGGCGCTTGGAGTGGATGCCCGCGCACCGGCAGCAGAATCGGATCTCCTGCTCGCGGCCAAAGAGCTCGGTTTAAAAGCCGCCGCCTCAAACGTCACATGGAATCGTTTACCGCAGGCCACCTTGCCGGCGATCGCGCAGCTTACGAACGGGGAGTACGTCGTCGTTCTGCGCCGAGACCGGGACGATCACATCCTCGTCGGTGACCCGGCTGCGGCGGGGCCGGTACGGATGAACGAAGAGCAGTTCAAAACAATCTGGTCAGGGAGGCTGGTCCGGGTCAAGACCCGATTGCGCTTGGACAATCCCAACCGCCCGTTCGATCTGCAGTGGTTCGTGCCGGCCATCTGGAAGTACCGGCGCGTACTGGGAGAGGTTCTCGGGGCGGCCTTGGTGATCCAGCTGTTCGGACTCGCGACCCCGCTGTTCACCCAGGTCATCATCGATAAGGTATTGATGCATCGGAGCATTTCAACGCTGCAAGTCCTGGCGGCCGGAATGCTCATCATGATCGTGTTCGAGGGCATCCTGACGGTGCTCAAGACGCATCTCATGGCGCACACCTCGAATCGGATCGACGTCGCCCTGGGCGCGAGGCTGTTCCGACACCTGCTGCACATTCCGCTGCGCTATTTCGAGGTGCGCCGGGTCGGGGACACTGTTGCACGGGTTCGCGAACTCGAGAACATCCGCCAGTTCATCACCGGATCCTCGATCAACGTCGTCCTGGACCTCGTATTCACGGTCCTCTTTATCGCCGTGATGTTCTTGTACAGCGGCGTGCTCACCTGCGTCACGCTGGCCTGCATCCCCCTGTTTGTATTGTTGTCCCTCGTGATGCGCCCAATGATGAGGCGGCGTCTGGAGGACAAGTTCGATCGCGGCGCAGAGACTCAGTCGTATCTCGTCGAGGCGGTGACCGGCGTCCACACCGTCAAAGCGCTGGCCCTCGAGCCGGTGTTCTACCGTCGTTGGGAAGAGCAGCTTGCAAGGTACGTGACAGCTTCGTTCCGGACTACGCATCTTTCCGGAATCGCCGGTGCCGTCGGGCAGATCATCCAGAAGCTGTCCACGTTGTCGGTGTTGTGGGTCGGCGCTTACCTGGTCATCGATGGCCGCCTGACCGTCGGACAGCTCATCGCCTTCCAGATGCTTTCGGCAAGGGTGATCTCACCGGTGCTGCGAGTGGTCCAGCTCTGGCAGGATTTCCAGCAGGTCGGCATCTCGGTCGAGCGGCTGGGAGACCTGATCAACACCCGCGCGGAGCCGGCTCTCAGTCCTACCAAGAGCACGTTGCCGTCCATCTCGGGGCGCGTGCACCTCGAGAACGTGCGCTTTCGCTACCAGCATGACGGGCCTGAGATCTTGCGCAGCCTTTCGCTCGACGTGCCGGCGGGAACCGCCGTAGGCGTGGTCGGGCGCAGCGGTTCGGGAAAGAGCACGCTCGCCAAGCTCTTGCAGCGTCTGTATCTGCCCGAATCCGGCCGGGTCTCGATCGATGGGATCGATCTGCAGCAGGCCGATCCGATGTGGCTGCGGCGGCAGATTGGGGTGGTGTTGCAGGAGAGTTTCCTGTTCAACGGCACGATCCGCGACAACATTGCCATACAGGTCCCTGGGGTTTCGATGGCGCAGGTCGTCGAGGCGGCCCGGCTTGCGGGGGCCCATGATTTCATCTTGGAGTTGCCCGAAGCCTACGACACGCAGGTTGGAGAGCGGGGCACGGCGCTCTCCGGAGGACAGCGCCAGCGTATCGCCCTCGCGCGGGCCCTGATCGGCAATCCTCGCATCCTCATACTAGATGAGGCCACGAGCGCGCTCGACTATGAGTCCGAGCGGATCATCCAGGAAAACCTCGGCCGTATCTGCAAAGGGCGCACGGTCTTCATCATTGCGCATCGCTTGTCGACCATTCGGGGTGCCCAGACCATTCTCGTGCTAGACAAAGGACAACTCGTCGAACAGGGCACTCACGGGGAGCTTATGGCCCGGCACGGGCTGTATCACCATCTGTTCGCGCAACAGGTCGGGGCGGTCACTCATGCAGTCGCCTGAGCCTGCCGCGGCCGTGGAGACAGAAGGCGCTCGCGCCGATGCGCGCCAACCGGGACGCCGCCTGCATCTGGTCAAGCCCCGAGCCCCCAGGGATCTAACCGCACTCGAACGGGAGTTTCTGCCGCCGCTGCTGGAAATCCAGGAGACCCCACCTTCGCCGGTCCATCGGGCCGTGCTCTGGTCGATTCTGGGCTTAGTCGCGGCGCTACTGATCTGGGCGATCGTCGGCCGTGTCTCCATCGTAGCCACCGCGCCCGGCCGCCTCATTCCGGACGGCCGGGTCAAAGAAGTACAGCCCCTTGAGTCCGCCATCGTGAAGGCCATTCACGTTCGCGAGGGCCAACGCGTGCATCAAGGAGATCTGCTCGTAGAGCTGGATCCAACGCTGAACAAGGCGGAACTGACCGCCAACACCGACAAATATGGATTCAACCAGCTCGAGCAGGCCCGACTGGCCGGGGAGCTCGATCATCGCGCGCCCGACTATCGCAAGGCAAATCAGCCGCCTGCGAGACTGAAGCTGGAAGAACAGATGCGCCGCGCGCGCGAAAGCGCGCACGCGATGAAAGTCGCCGGGGCCCAAGCGGCTGTCGAGGAAAAGCGCTCGGGGCTGGCTGCCGCGCGGGCGACGCTGACCAAGTACGAGGAGACGACCGCTATTGCAGCGGAGCGCGAGTCCAGCGCCCGCCCGCTAGTGGATACCGGGGCGATCTCACGGATCGATTACCTGCAGCTCAAGGAAGAACTGGCGCAGAACCGCAACGATCTCGCGGCGCAGGTCAGGTCTGTCGAGCAAGCTGGGGCGGCGGTCGCCGAGGCCGAGCGCAATGCCGATCAGGTGGAGCGAGATCGGGTCGCTGACATCTACAACGATCTGGATCAGCGCGTCGCGAGTGAGCCGGGACTGAGGGGCGACCTGGACAAGGCGAAGGAGCTGTATTCGCTCAAGTGGCTGCGATCACCGGTCGAGGGGACGGTGCAGAAGGTCGACGTGACTACGGTGGGCCAGGTCGTCAATCCGGCGCAGTCGCTGGTGACGATCGTTCCCGATGGGACGGCGCTGATCGTCGAGGCGAGTCTGTCGAACGAAGATATCGGGTACGTCAAGCTCGGACAGACGGTCGAGGTCAAAGTCGACACGTTTCCCTTCCAGAAGTACGGCTCGTTGCGTGGAACACTGATCTGGGTCAGCGCGGACGCGGAGGACAAGGCCGCGGCGTCCCGGGATCTCGAAGCCCGCAGCGGCGCATCCACCGGCGGACAGAAACCTGACTCCGACAACTCCGGTGCCGCCGGGTACGTCTATAAAGTTCACATTCGCACCGACCGATCGCAGTTCACGGTGGCTGGCGAACCTCGCCCCTTGCAGGCGGGCATGACGGTCCAGGCGGATATCGTCACCGACCGGCGCCGTGTGATCGATTTCTTTCTGTCGCCCGTCATCAAGTACCTCGATGAAGGGCTGAAGGTTCGATGACAAGGACTCGAACCGGTGCAGCACGGAGGATTGCATTCGTCGTCGTGTTGACCTCAGCGGTTCCGGCGGGGACGTGTCTTACTGCGACAGCGGTTGCTGTTGAGGCAGCGGATTCAACGACGGTTCAGTCGGCTCACGAGATGGCCTGCGCCGACGCGGGCTCGGCTATTCCCATTGCCCCGGGCTCGGTCGTTGCCCAGGCCCTGCAATTGCAGCCCCAACTGCTGATGGCTCGCGATGACGCGCTCGCCGCTCGGTCGGACGTTCTCGCCGCGCGCGCTCCTTTCCTTCCGACCGTGACAGCGGCCATCACCGACGAGCGGTACGTTCCGGCGAACGAGGGCGGCCCGGTGGTCGTCGTCGGCAACAATGTTCTGGGCGGTCCCCAGACCAAGTCGGCTTACGGTGCCCTCAATCTCAACTGGAATCTGTTGAGTAGCGGGCGCGATCTGGCGGCTTACCGGGGTGCAGAGGCGGGCGCACGTGCCGCCTCGCTGGTAGTAGACAGCCAAACCGGTGACACCTTGACCGGCACGCTGCAGGCCTACGCCGATCTCCACGAAGCGGAGATTTCCGCAGCCAATGAACAGTCAACGCTTGCGACCCTCAAAGAGATAGAGGCGCGTGCGGAGGAGCGCTACCGCAATGGTCACGGCACGACAGTGGCGATAGGACAGGCACGGGCGTCCGCATTGGACGGCGAGAAGTCGTACAACAAGAGTTGTCGTGACGTGTCCGACAAGTCTGCGGCACTTGCTGCCGCGATCGGGGTTCATCTGAGCGCCGATCAGCGGTTCTCCGCACCGACGGAGTTGCCGATGCCTGTCGGCATTGCGGACGAGCGGTCGGCTTGGGCGACTGCGATCGACAATGCCCCTTCGGTGGCTGCAGCCCGACAGAAAGTGACTCAGGCCGAAGCCAAGGTTCGGCAGTCACGCGCCGCGTTCGGACCGAGTCTCTCGGTCTATGCTCGCCGCGATTATCTCGGCCAGGACGCCGACAGCTTCGGACGCGCCAACCATGGCATCGCTCCGAATGACTACCGCATCGGACTGACGCTCGAGCAGCCCGTGTTTCCGCTCGTCTCCGAGACCGCCGCGGTCGATCGTGCGAAGGCGGAGCTTCGTCGCGCCCAGGCGGGCTACGAGCAGGCTCGGCTCGAGGCGGAGACCAAGTTACGAAACGCCATCAATATGGAACGCGAAGCGCGGGCGTCCTATGCCGCCGCGCGGACTAGCGCTGACGAGGCACGAAAGGTCTTGGAATTGACGCAGTCGCAGTACAAGGCGGGGAGAGCCGATTTGGACTCCGTGCAGAAGGCGCGGATGGATCTTGAGAAGGCCGATACTGAAGTTGGCACGCTGGCCTCTCGGCGCGTGCTTGCGGGGTGGTTGGTTTTTCGGGCGGTTGCGCCGGAGCGCTTCTCTAAGAGCGCCCTTCGCAGACTACAAGTTGACCTTGAGGAGGGCAGATGGTCTGGAATGCGTTGAGTGTGCGTCGACATATTTTAGTGTCGGCTCTGGGGTCTTTGCTGACAGCGGTAGCGATGTGCAGTGTTGCCTGTGCGGGCGCTTGGGTATCGGATGGACAACCCCCAGCATCCTATGACGCTCTCTGCCAGAAATTGCTGAAGCGTTTGCAGAGCTTGCCAAATGAGTGTTCTACCGATGCCCTCCCGACTTTCCCCGAGTTTCTATCTCCTCCGTGGGAAAGGGTTGATCCCTCTGAGCACAGGGACCTCATTGCGAAGTTGCTTGGCTACCGGGGAGGCCCGGTGGTTTTGCGCTCCCCGGACGTCAGCAAAGCGGCAGTCGACCGGTTTATCCGTGACGGCGGCGAGCTCTACCGGTGGCGGACGCGGCTGTTGAGCGTATTCGGAGACGTCTCGGACCGTGCGCCGCTGGGCGACCAGACGGTTGTCGAACTGATCGAGAGACACGGACCCCTGCCACCGCCCCCAAAGTGCCCCGGCAAAATCGAGAGAGGTTATGTGAACACCTATATCGTCAATGACGATCTTTCTGGTCCCGACACGCGGGTTGCACTGGGAATCGTGAGAACGCTGATGCTGAAGAGGCCCGTTCTGTACCACGGACAGACGTTGCTGATCGGGGCTGAGGTTGTAGGTGGGAGCGACGGCACCATCTCGGATGGAAGCGTCGTGGACGTGTTCAAAGACTTCCCGGAGACAGGCTTGCAGGGAGGAGTGTGTTCCCTGCGGTACATGGATACCAAGTCCACATTGAAGAAGGACAAATAGCGATGACTATAAACTGGCAGCCGCTGTCATCTGTCCCCTCCGGAATGACCTTCACTCCGGGAGATGGCGAAGTCGGTGGCCGCGTCGAGCGCGCAGAACCGATTTCGCGCAGACATCCTTTGTATATTCGCAGTTTAAATGGAGCCAGCCCGGCAGGAGTCACTGATGCTTGTTGCAGTCTTGATCGGTCCGGACTTCCTAGTACTGACTTCCTAGTACTTTTGTGGCGTGGCACATGCACAGGTCTGAGAATTCTGGCGTTCCTACTGGGGTGCGGATCCGTCTTCGCCGCTGATGGCCCTACGTATCACTACAGGTTGGCTTTTGAGCAGGACGCAGATCTCTGCACTCATTTCGATATCGTCTTCAATCAGAGATTTGCCCACTTCTGGGACACAGAACCTGGTTGGTCAGACGCAGCCTTGCGTTCCGAAGTGGAGCGCCGATATTCGTTCCCGACAATCCCAGGAGTGCAGCCGGAATTTGAAGACCTTCTTGAGATGCGCTACTCGAGGTTCCCGTCCAGTCCAGAGTTCGATGCAATTTCTTGGACTGAGGGCCGATTGTCTCCGGACGGTCCGCAGGACGGCACGGGGGGCGCGGGCGGGAGCTCACAGCCTATCTTACTTGCGCACATCGACATTGATAACGACGGCAAGCTCGACACGGTCATGAAGATTGGTTTTTCACGTGGTTACAATTGGCTTGTCTCGAAAGAGTACGCGCCTGCGGAATACATCTGGGTTTGGCGCGATAGCGAGGCCGCGAATCTGACGCTGGACCCCCGCCTTATCGCACAAATGCCCCTCACGGAGAGGCCCGCTCTGGTGACCCCGTCGGACTATCAGCGGCCCTTCATCTATCACGAGAAGACGTACCTGGCGCGCTATCAGCTGTTTCTGCGAAGCCCGGGCGCTGTCGAGTCCGAGTCGATGAGCATCGTGGAGTTACGCGATGGTGGTAGCACGGACGGATCCACGGGCCGTCCTGTGTTGGATGAGGCGACATTGTGCCGATTTTCGATGTACCACGCTGGGAAGTCTGCAAAGAGGATCAGGAAATGACCACGGTTTCAAGTACGCGCAGCGTCTGGATCACGAATTCCTACATGGACGACGTTGTGTTCGTCTTAAAGGTCGCGGAGAACGCCAAGCTACGACTGTACGGTGTGAACCCAGCCCTACCAGGCGCCAGCGCCGAAGGACTAACTGTGACAGACGACGGTAAGCGCAATGCCGTCATCGGCTACGGCTATGACCTCTTCCAGAACGCGACTACGGCGTTGGCCGACCTCGCGGCGGTGGGAGCGACAATTCCCAACCCAGCTGCACTCACAACAGCTCTCGGCGCACTTGCCGCGAACTCGCAGAGCAAGGCGCAGATCGCTGCCGTCAACGCTGCGGTGTCGCTGCCAAACGAGGCCACCGCTGCGGCCCTGCTGCAGATCTCGGTAAATCGACTGGATCGGACCTTTACTACCTTCCTGAGCGGCAACGGGCTGCCAAACCTTTCCAATACGAACATGCGCGTGGCCTTGTTCGACATGTGGTATCAGTCAAACAGCTATTTCATGACGAGGGCGACACCGACGACGCCATCGATACCCACTCGGTTGACGAATGACCTTATTGCGGGCAACCGAGCGGAAGCCTGGTACGAGATTCGATACGGGTCCGCCGCTCACAAAGACGGACCAGGAGTGATATGGCGTCGCTACATGGATGCGCAACTCTTCGGCCTCTTCGAGGATCCACAGAATCCGACCCCGCCAGAGGTGCTTGCTGCCTACGAAATGCTCACCGCGCACCGCAACACCATTCTCGTGTACGAGGCACAAAGTGGGGTCGACCCGCACGCCAACAGCCAGTCGCCTACGGGTACTAAGATCGGCGCTGCCAACGACACGTATGGGGTGACTGGTTCGGCAAATCAGGTTCAAACTCTTTTACAAGTGTTTGGACCCGCAGAAACTGCATACTTAGCCACGCTTCGACAGGAGGAGAGCTCCGACCCAATCGCTCTCGCCGCGCTGGGGTCCTTGCAAATTGCTGGTCTGAACCCGGTTGATGTGTTTGTCAGTCAGAACGTGGCTCAAACACTCGACGCCAGCTCATCCCTTGCGCGACTGTCAGTTGGCGCACCAGCACTGTTGGTCGGGATGGCCTCCGGTCAGACCCTGATTGGAGCCGGCGCCAACGAGCTACTTATCGGCGATTCCGACGCACAGGTTTTGCGTGCCGGCGCAACCGGTGTCGAGACTCTTGTCGGCGGGGCGTCCGGGCTCGGACAGGACACGCTGGTGGGAAACGGACAAGGAGACGTGCTGGATGTTCAGGTGCGCAGTGGAGCGTCCAACGTCATTGATTCCGTTGTGGAAAATTCCTCTACCTCCGCCGACGTTCTGTATCTTAATGGGCTCCCGCTCGGGACAGGGATGGCTCGCCTTACAGATGACACCTGGACGGACGACCGGGGCAATACCTATTTCTTCACGACGTCAACGGATCCAAATGACCCAAAGCCGGTGGACTATACGGGGCCGATGGGAGGGGCCGTCGGTGAGTTGCGCATATTCGTCGGTACGACCAGCAACCAAATCGACATCTGGGGGTTTAACCTTGCCACTGCGGAGACCACTGGGTTTGATGGGATCAAACTGCCTCAGGATATCCACGTAACAGCCGGATCAAACATCGGGTTTGATCCGCCGGGCCCTGCGTTCGACGCAGGCGGATCTCAGACTTACACTGTTTGGCTGGATGCGCCGACGGACACTGCGCAGACCGTCACGATGACGTTGAGCGGAGTGCCGAACACCGCAGACTTCTCCTACAACAGCGGCAGTGGTTTGCAGACGGTCGGCTCGAATGGCGAGTTCACCGTGGCCATTGCCGCGGGACGCTCGAGCGCCACGTTTGAATTGGTCAACAGGGTCGACCTGGGCGGAAATAGCACCATTGAGCTGACTCCCAGCCTGCTCGATCCCAACGACCAGGCCGTGCTTGCTACGGGCGAGGCGGTTACGGAGAACTATGTCGAGCCGTCAACCAACCCGTTCGTGGATCCGACTACGTCACACACCCTCACCAGCTCTGGGGGCGTCTCGTGGCCAGCGCCCGGTGGCGATGGCGAGCGCTATGTAGGCGACGGCTCGAATGATGTCATTACCACGGACAACGTCGGCTTCTACAACCTCGTAGAGGGTGGCGACGGCGATGACGTTATCACTGACAGCGCGGGCCTGGACGTCATTCAAAGCGGAAATGGCAATAGTGTCGTCGTCCTCAATGGGTATGCGGACCTTGTATTTGCGGGGGACGGCAATAACCGGGTTTACGGGGGCACGGAAGTGACGGATCCGAGCGCGGCCGTCGCTGCGGCGAATGCCGTTACGTCCGGCGGCGACCCGGGAGCCTTGATTTCAGCAGGGGATGGGGACAACACGATCGTGGGCGGGTCAGGCGATGGCTTGATCACGACGGGTCTCGGCGACAATCTGATCATCGCCGGCTCGGGTAATGAGACCGTCGTCGGCGGCGTTCAATTCGGTGAAGCGCAAATCATCGATTGGAGTGTGGCTGTCGGCACCACGGTGAGTCCGGATGGCCTATCGCAGACGTTCGAGCTGGTGGCGTCTGATGTTTCGTGGACGAGCTTACCGGTATCGAGCCCCGGGATGGCCAGTGACACGATATTCGGCGGCGCCGGCAACGACTACTTTCAACTCTCCGATGGCAACAACGAAGTCGAGTGTGGCACGGGAAGCTCGACGATCATTGCAGGATCCGGAGACAACACGATACGTGGCGGGACGGGCCCCGTTGTCGCCGTCGGAGGGTCCGGGAGCGACTACATCTCGGCTCAGTCTGGAAATGACTACTTTGAAGGTGGTGGTGGCAACAACACGCTCATGGGCGGTTCCGGTAACGATACGCTGCTCGCCGGGAATGGCGGGGCGGACTTCGCAACCTCCGAGAGTGGCAACAACTATGTCGATGGTGGCGCCGGTAACGATCTGATTCTGGGATCCGGCGGGAACGACACTCTCATTGGAGGGGCCGGCAACGACCAGATTGAAGCCGGAGCGGGGAATGAGTACATCTCCGGGGGGCCCGGAAACGATTCAATCTTCGGCGGCGCCGGTCACGACACCATAATCGCCGACGGGGGCGGCGCGGACGTCATTCACGTCGGCACCGGCGATACGACGGTCTATGGCGGATCCGGAGCGGACTCCATCTGGGGCGGCGGTGGCAATGATCTGATCTACACGGGCGACGGTGGCACAATGGCAGCGCCGACCCAGGTGGTTGCGGGTTCGGGTAACACGACGATTTATGGCGGCAGCGGGGCCGACAACATCTTCGGCGGCGCAGGGAGCGATGTGATTTATGCCGGGGATGGCGGCACGACGGGTGCTTTAACGCAAATCGTAGTTGGCTCCGGCGACACCACGGTATTCGGCGGTCTCGGCACCGATAGCATTTGGGGCGGAAGCGGACGTAACGTGCTGTATGCCGGCGACGGCGGTAGCTTCGCCAATCCAACCGACGTGTTCGCAGGGACGGGGCAGACAACTATCTATGGCGGGGAGGGGAGCGCGCTTCTGACGGACAGCGTCGGTGGTGCTGATCTCCTTGTCGCCGGCGGTGGCGACGACACGCTCATCGGTACTGGCGCCGATACACTCGTCGCTGGAACGGGCGACGCCTACATGGCGGGCGCGGGCAACTGCACATACCTCTTCCATTCTGATTTCGGTCAGGTTGAGATCGGTGCGACCTCCGGGACCGTCACACTGGAATTTGCCTCCGATGTCGATCCGGCGGATCTGTCGCTGACGGCTGAGTTGACTGCGACCGGGCTTGCCTCGCTGGTCATCGACGGCCCACAGGGGAGTATTCAGGTGGACGGGGGATTGGCCCCGAACGCGATATCCTCCATCACCTTCGACGACCCTCAGACGCTAACCCTCACCCAATTGATCCAGGCGCAAAGCGCTGCCGGTAGCGCCTTCGGAACGCAAATAGCGGGCGCGAATGGCGACCTGATCTTCGATGTGGCGGACGGTGACGCGATCGTTGCTGGGTCGGGCGCTGACACGATATCCGCCTGGGGCAACGGCGATACGCTGACCGCCGGCTCGGGTGGAGACCTGATCTACGCCGAAGGCAATAATGATTTGGTGTATGGAGGCGCGGGTTTTGACACCTTGGATGCGCTGGGTGCCGGGACGACGTTGGTGGGTGGGACCGGCAGTACGCTGTTCGAAGTCAACGATACGACGGATGTCGTTCAGGTTGGGACGAGCCATGGCAGCGATACGATCGCGGCATCGGTCAGCTACACCTTGGCGACGAACGTGGACGTGCTGACGCTGGTTGGAACCGAAAATCTAACTGGTACCGGAAACGCCGACGCGTCAAACGTCATCACGGCAAATGCGGGTAACGATACGTTGGTCGCTGGGTCCGGAAATGACACGCTGGTAGGCGGCGCCGGGAACAACCGGCTGGTTGCCGGGAGTGGCAACGATCTGCTTCGTAGCGGCAGCGGCGTCGATACCCTGGTTGCCGGTTCCGGCACCGCGCTCATGGACGGTAACGCGGGCGACACCTATCTGTTCAATTCCGGGTTCGGTCACGATGAGATCGATCAGCTGTCCGGCACGGGGACGGTGCAGTTTGGGGACGGGATCGTTGCCGGGGATCTTACCGTCGGGCTTGTGGAGACCGGCGGGGGTCCACCTGCATTGACGATTCAGGACGGTAGTGGGTCGATCACGATCGACGGTGGGCTCGGCGCAAGCATCTCGGGATTTGCGTTTAGCGATGGAAGTACGCTGAGTCTCAGTCAGCTGCTGACGCAGGCGCATGTGGAGTCGAGCACGATCGCAGGCGCGAATGGGAATTTGATATTCAACGGTGATGCTGGCGCCTCGATTGTCGGAGGACTCGGGAACGACACCATCTACGCCTACGGAGCCAACGATACCGTGGAGGCCGGAGCCGGGAATCAACAGCTCTTCGGCGAGAATGCTGGCGACATTCTGATCGGAGGCACCGGCAGTGATTCCCTGTATGGCGGGTTGGGAAATGACATCTTTGTCGGAGGCACCGGCAGCACCGCCATGTACGGTGGCCAGGGAAATGACTCGTACATGCTCACGCAAGGGGCGACCGCGACGATTTTCGCCGGCAGCAACCCCGGTGAGGAAGTCATCTATCTGCCGCAAGGCATGACATTGAGTGAGTTCAGCGCCTACGAGGACCGTGCAGGCGACCTGGTCCTGGAGTCCCTATCCAGTGATACCACGCTGGTCGTCAATGGATTCTACAACGCAGGTTCGAGCAACAAGAATTGGATTCTCGCCAGCGACGATGATGCGCCGCAACTGCTCGGGCAATGGGCGGCTGCCCAGAACCAGCCGGCGGCGAGTTACACGGATGAGATCAATCGTGCGCGTGGCGCGTTCGCGGCGCAGTTGCTCGGGCAGCTGCAGGATCTGGGCGCACAGCGTTACACGCTTGGTCTGCGGACAGATAGTGAGTGGGACGTCTACCACTTCAACGGCATCAGTATCGACAACATCGCCGTGCAAAATGGCGCGCTGACGGTTGATTCCTCCGAGCAACTGGATGTCCAGTCTGTTGTAACCACGGTGGAAGAGACCTCTACGATCAGCACGCCTATTTACGGGACTGAGACGGTCTCGGGCTCGAGCCATTTCGTGTTGGCCGGGGACATCGGCGATCCGTCCGGCTTTCCCTCAGATTTTCCCCTCACCGCCGTCTACGGCCCCCCTGGATCTGCCAACGATCCCACCGACCCGACTGCGGCGGCCTTGGTAGGGTACAACATTGCAAGCCCTTCGACGACTCGAGTAGTGCAGACAGGGGTGACCCAGACGACCGTTACCGTGCCGGTTCAAACGAGAGTAACGACGGCTAACCAAACCTTTGTCGACTACAACATCACCGGGGATGGTGGCAACGATGTCATTCTCGGCGGCTCACCGGCCGTCGGAACACTCAAGACCGGGGATGGTGACGTGTACGCCGACTTCTCCTTCAACGGGGCTTTCGAGGGGGCAGCCGGCGCCACCGGCTTCAGTCGTGGCTCCCCGGAGTTCCAGCTGTACTTCCGCTACGTTCTGCCCGGCAACGAAGCGTCGTCGCCCGGAATGTTCATGCAGGCCGGGTCCGGAAACGACACGCTCATCGGTACCGGTGGAGCGGATGCCATGGCAGCCGGGAGCGGATTCGACTACATGGAGGGCTGGATGGGCACAACCTATTACGTGCCGATGCAAGGGGATTCGACCGATATCATCGGTGACCTTGCGGAGCCGTACGGGGAGGGCCCGTTTCCGTTGAATACACTGGTGCTTCCAACCGGGGTGACCCCGCAGAATCTACAATATCGTGTTTTCGACGACATGGGCACGGGCGCCAAGGTGCTGCAGCTGACCTACGGCGATTCCACGGTTCTCGTCTATTTCAAGTCGGGCGCGCCCTACGAGGCGGGGAACAACACGGACAACGCATCGGCGGGCGTCAACTTGTTCCAGTTCGCCGACGGTACTGTGCTGACTCGCGATCAGCTGATCGCCCAGGCTACCTTGCTGCCAAACGACTTCAACCCGACCGTCACGGCCCTTAACCCTGATGTGGCGGCAAACGCGGGGATTGCGGCGTCATCGCTGTTCAGTGTCTCCGATGGTAATGACGACGCGGTCACCTGGTATCAGATATCCAACACGGGTGCCGGCGGCGGCCACTTTGTCCTGAATGGTACCGCGCTGCAGGCAGGGGCGTCGTTCAAGGTGAATGCTGAACAGTTTTCGCAGCTTCAGTATGTCGCCGGCAGCGCAGGCGCGAGCGACCAGATCATCGTATCGGCTTTCGACCGCGCAGTGTGGAGTACCGCGGTCACCTTCGACATCACACCCACTGATCCCGTCGGCACGACGTACGAGTACGACACCGAGGGCCGTCTCCTCAGCCGGGACGCCCACAATGTCGATGGCTCGTCGCTTCTGGATACGTTCGCTTACAACGCGGATGGATCATATGTCCAAACTTCGGTATGGACACCGGCAGACGGCAGCGGCGCGACTACCACGGTCTACGACTACGACTCCGCAGGGGAATTGACTGAACAGGACACAAACAATCCAGATGGTTCGACGCAACGTTCGACTTTCGACTACCACGCTGACGGCTCTTATGAGCAGACATCAGTATGGACACCAGCCGATGGTGGTGCCGCTACCACGACCATTTCCGAGTTCGATTCCGCAGGACAGCTGACGTCCCAGAACATTGCGAATCCGGACGGATCGACCGACGATACGACTTTCGCGTATCACGCTGACGGCAGCAGCAGCAGGACGGAGGTCACGACCGCGGCTGACGGGAGCGGGGCCACCACGGCATTGATGGATTTCGATGCTCAAGGCCGCATGACCTCGAGTGATATGACCGATCCGACTGGCGCCACCGATAACACGACTTTTGTCTACAACTCGGATGGAACACGGAGCACGACGGAAGTGCAAACGGCGGCCGGTGCCGTCGTATCGACGACGACGGTCGATGTCTATGATGCGCAAGGGCGCTCGACCAGCGTCGATATTACGAACCCGGACGGATCGACCGATAACACTGTATTTACCTACAACGCCGATGGCACAACGGCGCAGACGGAGATAACAACGCCGGTTGATGGTGGGGCGACGACGAGGTTGATTGACGGGGATAGTCAAGGACGGTGGACAGAGTCCGACATCGCTAATCCGGATGGATCGTTCGACAACATGACGTTTGCGTACAATGCGGACGGTAGCCACGAGACGACAGAGGTCTCCGGCCCTGCAGGCGGAAGTCCCATCAAGACGGAGGTGTACGAATACGACACTCTGGGTCGTCTCACGCGGGACACGGTCGACTCGACGAATTCGGATGGCTCGACCAGCCATGCGGTGAGCACGAATAGTGCCGATGGTAGCGGGGAGTATTCTCTGGTCGTGACTCCCGTCGGCGGAGGCGTTCCGGATACAACGCTGATCGACAGCGACACTCAAGGAAGGTGGACGCTTGCTGATCACACGCATTCGGACGGTTCCACAGACAACTTCACGCGCGTCTATGCGCAAGATGGGAGCTTCCTGCAGACTGAAGTAGGGGCTCCGGGAGACGGGAGCGCTGTAACCACGATAGTGCAGCAGATGTCCGCGGGTGGAGATCAGCTCAGCGAGAACGCGTACACGCTGCAGACGGATGGGTCATACACCGACTTCTGGTCGAAGCCGGACGGCAGCGGCGGGAGCTATTGGTGGAATACCCCAACGCTTGAGTACCAGCAAAGCGGAACCGACAGCAATGGGACTTCCTGGGTGGACGACTATCAGTACGCGGCGGGCGGTGATCCGGGAGGGTCAGGACACTCGTATACAGAAACCTACAGCGCGAGCGATGGAAGTTCGGGAACTCGGCAGTACGACGCGTCGACGGGCGTGACGTCGCTCACGTGGGACTCCACTGCCACAGGCATGCTAAGCGGGACGACGTCCGATTCGGGCTTTATTGGACTGCAGGCGGACGCGGGGCTGACGAATACACAGCCGGACCTGTCCTACTTTAATCCCAGCGTCAGTCCGAACTTCAACGCCTTCCTCGCCGGCCATTGATGGATAGATTGCGGCGACGTCGAGCGCGATGTCGCCGCAATTCCACCGTGTCAACTGGCGTGGCCACCGTTGAACTCGAGCAATGAGTCGAATTCTCCTGGGCTGGGAGTTGGGGAGCAATCTGGGTCATCTGTCCCGGCTGCTTCCCCTGGCCGTCCGCCTTAAGGAACACGCTCATAACGTTCTCGCTGTGGTGCAGGATGTTGCCTCTGCCGCAGCGATACTGGGGCCTGCGGGAATCCCGTTTGTTCCTAGTCCGCGACACATAGGCGTCCGGCAACCCATCGAGCATTCCGCCAGCTATGCGGACCTACTTCTCGCGCAGGGCTGGGGAGACCCTGCCGCGCTCTGGGGCTTAGTCCACGGCTGGGTAAACCTTTACAAGATGTTCGAACCCGATGTTGTCGTCCTGGACTACGCCCCCTCTGCGCGCCTAGCGGCACGCGTGGTCGGCACGCCGTGTGTACTGGTTGGTAGCGGCTTCGTGATCCCACCGGCGCTGGATCCCTTGCCGCCGTTTCCTGGCCTCTCGTGGGCAACGGACAATCGGGCCAGTGAGTCGGAACGGCGTGTCCTGGAGCGCGTCAATGCCGCCATGAAGGCCCTGCGCGGGCCACGGCTGGATGCGTTGCGGGCGCTGTTTGATGCCGATCAAGTGATCCTGACGACTCTTCCTGAGCTCGATCCCTACGGCGCTAGAGACAACGCCTGCTACGTGGGTCCTTTGGGAGATCCAGGGATTGGCGAGATTGTCGATTGGCCGTCGGGGGCAACGGGCACACGAGTCGTCGCGTATTTGAGGCCCGAGATGCAGGACGTCGCGACCCTCCTCGAGGGCTTGGCCGATTCGGGTGCGGCGTTGGTGTGCTATGCACCGGGCCTTCCAAAAGAGACAGTCACCCGGTTCGAGAACGCACATAGGATATTCGCTCGGAGGCCGGTTCAGCATGAACACCTCTTTGCAGCGGCCGATGCCTGCCTGTCTTATGCCCCGGCGGGCACGGTGACCCACTCCTTGTTGAGCGGAGTTCCGCAGGTATTAGCGCCTTTGCATATCGAGAGTCGGCTGACTGCACGGCGAGTGGAGGCTCTAGGCGCAGGTGTGGTGTTGTACGGTTCGCAGACACCGGGCAGCGTCGCGTCCGTGGTGCACCGGTTGACCACGGATAACAAGTACAGAGCGCGGGCCCGTGCGTTTGCCGACCGATACCAGGATCACGATCCAGAGCAAGCAGCGGATAAGATCGTAGGTTGCATCGAGGAAGTCGCGCGGAACAGCGTCGCCACAAGACAGCGTGGCGGGCGCGGCGTGAGCGACGCGAGGTGAGCCGTGTCCTCCTGACGTGGGAGTTGGGGCTCAATCTCACGCACTTGTCGCGACTTGTGCCGTTGGCACAGCAGCTCAGGCAGGATGGCCACGCCGTTCTGGTCGCGGTGCGCGAAATACCGGCCGCGGCAGCTGTTCTCGGGTCCGCAGGCATTGCATTCGTGCAGGCGCCCCATCTACTCAAAGGCCTGCCGCCACCTGGCCAGATCAGTGGTTACGCTGACATCCTCCTGTCTCAAGGCTGGGATGACCCGGAGGTGTTATGGGGCCTAACGCAAAGTTGGCTCACGCTGGTAAGGTTGTTCGAGCCGGACGTGGTCGTGCTCGACCATTCCCCTACCGCTTTGCTCGCGACAGCCATCGGCGAGATCCCCGCTATCCTGATCGGTAACGGCTTTGAGCTGCCCCCCGCCTCAGATCCCTTGCCGGCATTTCCGGATTGCGCAGGCGGGAGTGCGGGTCGAGCTGCGCTCTCGGAGCGGCAAGCGATGCAGCATGCCAGCGCCGTCGCAAGGCGATTCGGTCGCGCCCCCATCCCCGCATTTCGCGTTTTGCTCGACCGCGCCGCGACCTTGTTCGTCACACTTCCCGATCTGGATCCCTACGCCAACAGGGCAGGCGCCCGCTACGTGGGTCCCCTGATGGGATTTCCATCGACTCGGCCGGTCGAGTGGCCCGAAGGCCGCCAGCGCGTCTTCGCATTCCTGCGCCGCGACACGCCGCACATTCAGTCCATTCTTGCGTCTCTGCGAGATAGCGATGCCAGCGTGCTCTGCCTGGCGAGTGGCGTGGCAGGCCCAGAGTTGAAACCCCATGCCCGCTCTGGCATCCGTTTCGTTTCGCACTGGATGGACCTAAAACCGGTGCTGGCAGAGGCGGACTTGTGCATCTCTTGCGGGGCCGAGGAGGTGGTGGTCATGACAGCGATGCTTGGTGGCGTGCCGCAACTGATCTCACCGGGACACGTAGAGGCGGAGTTGATGGCCAGACGCATTGAGTGTCTCGGCGCCGGGCTCGCGTTGCGCGGCCCGCAGACGGCGGGTCAGGTGACCCAGTCCATCGGACGACTCATTGAAGAGCCGATCTTCAGGAATCAGGCGCGAGCCTTCGCTAAGCGGTACTCGGAAATGGCTTCAGATCGAAGTGCGCTGGAGGTCGCGGCACTGGTGTTGGACGAGTCAAGTTCCTCGCAGCAGGCTGGCAGCAGCTGATGATGACCCATGGGAGGATGCTGACGAAGCTGAGGTCGTCCTCGCCGCACACGCGCCGGCAACGTGCAACGGGTCGCAACGGAACGCGCCCGTTGCATTTGGATGCATGCCGGTGCAGGTGCGACCACCACCGCGCCCGGCACTCAGCCTAAAGACCGCCCGACGGCTGAGCGTACTGGGTCCGCGCTAAACACGGCCGGTGACTGCAGGAAGACCTGTCGTTGAGCAGTATCGGCGTCAACCCATCAAGCTCGACAAGCGGCTTCGCCTGACAGGGGACGAAAGGCGAATTCGGCCGGCACGACAGAGGGCTGCGACTAGCAATCCCATCCGGCGGCAGAGAAGGGGCAGATGGCCGCCTGCGTCTCCTTGGTCACCCGCAGCCGCTTTCCGAGTCGCTGGTGGCAGCGGTGGGGAAAGAGGGGGGCGGGAGGGGACACGCGCTTCAAAAGCCAGATCAGTAAGTCCCAGATTTTCTGTAGAATTAGGTACTTGCGGTGGCGCTCGGCGGTAAGACCGGCGTTTTGATCCCGCCATTCCCAGGTTCGAATCCTGGCACCCCAGCCACACAACAGAAAAAAGCCCGCCGTCGGCGGGCTTTTTGCGTTGTGGGGCGAGGAGGCAGGATAACGCCCTCAGGGCTCGATCATCCGGCCCGACCTGTTCGTCGACTGTCGTGGTCTCGTGCCATCTGATGTTCCTTGGTTGAACGCCCTGACGGGCGGCCCCGAAGGGGTGAGGCCCGACCGGGGCCGAATAATCCTGGCACCCCAGCCAACTACTGCCACCTCTAACTCTGTCAGTTGGAGCAGGGAGTTGTACATCCCCCGGACGGGGTCTTGGGGTCGTCGAGGCGACTGCAAAAACTTGCTCCGCATTCCGCGCTACTGACAGATCTGCTACCAGATTGTCAGGACGTAACGTCGCGCCATCGCTTGTTTCACCGCAGCTTGCGCGATGAAGCGCCGCGATGAATGTTTCGGCGTCATGTACAGAGAATGGATCGAGTTTTGGTCGATCGGCTTTGCGCAGCCGCGCACCGCGCAGGCAACGGGCAGGATTTTGCTCGAGCGGTCGACCTCGATATCCGAAGTCAAACGCACGCCGCAAAACGCTGATGCCATTGTTGTAGGTCTTCTTGCGCCAGTTCTGGCTGTCTGCGAGGCGGGGGCTGAGGAGTAGCGGGAGGCTCGGGCGCGAAAGTTAGGCCGCCAGAGCCGCGTCAGGTTCCCGGCCCCAGTGTAGCCGCGATGAGTTCGGCGCTCACACTGTCGACTTCCATCACTTTCCGACGGCTTGTACCTCCGGAAACGACGCGCACACAACGCTTCGCGACACCGAGACGCTGTGAGATGAAATCGATCAAGGCGCGATTGGCTGCATTTTCGACCGCGGGCGCCGCGATGCGAATCTTAACCACACCGCCGTGCATTCCCGCGAGCTCTGTCTTGGAGGCGCGCGGTTGTATATAGACCTCGAAACGAGCGGATGGCATTGAGGTACGATTCAATCGGTTTAATGCGATGATCGGGCGTGGCCGGACGCCGTCCCTCAATGATAGGCGCTCACCACCCCGAGCGGCCGTTTGCGACCGTCCGCTTTCCGGAAGCGTCAACCGGCGCGCAAGGCTGACCAGCTTCCGGTGCCGGTTCCGCCCGTTGCACCCAATCAAGAACATTCATGTTCGATCTCGATCTTGATGGGTGTGAAAGTCGCGCTTCACGCCGTCACGGCCTTCTGGGCCGCGGCGAAGACTTCGCGTGCGGACGTCATACCCGCTACGTGCTCCGCACCCTCGACTCCGAGGTCCATCCATCCTGCATTCACGGCCTCAAACATTTCTTCGGCAGGTCCCGTGTGGCCCTTCGGGATGCCGAATTGCTCGAACGCGTCCGCCCACCCTGCACGCGGGACTGCAAAGGCTTTCACGTCGAGATTCAGGACTTCCCCCAATTGCTCCGCGACTTCATCCGCGGCCACCATCGAACCAAGCTCGACGGCGCGGTGCCCTAACCACGCTGGCCCGGTCAAAAGGGTTGCGACCTCCGCGCCGATGTCCTTCGTCGCAACCATGGTCGATTTCCGGTTTGTCGGATTGTAGTAGACCGGTAACGTTCCGCCCTGGGCGACCTGCAAGCCGTAGAGGAAGTTTTCGAAGAATCCACCTGCACGCACAAATGCGATGGGCGATATCAGGTCGCGAAAACCTTGCTCCAGAAGCGACAAGGCCGTGATCATCCCAAGCCTGCTGGTCCTGTTCGCACCCATCGACGAAAGCGCTACCACCCGCGGCGGCGCTACCCTGGTGAGCGCCTCGACATAGTTCGCAATAACGCCCTTGGCTTCTTTGTAATCGGACGAGGGGGCCCAGACAGTCGGCAACATGACAAACGCGCCTTCGACGCCTTCAAGTGCCCGCTTGATGGCTGCCGAGTCATTCCAGTCGCCGTCAACCAATTCCACGCCTTGGTTCGCCCAGCCTGACGCCTTCTCGCGATTGCGGGCTAGCGCTCGTACTTCCTTGCCGTGCGCCAACAGATGTTCTGCTGTCGCGCCGCCCACTTTTCCGGTGATTCCCATTACTAAAAACATGCTGTTTCTCCTGATCCTGAGGGACAGAGCACTGCCCCGGTTGGTTCAACGCAAGAGCGGCAGAATGCCCCGGATGCGGGGATCGCGCGCGTAGAGGCCGCCCCATGTCATCGCGCCCAGAAGCAAGGAAATGATTTCCGGCGGTGATCCCAACTCACCAATGCGGACGTGGGCGCAGATTGCACCTCCCAAAAAGCCCGTCACCAGGATCGCGCCGAGGACGGCGGTGGCCGGGATGGCGTAAAGGATGGCGCAGGCGAGGATGACCGGACCCACGATACGGGTCAGGTCCATCGCGAACCCGGTCTCCTGCAACATGCTCGCGATCTGTGCCGGCGCGAAAAGCTGAATAGTGCCGTCTGCCACCAGAGCGATAACGACAAAGGCGCTCATTAGCCGCCCGACCCAGAGGGCGCGATGCCAGGTCATAGTTTCAGGCACCTGATGCAAGTTCATAGTTTTGGACACTGGTCATTCTCCGTTGGGGGGATCCCAATATTCGGAGCCTACTGTGTCTCTTCGGTATGATAAACACGGAGGAAATGAAACTAATTGTTCTCTTCACGGCGAACAATACCGAGGCACGAAAATGCAGAATCTCCAACCTCTCCTCATTTTCATAACGGTGGCGGAAATGGGGAGCTTCACCCACGCAGCCGATAGCTTAGGGATTCGCAAGGGAAGGGCCTCAACGGCGGTCCGGCAGTTGGAAGAAGATGTCGGTGTCAGGCTTCTGCACCGGACGACGCGCAGCGTGCAGTTGACGAAAGACGGACGGGTATTTCATGCACGTGCCCGCGATCTGCTCGCGGACGTTGATGATCTGCACTCGATGTTCGCAAACGATCGCGTGGCACTTCGCGGGCGTATACGCGTCGATCTTCCAACCGAGATGGCACGGACAACGATCGTGCCGGCCTTACCGGCCTTCATGGCGACTCATCCCGAGTTGGAGCTGGAGGTATCCAGTACCGATCGGCAAGTCGATTTGGTTCAGGAGGGGTTCGACTGTGTATTGCGGCTTGGACCCATTACGGATGAGACGCTGATTGCCCGCCCGCTGGGCAAGTTACGCGTAGTCAACGCCGCCAGTCCTGCGTACCTGGCGCGCTATGGCGTTCCTCAATCGCTCGCAGATCTCCAGCGCCAGGAACACCGGACAATTCACTTTGAGACGACGCTGGGCGTAAGACCCTTTGGATGGGAATATCCGGACGGCGAGAGTTACGCGACACTTCAGTTGCCAGGCGCGCTGCACGTCAACAGCGCACAAACCTACGAAGCCGCTGCCCTCGCCGGTCTTGGCCTGATTCAGGCCCCGCTTCTTGGGATTGGCCGATATTTGGAGAGTGGAGCGCTGGTGGAGATTCTACCCGAGTTTGGTCGCCGGTCGCTTCCCGTGTCCCTGGTAGTAGCGCATCGGCGCAACCTGTCGCGCCGAGTCCGCGCATTCATGAAATGGATCGAGAGTGTGCTCGCGCCCCACCTGGAATAGCGAAACGAACCGCTTCGTCCTGGCCTCGAAATCAACATTCTGAATGTATGTCTTTGGGCGGCGGTTGCCTGCATCAGAGGTTGGTGGGATGCCCGGACCAAGCTGTCGTGCCTCGCGCGGTGATGTCCGCATACTGGGGCTTCGGTCCGGGTCGCGAGCGACTGCTTCTGGCCCGATAGCGGCCAAATGTTAGGGCCGGTTTCGACCCGGTGCTGCCCCTCGTCAGCGTCCGCTGTCAGGCAGGCCAGATTAGCTCACAGGTAAGAGAACTTCGGCAGGAAAGCTAGTAGCGCGATTTTGCCGTCGCTATCCAGATCTATGAGACAGTGAGATTGTTGGCCGTCGTGGTACGTCACTATGTAATTGTCGGCTCCCACTTCGGATACCCCTTTGAACTTCACCGACTGGATCCCCTGAGCCTTCGCAGCGAGCGCGGGTAGTTGACGGCGCACGACCTCCCGGAGCGCGTCGGTCATGTCCTCATAGTTCGGGGTGCCGGATTTCATGTCGGCAAAGAATTTCTGAACCGCCGCCTCCGAGCCCGGCAGAGGAAGCTGCTCGCGAATGCGGTTTGCGAGTTTCGCTTCGATTGCGCGAGTCGCGGTCTCATCCAGGCGGGTTGCCACGACCTCGCCGCCCCCTTGGTGAATGGTTGCGCTCGTTGCCGGTCTTCCGTTCTCAACGGCGAATGTCACTTGGGCGTTAATTGTCCGCCAGCGGAACTTCGGTGGCGTTTCAGGATAGATGGGTAGCTTGGGTTGGCCGCTCATCTGAGCATTGAGCTGCTCGCCATCGCGTGTAATAGACAGAATGCCGCACGATCCGATCAAGTACCTGCCGACAAAGCGATCTAGAGTGGGTGAATCCATGCTCTCTCCTCGAGTCGATCGGGCCATCGACTTTGCCTGCGTGCGTCGCGCCGAATAGAAACAGGCACCGGGCCATTCAACCACTGCCCATGCGCCGCGCCAAGAGAGCACTTCTTGTGCCAACTCTGAACGGCCGGTCCGGAGCAACCAGCTTAAGCCTTTTGACCGTCTCTTTTTGGCCGATGGCGGTCGCACTGGACGGAGTTGGGGTGACGGCAATGTGCGAACGCATGGTGGGTGCAGTCCGTTGCAAAGCGTTGCGTCAAAAAAATGCACCGATGCGCGCCCGCCGTCGGCGGGCTTTTGCGTTGTGTGGCGAGGGGGCAGGATAACGCCCTCAGGGCTCGATCATCCGGCCCGACCTGTTCGTCGACTGTCGTGGTCTCGTGCCATCTGATGTTCCTTGGTTGAACGCCCTGACGGGCGGCCCCGAAGGGGTGAGGGCCGTCCGGCCCGAATAATCCTGGCACCCCAGCCAACTTCCCTCCCGTCTGCTTTTGTTAGATGGAGCACGGGGTTGCGTGCTCCACAGACGGGGCCCCGAAGACATGATCGTGATTGACCTTGCCATCGGCCGACAGGCGCTCGCGAAAGCGAAGTTGTCCGTTGAGAACCTCGCTGCTACGGTCAGCGTGAGCTTCCGCCCAACAGCTGCGCCATCACGTAGTCGATGCACTGATCCAGACCAATCCCGGACGTGTCGAGTATGTCGCAGCCGCGTTCCTTTGCCTCGCGCCGCAGATAGTTAGCCCAAGTCACCAGGTGTTCGCTAGCGAGTCCGGGCTGTTGCCTCTCGCGGGAAAGACGCCGCACCCTCGTTTCGTCGTCACAGTCGACGAGAATCGGAAAGTACGTTGTAATTCCAGCAGCTTCCGCCGCCTCGGCAAGAAAGGACAGTCGGGTTTGCCCCTCGAAGAGCACGCCACGTTCAGACCCACACAGCTGCGCTAGCTTTGCCATCCATTCGAACGTCTTGGCACGCTGCCACGCTTCTCCCGATCCGTATTCGGTAACCATGCGATCCATAGACGGCACACCAATCCGATCGAAGTGAAATACCTCTACCTCATCGCCGTAGCGCTGCTCAAGCGCGCTGGCGATCGTCGTCTTTCCGGACCCTGAAGCACCAATCAGCACGACAAACCGCAAGGTAGATCTCCGAGTCTGGCCGGAAGGCGGGATATGACCGCGTTGGTGAAGAATGAGAGCGCACCTCAACTTGCCAGTAGTCGCTGGTTCACACCACCCCATCACGCCGCCGCAGTTAGTCACGTTGCATGAGGGCGTTCTTCCGAGTCCCCTCATCGATTGTGATCAGAATCCCCGGCCATCCCCTCAATTTACGAGCGCGTGCTCACTAGTCATTTGTCCTGCCAGGTTGGAGCGACAACGGAGGAGCTTCCTACTTGCATCTAGTCCGCGATGAATTGGCGCTGATGGCTTGATGCTGCGGATGAATGCCGGAGGCCCTGCGCCCCGGCAGGGGATTGCAGGCAAAGGAATCTCAGCGAAGCATCGCAGTCAGCGTGTCAGGTTCGATCGGCTTTGTAAGGTGATGGTTGAAGCCCGCGGCAGCCGCACGCGCCTTGTCGGAAGCCTGCCCCCAACCGGTCACCGCGATAAGCGTAATCGAGGTGCTCAGCGGTCCCTGTCGTATGTGTCGGGCGACCTCGTAGCCGTTCAGTTCCGGCATGCCGATGTCTAGCACTGCCACCTCGGGCCGAAAGGTGTCGATTGTGGCGAGCGCTTGCCTTCCATCATGAACAACAGTTACGTCGTGCCCATCAATGCGTAATAGCATCGCAAGGCTGTCGGCGGCGTCCCGGTTGTCGTCTGCGATGAGGACGCGTCTGCGGGCCGATGGCGCAGCCGCGGTTGTCGCAGGGTTTTCCTGTGCAGTGCTCAAAGTTCTGCGCGGCAACTTCACGATGAACTCGCTCCCGAGTCCCGGGCCATCGCTACGCACTTCCACGGTTCCGCGGTGCAGGTGAACGATTCCCCTCGCAAGCGCCAGCCCGATGCCGAGACCGCCTTCCGACCGATCCTGCGCAGATTTGACCTGCGAAAACATGGTAAACACTTCTTCGAGCGCATCCGGGGGGATGCCGATGCCGTTGTCGGAAACGCTGAACGTAACCGTATCGGCACTGCAGTTCGCCCGCAGCCGGATTTCACCTTCGGCATCGGTGTACTTGGCCGCATTGGTCAGAAGGTTGGAGAGTACCTGCGCAAGGCGTAAAGGGTCCGCGGCAAAACGAGCAGGTTCGTTCCCGATCTCGATCTTCAGGGTGTGCCGCTTTGCTTCGATCAATGGCCGTGCGGTCTCGGTCGCTGTTGCGATAATCGCTGTCAGATCGGTCATCCGCGGCCGCAATTCGAGCGTGCCGCGTGTGACGCGGGAAATGTCGAGGAGGTCATCCAGGAGCAATGCCATGTGATTAACCTGCCGGTCGATCACCTCGTGACTCCAGCGTTTCTGCTCATCGGTGGCGACCGCTGCCTTGGAGATGGCAGCGGCCTGACGAATGGGCGCGAGCGGATTTCGCAGCTCATGCGCGAGAATCGCGAGAAACTCGTCCTTCCGACGATCGTTCTCCCGCAGCGTTGCTTCCGCACGCTCGCGTCTCATGATCTCCGTCTGGGCAGAGTCGTACGAGTCTCGCAGCGATTTCTCCGCTTTCTTTCTCTGCGTGATGTCATTGAAAATGACACCGACCCGCCGCAGCTCCGGCGCTTCGACCCGGAACGCAGAGACTTCGTAGTGACGCTGCAGGGTTGCCGCGGAACTCTCGAAACGGAGCGCTTCGCCCGTGAGCGCGATGCGGCCGTAGATGTCGAACCAGTGTTGCTCGATGTCCGGCGCAATCTGCCGCATGAGCCGGCCCTTGGCGTCCTTGATGCCGCTTTGCTTCTCGAAGACGGGATTCGTTTCGAGGAAGCGGTAGTCGACTGGATTGTTCTTCTCATCGAAGACCATTTCGATGATGCAATAACCCTCGTCCATCGACTCGAACAGCGTGCGGAACCGTGCTTCACTTTCCCACAGTGCCTGCTCGGCATGCTTGCGCTGGGTGATGTCGCGGAACGACACGAGCACCATGGCGTTGCCCTCGCGCGCGAGCCGACGTGCATCGAGAAGAACCGTGCGGCGCCCGATTTTCGGGAAATCGCGCACGAGCTCGAGAGTCTGGAACTCGGCGCCTTCGGAGAGGGTTGCAGTGAGCGCGCGCCACAAGCCGGATGCTTGCCACTCGTGATCGCCCAACGCCGGGAGGGGAACACCTTGCATGTGCTCGCGCGAAACCGCGAACCGGTCGTAGAAGGCACGGTTGGCCGTCTGCACCTGCAGGCGGCTATCGAGCACCACCAGCGGATCTGCTATGGCATTCAGGATCGTCTTTGTGTATTCGCGCTCGTAGATGGCCTGTCCGAGGCTTGCGCGGAACGCCGTGACGTTCGTGAAGGTGAGTACCGCGCCACGCGCTTGTGAATTCGCTCCGGGATACGGAGCAATGCGCACATGAAACCACCTGTCGCCATCGCGCATTTCCCGGCGTACTGGCACTGCGTCGCTCATCACTTGCAGGCATATCTGCTCGAGCTCCGGCACGCCTCTCAGCGCTGGCAGGTCGCAAGCCCGCCGTCCCACGTCCGATGATGTGGCGCCAAGCGTTTCGGTCGCCGCACAGTTGAAACGAGCCACCTTGCAGTCGCGCCCAACCACGACGACGGGGACATCCATCGTGTCCAGGATGTCGATCGGGTCGGTTGTCAGGCCATCGCCCGGCGCTTCCCCCGTGTTCTGAATCGCGGGCTCAGCGTCGCGGGACGCGCTCATCAAGCGGGCTCGCGCGAAGCGCGGTAAAGTGCGCGGCTGCGGGCCAACACCGACTCCGCGACATCCGGAAGACTCTCACGCAGCGCTAGAAGCAAGGCCTGAGAGCGCGGCATCTGAAACGCCGGCGAATAATTCGACAGAAGCTGTTGCTCGAGAACCTGGGCATCGTTGGCACCGACAGTCTGTCTCAGGGCGTCGATCACGGCACGTTCGAGGCGGGCGTAGTCCTCCACCGGAATCAGGTGGGAATGGTTTTGACCGAGGCGCGGAAGGAGCCGTGAATGCACCTCGCTGTTGAAATTATCCATGACGAAGGAGCAGAAAATTGCGATCTCGTGATGCTTGGCAAGGCGGTCGAACTGATCCTCGAGACTCATGCTGGCGGCGACGTTTCCCTGCTCCCAGAGCACGTTGACCATCTCACCCCACCAGCGGACTTTCGGATACCGGGACTCCCCGCGTGCTTTTGCAATGACGTCCGCCGCCAGGCCGAGGAACACCGGCGCATCCGGCATCGCGTCTTTCATGAAACGGGGCAGGAGTTCGTCCGCATCGACGATCGTGAGCTGTCCACTGCCTTGCGCGGCCTTGACGTCCACCCCTTCGGCTTCCAGGCGCGGCTGGAATGCCTCCCAATGCGCAACCGTCGGGACAAGGATCACACCCTCCCCGTTGGCGATGGCGCCCGCCGCGAATCGGCACACGGCGCGATTCAGGAACTGCTGGTCCTGGTACAGCTGGACGATGTGATCGCGCGGCCCGGCGGAGGCCAGAAGGCCGCCCCAGGGCTCATTCGAACCAGAAAGGCCATCGAGGTCGTCGCCGACAACAGTGTCCATAGCCTCTCCGATTCGTTCGAAATGTCCCAATCAACGGGAATTACAGCGCGAGTGACCCGTCGCCGGCAACTGCATCTGCGGTTCACCTCGATAGGTTCGGGAATGAAACCTGCTACGCGCCGGGGGCGGTCGCGATAGGGGGAATTACCATGGCTGCAGAAAGCACTGTGGTCCGGGTGAAAGGACGAAGGTCCGCCGGTGGGGTCTTGGAGGCCGCCACTCCATCATCAGCAGGGGTTGCAATACCTATCCCCCCCCGGGCACCGAGATGCCTTCCAGCTACGCCACGACCTCATTCAACAAGCGGCCTATTTCCGCGCCGAGGCGCGAGGGTTTGCGCCCGGCTGCGAGATCGATGACTGGCTGGAAGCCGAACGCGAGATCGATCGTTTGATCCGGCGTCGCGAACCCTGACTCGCGGGCATTGGACCCTGCCATGTGCCCTGCGCTGTCAGTCGCGTGAGGAGGTTTGCGGCGAGTCCTCAACCGCCCGCGCCCAATTCCGCGATCAGCTCATCCAATTGCCCAAACGTCTCACCCATCGCATCCAGCGCCCCAGTCCCGGCCGCATCGAGCGCTTCTTTCGAGGGATGCAACTCGCTCAGGACCAGCAGCGTCTTGCCACCTTTCTCCTCGAGTGTCATCGTCGTCACCGGCCCGTCAGGACTCTCTTCATTCGTCCACACGATCCGCGAGTGCGGCGTCACTTCGAGGTACGTGCCGAAGAACGCCATGGGCTTCGAGCCCTGATGGCTGATCTCGATCCGGTAGCTGCCTCCGGTGCGTATATCCGCTTCGTAAGAAACGAGCGTCATCCCCATCGATCTCGGAAGCCACCAGCGCCTGAACAACTCCGGCTTGCTCCACGCCTCGAAAATGAGGCGCGCCGGCGCGTCGAACGTTCGGGTGACGACGAGCTCGCGATCGGATTTGCGTTCGACAGTGACACGGTTCTTCATGCGTAGGATCTCACTTTATCTTCCTGCGTCGATCGGCGCGCTCGTTGCGTTTCAATTCTTCGACCACCTTGTCCAGTTCGTCGAAGCGCGCGTCCCAGAGCGCGCGGTGCCGCTCGATCCAGGCCGCCGCATCTTCCAGGCCGCGCGCGCCGAGCTTGCAGGTGCGCACGCGCCCGACCTTCTCCGTGGAGACGAGGCCCGCCTCCTCCAGGACGCCGACGTGTTTCTTCATGCCCGTGAGGGTCATGTGGAATTTCTCGGCAAGATCCGTGATCGACGCGTCGGAACGGCCGAGCTGCTCCAGCACGCCACGGCGGGTGGCGTCGGAGAGCGCCGCGAAAGAGGCGTCGAGGCGAGCGTCTGAATACTGAACCATATAGTTCAGTATAAGACGGGTTTCTTCGATGCGCTACCGGAAACGGGAGCCGGCTGGTGAGTCGGCGAGCGCTTCAGCGGGCGAATGGGATTAGCGTGCGGTGGGTCGAGAGGCGCTCGATTTCGATCCGGCGTCGCTCACCCGCGGCTCGTGCTGGACGGGGGGGCGCGGTGTGGTTTGGGCTTGAGCCGACGCCCCCGGCATTTGGGGCGGGCGGCAGGATGCGCGTTTGGTCGAACGACTACGGCGCAAGTTGCTGATTCTGTTGGAAGGTATCGCGGGTGCCGGCCCCGGTGGGCCGCTCGAAGTTGTCGCCGCGCATGAAGCAATCGAACTGGGCTTGCTGCTGCAGGAAAGTTGACCTCGGCCGGGCGCGCGCCTTGATAGGCGACTCATACCGCGCGATCAATAGACCCCAGGCCGTTGTATCGCCTTGGCGACAACTGCTTGACCGTTCTTCGCACTTTCCTCGCGAATCAAGGTCAGCCTGTTCTTTGAGCCTTGGGGGGCTACACGCGCCGCCGCCCGCCAGTCGAGAAACTTCTGGCCGGCGCCGGTCGCCAGATCATCCATGACCCGAAACCGTGTTCAAGAATCACGGGAATATCGCTGTTTTTCACTTGGTAACTGGCGAATTCCTTGCGCAGCCATTCAGGTCTCGAGCGCACGATTGCCGAGTGATCGGCGTGTCCGGAGAGCGCCTTCCGGCGGGCTCCAAAGAGAGGTCTTCGGCCGACGTTGTCATATCGAAGTGAAACATTCTCATAGCAACCTGCAAGAAAAGTCATAGCCGTGGCTTTCGCGTCACGCTATTTTCGGCCCCGAGGGGGGCTAATTAGATGTCGTGTGTTGTGTCAGCAACGAGGATCGGATCCTCGGTCTATGCGCGTGTAAGTCCTGGCTGGGACCCTGGTCTGTTTCCAGCCGCCGCGCCGCTGATGCCCGGTCGACGACCTTCCTCACAGTTTTTCCAGCCAAGCGTCCTGACGCGCGCTTGGACGTTCGCGCCTACGCGCAAGTAGCGACCTAGGGTTCGCGCAGGTGGCTGGCGTCTGTGTTTTGTTCGTGACGCACAAATCTTAGATCTATTCAAAATTAGATCTATTCAGAAAAGTTAAGGGGAGTGGGCATGACTGCGAAATTGAAGGTGGTGGCGGATTCCGTGCGCGAAGCGCGCCCTGGTGTGCGCTACCTCGTGCACGCCGCGATCGCGGTTGCTCTGGCCACGGCGACGGCTCACACGGCATGGGCGCAAACGGCTCCCGCCGCCCGCGCGGCAACCGGCGATCTCGAGGAGATCGTGGTCACCGGCTCGCGCATTCAGCGCAGCCCCGACCTGGAATCCTCGAGCCCGCTGGTCTCCATTTCCCAGGATACGCTGACCAACATCAGCACCGTGGGTGTCGAGAACGCGCTGAACCAGATGCCGCAGTTCGTTCCCGCCCAAACGCAGTTCATCACCAACGACAACTCCCCGAGCGCCACCAACGTTCCCGGCGCCGCCACCATCAACCTGCGCGGCCTGGGCACCAACCGCACTCTGGTGCTGCTGGATGGACGCCGCGCCCAGCCGGCCAATATCGCGCTCGTGGTGGACGTCAACTCCATCCCCTCGGCGGCCATCGATCACGTTGAAGTGGTTACCGGCGGCGCCTCGGCCGTGTATGGCGCCGATGCCATTTCCGGCGTGGTCAATTTCCGCCTCAAGCAGCACTTCCAGGGCGCCGAAATCGATGCCCAGTCCGGCCTGACGGAAGCTGGGGACGGCGCCGAGTCGCGTATCAGCGCGACCCTGGGCACCGATTTCGCGGAGCACAAGGGCAACATCATCACCACTCTGGAATGGGCCAAGCGCGATTCGGCGTATCAGAACAACCGCGACTTCTACACCAATTCCTGGACGGACCCCCTGGCCGGCGCCGGCCAGCGCAACATGTTCGCCTACAATGACTACCTTCCCGCCGGCACCAATCTGCCGAGCGCGGCGGTGTCGAACGGTCTCTTCGGCACGACTGTCGACAACACCACTGGATACATTTTCAATGACGGCGCCAGCAGCATCGCCGGCACGACGCTGTTCAAGAGCGATGTCGGCTGTACTGCGAAGAACGGGAATAACGCTACCGTTGGCTTCAACGGGGTGGTGCCGGCGGGCGTGGTGCTGACTGCGCAGCCCTCGAGATGCGGCTCTTTGAATCCGAACTATACGGGTGCCCTGGTATCCAGCCCGTTGACCCGATATTCGATGTTCACCAAGGTGAACTACGAGCTCAACGACCATCTAACGGCGTTCTTCCAGGGCAACTTCGAGTCGAACAATGTCCTGCAGAACGTCGTGTACACCGCGGCGCGTTCCGGGTGGGCCATCCAGGTTCCCTATTGTAACCCCGCCAACATGGGGACCTACACGGCCACGACGTGCGCGGCCGCCAATGCGGCCTATCCCGTGCCCACGCAGCTGGCGTCGTTGCTGAACTCGCGCGTGAGTCCCAGCGCCACCTGGACGCTGGAAAGCACCACGGTCTATGCGGGTCCAAAAATCTCCACGATTTCCACCAAGGTGTTCCAGGTCATGGCGGGCCTGGACGGCACGCTGCCGTTCAAGGACTGGAACTGGGAAGCCTATGCGTCGCATGGTGAGACCAACAGCACAGACGCCTTTCAGTCCGGTTACATGACGGTGCAGAACTACATCAGCACCCTACTGAGCGCGGCGAATGGCGGAAAAGCGAACCCCACCACCGGGGCCTATGGCGCTGGCTACACTCAGGCCGGCTATTCCCCCAGTATCGGCGCCAGTGTGAGCTGCGCCAGCGGCCTGCCGGTGTTCAGCCCCTACGCGTTCAAGCCATCCGCGGACTGCCTCCAGACCCTCCAGGCGCGCTTGAACTCCACCACCGGCCTGCAGCAGGACATCGTCGAGGCCAGCGCCCAGGGCGGGATCCTCAACTTGCCCGCGGGCGAGGTGCGCGGTTCCGTGGGCTTGGACTGGCGCAAGGACTATGGTGTGTTCACCCCGGATTCGGTCCTGAGCTCCAGCTCGGTGAACGAGAACATAGCGAATGGTTTCGCCACCGCTGCGGCGTCGGGCGAGACCGAGGTCAAGGAGGCGTACGGGGAACTGCTGGTACCGCTGCTGAAGGATCTTCCGGCGATCAAGTCACTGAACCTGGAATTGGGTGATCGCGAATCCAAGTACAACACCGCGGGCAAAACCCAGACCTGGAAGGCCCTCCTGAACTGGGCGCCGACCAGCTTCCTGACCTTCCGCGGTGGCGTGAATTACGCCGTCCGCGCACCCAACGTGGCTGAACTGTTTGTCGGCAATACCGTGACGACCTCCAGCTTGGCGCCGTATGGCGATCCGTGTATCGCCGGTGGTCCGACCGGCAAGCAGGTGATCTGGGGCAACAACGTCAACAACCCCAACCTGACCCAAGCGCTGGCGCTGTGCCGAGCGCTCATCTCGGGCACCCACGCAAACAGCGGCATCGGTACCGCTGCGGCCAACGCCATTGACCTGAGCACGTGGCAGGGTGGGCTCGCGTCCATCATCACCAATGACACCCTTGTGGTGCAGGGCAATTCCGCTCTGAAGCCGGAGAAGGCCCATACCGCCACGATTGGCATGGTGCTGCGCTCGCCGTTCGAGAGCGCGGCCCTGCGCACGATGACGGCGACTGTGGACTACTACAAGATCCACATGACCGATACCGTGGGCACGATCGACTCGCTGACTGCGTACCAGAACTGCTTCAACTACAACGGCACCAGCAACCCGGGGTACGACCCGAACAACTCGTTCTGCAACCTGATCACGCGCGACAGTGGCACGGGAGCCCGTTCCAGCACCGCGGGGGTGTATACCAACCTGGGCACGCTCAAGACCGAGGGTCTGGACTTCGCCTTCAACTGGCGGGCGGCGTTGGAGGACATGTTCGGCCACGGGGCCGGTGCCTTGGGCTTCCACGTCTCCGGCACCTGGCTGTTGTCCTACAAGCAGCAGACCGCCCCTGGGGCGGCTACCTTTGAGTACGCCGGCACCGGGTCGTTCTACAGCTACCGCACACTCACAGGCCTGAGCTACGACGTGGGGCCGGCCACTATGGAGCTGGACTGGACACACCTGCCTTCGATCGAGAACACGGTCGCGGCATCGACGCCCACCACTCCCATCCTGCCGACGTCGGCCTACAACACGTTCAACCTGAACGCGGGCTGGGAATTCTCGAACGGGATCAGCATGCGGTTGGGCATCGACAACCTGATGAATCGCCAGGCGCCGGTCGTGGGTTCGACGCCTGGTACGACCGATGCGGCGGGTGTCACTAACCCCAGCATCTACGACGTGCTGGGCAGGAGGTACTATCTGTCCGTCAGGGCGAAGTTCTGAGGCGCGCGCGTAAGTAGCGACACAGGGTCCGCGCAAGGAAAAGCCCGCCGATAGGCGGGCTTTTCACGTTGGGTGCGAGGGGGAAGGACAACGCCCGAAGGGATGAGGCCGTCCGGGGCTGAACAAGCCGTCAGCGGATAATCGAATTGCGCGGACGGGCGCGTGGACTGTCCGGCCCGGAGAGCGAATGGCTTGCAAGTGATCGCAAGCGCTTCAGGGCTTCTGGAATATGCGCGACGTCGATCGCGCCGTACCCGAAGATCAGGCCCTGCCGCGCCGGTTTGCTTGCATGGAACGCACGCAGCGATGTGACTCGGATGCCTTTCTCGAGGGCCTGAGTCGAGAGGGCATCTGCGTCGAAGGATCCTTTGGCGAGTGCGGTTACGTGCAGCCCAGCGGACGAAGGTAGTGGCGCGAGCCAGCGTTCAAAGTCTCGCTGCAACGTTTGCAGCAACAACTCGCGTCGGTCGTTATAGATCAGCCGCATCGTGCGCACGTGGCGCGCCAGTAAGCCGTCGGAGATGAAGGCCGCTAGTGTCTCCTGCGCAAGCGCGGCGCAATGCCAATCCGTGAATTGTTTGGCGGTCAGCAGCGTGTCGCGCGCCCACGGAGGGCTCACGATGTATCCAAGCCGGAGCATCGGAAATACGCTTTTCGAGAACGTGCCTACATAGAAGACCGAATCCGCGCGATCGAGAGTCTGCAGCGCATCCAGCGGACGCCCACCGAAACGGAACTCGCCATCGTAATCATCTTCGATGATCACCGCACCGCGTGCCTGGGCGAACTCGAGCAACTCTGCCCGCCGGCGCATCGATAGGGACGCGCCTAGGGGAAACTGATGTGACGGCGTGACGTAGATCACCTTGGCCGTCGGCGGTAGACGCTCGACGATCAGTCCTTCCTCATCCACGGGCACGGGGATCAGCTTTGCACCTGTCGCTGCGAAGGCCGCTCGGGCAGGCGGATAGCCTGGATCTTCCAGCGCAACGACCATCCGACTTCCGGTGAGCAGCACCCTAGCCAGCAGATCGAAGGCCTGCTGTGCGCCTGAGGTCACGATGATGTCATCGGCAGTGCAGGCCACAGCCCGGGCAAGCGAAGCGTGTCTTGCGATCGCTTCGCGCAGCGTCGCGCTTCCCTGCGGACACCGATACGTCGAGCTCTCCTTCGAAAAGGATCGCAGCACTCGCGCACTCAGACGTCGCCACTCCTCGAAAGGAAAGGACGCCATATCCCGTACGCCGAGCCCGAAGTTGAATGGGTACTGGTTTGATTCGTGCGGCATGCGGGGATAGCTGCGCCAGAACGCGTTCAAACGCCGATCCGACGCAGGGCTGCCCGTGAGCGTTCTCTTGCGCGGCTGTTGAGGAAGTGTGGTCGCGACATACGTTCCCCCTCCGCGGCGCGAGGTCACGTAGCCCTCGCTCAACAACAGGCTGTACGTCAGGACGGCCGTATTGCGCGAAACTCCAACTGCCACAGCGAGCGACCGGGTGGAAGGAAGCTTGAGTCCCGGCCGAAGTCGTCCCTCTACAACGGCGGCGCGGAGTTGATGATGAAGTGTGCGCTGGCGCTCCCTCGATCCTCGCGCAGGGAGCGTGATCGAGAGCTCGAAAAGTGGTTCCATGAAATGCTCTGAAGTGGTCCTTCTTCCGGACCAGTGGGCTGCCTATATTAGCTCTGTAATTGCAGGTAGGGCTTCCGATGAACGTAACTGCCGCTCTTCGTGTACCAGCCGCTCTCGCGACGCTCACGCTGCTGCTGTGCCCGCTCTTGAAATCCACAGATGCGCTAGCCGACGGGAAAGACGGCGCGATCGTCACGCCGCTGCTGAGCAAGGAACTCGTGGGCATCCCGGGAAAAGAAGTGACGATGGTCAAAGTGGAATATCTGCCGGGCGGCGCCTCATTGCCGCACCGTCACGACGCGAACGTACTCGTCTACGTGCTCGAAGGATCGTTGGTCATGCAAGTTCAGGGTAAAGACCCTGTGACCTTGAAGCCTGGCGACACGTTTGCTGAAACGCCCACGGATATTCATCTGCAGTCTGCGAACGCGAGCAAGACGCAGCCGGCGAAATTCATCGCAATCGTCATCAAGGACAAGGGCGCACCGGTTACGCGTTCGGTCACGCCAACGCCCCATTCCACTCATGGACCGGCGTCAACTCGTTAGCCTGCTCGCGAGGGCATCGATTGCCGTCTCATGGGCGGACTCCGTGTTGGAGCCGACTCAAGCGCACGCAGCGGATCCGCCCCCGGCACGACGCCGGCGACCTCACACCGAGGAGGAAAGTATGATGAAGGCAATCGTTGTGACGGACCAGGCTGCGGGAACGGCCGGGATGAAGCTGGTGGAGCGGCCCGAGCCGCACGCCGCGATAAACGACGTCGTCGTTCAGGTTCGCGCGTCGGGATTCGTTCCGACTGAGCTGGCATGGCCCTCGACCTGGACCGATCGCGTCGGCCGTGCCCGAACGCCGTCGATTTCTGGGCACGAGCTGGCCGGAGTGGTCACCGCCCTCGGCTATGGCACAACGGGGCTGTCGGTGGGGCAGCGGGTGTTTGGCATTACGGACTGGTACCGCGACGGCACCCTTGCGGAGTACGTGGCCATCGAGGCGCGCAACCTCGCTCCGTTGCCGGGCGACGTCGACTTCACGGTGGGTGCGAGCCTGCCGATCTCAGGCCTGACCTCCTGGCAGGGACTGTTCGATCACGGCCGCCTTAAGGCGGGGCAGAGCGTCCTCGCGCATGGTGCAGCCGGCGCCGTCGGGTCGATGGTGACGCAGCTCGCCCGAGAGGCCGGTGCCCACGTCATCGGTACCGGACGTGCCGCCGACCGTCAGACGGTCCTCGACCTCGGCGCGAAGGAATTCGTCGACCTCGAGCACGACGCTCTGGAAGACGTCGGCAAAGTCGATCTCGTGTTTGATGTCATCGGTGGTGACATCGGGAAGCGCTCCGCTGGCCTGATTCGAGCTGGTGGAACATTGGTGTCCGTCGTCGGGCCACCCGAGGCACGACCCGCTGACGGCCTGGCGGTCGACTTCGTTGTCGAGTCCGATCGTGCCCAATTGGGGCAGATCGTCCAGCGGGTACGGGATGGACGACTGCGGACGAACATCGGCAAAGTCGCGCCCCTCGGCGAAGCCGTCGCCGCCTTCAACCCGACCGGGCGACGCAAGGGGAAGACGATCATCCTTGTTCGTCCGTAGTAGCAGGCGCTACGGACTGCACGGGCCCAGAGGGACCTGTTCTCATCGCTGGTGGCAGGTTTGGTGGCGGCGGTGGGGAAAGGGGGGTCGGGAGGGGGCACACGGCCCCGGAGCCGGATCAGTCCGTCCCGGATTTTCCCCAGAATTCGCGATGAAGAGCTTCCTTTAGTGCCACGACCGTTCTGACCGAAGTCAGATGAGAAGCCCCGCAGGGAGCGAATTCAGCGGTTTTGGGCACCTCTGTTCGATTCAACAAATCAATATCAACACAACAGGGCTCGATGGCGAGTGCGGCTACGACGCACTACGTCGGTCGTTGCTGCAATACGGCGGAGATATTTGGAGCCGGGCGGTTGCAGTCTCGAAAACTCGAGAGGTATAGTTCAAGCATAACTCTTACAACACGTCATCCAAGAATCAGAAATACCGAAGACGTTCGCGCTCAACTGCGCGTAAGGAACTGCTCGTGTCCGTTCTTGAGCTGGGATGCACCGTCTCCGGAGGCACCGGAGTACCGCTCGGATCGGTTAACAGCGTCGCCGGCGCGAAGACGGGCAACGTCCCGGGCCCCAAACTCGATCGCGGCACTTTTAGTTTCAGCTCGGTGCGCCGTTCTGGTTCGACATGCTGGGGCGCCTGGTGAAGTTGCGAGGCTCCGGCACCCGTGTCGATGGTGACTCGGCAAAGGCCAGTGGCTCGGATCAAAAAGCCTCGACGTTGAGCAATTCGGCGCCCGTGGCGCCCGACACTGCCGTAGACCGAGAGCCCATGAGCGACGCGTTGAATGAGCGGGAAAAGTCTCTATCGCAGTCGGAGATCGAACGTATCCAGCGCGTGCTAAAGGAGTTCGGCGCGGCGGTGACGGATACGTTTGATGTGCTCACGCGTGAGGCGATCAAGCGATGGCAGAACGCCGACGTATGAGAAAGAAATCCCGGATTGTCCTTTTCATTGGCGCGGGCGCATCGCGTGCCTGCGGATACCCCCTGACCGGTGACATCCTCCCGCTCATACTGAAATCTCTGGAGGAGGGCCTGTTTGTCAGTGGGAAGATGAAGGACAAGCACATCGGAGGGAAGTCGAGGCAGCTGCTGAAGATGCTTCGATATCTGGTTCCGAAGTCCAAGGCTGCTTATGTCCCCCAGATCACGGAAGTATTGTCGGTTCTCGACTATCTCCTCGACAGTGGCGAAGAGCTGGTGCCGGCCTCCAACAGCACACTCAGGCTCACCGAGGCGCGCAGACTGCTCGAACGCGCAATGTCCCGCGTCATCCGTCGCGCGCGCGGCAAATCCGAGGTTGTCCCACACGATATCCTCAGCTGGATACGACGAACGGAACGCAAGGGTGCGGAAGTTACCATTATCTCTACGAATTACGACTTCTCGCTCGACCGGTACCTGTTCCTTGGCATGAAGGACTGGGAGACGGACTATCTGAAAACTGATTTCGGTTTCACATGGCGGGACCCCGTGGATGGGGAGTTGGTGCATCCCTCTTCGCGGCCCATTCTCCGGCTCTACAAGCTGCATGGGTCGATGAATTGGTTGGGATGCAGCCGCTGCGGCAACATCTACGTCAACTTCCAACGAACGGTGGTTACCCTCGCTGACACCAAAGGAGCTTGGTCGACCTGCCATTGTGGCTATTCGCCACTCGGTGCCGTTCTGGTGGCGCCGTCGTTCGTTCGACGTTACAGGGATCGGAACCTGCTCAGCGTTTGGCGCAGCGCGGGAGAGGCACTTCGGTTGGCGGATGAATATGTGTTCATCGGATATTCCCTGCCGCCGGAAGACATTGGAATACGCGCTCTGCTGCTCAGATCGTTGCTGTCACGCAAAACCTCTACGCATCCGGTCACCCGGGTCGTCAGCGTGGGTGACGATGCCCTTCCGCGCTATCGACAGCTCATTCCACGGTGTGACTATACGGGTGACGGGCTGCGTAAATTCCTCGACGGCACTTGTTCCTGGCAAGTGGCCCGTGGGAAGAAGCGTTAGGGAAATGCCCGCGATGCCAGGGAAGTCCTCGGCGAAACACCGCCATTCCTTTCTAGGGTCGTCAGCTCGATGTTGGCGCGTCGTCGCTGGCTTTCTGCAAACGAAGGCTCCTCGGTTCGCGCTCCCATTTCTGATTACTCTGACGCTGGCCATAGATCTGTTTGGAGTAGGGTCGGCCACGCGTCTGCAGTCCGAAGAGACCGCACTTCGCCTGACGGCTCCCTGGTATGGCGCGCCGGCGCAGCAGGCGGTCACAGCGATTCTGATCGACGACGATTTCGTCAGTCACGATCCCGCTGATGGCGTGGGAGGCGGAACATGGCCCATGCCCTATGCGCGCTATGCCGACATGATCGAGCAGCTCATACCCATGCAGCCGCGCGTGATCCTGCTCGATATCACGTTTCAATGGCCTCATGCCGACACGCGAGACAGCATCGTTCCTTTGATCGAGGCTCTTCAGCTCGCAAACGAGAACCGAATCCGCATTGTCATTGCTCGGGCCGCAATGCCAGCCGGCCAACCCGGGCACGTGTTCTGCGACGGCCGTGACGATGCCGGTGCGGTGACCTTCAACGAGTCACCGATTGTCGAGCCGCTCGAAGCAGCTGTGAAACGCTCCAACGGAGCCATGCAGTTTGCGACGGTGAGCAATTTCGGGTGCCAGCACTACTACCCTCTTCTAATTGCTCCCGCGTTGGCGAGCCCGGCTTACGAGCTCGCGAAAATTCTCTGCGGCGGACCCGATAGACAAGAGAACTGCGGCCCATGGTTGAGTGAGCCGGCGGCTCCTGAGTCGGACGAGCTGCCTAAGCCATTGCTCATTCGCTGGGGGGCATTTCCGTCCCCGGAGCGAGTGGCACGAGGCGTGATATCCGACCGCAGTGCCTGCGATGAGTCTCAAGGCACAGAACGCAATACAAGCCTGGAAATGTTGAGGCGAGATCTGCGCGCCAGCTTCGATCAGGCATTCGAGTGGAGTTCCACTCGCGGCAATCGCCTCTTGTGTCACTACATCGAGGAGGTCTTTGCATCGACGCTCATGCAAAGTCCGCAATTGGTCGAGCACCTGGTGCGTGATCGCGCAGTACTGATCGGCGTGGCACCCTCGGTTGCTTGGGACGTTGCCGCCAACCCCGTGAACGGGAGCGTGCCGGGTGTCATCGTACACGCAGCGGCCACAGAGAATCTGATCGGCCTGGGCAGGCATTACGTGAAGGGGTTCGACGAGCGCGCGGTCGTCTGGATCGAGGTAGGACTGGTGGGCGTCGGCATCGGCCTTTATGAGGTCTTCATTCATCGGGCGACACGTCCGAAGAAGGCCCGGATCAAGTTACGACTCGACCGGCTGGGCCGAATGGTCGGCATCTTGTTGATCGCGACAATCGCTCTGCTGGTACGGCCGCAGCCGGCAATCAGCATGATCGTCGCGACGGTGCTGGCGTTGTGGATACTGCTGAAGCCCGCAGCTCTGTTTCTAACCACGCTCTACGCAGTCGTCGGCATTGTCCTGGTCTTCCTTCTTCTTCATTTCGGCTGGGGACCCGTCAACTGGATTGGAGTTCTGCTCGCCGTTATGGCTCACGTCATCCCGCACTCCATCGAAGGGAAAGAACATGGCAGCTACGAGAAGTCGGCCGAATAGCCATTTCAGGAGAATTTGCGCAATCGCGCTGGTGGCCGCGGGCTTGTGCTCTGGGGAGCCTGTGTTGGCGGATGGTTGTCCGCAGCAAGCGGTGGTCGAAGCCGTCCTTCCCAACGGGCGCAGCGGCACCCTGACAATCTGGGGCGACGACGGTGGCATCCAGGACGCGAAGGGATCGCCACCAGTGATCGCGGCAGGGTTCGTTGCGCGGGTTGTGGAGTGCCGCAGGTCCGCGACACAACACCTGATCTATCGCGTTCAGGTGTCGTCAACCCAGTTCGTCTGGCTTAGTCCCTCGAACTTGAGGCTGAAGGTGGTGCCGCGGGAAGGGAAATGCGGGGCGACTACTCAACCGTTCGGGCAAATGAACGCGGCCCCGGGGATCAGCTGTGAAAAAGGAGGCAGGTGATGAAGCTCGGTAGTTCGCTTGTCGTGGGCACACTCGCTTTGCTGGCCTTCGGTTCGTCCCCACGGGCTGCGGCCCCAGCCGTTCCAGTGGATACCTGCAAGGCGCCTCAGGGCGGCACACGGCTCGCTCAACTTCTGAAGGTGGCCAGCAAAGAAAAGAATCGGTTCGCCTCTGTCAAAGCTCAACCGTCGTGGGGAGCCAGTGAATGGTCCTCGTGGCGCATGCGCCACGAGCTCGTACAAGATGGGTTGCTCATCGACAATCCGGAGCTCTCGGTGTACTTCGCGCGGCTGACTGCACAATTGCTGACGCCCTGGACCAGCGCTGCGCTTAGTGCACCTCCGGTAACTGTCTTCGTAAGGTCTTCCGACGATCCGTGCGCTTATACGGAGCGTGGCTCGATCACGTTGTGTACTGGGTTGCTTCGCCAACTGAAATCAGAGGATGCAGTGGCGGCGATCATGGCGCACGAGCTGGGTCATGTGCTGATGAAGCAGGACGAGAAGCCCCATACTGCGATCACGATCGATCTGCTCGTCGAGGCGTCCGGCTTGCTATTGAGCTCGAAGGAGGCTTCGCGAGAACCGCAGGGGGCCAGTGCAGGAGGTCACGACCTGGTGGCTCTCGGGGCCACGCAGCTCGGGAGCGTGGCCTGGTCCGATCTTTTGCATCCGACGCACAATCGCGAAGACGAGCGGGCGGCCGATGAGTTGGGAACTGATCTTCTGCGTGGCTCCGGGTTCGATCCGGCACCGGGATTCGACGAGGTATTCCCGCTACTGAAGGAAGCCTCTGCCAGTCGCTCGGAACGGATGAAGCTGCTGCAGGCGCTGGTGGTGGAGCGTCTCAATGCGGCCGCAGGAAGGCGCATCGGCAATCAAAACAGTCTCAGTGCAGTCACGCAGATTGTGAACCTTGCGCAAGCGGCCTTCTTCCACGAGACCGACGAACTCGGCAAGGCCTATGACACTTCGCAGATTCGTTCGGATTCCCGAGGAGCCTACGAACGCGCGACCGCTGATTGCGCGCCGCAGTCTGCCCCCGGCAGTCCATCGTGGGATGGTAGTGAGTTTGCGAAGTTGTTTGGCAACGGTGGCGCGGTCAGCCAGCTGTTCGAACTGGATGCCGCTGCGGGACGACTGAGTGCTTCTGTACGGTCAATCTCCTCGCCGCAACCGCAGACGGCCCCTGCTACAGACGTCGCCACGAGTTCGTTAACGCCAAATCGGGGGCCCAATATAGCGGCATTGAACGTGCCGGGGGCGAGACGGCCGTCCACACGCAATCAGAAGGCGCCGTCCAATGCGCATTCCCCGACGCCGCAGCCTGCGCGCGCTCCAACGGCGCTATCGCCGGCGGAACGAGACTATCAGCTGTTGGTGGCGAACATGGATCAGTTGCAGCCGCGCGCACTGTTCGTGGCGAGTGGCTATGCGCTGACGAAGAATGACGTCGGCACTGCCGTGCGTCTGTTGACGCGGCTGACGGCGATGAAGACTGCGCCGCCATCCGCGTACATTGCACTGGCAGATATTCAGCGCTTTCGGTTGAATCAACCCGCCGAGGCTCTTGCAACGCTTTCTCAGGGGCAAAAGAAGTTGAATGCCTGGCGTCCTTTCCTCGTCGAGTTGACTGCGACTGCGAAAGCGGCCAAGGACGCGCTCTCTGCGGAACGGTACGCGACCATTTGTGAGTGTCAGGCACATCGGAAAGCCGCGGACGACATCGGTCCCGGCTTTTTTCTGGATTTTCTAAAGAAGCAGCGCGAGGCCACTCTATACGATCAGTGCACGACGCAGCTCGGCTACGATGTACGAACTCCCGAGGTACGGATGCGCGTGTATCAATATCATGGGGGGTTTCCTTCGTTCAAAGATGTTCACGAGCGGATGGCTTGGCGGAACGAGGCGTGTGCCTCGGATGAATGAGCTGAGCCCGCCGGATCGCGCCCTGCGCGCCAGTTCGTAGGCGCCACGCCCCTGCAGCGCTGAGACTGCATGGCGTCCGCCAGGTGAACGATCCTGTGCCCCCTGACGTCCTGGTGCAAGCAACGGCTGCGAGGGCGTGTGGCGGCGGCGAAGAACGATGTCGCCGTCTTTTTGAGCCGGCTTACAAAACTCTACATTGCCTTACGTCAGAGCCGGTCAACTTGCGGTCTCGTACGCGACTGATCACGCTCGGCTCCCGTAAGACTCATGACCGCAAAAAGACATCAACTTGCGATAGCGACGGCTGTCTTCGTCGCCACCGTGCAGATGCCAGGGGCGTTGCTGGCCGCGCAGAGCAGTGAGAAGTCCCAACCGACTCCGGCCCCGACGTCGACGCAAGACATGGACGAGATTGTCATAACGGGCCAAGCGGTACCCGGTGCGGTGATTGGCGACGTTCCACCCGAGAACCAGCTCAGCGCCACTGATATAGCGTCTTACGGTGTCAGCACGGTAAACGATCTGCTCAGCGAGATTTCCGAGATGACGCAGAGCGACGCAGGTCGCGACAGCAGCTCGGGACCCATCATCCTCGTCAACGGCAAGCGCATCTCGGGCATCAACGAAGTGGGAGACCTGCCTACCGAATCAATCCTGCGCATCGACATCCTGCCTGAGGAGGTCGCGCTCAAATATGGCTACGGCGCACAGCAGAAGGTCGTGAACATCATCCTGCGGCGCTTCTTCAGGGCCAAAGTCGCCAACGTCGACGCTGGGGCTTCTACCGAGGGCGGAGGTGAGCGCGGAACAGCTGACCTGAGTGATACCCGAATCCGCGACAACGATCGGGTCAATATCGTCGGACGCGTGAGGGCCCAGGCGGCAGTACGTGAGAGTGATCGCGGCGTTTCCTCGACTGCCGGCACTGTAAGCGACCCCACAGGGACGATCGGTGATGACAGCGATGCGCGAACTCTGGTACCGGCAACACGCACTTACTCGCTGAACAGTGTCGTCGCCCACACGTTATCGAGCTCAATCACCGGCGCATTCAATGCGACGGCGAGCTATCAAACCAGCCGCGCGTTGAACGGCTTTCCGGCCTCGGACCTGGATGTGCCGGCCGATAGCCCCTTTGCGTTGAGCGATACTGACACTACCATCGATCGTTACTTGTCGCAGGACACGCTTCACCAGAACATCGAGACCGGCACCGCGCACGCCGGCGTCACGCTGAACGCAGACCTCCCACAGAGGTGGCGATTGTCCATGATCGGCGCCTACGACCACATCGACACGCGTACCGAGACGGACCGTGGTTACGACGTGAGCTCACTGCAGGCCGCGATTGAGGATGGCGAGATCAATCCTTATGGGTCGCTGCCCTCGTCAGTGCTTGGCTCGCTACGCCGTCAGGATGCACGAGCAACCACCAACACCGGTAGCGCGAGCGTGCTTGCGAATGGCAGGCTGTTTCGGCTACCAGCCGGGGACATCACGACCAGCATGAAGGTGGGTGGCGACTTCAGCGGACTCGACTCCACCAGTACGGGTCAGGAGAGCAAGACCTCCAACCGTAACGATGCGACGGGGCAAATCAGCATCGATGTCCCGCTGACGAGTCGATCAAACCACGTGTTGGGCGCGATCGGCGACGTCAGTGTCAATGTCACTGATTCGGTGACACACGTATCGAGGTACGGATCGCTCGGAAATTTCGGCTATGGACTGCACTGGACGCCGCTCACGGGTATCAGCCTCCTTGCGTCGGTCAACGAGGACCGCCTGGCCCCGACGCTCTCTCAGCTCAATGGTCCCGTGGTCACGACGTCGAATGTCCGCGTCTACGATTACGTGCAAGGCCAGACGGTGACCGTCACTCAGATCTCGGGTGGCAACCCCGACTTGAAAGCTGACGACCGCCACGTCTTCAAGGTCGGAGCAACGTTCGCGCCCATTGCCACCCCCCAACTGAAGCTGAACTTCAACGTCAACTACATCCAAAGTGTGATTCGAAACGCCATCGGGTCGGTCAGCAGTGCGACGGCAAACGCAGAGGTGGCATTTCCAGATCGCTTCCAACGCGATGAGGACGGCACGCTCGAAACGATCGACAGTCGCGCGGTCAACTTTGATCGTGAAGAGCGCAAGTCCATTCGCTGGGGATTCAACCTGACCAAAGAACTGCGCGCTCCCACACGGCCAACTCCGCCTCCAGGCTTCAGGCCCCCTGGATCCAGACCTCCTGGGTCGAGACCTCGAGTAAGGCGTAACCGTCAGCCGTCTGCGGTGACGCAGAACGCTTCACCAGGAGGCGAGACGCCGCCAGCGGACGGCGCACAGCAAGGGAACGGCCCTGAGGAGGTTGTCGTTGAGGGTCAGAGGGATAGCGCGGACAACGGGGCCGGCGCTCCACCTCCGGGTTTCCTCGGACCTGACGGGCGCCCGCGCGGCCGCCGATCTGACGGGTTTCCGCCAGACGGCGGGGGCCCACGACCGGGCGGAGGGGGCGGCCCAACGGGAGCTGGCTTCGGCCCAGGGGGCCCGGGAGGTAGAGGAGGTGGAGGACGTGGCGGCGGGTTCGGTGGCGGCGGCAACGGCATGCAACTCGAGTTGTCGCTCTATCACAGTTGGTATCTACGCGATGAAGTTCGATTCAACCCCAACGCGCCGACGATAGACTTGTTGAATGGCGGAACGATCGGGTCAGGAGGTCAGGCCCGTCACCGGATACAGTTCAACGCTGGCGTGCTCGACAACGGTATTGGCGTGCGGTTCAGCGGAGTGTGGACCAGTCCGACCGAAATCACGGACAGTAGCGACGGTTCCGGTCCGCTCTACTTCTCGTCGCTGGCCACGTTCGACTTGCGGCTATTCGCCAATTTGCAGCAGCGCTTTCTGGGCAATGCGTGGGCGCGCGGCACGCGCGTGACGCTCGCACTTACCAACCTGTTCGATACTCACGAAAGCGTTCGCAACGGTAGCGGAATGACGCCGCAAATCTACCAGCCGGCTTTCCTCGATCCTTATGGTCGGATGGTCAGCCTCTCGTTCAGGCGGCTGTTCTAGCGGAGGCTTCGCGATGCCACATTTTCGTCTTTCAGCCGAGGTGATGATCGGTCGGCCTTTGGACCAGGTCCGAGCCTTTCTCTCGATGGTGCCCTATGGCGCCGTCGTCGGCACGAGCTGCGCGCGCAGCGCGGCGTTTTCGGATTCGAGTGACGCCACGCGATCGCGAAGTGGGCGCACGGCGTCGGCGATTTGCTGTTCAGTGAAGCGTGGGGTGATGTGCTGCGAGCAGTTCCAGTCGAACGCGTCCAGCCGCAGACGGAAGATGCGTTCGAGCTTCGCCTTGTAGCCCGGCACGCTAACGAGGGCCGTCAGGTTCGGATCCGCATCAAGCGGCACAACCTCGGCGTGCGCGAAGATCTTGAGGCGAGCCCGGCGTGGATAGTCCATTAGGAATAGGCACACGCGATCGTCGGCGGTCGTATTGCCCACACTGATGTACTGGCGGTTGCCACGGTAGTCCGCGAAAGCGAGCGTGCGGTCATCCACCAATTTCAGGAAGCCACGCGGCCCGCCACGATGTTGGACATACGGCCAACCCGTCTCTGACACCGATGCCATGTAGAAACTATCGCACTCCCCAATCATCGCGACTTCGTTCTCGGTGAATTGATCGAATTCCCGGTGGCCCTTGAAATCCGCCCAGAAGTGTTCAACCCCCATGGCCGCCTGCGCAGCCCGGACACTCGGCGTCGCAGCGATATCCAAGAATCCGTACGACATGAATGCTCTCCCGATCAGGAGTTGCTCGGCTCAGGAGAATCTTCGTACTTTCCGAAAAGGAAGATAATTAGGTAGAATAAGGAATATCTCTACCGAAAAGTGGAAGGATAGGTGGATCGGTTCGAGGCCATGTCGATGCTGCTGCGGGTGGCCGAGAAGGGCAGCCTGTCGGCTGCGGGACGGGACTTGGGGGTTCCGCTGGCGACGCTGAGCCGCAAGATTTCCGATCTTGAAGCGCTGCTGGGTACCCGCCTGCTGATCCGCACCACGCGCAAGCTCACCCTCACGGATGCTGGGATTGCCTACGTCGCAGCGTCCCGCCGGATCCTCGAGCAGGTCGAGGATGCCGAACACGAAGCTCGCGGCGAGTTCCTCACGCCCAAGGGCGAGTTGGTCGTGACCGCGCCCGTCATGTTCGGCCGGCTGCATGTGCTACCGATCGTGGCTGACTTCCTGTCGATGCTCCCCGAAATCAACATCCGACTCATCCTGGCCGACCGCAACGTCGATCTCATCGAGGATCACGTGGACATGGCGGTGCGGGTCGGCAAATTGCCGGACAGCTCGATGGTCGCGACGCAGGTCGGGGTGATGCGAACAGTGACCTGTGCGAGCCCCGCACTGCTTGCCGGCCGGGGTGTTCCGCAGAAGCCGAATGATTTACTGGGCTTCCCCTGCGTAACCGTGGATACGCCCATGCCCTCACCGAGGTGGCGGTTCCAAGGCGGATGGTCGAATGCCGCGATCGATGTTCCTGTCTTGGCGCGGCTCGCCGTCACGACGACGGAAGCGGCCGCACAAGCGGCGATCCGTGGCGTGGGCGTGACGCGCCTGCTGCACTATCAGGTTGTCGATGCGGTGGAGCGCGGCGAGTTACAAATCATGCTTGAGGGGTACGAGTCGGAGCCCGCACCTGTTCACCTCGTTCACGCCTCGCGCGGACAAATGCCGCTGAAGATGCGCCGCTTTCTCGATTTTGCGGCGCCGCGGCTCAGGCAGACGTTGGGCGGGATCGACCCGACCTAGCTGGGCAGGTCGATTCCTGCGAGGTCCACAGGCGGCCAGGCGGGTCTTAGCTTTCCAGGATGCGTGGCGGGCGAGGCCCCGTTGCTGTATCAATATCCAGTTCTCGGTCGGCCAGGCCAGACTGGCATGGACCCGGGCGGCCGGCGATTTCGGGCCCGCCGAAGGCGCGGGGGAACACCCAAGGCTTCGGGGCCGGGGATCGTGTATGATCCGCCCCCTTTTTATAGTCGGGTCATGGACTTCCGGTGACCGGCAATTGAAGCTGGCCACGGGAAATCGACGGGAATCGCGGGGGACCGCCGGATAAGCCGGATGAGTCGCTTGCCCGAGCACGGTACCTCGTGCGACAGGCAAGTGAACGGCCGTTCGGGGGCTCAGCCACAAGCCAAGGCGCACGGGTCGCCGCAAGAGTAGATCGTTGAGCACCAACACTGACACCATGGCTCTCTTTGCAGGCAACGCCAACAAGGCGTTGGCGCTGGACATTGCCCGGCACCTGCAGACCCGACTCGGCGACGCGGAAGTCGGGCGCTTCAGCGACGGCGAGTGCCGCGTGGAGATCATGGAGAACGTGCGCGGCCGCGACGTGTTCGTCGTGCAGCCGACGGTTCCTCCGACCAACGACAACCTCATGGAGTTGTTGGTGATGGTCGACGCTCTGCGGCGCGCCTCGGCCGCCCGGATCACGGCGATCATGCCGTACTTCGGGTACGCGCGGCAGGATCGCAGACCGCGGGCAACGCGCTCGCCCATTACGGCGAAGCTGATCGCCAACATGATTTCCGGCGCGGGCGTGAATCGCCTGGTGACGATCGACCTGCACGCCAACCAGGTCGAGGGCTTTTTCGATATTCCGGTGGACAACCTGTATGCGTCCCCGGTCCTGTTGGGTGACGTCTGGAAGCAGCGGCACCCGGACCTCATGGTCGTATCTCCTGACGTCGGTGGTGTCGTTCGTGCGCGCGCGTTTGCGAAGCGACTCGATGACGCAGAGCTGGCGATCATCGACAAGCGTCGCCCGAGACCGAATGAGTCAAAGGTGATGAACATCATCGGTGAGGTCGAGGGCAAGACCTGCGTGCTCATCGACGACATGGTGGATACCGCCGGCACGCTGTGTGTCGCGGCCCAGGCCCTGAAGAACGAGGGCGCCAAGAAGGTCCTTGCGTACATCACGCATGCGATCCTTTCCGGCAAGGCGGTCGAGCTGATTTCGAACTCGATGCTTGATGAGTTGGTCGTGACCGATACCGTGCCATTGTCGGCGTCTGCCAAAGCGTGCGGGCGAATCCGCCAGCTGTCGGTCGCCACGTTGCTGGCCGAGACGATCCGCCGCATTCGCGACGAAGAGTCGGTCAGCTCGCTGTACATCGATTGAGGCGAAGGCAGATCCGGCGCTTGCCGCCGGCAATCGGGCATTGAACCCGCCGCTGAGGCCGGAATCGAGTGGTGGAATCTGGCCCCTCGGGGCGGGATTTGAGTGTTGAACCTGGCCCCGGGGGCCGGGGACCGGCGGGCCCGATGGGGCGCGACGGTGTGTCGGGGTTGCCGTCTGGTCGCGGGCGGCAAATGTGACTACTAACTGGAGACTGAAATGCGTATCTCATTTTCATTTGGCGCGGACCTCCGCGAAGCGCATGGCAAAGGTGCGAGCCGCCGCCTGCGTCACGCGGGCAAGGTGCCAGCCATCCTCTACGGCGGAACCGAGGGGGCAACCCCCCTGGTCCTCGATCAGCAGAACCTGCTGACCATGATCGAGAACGAGAGGTTCTTCTCCTCGATCGTGCAGTTGAAGATCGGGAGCCAGACTCAGGAAGCGATCGTCAAGGACATCCAGATGCACCCGGCGCGCAACGTCGTCGTGCACGTTGACCTGCAGCGCGTCCTCGAGGATCAGGCAATCCGCATTCACCTGCCGATCCACTTCAAGAACGAGAGCGTGTCCCCGGGCGTCAAGCTTCAAGGCGGTGTCGTCTCGCACATGCGCGCCGACGTCGAAGTGACCTGCCTCCCGAAGGATCTGCCGGAGTTCCTGGAGTTGGATCTCGCGCAGATGAATCTGAACGAGACCAAGTTCCTCTCGGACATCCCGCTGCCCACGGGCGTGACGATTCCGGAGCTCAGCCGCAAGAACGGGGCGGTGGTGTCGATCCACAGCCCGCGTGCCGAGGAGCCGGAGCCGACTGCCGATGCCGCTGCAGCGCCCGCCGAGGGAGCTGTCGCTGGCGCGGCCGCTGCTGCCGCACCCGCCGCTGGGGCTGCTGCCGGAGGCGACGCCAAGAAGGGCGACGAGAAGAAGGAAGCCGCTCCTGCCAAGAAAGAAGGCGGGAAGAAGTAGGACTGAGGGTAGGCTCGCGTGGGCTCAGGGCCCACGCGGGCTTCGCAGCCCGGACAGGCCTTACAGCCTGCACGGGCGTCGAAGCCTGCACAGACCTCGCAGTCTGCGCAGGCCGACCCGGCTGAGGTTGTCCACATCATGTCGGCCCTGCCGCTCAAACTGATCGTCGGACTCGGCAACCCGGATGCCGAACACGCCCGCACCCGTCACAACGCCGGATTCTGGTTCGTGGACGAGTTGGCTCGCCGGCACGGCGGGTCATTCCGCTATGAGGCCCGGTATCAGGGTGAAGTGGCTCGCGTACGCATCGGGGACGAGGACGTCTGGCTGTTCAAGCCGATGACCTACATGAACAACAGCGGCGGCCCGAGCCGCAGCTTTGCTAACTTCTATAAGGTGCCTGTTGAGGCGCTGCTGGTCGCTTACGACGAGTTGGATTTCGATCCCGGCACGATCCGCCTGAAGAAGGGCGGTGGCGCCGGGGGTCATAACGGCATGCGCGACATGATCGCGCAGTTCGGGGACGGATTCTGGCGGATGCGGATCGGCATCGGGCATCCCGGCCACCGCGACGCCGTGCTGCATTACGTATTGGGGCGGCCCTCGTCCGCCGATTTGCAACTGATTCAGGAGAACATCGCAGAAGGTTGCGATGTCGTACCCGTGATGATCGCGGACGGCCCTGAAAAGGCGATGAACCGCTTACACACACGGGGCGGGACGTCGGCACCGTAGGTACGGGCCACGCGTCGCGCACGAATCGAACTTCGGAGTAATCGTTTATGTCCATCCGCTGCGGCATCGTGGGTCTGCCCAACGTCGGCAAGTCGACGCTGTTCAACGCGCTGACCCGTGCGCAGATCGCTGCTGAGAACTATCCGTTCTGCACGATCGATCCTAACGTTGGCGTAGTACCGGTACCGGATCCGCGGCTACAACAGCTCGCGAACATCGTGCATCCGCAGAAGATTGTTCCTGCCGCGGTAGAGTTCGTTGACATCGCCGGGCTGGTCGCCGGCGCATCTCAAGGCGAGGGGTTGGGTAACCAGTTTCTGTCCCACATCCGCGAGACAGACGCGATCGCCCATGTCGTGCGTTGCTTCCAGGACGGCGACATCATTCACGTCGCAGGCAAGGTCGACCCGCTCGCAGACATCGAGGTCATCGACACGGAGTTGGCACTCGCCGATCTTTCGACCCTGGAGAAGGGCTTGGATCGCGCGACCAAGGCGGCAAAGAGCGGTGACAAGGATGCCTTGCGCCGCAAGGCGCTGTTCGAGCGCGTCAAGGTGCAGCTGGATTCCGTCAAGCCGGTCCGGGCCATGACTCTGACAGACGAGGAGAGAAAAGATCTCCGGGACCTGTCTTTGTTGACGGCGAAGCCTGTCATGTACGTAGCCAACGTCGCGGAGACCGGGTTCCGCGACAATCCGTTGCTCGCGGCCGTTGAGAAGCGGGCCTCCACTGAGGGGGCGGTGGTCGTGCCTGTGTGCGCTGCCATTGAAGCTGAGATTGCTCAGCTCGAGGAGGCGGATCGGGCCGAGTTTTTGAAGGAGCTGAAGCTCGACGAGCCGGGCCTCAACCGCGTGATCCGGGGTGCATACAAGCTGTTGGGCCTGCAGACCTACTTCACCGCTGGTGAGACGGAGGTCCGGGCGTGGACGGTTCGCGTTGGCGCGACGGCTCCGCAGGCAGCCGGGGTCATTCACACGGACTTCGAACGCGGGTTCATTCGCGCCGAGGTCATCGCGTTCACGGACTACATTGCTGGAAAGGGCGAGGCCGGTGCGCGCGAAGCAGGGCGGCTGCGGCTAGAGGGAAAGGAATACGTGGTGCATGAGGGGGATGTCATGCACTTCAGGTTCAACGTGTAGGCGGGCAGCGGCGGCAGGGTGCCGCGACCGGCGGGCATGGGCTGATCCGGTGGCGTGGTGCGCGTGGTGGGGGCGTCGCGCGGTGGCGCCGGGGCCGGATGCAGGCCGGCGGCGTCGCGTGATTGGGTGCCGCCGTGCGGTGCTGCGGCGGGGTCGCGTGGTTCAGCGCCTATGTGACGACGCGCTGGTCCCTTTGAGGCGCCAGCCCGTCTGAGACCGCTGTGACCCTTTGCGTTCGAGCTCCGCGCGAACATTGAAGTGGTCCGGTCGCGAAAGGCTCTCGTACACCGCCTGCACTGCGCTACTCGCATCTGAGAACACCACTCGCGTTCGCAGGAGCGGCGTGCCGAGTGGGACTTCCAACGCTTTCGACGCAGCGGAGTCTGCGGCGACGGCGGTCATCGTGTGTTCCGCTCTCACCGTTTCGATGCCGAGATGATCCAGCAGGGCCACGGTGGATACCTGACCGGCTCTGCCACGCCGTATTCGCCGACCGATCGCTTCCGACACGTAAGTCGCACACAACTGATACGGCGTGCCGTTGTGTTTGCGCAGCTTCTGAATAACGATCGGGCTTTCGCCCAACTGACGCTCGAGCTCCCGAACAGCGGCAGAGCGAAGCTCGGGTTTGTCCTTGAGGACAGCCACCGAAGTTCTGGCGGCCGTTGTCGGGACGTGTTCGTAGAACGAATGAAGATCCAGACAGAGCTTCTTGGCATCCTGGACTTCACGGGCAAAGGTCCCGCTGCCGCGAAGACGCACAATCCGTTTCTCGCTCTCCAGCCGATCGAGGGCACGCCTGACAGTCGTCCGCGAAATCTTGTGCTGCGCGACCAACGCTGGCTCGCTCGGCAGGGCGCGACCCGGAGGGATCGTTCCGTCCCGGAGTGCGTTGGAAAGCAATTCATACAACTGGTAGTAGCGCGCGATACCAGACCCCGCGCGCTTGGCATCGAGACGGCCGAGTTTGGAAGTCGAAGTCGATTTGGCCACTTAGTGACTCCGGCGAAGTCTGGTCAGACGTGTCCGGGTCGGGCGCTCGATGCGTGTCCGCAACTCATAAGAGTCGGGTCTATACATGACGCTGGTGTAGTCCAACGCGTGCCCGTGCTGATCCCGAGTCAACATTCGAACATTCAAGAGCGGCGCCCCCACTGGACACTTCAAGTTGCGAGCTACGTACGGCTCGGCTGCCACCGCCGTCGTCTGTTGTTCGGCGGTCGCGGCACTGTGTCCCAGCTTGTCTAGCGTAACGAGAATTGTCGTCTTGCGCAGCCGAACTTTGTTGAGCAGTGGCGCGAGGCGCCCGGGAACGTAGGAGGTCGCAAGAATGACGGGCACCTCGTTGACGCTTCTCAGCCTCCGAACCAGCAGCACGGTCTCGCCAAACTCCGGTGTTTCGCGGCGCAGGAATTCGGGCGTGGGAACACGCACGAACTCGAGGACAGTAGAGACGGTGGTTTCGTCCAGACGCTGCAGGTCGTCCAAAACCCGCGTAAGGCGGCGGTTGTTCGGCGAACGTTGCGACACCTCTCGTGCGAAAGTGCCGCTCCCGCGACGCCGGACGATACTTCCTTCTGATGCTAATCGCGCCAGGGCCCTGCGAACCGTCGTACGAGAAACCCCGTATCGACGGACGAGAGTCGGTTCGCTGGGCAAGGCTTCGCCAGCAGCAATGGTGCCTTCCGCGAGTGCCTGCGAAAGCACGGTGTATACCTGTTGATACCGCGCAATCCCAGTGCGGGCTTGGGTTCTTTTAGTCATTACGGCCGACCCTCTCGCGCAAGTCTACACGTGTAATGCGCTTCTGCGTGTTGATCGGTTAGACGCTGTCAGCCCGGCGTTCCCTCCTTTCCGCCCACTTTCCGTGGCGGAGAAGCTGACATGGCGAAAAAGAGGGGTGTTGGTGGTAACGGACTTCGTCGGCTGCGGTCGTTGGGTATCGCTGTTCCGGGCGTTGCCGCGAGTCGCTGTTGCACGGTAAAGGCGCGCGCTCGTTTGTTAAGACGCGGGCCTTTACGTTTGTGCGTGAGTAGGGCGGGTTAAGACAGGACGGTCTTGCGGTGCCGCATGCCGGAGTGAATTCCGGTAACGCCGGGTCGCGGCTGGCGTTCCGCCGGGGCATCCGCGTGGCGAGCAACGGCGCGGGACGCCGCGGAGAGGTTCTCGGAGGGCTCAGAGAGGGAAATGTTTCCGGGAAGGCAGAGGTGCCTTTCCGGGAAGTGAATCCGGAGAGCGGACTTGGACGATGAAGCTGGGCGGTCAGACTGGGCCGCGAACTTGGTGAGGGTGGGCGGCGAAGGCGGACCGCGACCCCAGGGTGGAGGTGGACCGGGACCCTGCACGGTGGGGCTGGGACGTGGACCTTGACCGTGAGCCTGGACCTTGGGCGGCTGGGGGGCGGTCGGTTGACACATTTGGGGGTCGCCACGGACAATGCGCGCCCCCTGGGATCCCCCGGTCCCGTTCCGGGACGTGGAAAGGTAGCTCAGCTGGTTAGAGCACGGCACTCATAATGCCGGGGTCGAGGGTTCGAGTCCCTCCCTTTCCACCAATATAATTCAATCACTTAGCTTACTCGCCCACTACCTGAAGCACTGTACGTGCGGGAGATTCGCGGGACTTTGTCGCTCGGTTTGCGGCATCCACGAGGTTGCCGATTTCCGCCGCGCTGTAGTGGGTGGTCATTCTCGAACTCTTGTGGCCAAGCAGATCCTGCCGATCCTCGAGGCCGACTCCGGCCGCCCGTAAGCGCCGGCCGAAGGCGTGACGCATGTCGTGCACCCGGATCCTCTTGAAGCCCTCCGGACATTCCCTCTCCAGCACTGCCTGGTACCGAGCTGCCGCTCGACGGCGTCCTGCCCGCCATCCCTTATTGTTCATCCTGCCTACGCGGTTTCGTTCTCCGTGGCGGTCCTGGTACGTGAACACGTACGTCCGATGTTGGCTGCGAACTTCCTCGACTACCGCCTGCGCCACGTCGTTCAGCACCACCACCCGCGGCTCGCCGCTCTTCGTCACCGATCACCGATCCAGGTAACACGAACACGGTCCGCTGGATCGAAGTCGTGTCGAGTTCGGGCACGCGCTGCTCCCATCGCCACTTCAGCCCGCAGATCTCTTCCTGTCTGGCACCGGTGTTGACCGCAAAGAGTGCCATCCGTTGCAGATGTCCGGCCAACTCCGGAAACAACAACGCCTGCTCGTCCCATCCGAGGGGATAGGGTTGTCGCTTCTTGTACTTCGACTCGAGTTTGATCATCGGCGCGACTGCCAACCAGGTCAGCCCCGATTGCTCGTCGCGCCACAGCTCCGCTGAGAGCTTGAGGATCCTCCGCACCACAGCGAGGGTGCGATTCAAGGTTCCAACGGCCCAGGCTTTCCGCGCTATGCGGTAACGCTGGAGGGCGTCGTTGTGTACTTGATCTAACCATAGGTCGCCGATGTACTGATCCAGATCCTTCAGCGCGCGGGCAGCGCGCTCCACACTTTTCTTGTCGGCAGACTCGATCAGGTATCGCGTCGCGGCCTCGCGCCACTTTCGACGTGGCCTGATGCCGTAGACAATTCCTTCCCGGATCTGCGCGAGTCGCCGCTCGAGATACCGCTCGGCTTCCTCTTCATCGTCAGTTCCAGTGCTCTCGCAAAGGCGGCCGAATCCTTTGACGCGCTTGTCGATATGCCACTCGACAGAGCCGTCGGCCCGTTTCCTTCGATAGAGTCCTGGCGCTCTCCGTCTAGCCATTGTTGTCCCTCCGTTAAACGGGCGGGACGGCCGTTGCGCGCACAGTATGCGCTGGCCCAGGCGTCCAGCTCCACTCTATCGAAAGCGATGCCCCTGCTGCCGATGGGGATTTCGCGCACATGGGGGCGCACTTCGCGGTTGAAACGGTTTCGATCCATGCCGAGGTAGGCCGGGGCGTGGCGGAAGCGGATGAGGCGTGGCGAAAAGGGGAGCGGTTTCGTCATGGAGACACTAACTCGCTCGGCGCACGGCGGTTACCGCTGCCAAGGCACAGCGTGTTGCAGGTCGTGTGATGGCTGTTTCTCGTGCTTCGCCAATTGCTCTGACGCATGAGTCGCCCGTTGGTAACTGCTTCGATGGTTGTTCATGTATAGCAACCACCTTTTATCCATGGTCCGAGGGATCGGGCGTCGTCACGCAATCACCGCGGGTGCGGTAGTTCCTGCATTGCTAAGAAATATAGATCGATGCTTGTTGCGGTAACGGCGATACAGCAGGTGGAGGCACGCGCGCTGCGGCGTGCCCAATTACCGGAGAGTGTGGGAAAGACATGGACTGACGAAGAGGAGCAGGAGCTCAAAGCTGAGTTCGCTGGCTCCGAACCAATTCCGCTCATAGCCACAAAACACCGACGAACTATTCGAGCGATCGAGGCTCGTCTGGAACGGCTCGGGCTACTGAGACCCGATCAGCGCACCACGGACAACTCGTTCGTGACTCCGGCGAGCGTGAGGGAACAAGAATGAACATGCTATGGAGCGCGAATTGCCTGAGCAGCTTTTCGGTGGGCGCCATCGGGTACCTTGCACGCAACCCCGAGGTGCTTGTCTCGGAGCAAGGGACTTACTGCCGATTTTGCTTGACCAGTGAGGATTCCACCGAGGACGACGAGCACGGCCGATTCACCGTGATTGCGCAGAGCGTCTGGTTTGTCGCCACGCACATGACTGGTGCCGCGATTGCCGATGGTGCTCGCAAGGGGGACCAACTCTTCGTTGTAGGGAAAATCAGGAGGAATCATTGGACGGCCGCTGGCCGTAATGAAGATTACACGTTCGTCGTGACTGGGTTTAGATTTGGGGAGCGGAAGGGAGGGCCCGGAACTGCGGGCGCAACGGTATCTTGCGGAGCGCCCGCTTCGCCTGCACAGATGGCGGAAGTGGAGGTTGCCGCATGAGCGGTATCGCATCTGCGCCTCACTCGCATGTTTATCACATGGTGATGATCTCGTCCGTGTACATCGCTGGGCTATCGCTCTTAACCCTTGTCGTATTCATGATCGTGGCCGAGAACGTCAGATTGAACGAACCAGTCGAACCATCTAGAGTCTGGAGCCGAATTAGGGTTGTCTTCATGCTGGCAGTTGTGACTGGAGTGTTCGCGTCGCTTCCATTCGCTTTGGCAAGTGGCCGGCACAACATTCTGTCGTCGCTATGGTACGAGGTCGTATATGCCACGTTAATTGCGCTGGGTGGCTTCGCCATCGCCTTGATGGTAGCGCGCATCACCACCTGCCACATGGAGTCTGGCGAATATGAGCCACACGAAAGGCGAATGTTTGATCACGGCGCCCCACACAGAATAAATCCCAGCAGCGGCCTCCCGATGTACGGCGTGCTTGACTGTGCCGGGAATATGTTCGGTTGGGATTCGCATTCCCGTCGGCATCATATGCTGGACCTGTAGCACCCGCCTGAGCGATTGACAGGATGCGGCCATATGCCGGGTACTGCGTTTCGGCAGACAACCCTTCACGACGTGCGCTTAGGTTACCGGCTGTCAACGGATGCATGTCGGCAGTGGGGATTGTTGATCACGCTGCATCGGTAGGGTACGTCGAGAAGGGATCATTCGCGGCCTTCATTCGAAGCTTTCCAGCGTCGAGAAGCATACGACCATCGATTTCTTCGCATCCACCCCAGATGAGGGGGGAGCGGATTCTACATCGTGCGAGCGCGACGCTTGCCAGGAGTTCTCTGGTATTGCCGGGCGGTTGGGTGGGCAAATAGCGTTGCAGTGCTTGTATTATGGCCTGTTCGTGGGCCTGTCTCTGGTCGTAGACGAATACGACTCGGTCCAGGATTACAGTCTGAGCGTCATCGAGCCATCCACCTAACTGCCACGCCACGTCGAGTACGCGGCTGAGTTCGTGGAAAGACTTGCGCGAAGACTCAACCTCGACCCACTCCGCGAGCATCCTTCCGGGTATGTGCTCATGGTCACGGGCCGACACCAAAACGAGTCCGTCGGGGACTTTTCCGAAGCGACGCTCCAATTCCTGCCGACCCACGAATGACTGACCAATGGCGATCGCATGTTCCCCATACACGGTATGTCCCTGGGTCTGACGGTGTATGAGATAGCAGGTGCCGAGCGTTCGATGGAAAAACTGTGGGCCCATGATCGAGGACATATCACCGCCCTGATGTGCATCGATTCCACAGTCTCGGAGTCGTGCGGCGCCGCTTCGAGCGAGGATTAGAGAGTGGCCACCGAGTGTGTTGGGTGTGTCGACGAGTTGCCTGTTGTCGATGAGACGTCGGACCGTTCTCTGCGCCATCTTGTCGGCCATTCGTGCGGACGACTTCGACCAGATTGCCCGCGCGACCTCGGTACGGCGCGTGTGCCCGAAGACGTGCGTGACTTTGAGCACACTAAGTTCATTCTCTTCGGCAATTGCATGGTTGGACATACGTACGTATTGAGTGGTGACTGTCTGATGAACCGTATAGCGACCTGACCTCCGCAAGTCGTGCAGTCGTCGGGATGGTCATTGGGTTTTGAGCCCCCCGACGCCTCTACCGACGCGTCGGATCGTCAGAGTTGCCAAAAATGCCACGTCCATCAGCATGTTATTTGTCCTCGTAGCTGGTGTAGTGGACGACTCCGGGGACGGTGTTTATTGCGGGTTGCCGGGAACTTAAGCCCGCTGATCTGGGGGAATCGGCACGGTCGTAGTGGCATCAGAGAACGGATGGCGGACGCCCAATCCGCGACGCAAACTGGGACCCATGAAGCTGTTTATACGCGGGACTTCGCGGCGGCCTCGGCGTGGAATTCGGTCTCAACAGGTTATATCCCGCGGCGATTCACCGCGGGCAATCCGTACCCAAGATTTGGGTTTAGCGACTCTCCTGGGCTGAGAGGAGGGGTGGCCATCCCCGCGCGCCCGAGGTTCGCGGCGGTCGCCGCGACCTCGTGCCCGCTTGCAGAGTGAGGTGGCTGTCCCCGAGCAGTCGCGCTGTACGGTCACGGCCGCCAACGCGTCTGCTCTTGCGAAGTCGAGTGGTCATCCTCGCGTGCCCGAGGTGCGCGGTGACGGCCACGACCTCGCGCCCGCTTGCAGAGTGGGGTGGCTGCCCCCGAGCAGTCGCCCTGTGCGGTCACGGCCGCCGTCGCGTCTGCTCTTGCGAAGTCGAGTGGCTATCCCCGCGTGCCCGAGGTGCGCGGTGACGGCCGCGACCTCGTGCCCGCTTGCGGAGTGAGGTGGCTGACCCCGAGCAGTTGCGCCGTGCGGTGATGGCCGCCGTCGCATCTGCTCTTGCGAAGTCGAGTGGCCATCCTCGCGTGCCCGAGGTGCGCGGTGACGGCCGCGACCTCGTGCATGCTTGCAGAGTGGGGTGGCTGCCCCAGAGCAGCCGCGCTGTGCGGTCACGGCCGCAATCGCGCCTGCCCTTGCGAGGTCGAGTGGTCTCCCCCGCGTGTCCGGGGTGCCGCCTGACGGCCACGACCTCCTGCACGCTTGCAGATTTGAGCCGTTATCCCCTCGCAGTCACTCTGTGCGATAACGGCCGCGCGCGGTTTAGACTATCCAACGAAGATGCCGACAAGAAAGCATCAGTATCGTCGCCTCGAAACGATCGGGCACCGCATCGATACTCATCCCTCCGAGCGCCTCTCGCTTCCGTATCTACGACAACCGTCCAGCGCGGGGACAGTCGCTCTGCTTCTTCGAATAGCGGCTCAAAGGGTTCGGCTCCCCGGGGGCTCACCGCGAAGCGCTCCGCAGTTCGTCGGGAAGCGTTTCGTGATAATAGGTTTGCGGGCCCTCCCATCGAGACAAGCTCTTGAACACACGAGTGTGATGATGATTGTTCGACGGGCACTTGACCAGGCATCGCCAGGGGATAGTTTCGGTTTGCATGTGCATCCAGTCGAAAGTCCGGGAGCCGCGTATCCGGAGCGACTGTTCGACCACCGCGGCAGGCGTCACCATGCAGCCCAATTGTGCTGCCTCCAGAGGAAGAGGGCAGTTCCAACCGATGACGTTGTGCGCAAAGTTGTAGAAGCAGTAGAGAGGAGCCGCTCGCACATGCGCCGCGTAGTCTTTTAGGATGTCAATCTGCGTGCGGCCGCGGACCGCGTGACTCAGCTTTTCGTATCGCCCGGAATGGAGGGTGATCTTCTAGCATACCGGGACCAGCCTTTGTGGTCCCTCCCGACCCACATTTCGAAATCACAGCCATGGTGTGCTTCGTCCACGCGCACGTCTTCAATGGCAATGGAGTTTGCGTTGAGCGAGGCGATGGCGTTGGAGCTTAACGGAGGTGATGGCGTCTTCACCGAACGAAACGGCGTTACGCTTCGCGCGGAGGATCGTGCGCCAGGTGGTGCTGGCGAGGAGTGCAAAGAGTTCGAATGCCTGAATGCTGTGTTATTTAAGTGCTGTTCCGCTGGTGATCGTGTGCTCAAAAGTCTACCTCGCCTGCGGCAGCCCTTGGCAGCAGTGCCGCCCTGAACGTAAAGTCGCATGGTGAAGCATCTCGTCTACATCACTGGCCGCATTACGTTCGGCAACCTGGATTCGGGGCGTGTAGATCCTGTCGATGTGCTGCAGGAGCAGGTACGCAACTGGCTGCTAGGTCCAGCCGGTCGCCTTGCTTCAATGAAGCCCTCGATCAGCGGCCAATATGAGCACGGCATGAGTCTGTTTGCGCTGGAGCTGATGTTTTTCGAGCCCCATGGGCAATATCTCTCTGGTGAGGACAGCAAACGCAGAGCAGGGGAGATGTTCCAGGTTGGATTTGAGCGCTTTCGGAACTGGCTCGAAGCGAATAAACGCGTTCGCAAGGAGTTCGGGCCGGACGAAGGCCGGAAGGTGCGTGACTGGGCCCGCAACGGTTTATTCCACAACGGGCAAATCAAGGATGGTCTGCTAGTTGACATCCGGCACGTTGAAAAGTATCCATTTTACCGGAACCCTGCGTGGAACGGATGGCTGGTGGATCCGTGGGTCTTGCTGAAAGATCTGGAGCAATACTTCGAGTCGTATATCGACATACTGCGCTCGGCAACACATCCGGAGCACGGTACCCTGAAGCGGGCCTTTGAAAAGACTTTCCGACGGCTGGTCGTGGCGCCGCTGATGTGAGACGGTCGTCAGCTTCTCGGCCGGCTGCGCCGTCCCTCGGCAACCAGCAGATGTGACTAAGACCCAGAGAACCGCTCAATCCTTTGGCGCTCAACTGTTCTCAGGCCGTGGCCGGCATGGAGCTGGCGACTCACGTCTTCGCGATCGAGCGATCAATGATGTCGATATCGGTATACCACGGGATTTCTCTCTTCCCGTTTCTGAAAAGCTGTGTAATCGCCTGCAGGACTCGATCACGTCCCTGATTGGTGTCGAAACCGCCCTGTGCCTTCTCTGCCCACGGAGTCGTCCAAAATCCTGGGTCCATGTGCTGAATAATCTTGCGCGTGTGCTCTTCGATTTGCTCAAGATCTGTCACCTGGATGTCGAGGTCATCGCTGTCCGCCCAACTGGTGATCCGGTCGGCGATAAATCGGGTCAGACAAAAAATTCCAACCTTGGACACGAGCCTCGAGTCCTTCTTCCACAGCGACTTCCAATGCGTCCGGATGGTCTTCCACATGACCAAAAATACGCTGCGACGGACATCGCGGTCCTCATATTCCGAAACGCCAAGCCCAGCAAGATAGTCGAGCGACAGCTCAATCGCCGTTGCCTGCACCATCCTGTTAGCTTTTGGCGTCGTGGTCCAATCGATCGTCTTGTAAAACGGGCTGTCCCGATCCGAGTTGACCAGATCGACATCGTTAATCCCCTCAACGTCAAAGGCCAGTCGCGCGCTCTTAAGCCTGAGAGCGAGCGAAGTGCCTTTCATATCCGCCAAGAGCGCCTTCGTGTGCGTCGCCGGAACCTTGCTAGCCTTATTGTTGATGACGAGAAACTGGAAAGCGCGCTCCAATTCGTCCGCATCCAACAGTGCTACTACGGCGACCTCCATGCTCGGATCAGCTTCATTGATCCCAAATAGGCGATGTTGGCCATCAACGATCGTGGCCGCAGCGGTGCTTCCAGCGGTGATGCTGAGTACTCCGACTTCCTGTGAGCCCGTGTTCCTGAAGCTCGCGCGACCTTTCTCGAAAGCAAGGATAACTGCCGTTGGAATCGTGTTCGATTTATTGGCCGCGAGAAATTTCGCTATGGCCTGAACGCGTGCTTCCTTCTGCTCTCGCTGCGGTCCGCGTGTGCTGGGCGACAGTGCGCCCACCTCCGCGAACCCAAGAATCTCTTTGACGGGTGCCACGAACATCACAAGCACATGGCCGGCAGCGCCGCGTTGTCTGAAGCTCAACGCGTCGTATCGTTGAGAAATCCCTGATTTCGACTTCTTTTTCGTCGCCATGTTGACGTCCTCTAAGCTGTCTGAAGATCGAAGAAAGTAAGCGGCAGACCCGTTTTGACGTAGCTGATGTCCGATTTGATCGGCCCGAGGCGCAGGAAGGCTTCCTTGAGAGACACGTGTTCTTCCTCAGTCGCTCTCAAGGCCTCCAGATAGTGCCTCGCATAACGTACACGGCGACTGACCGACTCCAACGCTCGCACCGAAGGTGACGAGGGTAGTACGAGATTATGAATATTGAGCCACTCCCAAGACAGAGCATCCTGCGTATGGTGCTGGCACCGGCTACACGCCGGCAGCAGGTTTGCTTCAATGCTGTCTCCGCCCATTGATGTCGGCCAAAGATGCTCAAGTGTCAAGAACTCTGGCGAGCCCTCGGCAGCCTTCGGATCAAGGTGAAGGCCGCACAAGTAGCACACGTGCCGCCGTGCCTCCTTCAGCACCGCCGCACGCGAGCTGGAGTTGATGGGGCGATTCGAAGCCCCCTCCGCCCCTACGACCGCGCGCGCGATCTTTCGCGATTGCTCCTCGCCGATGGAAGGAAACATTTCACCCCTGATGAAAGAAGAGACTTTGCGAACGTGCTGCGATTCCTCCGGAATTTCCGGGCGTTCGTCTTCCCAAAATCGTAGCAGTCGTCGCATTGCGTGTATGGCCGTTGCGCCTTTGATATAGGCAGAGAAGCTCTGCCCTCCGCTAACACTTTCGAGAAGCGCCCCGATGTTTGTCCATCGCATTGCGCCGTCCCCCGTCAGATCAAGGACCTCGTCGCGTAGCAAGAAGTAAAGGCGTTCTCCGGCCGTGACAGATTTCACGGGCGCCCCGGGGGAAGCTCAAGGAAGCAGCTATCGCCACTGGCACTTCGCCAAACACGCACGGCCGCAACGCGCGGTTCCATCTTCTGAGCGTGGCGAGCGATAAAGACCGCAAGATTCTCGAGTGTTGGAGTGGCCAGGCCGTCGATTTCGTTGAGGTGACGATGGTCCAGCATCTGCCTTATCAAATCGATATGTTGGCGGAGGACCGCCAGATCGATGACCATGCCCGTACGTGGGTCTTGCTCGCCGCGCACCGTCACCTCGGCGTGGTAAGTATGACCATGAAGGCGGCGGCTCGAGTCTGTTTCGTGATCACGCACTAGCGTATGCGCGGCCTCGAAATAGAATTCTTGGCTGACCTCAAGCATCATCGGATTCCTATGACCTTGTGGGCTTGGAGGCTTAGGCGCCATCGGGGGTTCTTTAGGCACCAATCGATCGCTATCTGCGTGTTCGCCACAATCGAGGGATCATCCAACGGTTGGACGAAGCGGTGGTGAAACGTGAGCGTCGATAAAAAGGGTAGGTCGATTCCGGGCTGCGGGATGACGACCTTGATTTCATCTCCCTTGGTAAGTCTGAGCGGCGCGCCAGCCTTTGGGCTCACGCATATCCAATCGAGGCCCGACGGTGGCTCGAGCGTACCGTTTGTTTCCACGGCTACACGGAATCGCTGTGCATGTAGTTCTGCGACGAGGGGTCCGTCGACTTGCAGCAACGGCTCGCCTCCTGTCAGAACAACAAGGCGATTCTCAGTGTCATCCTCTGGCCATTCACGAGAGATGGCGTCCGCCAGCGCACGGGGCGTCTCAAATCTCCCACCTGAGCTGCCGTCTACTCCTGCGAAATCTGTGTCGCAGAATTTGCAGACAGCGAGCGGACGATCGCGTTCCCGGCCCGTCCACAGATTGCAGCCCGCGAATCTACAAAACACTGCGGCCTTGCCGACATTCGCACCCTCCCCTTGGAGAGTGTAAAAGATCTCCTTGACCGAATACGTCATCAGACCTTTGCGCTCCATTGGGCGTACCCTTTCGCGCGGAGCCCGCAGGCTGGGCATGTGCCGCACCCATAGCCCCAGGCAAATTCGCGACTACGGTCTCCGAGGTAGCAAGTATGCGTCGCAGTTCGAACAAGCTCGATAAGGTCATCGCCACCTAGTTCGTGAGCGAGTCTCCATGTCGCAGCCTTGTCGAGCCACATCAGCGGTGTTTCGATCCGAAACGGCCTGTCCATCCCGAGGCTGAGTGAAACCTGAATGCTCTTTATCGTGTTGTCGCGACAATCCGCGTACCCAGAGAAGTCAGTCTCACACATACCGCCGACGAGGATGCCCAGTCCTCGCCTGTACGCGACGGCCGCCGCCAAGGTGAGAAACAGAATGTTCCGGCCGGGAACGAAGGTGTTGGGAAGGCCAGTCGCGTCGAAGGCGATCGTCGCCTCCGATGTCAGGGCTGTGGAGCTGATCTCGCCCAACACTCCGAGGTCCAGTATGTGGTCTATTCCCAAACGAGGCTGCCACTTTGGAAACGACTCGCCCAAGCGCTCCAGGATGCGGGGGCGACAATCAAGCTCGACACGATGACGCTGCCCGTAGTCGAACCCAATTGTTTCGACACATTCGAATCGATCGAGTGCCCACGCAAGACACGTCGTCGAGTCCTGACCTCCCGAAAACAGCACAATTGCCTTGTCGTGATTCAAGCGGAGTGTCTCCCGCCGGAACGCCGCAGTGCCTGGGGCGTGCGCTTAACCAAGCCCACCAGATGGAGCGATAGGCGCTGAATCTGCCGGAACGTGTTTTCGATTTCATCCCATTTCGTGACTGACCCGTCTTGAAACGTCCAAACGCCCGAAGTCCACGCTGTCATCGGCGCTATCGGCTCCAATCCCCGTACGAACGCACGACGATCAAACTTGCCGTGACGACTGTAGAGCGCTTCCATCACGAAACCCAGTGACACGATCCCCGCACCGTGTACGAGGCGGGAGGTTCGCGGCGTGTGGCCGCGCCAGGCCGACGGAAACACCTCACCCACGGCGCCGTAGAAGTTGCTGAGCAGGTCAAAGCCGAAGCTCATTCGACTTGCCGTATCCTCATAGTCACGAATCGCGCCGGTGTCGGACGAATTCATGATGACCTTCTGCAGCGACGTGTCCTTGATGACACCCTCTGGATTGGTGTGCATGTGGATCAGACCGTGCAGCGAGGAATTCGCTGCATAGTTGAGTTTTTCCGTCAACGCCGCCGCAAATGCCCGCGAAGTCAAGCGTTTGGGGAGAGCCGAGACCTGAGGCAACAGCTCATAGATCAGGGCCTTAGGAAGGGGCCGTGTGTTGTTGATGAGAATAAATTGGCGCCGCAACTCTTCCTCATCACTGCACAGCACGCACGACACGAATACTTGGAAATCCTTGCGTTCGCTTTGTGCAAGTGCGGTGAGCCGTTGCTGACCGTCCACGACAAACCCGGGTTTCCCGTTGGCCGTCGATACGGTCAGGCGAAAGACGCCCTCGCCCAGCGCCTTGGCCTTCACGTCGCCGAGAAATCCGACAACGATTGCGTTGGGCAACACCGCATTCTCGGAACTCAGATAGTCCCGGATCTCCTGAATGTGCGCGGCAATCTGAGGGCGCTGGAAGCCAAAGAGTTCGCCCTTTTTACCACGGCCCGCACGGGTGATCTCGCAGGTATCGAGGATGTCCTGGGCCTTCGCCGCAAAGGTAAATACGCGCGTGGTGCGCGACTGTTTTGCGCCCACGGCACTGAATTGATACAGATGACTATTCATTGTGTGATGCGTTTTACGTGCTCATTGAACACAAAAAGGTTGTGAAATCCCCGACGCTTATTGCGGTTGCTGCCCCGAAAGATAATCGCCTCCACACTGGCCTCACGACAGACTCTGCAGGCACAGCGCTTCCATGGCCGGTGCTCCAGTGTCCGCCGAGCGGCCGATTCCGCATCGGTGATTGCACGCTCGTTCACGGCGTCGGATTTTCTGGGGTCCAGAAGAAATTCCCGGCCGTAAACCATCACGGTGCGCAGAGTGCTGACTAGGCTCTCCTTACCGCGGTCGAACCGACGGAGACTGTGCAGAGCGTTCTTTTCCCACTCCAGAAGCTGTTCCTGGTTCGAGCCTGAGGTTTTCGCACGGCGCTTCAGGCGTGCATTCTCGGTCGCGTGAGGGACTCGTATGGCGGAGAAGTAGTCCAGTTTTCCGTTTCCGTTGGCATGATAGTAGTTGGCCCTCGCGTCCTTGAAAGCGCGCCGCAAGGGCGAAGTGGTATCGAAGCTCGCGATGCCGTAATTCGTGAACTCCTGGATTTGCTCTGCCTTGGCGAAGCCCAGTAAATGCAGTTTCACCTTCGCTGGAATATGCGAACGGATGGCTTGCAAGCACAAGTGAATCTGCCTCGCGTTGAGTGGCACCATGCCGCCTACGGCGAGGTATTGATATCCCATCTTCGCCAACTTGCGCGCGGCGTGGGCCATGCTATCCGGTGACCATCCTTGGATCACACCCAGAGGCGTGAAGCCTCGCCCCATGCTGCGCGAGGCTTTGAGAAATCCTGCCGCGTTGTCCAAGGTGATCTCGAAACGCCGCTTCGCGGTTGGGCTGCCTCCGCGCCAGCCGTGGGCTTCGGTGTCAAAATCGAAAATGATGTGATCGACCGAACAACCATGCGTGAACTGACCATCCGCATAGAAGTCGAGCATCATCTCCGGCGTGTAGGGAGGGACCTCCTGGTCAACGTACGAAAACGCGCCGCAGTCACCAAAGATGCTCATCCGCTTAAACTGCGGGCCCTTTAGTCGTAGGAATTCGCGTGCACCGATCCGTCTAAACCGCATCATCAAGTCTCCGGGGTACTTCCCCGGAAAGCGATCGTCACCGACGATACCCCGAGAGACCAAGATGCCGTCGTACGGAGGTGTGGGGAAGTATTCGTGCGGATACACGTCCCCCCAGTAGTTCTCCCTATCGGCGGACATCCGATCCGCGACAAAGTTGAAGTTCGGATCGATCATGTCCAACGCATCGGCGAAAATGAATTTCATTCGCGGCAACGCTGCGCGTAAAGGCGCACGAGGGTTTGCGATAGCAGCCTGATGTCGGTCCTCGTATTCTGAAATTCGTCCCACATGCGTTCGCTGCTGGGCCAGCGACCTTCGGTCCATGCGCACGTGTCCGCGATCCGCTCCAGCTCCGCGGCGAAGAATCGACGTTGCTGGACCGGTCCCGTCATACGGGCCGCGATGCGGTCCATCAGATCGCCGAGCGCGGCAATACCAACCGAATGCATTAGCCGGCTTTCGGACGGTGGCTTTCCCCATGCCTGCGGGAAGACTTGACGGACGGCAGACCAGTAGTCGATGAGCGCTGACAGCATGCTGGTGGCATCACTCGATCGATCGCTCAGCGACTTGAAGGCGGCAAGTGCGCCGTTGGGGTTGTTGAGGCTACGCCGAACCATGTTGAGCACGGCCGTATCGGTCACGACACGCTTCGCGTCGGCCTCCTGGGAGGAGCGCCGGATCATCCCGCGCAGGGGCGAGTCCTCGTGCGTGTTGAGCGCGTCACATAGTTCGCTCGGCAATCTGCGCGCCGTCAGGTCGCGCGGCAGAAGCACGCCCTTGGTTTCGGGCAATAACTCATCAATCAGTCTGCTAGGCAAGGGCCTTGCACGATTGACCAGAATAAATTGCTCGCGCCGCACGTTGATCGATGCGGTCTCAAAGGCGACGACGGGCACGATCAGTTCGCTGCCCTTGGACTTCGCCAACGCGAGAGAGCGCTGCTGGCCATCGACAACCCAGGCGGCGCGTTGCCCTTCAGGTCGCACGGGAAGCGCCAAGCGACCGGGGGACACGTCCTCTGGCGTGTCTTTGGGCTTCTTTCCGCGTGACTGATCGAACTTCAGATTCGGTTCCAGGGCCAGGATAATGGCATTCGGGAACAGCGTGCCGCCGTTGTCCAGATAGCGCGCGATCTCGTTCACGTGGTCCCGAATTTCCTTCCGTTGGAAACCGTCCAGATTTTGCTTCTTCCCGCGGCTCGCACGATGGATATCGGCAATCGACAGCAGGTCCTTTCCTCGCAGGAAAAGGACATACACCGCGATGCTGCCTTGCTCGGCGCGAAGCGCGGGCGCGAGGATGGTCTCGGCCTGACGCGTGTCGCTCACGACGCCTCCCAAGCCCTGGCAAAACGGGTCTGCTCACACGCAAGCCCCCATTCACTGCGCAAGTGCCTCAAGCCGGTGGTACGAGCAATGTCCCGCGCCTTAAGCGTCTTGATCTTACGGCTGAGAGTTGAATCGTCGATGCGTTGACGCGTGGGGCGCCCGGGAGCTGTCCAATGCGCCAGCGACTGTCGGACACGACGGGCGTGAGATGCCGCGTTCTCGATGCGCCGATCGAGCTTCACGAGATTTGCGAAATGGGCGAGCGCTCGGGCTGGGAAATCGTAAGCCGTGCCGCGTAGATTCTTCGTAACGTCATCCAGCCGGCCGTCGTACGGCATGGCCCAATGCCTCAAGGGCTCTGGCAGGAGTTGCGTCTGCGTTAGGCCGAGAATGCGGATGCGATTTTGGGCGTTCTCGTCGAGGCTCGTCAGCTCACTGACAAGCATCTCAAGATACGGCCGGGTCGCAGCAATCAGCAAGAGGTCGCGCGGCCGGGCCGCCATCAGACGTGCGAACGGACTCACGCCGTGTGCTCGCGCACGAATGACTTGCCACCACTCCCCGGCCGAGAAAGTTAGACCCCGAGAAGCCCGATGCAGGATGCAGTCCTGCGCATGCGGCGAAAGGGTGAGGCTGTACGGTGGGATGGCGGTGTCAGGGCTCAGGAGCCCCATGCCCGCGGAGATCACTCTCAGCTGGGATCCGGTCGATCTGGCGACCTCACAGGCTAGCGAAAACCCTCGTCCCGCATAGAGGCGACGGGCTGCGATATCACCGCCGGCCCGGGCACATCGGGCGCGCCATTCCGCGGCAAGGTCGGACGGGGTTCCACGGGGTAGCGACCGAGCGTGCAGGCCTGAGATGGGCACTGCAGTTTTCCGGGCACTGCAATTGATAGCGACGAGTAATTGCATCCGTCTGAGAACTGCTTGGAGTAATAATTGCAATTCTCATAGAAACGATTCGCGTTGTCACCCCTGCGGTGACAAAGGCTACGGCGCGTCGGGAGCTGGTGGTTGTCTGTTCTGCGTCGTTCCGGCTGGCCGCGGACAGAAGGAGTGAAAGTCGCAAGCATCGCAGGTTGCCTTGTCCTCGCAATTGGGCATCCAGACCCGGCCGATGTCACCCTGCCGACCTTCATCGCTGATCAGTGTCTCGATATTACGGACGATCTGGTCAAAGCGGCGCGTTGCGCTTTCGATCGAACCGGCCGACGCCGGGATGACGCGCACTGCCCGCCGCCATCGATAATCCAAGGTCAGGAGATTCTGAGTGTCATGGCCGGGTCGCCACCGATCGAGCCTACCGCGATCCTCGGCGGTCGCCGGCAACTCGTCAGTAGAGTCGTCACGCAGCCCCTGTTTCAGATTCACGATGTCATCCGTGCCCGGGGACAATTCGTTCACGTAGATCAGGATACCGGCCGCGACCTTCACCGGCGGGTCGCGCCGATTTCGAAGCCAAGCGTAGGTGTTCACCTGCCATTCGCCCTGGTCCCAGTACGGTTCGTCACGGTTGGGGCGGTGAGCGCCTTTATAGTCAACCACCACCTCGTACTCCTCGGGCAGGTCTTTGCAGGTCCGTTGTAGCGCCTGGCGAATGCGGTTATCCGGTGGGCATTCATTGACCTTGATGTGCGAGAGCACGTCCACGACCCCCGTCAGTTCGTAACGGTCGGCGCGTAGTCCCGTGGAACTCGGAATGAGTCGCGCTCCGGTCAACGGCTCCTCTGCGAGGGTGACCAGCGGGAACAAGTGTCGGCCGATGAGGTTTACCGCCACCTCGGCACGTCGATACGCGGCTTCGCGCACGTCTCGATTTCGGGGATGCTTGCCTTGATTCGCCAGAGACAGCTCGACTCGCTCGCCAATCACGGCGATGTCATACGCGGCGCGCGTGAGATCGGGAGTCCTGCGATTGTCCCAGGGGGTGGGATTGCACGGCCAAGCCGCGCTGAAATCAGCGACCTTGTCGGCCCAGAGTCGGTACGCCGTCTCCATCACGCCGTGAATGAATTCGCCGAACCACAGCTGCACCGGACGGGAGGGGGGAAGGGCGCTCCCGTTCTGGTAACGGTATTGCAGTCCGCACCGCAGAAACGACAGCAAGTCGCCGGTGAGGCTATAACTGGGCACCAATCGCGCGCCGCGCCGGGCTTCGAGTGCCATCTTAGATCTCCACGATGCCCATGCCGCTGACCGACGCCGGGGGTTTCTTGCCGCTGCGAGGCGTAGCTACTTGCCACGGCCATACCCCGCCTTGTTGCCAGAAGGTCGCGACATTTCTGATTTTGGTCGAGTAGGCCAGAAGGTTCGTGTGTCCGACCAAGAGCAAGGCCGTTTGGGCTCGGCTGTAGCCGACGTAATACAGTCGAATCAGGTCTTCGAACGTGCGATCCAGCGCGCTGCGGCGGGTACGCAGCGGACCGACAGCCGTAAACGGGGCGAGGTCGTCTTCCATCTGCGTCACGTTCGACGCCGTGTCCGGAAAGCGCTTGAACCGCTGCTTGGGGTGATTGCGCGAAAAATCGGCGCCGACGTCCACAATGACGAGGGGAAATTCGAGCCCCTTGCTCTGATGGACCGTCATGACGTTCACGTGATTGCGCGGTAGGTGGGTCAGCAGATCCTCGTCTACCTCCATCACGTTCTCGGCCACAGGGGCCAAAATGTCACGAAATGCACTTTGCCTGCTGCGCTCGAAGTGCTGATCGTCGCGCATGAGGCGACCCTGGTAGGGGGAGAAGGCCGTTGCCTGGGTGACGCTCCGGGTCAAGGCTTCCAGGTAAACCTGATATTCGGGCAGATTCTGAAACTTCGGGAGCCATGCGATGAGCTTGTAGAGTAAGTCCAGGATGGGCCACTCATGCGGCCACTCACGCATGCCCGCAGCCTGCGGCTTCGCGTTCTGCCAGGCGCTCACGAAGCGTGCGAGACTGTGGGGTTTGCTCGGCGCTGGATTGCTCTTCATAAAAGCGGCAGCATCCGTGCGCCAAGCCGCGATCTCGTTCTTGGCGTCGCGATAAATCACCAGCGAGTCCAGCAGCGACTGATCCGGATCAATGCACAAGCAAATGAGTCCCATCAGCTGGCGCACTTCGGGAATGTCCTTGAGGGCGCGACCGCGAGGATTGAAGACCGGGATGCCACGGGCGGCAAGTTCCTGCCGCACCAGCCAGGGGAGGCGTGCCTTCGGTGGATTGCCCATGAACGGGCGCGAGAACTCCGCGACACTGTGTGCGAGGACTACTGCATCTGCGAGGTCGCCACCATCAGGAGCACCGCGCAGCACGTGGTCAGTCCCTGGAATCGTATAGCCGCCGTTACGGAATACATCGACGAGCAGTTGCGCCAGATCCTGGGCGATCTCGTCCGGGGATGTTCTGAACATCCCGAGAATGGGCATCAGTTTCGTTTGGTTCGAACCGGCGGCGACTATTGCCGGCTTCGGAGGCGTCACCCGCGCGCCTGCGAACTGCGGATCGTTGCAGATGAATCCGTTGCACAGTCCGACGATCGCCCCGGTGGAGCGGTAGTTGTCGATCAGAAAGCGGGGGACGGCCTTGGGGCCCCCGACGCTCTGCGAAAAGCGGTCGGCGAAATCCCGAAAGAGCTCGACCGTAGCGCCGCGGAACCGGTATAGGGCTTGATCGTCGTCGCCCACGATCGTGACTGATGCCCCGGACACTTTCGCGAGGGTGAAGTAGATGGCCTCCTGCAGCGGATTCGTGTCCTGGTATTCGTCAATCAGGAGCACGCGCGGCAAACTGAGCTTTGCGCGCAGCGCCGACACCCGCAGCTTGCGTAGAAACTCGGCCTCGAGCAGTGCGAAGTCATACTGCCCGCGTGAGCGCATCAACTCATGGAGTTGAGTGAGCGCGGCGGCGATGAGCTTTCGCGCCTCCAGGTGCGGTCCTTTCGCCTTTGCGTAGATCGGGATATCGACAACATCCTGCACGAGCCGATCGATGAGTAGCTTGGCCGTTTCCACAGCCTCTCCCTGCGTGGCCGGCGGGCTCTGATCCCACGTGTAGTTCGCGAGGTAGGCATCGAGACGCGGTTGGTTCGCTGGGTCCCGGTACACTTTGCCGAATATCTGGCGCGAGAAGATTTGCCGCGCCGCAAAGTTCTCGATCATGACCGGCGGAATCTCGCCTTGCTGCCGTATGCGACCGGTCCACTGCTCGCACAGACTGTCGAGAGTACCGGTCGCGAACCCGTTCACGTCACACAGGCTCAGGTGTCGGGCAACCACCTCGTCGCCGCTCGCTCGAGCGCGCGCAGCAAAGTGATCGAAGAGTGGGATGCCCCAGGAGATCAGTCGGCTGCGGATTTCGGCCGCTGCTTTTTTTGTGAAAGTCGTGATGACTATCTCTTCCGGCAGGACACCGTCGACCAGTACGTGCTTCAGGGCCCGCAGCACCAGCACCGTCGTCTTGCCGCTTCCTGGTCCGGCGACAATCATGAGCGCCGGCGACAGCGGGTGCTCGATGCACACAACCTGATGGTGATTGGGACGACGTTTGTCGAGAACCAATTCCGTGATGGCGTCGAGGAACTCGGGAGCCGTAATCATCGGCAAACTCTATTCTCTTTCTTTGGACGCCAATGAGGGTGAACTCACACTCGGAAAGCGGCTGGCTTGCAGGCGTTCGCGACTCGAGGCCAACTCTGCTGCATCGCGTCACTCACCGTCTAGTGGCCCACCACCTGCGCAACTGCGCTCGACCGCAGTCGTTCGACTGCGGCCTGCGTCAGGAGCAATCACATAGTCTATCTTCTGTCTCTGGCGAGGGTGAACTGAGGCGCGCCGGCGCCGGCAACGCTTGATTGGCCCTCATGCATCGGGGGTGAGAGCGGAGACGTAGGGCTCGATCGCCTTCCACGCGCTGCCCTCGGACGCGCGGAGCGCAATTTCGGAAAGTGTCACTTTCCCCTGGTGCAGCGCCTCACGTAGTCCCTCCGCGGCCAGCCGATCGCCCACGATTCGCCGATAGCGGAACGCGTCCACGATCGTCTTGGCAATTCCAAATATGGACACCCGGATGCCGTCGATCTCGTGGTGTTCAACCCCTGATGTCAGCAGTCGGTCGGGAAAACGCGTGATGCGCACAGGTGGGGATTGAAGCCGTGGCCTCCAGTCCTTCCGGCCGATCGCGATCCAAACCGCCGAAGGCATTTGGCCGATGAGGCCGTGGTAGGCAAGGGCGGATGCGAGGCAGATGACCCCCCGTGGGATGAGCTTGGCGGCTTCCGCAAGTGCATGCTGTCTATTGAGCGGTGCATTGGTCAGTTGGTAGAGGCCTCGTGCCACTCGGACCACTTGCCCTTCGCGTTCGAGGCGCGAGATCGTTGCAGCCGTGATGCCGGCGTCTCGGAATTCCAGCGACCGCGCCATCCCGCGTCTGCCCAGCAGGGCTAAGGCATGCACCCGCTGGGTTCGGAGGCGGGGAGGGCGCGCCATTGATATCAAACCTCGGATGGAATACAGTTTCGTCCGAGGTTTTGTATCATGCGCCGAGCCTGGGGCCAAGTCCGACGCCCACGACTGCGTCGAGAACTCCGCAGTGCCACACTCCTCACCGGAATACCAAACCCTCAATGCGGGGCTCGACTTGCGCGCCATCCGCGGAGCCCATCAGCATGAGGTGGACGACAGAAACCGGGACGAGGACTTCGTGATGGCCATTGAGTGGAATGCCGTAACCGCAACACACGTGCGACAAGCGTGCGACTCAGTTGTAGCGCGTGATCGAACGCGAGATCGTGATTCCGGGCTCGTCATCTTCGCGGGTGAGCGCCGACTGCCGGCAAAAGAAATTCTTCGTGAGGCATATCGACTGGCAAAGGGCTTGGCACCCGATGCAGAGGTTAACTTCGCAAGTGGAGAGCCAACGCTGAATGTTCTTCGAAAACTCGGTTTCCGCGCGGAGCGCCTGGGTTCGCGTAGAAGCCGCGAGTCTGCGCCTTGAGCGTTTGGATCTATACCGACGCTGACAACACCCTCTGGGACACCGACGCTGTTTTTGCGGAAGCGCAACTGGCGCTCCTGAGCGCAGCAGAAAAGATTGCGGGTGGGCAAGCCCCAACTGCCGAACGCCTGCAGTTCGTTCGGCAATTCGATCAGGCAATCGCAGAGCGTCACCATTCGAGGCTGCGGTATCCGCCGGCGTTCCTCGTCCGCGCGCTAGGCGAAGGTCTGAGGGGAGCCCCGGTGGACATTGCCGCGCAACGTGTACTGACAGAGGGCTCTGTGCCAACGGACGACGAAGCCGAAGCCCTCCGGACATACGCGAGCATACTTTCGAGTGTTCCGCCGATCCTTGAAGGGGTGCGGGATGGGCTGCGGTTGGCTTACGAGTCTGGCATTCCCGTATACGTAATCAGTGAGGGGTCTGCGGATTCGGTCCGGGCGCGATTGCAGGCGCTCGAGCTCGAACGGTTCACGTCCGGCGCATTGTCCGCGTCTAAGTCACGTGATCTCTATGCACGGCTCAAGCAACGAGCGGCACCGCGACGTGCGCTCATGATTGGTGACCAACCGGATCGAGACATTCAATTCGCGCACGACGCCGGCTTGCTGACGATTCTCGTCAGGGGGCGCTTTCAACCGAGTTGGACTCAATCCATAGACATCACATGCGCAGATGCTGTCGTTCAGAATTTTCGCGATGCAGTCGATTGGGCGGTGAAGACAGCTTCGTCGCCAGCTTTCTGAGAAATCAGCCCACCGGGAACTACAACAAACCAACAGAACATGTTGTGCAGATACGGAACATCACGAGGAGTTAGACAATGGCGCGGCGGAAGCAGGAACAGCGGAACAGCCAGTTTGGGGAACTACTCGCAGAGTTGTCAAAATGGCAAATCCCCGAAGATGCTATCGACACCGTTCACGATGTGGCTCGTGCAAGCCTCAACGAAGTCAAGGCACTGACCGAATATGAGGACGGAAAAGTGTCCCGACTTTTGACCATCGTCGCCTTTCTTAGTGCCGTGATCGGGGCTGCGTTTACGCGGTTCGCAGGAGATTACAATTGGCCGGCAGTCGGCGCATACTCAAGTAACATGGCTTGGTGGTTGCCCTTCAGTACGTACGTCGCCTTCTTTGCGTACGTTACGCTGGTCACGGTTTCGGTAGTTGTGTTGCTCGGCGCGATCAGGCCGACATTTAACTTGCCCGCGAGTTGGAAGGGAAATGGCAAAGGGGGTCTCCCGCCCTCCATGCTCTTTTATAAAGGCATCCTGGATGTCACTGCCCGCCAATGGGCCGAAGCTTTCGTGCAGCAAACCGATGCCAAAGGTAAAAACCTCAAGGCATACTACGCCAAGTGCTACATCGGGGAGACCTATCTCGTCGCTGAGAAGGTTGCAGACAAGCTGCGCATCGCAGCCCCGGGCGTCGGCGCGCTGCGATGGGCGATGGCGATCTTGCTTGTTTTCTTCCTTCTTTTTGCCGTGACCGCACAGTGTGTTCCAATAACAAAACTGTAATTCGCCCTTGGGGGTGCGCGCGGCAGCCGGATGAGGGGTTCTGATAACGTATCTGCCGTGCGTGTTCACAGGTCTAGGACCAATCTATGTCATTGACGGATATGGACGAGAAAGGCTGCACTCGTGAGGTCACGGTGCTGGACCACCTGACAGATTTCAACAGGACGTGGAATCTAATCCCACCGGATGAGCGCGCCGCGATAGAGGCAGAGATCAACCGAAGACTGTCCGAACTCCTGTCATCGCCGCACCCTCAGTGGGGGTCGATAATGAATACCTCGATCGAAGGCGGGAAGGAGAATCCCCACACCGGAGAAAGAGGGGATTGGTGGGGAACCGTCTTTCACCCAATTTACGTGGCATGCGGCTACAGTGAGAGTCTTGCTGGGATGTTTTACGGCAACGTATGGAAGAAAGTCATCATCGCGCGTGATGAAATGTGGTTTGGCGTTCGCTCCGATGCAACGCATCCGACGTTTCCTCAAAAGGGAATCGTGCTCGCGGGTAAGAGTTATTTTCCAGCAAGATAACTGTCCAGGGGATGTCTCGCTGATTCGCAACATCCGAAGTCGCTGCGAACTACCAACGTCGCTGATTGCATCGCCTGCCACCCGGAACGGCGTGGATGTGTTGCTGCTGTCATCGACATTGTGGCGAAAAAATCTGGCGGGTCTGTGAGCGAGCCCGTGACGAGCAGCGGTGTGCTGCGTCATTCGTCGTACCGTCACGGGTCTTCCTGGAAATGACGAAGCGCCTCCTGGTCGTACTCGACGGTCCGCTCTTCGATCGGTTCGGCGAATCCGAGCGGCGCCTCACCCCGTGCATACCCTATCGCGCGGTAGGTGGCGAGCCGCTTTTCAAACATGCGCATCAGCATTGGGACCTCGCGGTCTACGTAATCGTAAATTCGCACCTCTGTCTTGGCAGGGTGCAGTCGGTGGAGTCGGCCGCTGTATTGAATCAGTGTGCCTTTCCAAGAGACGGGCATTGCGAGAAAGAGCGTGTCGAGCCGCGCGTCATCGAAGCCTTCCCCGATGTAGCGACCCGTCGCAAGGACCAGCCGCTCGGTTGTATCCGGAATAGACGCGAGTTGGTTGACGGAACGGTGCCGCGCCTTGGCGGTCATCCCGCCCTGTAACACGATGAGGTGGCGCACGAACCCGCCGAGCCGTTCGGCGAAATACTCGAGATGATCTTTTCGCTCGGTGAGCAGGATGGGAGAGCGGCCCTCCTGAACGGCCGAGATGACATCATCAACGATGCCCGTGTTGCGAGCCTCGTCGCTTGCGAGCGCTCGGTAGATCTCCTGAATACCGAGATTGGAGTGATCACCGGCCACCTGGAATCCGGTTTCTCGCACGATGAGCTTGTGATCGAAAGGCCGGCGTGCGGCCTGACTTTTCGCATCCACTCGGAAGCGGACGGGCCCGAGCTGCATCTCGGTGATCGGATGGCGCCCATCGCGACGCTGCGGTGTGGCGGTGAGGCCAACGAGGTAGCGAGCCTTCACCTCTGACAGTACGCGCTCGAAGGAGCCTGCCGACACGTGGTGGCACTCATCGACGATGACATGTCCGTACCCGGCGACGAGGTCGTCGACCTTTTCCCTGCGGACGAGACTCTGGAACATCGCTACATCGATCCGGCCGTTGGGTTTGCGTTTGCCACCTCCGATACGGCCGATTTGCTTCTCGTTGATGCCGAGGAACATCGCCAGTTGAGCCACCCATTGCTCGAGCAGCGGCTTCCGATGGACGAGGATCAACGTGCTGCAGGCGCGTTGCGCGACGAGGTACGTCCCGAGGACAGTCTTTCCAATACCGGGGGGCGCAACGAATACGCCGGTGTCGTGTCCCAGAAGCTTGCGAGCAGCCGTGCTCTGCACAACCGTCAGCTCGCCGTTGAACTTCAATTCAAGTGGCGCACCCGGGTACCGTTCATCCTCGACCTTCAGGGTCACTCGGTGCTCGTCGAGCAGTTGCTCGGCCGCGGATGCGCAACCGCGTGGCAGGGAAATGTATTGCGGAAGCTCTTCGGCGCAGGTGATGACTCGAGGAGTTATCGCTGTGGACAGACGCATGCGCTGTTTCTTGTAGAACTCCGGGTTTTGGAAGGCTGCGAGCCGGTTCAACTGATTCAGCAGCGGAGCAGGTAATCCCGCCTTCTCGATAAAGAGTCGCTGTGCAAGGACTCCCTTCACCTCGGACGGCAGCGGGCCGGTGATCTGTTTTACTGGCGCTCGCCCCGATGGCAGTCGCGCCCATGGGGCTGCCGCCTCCTCATCATCGATCACCTCGGCGAACCGGACGCCGACGACCTGACCGGTTCGGGTGGCTTCCTTCGCGATCGTCTCCGCCGTGTCGGGCTCGATACGCTGTATGGACGCGAGGATTGCCCACTGGTCTTCAAACGGCTCGAACCGTTCGTCAATGAAGACGCTGTTTCCCTGCTGCCTGGGCTCGTGCTGGAGCGGCAGCGCAATTAGGTTTCCGAAACCTCCACGGGGCATCGTGTCCTGGCTCGGGAAGAGGCGATCGTAGGACTTCATGTCGAGTTCGTGCCGGCGACTCATCGTCTCCGTGATGAGGTAGCAACCCATCCGCCTCGCCACGTTTGCGGAGACCGGCGCGGCGAAGAAGAACCACGCATGCGCGCCGTTCCCAGAACGAGAGCGTTCGACTGCGGCGGGAGTGCCGAGGGATCGGCTTGTATCGGCGAAGGCGGCGACGTCATCCCTCCAGGAACTCTTGTCGAAATCAACGGCCAGAAACCAACAGGTCTCGTCTTCGAGTAGCGGGTAAGAGCCCATTACGTGCCGGCCCTGTAGGTGGTCAGTCACGATCTGGTCGTCGACGGCGACGAAGGCTTGATTCACGCAGTCACTGCACTTGCCTCCGGTCTTGAGGAGGCATAGCCCCGGTTCCCATTTGTTTGAGCAGGCCGGTGCGTAGCCGGGTTTCCCAGTCTTCTTACTCACGAACCGGGTTGGGAAGATGTCCGCGCGACCGCGAAACAGGGATCGGAACAATTTCACCTTGTCAGCTGGTGCGTGCGGTGTCCTGGCTTTCGGCGCGGGCGGTAGCGGAGGAGGCAGGTCTTTTGTGGCGGAGGTGGCAGCGAGCTCTGAGCGTAGCGATTCGATCCTTACCCGAGCCTCGTCGCGCGTGCGCTCCAGCTCAGCCAACCTCGCTTGTTCGCGGGCGAGTTCCTGGAGGATGCCGTCTGTCGAACGTGTCATGGGGCGGATCTCGGCTCAGTGTTCCCGCGCGGCGGCGTCTGACAATATGTGCCGATTTAGACCCGGATCACACCGCGGTATGAAGCTCTCACGTTGGTGGCCGCAGTCAACGAGTTAGGAACGAGTCCGGGGTGTATCGGTAGGAGTTCCGATCATGAGGCTTCAGTCACGCGGCGGGCTGCTCGTCGCATCAACCCACTTCTGTAGAGAATCGAGCATCGGGGGCAAATCATTCACAAGTGCGTGCCAAATCAAGCGGTGGTCCAAGCCTTCCTCGTACCAATGGGAGGCGATGTCGCGAAACCCTTTGGGGCCAGCCCAGGCAATGTTGGAATCGATCTCTATCAACGTCTGGTTAGGAATACTCTTCAGTGCTTCACCAAACCGGATCAAGAGGCGTTCGATTGCAAGCTGGCGTTCGCTGTTGGTCAGATAGCTAACTTCGCTGTCGTGTGCAACGAACTCCAACGCTTTGCGGCCGGCGCGCACTGCCGCCATGGCTGCGCCATGAGGTGTCGCTGCGCGTCCACCGCGGGGAGTATCAGAAGACACGGACGAGATCGTCACCGACGCGCCGCTGGAATTCCGGCAGGCGGCGCAGGCCGTCATAGTCGTGGATGTCGGCGGGGGTGCCTAGAATAGTGCGGCACAGGTCTCGTACGCGCACGAGGTCGAAGATCGAGAACCGCAGATTCGACGGCTCCATGAGGAGGTCGACGTCGCTGTCCTCGCGAGCCTGATTGCGCGCGACCGAGCCGTACAAGAAAAGCTGGCCAACGCCGAGTGCATGGAGCTGTTCACGGCGTTCGCGTAGGAGACGAAGAGCATCATCGCGCTGCATGAGTTCATTTTACCCGAGATGCTTCCCGGCATGTTAAGGCATAACCTGCTGATAAAAATGAAACTTCCAGGCGACGTGAGCCGGTCGTCGCCCGAATTACCCTGGCGCCCAGGCCATGGAAATCGAAGCCTTTGCCTGAGAGAGAGAGGCTCCACTGGGCTACTGCCCGCTCAGTGGGAGGCGCTGATGTGGCATTTCTTCTCAGGATTCCTGCGGCAGCGCACTGCCACAGCCTGATTAGCATGAGTGAGTGGATGACTGTGCGGGAATTGCCCCATAAATCGGCACTGACGATGCGAGATTTGGGGCCAAATGTGGAGACTCGTTATCGGATCAGCGCTTCGACATCGAGACGGACGGGAGGGCGGTTAGCCAGGGGAGGCGAAATCGTCTCGACTCCTGAACCAGGCAAAGCTTAGTACTTCGATTTGCCGCTCGTCTTAAGTACTAGGCTAAGTACTATGTTAAGTATTATGTCAGATGCCAAATTGTCAGCCACTGGCTCAGCAGGCGCATGCTGAAAGAAGGCGAGATTGAGTTCACCACGGAGAGCGAAAGGTCGCCTGGAGCTAAGTACCGGGTGCGTTCGCGCAACGCAGGCTGACCCGCCGCAGGCGCGGCTTCTACAATCCGCGCCTGTGCGCGGGAAATCCGCGGGAATCGTCTCTGCACAATGCTGCATTTCCGGGCACTTAGCTGCAACGGCCGTCTGCCCGATCTTTGGAAAATCAGCTACTTAGGCTCAAGCGATGGCACTCATAATGCCGGGGTCGAGGGTTCGAGTCCCTCCCTTTCCACCAGTCACGGCGGCGCAGGCCTGTCCAAGCTGGCCGGACGCTGGATAGCCGCGCTGATGATCTCCTGCCACTCACGAATATCGGGCTCAATTCAGAAAATCACGGGGGGGTTATCGCCATGAGTGGAACGTCTCGCTTGGTCCTTCTTGCAGCGCTGGTTCCGGCGGTCCTGCTCGGCGGCGTATTCGCTGTCGCGCAGGCGCAGAACGCGGGCGTGAAGCAGACCAACTGGTCGGATCCGGCCAGCTGGCCGAACCGCAAGGTTCCAGCGGCTGGTGACAAGGTCACCATCGGCCGGGACAGGGACATCGTGCTCGACGTCAGCCCGCCGGCGCTGGGTGGACTGTCGATCGACGGCAAGCTCTCCTTCGCGGACAACACCGACGTGGAACTGACCACCGAATGGGTCATGGTCCACGGCGAGCTGGCCATCGGCACCGAAGCCAAGCCCCACACCCGCAAGGCCACCATCACCCTCACCGACAACGTGAAGGGCGAAGACGTAATGGCCGGCATGGGCGACCGCGGCATCATGCTGTCGGGCGGCACGCTGAACCTGCACGGTTCCACCACCAACACCTGGACCAAGCTCTCCGCGACGGCCAAGGCTGGCGCCACCTCTCTCCAGGTGCTGGATGCCAAGGGCTGGAAGGTGGGTGATGAGATCGTCCTCGCGTCGACGGACTACGACCCCCGCCAGGCCGAGCGCCGCACGATTGCCGCCATCAGGGGCAACAACATCACGCTCGACAAGAAGCTGGACTACATGCACTTCGGCAAGATCACCTTCAACGTGGACGAGCGCGGCGAAGTGGGTCTGCTGACGCGCAACATCAAGATCCAGGCGTCGGAGGATGCGGCGCAGTCCTTCTTCGGCGGGCACATCATGGCGATGCCCTCGAGCCATATGTATGTCGAGGGTGTCGAGCTCAATCGCATGGGCCAGAACCTGACGCTTGCCCGCTATCCGATCCATTGGCATCTGGTCGGCGACGCCATGGGCCAGTACATCAAGAACTCTTCCATCCATGATACCTACAACCGCTGCGTGACCGTGCACGGCACGAATGACGTGCGCGTTGAGAACAACGTGACCTACAACATCGTCGGTCACTGCTTCTTCCTGGAGGACGGCATCGAGCACGGCAACGAGTTCGTGCACAACCTGGCCATTCAGATCAAGTGCCATACCTCGAAGGCCTGCGTCCCGACCAATCTCGCGCCAAACGGCGAGAACAGCTATACGTACGAGAATCGCCAGGCCATCAGGCAAGCCAGTTATTCCGGCAAGGACACCCTGCTGCCTTCGGACAACACGGTGTCGGCTTACTGGATCACCAATCCGGACAACACCTTCATCGACAATGTGGCCGCCGGTTCCGATGCGAATGGTTTCTGGTTGTCGTTGCCGGAGCACCCGCAAGGACAGTTCCTGGGAACGGACATCGCCAAGAGCACCTGGCCACGCCGCACCAAATTCCGCGAATTCAGGAACAACACGGCCCATTCCAACTTCGACGGGTTCATGTTCGACCGGAACATCAATGTGGAGAACATCTTCGGGCTGGCCGGCCCCTCGTACATGCCCCGGGAAAACCCTGCTGACCCGGACAGCAAGAGGCTGGAGACACACTTGGAGAATCTCGTCACCTACAAGAACCGCAATGGCGGCTTCTGGGGCCGCGGCGAGTTGTTTGTCGTCAGCAATCTGAAGTCGGCGGACAATGCCATTGGTTACACCATGTCGACCGGTTCCATCGGCGATGACGTGTTTACCTCACGGGTGGTTGATTCGCTGTTCGTGGGCGAAACCGAGAACATCGGCAACCCCGTAACGCCGGAGGAAATTGCCTACGGCCGCAGCCTGCCGAAACGCCTGATTCCCGATTTCCCGATCCGCGGGTACGAGTACTACGACTACCGTTATGACGTGGTGAACACCACATTCGTGAATTTCCAGGACAACAAACGGCGCGGATCAGGAGCGCTTTCCTGGCTGTTGTTTACGGGCGCCGGCGTCACCACCGAAAACACCGTCTCGGGTGCGAAGTACGTCAATGCGAAGCCCGTGTACTTTCCGAAAATCGACCCCAGGTTCGATAGTGACAACCGGGGGGGTACGGCCTACCGGACCGCGGCGATCCACGATCTGGATGGCTCGACGACCGGCATCCCTGATTCCTATGTCCTGATCCACGACGGTGAGAACGACAGCGTCGCCACGGACGACACGTGCAAGATTCATCCCACCTGGAACGCCGCTGTGTGCACGGGTGATATCGGACGCATTCAGTTCAGCGTCAGGAGGCCCGGACCCACAAGGGGTGCTGGTCTTGCGCTGAAAGATGTTGCTCTGCGGTCAGCTACGCCGGCGCCCCCGCGAGCGGCTGCGCCTGCGCAGGCGCCAATTACCCTGAGCCGCAATGGCAAGGACTTCAAGATCACGGCCAACCAGAGCACTGTGCGCGCCGGTACCGAGATCCGTGTGAAGACCGAAAGACGGGAAGTTGCCATCGGTTTGACTGAAATGGCCAAAGACTCATGGGTCGTGTTCGAGCTGCCGGGCTTCACCAACGCGGCCTCCGGGAAGCAGCAGGACAGCCTCGAGGCCCTGCGCAAGGCTTCCGAGACTTCGTATTTCAAGGGTCCGGATGCCGTTTGGGTGAAACTGGTCATCCCGACCGCCCCCAAGGGCGTTGGCAGGGATCAGTTTGGCCCGTTGGACACTCAAACCAGCATTGTGGTGAGCCGATAAGCAAAACCGGACCATCGCCACGGACGGCAATGATCCGGAACTTGGATTCGAAAGAACGCGCGGAAGTTGTTCGGGATCGCGTCGTCCTCGATATCGGCATCGAGGCTGCCCGAGCGCGTCGCGGCCGCTAGCACGTCCCAGAGCGCGACACGGTGTTCGATCAAGTTCTCTACCCGCCCTACATAGTCGGACGGCAGATCCGGGATCCACGCAGCGACGATTTTCCAGAAGGCGTTCTGACGATTCGCGTAATACTCCCCGCGCTCAAGCGACAGCCGGCCCGGCAGGCTCCCTAGCACCAGCACTCGAGCGGAAGGCGATGAAACCGGCGGAAACCTGAACGACAGCATCCCCCATTCTCACTTGCGCGGCTGCAGTGAGGAAGCCTGAGCCGTGAATGACAGATGCCCGGCTCCCATTTGTTCGAGCAAGCTGCTGCATAGCCAGCCAGGGGGTACCGGTCTCGACGTGTACGTGATCACCGGAACCGCTGCCGCCGGTGGTTCATGCGGCTACCCATCCAGTGCTTGCCTTCCATTGATGCGCAAGTTCTTCCCCGCGGGCGAGCGCTCGGAGCGCCGGCAGTGCGAACACCTTGAGATCTGTGACGACCGTACCGAGCGCGTCGACGAGATCCTTCTCGCCCATCTTTCGCACGAAGGCATTCCACTGCACACGATGTCCTTCAACGAAACCTGTCGTGAGCGCCTCGAACTCTTCGGCCGGCACGGGGGTTTCCCGATTCTTGAAGGTCGCGCCGATGGCTTTTAGAAGCGTGTCAGTATTGAAGTCGAGGTGTTGAGAGCAGATCCACACGTCGTAGAAGTCCTTCATCCGGCTGTTGGCACCGCCGAGTGCCACCATAGCTTGGAGCTTCTCAGCAACTGCCGACTCGACCGGATAAGCGAGCAGTTGGATCGTGTCGCCGCCCAGGAAGACCGGGTACTCGATCATGCGTGGACCGGGCACCATGACGTCGCCTACACCGAAATCGATCTGGACTCTCAGGCGCACGTTGTCCATGCGTGCGTCCATGAGGATGCGCGTACCCTTGTACTCGGAATCTTTGGTGATCTCCTCTGCTGCCACACTGTCGGCGAGGAATATGAGACCGTCGGCCTCCACGTCGAGAGTTGCACAATCCTTGACGAGCGCCACCAGGCTCGCCTGATCTGCCTTGCCCTTGCGCAGCATGTCGATGTCCATCGTCGGACGCGCATTGGGGATGCCGATCGTCTTCAGCAGCAGGGCGCCTTTGAGAATGACACTCTGTGCGTGCTGCGACTTCGAGATGCGATACAGAAATCGCTCCATTGCATACTGTTGGAGAACCTGCTGAAACGGTACGCCGCTCGACTTCGAGCTGTTGCGTAGCCGTGCGAGCACGGAGGCGACGACATTCTTGACATCCTTGTTGTTCATTCAATGGCCTGCAGGTACGGTGACATGGGCTTTTCGACACGAAGCAGGCGCGCGTAGTGCAGCAGCTCACGATTCTGGACGCGCTTTCGTTGTCGCGCCAGACGCAGAGCCTCGAGGAAAACATCCATCCCCAGCTTGTTCCTGAACTTGAAACAGTCCACCACGGTACGTGCGGCGCTGTAGATCTTGAGGGGCATGCCACCAATGCGAGGCGTCTCGAGTCCCTCATTGAAGGTCTTTGGATTGAAGCGATATACCGTTACGGGCATCGACAGCTTGATGCCGTGATAGCTGCCTCGCGGTACGGCGAGGTGAATCGAGGATGGGATCTGCGTCGTGATGCCGTGATACGAGAGCGCGCTGATCAGGCAGACAGCCGCGTTCGGCGCGCGCGCTGCGACAATCGCGAGGTCGGGGTGTTCGGCTTCGCCGGCTTCGGCCAGACGATAGAGGCCGCGGCCGAGTTCGATGATTCGGCCGCTTTCGCGCAGAGCGTAGAGCGCGTCGGTGTGCACGCCGAGCGCGATCAGGTCGCGAGTGCGGAGCGTACCGCCCCTATCGCGGAAAGCCTGGAGTGCGGTATCGAGATCGCGCGTTTTCATGGTGGGTAATAGTAGCACCATATATTAATAAATGGTCCTGTTACTACCCGAATTCGGACGCCTTGGGGTGACCTCGGTTGAGCAAGTCGCGATCTTGTGATCTTCGAGGCAGTTGATGAATTCTAGCGTGGTCGAAATCCCAAGGACCTGGGTATCAGACTCGGATCCCAATCGCAGGGATTATTGCCACTCCGTCAAGCTGACGATACGGCCTTTCGCCCGTGCTACGCGGAGATAATACTCATCGGCCGTAACGAGTATGCAGTCGGGAGTCTCCAGGGCGACTGCGTGATAGCAGGTGTCGAAGAGATGCTGCTTGAGATCCGTCGCTAGTGCTGCTCCCCGCTGCAAAACGTGTGGATCGTCTGAAATTGCCAGTTCCAACGCCGCCAACATCCCGACGTCGTCTACCGCCGTGCCAGGGCTCTGGCGAGCAAGCACTGCACCGACCTCCACAATCCAGTGTGTGGGTTGCAATACCGGCTGCTCGCCGTTTGCTACGCGCTGCATTAACTGTGTTGCTTTGTCGGTGTCCGTTTCCCGTTCTGGGTTCTGCAGCAACCACTTGATGACTACGCTGGCATCGACGACTGAAATCACGATCTGCCCGCGGCGCGGGAAGCCCGAATCCGAGCGTCAGACAACGACGGTCGCTGGGATCGCCTCTGCGTTAGGGTACGGAAAATATCTACGCGGCGCTTGCGCAGCTTTGCATCCGCAACCGCGTTACGCATCAGGGTCGAGGGGGTCGAGGGGTCGCCAGTTAAATCAGTAATTTCCGCTTGCAGCGTGTGTCCGCACTGCGAAATTGGGGGACTTTCCGGCCAAGCGCGAGGTCATTTCGGCCGCTGCTCGCAGCCGATGTTCTTTCCAGGTACTGGGTCGCGGCCTCGCTACTGCTTGGGCTGTCCACCGTCGGGAGCGGCGGAAACCCCGGGCGCACCCGGACCACCAGCTCCGGGGCGAGAAAAGCAACCTCCCGGACCGCCCGCACGGCCCGGCGGCAACGTGCCACCTTCCGCGAGAATCTTCATGTTGTTGAGTGCGTTCTGGAACGTCTGACGGCGCTGGGCCTTGTCCCGCTCGCGAGCAGCATCATCCGCGCACGTCGAGTTGTCCCACATGAGGGTGTAGTAGAGCTTCGACGTGGTCGCCGTGACCGGCTTCGCTTCCAGCGTGCCGTGATACAGGATGTACGGCTGGTTTGCCGTCACCGGCTGCGTATAGGTGTACGAGAGGTCCGTCTTCCCCACGAGGACCTCGCGGCCGATGGAACGGATGGCGCCGATTTCGCCATCCTTTCCAGAAGTGATCGTGCACGGCACCTTCAGCCATTCACCGATGTCGCAGAATTTCCCCAACCGCTTCCAGACTTCTCCCGCGGGACGATTGACGTCCACTTCCATCAAGATCGATGTGTAGGTCGGATTGGCCACCACCACGCTGCCGGTAGCTAGCGGTGATCCCGGAGTCTGTGCAAAACCGCTCGTTGCGCACAACGAACCGAGCGCTCCGAACAATGCAGCACTGCGGAAGTTATTTCTCATGAGTCCCTCTTTGAATGAACGCGGCTGTCATGCCCGGATCGGCGTGCGTCGAAGCGGCCGGAGAGTATAGCCAGTCGGCATCCACGCCGCGCCGAGGTGGCACGAGTACCGAATCATCTCCCACGGTGTTAGTGCTAGTGCCCCCTATGGCGGCAGGGAGTGGACATGAACACTTCCTTGCCGTTGGAGGCATCGCCGTTGATATCCCGGGCGTAAGCGGCGGGCGTAGCCAGCAGGGCAGCCAGTACCAACAGGCGGATAGGGCGGATCGCAGACATGGACGTGAGCTTGCCGCGAAAACGAGGCCTATAAGCCTCGCAGCGGATGATTCGGACAATCCCAATGCCCTGATGCGCCGTGCGTCTGAAAAGAGGATTATCCTCTGCCACACAGGATTCGGCGTCATCGGAAAATAATAGGGGACTACGCCATGACAAGACGTTATCGCTCGTTCTTTCTCATACCGGTGCTTTCAACACTCGGCCTCGTCGCCGTGTTGGCTTTCGTGGGTGCTCCGGAGGCAAGAGCGCAGACGGCCCAGCAGTTGCTCTGGTCGGATCCAGCCACCTGGCCGAACCACAAGGTGCCGGTCGCGGGCGATAAGGTCACCATCGGCAGGGACAAGGACGTGGTGTTGGATGTCAGTCCGCCGGCGCTGGGTGGTCTTTCCATCGACGGCAAACTCAGCTTGGCAGACAACGCCGACCTGGAACTGACCACCGAGTGGATCATGGTGCACGGGGAACTGGCGATCGGCAGTGAAGCCAAACCCTACACGCACAAGGCGACCATCACCCTGACCGACAAGGTCAAGGGTGAAGACGTCATGGCAGGCATGGGTGACCGCGGCATCATGCTCTCGGGCGGCACGCTGAACCTGCACGGTGATCGGACCAACACCTGGACCAAGCTCGGGAAGACAGCCGCAGCGGGAAGCAATTCAATAACAGTCCTCAACGCCGCCGGTTGGCGGGCTGGTGACGAGATCGTTCTTGCCTCGACGGATTTCAATCCCCGGCAGGCCGAGCGGCGCACGATTGCCGCCATCCAGGGCAATACGATCACGCTCGACCAGAAGCTTCAGTACATGCACTTCGGCAAGATCACCTTCGACGTGGATGAACGCGGCGAAGTCGGTTTGCTGACGCGCAACATCAAGATCCAGGCATCGGCGGATGCGGAACAGTCCTTCTTCGGTGGGCACATCATGGCGATGCCCTCGAGCCACATGTATGTCGAAGGTGTCGAGCTCAATCGCATGGGCCAGAACCTGACGCTTGCCCGCTATCCGATCCATTGGCATCTGGTGGGCGATGCGAATGGGCAGTACATCCGCAACGCGTCCATCCACGACACCTACAACCGCTGCGTGACCGTGCAT
>DASYDM010000018.1:0-1653 GCA_036499585.1 Steroidobacteraceae bacterium
CGTGGTGTCATGTCGGTCGGCGAAGAACTGAGCGGATGAACTCACTCTTCGCGGCGCTATAGGCCTCGCGGTCAGCGGTGTGCTTTGTCGCGAGGACGCGTTTGAGTGCGGCGTAATCCGCAATCAAACTCGGGTCGGCGCGCAACTTGTCGCGGAACACGATCTGCTGATGCCAGCGCGCGCTGTCGGGTGTCATCACGTGAAGGTGGGCCATGCGCCGCCCGCCAGAGACTGAACCGTCCCGCGTTTGATGCGCACCTCCTTTCTTGGGAAGGTGCATCGCATGGCGAGCAAGTACGACCCGGAGACGCGGGCCAAGGCGGTCCGTCTGGTGCTGGAGCACCGAGAGGACTATCCGAGCGAGTGGGCGGCGATCACCGCGGTGTCCAAACGGCTGGGAATGAATGCCGAGACGCTGCGGAACTGGATCCGCAAACAGCAGATCGACGACGGGCAGCGTGACGGGGTCACCAGCGAGGCTGCCGCGGAGATCCGGGCGTTGAAGCGACGCAACGCCGAACTCGAACAAACCATCGAAATCCTCAAGGCGGCAACGTCTTTCTTCGTGCGGGAGAACGACCCGCACAGCCGCCGCTGACCAGTTCGGTCTGCGCGTTCATCGCCGAGAACAAGGACCGCTTCGGGGTCGCTCCGATCTGCCGCGTGCTCACCGAGCACGGCATCCAGATCGCCCCGCGCACGTTCCACGCCTGGGCCACGCGGGCGCCCTCGAAGCGATCCTTGTGGGATGCGGCCATCACCGAGGTCCTAGCCGGCTTCTACGAACCCGACGAGCACGGCCGCAAGCAGCCGGAGTCGTTGTACGGGTCGGTGAAGATGTGGGCTCACCTGCAGCGTGAGGGCATCCCGGTGGCCAAGTCGACCGTGGAGCGGTTGATGCGCCGCCGCGGCTGGCAGGGGGTGCGGCGGCAGAAATCGGTGCGCACCACGATCAGCGACCCCGCGGCCGAGCGGGCACCAGACCTGGTGGACCGCCAGTTCCGGGTGCTCACACCCAATGCGTTGGTCGTGGCCGACTTCACCTACGTCAAGCTCGTCACCGGTACGTTCGTCTACGTTGCGTTCGTCATCGATGCCTATGCCGGGGCGATCATCGGATGGGAGGCTGCGAGCGCCAAGGCGACCCGGTTCGTGGAGTCCGCCATCCGACAGGCCGCTGCACTGCGGGCCCGGCAAGGCCATCGGATCGATGGTGCCATCCACCACTCGGATGCCGGATCGCAATATACCGCAATACATTTCGGTGAAACACTGTCCCTGTCAGGGCTGCGGCCATCGATCGGAACGGTCGGCGATGCCTACGACAACGCACTGGCCGAAACGACCATCGGGCTCTACAAGAACGAGTGCATTCGCATCGATTCACCGTTCCGACGGGGCCCGCTACGCAACCTCGCCGACGTCGAGCTCATCACCGCAGACTACGTCGCCTGGTACAACCAGCAGCGCCTCATGCACCGCCTCGGACGCATCCCACCCGCCGAAGCAGAAACCGAATACTACGATCAATTGGACTCCAGCCAACCGGCGGCGTCACAGAACCTCGAGGGTGCATAGAACTCGGGATGGTTCACCTGTGCTGATGACTTTGGCCTGGATCTGCGCCCAACTAATCTGACCTTCGTCTACGGC
>DASYDM010000019.1:0-4786 GCA_036499585.1 Steroidobacteraceae bacterium
GATGGGGGCACGGCAGTACGTGCCCGCACTGGGGCGTTTCCTTAGCTGCGACCCGGTCGCGGGTGGGAACGCGAATGACTACAACTACCCCAACGACCCCATCAACGGATCCGATCTGTCGGGAATGGTGGGCATCTTCAAGCTGACCGATGGCGGTGGTCCGGGGATCGGGACTGTGTATCCCAAAAGAGACAACAAGGTCTCGCGTCCGAGTTGTCTTCCAGAACAACGACAGTGCGGGAGCACCGGCAGTGGGACGCCAAGTGTTTGCGCCAAAAGCCATTCGAGCTGTTACGACATCCAGCACCCAGCGACCCCCGCTCAGCAACTAGCCCAGACCAAGGCCTTTGCGTCGGGCGCCAACTGGGTCTCCTCTACGGCCGCAGCCGTCGGACTCTTTCCGCCAGCGGCGATCATTGCGGACCCCGTCAGCGTCTTCACAGGAGCTTGGGGTATGGCGGCAGACTGTTCGGTGTGGAATCAAAGCGGAGACCAGGCGGATGGCGCTTCGTGTGTCGGCGACGGGTTTCTACTAGTGGCGACCCCCTTCAAGTGGGCCATCCCGGGAGGCGCGCGACAAGTGGGCTACGACTTGACGCTTATAGCTGGCGCGATTGGATTCAACCTTGCCTATTGATGACGTAATTAGGGCGGGGAGGACGGGGTTTCGTGCCTACTGGTTGAGACTCGGCTTAGGTTTGACCGTATTGGTGGCGGTGTCGATCCCCGTTTGGTATGCGCGGTCAGCGTCGGATGCCAAGTACGGCGTGGATATTGCCGTCGGCGCTGTGATCATTGTCCCCGCCGTCCTTGCAGCGGCGGCCGTTCTGATATGGATTTCGGGCTTAGGGGTTTGGATGCAGTCGCGCCGCCTTTCTCGCGAACGACCGGACTCCGTATTCTTCTTCTCGCAGAAGTCCTCGGAGCTCGAAAGCGTTGTGGCTGGGATCGGACCGACGGACGATCGCTCCGGCTTTTATTACCTTCTTTCGGTTGGAAGAGAGAACCTTGAGCTTTACCTCGGGGGGCGACTTCTGACTTCGGTGTCGCTCGCTCGGGTGAAGGACTGTCGTGCATCATCCACGTCAGTCCGAGGGCTTGAGCTGCCATGCGTGATGATCGTGATCGACCAGAACGGCGTTGATGTCGACTTGCCAATTCAAGCCGCCCGCACTCCCTGGGCAGCTTTATTTCCAACTTCACCGTCCGGTGCGGCGAGATTTTCGCTGGAACTTGGGCGTCTCCTCGGGCTAACAAAGGCGGAATAGGCTTGGCTGGGCGAGGTTGAAGCGATCCGAGAGGGTCGCTGATGTCGCAGGCATCCATGAGGCCATTTGTTCTGGCGTTGACCGACTCGAGTGATCTGATATCACCAAGTTGGCGGATCAGACGATGACCTATGACGAGTCTGGCCGTCACACCGGCACGACGACGACCGGTGCCGGTGGTGCCACGGTCACCTACATCCGGGATGCGGTGGATGAGGTGGTGTCGATGTCGACCACCATCGCGGGTACGACGACGACGGTGAACTACGGGTACGGTGCCGGCATCCAGTTCACTTTGAATGCGGCCAAGACGGTGCTGGATGAGTCGACGTTGAGTGTGCCGGGTGGGGTGACGGTGTCGATTCAGGGCAGTGGGCAGGTGTGGTCGTATCCGGATTTGCATGGGGATGACACGGTGACCGCTGATGGGTCTGGTGCGCGGGTGGGGTCGGTTGCGGTGTATGACCCGTTCGGGCAGCCGATCAATCTGAGCACCGTCTGTTCAGGTTGGTCGACTAGTTTGCGTCGCGCGACGTGAACCTGCCGCCCGTTCTCCCACCCTTTGGGGCGCGCGGCGGCGTGGGGCGCGTCGACTCCTTCGCGTGGGCTTCCATTGCGCGCGCTCTCCCGCGATTCACATTGTCGAGCGCCCGTCCCCAGACGGGAATCTGGTCAGGATGGATTCCGAATCCCACGGCCACGTTCGCCCATTCGCGAGTTCCCAGTTCCACTTCGGCAATCACTCGCGCGGCCTCGCTGTGCGTGAGCAGAAAGGTCTCCGCGTTGTCGGCCAGTTCGCGTATGTCGCGGTCCACGCCCGAACTAGACGCTGTGATCGGAGTGGCGTCGGTCCGCCCCAACTCGCGGCTCGGTTCGATGTCGAAGAGTGGGGCGAGGCCCCACCCGCGCGGGTCTCGGAGAAAACCGTGGTTTCGCATGTGATCGTCAACGTTGTTGAGCAGGATGGAGAGGGCGATTCGGCGAAAGAGTTCTTGGGCGTCGCGATGGGGGGCTGCGCTCACCTCGGTCATGTCTTCGACCAGAGTTGTGTAGTCGGCCCGATCTTCGTCACGTTTCTGCATGAGTGTATTGGCGCTGATATAGCCCACTCGTCGACCGTCTGGCGCGCGATCGAATCGCTCGACCATGAGCCCGAGACGCTCACCGAGACGAGGGACCCAGAAGTCAGGAACCTCGGCACCGCTGCGGCGGGCAAGCTCGAGAGCCATCCCTTCCCACGCCATATGGTTGTCAAGTTCAGTGCTCCTCGGAAACTTCACAATCCGCAGTCCGTTGTTGTGTTCGATGACGACTTTGGGACGTGCGCCTCCTGCGCTGGTGCCGGCCTCGATCAGGGTGGCCGCTTGCTCATCTGTTTCGGTTCCCGCATCGAAGGCGAGAGCGGCGTTCATCCACTTCAGCAGAAGGGCGTCATGGTGTTCGAAATCGGGCCCAGTTCCCGATGCAACCGGAACGCCATCCTTGAGGACGTGGATTGCCCCCTGGCGGTGTCGATCGCGAACGCCCGCCAGAAAATCGAGTGCCGTTCGTGGTTGCGTGTCACCGCGCCGCATGACGCGGCGACCCCAGTCGTCGGGCATCGCGTCGCCGAATGCGCCCAGAACGGTCCTGCCTTGCGCGGGGCGTAGTGGGCCGGTGGCGAGTGGGAGATCCGGAGAGAGCGCATATGCACCCTTTGCGATCAGGTAGTCGGCGTCGTATCGAAATGTGGCCGTGGGGAGCCGGCTGGCCCCCAGCTGGTCCTCGCTCAGAGTGCCCACTGGGAGCTCGGTTCCATCGGGCAGTTGCACAGCGATGCGGAACTGATGTGCCGAGACGTCCGCTCCGGTCACGCGCGAACCCGTTCCCGACTCAGTCGATGTGCATTTGCCCGGCCGAAGTCGCTAGCCAGCGGATCGAGAGCATCGGTGACCGTATCGAAGACGCCCAGCACACGCAGCACTGACACCAGGTTTGCGGTCGTGCTGGAATCTCCATTTTCGATCGCACGCAAGGTGTCTCGGTCGATCCCGGCTCGTTCGGCGACCATCGCGGCAGTCAGGTCGTTGATCTTTCGCCACCCCGCAACATGTTCGCCTATGGAGCGCAAGTCGCGCGCAAGTCGTTGAGTCTGTCTAGCCACAGGTTCCTCCTTACGCGGAAGTTTATACGTATAAAGCCACTTAGTGGGGAACAAACCCCGCAGTAACATCATAGCTTGCAACTGGGGCGCTCGTCTGGGACGCTTGACCCACATCGCCGCACGAGCCACCGTGCGCGAGAATCGAGAGGGTCACCGATGTCCCGCATTCCGGCCACCGAACGCCGCACCGCGCTGGCGCACGCCGCGCTCGCGGTGATCGCGCGCGACGGGCTCGCGGCGGCGACCACCCGCGCGATCGTGGCCGAGGCCGGGATGCCGTTGGCGAGCTTCCATTACGCGGTTCCGTCGCGCGACGAGTTGCTCCGCGACGTCGTGGAGCTCGTGGTCGCCGAGGAGGGCAGCGCGGCGCTGGCTCCGCTCATGACGCGGGCTGGCAGCATCCGGGATGCCACTGTCTTGGCGATGACCGCCTACCTCGAACTCGTCAAGCGCGACCCCGGCCACGAGCAGGCGATGTTCGAACTGACCCAGTACGCGCTGCGCACCCCGGGGCTCGACGACCTGCCAGCCGAGCAGTACGCGCGCTACCACGCCCTCGCGATCGAGCTGCTCGACGCCGCGGGTGGGCCCTGGCGTGTTCCGACGGCAGACCTGGCCCGGATGCTGGTGAGCTTCACCGACGGACTCACGTTGGCCTGGCTGGCCGACCGCGACGACGCGGCCGCAGCCCGAACCATCGAACTGGCCGCCACGGCCATCGCCTCATTCGCCGAACAGGCTGTGCCCTCCGAACAGAAAGTAGACGCATGACCGCCGAAACTGTTGCCGCACCCAACGAGACCCCGGGCGTTTTCGCCGAACCGACCAAGCTGGTTACCGGCGGCTGGATCGGCGCGTTCGCCGCGGCCTGGCTCGGCATCTGGATGGCGCAGCTCGCGCCGTTCCAGCAGGTGCTGCCCGTGCAGGTCACCGTGATCGGCAAGATCCCCGCCGCTCATTGGCAGGATGCCGTGGTCGCCTTCGGCATCATCAGCGGCATCGCGGGGGCCTGCGCGCTGATCGCGTTCCCGCTGACCGGTGCCCTCAGCGACCGCACGACGAGCCGCTTCGGCCGCCGCCGCCCGTGGATCCTCGCCGGCACGATCATCTTCGCCGGCGCCCTCGTTGCGCTCGGCCTGCAAACCACCCTGGTCGGCCTCGGCGTCTGCTGGTCGCTCGCCATCATCGGTTTCTGCGTGCTCACCTCCTCGCTCACCGCGACCATCAGCGACCAGGTGCCGGTGCGCCAGCGCGGCGTCGCCTCCAGTTGGATCTCGGCGCCCCAGGCGATCGGCACCATCCTCGGCATCGTGCTGGTCACCATCGTCATCACCGACCAGGTCTTCGGCTACCTCGCGCTGGCGCTGCTGCTGCT
>DASYDM010000020.1:0-3290 GCA_036499585.1 Steroidobacteraceae bacterium
GAGATTGACGCACAGAAGTTCGAGACGAGCGCCGCCTGGCACGAGGGCGGCGCTTTTGTTTTGTCCCTCGGAGCCGGTGCGATGCATGGTTCCGGGCTGCATTTCCGCGTCGGTCCGATGCCGTTGCCGCCCCTATGATGAAGGCAGGAGAGACTATGAAGAGTTCGGGAATGGGACGAGTGCTGGCGGTGATCTTCCTTGGCATCCTGCGGGGACTGTACAGCCACTTTACCCAGATGCGGTGGCTGGGGCGCGGACGCGACGCGTTCCTCGCGGACCAGGGCGCGCGCTTCGACAAATTCGCGGCGTACCACTCGACGCCGGCGATGGTGGTTGCAGGCCTGATCCTTGCCGCTTTGGCCGTGGGGCTGTACGAGATCGTCGCGGCAGGATTCACGAAACTGGTACCTCCGAATCAGGTGGAGGAGTAGCGGTAGGCCGCAGTCTGCGGGTGCATAAGCGGCGTATTCTGTAGTAGGAGAACTATGCCGGAGACGAATTCGAATTTTGCTACGGTGCCGGAGGCGATCGCGGAGATCCGCGCGGGCCGCATGGTGGTCGTCGTGGACGACGAGGACCGCGAGAACGAGGGTGACCTGACCCTGGCGGCAGAGTTTGTCTCGCCGGAGGCCATCAACTTCATGGCGCGGTTCGGGCGCGGGCTCATTTGCCTGACGCTGACCGAGGAGCGCGCGGAGTACCTGCGCTTGGGGCCGATGACGCAGGAGAACACCTCGCGCTTCGGCACGGCGTTTACCGAGACGATTGAGGCGCGCGAGGGTGTGACGACGGGCATCTCGGCGGCGGACCGCGCACATACGATTCGCGTGGCCATCGATCCACGGTCGACGGCGAACGATCTGGCGCGGCCGGGGCATGTGTTTCCCCTGCGCGCGCGTAAGGGCGGCGTGCTGGTGCGCGCAGGCCAGACCGAGGCTGCAGTGGATCTGGCTCGCATGGCGGGGCTGATTTCGGCGGGCGTGATCTGCGAAATCATGAACGACGACGGCAGCATGGCACGTGTGCCAGACCTGGTGAAGTTCTGCGCGGAACACGGACTGAAGATGCTGACCGTCGCGTCGCTGATCCGCTACCGGCTGCAGCACGAGCGTTACATCCATCGCATCGCGGAGACGACGCTGCCGACCCAGTACGGCGACTTCCGCATGATCGCGTACGAGAGCGAGGTGGACGGAGCGGAGTCGCACGTGGCGCTGGTGTACGGCGACGTGGTGGAACCCGAGGGCGATACGGAGCCGGTGCTGGTGCGCGTGCATACGCACTGCCTGTCGGGCGATGTCTTCGGCTCGACGCTGTGTGACTGCCGCGCGTTGGTGGACCACTCGCTGAAGATGATTGCCGAGGCCGGCCGAGGTGCGCTGGTGTATCTGCACAACGGCGCGCGCGGGTTCAACATCGACCGCAGCGGGACGCTGGAGGCTGGAGCGCTGGCTCCGCACCGGTTGGTGCTGCATCGCGGGCTGAATCGCGATACCAAGGCCAAGGACCCGTGCGAGGAGCACACCCAGCAGACGCAGCGGATCCTGCGGCAGATCGGACTGGGCGGCCAGATTCTGTCCGATCTGGGCATCCGGCGGATCCGGCTGCTCACGAATACGCCGACACATATTCCGGCGCTACAGGGATTCGGGATCGAGATTGTGGAGCAGGTGCGGGTGCCGCTGGGTACGGAGGCGGTGTCGCGGGCATAAAGCCTGGCGCTCCCCACCCATGAGGCGTAGAATAGGCGAAACTGGGCCAAGTGTCATGCGTAGCAATCAAGGACACGCAAATGCCTTCAGAGAACCCTACCTACGACGTTGCTATCTCCTTCCTTGTGAGGGACGAGTCAATCGCTGCCGAGATGAATCGGCTTCTCAGTCAGGGATTGAAGGTCTTTTTTTTCCCCCATAAACAGGAAGAGCTGGCAGGTACAAACGGCCTTGAATCCATGCGTACTCCGTTCCTTACCGAGTCGCGTGTGATGGTGGTCTTATACCGTGAGCCGTGGGGCGAGACACCTTGGACGCGGGTTGAATCAACGGCAATCCAAGAAGCTTGTCTGAACAATGGTTGGCAGCGCTTGTTCTTTATTTCGCTCGATAAGAGCAAGCCCCCCAAATGGCTTCCGCCGCAGTTCATCCGGCTCAACGTGGAGCAGTTCGGGTTGGAGCAGGCCGTGGGCGCTATCAAGGCGCGGGTCACTGAACAGGGCGGCCTTTATCTGCCGATGACTCCAGCGAAGCGAGCTGCGCAGTTCAAAGCTGATGAGGAATACCGCTACCAGGTCTCAAGCATTCGCATTTCGGATGTCATTGAAAACGCCCGCAGTCTATTTGATCTGATACAGAAGCAATGCACGGAGCTGGTCGCTGAGCACGGGCTGGACATTGAATGTCACATTAGCTTTGAGCAGACCGCTGCAGAAAAGATATGTCTGTTGCGTAGTAGCCGGGTTGCTCTCACTGTCGCATGGTTTCAGCGATATGGGAACGCCCTGCAGGATGCCGAGTTGCTGGTACGAGAAATCAACGGTCGGATACTTATCCAGAGTGAGCTCGGCAGAATGATGGTGCTGACGCCGCCTGAGGTCAAGAAAACCAGTCACTACCTGCCGCACGTCTCGCGAGGGCTTGAACATGGTTGGAAGCCCAAGCGTTCGGAAGAGTTCATCGCAAACTCTACCCTCGCTGAACAATGCGTGATGAGGATTATCGAGTTGATGGAGGCGAGTAATAACGGTTCATTGAAGCCTCCCGAACCGAGGCGCCAGTCGGAGAACCGGCCCTATTGGATGAGCTAGTTCTACTAGCAGGATACTGATCGTTCGGAAGCTCATGCACCCCGTGGACGCCAGCCGCCGCGGTGGGAGGCGAACTCGGCACATAACGGTGATGGTGTCACGGACGGGGTACCCGCGGTCATTTTCAACTGGTGACAATTTGTCACCAGTTAGCTTCCTTATTCCCCCGGTCTCTGATTCAGCGTGTTCCAATACTTTCGGGCGACGGTCGGATCCGGTTGCTCGGTGAGGACGCTCGGCATAATGTGCGCCCATCATAGGCAACTCTGGAAAGAACGCCTGTGACTGCACACGCTTGAGAATCAGCTTTGAGCGATCAGCTGTGAGCTTTGAGCGGCGCCGATGTCGAGGAGGTGCGAGAGGCCGCGGGTGCGCATCTCGTGTTCGAAGGCGGCGTGGGTGGTGTAGTGGATGGTCTGAAAGCCGAGGGCCGCGGCGGCGGCGATGTTGTCTTCGCGGTCGTCGATAAAGAGGATGTGATCCGGGG
>DASYDM010000021.1:0-1994 GCA_036499585.1 Steroidobacteraceae bacterium
AGGGCGGCAAGCGCGTGCTGATTACCGACCCGCACGATGTGAGCGATCCGCTGAGCGACGTGATTATCGCGCTGGCTGATGAGGTGAAGCGGCTGAAGGGGCGGCTGGAGAAGCTCGACGGGGAGTTTCAGCAGACGCGGCTGGAGCCGGCGAACGCGCTTACGGTGGAGGAGGAGGAGCGTGCGCAGTATCGGACGGAGCAGGCGGCGCGGGTGGATAGTGTGAGCGGGGGGGAAGGGATTTAGGCGAGTGCGTCCGGGTAGTCGAGTTCGCGCGGAGGGTGAGTTGCGTCTTCCCACCTCGTACCCGACTTTCAGCGATTCCAAGATGGGCGTTGCACGACCAGTGAACCACTTCAATCCCGTGATAATCCGTGGAAACGGAACCCCGACGCTCCTCATCATCATGCAAACTGTATTCAGTGGGAGAGGTACAGGAGCCTCCGATCATGGACATGAATGGAATACTCATCGCGCTTTCCGCATCAGATGCGACGATGTATGGCAAAGACAACTTCGACACGCAACCCGTTCCACAGAAAGTGTTCTCCGCTATCTGGTCCGTCGAAGCCGAGGTGAACAATGGAGGGTTTTCACAGTACTTCTTCAATCAGAGTCGCGCGACGGCCGCCTTTGTAGCAGAAGCACTGCAAATCGTCGGAGCCCCTGCCACAGCCGATATATGTAGACGGGCTATCGCTGTCGCATTTCCGAGTGGACTGCCTTCGGATCTCCAGACGATGAGGATCGCCGCATCTGACTTTCCCAGCGAAACCGAGCGCCAGTTGAACGCGTTGGATCAGGAGTTTTACCGCTACCCTCACGACCTGACGGCGCTGCTATTTGGGTATGTCTCCGAACACCCGGAAGACTTCGGAGAGCTGCCTGGGCCAGATGATAGCGGGGCGTAGCGAGGCTGCTTTATCGCGTGATCCGGCCGGTTACGTCTGTGCCTCCGGCGAGGGGTTTTTCGACGATGTGCCAGATGTCGCCGGCGTCGTCGATGACGGCCAGGACGGGGACTTCGATGCGGGTGCCCGTGCGGGAGACGGCTTCGAGGAGGCCGGTGTCGCCGGCGGTGAATTGGGTGTGATCGAGGGTCATGCGCCAGCGTACGGTGGCGCCTTCGCGGGATTCGAGGCGGATGTCGGTGACGACGGCGGAGAACGAATTGGGTTCGGGGAGTGCTGTCATGATGATTCGGACTTTCCTGGGGGTAGAGAGGTTGAAAGCTTATCGCGGGGGCTAAAGCCCGGGTCTGTTCATGGGTCGTTTGGTGCCGGGACTGAAGTCCCGGCCTATCTAATGCGGTGGTTGGGCGCTGTGCTGGCCTGAAAGGCAACTACGGAGATTCTGACTCTTCGAGTCAGAATGACGGCGGGTCATTTTGTGCGCCGTTCGGCGACGCGGCGGTCGACGGCCACGCTCTCGTGGATGTGCCCGTCGAGGAGCGCTTCCATCTCTCGCTTGCTGCCGACCATGAATGGCGTGCGTTGATGAATGCCGTCGGGCTTGATGTCGAGGATGCGCTCCCGGCCGCTGGAGGCCATGCCGCCGGCCTGTTCTGCGATGAATGCGAGCGGGTTCGCTTCATACAGCAGGCGCAGCTTACCGCCGGGCTGATCCTTGGTGGGCGGATAGAGGAAGATGCCGCCCTTGAGCAGCGTGCGGTGGAAGTCCGCGACCAGGCTGCCGATGTAGCGCGAGCTGTACTGGCGGCCCAGCGCGCCTGAGCGGAGCTTGCCCACGTAGGCGCGGTACTCGTCGGGCCAGGTGGCCGCGTTGGCTTCGTTGACGCTGTAGTAGCTGCCCTGCTCGGGCATTTTCATGTGCTCGTTCGTGAGCACGAACGCGCCGATGGTTGGGTCGAGAGTGAAGCCGTGCACGCCGTGGCCGGTGGTGTAGACCAGCACAGTGGAAGGTCCGTAGACGACGTAGCCAGCGGCCACCTGCGTATAGCCCTGTTGCAGGATGGAGGCCTGCAGGTCGTCGCTG
>DASYDM010000022.1:0-1570 GCA_036499585.1 Steroidobacteraceae bacterium
TACATGCCTTCCAACTCGATGCGTGGACCGACGAAGTCGTAGCCGACCTTGCCGCCGGCGGCCCAGCCGGTGTTCATCGAGTAGCTGTTGTTGTCCAGCAGCCAGTTCAGCCCGCCTTCGGCGCCGATGTAGAAGCCGGGATAGGTTGGATAGGCAGATGTGTCGAACAACGACTGTGCGTTGGCCGCAGCCATCGGCAGAGCGACGAGCGCGACTGCGCCCAACAATGTGTTTTTCATCAGCGGTACTTTCCCTTACGCGGTTGACGCACTGGACCAACGGAGCGCCGCATAACGCCGTTGCTGACACCGAGGATGCGAAGGCCACTTGGCGGCGGGCCTGTGGCGGCCTCGCAACACTTCCGTCTTCCAGACCACTGAATTCGGTGCGACTGTGCGCAAAAGGCGGCGAGAGAAGAACGGGAATACGGCGGGGAGATGGAGATGATGCGTGGACTCTGCGCGATATGGCTTGCCCTCGTCGTGCTGCCCGTTGCGGCATGGGCGCAGACCGCGGCGCAAGATTCGGCGTGGAACGGCTACTACTTTGGCGTGAATGTCGGTGGAAGATTCGCGTCGAATGATTGGCTGACTTCGTTGGCATGTCCCAACGTCAGCATCTGTAACGGCGGAGAAACGGGCCCTGATTTCAAGCAGAGCTTCGACAGCACCGCCGTGCGCGTCGGCGCGTTCGGCGGACGCAACTGGCTGCTGGGATCGAATTGGATCGCCGGCGTGGAGGCCGAGGTCGGCTGGGCGAACAACCGCAACACCAACGGTCCCATCCCGGGCGCGACGGCGAGCGGCGGCCCCACCGTCACGCCTTCGATCACCAACGGCGATACGGCCGCCGTCAATCTTCGGTGGGATGCGAGCCTGCGCGCGCGGGCCGGCAGCTTGATCCGTCCCGACACGCTCTTGTATGCGACGGCTGGCGTGGCGCTGCAGCAGGTCGAGACGGTTGCGGCCTGCATCAACGACGGCACCGGCACGACCTTCTGCACCCAGCCGCCGGGAGCGTGGCATTACGACTCCCAGACCCGCTGGATGCCGGGCTGGACCATCGGCGCGGGGCTCGAGCACATGCTGGCCGACCGCTGGCTCCTGCGCCTCGAATACCGCTATGCCGACTTCGGCCAGGCCAATCCGACCTTCTTCGCCAACAACATCGGCGACAACGGCGACGATCGCATCTACGCCCATGTCTGGGTCAAGACCCACACGGTGAGCCTGGGCGCGGCCTACAAATTCTGACGGAGGGGCTTCCGACCTTCCCGCGGTTTCCCACCGGCGTGGGAACCCTCCGATATCGATTCCACAAGGGTTCAGGCGATTCTTCCCGGATTCTCACCCGCCCCCTCCTTGCACCGTTTGCACCGCCCCTAGTGTGAAATTTCGGTTGCCGGCCATAAATATTGTGGCCGGTCTGCCCCATTCGCGATACGCTTTGGTCGGTAGCTGAAGGAGGTGTTCATCCGTCCGAGGACCATGTTCCCCGACGGAAGTCAGATCACCGGTGGATCACCCACCGCGTGCCCTGTCAGCTTCACCTTCCTTGCTGCCCATCGCCC
>DASYDM010000023.1:0-16697 GCA_036499585.1 Steroidobacteraceae bacterium
GAAGCGCCGGGCCGGCGGAGGCGCCGGATTCGCGGCGACCGGCACCGCAGTGAAGGCGCCGATGCAGGCCACGATCGTCAAGCTCGCGGTCAAGGAGGGCGACAAGGTCGTCAAGGGCGACCTCGTCGTCGTGCTCGAGGCTATGAAGATGGAGCAGCCGCTCACCGCCCACAAAGACGGCACGATCGCCAAGGTCGACGCGACGGTCGGTTCCACGGTGTCGTCGGGGCACCAGCTGCTCGCGATCGAGGACTGAGCGTAGATCGTCTCATCTCGAGAGACTGGTCGACTCCCGTTGCGACAGCCTCAACAGACGGAGGAACTGTCCTCCACCATAGAGTCGCGACCGGAGCAGGATTCGACCCTCCTCGACGGCTTCCGTTGGCGTCAACGACTGCGAGGCGATGTCTGAGATCGCGGTCCCCAGGAAGTCGACGCGGGTGTATCGGCAGAATTCCGGAGCCCGTTCCGAGACGGGCAGTACGATCATCTGACCCTGACGCATTTCGAGAATCAGAAGACCGTCGTCGCCCCCCACTCCCAACTCATATTGCTCATCGTGGGCAGCAACCGTCCGTCGGCCATCTTCTGTGGCCGATGCCGCACACAGAGCGGCAACGACGGACGCCAGTTCTCCGTGTTCGGGAATCTTCATCTGTTCGTCTCGGATCGGTCTATAGATCGGTGAGATCGGCGAGCGTCTGCGGAACCTGGTCGAGTGCCGAGGCCTCGCATCCGAGCTCCTCCGCCAGTCGACGAATGGGCTCAGCATCAAGAGCGCACAGATGACCGCGATCGATCACGGGCACTCCATCGGCCGTCAGCGTCGGCTCTTGGACATAGGCGCGGGTCCACGATCGGGAGAACACCGGCCCACCGTACTGGGTGCTGTTGCCGAACCCCACATTGATGATCGCGGGATTGCACGCTCCTCGGCCCTCGGGGCTCCGTGCCTTCGGGTGGATACCCAGGGCAACCTTCCCGAGCCAGTTCGAGTTCTCGTCGCCTCGTTGCAGCCAATAGTCGCTCAGCCACTCGGCGCATGGACCGTCCATCCCCGTGACCCGATGATCCTGGATCGTCAGCATGAGGGGGCGCTCCAAGTGATTCGATGGCAGGGGGACGGCGTGCCGCGGGATCGCCTCGATGGCGAGTACGCCGTCGACCGGCCCCTCCGGATAGAAGGCGTACGCCCCGCCCGGGAAGGCCTTCTTATGGCCGGGCGCGTCATAGCGGTAGGGGTACCAATAGCCGCCGATCGTCTCGGGCCGCACCGTCATCTCGAGGTCGGTTCCGGCCGGCGTGGTCAGTCGGAGTCGACTGCCGCGCAGTTGGCCAGTGACATAGGTTCCGATCGCCGCGACCAACTCGAGCGGGAAGATCGCATAGTCGGAACCCATCGACTCGAAAGTTGATGCCTCATTGTGCAGGTAGAAAAGGCCGTCGTCGTACATGGCCTTCTTCAGGTACATCTTGTCCAGCGCCCGGAGGAATTCTCCGGTGCTGATGAGCACGTCGACGGCGGCCAGGGCTGTGCGAAATACTTCCGGCGGCTCGTCCCGGAGCTTGTCCCAATGGTCAGTGCGCATGACGGCGACGTTCACGTCGTGTTCCGCCAGGGCCGCCCAGATCACATCGACGAGCCTCCCGTCGGTATCCCGCTCCGCATGCACGAGCACCGATTGGCCAGCGATCAGCCCGGCGTTTCTGACCATGTTGCGTGCTCCGCGCAGCGCGGCTTCCGCATCCGCACTCATTGCCTGATCCCCAGGTCGACGCCGACCCCGGTGAGCAAGGAATGGGCGTTGCCGCTCAGGATCGCCGCACGCTCGGCATCGGTGACGAGCGACAGGCCGTTGAGCCACTCCTGAGGCCGGGCGAGGCCCATGTCAGCTGGATAGTCCGTGCCCAGGACGACGTGGTCGGCCCCCACCACGTCGAGCAGGAACCGCAGGGTGCGATCACCATGGACGAGGCAGTCGAAATAGAGGGTGCGCAGGTATTCGGAGGGCATGTTCCTGGCGTGTGCCTGGGAGTCCGTTCGCACGGAGTACCCGTGGTCGAATCGGCCGACGTTGAGCGCGCCAAAACCTCCGCCGTGGGCGAAGATCAATTTGATTCCGTCCACCCGGTCGAGCGCGCCGCTGAAGACGAGGGAGCCGATCGCTACCGTCGTCTCGTAGGGATTGCCGATCAGATTCGCCAGGTGATACCCGGGCATCGTTCCCTGGATACGGTGTCCCGCAGGGTGCATGAACACGATGCCGTTGAGGTCACGGATCGCTTCGAGAACGGGGAGAAGTCGCGGACTATCCCAATTCTCGCCATTGACATGGGTCCCAACGGCGATGCCAACGAATCCTGGCACGGCCATGATCCGGCCGATCTCGCGCAAGGAGGCGTCGGTGTCCTGGAGCGGCAGTGTACCTAGACCGATGAAGCGCCCAGGCGCGGATGCGATTGCCTCGGCGATCTCGTCGTTGATCTCGATCGAGGCGCGCTCGCCGTCGGCGGCGTCGAGTCCATATCGGTAGAGATTGGGCAGCACCGAGAGTGCCTGCACATCGACGCCGACCGCCGACATCTTGGCGGTGCGTTCGGTGATGGAGTCCCAGTAGGCCGTACTCCCCATCGGGCGGCGCGCGTTCGCGGTTACCAGAACGGGCCAGCCCCGGTCGTTCTTCTCAATCGTTGTCCCGAACCATGCAGCGCCGGAGGCGTAAGCCTCGACCGCCCCCCTGGGGAGGAAATGCGCGTGGAAGTCCACCACCGGACCCATATCAGACCTCATTCTGCACTCGAACGATCAAAGACGTCTCGCAGCCAGTCGCCGACGAAATTCAGGCCAAGCACGGTGACCATGATGAACACGCCCGGCACGATCGAGAGCAGTGGATCGACGAAGATGTACCCCTGCCCATCACCGATCATCGATCCCCAGGTGGCGTTCGGTGGCTGCAGACCGAACCCCAGATAGCTCAGAGAGCTCTCCGTCAGCACCAAGGTGCCCAGCTCGAGACTGGCGACGACGAACAGTGTGCCGACCAGGTTGGGGAGGATGTGCCGCAACAGCACGCGACCGTCTCGCGCTCCCAGCGCGATGGCCGCGGCGGTGTAGTCCTCTTCTCGCAGCTTGAGCACTTCCGCCCGGATGAGCCGTGCGTACAGCGGCCAGGTTGCGACTCCCAGCGTCACGGCGGTGTTCCAGTATCCAGTGCCCAAAGTGGCAGCGACGAACATGGCCGAGATGAGGACAGGAATGGCGAGCTGAGTATCGACGAAACGCATCACGACGTTGTCGACCCAGCGGCCGTAGAACCCTGCGATCAGCCCGAGTGTGACGCCGATGACCAAGCCCAGGACGAGCCCGGACAACACAACGCCCAACGAGGCGCGCGAGCCCGCCAGCACGCGCGCGAAGACATCGCGGCCCAGGGCGTCGGTGCCGAACACATGCAGAACATGGTTGGTCTGCGTGAAGAGGGGCATCAGCCGATTGGTGAGGTCCTCCGCGTTCGGATCAATCGGCAGCAGTACCGGCCCGAGAAGCGCCGACAGCACGATGATGCCGACCATCACAAGACCGATGATGCCCAGTTTGTGGCGTGACCAGACCCGCGAGAACGAGCGTCGGCGCCGCACCACCCTCTCAACGATGTAGTCGTCGGTACGCCCCTCCGCCAGTTCTTCGACCGGCGTCACGGCATCGGTTCGGGTCTCGCTCAACTGACTCGCACCCTCGGGTCAGCGATCTGATAGAGCAGATCGGCCAGCAGATTGATCAGAAGGACTCCGGTGCCGATGACGACGATGAACGATTGGATGACGGGGAAGTCGCCGATCCGCATCGAACGGATCGCCAGTTGACCCATGCCGGGGTATCCGAACACCTGCTCGAGCACTACGGCGCCGGCGATGATCGTGCCCAGTCGTACTGCGAGCACCGTGATGACCGGGATCATCGCGTTTCGCAGCCCGTGCTTGATCACGACGGACCACTCGTTCAGGCCCTTCGCCCGCGCAGTGCGGATGTAGTCGCGATGGAGCACGTCGAGGAGCGACGATCTGGTTATTCGCATGGTCAAGGGAAGCGAGTAGAACGACAACGTCACGCCGGGCAGGATGAGATTGACCCAACTGCCGGTGCCGCCGGAAGGCAGGACGCGCAGCTCGACGGCGAAGACGATGATGAGCAGAATGCCCAACCAGAACACCGGCATGGACGCGCCAAGGGCCGCGAGAAAGCGGCCGATGGTGTCGATCACCGACCCGGGTCTGGCCGCGGAGATGACCCCGATGGGGATGGCGATGAGGGCGATCCCGAGCGCGACGAACGTGAGCGAGAGTGTGGCGGGCAGGCGTCCGAGCACCAGTTCCATCGCCGGTTGGCCCAGGCGGTATGACGCTCCGAAGTCACCGTGCGACACCTGGCCCAGGAACACGAAGTACTGCTGCCACAAGGGCTTGTCCAATCCGAGGCTGGCGCGGATGGCGTCACGCATCGCCTGCGTCGCATCCTCCCCGGCGATGGCGGCAACCGGATCCCGAACGACGCGGGTTACGAAGAAGACTGCGGTCAGCAGAAGGAACAGCGCCACGACCCCGTAGGCGACGCGTCGTATGACGATGCCGGCGATATCTCTCACAGTTCAGGCCTCGTGCGTTAGGGACGGTCGGGGAAAGTTGCATCCGACGGACTGGGGTCGGGTGATGGCGTCAGCCGCCCACCACCCGATCCCGTTGTCCATCGGTTATTTCCAGCTTGCCAGGAAGCCCAGAGTCTGCCCGCTGAGGTCTGGCTTCCAGTCGAGGTTCTTCGCGTCGCCGTAAAGGTCCGGTTCCTGCCACAGCGGGACATCCCAGTAGTCGTCGTACAGATCCTTTTCGACCTGCTGGAGCAACGCCGTCGACTTGTCGGGGTCGGATGCGGCAAGTTCGATGCTCTGCTCGTACGTCGCCTTGGCATCGCTGTTGCAGTAGTAGAGGAACTCCGGGTCCGGTGGCTCCTCGCACGAGCGCAGGTAGGTGTAGAAGAACGAGCCGTCGAATGTCTGACCGCCGGAGTGGCCGTCGAAGAGCAGAGGCCCGAGATCGCTCAGCGGCGGGTTGTCATTGATCTTCTTCGTGTCGAAGTCGCCCGGATCGTATTCCTTGACATTGACCTTGATGCCGACCTTCGCGAGTTGGTCGGCGACCGCCTGCGCCTCTCCGCCATTGCGCAGCTGCTCGGTATCGACCGACAGCTCGACGGGGCCGATCCCGTTCGGATAGCCCGCCTCCGCCAGAAGCTTCTTGGCCTTGTCCGGGTCGTAGGGGTATGGCTTCAGGTCGGGGTCGAAGCCGCGCTCCTGAGGGATCAGGCTGCCGGCGATCTCGACGGCCCCTGGCAGCAGGCTCTTGATGATCGACTGACGGTCGATGGCCAGATTCACCGCTTCTCGAACCTTCGGATCGCTCCATGGGGCCACGCGAGAATCGATGATCAACCGGGCACGGTTGGTGCTCTGAGCCTGGTCAACCGTGACGTCCGGGTTGGCATCGATCGCGGCCTGTTCATCCGGCGAGACCGGGTAGATCGAATCAACGTCGCCGGCCAGAAGCGCTGCGACCCGAGCCGACGGATCCGGGATGACTCTGAAGATCAGGTTCTTGATCTTCGGCTTGCCGAGGAAGTAGTTCGGGTTCGCCTTGAACACGATCTCGTCGTCCTGCTTCCACTGGGTCAGGATGTATGCACCGACACCGGGCGGCGGCGTCGTGCCCGTGTACGGCACGTCGCCGATCTTGTCCACCCAGCTCTTCGGCATGATCGTGGTGTCGTCGCCGCGGATCATGGCCAATGGGTTGGGCTTGTTCGTCACGACCTGAACCGTGTACTTGCCGGTCACCGTCGTGCTCTTGATGTCCCACCACTTGCCCAGAGTCGCTTTTGTCCCGGGGGCTGAGATCCGGTCGAGCGAAGCCTTGATGTCTTCGGCGGTCAGGTGCTCCCCATCCGAGAAGTCGATGTCGTCGCGAGCGGTCAAGGTCCAGGTGTGCGTCGGGGAGTCGTAGGTCCATTTGGTCAGGATGTGGGGCACGAGTTTTCCCTGCGTGTCGCGGTTGACGAGGCTGTCGTACGCGTTGCTCAGGATGAAGCGCGCGGGACGACCGGACACTGCCTGCTTGTCAAGGCTGGTGATATCGGAGTACGTGCCGAAGACGACCGTGTCGGTGGTCTGGTCGGGCCGCTCGGCCCCGGCGCCCGTTGCGCCCGCGACGCAGCCGCTGAGAACCAGGCTTGCGGTGGCCAGCGCGGCGATCGCGACGAAGCGAGTCGTTGGTCTTGGCAACCGGCTGCGGACGAATCGCGGAATGGACATGTGTTCCTCCTTGAAGACACGTGGGGTGGTGCAGCGTTCGGGACGCAGTCGACGCGGAGCCGAGCGGGCGCTATTTGGCATCCTGCAGAACGCCGATCCCTCTTGTCAACATGTTGCGCCCAAATAATCTACAGTTTGGACACAATCAGAATGCGATTTGAGAGACAACCGTGCAGTTCGTGTCCGATCACTGATTTTGTTATCGGCACAGGAGCGAACGAGACACTAGGGTTCTCCCGAACCCCGATGGTGTTTGTGTGCACCGTGCACTCTGCTGATGCACACTTCAATCTCGAGTACGGTGGGCCGATGGTAGCGGGTAAGACGACCTCGCGAGCCGCCGGAGGCAAGAAGCCTCCTGCGCGGCTCTCCGACTATCTCGCCAAGGTGCCGACGCGTGGATCTATGTCCGACGCCGTCAGTGACGCCTTGCGCGAGGCCATTCTGGATGGGACGATTCCCGCCGCCTCCTGGCTGCGTGAAGAGGATCTCGCCGCCGAACTGCGAGTCAGCCGAACTCCACTCAGGGAGGCGATCCGTCGGCTGACGATCGAAGGGCTTGCGATACGTGTGCCCAATCAGGGCACACAAGTCGCGCCGGTCTCGATGGAGGACATTCTGGCCATCTACGCCGTGCGCGAGTTCCTCGAGGGACTCGCCGCGCGCCTGGCGGCGCAACGGGGCAAGGCCGAGCTTCACGGGAAGCTGCGTGATCTGCAGCAACAGTATGCAAAGGCGGCGGCCGCCGACGATGTGACCGGCGTGTACGAGGTCAATCTGGCCTTCCATCGCGCAATCCGAGAGGCAAGCAACAATCGCTACCTCGAGAACTTCCTCACGCTGGTGGAGCATTCGGTGCGCCGTTTCGGTGAGACGACCTTCGAAACCCCTGGTCGCATGACCACCAGCGTCGACGAGCACGAGGCTCTCGTCGACGCCATCGTGAATCATGAGACCGATGAGGCCGAGCGCCTGGCACGCGCACACATGCGCGAAGCGCGTGAGACCCGCGTTGCGATGTTCCTCGAGCAGAACACCTGAGTCCGCTGCAGTTCTGCAACTGACCCGCGCGACTCCGAGTGCGGCGACGGATTTGATTGTGCTGAGCGATTGTGTACAACGTGTCGATTCATTGCGCTCACATTGTTGACATTCAGTGCGCAAGTCTGACAGATTCCCTCTAGCGGGAGCCGAGGCCATCTCCCCCGCAACTCTCACAACGTTCAAGGAGGAACCATGCGTTGGTCAACGAGGACCAGACCATTGCAAGTCACCGCCGCGGCAGCCGCTCTCCTCGTCGGGATGTTCGGGCTGACGGGCTGTGCCACCGGGGCAAACACCGAAAGCCCCGACCAGAAATCGAACACCCTCACCTTTGGCATCTACGCCGACATCACAAGCCTGGACAAGCAGTCGATCTCGGGCAGACCAGGACGATTCATTCTGAACAACGCCTACGAGACCCTGGTATCTCGTGACGACAAGGGTCAGCTCATTCCGCACATCCTGAAGTCGTGGTCATACGACACCCCGACACAGACCTGGACGATGACCGCGCGAGATGACATCGACTTCTGGAACGGCGACCACCTGACGGCTGAAGACCTGAAGGCATCGTTCGACCGGATCGCAGACCCCGCGACCCAGGCATCGCTCGGGACCTGGTGGGACATCAAGAGCACGACGGTGACCGGGAAGTACACGGTCCAGGTGGTGACGAACAAGCCGAACCCGTTGGCGATGATCCGCGGAGACGATACCGCCATCCTCCCGAAGAGCTGGATCGACAAGGTCGGCGACGTGCCGTACACGGGCACGACTCCGCCGCCGGGAATGGGGGCGTACGAGCTTGTCCAATGGAAGCAGGACGACGAGATCGTCTTCAAGGCGAACCCGCATTACTTCCTCGGCAAGCCGAAGATCGAGAACCTGATCTTCAAGGTGATCCCGGATGCCGCGGCGCGTGAAGCCGCGCTGCTTGCCGGTGACGTCGACGTGATCTACCCGATGTCGCCCGATGAGGAACCGACGGTGGCCGCCGATCCTGACCTGGAAGTCCAGAAGATCGCGAGCACCACAAGGGCACGGATCGTCATCGACACCCGCTCCGCCCCGTGGAACGACCTCCGAGTGCGTGAGGCGCTCAACATGGCCATCGACCGGGCGACGATCGTCAAGAATCTGCTTCCGGGCGCTGTCGCGTTGGCTGGGACTTTGATCCCGGAGGAGCGCGGCTTCGATCCGAACCTGCCGCAATACCCCTACGACCCCGCTGGCGCCAAGAAGCTGCTCGCCGAGGCCGGCTACCCCGACGGGATCGGACCGTTCGAGCTCTCGGTCGATACTGAGCAGGAGCGCGGCGGGGGAGAAGTTACGGCGATCGCCGACCAGCTCGGCAAAGCCGGCTTCAAGGTGAACATCAAGGAATACGAGCCGGGCGACTTCGATACGAAGCTCCTCGAGATGGCCGATAACCCGACCGCTCTCGGACCGTTGCTCTTCGACGGTCATTCGGGCGGCCAGACGTTCGACGGCTCGTTCTTCCTTTCAGACATCCAATCGTGCGATGCCACCCGTGACCCGGAGTTCTACTACTACTGCAACACGCAGGCCCAGCAGGAGATCTCTGAGAGCGAAGAGATAGCCGCGTCCGACCCCGACAAGTCGACGACGCTCCTCCAGCAGGCCGACAAGTTGCTTCACGACGACAACTGGGCCGTTCCGTTGTGGCAGGACCCGGATCTGTATGGAGTCCGCAAGGACCTCAACTGGAAGGCCGATTCCAGCGGACAGACCTCCGGCTTCTTCGCCAGCTGGAAGTAGTCGCCCCACCAGCTGCCGACCGCGTCCTCGTCTCATGGAAGTGCGCGGTCGGCAGCGGAAGCGCGCACATGATCACCACGACAGGAGAGGACCCGATGATGGGCGACGAACGACCGACGATCGCTGGCGAGCTCATTCCCGGTTCAGGCGATGGCGTGCTCGTGCTTCTCCATTCCTTGGCGCTTGACGGCAGTATCTGGGACGCTCAACTTCCGGATTTGACGTCGATGTGCACCGTAGTCCGATGCGATCTGCCCGGTCACGGACGCTCGGCGCATGTGACCTCCGTGACGGTCGAGCGGATGGCCGATGACGTCGACGCCTTCCTCCAAGAGATGGGAATCTCGCGCGCGAACGTCGTTGGGCTCTCGCTGGGTGGATGCGTCGCGCAGTCCCTGGCTATTCGACATCCAGCACGGGTGAGCGGAGTCGGCCTATTCGGAACCACGGCTTGGTATGGCAAGGAGGGGGCTGCGGCCTGGGCGAATCGCGCGGAGCGCGCTCGGCGCTCTGGACTGCGTTCACTCAGCGAATTCCAACTGAGCCGCTGGTTCACTCCCGGCTTTCGCGCGGACAACCCCGAACTGTGCGAGCGCATCCTCGACATATTCAGTTCCAACGATCTCGGCAGCTACCTGGCTGCGTGCGAGGCACTCGGGGCATTCAACTTCATCGATCTGCTCGACAAGATCGACGCGCCTGCCTTCGTCGTTGTCGGTGAGTTCGATGCGGCGACCCCCTTGTCGTCCGCCCGGCAGTTGGCCGCAGGGATCTCCGGTGCCGAACTCACGGTCGTTCCGGGAGCCAGCCACCTGAGCCCGTTCGAACGACCCGACATCTTCATTCGCATCGTGAGCAAGCTCCTGGCGGCCAGTGCCGTCAGGGAAAGGGCATAGGCCTTGTACACTTTCTGTATCCACAAGCATCGGAGCCGGTGCGGACCGCTCCCGATCGAGAAGAGGTCCGAATGAGGCCGACAGTCATGCGGTCGATGCTGATGACGCCGGCCGGGCGCACGGAGATGGTCGATAAGGCAGCTTCCTACGGGCCTGACGTCGTCGTGCTCGACCTGGAGGACGCCACTCCCCGCGAGCACAAGGAGACCGCTCGGGCAACCGTGCAGCGCTACCTCCGGGCAGGGCCGCAGGCGGTCACCGGGGTACGGGTGAACTCCTGGGGCACCGGGATGCTCGAAGACGACCTCGACGCCATCGTCGGCCCCGGCCTCGCCTACATCCGCCTTCCGAAGGCAGAGAGCAGTGACGATGTCATCAGGCTCGACGAAGCCCTGACGAAGCTGGAAGCCACTCGCGGTCTGGCGGCAGGCGAGATCGGGATCGCCGCATCCACCGAGAGTGCGCGGGGAATCATGAACGCTGTCGCGATTTCCACGGCGTCTCCGCGGTTGCTCACAATGGGCGTCGGAAGCGCCGAGGACGGTGATCTGCAACGCGACCTCGGGTGCGAGTGGACCGAGGACGGCATCTCATTCCTGTACGCACGTACGCACGTGCTGACCGCAGCGCGTGCGGCTGGCGTGCCATTCGTCACCGAGGGGTCTTATGCCGGGGTGCGCGATCTCGAGGGGCTACGCCGTCATTCCGAGCACATCCGACGACTGGGATTCGATGGTCGCGCCGCGATCCATCCGACGCAGATCCCCGTCATCAACGAGGTATTCACCCCGACGCCCGCGCGCATCTTGTACTACCGGCGGATGCGCGAAGCATTCCTCGCGGCGGAGAAGGACGGGCGTGCAGCGATCGATTTCGAAGGGAAACTGGTGGATTACGCCATGCTGAAGGCAGCCGACAAAGTGCTTGCGATCGCGGACGTCATGGAGGTCGCACCGTGACCGCAGACGACGGTGCCGGACCTCTCAGCGGGATCGTGGTGATCGACGCCGGACAGGTGGTAGCCGGGCCATCGATTGCCACCTTCCTCGGCGACTTCGGTGCGACGGTCATTAAAGTCGAACGCCCGGGCGACGGGGACAGCTTCCGAACCTTCGGAGCGGATCGCGATGGCGTGCCTCTTGGCTGGAAGTTCTGGGGACGCAACAAGAAGTCGGTCACCCTCGACCTCCGCGTGCCCGAGGGGCAGGCGGTGCTCAGACGCCTCGTCGAGAAGTCCGACGTGCTGATCGAGAGCTTCCGCCCCGGCACCATGGAATCGTGGGGGCTCTCGTATGAAGCCCTCGCCGAGATCCGGCCGGAGCTGGTGATGGTGCGGGTTTCGGGTTATGGCCAGACCGGCCCGTACAGCGAACGTCCCGGGTTCGGATCAGTCGCGGAAGCGATGAGCGGGTTCTCGGACATGACGGGGTTTCCCGGCGGCCCACCTGTGATGCCGCCGATGACGCTGGCCGATTGCGTCGCGGGCCTGTACGGCGCCTACGGTGTTGCCATCAGCCTCTACAATCGGCAGGCCCGGTCTGGCCGGGGTCAGTGCATCGATATCAGTCTGCTGGAGCCGCTCGCCTCGCTGCTCGGACCGCATTTCGTGATTTTCGACCAGTTGGCGCGGCTGCCGCAGCGAGATGGCAACCGCGGGCGGTTCTCCGCGCCACGGAACACGTTCATCACGGCTGACGATCGCTGGATCTCCATCGCCGGATCGACCCAGAGCACTGCGAGACGGCTCTTCGAGGCAATGGACCGCCCGGAGTTGATCGAGGATGCGCGGTTCGCAACGAACCGCGCCCGCCTCGCCAATGTGGAGGAACTCGAGGAACTCATCACTGCGTGGACAACGACGTGGAACCTCAATGAGCTCTACGAACGCCTGGTTCAGTTCGACGTCCCAGCAGGTCCGATTTGGAACGTCGGCGACCTGATGAGCAACCCTCAGATGGTGGCTCGCGAGGCCATCGTCGCGGTCGATGACGAGGAGTTGGGTCCGATCAGAATGCCGAATGTCGTTCCGCGGCTTTCGGACACGCCCGGAAGGATCCTGCATGCGGGTCCGCCTCTCGGGAGTTCGACGGATGTCGTCTACCGCGACTTCCTCGGTATGACCGAGTCCGAGCTCTCTCACCTCCGCGAGCAGGGGGTCGTGTGACCATGCGCCAATCCCGATCAGAACTGGAAGCTGGAGAATCCCGATGCGACTCGTAACATTCGTGCCACGCGATGCACCCGACGAGGTTCCCCACCTCGGCGCCATGCTCGATGACGAGCATCTGCTCGACCTGAACGATGCGTCCGGCGGCCAGCTGCCCACCGATGTGGCGGGTTTCCTGGCAGCCGGCGCCCCCGCTCTCGCGCGCGCCAGAAGCCTGGTTGCCGACGCGGGCGCCGACACCGAATCGATTTTCACAACAGCGGCAGTTCGCTTGCTGGCCCCGGTCCCGCGCCCTGGCAAGATCATCGCCCTGGCGCGCAATTACGCCGACCATGCTGCGGAAGGCGGTGCCGTCCCACCCGACAAGCCGACGATTTTCGCGAAGTTCTCCAACTCCGTCGTGGGTCCGTACGATGACATCGTGCTACCGCGCGTGTCGGAGCAGATCGATTACGAGGCGGAGCTGGTCGCCGTGATCGGGACGCGCTGCTACCAGGTCGACGAGGCTGACGCACTGCAGTACGTCGGCGGTTACACCATCGCCAACGACGTCAGCGTGCGGGACTACCAGCGGATGACCACCCAGTTCACCTTGGGCAAGACCTTCGACACCCATTGCCCGATGGGTCCGGCAGTGTTGACAGCGGATGAGGCCGGCGATCCGCAAGCCATGCACATCACGACGACAATCAACGGAGAAGTGCTTCAGGACGCGAGTACGGCCGACATGGTGTTCAGCGTCGCGCATCTGGTTGCCTTTCTCAGTGCCGTCATGACACTGGAGCCGGGCGACGTCATCCTCACCGGGACGCCGGGGGGCGTCGGGGCCTGGCGCAAACCGCCGCGCTGGATCCGGGACGGAGAAGTGGTGAGGATCGAGATCGCTGGGATCGGGCACATCGAGAACAAGGCTGTCGCGGAGTCGGCGCGTTCCGGGGCAGCGTGATGCACGTCGACGTGCACTCCCACATGCTCCCGGAGTCTGCCTTCGACCAGCTGCCGGTCGGTCTGCGCGCCGAACCGATGGGCGATAGGGGCTTCCCCTCGCTGGTCGCCGACGGCCTGCGATCACTGGGCAGGCCGACATCGCCCGCTCTCCGGGATCTCGACGTGCACCGCGAACGTCAGCGGAAGGGCGGGGTGGACGTCTCGATCGTCGGACCATGGGTGGATGCCGTGATGCTCCCCCTCGATTCAACCCTTCAGATCGCGTGGTGCCGGGTGATCAATGACTCCTTCCAAGCCACCTTCGCCGATCAGACTCACTCGAGGTACCTCGCCGCTCTCCCCGACCTCGACGGGGCTGCCGCAGCCGACGAACTCGAGCGGTCTGTGAGCCGAGGAGCTGTCGGCGGAATGCTGACGACGAGCACGGAACTCGGCACCCTCGCGCGTCGGGATTTCGACGCCCTGTGGTCGCGTGCTGAACGATTGGGCGTTCCTCTCGTGTTGCACCCGGGTACCGTCGAGATGCCGTCGAGGCTGCGTCAGAATCGTGGGAACATCCTGGTCGGGAACCCCTTCGAGACCACCCTCGCCGCGGCGACTCTGATCGCGGCCGGCGTGCCCGACCGCTTCCCTGACCTTCGCGTCGTCCTGGTGCACGGCGGCGGCTTCTTGCCCTACCAGTACGGAAGAGTCGTGCATGGCAACCGGGTGTGGAACGGCCTCGACAGCACGAGAGCGCCCATCGACTACGCCCGGTGGTTCTTCTATGATTCGGTCGTATTCGAGCCCTCGGCGCTGAGCTACCTGATCGATCTCGTGGGCGTTGACCACGTTCTGGCCGGAAGCGATTGCCCGTTCGAAATGTCGGACCATCAGTATTTCCTGGCGCCCGAGAAGATCGGACTGGACGAGACGGAGACCGAGTTGATGCTCGGCGGCAACGCCAGAGCTCTCTTCAAGCTTGACATCCTGCCCGTCGGCATCCAGGAGCGCGCATGATAGAACCCATCCTTTCCGTCCGGGATCTGGTCGTAGAGTTCGATACCCTCGCCGGCACCGTTCACGCCGTCGACGGAGTCAGCTTCGACCTCTACCCAGGCGAATCCCTCGGTGTCGTCGGCGAGTCGGGCTCCGGGAAGAGCGTGACAGCGATGTCGATCCTCGGTCTGGTCAGTCAGTCGTCCGGACGGATCGTCAACGGCGAGATCCTCTATCGAGGCGTTGACACGAGGACGATGTCTCCGGCGGAGCTGAGGGCCCTGCGAGGCCGCGACATCGCCATGGTTTTTCAGGACCCCATGTCGTCCTTGAACCCCGTTGTGAAAGTCGGGAATCAGCTGGTCGAGGCGATACGGGTCAAGGACTCGTCCATCTCGCGGCTGAGAGCCCGGCACCGGGCGATCGAACTGCTCGAACTGGTCGGCGTGCCGGACCCCGAAAGCCGGGCCGCCCAGTATCCCCATCAGTACTCGGGTGGGATGCGTCAGCGCGCGATGATCGCCATGGCCATCGCGAATGGGCCGAGCATCCTCATCGCCGACGAGCCGACAACGGCTCTGGACGTCACCATCCAGGCACAGGTCCTCGATGTGCTCGAACTGGCGCAACGTGAAACGAATTCGGCGACCGTGTTGATTACACACGATCTCGGCATCGTCGCCGAGTTCGCCCAGCGTGTCGTCGTGATGTACGCCGGTCGAATCATCGAAGAGGGTCCGGCCACCAAGATCTTCGCGAACCCGACGCACCCGTACACCGTCGGACTGCTGGCGAGCTTGCCACGGCTGACGACATCCCTTGACCGGCTCTTGACCATCCCGGGTTCCCCGCCCAGCGCCATCGACAAACCGTCTGGTTGCGCATTCCACCCTCGATGCCGCCTCCAGAACGGCCGGTCGATCTGCGTCACATCGATTCCGGAGCTGACCGGGAACGAGGGAGAACAATCGGCGTGTCATTTCGCCGACGAGGTGCCGGCGTACCGCAAGGCCGTCGACATCGAGTTGCTCGCCGCGCGTCCCTCCGAACCGCGAACCGGAATCAGCAACAACGGGGGCGACGTCCGCGACCGCCCTCGAGCAGCCGGCGGGCAGGCAGTGTTACTGTCATCCGCCCCCGAAGTCCTGCGCGTCGAGAACCTCAAGACCTACTTCCCGATCAAGTCCAGCGTCCTGGGCCGTCAGGTCGGGGCGGTGAAGGCCGTGGACGGAGTCGACCTCGTGCTGCACAAAGGCGAGACCCTGGGCCTGGTCGGAGAATCCGGTTGCGGCAAGTCCACCACGGGCAAGAGCATCATGCGACTCATCGACGTCACTGATGGCAGAATCGAGTTCAAGAACCGCGACATCACTCATCTGAAACGCAGTCAATTGCGCGAGGTGCGGCGCGACATGCAGATGGTGTTCCAGGACCCGTACGCCTCGCTCGATCCGCGAATGTCGGTACGGGAGATCATCGCGGAGCCTCTGCAGATCCATCAGGAGTACCGCGGCGCACGCGGTCGAGCCCGGGTCAATGAACTGCTCGAACTGGTCGGTCTCCGACCCGAACATGCCACCCGCTACGCCCATGAGTTCTCCGGCGGGCAGCGGCAGAGGATTGGGATCGCCCGTGCAATCGCGCTAAATCCCGACCTGCTGATCCTCGACGAGCCGGTTTCATCCCTGGACGTGTCTATTCAGGCGCAAGTGATCAACCTCCTGATGGACTTGCAACGGGAACTCGGCCTGGCTTATCTGTTCATCGCGCACGATCTCGCCGTTGTCCGTCAGATCTCGCATCGAGTCGCGGTGATGTACCTCGGGCGGGTGGTGGAGACAGGTCAGAAGGAGAACGTCTACACCAATGCCGCACACCCGTACTCGCAGGCGCTGCTGTCGGCCGTGCCCGTTCCTGACCCGGCGCTCCGTGGCCATTCAGAACGGATAGTGCTCACCGGTGACGTGCCCAATCCGGCTTCCCCTCCATCCGGGTGCCACTTTCGCACACGGTGTCCTCGGGTCCAGGAGATCTGCCACACGGTGGATCCTTCTCTCGAAGCATACGGAGCTCCAGGACATGAGAGCGCCTGCCTGTTCCCGGGGCAGGATGCGCCCCTGGTCGCCGCGACGATGACGCACTAGCAGCCGACCGCTGCCGAACGACGCATCAGCCCACGATGTGCATGGCTCGGGCCGCATCCGTCACCGATGCCGACAGTGAGGGGTAGACGCTGAAGGCGCGGGCGAGCTGGTCGACGGTCAGGCGATGCTCGACCGCCAACGAGATCGGCAGGATGAGGTCGCTGGCCTTGGGAGCGACGATGACGCCGCCGATCACCGTGCCCGATCCCGTGCGGGCGAAGATCTTCACGAAGCCGTCCTTGATGCCCATCATCTTGGCGCGCGGGTTGGACGCCAGGGGCAGCTTGTAGATGTCACCCTGCGCGATCCCCTCCTCGATCTGCTTCTGCGACCAGCCGACGGTGGCGACCTCCGGCTGGGTGAAAATGTTCGAGCTCAC
>DASYDM010000024.1:0-1511 GCA_036499585.1 Steroidobacteraceae bacterium
TCGCCGCCGAACTGTGCAGCGCCCGCCTCGAACTTGCGCTTGCCGATGAAGCACCACGGGCAGGCGATGTCGCTCCAGACATCCACTTTGATCGGTTCGCTCATATCAAGGTCAACCGGATGACGTATCAGCTATTCCCGCTCGAATGCCGAGCGGAAGACCGCGATGGCTTGCGTGACCGCCGCGCGGGCGGCGTTGGTGTGCCGGAGCACGTCGACAAGCATGAAGTCGTGAATCGTGCCGAGGTAGCGCACCGCCGTCACGTCGACGCCGGCATCCCGAAGCAACCCGGCGTACGCCTCGGCTTCGTCGCGCACGACATCGGCCTCTGCCGTGATGATCGTGGCAGGCGGCAACCCGCTGAGTTGCTCCTTCGTCGCCCGCAGCGGGGAGGCCCACGGCTCAGCACGGCGGGCGAGATCGGGCAGGTACTGATCCCACAACCACATGATGTGTTCGCGGGGAATGTGGTAGCCAGACGCGAACTCCGCGAAGGAGGGCCGGTCGAAGGTCGGGTCGAGCACGGGATAGAACATCAACTGGTGCACGAACGGCGTGATGCCGCGCTCTTTGACCATCATCGACACCACGGTCGCAATGTTTCCGCCCGCGCTGTCGCCCGCGATCGCCACCCGGGAGCTGTCCAACCGGTGCTGGGCGCCGTTCGACTGGATCCACTGAGCCGTCGCGTAGACCTCCTCGATCGCTACCGGATACCTGACCTCCGGCGACAAGCTGAAGCTCGGGAAGACGATGGCGGCCTGAGCGCCTTCGGCGAAGACGCGCATGAGTCGATCGTGGGTTCCGACGTCGCCAAACGCCCAGCCCGCGTGGAGATACAGGATCACCGGCAGCGGTCCCGAGCTGCCTCGAGGGCGGATGATGCGCACCGGCACCGTGCCGTTGGGGCCGGCCACCTCGTCGAGGTCGATGATGTCTGCATCGGGCCGCTCCGCGGGACCTGACTGCAGTTGATCCAGGCCCGCGCGAGCCACCGCGAGCGGCAGTTGGTAGGCGAAGGGCGGGTTTGCGTCTCCGGCGGCGAGGTCCCTGGCTGCTGGTTCAAGAACGACCACGTTCATTCACCCCTCATGAGTGTGTTCGACCCCACCGGGTCGGCTGTGATGGCAGACGCCCGAGGCACCAGCCGGTTCTGGATGCCGCGTTTCCGCGCCGCGCGATCGACCCACCATGCGTAGGCCACGAAGGTGACGATCGTCACGGAGAGCGACCACGGATCCCCGGTGGATGTCGAACTCGTCGACGTCGTTCCGCCGAGACTCGTCGCCAGGGTCAAGAAGGCGACCGTGTTGTTGACCGCGTGCAAGGCGATACCCGCCTCGATGCCACCGGTGCGCCAGGTGACGAAGCCCGCGGTCAGCGCGAAGAAGGCGACATCGGCGGTTGCCCAGCCCAAGTACTGGGTGTGGGCCGCAGCGAACGGGATCGCGGCCAGCGGAATGACGAGCCAGACCGGCCGGATCCAGGAGCCGAACAGCTGCGTGACGAGC
>DASYDM010000025.1:0-196707 GCA_036499585.1 Steroidobacteraceae bacterium
CGAGACCGCGGAGGGTCGGATCGTCGGCGAGCACCGTGGTCTTTGCTTGTATACGCTCGGGCAGCGCTCCGGGCTCAACGTCGGAGGACGCGCGGGCGCCGCGGCCGCTCCGTGGTACGTGGCCGACAAAATCACTGTGCGCAATGCGCTCATCGTGGTTCAGGATCAGAACCACCCGTTGCTGATGTCGGATGAATTCGGCGTCGAACAAATGCATTGGATCGATCCGGGCGATGCATCCGCGCTGCCGCTGCAATGCTCCGTCAAAACGCGCTACCGGCAGGCGGATCTTGTCTGCCAGGTCGGCGACGGCGGCACGCAATTGCGCGTAAAGCTGGCGCGCTCCACGCGGGCGGTGACGCCCGGCCAGTACGCCGTGTTCTATCGGGGCGAGCGTTGTCTCGGCGGCGGAATCATTGCAAATCGCTTCAACAGCGTGCTTGGCAACGCGGCGCGCGGAATCACTTATAATTCACTTCTTTCGATGGAGGGGTCATGACCGACAGCTTCAAAGCACGAACGACGCTCAAGGTAGGCGCACAGCAATACGACATCTTGAGTCTCGCGGCGCTGAAGTCGCTCAACGCGGAGCGCCTGCCCTTCTCCTTGAAAATCCTGTTGGAGAACCTGCTGCGATTCGAGGACGGCGTCAACGTCACGCGCGCGGACATCGAAGCCCTCCTGAACTGGGATCCGGCAGCGACTCCGTCATACGAAATCGCGTTCACTCCGGCCCGCGTGATCCTTCAGGACTTCACCGGCGTGCCGTGTGTCGTCGACCTCGCGGCGATGCGCGACGCCATCGTGAAACTCGGTGGCGACGCGGAAAAGGTGAACCCGCTGGCCCCCGCGGAGCTCGTCATCGACCACTCGGTGCAAGTGGATGAGTACGGCAGCCCGGGTGCCCTGGCGGCCAACAACAAGATCGAGTTCGCACGCAACGGCGAGCGTTACTCCTTTCTGCGTTGGGGTCAGACGGCCTTCCGCAACTTCAAGGTGGTGCCGCCGAACACCGGCATCGTCCACCAGGTCAACCTGGAATATCTCGGCCGCGTGATTTTCGACGCCGACACGAACGGCGCCCTGCAAGCCTACCCCGACACACTCGTGGGAACCGACTCGCACACGACGATGATCAACGGCCTGGGCGTGCTCGGCTGGGGCGTCGGCGGCATCGAGGCCGAAGCGGCCATGCTCGGTCAGCCCGTGACGATGTTGATTCCTCAGGTCATCGGATTCCGGCTCACGGGCAAGCTCAAACCCGGCGCCACCGCAACCGACCTGGTCCTGACTGTCGTGGAGATGCTCCGTAAAAAGGGCGTGGTGGACAAGTTCGTCGAGTACTTCGGCGACGGCCTCGCCAATCTGCCGCTCGCCGATCGTGCAACCATCGCCAACATGGCGCCCGAGTACGGCAGCACCTGCGGCATCTTCCCGATCGACGAAGAGACGATCCGTTACCTCGAGCTCTCCGGTCGCCCGCAGGAGCGCATCGACCTGGTCGCGGCGTACGCGAAGAAGCAGGGGATGTGGCGCACTCAGGGCGAAAAGCCCGCGCAGTACACCGACGTCCTCGAGTTGGACCTCGGCCAGGTCGAGCCCAGCCTCGCAGGGCCTAAGCGCCCGCAGGACCGGGTCCCGCTGAAGTCCGCCAAGAGCATTTACCAGCAGAGCGTCAAGAAGCCCGCCGAGGAGCGGGCGGCCAAGACCCCCGGCGCACGCGGCACTGCCAGCGTCTCGGTGGACGGTCAGACCTTCGACCTGAAGGATGGCGCGGTCCTCATTGCGGCCATCACCAGCTGCACCAACACGTCCAACCCATCGGTGATGTTGGGTGCCGGCCTCCTCGCCCGTAAGGCTCACGCCAAGGGGCTGAAGGCCAAACCTTGGGTGAAGACCAGCCTGGCGCCCGGATCGCGCGTGGTAACCGATTACTTCCAGAAAGCCGGCGTGTTGGGTGACCTGGCGGCCGTCGGCTTCGACATCGTCGGCTACGGCTGCACGACGTGTATCGGCAACTCCGGCCCCCTGAAGCCCGAGATCTCCGCCGGCGTCAAAGCCGGTGATCTCGTCGCCTGTTCCGTCCTGTCGGGCAATCGCAACTTCGAGGGCCGTGTGCATCCCGAAGTGCGCATGAATTTCCTCGCCTCGCCGCCGCTGGTCGTCGCGTACGCCCTGGCCGGCACGCTCGATCTGGATCTGACGAAGGAACCCCTGGGGACGGGCAAGGATGGCAAGCCGGTGATGCTGGCGGACATCTGGCCGAGCGACCAGGAAGTGCAGGAAGTGCTGTTGACGTCGATCGACTCGAACATGTTCCGCCAGAGCTACGCCCGTGTGTTCACGGGCGATGAGAACTGGTCGAGCATCAAGATCCCGGCCGGCAAACGCTACACCTGGGACGAGAAGTCGACCTACGTCAAGAATCCGCCCTACTTCGACGGCATGACCATGACGCCGCCGGCGCTCAGCGACATTCGCGGTGCCCGTGCTCTGGCAGTCCTGGGCGACTCCGTCACGACCGATCACATCTCCCCGGCAGGCAACATCTCCAAGACCAGCCCGGCCGCGAAATACCTCATCGAGCAGGGTGTACAGCCCGTCGATTTCAACTCCTACGGCGCGCGCCGCGGCAACCACGAGGTGATGATGCGCGGCACGTTCGCCAACATCCGGCTCCGCAACCTGCTGGTTCCGGGCGTCGAGGGCGGCGTGAGCGTCCACCTGCCCAGCGGCGAGCAGATGTCGATCTACGACGCCGCGATGCGCTACAAGAAGGAAGGCACCCCGCTGGTGATTCTGGCGGGTCGCGAGTATGGAACCGGCTCCTCCCGCGATTGGGCCGCCAAGGGCACCATGCTGCTGGGCGTGAAGGCCGTGATCGCCGAGAGCTTCGAGCGCATTCACCGCTCCAATCTGATCGGGATGGGTGTGGTGCCGCTGCAGTTCCTGGCTGGGGAGAACCCGCAGTCGCTGGGTCTCACCGGCAAGGAAGTGTTCGACATCCCGGGCCTGGGCGATGCGAGCGCCAAGGAAGTGTCCGTCACTGCGACGCCTCCGGGAGGCGGCAAGCTGATCGTCTTCAAGGCGCGTGTTCGAATCGACACTCCCAAGGAGCGCGACTACTTCCGCCACGGCGGTATCCTGCAGTACGTGTTGAGACAGTTGGCAGCACCCGGACGGGCGGCCTGAGGGCGCCCACGGCGCGGCGCGGGCCCCGCGTGCGCGGTGGGCCCCACCCCGTAGCGCCGCCCCTGGCCCCACCACACGAGACACCTTCGCGTGCAACTCGCGGTCTTTGATCTCGACGGGACGATCTCCCGTCGAGACACCCTCGTGCCTTACATCGCCGGCTTTCTGGGGCCGGCGTCCTGGCGCTGGCTGGGACTGCTCGCCGTGACCCCGTCACTCCCCCTGTACGCGTTGAAGGTGATTGATCGGGGGGGACTGAAGGGTTCGTTGATTCATTGGACCCTGGGTGGCGCGACGCGCTCGCAGCTCGAGAGTTGGAACCAACGATTCGTGCCGGCGCTGTTGCGCGACGGACTGTTTGACGACGCCGTCGCGAAGATTGCCCTGCACCACCGCAACGGCGACAAGCTGGTCCTGATGAGCGCCAGCACGGACCTCTACGTCCCGGACATCGGGCGTGCACTGGGATTCGACGAGGTCATCTGCACCGGTGTGCGCTGGAACGGGGATCGCCTGGACGGACGCGTCAACACTCCGAACCGCCGCGGTGAGGAGAAGGCCCGGTGCTTCGAAGCATTGCGGAAGAGGTATCCCGGCTTCACCACCTTCGCGTACGGCAACGCCGGAAGCGATCTTCCGCACCTACGGCTCGCCGATCACGGCTACCTGGTCAACGGTTCCGCCTCCGCCCGGGCCGAAGCGCAGAGACTCGGCGTGAATTCAGTCTCCTGGACCTGACGGGCCGCCGGCCGGGGCCGGGCCCAATCTAGTCCCATCTGTGCGCGTTCTTGGGAAAACCGGGCCGCTGCACCCTCACGACGCAGAAGCGTTGGCCTGTCGGCGCCTCCATCACGACCCAACGCTCGAGGCGCTCCACAACCTGAGCGCCGAGTTTCGACAGCCGCGCCACCTCGGCGGCGATATCGTCCGTCTCGATATCGATGTGCACTCGGCTTTCGTGGTCCACTCGCTGGACCTGCACGATGGGCTCATCGGGCTGATCCTCCAACATGAGGTAGTTGCCACGACTACCCGGATGGTCCCGATTCACAGGGCGGCCCAGTGCCTCGCCCCAGAAATCCGCGGCCCCTTCCAGATCGGAGGCTTTGCAGTCGATCAACACGGCACACAGCCGGGAGTGGTGCATGAGGTTGCCTTTCAGATGCGCTGTCCGTAACCCATGGTATCGCGGCCGGGCACGTCCCAGCGGCCTGGTGGCGTCAGCCGTAGCGCGACCTCACGCGCAACCTTCCGGTTGCATTTAATTCCCGGCAACTCTAATATGCAACCAGGAGGTTGCCCATGAGCTCGAGCACTGATCGCATCGAAAAGCAGATTGTCCTCAAGGCCTCGCGCAAGCGCGTCTGGCAGGCCCTTACCGACACGAAGGAATTTGGCGAATGGTTCCGCGTCGCCCTCCCCGGCAGGTTTGTCCAGGGTGCGCGTGCAAGCGGTAACGTCCTCCACCCCGGCTACGAGCACCTGAAGTTCGACATAACCGTGGAACGAATGGAGCCCGAGCGTGTGTTTGCGTGGCGTTGGGTTCCTAACGCCGTCGACACGAATCGCGACTACTCCAAGGAGCCCACGACGCTCGTCGTGTTCGAGCTCGAGGACACCCCAGCCGGCGGGACCCTACTCAAGATCACCGAGTCTGGTTTCGACCAGGTGCCCCCCGATCGTCGCGAGAAGGCGTACCGCGGCAATACCGAGGGCTGGGCCATTCAGCTGACCAACGTGCAAAAGTATGTCGGCGGTTAGAGCCAAGGTCTTCGCGGCACTGGGGGACGAGACGCGGCTGCGGATCGTCTCCCGCCTCTGCTCCGGCGGTCCGCTGTCGATCACCCGGCTCACGGCTGGCTCCGACGTCACGCGCCAGGCGATTACCAAGCACCTGGATGTTCTGCAGGACGCCGGACTCGTTCGGGGTGTTCGGTTGGGCCGCGAGCGGGTGTGGAAGCTCGAGCCCTCTCAGTTGGAGCAGAGTCGGCGGTACCTGGACCAGATCTGCGGCCAGTGGGACCAGGCCTTGGGGCGCCTCAAGGCGCTGCTGGGCGAGGGCTGAAAGCTCTTACATCGACGTCCGGACCTGCCACAGCTCCGGGAAGAGCCTCAGGTCGAGCGCTTTGGCCAGATAGGACACACCGCCAGTACCGCCCGTACCGGGCTTGTAACCGATGATGCGTTCCACCGTTTTCAGATGATGGAAGCGCCACAGCTGGAACTTATGGTCCAAATCGACCAGGCGCTCTGCCAGCTCGTACAGATCCCAGTCCTTCCCGGCATTGTGGTACACGCCCAGCCAGGCGCCCGCGACCTGCTTGCTGGCGCGGTACGGCTCCCTGAAGTCGCGAACCACGTAGTCGTCGGGAATCCCATAGCCCCGCCGGCTCAACAGCCGCAGCACCTCATCGTAGAGCGACGGGGCGGCCAGGGCCGCCTCGAGCGCCGCATGGGCCTTCGGGTCGCGCTTGTGCACGACGGTCATGTCGGGATTCTTGTTCCCGAGCTTGAATTCCAGCATCCGGTACTGAAAGGACTGGAAACCCGAAGAGCGCCCCAGCGCGTTGCGGAAGGCCGAATAGTCGAACGGTGTCATCGTCGACAGCACGTCCCAGATCGCGATCAGCTGTGTCTGAACGAGCGCGACCCGGGTGAGACTCTTGAACGAGGGGTCGAGGTTGTCGCGCTGAACGCAGCTGAGCACGCTGTCGATCTCGTGCAGCATCAGTCGCATCCAGAGCTCGGAATTCTGGTGGACGATGATGAACATCATCTCGTCGTGCTCGAAGGTCAGCGGCTTCTGCGCATCCAGGACCTTGTCGAGCTGCAGGTATTCGCCGTAGGAGAGAGAGGAGCCTAGCTCCCAGTGCACTTTCTCATCTGAGAGGTCGATCCGCGAAGGCGGCGTGTCATCTTCCTTTCCGGGGTCGCTCACGGAGTGAGGTCCTCTCCAAACACCCACTGCGGGACCCTGCGCCAGCCGTCCAGCAACTCGCGATCCAGCGCCGAGTACTGCGGGCAATGACGCTCCACCCGCTGCCAGAATCGCTGTGAGTGATTCATGTGAAGGGTGTGCACCAGCTCGTGAATCAGCAGATAGCGCACGACCTGCGGGCGCTGAAACATCAGGCAGCCGTTGAGGCTGATCGTGCCCCTCGTGGAGCAGCTACCCCAACGCGTGCGCTGGCGGCGAACCAGAACGCGCTCGAATTCGAATCCGCATTCGCGAGCGCACGCGGCGAGCGCGGGCGCGAGAACATCCGTTGCTCGCTCGGTCAGCCAGCGTCGCAGCGCAAGTCGAACGGCATGCCCGTCGGAAGTGTCGCCACTCAGAATCAGCAGACCGTCACCCGCCTGCTGCAGCCGCACTCGATGGGCGCCTCCGGATAGGTGCAGGCGCCAGCTCTCGTTGCAGGCCGCCAGCTCGATGCGCGGAGGTGGAAATGGAGCCGGCGGAATGGCGCGCTTCTTGGCTTCTTCGCGCTTGCGCTCGATCCATCCTCGATGGCGTTCGAGAAATCTCTCGACAGTGTGCGGCGCTGTACGCGACGGCACGACGACTTCAACACGTCCGCTGTGAAAAACGCGAACGGTGAGCCGCCGCGCGCGTTCGCTCTCACGCACGAGCCAACCTTCTGTCGCATCCTTGTCGGACCAGAGCGGCAACTGGGGCGTAACGATCTCAAGCATTGCGAGTGATCATACCAGTGTGAGGGCGTCATTCCCTGCGCATGTGGTGGTGCCCAAGGCCCGTCTTGGAGGTGCATCGACCCGCCACGGCACGCCGCCGGCCGCTTCCTGCTAGCATTCCGCGTCGGTCGTGGAAAATGAACACGGGTCGGGGAGTCGCACGAATGGCCGCAACAGAAGCCATCCTCGAGGTACGCGAGGTGGTCAGGGAATACGGGGCGGTGACCGCCGTCAACGGCGTTTCCTTCCGCGTCCCGGAAGGCATCTGCTTTGGTCTGCTGGGACCGAATGGAGCCGGCAAGACCACCACGATCGAGATGATGGAAGGAATCCTCGCGCCGACGCGCGGCCAGGTCCTGTATCGCGGCGAGCCCCTGGGACCGCGATTCCGCGAGGACGCCGGCATTCTCTTCCAGAAGACCGCCCTGCAGGACTTCCTGACGGTTCGACAGAGCCTGGCCATGTTCCGGGGCTTGTACGACCGCGGTCTGGATGTCGAGGAGATCATCAAACTGTGCGCGCTCGAGAAACTTGCCGCGCGCGACAACCGGAAGCTCTCCGGCGGGCAGCAGCAGCGGCTGCTACTGGCCATCGCACTGGTGAACGACCCGGCCATGCTGTTCCTGGACGAGCCGACGACCGGCCTCGACCCCCAGGCGCGGCGCAATTTCTGGGAGCTCATCCAGTCCATCAAAGCCCGTCGCAAGACCATCCTCCTGACGACCCACTACATGGAGGAAGCGGAGTTGCTGTGCGATGAGATCGCCATCATGGACAAGGGCCGGATCATTGCGCAGGGCACCCCGAAGCAGTTGTTGCGCGAGCACTTCGCAGAAGTGCTGCTCGAGCTGCCGAAACAGGAGTTTCCTGAAAGCGCGCGCGCACTGCCGCTGAAGGTGATCGACGCCACCGACCGGATCGAGATCACGACCAACGACCTGGACACCACGCTGCGAACCCTGATGGATGCGCACGTCCCGCTGCAGAGCCTGCGCATTCGGCCGCCAAACCTGGAAGATCTCTTTCTCGAACTCACCGGGAAGGAGTTGCGCGCGTGATCAAGCGGATTCTGGCCGTATGGCACGCTCGGAACCTCGAGTTCGTGCGCGATCGCGGGACGATGATCTTCACACTGATCATGCCGGTGACCCTGATCGTCGGCATGAGCTTCGTATTCGGTGGGCCGGAGCGGCCGCTGTTCAAGGTCGGTGTGCTCACGCCCCCGGCGCTAGTCAGCACGGCGACCACGACCGGCACGTTCGCCGCCTCGGCGCGCCCTGCTCCCGCACCGTCGGGCGACCCTCCCGCCATCGACCGGAAATCCCACCCGTTCCTGGCGGAGCACTACGTCGATTTCGTGTCCATCACCGGACTCGACGACGGCCTGCGCAAGATCACCCACCAGCAGATCGACCTGCTGGTCAATCTGAAGGCGCAGCCCGCCCCCTTGTACTGGGTCAACACCGACTCGCCCAAGGGATACATCGTCGAGAAGCTGCTGCTGTCCTCGACGCCGGGCGCGAAACGGCAACCCGTCACCGGCGCTGCGATCCGCTACGTCGACTGGCTGTTTCCGGGCATCCTGGGCATGAACCTGATGTTCAGCTGCCTGTTCGGCGTCGGCTACGTCGTGCTGCGGTATCGCAAGAACGGCTTCCTGAAGCGTTTGCACGCCACTCCGCTCACCGCGTTCGAGTTTCTCTCGGCACAGGTACTGTCGCGCCTGGTCCTGACCCTGCTGGTCACGAGCATTCTCTACATCGGCGTCGGCGCGATCATCCACTTCCACACAGTGGGTAGCCTGACTCTGCTCTTCATCGTGCTCGTCACCGCTTCGCTCTCGATGATTGCGCTCGGCCTCACCATCGCTTCGCGCTTCGCGAGCGAGGAACTGGTGGGCGGCCTGCTCAATCTTCTGACCTGGCCGATGATGTTGCTGTCGGGCATCTGGTTCTCGCTGGAAGGCTCGCCGAAATGGATCCAGTGGGTCGCGGACGTCTTCCCCCTCACCCATCTGCTTCAGGCCGCACGCGGCATCATGATCGACGGGGCCGGGTTGAGCGAGATCGCCCCGCACCTGGCCTACCTCGCCATCACCGCCATCGTGTTTCTCTTTTTTGGCGCCTGGTCTTTCCGCTGGAGAATCGAGTAGTGAAGTTTTTCAGCGACAACACCGCAACCGCCTGCCCTGAAATCCTCGAGGCACTGGTTTCCGCCAACCGGGCGCTCGAGAAGGCCTACGGGGACGATCGGTGGACACAGCGACTCGACGCCGTGCTCAGCGGCTTCTTCGGCACCGAGGTTCGCGCTTTCGCCGTGGCCACCGGGACCGCTGCCAACTCGCTCAGTGTGTCTACTCTCTGCCCGCCCTACGGAGAGATCTATGCACACGAGGAGGCCCACATCGCACGCGATGAGTGCGGTGCGCCAGGGTTCTACACCGGGGGCGCCCAACTTACGCTGTTGAAGGGCGAACTGGCGAAGGTTACGGGCGCTGATCTGGCCTCTGCGCTGGACGCCCACCCGGTACACCTTCACACGGTACAACCGTCGGTCGTCTCGCTGACCCAGGCGACGGAGTACGGCACGACCTATCGCCCAGCTGAAATCGCTGCCATCAGCGAGGTCGCGCATCGGCGCGGCATGAAGGTTCACATGGACGGCGCGCGCTTCGCCAACTCCGTCGCCTTCCTGAATTGCGATCCCGGTGACATCACCTGGCGGGCCGGAGTCGACGTCCTGTCGTTTGGCGCCACCAAGAACGGCGCGATGGGAGCCGAGGCCGTGGTGTTCTTCGACAAGGAGCTCGTGCGGGACTTCGAGTTCCGCCGCAAGCGCGCCGGACACCTCCTGTCCAAGTCACGCTACGTCTCTGCCCAACTCCTCGCTTACGTCGAAACCGGCGTATGGCTCCGCAACTCCAAGCGCACCAACAGCTTCGCCCAGCGAATCGGCAAGTCTGCAGGCGCGGCCCTCATGTTTCCCGTGGAAGCCAACGAGGTCTTCCTGCATCTGGGCGCGCAGCGGAAGCAGTCGCTGCGCAACAGCGGGTTCTCCTTCTACGACTGGGGGTCCGAGGCAGCCGGTGACGCCCGGTTCGTCGTGTCCTGGGACCAGGCGGAGGAAGACGTCGTAACGCTGTGCGACGCCCTCCGGTTCGGTTAGGCCCTGACCGGTAATCGCCGTGCTGGGGAGTGCACGACGACTACCGGGCTTCGCTCTTACAGCGAACGCAGGAAGTTCAGAACGTCCTGTTTCTGGGCTTCCGACAGGTCGCTGAAATTGCGGATCACGCCATTGGCCTCGGAACCCTGGCTCTGGTGCGCCGCGATGGCCTCGCGCAGATCGCTGGTCCGGCCGTCATGGAGGAAGAAGATCCTCTGCCCCACCCCCCACAGCGGCGCCGTACGGAACTCGTCGCCGTCGGCGGCCCCCTGAACGACACCGTCGGCGAGATTTTGCCCCATGGCGTGCAGCGCCAGATCCGAATACGGGTGGTAGGTCGCCTTGTTCAACGATCCGAATGCGGAGGCCTCGGTAGTCAGCGTCTCGGTGTGGCAAGCCGCGCAGCCCACCGATCTGAATTGCGCCTGGCCGTTGGCGATGCTGCCAGCCTTGGCGCTCTTCACGAACGGTGTGCACAGAGCGGCGCCGGTGCTGTCGACACCGCTGTCGAAGGCACACTGGCTCGGAGCGGCGTTCAGCCGCATGAAGGCGCCGAAGTTCACGATATCGGAGCTGACGAGTGAAGCGACCTCGCCCGCAGCGGGGACCGCCGGTGCAACGATGTTGGTGATGTCCTCCGACAACGGGTGACCGCCGCAATTGCTGCCGCCGACGCGCTGGTTCGGGAAGATCTCGTTTGTGAGGCCCATTTCGACGTTCGCCGCCTCCCCCGAAAACAGCAGCAGGGATTTGTTCTGCGCCTTCCAGCCGAATCGGGTGATGGTCTGGTCGTTGCCGTTGGTGTTGAAATGACCGGCGATCCCCAGCCGGGCACGCAGGAACTGCGTGCTCTGGAAGCTCGCGCGCAGCGTCTCGTCCGATGTGTTTTCCATGTACCCGACGCCGAACGTCGGTGTCGGAATGCGGAACACGACGTTGCGCCGCAGAAGCTGCACCGGGAAATCCGGCTGCGCCAGTCGGCAACCCATCGGCGCGTCAAACCTCCCCTGGATGCTGAACAGCGGGCGTACGGCTCCGCCAGGCAACCCGTCGCCCGCGGGCGCTACGAAACGGGCCACCCGTACCGGACCGTGCGGGGTGATGAACGGGGGCACGGCATTCTGCGCTCCATTGACCGTGGCCAGTGCAACCTGGGGATTGCTGGCCGGGCTGGTGCCGCCGATCGCCGGAAACGCATGACACATCGCGCAGCTGCTGCCGTTGAAGGCCGGACCGAGACCCGCGATGGTGGGATTGGTGGTCTTCGGATCCATTGCGCCGTCGACCGTGGCCTCCTGGGCAAAGATGGGGATCGTGGCGAACCAGAAAGCCTTCTGGTCCGGCGTCAGTTGAGGCAGCTGCCGGCCGGCACCGTTACCGTCCGCGTCCAGGGGCTGGAACGAATCGGGAATGGCCGTGTTGAAAATCGCGCCTTTGACGTTGGCGGTGAAATTGCCCACCGGGCGGGCTCCCGGGTCGACCGCCCGGGGGGACGGCCTGAACGAATCAGGAGTCGTCACCGTCTGCGCCGAGCCGGTCCCCGTAATGGCGGCGAGCATCAGAAGGCCGAGCGTCGGCTTCCCGATGAGACGCAAGACGATAGTCTGGGTTACACAATCGCGGTTCACTCTATGCCCTCCCGAGCGGTGATTTCTGAAACCGCTCACTGAATCGAAGGGGAACCGCAGAAGACGACAGGAACGCTCGAGGTTGATGTTCCGGGCGCGCGAAGCGTCAGGTGCAAAGAGGCGTTCCGCGGAACAGCGGATCGTATGTCGGGTTTCGGGTCTCGATTACGATTACCTCTCACTGTCCTTGAGTGCAATGCTGGGGGTTGATGCGCGATGGCGGAAGGCAACGGAGTACTGTTCGAGACTTTCTACAGGGAACTGCGCCGCGTGGCGGCGCGGGAATTGAGCCGCAACGGCGGGGCAGCTTTGACTCCCACCACCCTGCTGCACGAGACCTTTCTGAGCCTCTCGGCGCGCGAGTCCGCGATTTTCTCCGATCGGGCGCGCTTCATCGCCTACTCGGCTCAGGCGATGCGCGGCTTGATCGTCGATCACTTGCGCAACCGCAGTGCGCGGAAGCGCGGCGGGGACATCCAGTTCACGTCGTTGCCGACGGAGCTGCAGCACGTGGCAGAGGATGACGCGCAACTCGAGAAGCTCGACGAAGCCCTCGACGAATTGGCCCGCATCGATGGGCGCCTGGCGCAATGCGTGGAGTTGAAATTCTTTTGCGGCTTCAGCTTCGTCGACATCGCCCGGATGTGGGAAGTGTCGGAGCGGACGGTGCAACGGGATTGGGACAAGGCCCGTTTGCTCCTGAGCCGACTGATGACCAGCCCGGAACCGGCGCTGGCGACCGCTACGTGAGCTCTGCCTTGCAGGACCCGTCGGGCTGGGAGCAGATCGCCCCATACCTGGACAAGGCGCTGAATCTCCCGCCGGACATACGTGAGAGCTGGCTCAGCGAGATTGCAGCGACCACCCCCGCAGTCGCCGCGGAAGTGCGCAAGCTCCTTGAAGAACGCGATGCGCTCGATGCCCGTGGCTTTCTCGCGAACTTGCCGCTCGTACCCAGCGAGGTGTCCTCAATACACGCGGCGTTCATGGAGATTGCCCTTCCTCGTCCTCCCACCCTGCCCGATCAACCCGGCGAGGAAGTCGGCCCCTACAGGTTGATTCGGGAGATCGGCCACGGTGGCACGAGTATCGTGTGGCTCGCCGAACGCAGCGACGGACAGATCAAGCGCCAGTTCGCCTTGAAGCTGCCTCACGTGGGAATGCGGAATCTGCAGCTCGCCGAGCGATTCACGCGGGAAAGAGACATCCTCGCGGCACTTAGCCACGCCAATATCGCGCGTCTCTACGACGCCGGTGTCGCCGAATCCGGTCAACCCTATCTGGCGATGGAGTATGTGACCGGATCGGCGCTGGACACGCATTGCAACACCGCGTGCCTGCCGGTCCGCGAACGCCTGCGAGTGTTCCTGCAGGTGCTCGATGCGGTGCAGTTTGCGCACTCCCAGCTCATCATCCATCGCGACCTCAAGCCCTCGAACATCCTGGTGACCCCGCAGGGTCGCGTGATGCTGTTGGATTTCGGCATCGCGAAGCTGCTGGGCGATGCCAAAGGCGCAGATCGGCTGGTCGAGTCCGAGTCCCAACCGGACGCGCACCACCGCGCCAAGGCTTCGTTTTATGCGGTACCACTGACTCAGTTTGCAGGCCGCATGCTGACGCCGGAATACGCCTCCCCGGAACAGATCGCCGGAGAGGCATTGGGCATAGGATCGGACATTTATTCCCTCGGCGTGGTGTTGTACGAGCTGTTGGCCGGCGAGCGCCCCTATCGATTGAAGCGCCAGACCGCCGCGGCGATCGAAGAAGCGATCCTGACGCAGGACCCGGCGCGACCGAGCCAGGCGCCGATCTCGGAGTCCATAGCGCGAAAGCGCGCAACTTTGCAGGACAAGCTGCGCCGCTCCTTGACCGGGGACCTGGACACCATCGTGCTCAAGGCACTCAAGAAGCGGGCCAACGAGCGCTACCTTTCGATCGACGCCTTCAAACAGGACATCCTCAATCATCTCAACAGGGTCCCTGTCAGCGCGCGGCCGGACAGTCACTGGTATCACTTCAGCCGCTTCGTGTCGCGACACAGAGTGGCCGTCGGCCTGGGCTCGCTGGCGCTGCTGGCGATCGTCGCCAGCGCGCTCGTTGCAGTGTGGCAGGGGCACAGTGCCGCGCGGGAGAGAGATCGGGCTGTCGCGCTGGCGTCTCGCAACGCCGCCGTCACCGACTTCCTGGGCACCGTCATCACTGAAGCGGCAGGGTCCAACAAGCCCGTAACGGTCAGCGATATGCTGACGCGTAGCGAGCACCTCGCCCTGACGGACAAAGGCGGCAATCCTGAGAACCGCGCTGCCGTCCTCGCGATGATCGCCGAACAATATCATGCAATGGGATCGTCGCCGAAAGCCGCGCAGCTCATTGGACAGGCCCTCGCTCTGCTCGGTACTTCGAAGCAGAGTGATCTGCGCTCGCAACTGCTGTGTAAGCACGCCTTCCTGACGTGGTCCACGACCGGTAAGGATGTCGCGCTACAGACCATGACGGGTGAACTTGGGAAGCTGCAATCGGATCCGCGCAACGCCGCGGAATGTCTGTTGTATCGCGCCTACATCGAAGAAGACTCCGGCAAGGAAGCCGACGGCCTGCGCGATGCCCGCCAGGCCATCGAGCGGTTGGGGCAGGCGGATCAGGTGCCGGCCACCACCGAAGCTCTCTTTCTGGCCGCGCTCGCACAAGCCTATGAGATCACCGGCCAGACCCGCCTGGCCAGTGAGTATTTCGAAAAATCATTGCGACGCTACGCCGATGTCGGCCGCGACCGCACCTCCGCGGCCCTCTCCGCCCGAAACAACATGGGCCGCTTGGCGGCCGCTGCGGGCATGCCCCTGAGGGCGGTCGCCATTTTCGACGAGGCGTTGGCTGTCGTGCGGGAACTCAACCCGACGAATTCGCCGCCCACGTCTATAGTTTCCAATCGGGCCCGATCTCTCGAGATCGCCGGCCGGTACCAGCCAGCGCGCGCCGCGTTCCAGCAGGGACTGCAGCTCGCCCTGGAACAGGGCAATCCGCGGTTCCGCGGCTTCTGTCTCCTCGGCCTCGTCAGCGTTGCCCTCGATGTTAGCGACGCGCCAGCCGCCACGGCTTATCTGAAGGAATTCGAAAAGCTCCCGGCTGTTTTTACAGACGAAGCGAGCGTGCTCTTTCCCTCCCTGATGTTCAGCCACGGCAGATTGGACATCCTCGAAGGTCGATTGGACGCCGCATTGGCGGACTTCGAGCGAGCACTGAGCCACAGCATGGGGCCGAACGTCGTCACGGCGCGATTGGGAAAGGCCGACACGGAACTCCTGCTAGGCCGCATCGACGCATCTGCCGCCGACGCTCGCGAAGCACTCAAAACGGCAGTCCTGCTCCAAGGAGGCGTGCCTTACTCGCATCGCACTGGATTGGCCTGGCTGACGTTAGGCCGGGCGCTGCAACGGTCTGGCGACTCCGTGCAGGCGCGAGCCGCCTTTGAGTCCGCAAGGCGTCATTTGTCCAACACGGTGGCCGCGGAACATCCTGCGCTGCTCGAGGCCCGACATCTGTTGGCAGACTCGACCTGACGGCCGCCAGCCACCGCATCTGCGGGCGGCCGCCGTCGGGCTCGATGAGCCAGAAGGCCATCAGCATCAGCCGTTGAGTCCCCTTCGAATTGCCTGTCATGCGTCCTCCGCTCGAGTGTTTGCCGGGATCCGATGCTCAGTAATCGGAAACCGGCAATCCAAACCCGACATCGGCGCATCGCCTCGCTACGATCCAGTGAGCATCCCCCGCCAGCACGAACATCAGCGCGGGACCTCTACCACGCAGCGCCCGGCACCTGTCGCGTGGCAACGTTCACGCGGTTGAACAGGTTCACGAGCCCCAACCACAACACCAGCCCTGCGAGCCCCCGCTCATCGAAGTGCCGGGCCGCCTCCTCCCAAACCGCATCCGGTACTGCATCGGCACGATCGCTGAGACGAGTCATCGCCTCCGCGAGTGCCAGAGCTGCCCGCTCGGGCTCCGTGAAGCGCTGCGACTCGCGCCAAACGGCAATGGCGGACAAGCGCTCGAGGGTCTCTCCTGCCTGTCGAGCGTGCTGCACACCCCCCTCGACGCAAGGTGCGCAGCCGTTGATCTGGCTTGCGCGCAGGTGAGCCAGCTGCAGCGTTGCCGCGGGGGCCCCGCCCTGTTGCACGGTGGCGATCAGAGACTGGATCGCCTCCAGGGCGCCCGGCACAATGGCTGCGGGATTCTTCATACGAGCTTGCATATCGCCTCCGGTCACGTTCGATTGACGTCATTCGTCAAAGGGGTGACGGAGCGAAACGCAGGAATGTGACCGATGAGCGAAGAAAACCTACTCACGACCGGATTCGAGGCCCAGCGTTCTCATTTGCGGCGGGTCGCCTATCGGATCTTGGGCTCCCTGAACGATGCGGACGACGCCGTTCAGGAAGCGTGGCTGCGATTGCAGCGAACGGCCCCCGGCGAGGTCGACAACGTCGCCGGATGGCTCACCACAGTCATCGCACGTATCTGCCTCGACATGCTTCGCGCACGCAAGGTACGCAAAGAGGATCCGCTGCCTCCCGATGCCGCGGAAACATTCACGTACCTGGAAGAGCCCGCCGCCGATGCGGAGTTGGCGGACTCGATGGGCGTCGCGTTGCTCGTTGTGCTGGACTCGCTCGCCCCGGCGGAGCGGGTCGCATTCGTGCTGCACGACGTGTTCGGCATGAAGTTCGAGGAGATCGCGCCGATCGTCAATCGGACCCCTGCGGCGGCACGCCAGCTGGCAAGTCGCGGCAGGCGGCGCGTCCAGGGCTCGCCGGCTCCTGACCCGGATGAGTCTCGTCAGCGCGAGATCGTCAGTGCGTTTTTGTCAGCCTCGCGAGAAGGCAACTTTGCCGCGCTGCTCGCCGTGCTTGATCCGGATGTGGTGTTGCGAGCCGACCCCGCTGCAGTACAGGCGGCTCGCGCAGCGAAGGGAGCGCCGGCGCTGGCCCGCGAAATACGCGGCGCCGACGCGGTTGCCAAGACATTCGAGGGGCGCGCGCAGGCCGCCCAACTAGCCCTTGTCGAGGGGGCGATCGGATTGGTCTTCGCACCGGGGGGTACGCCGCGAGCGGTGTTTGAGTTCGTGGTCGTGAGCGGGCGTATCGTCGAGATCACCCTGACCGCAGACCCGGAAAGCCTCGGGAAGCTGCAGGTATCAAAGCTCGCGTAGGCCTGTAGTGACGGGCTGACTCGCCGCCCGCAGAGCTGGGAACAGTCCGCCGATCAGGCCGATCAGCAAGGCCCACTTCAGCCCCTGCCACAGCAGTGCGGGCGACACTTTGAACGCGAAGACGACCTGGCTGAAGTTCGATCCCAGGGTGGAGGCGGTGTAGTTGTCGAACACGGCCCAGGCGAGCCCCGCCCCCAGAATCCCCCCGAACAGCGCCAGCGCAACGGTCTCGCCCAACACCGAGATCACGACGGGAGTGCCTCGGAAGCCAATGGCGCGCAGCGTTGCAATCTCGCGCGTCCGGGCTGCGACCGCCGCATACATGGTGTTGAGCGCACCGAACACTGCGCCGATCGCCATGATGATGGCAACCGTAATTCCGACGACACGAATAATGGTGCTGATCGTTTCCGACTGCGCGTTGTAATACGCGCGCGTAGTACTTGCGTCCACCTGCAACCGGCGGTCGGCCTGTAAGCCCGCGTTGAAAGCATCGAACGCGCCTGCGCTCGTCAATCGAACCGTCACCGACGTGGTACTGCTGCCACGCCGATAGGTGGAGGCGACGATATCGGTGTCGCCCCAGAGCTCGGAGTTGTACGCGTCGCCGGAATCGAAAGCGCCCACGACCGTCCAGACCTGGCTATTGAGTTTTATCGAGGCACCGGGCTCGACATTGGCGAACTGGCGCCGCGCATCCTTGCCCACGATCAGCTCGCGCAGCCCCGGCTTGAACTTGCGTCCGGCGGTGATCTGCACCTTCGGGCGCAACACCCACGCCCGATCTCCTATGCCCCGGACCTCGACGTTCGCATCGAGGCCCGTGCTCTTCTTCGGCAGGGAGGCCACGACGACCAGTTCGGGCGAAGCAATCGGCTGACCGCTCGGATCGTGCATCACCTGTGGGGACTGGCTCACCAGAACGGCCGTATCGTGGTCCAGAACGGAGTTCAGTTCGGTGCGGGCGCCCGCGCGAATGACGATCGCGGTGTCGTCGCCGCCGGTCTGCTTCAAGGTTTCGGCAAAGCCTTGTGCCATGGCGAGTAGCGCCACTAGCACGGCCACCACGCCCGCGATCCCGACGACGACCACTGAGGAGGAGCCCAGCCGCTGTGGGATGGTGGCGAGACCGATTTGCGTAACGGACCAGATCTGGTGTCCGCGCCGCGTAAACGCAACGAACAAAACGAAGACCACGACGCTCGCGAGCAGCAGCCACCAAGGCGCGAACGCGAGGAGAAGGATGGGGACCGCGAACAAGGCAATGCGCGTAGCCATTCTCAGCGTCCCGAGAGCGCGTCGACGATGCGCAGCCGCATCCCACGAAATGCCGGCAGGGCGCCCACCACCAGGCCGATCACGACGGCAAGCGCAATGCCTTCCCCCCAGATCGCCAACCCGACAGGCGGTATGGACAGCTGCCCCCCAACCTGACCGCGCACTGCAACGACCACGACTCCCGCGATCGCCAGACCGCCGGCAGCCCCCAACGCCAGGAGCACTACGGCTTCGGCCAGGAGCAGGGCCAGCACGCTCTTGCTCGTGAAGCCGATCGTCTTGAGCACGGCCAGCTCGGGAATTCGCTCACGGACGGCCTGCGCCATCGTGTTGCCCGTCAACAGCACGAGGGTGAAGAACACCGCGCTCATGATGCCGCCGACGATCAGACCGATATCGGCAAACTGACTGACCAGCGATGCCGTGAAGGACTGCTCCGTCTGGGTCTTGGTTTCGTGATCGGAGTCCGCCGACAGTGCGTCGATGGCTTTCGCCACCGAATCGGCCTGGCGGCGATCGACCAGCTTCACCGCGTAGATGCCAACGTTGCCGTTGCCGAATTGGCGTGCTTCGTCGAAATAGTTCCAGTTGAAGAACAGCGCGTTTTCCTGGCCCTTCGCGTTCGGGTCGGTCACGTGGAAGATGCCCACCAGATCCAGGGTCCAGGTGTTGGAGCCGCCCTTTTGCGGGAAGATGGTCGCTTCCAACGGGATTTTGTCCCCGACCTTCCAGCCGAATCGTTTCGCCAGGCTCTCCCCGACCACCGCTGCGGTGCGGGTCTGCTTGAACGCCTGGCGCTGCTGCGGCGGCATCTTCCACTCCGGAAACAGATCCAGGTAGTTCTCGGCCACCGCCTGGTTGGGAAAGAAGTTGCTCGGGTCCTGATAAACGCCGCCGAACCAGTTCAGGTAGGACACTTGCGCAACCCCGGGGACCGCCTGGATGCGCGTGTACAGGCTCTTGGGCAGCGCGAGCGTGAAGCTGACCTTCGACACGGTCAGCAGCCGATCGACACCGGCCACGCTGCCACTGACGTTCGCGAAGGCTTTGCTGACGCAGTCCAGCAGCCCGAAGAGGAGAAAGGCCGCCAGCACGGAGAACAGCGTAAAGATCGTGCGCGTCTTGCGACGCATGAGCGCCGCCCAGATGAGATGCAGATACTTCACGCCGCGGTGCTTTCCGGATTGTCGACGAGCGTCCCTTTGTCCAAGTGGAGGGTCTTGTGTGCGTATTCCGCAGCCTTGGGATCGTGCGTGACCATGACGATCGTCTTACCGTGGTCGCGGTTGAGGTCCTGCATGAGTGTCAGGATCTCTGTCGCCGATTGACGGTCCAGGTCTCCGGTCGGCTCGTCGCAAACCAGCAATCGCGGGTCCGAAACGATAGCCCGTGCGATGGCGACACGCTGCTGCTGACCACCCGAGAGTTCGCTCGGCTTGTGCAGGGCACGGTCCGACAGGCCGACCAACTCCAGGGCAATGCTCGCTTTGCGCTTGCGCTCCGCAGTTGACAGTTTGGTCAACAGCAGCGGCAACTCGACGTTGCGACGCGCGGTGAGCATCGGCAACAGGTTGTAGAACTGGAAGACGAAGCCCACGTTGGACGCGCGCCACTTCGCCAGGGCGTCCTCGCCCAGCCGTTCAATGTGTTCCCCGCCGACGGCGATGCTGCCGTCAGTGGGGGAATCGAGGCCGCCGATCAGATTCAGCAAGGTGGTCTTACCGGATCCGGACGGGCCCATCAGGGCCAGGAAATCCTGCGCCTCGATGTCGAGGTCGATATGGTGCAACACCTCGACTTTCTGTGAACCGCGCTCGTAAACCTTGGCTAACCTTCGGATCTCGACGAGCTTGCCCACCTTGTCTGCCTCACTCCTGTTTCACGACCACCCGCGTACCGTCCTTCAAGTCCTCCGAAGGGGTGCGCACCAGACGCGTTCCTGCCGGAATCTCCTGGACCAGCTTCAGATCTCCGAACGGCTGGCCGGGAGTGACCATACGCTGTGACACACGGTCATTGTCAACAACGAACACGACCGTCTTGTTGTCGCGCGTGACAATCGCGCTCGAGGGGACGAGTACGCCCTTCGGCGGAGGCTGTCCCGCATTGCCCGGGGACTCGAACGACACCCGGACGCCCATATCGGGCAGTATTCGGGAGTCCTTCTGATCCAGGGCCACGCGCACTTTGACCGTCGCCTTGCTGCGATCGGCGGTGGGGATGATCGCTATGACGTGCGCGGGGATCTGCCAGTCCGGGTAGGCATCCAGGGTCGCCTTCGCCGGCTGATTGGCCTGCACCCGGTTGATATAGGCCTCGTTGACGTCGACCTCGATCTCGAGGGAGTCCATATCCACGATGGTGCCGACGCCTGTGCGAGTGAACCCGCCACCCGCCGAGCTGGGCGACACGATCTCACCGGGCTGGGCCGACTTGTCGGTAATGACGCCCGTGAAGGGGGCGCGAACCACGGTGTAGTTCAGCTGCACCTGCGCAGAGCGTTGCGAAGCCTGCGCCAGCTCCACCTGCTTCGACTGCGCCTCGACCTGGGCCTGCAACGTCTCTACCTGGGTCTGCGAGGTTTCCGCCGCCTGCACGGAAACCAGCTTGCGCTTGACGAGATCCTCGTTGCGCACCAGATCGCGTTTCGCCTGAGCGAGCTGCGATTGGTATTGCACGAGTGCCGCTTTGGCGGCCGCCAATTGCGCCGCGGCCTGTGCCAGCCCAGCGCGCTGAAAGTCATCCTCGAGGCGCGCCAGAACCTGGCCCGTCTTGACGGTCTCGCCCTCCTCGATCAGAACCTCCTTGAGCGTGCCGATCATCTGCGCCGAGACGGTCGCCTTGCGCCGGGCGGTGACGTAGCCCGTCGCTTGGAGAATCGCGGTCGCGCCCGGATCGGAGGACGGAGACACGGCGGTGACCTCCTCGATCTCGACTTTCTTGCCCTGAGTGAAGTACCACCAGCCTGCCGCCCCACCGCCAGCCAACAGCACCAGGACGACGACGGTCACGATGATCCACGAACCGCGCCCTCCTCCTGACTCGGAATATTCCTCGCGCTGCCCGCGGTCGATGCGCAATTCGCCCAGCAATTTCTTCTTGTCGTCGTCCAGCGGCATTCGATCCCCCTACGCTCATCCCTATTGTTTGATCTCTATCGCTCTATGGCTCGCCCGGCCACGGGCTGAGCGGATACGGCACGGTTTCCGTCACGAAGGTCAGAAACTCGACGATCTGTCGCGCATAGCGTCCCAGCACGGCTCCCAGCCGCGCCAGCTCGGCGTTGGGTCTGCCGTTGACGAGGCGCAGAACGAATTGGATCAGCGCACTCACCCAGATCGTCCAACACAGCACCCACAGGACCAGCGCGAACAGCAGCATGTACAGCGCGCGCACGAACAGATCCGGACCTGCAGGATTCGTGGTCTGAGGAACATTCATTCGAAAATCCTCCCCGTCGAATCGAGGCCCTGGCGCAGGACCTCAGCCGGAAGTGATCTGACTCATCATCCGGCGGGCCTGCGCGTACTCGGGCGCTGCCAGCAGCGCGTGCTCCAACGCATCCCGTGCGGCCAGAGGCTCTCCCCGATCCAGGTAGGCACGAGCCAGGTACGCGTAACCTTCCGCGAGACCCCACCCTGGCACATGGACTACTTCCTGCCGCTCCGCCTCGAGGGCTGCGACGGCTTTTTTCAGTTTGCCAATCGCAGCGTCCCTGTCCACTCGCTTCGCCGCACGCTCATAGGCGCCGACCGCATCGAGCAGCAAAACGCGCGGATTGCGGGTCGCGAGCTGCATCGCCTTGGCCATTTGGGAGCGGCTCTTCGGGCCGGCGAGCGCCGCCCGCAGGGTGCTCAGATCGGCGACCTGCGCAAGACAGGCCGACTGCAGCGCCAACCCGTCCGGGAAGTCGTCGTGGTCCTGGACGGCCCGATCAGCACTGGAGGCGCATTTCTCCGCGTACTCGCGCGCACGTGACTTATCGCGCGAAGAGGCAAGAAGGGTGATGCGATAGTCAGCCAACGCGCTGAAGTAGCTCTTCATCGCATCGGAGCTGTCGCCGGTTGCGAGCTGATTCGCCAGTGCTTCGAGACTGCGCGCATCTTCCGTGTAGTAGCCGTATTGGATGCGGCCCTCGACATCCAGCCATTTCGAGTCCGCCGGGGCTGCCTCATCAGAGGTCGCCCTCGCTGCGGCGACCGCGTCTGACAGACCTGCAATGAGCAGGTACACGAGCGCTGCGGCGGCCAGTGCGCGCGTCAGGGTGCGCGTGAACGAGTGCGACATAAGGCCAGTACCCATGGGGCCAGTATAGTCGTGGCGGCTATAATGGTGATGGTAATGGCCAACGCTACCACAAGCCCCCTGATCGATATCGGCATCAACCTCGCACATGACAGTTATGACAGCGATCGTGACGCAGTCATAGAACGAGCCCGAGCCGCGGGGGTGATTCAGATGGTGATGACCGGATCGAGCGTTGCCAGCACGCTTCGTGCGATCGAGATTTCTCAGTCGGACCCGAGGTCACTCTTCGCGACAGCCGGAGTCCATCCCCACCACGCCACGGACGTGACAGCTGACTCGGTGACACGGCTGGAAGAGCTTGCACGCCGGCCCGAAGTCGTTGCTGTGGGCGAATGCGGACTCGACTACTTTCGCGATTTCTCGCCCCGGGACGTTCAGCGCGAAGCGTTTCACAAGCAACTTGAAGTAGCGGCACGTGTCGGAAAGCCTGTGTTTCTGCACGAACGCGATGCTCACGAGGATTTCGTCGCAATCGTCAGGGAGCACCGCGCATCACTCGTAGGTGGAGTCGCGCATTGCTTCACCGGCACCGGGCCGCAGCTGGCGCGATATCTGGAACTCGACCTCTCCATCGGCATCACGGGATGGATATGCGATGAGCGCCGCGGCGCTCACCTGATCCCGCTGATGCGCGAAATTCCCGCGGACCGCTTGTTACTCGAGACCGACGGACCCTATCTGATGCCCCGGAACTTGCGTCCCAAGCCGTCCTCGCGTCGTAATGAGCCGGCATTCCTGCCGCAGGTCGCGTGGACGGTCGCGACCGCGCGGGGGGAGCCGCTCGCGGTGCTCGCCGAAAGCACCACGGCCGCCGCCCGGAGACTGTTTCGGCTACCCACCGAGACAAAACATCCGGAATAGTCCGTAACTCTTTATTTTTACAGGAAATGATTCATGGATACCCGCCGCCTGCAGCAGTTCATCAGCCGTGTCTGGGATGAGTCCATTGTCGATCGATTGCAGGCGTATATCCGGATTCCGAACAAATCCAAAATGTTCGACGCGGAGTGGGAACAGCACGGCTACATGGACGCGGCGGTCCAGCTCATGGCTGACTGGGCCCGCGCACAGCCGATCCCCGGCATGCGGGTCGAGGTCAAGCGCGTCCCGGGGCTGACTCCGCTGTTGGTGATCGACATCCCGGGCGAGTTGCCTGGCTGCGTGCTGCTGTACGGCCATCTCGACAAGCAGCCCGAGTTCACGGGCTGGCTGCCTGGGCTGGGTCCGTGGGAGCCGGTGATCCGCGATGGCAAGCTGTATGGGCGGGGCGGAGCCGATGACGGCTACGCCCTCTTCAGCTCGCTCACCGCGATCGCCGCGTTGAAAGACCAGAAGGTCCCATTGGCGCGCTGCGTGTTACTCATCGAAGCCTCCGAGGAAAGCGGCAGTGTCGATCTGCCCGCCCATCTGCAAGCTCTCGGAAATGCGCTCGGCGATCCGTCGTTGGTGATCTGTCTCGACTCGGAGTGCGGCAACTACGACCAGTTATGGTGTACGACCTCACTCCGTGGAAACCTCGTGGGAACCCTCCGGATCCGCGTTTTGAACGAAGGCGTCCATTCGGGAATGGGGACCGGCATCGCCGCGACTCCGTTCCGCATTGCGCAACAGGTTCTCGCCAGGCTCGAAAGTCCCGTGACGGGCGACATCCTGATCGATGAGCTGCAGGCATCCGTTCCATCGGACCGACGATCGCAGATCGCCGCGGCCGCGAAGGTCCTGGGTGGAGCGGTTGCGGGGAAAATGCCGTTCGCCTCCGGAGTGCGGCCGGTCTCCAACGATCCGGTGGAACTGCTGATCAACACGACGTGGCGCGCGACACTTGCCGTGACGGGCGCCGATGGGCTGCCGGAGATTCGATCGGCCGGCAACGTGTTGCTACCGGAGCTCGCCTTCAAGTTGTCGCTGCGCCTGCCGCCGACTGTCGATCCGTCGCGAGCCAGCCAGGCCGTTCGGACGGTGCTGGAAGCGGATCCTCCGTATGGGGCTCAAGTGAAATTCGAGGGCGGCGCGGCTTCGGAAGGCTGGAATGCCCCGGCGTTCGCGCCTTGGCTCGAGAAGTCGATCGGGGCGGCGTCGCAGGCGATCTACGGCCGCGATGCCGTGCACATCGGTTGCGGCGGCACCATTCCGTTCATGGGGATGCTGGGGCAGCAATTCCCGAAAGCCCAGTTCCTGATCACCGGCGTGCTGGGACCGCAAGCGAACGCGCACGGCCCGAACGAGTTTCTACACATCGACTACGCAAAGAAGATCACCGCGTGTGTCTGTCTGGTGTTAGCAGATCACGGGAGGCGCGGAGACCGGGCGGGCGGTGAGCCCGTCATGCCGGCGCAAGGGCCTCCTCGAGGCGGTGCCGGGCAGGACGTGGCGGCGGCTAAAGAGGCTCTAACAATCGATTGACTGCCGAGCGGTCCGTGGCCCACAGGAAAGTCGCCAGCCGCGGGCCGGTCTCTTTGCCGATGAGCAGGTTGTAGACGTCCTTGAAGAACTTCCGCTGTTGCGCCTTGATCTCCTTCTCCGGCAGCGAGGGGTCCTTCGGAATCGCATACAGCTCGGCTTCGATAACCGCGATCGAGTCGGGCTGCGTGGCCAGGAACGCCTTCATCCGCCGAACCCATGCCAGCGCCTTCTCGTCCATCGTCTTCGCATAGTCCAGGTTGGGACTGTCGCGCAGAGCGATGATCTCGTCGGGGTTGTAGGTCGTCAGCCAATTACGCGCCTTGGGCAAGCGGCGTTCGATGGAATCGCGTGAAAAGGCCGTACCGGTCTTTTCTTCGAGATCCACGACCCGGTCGGTGTCCCATTGAACGATCTGCCCCAAACCGACAGCCTGCTTGAATGGGATGGGTGGCTGCGCCGAGGCGCCTGTGATTCCACTGAATCCCAGCACCTTGCGGCGCCAGGGTTCCGCAGTCTCGTTGCGCGTCTCGCGATCGAACTCGTCGTACTGGCGGATGACCTCGGAGTCGAACGCCAGGTTGAAACTCTGGGTGGGGGCCCGGCGCAGATAGAGCCACTTGAGCAGGCTCGGCTCGTAGATCTCGAGCAACATCGCCGGTGACACCGCCCCGCCCTTCGAGCCGGACATCTTGCCCGCCCCGCCCTGAATCCCGACGAACTCATAACCCTGGAACACCGGGGGCTCGCGACCGAACACCTCGCGAGCAATGACCGCCGACACATCGTAACTGCCGCCGGGCGTTGCATGATCCTTGCCGCCGGGCTCGAAGTTGACGTTCTCGGCGCCCCAGCGCATGGGCCAGTCGATCTTCCACGGCAGCTTGACGATGGGAGTCTGCCGGAAGTCGACCGTCTCGGTCTTGCCGGTGACGTTGCAGCGATACGTGATCGTCGTGTTGCCGTCGTAGTCGACGATTTCGGTCTTGTCGGTTCCCGTGAAGCGGGAGTACACGACGATCGGCCAGTAGGTCCGCGCGAACTCGGCCGGGTCGATGCCCTTCTCTTCGTTCGCCTTGTCCGTCTTGAACCGCAGCTGGATGGCCGCGATCTTTTCCCGGTTGCGCATCGCGAAGGCAATCTGATCGGCGTACCGCCCCGACTGGTATTCCTTCGTCTGGTAGCGGTAGTCCAACTCGATATCGAGCTCGCGAATCGAGTCCTCGAACTCGACTTCGTAGCGTCGTGCGTAACTGTCGTACTTCCCCCACGGATCCGGGACGCCGGTCAGCGGGTAGCCGATATAGCGGGAGAATTTCTGATCGACGTCCTTGGGAACCTTGCGGAAGCGGTCGAAGTTGTCCCAAGAGAACAGCAGTCGCACGTTCTTGCCGCGCAGCCGCAACTCACAGGCGACGGCGTAAGCGGTAATGACGTCGCGGAAGTTGCCGAAGTGGACGATCCCGGAGGGGCTGATGCCGGCAGCGCAGGTGTAACGCGCTTCGTTGGGAAAGCTCGCCAGAACCTTGTCGGCAATCTGACTGAACCAGAGCGTATCGGCTGAGGTCGGGGCGGAAGAATCGGCCAATGTCATCTCATATGTGCCATGTAACTCGGCGAAACGGACGTCTTGAGCTTCTGCCACGGCTCGCTGAAGCCGCTCATGGCGCCGGCGAAGCCATCGTGATCCGCCGACGGGAACTCCGCCCGCAGCGAGTCGACCATGAGCGTCCACTTGGGCAGGCCCTTCGGAAAGCGGCCGCGGCGGGTGAATACGATTCGTCCTTCGACGGGGACTTCCCCCGCGACCGCGCGTACCGCGGCGATGCGATCGTACAGAGCACTTTGGGGGTTGGGAAAGGTGAAGCGTCGGGGACCGTCGAACACCGTCCAGTCTGCCATCTGGTCGCCGCCGAAGATGTTGCCTGAGACATCGCGCAGGTCGACGACCAGGATTCCCCGGGTCGTCAGCAACAGAAAGTCGACGTGGTATCCGCCGCCCATGCCATCGGGCACGAGCATGTCGACCAGATGGTCCGACCCGGCGGCCGTCACCACCGCTCTGAGGGCCTTTCTGGCGGCATATTGCCGGTACCAGCGCCACAGCCAGGACAGTGCGATGCCGACCAGCACAGCGACCCCGATCAGGGTCCAGGCCGTGGGAGTCAGGTTCTTGAGCTCGTCCACAGCCGCTACCTCAGGGCCCCGCGCAGCGCTTCGAGCGTTGGATCGAGCTCCGTGCACTGCGTAGGCCGGGCATAGAGCTTTGCCAGCGACTCGGGGATCGGTACTGGCCGATTGATCAGGGGCTCCACGATCTCGCGGAACTTCGCCGCGTGAGCCGTGGAAACAATGACCCACCGAGCGCGATCCTTCCGGGAAGAGTCCAGCCGGTAATAGGCCTCCGCTGCGGTGGCTGTGTGTGGGCACCACATTTGTCCATACATATCGAAACCGCGCACGATGCTCGTTCGGATGTCGTTATCATCCACGACCGTCGTCGTCACCGCCTTGCGCAAGTCCGCAAGATCCGGATACAGCGAGCGAAGCCGCTCCATGTTGCTCGGATCACCCACGTCCATTGCGTTCGCGAGCGTCGCGATGCTCGGCCGCGGCCGCCACTCGCCACTCTCGAGAAAGTCCGGCAGGGGCCGGTTGAGGTTATGGGCAAGCACGATCTCGCCGATGGGCAGACCGAGCTTGCGTGCCCAGAAGCACGCCACTGCGTTGCCCAGGTTGCCCGTCGGGATCACGAACGACGCCGGTTCGCCCGTGGCTCGCCAGATCGCCAGACTCGTCGAGGCGTAGTACACCGCCTGCGGCAGGAGGCGCCCCAGGTTGATGCTGTTGGCAGAAGACAACTCCGTCTGCTCGCTCAGTGTCGGATCCAGGAAGGCCTGCTTCACCATCCGCTGACAGTCATCGAACTTGCCGCGAACCGCGAAAGTGCGCACGTTGCCACCCCAGCACGTGAGCTGGCGCTCCTGGGCCGGCGACACCAGACCCTTCGGAAAGAGCACCGCCACCTGAATACCCGGGCGGTTATGGAAGGCGGCCGCAACCGCCCCACCGGTGTCTCCGGAGGTGGCGACCAGAATCGTCAGCGTGCGGCTGCCGGGCTTGCGCAGGCGGGCCATGCTGGCCGCGAGGAAGCGGGCGCCAAAGTCCTTGAAGGCCGCAGTCGGCCCGTGAAACAGCTCGAGCACACCGAGACGGGTTCCGGACTCCAGCGACACCAGGGGCGCGGGGAAGTTGAAAGCCTCGGCCGTTACCGCGGAAAGCTGCGCGGCAAACGCGTCGCCCTCCACGAAGGGCGCGAGCAGCCGGTTGGCAATGCCCGGCAGATCCGTCGGGCTGCCGAAGGAGTCGGGGGTGAGGCGCGCCCAGGCGTGCGGCACATAGAGGCCACCATCCGGCGACAGCCCCTTCAACAGGGCTTCAGCGAATGCAACAGTCTTGTCTCGATTGCGAGTACTGGCGAACAGCATCAACCCGACACCACTCGCGCGCCCTGCGATTGAATCTCGACGATCCATTCGTCGATCTGCACCGATTGTCGAACGAACTCACGTCGCATCGCTTCCAGCACTCCCGTGGCGCTCGCGGACGGCGCCCACGCAAACATCGTGGGCCCCGCACCGGAAATCGAACATCCGAGCGCGCCAGCGTGCAAGGCTGCGCTGCGCACGGAGGAGAAGCCTGGAATGAGCGCCTGCCGTTGCGGCTCGATCACCACGTCTTCCAGCGAAGCCCGGATCATGTCGAGGTCATTCGTGTAGCAGCCGGAGATGAAGCCGGCGAGATTGGCGGTCTGCCAGACGAAATCCGACAGGTCGACCGTGCGCTTGAGGATCGAGCGGGCCTGCTTGGTCGACAGGAACATGTGCGGGTGCACCATGACCGCGCGCACATCCGGCGGCACCGGAATCTGTTTGACCCGTGGATGGTCGATGCCGACGGTCAGCACCAGACCGCCGAATAGCGACGGCGCGATGTTGTCGACGTGCATCGAGCCGCTCGCCACGGCCTCGCCCTGCATCGCGAACTTCAGCAACTCGAGCTTGGTGCAAGGTTGAGGCAGCAGCGCGTTGGCGGCGACTACCGCCCCTACTGCCGAGGCTGCCGAGCCACCCAGGCCCGACCCCAGGGGGATGCCTTTTTCGATGTGCATCTCGAAGCCGAACTCCGGCTTCAGCGTCTCGCACATCGCCAGCAGCGAGCGCCCGGCCGTGTTCTTCTCCGGCTGGGTGGGAAGCTCGCCTGCGATGCCCGAAATGCGGGTGATAGTCACGCCGGGTTCGGCTTTTCGTGTGACGGTCACCCTGTCGCCGAGCGCATCGACGGCAAAGCCCAGGATGTCAAAACCGATGGCGACATTGCCGACAGAAGCGGGGGCAAACGCCGTCGCTCGGGTCACGGGGGCACTCACATCCGCGCTCCCAGGTAGGCCGCAAGTCGCAACAGATCGGAGAACACTCCGCCTGCGGTCACTTCGGGTCCGGCGCCCGGGCCCTGAACCACCAGCGGATTGTTGCAGTACCAACGCGTGGCAAAACGCACGACGTTGTCGGTCAACGCAATGTTGGCGAACGAGTGCTTGAGATCGAACTCGACGAGTCCGACCGAAGCCTCTCCTTGTGCCGTGATGCGCCCTACGTACCGGAGCACCTTGCCGCGGGCGCGCGCACTCTCGAAGCGATCGCGCATGTGACCGTCGAACTTCGGCAGCCGGGTCATGAAGTCGTCAATTGAACCGCTCTCGAGACCGGCCGGTACGAGACTCTCGACCTGCACGTCGGACAGCTCGAGCTTCACTCCCATCTCGCGACCGAGAATGATGAGCTTGCGCGCAACGTCCATGCCCGACAGGTCGTCCCGCGGGTCGGGCTCGGTGTAGCCGCGCTGACGTGCGTCGCGAACGATGTCGGAGAACGCCGTCTTCCCGTCGTACACGTTGAACAGGTACGCAAGCGTGCCGGAGAAGATTCCCTCGACACTGGTGATGTCATCGCCAGTCTCACGCAGATCGCGAAGCGTCTGGATGATCGGCAGCCCCGCGCCGACATTCGCCTCATAGAGGAAATGCGATCCGCCCGTGCGCCGCGCTTCGCGCAGGCTGTCGTAGAAGGCCATGTCGGCACTGTTGGCCTTCTTGTTGGGTGTCACGATATGGATGCCCGCCGCGAGCCATTGCGGATAGTGCTTGGCGACCTCCGGGCTCGCGGTGCAGTCGATGAGGACGGTGTGCGGCAGATGCTCCACCCGCACGTGCTTGACGAATTTCTCGATGTCCGCCTCGACCGTGCTCTTCTCGTACTGCGCCTTCCAACTCTTCAGATCGACTCCGGCATCCGACAGCAGCATCTGCCTGGTGCCCAGGAGGCCCCGCACCCGCAAGTCCAGCCGCGCCTGATTGTGCAGGCGCTCACTCTGCGAGGCGATCTGATCCAACAGAACCCGGCCGACGGTGCCAGGTCCGATCAACCCGATCGAAAGGGTATGCGGCGACAGATACAACCCGGCATGTACCGCCCGCAGCGCGCGTGTCGCATGACGGCCGTCGATCACGACGGAGATATTCCGCTCGGAGGCGCCCTGCGCGATGGCCCTGACGTTGACGCTCGCGGTGCCCAGAGCGTTGAAGACGGTACCGGAAATGCCAGGCGTGCCCGCCATGCCATCGCCAACCACGGCCAGGATTGCCAGATCCTGGTCGACCTCGACGCTCTGGATCTGTCCTTCCTTCAACTCCCGCTCGAAAGCCCCGCGTACGACGCGGGCGGCACGCTCCGCCTGATCCTGCGGAATCGCGCAGCAGATGGAATGCTCGGAGCTGCCCTGGGAAATCAGGATGACCGAGATGCCCTCCTCACGCAGCGCTCCGAACAAACGGTGCGCGGTGCCGGGAACACCAATCATGCCGGCGCCTTCGACGTTCACCAGCGCCATGCGCTCGATGCTCGTGATGCCCTTCACGGGCAGTTTCGAGTTGGGCTTGGCGCAAATCAGCGTACCCGGGATGTGCGGGGCAAAGGTGTTGCGAATCCAGATCGGAATATCCCGGCCCACCGCCGGCGCCATCGTCTGTGGATGGATGACCTTCGCACCGAAGTACGCAAGCTCCATCGCCTCGTTGTACGAGAGCGCATCGATCACTCTGGCTTCCGGCACGCGGCGCGGATCGGCGGACAGCACGCCGTCCACGTCCGTCCAGATATGGATCTCGCTTGCATCGAGGAGCGAGCCGAAGATCGATCCTGAGAAATCGCTTCCGTTACGTCCGAGGGTCGTTTGAACACCGCGGCGGTCGGACGCGATGAAGCCAGTGATGACTAGCGTCCCCTGGTAGTCAGGTGCCACGAGCTTCGTGAGGTTCTCTCGCGACTCGGCCCATTGCACGCCCGGACCCAGCGGGCCCCATTCCACGACCACGATCCGCCGGGCGTCGAGCCATTGGGACTTCGAGCGCGGGCCGCCACGCTCCTCGAGAAAGCGCTGGAACAGCTTCGTCGACCAGATCTCGCCGTAACCGACGATGAGGTCGCTGACATTTCGCGCTGCAGCGCGGGTCAGCTTCACGGTGTGCAGGATCCCCGTGAGGTCGTGGCAGTCGCGATCGAAGCCAGCGAGGTACAGACGGGCTGACTCCGAGGTCAGAACCGCCTCGGCGATCGCGGCGTGTCGGTCACGCAACGCGGCCAGGTGGCCTCGGTAACCGTCGTCCTGGTGCTCGGCGAGTTCCACGAGTTTCAGGAGCGCGTCCGTAACGCCGCGGCAAGCGGACAGGACCACGCCCAGGCGACTGCCCGGCAGGGAATCGAGAATAGCGGCAACACGTCGGAAGCAATCGGCGTCGGCGACGCTCGACCCTCCGAACTTGTGCACGACCCAAGGTTCGGTTTTGGCCATCGATGTGGGAAAGTGGCGAAAAAGCCTCGCGACTCTACTTTAGCCGAGGCTCTTGCGGAAGCGCAGCGCCGCCAGTGATACCGCCGCAACCAGAAAGATCGAGAGTTTCGTCACGGAGGGCAGCAAAGATCTGAGCTCCGCCCCGCGCAGCACGACACCCCGCACGATATCGTTGAAGTGTGTCAAGGGGAGAATCTGCGCGATCCATTGGACCACCGGCGGCATGCCATCAAACGGAAACATGAAGCCGGACAGCAGAATCGAGGGCAGAAGCGTCAAAAACCCCAGCTGCATCGCCTGGAATTGCGTCTGGACGAGCGTCGAAATGACCAGGCCGAGTGACAAGGTCGCGGCGATGAACAGGGTCGCACCCACGTAGAGCTGCACGATGTTGCCGTTTATGGGCACGTCGAAAAGGAGAACCCCGGTTACCAGGATGATGGTGGTCTGCACCAGACCGACCAGGACGTACGGGGCCAGCTTCCCGATCATCAGCTCGACCGATTTCACAGGCGTGGTGATCAGGAGTTCCAGATTGCCGCGCTCGCGCTCCCGCACCAGGGAGACGGCCGTAAATACCACCATGGTCATGCTCAGGATCACCCCGATCAGGGCCGGAACGATCTGAACCGGGGTTCGCCGCTCCGGGTTGTACTCCGTGAGTACCTCCAACGTCCGCGGATCCGCCGGCCGAATGCCGGGACGTGTCGTCGGTGGGAGATTGGCCAGCGCGCGCAGGGGCTCGGCCACGCCGGGCGCGGACCCGTCTACCATGAGCTGGGCGATGGGCCGGTCGCCTTCGATCCGCCGGCGTTCGAAGTCGGGCGGGATGTACAGGCCCGCAGAGATCTTCCCGGCTGCCATGAGCTCGCGCAGCTGCGCCGGGCCGGCCACCGTCGCGACGAAATGCACCACCTGCCCCGCTTCGAGATCGGCGACCAGCGCACGCGACGCCGAGGTGTGCGCCGCATCCGCGACGGCAGCGCGCAGATGCCGGACGTCCATGTTGATGCCGTAGCCGAAGATGAGAATCTGCATGAGAGGAATGCCGACGATCATCCCGGCGGTCAGGCGGTCTCGGCGCAGCTGGCGGACTTCCTTGCCGGCGATCGCCGCGATGCGGGTGAAGAATGCGAGAAAAGAGTTCATCCCGCGCCCGTACCGAGCGTGGCGGCGACGAATACATCTTCCAGATTGGCTCGTACCTCATTGACCTCCGCACCGACCGACGCCTTGCTGAGTGCGTCACGCACGATGCCCGCGGCGTCTCCCACGGATCGATCCACCAATGCGTGCAGTCTCAATCCGAGCTGCGCTTGGCTACGCACAGCGGGCAGCTCATGCAGGACCTTTCGCGCTCCTTCCGTGTCCTTTGCCTGCACTTCCACCACGTGCAACGGCAGGTTGTCCATCAATGTCTCGGGTGGACCCTCCGCGACGAGCTTGCCCCGACTGAGAATCGCGAGCCGGTGGCAGCGTTCGGCTTCATCCATATAGTGAGTCGACACGAGCACCGTAGTGCCTCGCGAGGCGAGAGCGAACAGACTCTCCCAGAAATCGCGGCGACTCTGCGGATCTACCGCACTCGTGGGCTCATCGAGCATCAGCAATTCGGGCTCGTGCAGAGTCGCGGCCGCAAGCGCCAGACGCTGTCGCTGACCGCCGCTCATCGCTCCCGCCAACCGCCCCGTCAGCTCCCGCAGATCAAACTCCTGAATCACGGCGTCGATGCGTTGCTTCGCATGCCCGCGGGGCAACGTGAAGACCTTGGCGATGAACTGCAGATTCTCGAGGACGGTCAGGTCGTCCCAGAGCGAGAACTTCTGCGTCATGTACCCGATCTTGCGTCGCAGGGCCTCCGCGTCGCGGGGGACCTGCATTCCCAGAACCTCGATGGTCCCGGCCGTCGGCTGCAACAGGCCGCAGAGCATGCGGATGGTCGTGGACTTGCCGGAGCCGTTCGGACCCAGAAAGCCGTAAATGTGGGCTTTCGGGATCTCGAGGGTGACGTTGTCGACAGCGGTGAATTTCCCGAACCGTCGGGTCAGGTTGTGCGCTTCGATCGCGAGGGGTACTCCGGACCCTGGCGGTGGTGGCCGCTCGGCGCTCATTGGCGGCCCCCGGTGATGGCCACCTCCGTCGGTATGCCAGCCGGAAGATTGCGCGTCTGTGCATCTGCCACTTCCACCTCGGCCAGAAACGCGAGGCGGCTGCGGTCCCTCTGTGTCAGCGCGTAGTACGGGGTGAACGCCGAGTCGCTCGCCACATATCTGACGAACCCATCGAACGGCTGCGTGCGACCGTCCACATAGATCTTGGCCTTGTCGCCGGGTTTGATGCTCTCCCGCTGTCCCTCCGGAACATATACCCGCGCGAACGCCGGTGTGTCGGCCAACATCACCACGACCGGAGCGCCCTTGGGCGGCCGCTCGCCCATGCGATAAGGAAGCGCTTCGATGACTCCCGGTCGAGTGGCTTTCACGATCAGGCGCGCGTTGGTCACCTCCAACTGGCGCAACGCGGACTCCGCCGCGGCCAGAGCCCCTTTCGCCTGCTCGATTTCCTCGACACGATTGCCGTGCAGGTAAACGTTCAACTGCTGCTCGGCGTCGTGCAGGCTGGCATGCGACATGTCATTCGCCGCGCGGGCCTGATCCAACTCCGTCTGCGAGACCAGGCGTTGCTGGACCAGTTCGGAGACGCGGCGGAACTCACGCTCATCGCGAGCTACGGCGGCCTGTGCCGAAGCCACCCGCGCCCGGGCCTGCTGGATCACCTCCGTCCGCTCGCCTCGCTCGAGCTCGACCAGCTTCTGTTTCGCCTGGGTGACCTGCGCTTGCGCCTGAGCGGCCTGCGCACGGGCAACTTCAGTTTCCTGGTGCACGAGAACCTGGCCGGCCTCCACGTGCGCGCCCTCTCTGACATCCAGGGAAAGAATCGGCTCCGACTCTTCGGCGATCAGCTCGATGCGATCGCGCTCGAGGGTTCCGACGAGGCGGTTGTCGTTTTCGCTTCGGCTGCACCCGGCAAGCGCGGCGGCCAGGGCCATGCAAAGGAAAGTGCCTCGTGCCCAACGCCCCTTGGAGAGAGCCGCCATGTTCATTCCCTCTTCCCCTTCAGACCGTGGGCGAGCAACTCGCCGGTGTGACGCAAAAACTTCTGCTGGAATTCTTCGTCCGTGCGCACGCCGAACAGCTGACTGGTGAGCGGCAGCGCGAGAAACGGAAAGATCGTCAGACTCAGCAGGCTCAGCACGATGAGGTTGGGGTCCAGGTCATCGCGGATCCGACCTTGCTCGATCTGTCCGCGGATGACCCGTTCGGCGATAGGGATGAACTTCTCCGGCGCCTCGCGTTTGAAGATCGCACGCAGTGGCCCTTCCGGGGTCAGCACCTCGCGCAGCACGACACCCATGAGCCACGGATTGGAGGTAACCGTGCGCACCTGGTGGGCCATCATGTCGTTGACGCCGACCGCAGCTCCCGCGTCGATCATCGACGTAAAGCGCATCACGATCGGCTGCACGACGGACTGCAGCATTTCCTTGTAGAGACCGGGCTTGCCACAGAAGTAGTACCGGATCATGGCCACGTTGGCGCCGGCGGCGGCTGCGATCTGGCGGCTCGAAACGGCCCGATAGCCATACCGGATGAACAGGTCCTTCGCGGCGTTCAGCAGTGCGTCGCGGACGTCTTCCGCTCCGGTGGTCCTGGGGCGGCCCCGCGAGCGTCGTTTGGCTTTATTAACCATACGTATAATTAAGCGCCGCCCCCTGCTCCCGCGCAACGCCCAGCGGACACGAAAGTGATTAATTACCGGGCCGCTGCGAGCGGTATTTCCGGCTCTCGACGCCGGGCTGGCATACTCGTCGGCTGTGGAATCATCACTTGGACCCCTCCTACCTCTGTTCGAGCGCGAGCGAGCCGCTGGCAACGCGCTGGCGGTAGGACTTCTCGTTCACACGGCCGGGTCGACGTACCGCAAGCCGGGCGCGCTGATGCTCATCGCGGGCAACGGCGACTACGCAGGCCTGCTCTCTGGCGGTTGCCTCGAGGGCGACCTGCGCGATCACGCCATGTCGGTGATCAAGACCGGTCGGCCGCAGCGGGTCAGCTATGACAACCGCGGCGCCGACGACCTGATCTGGGGGCTGGGGCTCGGCTGCGAAGGCGCCATGGAGATCCTGCTTTTCCGGATCGGACCAGAGAGCGGCTGGCAGCCCTTCAGCCACCTCGTTCGCTCGCTGGCCACCTCGACACGCACTGCCGTCGGCATCGTGATGGAGTCCTCCGAGCCCGTACCGCCAGTGGGCACGTTCATGCTGCCCGGGGAGACCCCGGATGCGGGGATACAGGCAGCCCTGAATGCCGCGGCGCTATCGGGTCGGGCCGAGGCTCTGGATCGGGGTCGGTTCAAGGTATTTGTGCTGCCGCTGGCATTGCCTCCGCGGCTGTTGATGTTGGGGGCTGGGCCGGATGCCTCGCCCGTGGTCGAGTTCGCGGCGCGCCTGAACTGGAAGGTGACAGTCGTCGACCATCGGCCCGCCTACGCCCAGGCCGATCATTTTCCGGGCGCCGAGACAGTCATCCTGTCGCGACCGAACGAATTGCGCATCGATCTGACGAATTTTTCCGCCGCGGTGATCATGAGCCATCACCTGCCCTCGGACCTGGAGTATCTGCGCAGCCTGGCCCCGAGTCCGATTGCCTACATCGGGCTGTTGGGTCCGGTGGCGCGGCGGGAGAAGTTGTTATCCGATGCAGGTCCGGCCGCGGCCGAAAGCCTGCGTCCACGGCTGCACGCGCCCGTCGGGCTGGTATTGGGCGGACGCGCTCCCGAATCGATCGCGTTGGCAATCGTGGCTGAGATCCATGCATTCGTGCATCTGGGTGACCAGGGTGCCAGGAGAGCCGGGGCCGCTGCATGAACGAGCTCGAGTTGATCCGTAACCAGCTGCGCGCCGAACGCAGCCGGGCGATAGAGGTCGCGGCCATCGTCGCGGCCGCAGAGGCCGCCGCCGCCTCGGGAGGCGCGCCCCTTCGGCAGGCCTCAGTCGACTACCTCGTTCTCATCCTCACCCGTTTCGAGGAACGCGACCAATTGCTCCTCGAACGCAACCCGTCCGGCTCGCTCTCGGCGATGCCTGGGGCCAGTCGCGAAGCTCTGAGTCGACTGGAAGTCGCACTCGGTAGCGAGGCCCCTCAATCCTGGGGAGATTTCCTCGCCTTCGTCGACGGTCCGTGGCGCGCGCGGCGCGACGCGTTCGATTCGGTGCTCGAGGGAAACCCTCGGGTCACGGATTGGCGAGCGGTGTCGTTTGTCAATGCCGACTCCATACTGGACGAACGTGCTCGATATGCACGTGTTCAGTCCGCCCGCCGTGATTGAACCCGACGCAGACGTAAACCTGCACGCAATCGTGCTCGCGGCCGGTCAGTCCAGCCGCTTCGGGTCTGCCAAACAACTCGTCAGGATCTCGGGTCGCCCGATGCTGCACGCCGCGGTGACTCGCGCCGTCGAAGTCGCAGGCAATTCGGTCTTCGTCGTGTTGGGCGCTCGCGCGGCGGAACTCGCACCGCTGCTGACCCACACACCGGCCTCGATCGTCATCAATCGTGAATGGCGCGAAGGGATCGGGAGCTCCATTCGTGCCGGCGTTGCGCGGCTGCCTGCTTCCTGCACGGCGGTGATGTTGCTGCTCGCGGATCAGGCCGCCATCACGACGGAAGATTTGCGTCGGCTCGTGGGCACCTGGCGACGTCAGACCGAACACATCGTCGCCGCTGCTTACGGCAGCACGGTGGGCGTCCCGGCGATCTTTCCCCGCTCGACATTCGGCGACCTGGCGCACTTGCGCGGAGATCAGGGCGCGCGAGGACTGATTCACCGCAACCCCGATCGGCTGGTACGGGTACCGATGGACCGCGCGTCCATCGATATCGACACTCCGGAAGATCTTCTGAACATCGAGACGGGCACGGGATCGCCTCCGGAGTGTTCCGAATAATTCCTTAGTATTGACGGACTTACGATGAAGTCTTAATATGAATTCTTATGATCGACTTCGACCGTTTGTCCGCACCTCTGCCTCAGGCCCTGGCTAACGCGTTACGCCGGCTGGGTCAGCTCGCTCACTCCATCTCGTGGGATCAGTGGCCCGCCCGACGGCTCACTCCCACCCAACGACGCATCCTCGATTTCCTCGAGACCCGTCACGACAACATCACGTTGTCGGCGGTTGCACGGGAGTTGGGAGTGACGCCAGCGACTGCCTCGGACAGCGTCGCCGCTCTCGAGTCGAAGGGGCTGATTCGCAAGCGGCGCAGTCATCTCGACGGCCGGGCGCTGGCCCTCATGTTGACGACCGAAGGTCGGCGTTCCGTTACGGAACTGGCGGCCCTGCCCGATCCATTGCAGAACGCATGCGGAGCGCTCTCGGACAAAGAGCAGGAAGTCTTTTTCCGCGCGACCCTGAAGATGATGCGCGACCTTCAGGAGGCCGGCGTCCTGCCGCCGTCGCGGATGTGCGTGAGCTGCCGCTACTTCGATCCGCTGCGCAGCCCGAACTCAGGCAAGCCGCACCACTGTCATTTGATCGGGGCGGCATTGGCCGATCGTCATTTACGGATGGATTGCCCCGAGCACGATCTAGCCGATGCGCGGACACAAGAGGGGTTGTGGAAGCGCTTCAATGGCGACACGAGTGAGGTCAGCCTTTCGCCGGAGGTCCCGCCCGCTCGGCCAGCGCCAGTACACGCCGCGCCTGAATGAGATGCGGGCGGTCGAGCATCTCGCCGTCGTAGCTCAACACGCCTGCGCCCGGTGAAGCGGCAAACGCCGCGACGATCCGACGCGCGCGCGCCAACTCTGCCTCCGTCGGGCTGAAGGCCTCGTTGATCAGGGCAATCTGATCGGGGTGGATCGCCATCTTTCCCGTAAACCCGTCGCGCCGCGCTGCTGCAACGGCCCGTTGTAGCCCTGCTGCGTCGCGGAAATTCGCTTCGATCCCATCAATCGCCTGAACTTCCGAGGCTGCCGCACAAGTTAGACATAACGTGCGGGCAAGCTGGAAGGTAAACGTGGGCTGGCCGTTCGCATCCACCTTTGCCGTAGCCCCCACGGCGGCAGAAAGATCTTCCTGACCCCAGGTCAGTCCAAACAAACGCTCTCGCAGCAGTCCACGCGTTGACTCGGGCTCGCGTGCGCCCAGCTCGGCCAGGGCTTCGGGATAACGAGGCAGGTTCAACAGTGCGGTCGGCGTTTCGGTGACGATCGCCATGATCTTCGTCGACGCCGGTGCTCGGATGTGTTGCGCTTCCAGCGCCGTGAGGTAGTGGTGCACTTGCGCCAGTTCCGCGGCGCTGTTGACCTTCGGCAAAACGATTCCGCTCGGGAACCCCGGAAACACCGCGACCACATCATCGAGCAGAGTGCCGCTCGCCAGCGAATTCACGCGAACCCACAGCTCTTGCCGGGACCGATCCGGATGGGAGTGCAGAAGGTCCCGGACGCGAGCTCGTGCCGCGGGGACCTGCTCCGGTGCGACGGAATCCTCGAGATCGAGGATCAGGGCATCGGCCTGAGTCTCGAGGGCCTTGAGTTGCTTGCGCTCACTATCGCCCGGCACGAACAGGAACGACCTCAGCAGTCGGGTACCGGCGGGAGGCGATGGCGGCAGCGCGCCGCTCATGTCTGCGGCCTCTTCATCATCAGCGCCGCCCTTCGACAGGAGGCAACCTCTTCGTCTTTTTGGTTGTAGGCGCGGTGCTCGAAGATGACGACGCCTGAATCGTTTCGGGATCGGCTCTCACGCTTCGCGATCACCGAGGTTGAAGCCCGTAGCGTGTCCCCTATCAAGACTGGCTTCGGGAACTTGACCTCTTCCCATCCGAGGTTCCCCAGGGTTGTGCCGTAGGTCGTGTCGTAAACCGACAGGCCCACGAGGAGCCCCAGGGTGAACACGCTGTTGACGATGCGCTCGCCGAACGGCGTGCCCTTACAGTACTCGGCGTCCAGATGCAGCGCGGCCGGGTTCATGGTCAGCGTGCTGAACAAAACGTTGTCGGTCTCGGTCACGGTCCGGCGGACCACGTGATCGAAGCGCTGCCCGACCTCAAACTGCTCGAAATAGAGTCCCGGCATATCAAAGGCCTCCGAGAGCGATGCAATAGTCTTGCATATCTACGGAACCAGACGGTATTAGCACCTTGCGGCGGCCGCCCCTATTGAGCGGGTATGTACCGGTACGACGACCTCGATCAGGCGATCGTGGACCAGCGTGTAGCTGAATTCCGCGACCAAACCCGGCGGTTCCTTGCCGGCAAACTCTCCGAAGACGAATTCAGGTCACTGCGCCTGCGCAATGGACTCTACATCCAGCGCCACGCGCCCATGCTCCGCATCGCCATTCCATACGGACTGCTGAGCACGCGCCAACTGCGTAAGCTCGGCGACATCGCCCGGCGCTACGATCGAAGTTTCGGGCACTTCACCACGCGCACGAACCTGCAGCTGAACTGGCCGAAGCTGGAACAAGCGCCCGATATCCTGGCGGAGCTTGCGACCGTCCAGATGCACTCGATTCAGACGAGCGGCAATTGCATCCGCAACGTCACTGCGGACCACATGTCCGGCATCGCGCGGGACGAGGTCGACGATCCGCGTCCCTACTGCGAAATCATCCGTCAGTGGTCGACGTTCCACCCGGAATTCTCGTACCTGCCACGGAAGTTCAAGTTCGCAGTGACCGGCTCGCCGGCCGATCGCGCGGCCTCCGAGGTCCATGACATCGGCTTGCACCTCAAGCGCGACGCCCATGGGCGGATCGGGTTCAAGGTATTCGTGGGCGGCGGCCTGGGTCGCACGCCGATCATTGCGCAGTGCATTCGCGAGTACGTGGCCCTGCCGGACATTCTGTCGTACTGCGAATCCATCCTGCGGGTCTACAACCGCTATGGCCGCCGCGACAACATTCACAAGGCGCGGATCAAGATCCTGGTCAAAGCGCTCGGCATCGACCCGTTCCGCGCGGAAGTCGAGGCAGACTGGGCAGCGTCGCGCGCCACATCGACGAAGCTGGATCCGGCGGACGTCGAGCGCGTCCGTGCGTTCTTCAAACCGCCCGCTTACGAGGCGCTATCGGACATCGACGCAGCCGGCGGCCGTGAGGTGGAGTTCCAGGCCTGGTATCGATACAACACCCGCGAGCACAAGGTTGCGGGATATCGCGCGGCCTACGTGTGTCTGAAGAAGCACGGCGAGAACCCTGGCGACATCACTTCCGACCAGATGGACGCCGTGGCGGAGCTCGCCGACCGCTACAGCTTTGGCATGGTGCGCGTCACTCACAACCAGAATCTGCTGCTCGCCGACGTCCGTCAGCAGGATCTGTATACGGTTTGGCAGAGGTTAAAGGGCTTGGGGTTGGCCATGCCCAACATCGGTACCCTGACGGACATGATCGCCTGCCCCGGCCTGGACCTGTGCTCGCTGGCAAATGCCGGCACGTATGGCGTGGTGAAGCAGATTCAGCAGCAGTTCGACGATCTCGACTATCTCTACGATCTCGGGGACATCGAGATCAAGATGTCGGGTTGCATGAACGCCTGCGGCCACCACCACGTCGGCCACATCGGCATCCTCGGCGTCGATAAGCACGGCGAGGAGTGGTACCAGATCACCCTGGGCGGCTCTGCAAACGGCTTTACCGCCCTGGGCGAAGTGATCGGCCCGTCGGTGCGGCAGAACGACGTCGCCCCGACCATCGAACGCATCGTGGAGACCTATCGGGAGATCCGCGAAGACGGCGAGCGATTCATCGATACGGTCCGCCGTGTCGGTATCAAGCCCTTCAAGGAGAGTGCCTATGCGTCACATCCTGCGGCGGCATGAGTACGTTGCCGACGATTGGCGTTATTTCCCGCAAGAAGGTGGCGGGGCTGGCGGTGCAGCGGCTTCTGACAGCGACGCGTTGATCGTGCCGTTGGCCGACTTCAAGGCTGATCGAGCCAGTTGGCTGTCCCGCACAGGCCCGCTTGGAGTGCGCATCGCCCCAGCCGACAAGGCGGAAGACCTTGCGGACGATCTACCGCGCCTGAGCCTCATTGCCGTGACGTTTCCCTCGTTCAGCGACGGGCGGGGTTTCAGTCAGGCGGAAATCCTGCGGACCCGGTTGGGATTCAAGGGCAGGCTGCGGGCGGTCGGTGCGGTCAAGCAGGACCTGATCTTCTACATGGCCCGATGCGGAATCGATGAGTTCGAGCTCGCCGCGGGTGAGGACGTCGAAGAAGCGAGTCGTGCGCTGCAGCGCTTCACGGTGGCATATCAGCCGGGCGACCCGGCCGTGAAGCTCACTCGCCAGAGATTCTTTGCTTAGCGCAGCGGAAGCGCTATTTCCTTGAACATCTCGGCGGTTTCCTCCGCCGAAGAGGCGCGGTGCGCCCGATCCACCAGTCTTCTGTCCAGGTGCGGCGCCAGGAGCTGGGCAAAGTCGTACATATACTTTCTCAGCAGAGTGCCGCGCCTGAATCCGATCCACGTCGTGTGCGCAGGGAACAGATGCCCGGCATCGATCGCCGTCAGATCGGGGTCCTTCGGATCCACCGCCATGTGAGCCACGATTCCCACACCCAGGCCCAACCTGACATACGTTTGAATCACGTCCGCATCCCGGGCAGTGATCGCGACGTTGGGTGTCAGTCCGGCTTTGGCAAACGCCTCGTGGAGCGAGGACGGCCCGGTGAAGCTGAACGTGTAAGTCACCAGCGGATAGGCCGCCAGCGCCTTGAAGGTCAACCGCCCCGCAGAGGCCAAGGGATGGTTGTGCGGCACGATCACCGTCCGATGCCAGCGATAGCACGGGAGAAGCGTCAGGTCGTTGTAGAGCGCATCCGATCCGGTCGCGATGGCGCAGTCGATGCGATCGTGAGCCACCATTTCGGCAATCTGCTCTGAGGTGCCCTGGTGCAGATTCAGGCGCACGTTGGGATAGCGCTCGCGGAATTGCCGGATGACATCCGGCAGCACGTACCGGGCCTGCGTGTGGGTGGTGCCGATCGAAAGGCTACCCCTGCCCTCGTCGCGCAGCTCGGTCGACAGGTCCCGAATGCTCTGCGCTTCCTGCAGAATCCTCAGGGCTCGGTCGATCACCTGCTGGCCCGCAGGGGTGATGCGTGTGAGGTTGCGGCCCTCGCGTACGAAGATCTGAAAGCCCAGCTCGTCTTCGAGCAGCTTGATCTGCTTGCTCACGCCCGGCTGCGACGTGTGCAGCTTCTGGGCGGCGGCCGTGATATTCAGCCCGCTCTGGGCGACGGCGGCGAGATAGCGCAGCTGGTGCAATTTCATAGACGGGCAAGACTAGCGCAACCTTGGCGCATCGCAAGCAGGCCATCCCTGGCGGCGCCCCCCGGCCAGGCCATCCAGGGTCGATACCCGCATGCACAGATACCTGCACCACCACATGCGTACGATTTGATGCCCTCAGCGTGGCCGGTCGCGGGCACGCGCACAGGGGGGGCCGGTAGGCCCGCGGTAACCGCCCGGGCACCCCCGTATAACCGGCCTATAACCGGACCGCATACCCCCCTAAGCATTCATTCGTTCTGTCATATCGGGGTGCTGGCTATAGTCCGCTCCACTATGGGAGAGCTCTTGAACCTCGAACTCGAGCAGAAGGCGGCGGCGACCCGCGAACGGCTGGTCGCTGCGGTGCGCGAGCACGGCAAGGTCGTCTACTCGAACAGTCTCGGCGCCGAGGCGATGGTCCTGACGGACATCATCTGGTCGCATGTCCCGGAAATCGACATTTTCAGCATCGATACCGGCCGCTTGCCCGAGGAAACGTACGAGCTGCTCGAGAAGCTGCAGCGTCGCTACAAGCGCAACATCCGGGTCGTCTATCCCGACGCCCAGGCCCTGGAAAAGCTGGTCTCCGCCCAAGGGGTCAACGGCTTCTACCATAGCCTGGACGCCCGCCTCGCCTGCTGCCACGTCCGCAAAGTCGAGCCTTTCAAGCGTGCCATTGCGGGCTATTCCGCCTGGGTGACCGGCGTGCGCCACGAGCAATCGGCCACTCGCGCCCAAGCTCAACCGGCCGAGTGGGATGCCGAGAACACTCTGCACAAGATCAGCCCGCTCCTGGAATGGACCGAAGAGCAGATCTGGCAGTACATCCGTGCGCGCAAGCTGCCGTACAATTCGCTGCACGACCGCCAGTACCCAAGCATTGGCTGCTCGCCCTGCACCCGCGCGATTCAGCCCGGCGAAAACCGCCGCGCCGGACGATGGTGGTGGGAGCAACCCGAGTCTCGCGAATGCGGCCTACACCCCCGAGTCCGGCATGCCGCCGTTCAAGCCTGACGCCTTCAGGCGTCACGGCTGCCCCCATGGATCACCTGCCCGTCTTTCTGCAACTGCAGGCCCGGCCAGCGGTGGTTGTTGGGGGCGGACACGTCGCGGCGCGGAAAGTGGAGTTGCTCCTCAGGAGCGGCGCACACGTCACCCTCGTCGCCCCGGAGCTCCTCGACGGGCTGCGTAAGCTGGCCGACCAGGGTCGGATCCAACACGTCTGCGCCGAGTTCGCCGATTCGCACCTCGATGAGGCTGACATCGTCGTCGCCGCCACGAGCGAGCGCGAAGTCAACGCCCAAGTATCGGCCTCTGCGCGTCGCCGACGAATCCCCGTCAATGTCGTCGACGACCCGGAACTGTCGACGTTCATCTTCCCCGCGATCATCGACCGATCGCCGATTGTCGTCGCGGTCAGCTCGGGCGGTCACGCCCCCGTGTTGGCTCGCAGACTGCGCGAGCAGCTGGAAGCGCTTCTGCCCGCCCGCCTCGGCGCATTGGCCCGCTTCATGGGCGAGCGTCGCAAGGCCGTGCAAAACGCCCTCCGGTTTGGGGCCCGGCGTCCCTTCTGGGAAAGGATCGTCGGGGGCCTGGTCGGCTCAAGGGTGATGGCGGGAGATGATGCCGGCGCTCAGAGCGCATTCGAACGCGAGCTCTATGAGTCTCACCTGACGTCCAACGCTGCGAAGGACGGCCGCGGTCTCGGGGAGGTCTACCTGATTGGCGCCGGCCCGGGTGATCCCGACCTTCTGACGCTGCGTGCCCTGCAGCTCCTGCAGCAGGCGGACATCGTGTTGTACGACCGTCTGGTGCCGGATGCGGTGCTGGATCGCGCCCGCCGCGATGCCCGACGGGTGTTCGTCGGCAAGGACACGCCCACGGGTCGCGACGGCCGCCCACCAGGGCTGCCCCGCCCGGGCGATGAGCGGTCCTCCACACCCGGGCAAGCGGCTCGTGTCGGCTGCCACACCGTCCAGGAACGGATCAACGAGCTGTTGGTTCAGTACGCGAAGGAGGGTCTGCGAGTTGCACGCCTCAAGGGCGGCGATCCGTTCATCTTCGGACGCGGTGGCGAGGAGATCGAGGTGCTGTCTGCGCATTCCATCCCCTACATCGTCGTGCCGGGTATCACTGCTGCCCTTGGCGCCGCCTCGTCGGCCACCCTACCCCTGACGCACCGCAAGCTTGCCCAGAGCGTCACATTCGTGACCGGGCACGTGCTGGATGACGGGACGCTGGATTGGCAGCAGCTTGCCGGTCCGCACCGCACCGTGGTGTTCTATATGGGAGTAGCCCACTTGTCGCAGATTGCGGCGCGGTTGCGCGCCGCAGGCGCGCCAGCAGATCGCCCTGTAGCAATCATCGAGCGCGCGACATTGCCTGAGCAGCGAGTTCTCCGAGGCTCCCTCGATGACATCGTGTCGCTGGCGGCGAGCTCGCAAGTCACGGCCCCTGCCTTACTTGTAGTGGGTGACGTGGCCGCGTTCGCCACCTCTGAAGTGTTGGTTTCGACGGTTGCAGCGGCCAGGCTGCCCGCTGCCGACGGAGCACTGGTATGAGAATTTTGGCATGAGTATTTCGGAAGGGTTCATCGGCGCGGTCGGTAATACGCCCCTGATCAAACTGCGCCGGATCAGCGAAGAGACCGGTTGTGAGATCCTCGGCAAGGCCGAATTCCTCAATCCGGGCGGTTCCGTGAAGGATCGCGCCGCCCGTGGGATCGTCGCGGACGCCGAAAAGCGTGGCGAGTTGCCCCCAGGTGGCACCGTCGTCGAAGGCACCGCCGGGAATACCGGCATCGGGCTCGCCCACGTCTGCAACGCGCGCGGATACCGCTGCGTCATCGTCATGCCGGACAATCAGTCGCCGGAGAAATATCGCCTGCTCGAGATGCTGGGCGCCGAGGTGCACAAGGTACCGACGGTCCCGTACAGCAACCCCAATCAGTACCAGAAGGTCGCGCAGCGACTGGCGGCCTCGCTGCCGAACACTGTCTATTCCAACCAGTTCGACAACACCGCGAACCGCCAGGCCCATATCGACACGACCGGACCTGAGATCTGGGCGCAGACGAACGGGCGTATCGATGCATTCGTGTGCGCGAGCGGCACCGGCGGCACGTTTGCCGGCGTCTGCGAGTACCTCAAATCACGCCGCCGCTCGATTCGCTGTGTGCTCGCGGATCCGCCGGGTAGCAGCCTGTACGAGTTCATCCGCAACGGCGCTCTCAAGTCGACCGGCTCCGGATCGATCACCGAGGGTATCGGCATCGGTCGCGTCACGGCCAACATGAAAGATGCTCCGGCCGACGATGCGGTCCACATCGAAGATGCGGATTCGGTTCGCTTCGTCTATCGGCTGCTTCGCGAGGAGGGCCTTTTCCTCGGCAGCACGAGCGGCATCAACGTTGCCGCAGCCGTCCGCGTTGCGTTGGAACTCGGGCGCGGGCACACCATCGTGACAGTGTTGTGCGATGGAGGCGCCAAATACCAGTCGCGACTGTTCAATCCGGAGTGGTTGCAGCAGAAGGGATTGCTCGCGCAGGCGGTGCCGCTGCCGGAGCGGCCACCGATCACGTTGGAAAAGGCGTTGCTCGCGTAACTCCCCGGGCGCCGGTCGCAACATTCGGTCATACTCCCGACAGTCATCGTGGGGGGTGTGACCATGCGCGCAGACACGCGCCTTGTCGTCCTGACGGGATTGGTTCTCGCTGCTGCCCTTTTTCCTCGCGTCCAGGCCGCCGACGAGGCAACACCTCTGCCGGGCATGACCTACGACTCGATCCGCAGTCTCCCCGACTTCAGCGGCGCGTGGAGCCTGAAACCCCCGATCCCCGATCCGCCTCAGAACCTGATGCGACCTGAGGTGGCCGCCACACTCAAAGTCTGGTCAGCCAAGACAGTCCGGGGCGTCGATCCCGCCGACGCCGACGGTCTGAAGCGCTCATATTGCGCGCCACCGAAGTTCGCGGGCTTCAACGGCGGACTGCAGGACTACGTGGAATTCCTCTTCACGCCCGGCCGGGTGACGATCACCAACGAGCTGGGGCTCATCCGGCGGATCGGCCTGACCCGCGAGCCGCTGCCGGCAGGCGGGGAGCCCTCCAATGCGGGCGCCTCCGTCGGACATTGGGAAGGCCAGACACTGGTGGTGGAAACCGCCGCGCTGGATCCTGGAATCGGCGTCGGCGAGCCGATCCGCAAGCTGCCGATCAAGATGGGGAGGAATGTCCGGATCGTCGAGCGCATTTCGCTCAAGGACGACGGCTCGCTACAGATCGTCAGCCGAACGACGGCCCCCGATGTCTACACCTCGCCCTACGAAGCAACGACAGTCTATCTACGCGATCGCAAGCACAAGTTTCAGGACATTACCAACTGCACTGAGCGCGACAGGGCGTTCGATGGCGCTACGGGTAGAGAGCGCTTCGACATGACGCCCCCTTCGGATCTGCCACCTCCGCCTTCGAAGTAGAGGGTTCGAGCCGTGAAATTACATCTTCGTGGGCTGAGCATCGGTCTGCTCGGGCTGTTATCGGGGGGTGTCGTGTTGGCTCATCATACGTATGCGATGTTCGACGCATCACACACCGTGAAGGTCAGCGGCACCGTCGCAAAGCTCGAGTGGACGAATCCGCATGTCTTCGTCTGGATGTATGTCCCCACGGCCGGCAGCCCGGGCAAGTACGATCTCTACGCGTTCGAGAACGGCAGCCCCAATGCCCTGAGCAAGGTGGGTTGGAACAAAGCGATTCTTCATGCCGGAGACGCGATCACGGTCGAATACTGGCCGCTGCGGGACGGTCGCAAAGGGGGGCACCTGTCCAAGGTGACACTCCCCGACGGGCGGGTGATCGGCTCCGTGGGCGGCATTGCAGGGCACGACACCGCCACCCGCTGAACCGTGCGTTCGTTGCGGTGGCCCTCCGCGCGGCCTGGGCTCCTGCCTCCACTCGCCAGCGTGAGGGAACCGACCGGCGCCGCCGCGCGTTGGTAAGGGGTTTGCGGCCCCGTTAAAGAAGAGGCTTGTCTCCCCTCAAGAAGAAATGCGCGACCCGACGCGTGGCCTGTACGGCTGCCTTCGTCTTTTCGTGGGCGCCGTTTGCGTCGAGCCAAGCCCAGACACCGGGCGGTGAGAAGGTCCCCGAGGACACCCTCGCCGGCCTGTCGCTCGAGGAGTTGGCGAATGTTCAGGTGACGTCCGTGTCCAAGACGGCGGAACGCCTGAGCCAGGCGCCCGCAGCGATCTTCGTCATCACCCACGACCAGATTCTGCGCTCCGGGGCGACGAACGTCGCCGAAGCCCTGCGGATGGCTCCCAACCTGCAGGTCCGACAGCTGACCGCCAGTTCCTATGCGGTCACGGCGCGTGGCTTCGGAGGCAACCAGGCCGACCAGAACTTCTCCAACAAGCTGCTGGTCCTGATCGATGGCCGCAGTGTCTATTCCCCGCTCTTCTCCGGCGTGTACTTCGACGCACAGGACGTCCTGCTCGAGGATGTCGATCGGATCGAAGTGATCAGCGGGCCAGGCGCCACACTTTGGGGCGCGAACGCGATGAACGGTGTGGTCAACATCATCACGCGCCCCGCGTACCAGACCACCGGGACCGCAGCGGTCGCCGGAGCCGGCAACCAGGAGCAGATCCTGGGAGCCCGCTACGGAACCCAGATCGACGACCAGACCGCGTATCGCTTCTACGCCCTCGGCCGCCGCAACGAGGCTCTCGAGCTGGCCAACGGATCCGGCGCAGGGGACTCCTGGTGGAAAGGACAAGGGGGTTTCCGCGCCGACTGGTCGCGCGCCAACAATAGCTACACCGTGCAGGGAGACGCTTACCGCGCCGTCGAAGACCAGCCCGGGAATCCCAGCCAACGCATCAGCGGCGCCAATCTCCTGGCTCGGTGGCAGCACCGTACGGAAAACTCGGACACGCAGCTGCAGGCCTATGTCGACCAGACGCAGCGCGAGGACCCCGCCGGAGGCGGCGGTTTCGTGCTGCATACCTATGACATCGAGCTGCAGCAGAGCCTGATGCTCGGCGCGAGGAATCGCCTGGTGTGGGGAGCGGGCGAACGGCTGAACAGCTACTCGATCACCAACACCGCCTTGAGTTTCATACCCGCCTCGCGGGCGCTGAGCCTGAGTAACCTCTTCGCGCAGGACACAGTGACGATCGGGCATGACATCTCGCTGACACTCGGCCTCAAGATGGAGGACGATCCTTACTCGGGCTGGGCGCCCCAGCCCGATGCGCGCCTTTCCTGGATGACCAGCGACACGGGACAGCTGTGGGCGTCCGCGTCACGTGCGATTCGCTCGCCGACCCCCTTCGACCGCGACGTCTCCGAGAAGGTCGGCAACACCGTGTTTCTGACTGGCAACGAGACGTTTCACCCGGAGCGGGTGAGTGCCTACGAGATCGGCTACCGGGCATTGCCGCACAGTCGCGTGTCGGTTTCCGCCTCCGTCTTCTACAACCGCTACGATGACCTGCGAACCGTTGAACCCGCGCCAACGCCGAGCCTGCTGCCGCTCTACTGGGGAAACGCGATGGAAGGCAGCACGTACGGCGCCGAGGCGTGGGCGGACATCCAGGTGTTGGCGGGGTGGCGCCTGTCGCCAGGGCTGCGGACGCTGCACCAAGATCTGAGGTTCAAGCCGGACTCGAGCCGGCTGCTGGGAGTGGCCCAGGCGGGAGACGATCCGAGCGCGCAGGCCACTCTGACATCGTCGATGGATCTGCCGCGACGCGTAACCTGGGATGCCTCCCTGCGTTACGTCAATGCACTTCCTGACCCCGCCCTGCCCGGTTACTACGAGATCGATACGAGACTCGCGTGGCGCGCATCGAGCTCTTTCGAGCTCGCATTGGTCGGAAACAACTTGCTGCACTCACGCCATAGGGAATACCCGGCGCCGGACGGCGAGGACATCGTCCGCAGCTATATGGTCCAGGGAAGATGGCACTGGTAGCGAGCTCGAGTCCTCCCGCAGTCGGACGCAGACGCGTCGCCGCTCTTGTGTGCCTGGCGCTTCTGGGGCTCCTCGTCTGCGAATCATCGGTTCCCGGGAACGCGGCGGAACTCTACTCCGAGAGCTCCGTCAAAGCCGTATATCTCTATCGATTCGCAGGCTACGTGGAGTGGCCTTCGGAAACCCCCACGCCCACCCGATTCACGATTGCCGTCATGGGGGACGACCAGGTCGCAGAGGCGCTCTCGCGGTTGCTCCCACAGCACCCCATCAGTGGCCAGACTGCGGAAGTCCGGGTCGCGCACCGTGTCGCCGACCTTGCCGGCGCTCAAATGATCTACATCGGCGAAGGTCACCGCGGCGATCTGCGCGATGCGCTTGCCGGTGTCGAGCACCGGCCGGTCCTCGTCGTGACCAGCGAGATGGACGGCCTGGCAGCGGGCAGCACCGTGAACTTCGTACAGGCCAATAACAAGATTCGCTTTGAGATCTCCCTGGACGCCGCCACGCGAGCGGGGTTGAAGATCAGTTCCCAGCTGCTGGCCCTCGCGGTGAGGATCCAGCATGACTAGCTCTGTCCGTCGGATTGCACGATGGCTCTGGCCGGTCAAAGCCCAAGGCGTCCGGCACAGCATGCGAGGCAAGCTCATGTGGGTCGTCGTGTTCACGACCACCACCGCGTTGCTGCTCGCCGGAGGCGCTACGCTGCTGCGCGACCTGGATCGATATAGAACCTCGCAGTCGGCGGAGTTGCTGACCGAGGCGGACATCCTCTCGCTTGCCACTGCCCCGGCACTGGCGTTCGACGATCGGGAAACGGCGACCCGTATCCTCACAGGGCTACGGACCCGCCCTGCCGTTCTGGCGGCCGCCCTGTACGACACGCAGGGTTCGTTGTTTGCGCAGTATGCACGAGGCAATGGAGCAATCCTCCTGGCCGAGCGCGTCGGGCCGCCCGGGCTGCGAGTCATCGCCAACCGCATCGAGCTGACCAAAACGATCGCAGACAAGGGCGAGTGGCTCGGAACCATCTATCTTGTCTCGGCGTACGATGTATCGGGCGCGTTGCGCGACTACGCGCGAATCCTCGCATTGGTCGCGGTGCTCAGCCTCGCTGTAGCACTAGTGTTGTCGACGCTCCTGCAGAGAGCCCTGACCGCGCCCCTCGACGCCATGGCCAACGTGGCCCGCCAGGTCATCGGCCAGCGCGACTACTCCCTGCGCGCATCGAAGACGACACAGGATGAGGTGGGCGTCGTGGTCGAAGCGTTCAACAGCATGTTGGGCGAAGTGCAGGACCGAACCCGGGCCCTCGAGGCAACCAATTCGGCCTTGGCCGAAAGCGACAAGCGCAAGGACATTTTCATCGCCACCCTGGCGCACGAGTTGCGCAATCCGCTGGCCCCGCTGCGGATTGCCGGGCGTCTGCTCGCCTCTCCGGCGCTGACTCCCGCCCAACTCGAGGAGACACGAGCGATCATCGGCCGCCAGACCAGCCACATGGCACTGCTGCTGGATGATCTGTTGGACGCTTCGCGGATTACGCGGGGAGCCCTGCAGCTCAAGAAGGACGTGGTCGACCTTGCCGATTGTGTCGCCGCCGCGGTCGAGGCCGCCAAGCCGCTATTCGACCGGAAGCGGCACCGCCTGAGCGTGCTCGCCGCGGCTGAACCGATCGTCCTGGAAGCCGATCCGGTTCGCCTGACGCAGATCATCACCAACCTGCTGACCAACGCCGGCAAGTACACCGATCCGGGTGGAGAGATTTCCCTGCGCACCCAGGTACAGGATCGATTTGCCCTCGTGTCGGTGCGCGACTCGGGCATTGGGCTCGCCCCGGAAGCGATCCCGAAGCTGTTCGAGATGTTCTCCCAGGTCCAGGGCGCGGGGACGAGATCCGAAGGCGGACTGGGGATCGGGCTGGCTCTGGCCAAAGGCTTGGTGACCTTGCACGGAGGCCGGATCGAGGCGCACAGCGAGGGCCTGGGTCGCGGGAGCGAGTTCCGAGTGTATTTACCTCGCACCGTGCGAGCGTCCGGTGCTCCTGAGGGAAATCCCGATGACGGAGAGGTGAAGAGCGCTTCGACCCGGCGCGTGCTGGTGGTCGATGACAATCGTGATGCGGCGGACGGGCTGGCGCTGTTTCTGAGGATCGCCGGGCACGAAGTCGCAGTAGCCTACAACGCCTCCGATGCCCTGAGCGTCGCGGACCGAACCCAGCCACAGCTTCTGCTGCTCGATATCGGAATGCCCGGAATGAACGGCTACGAGCTCGCGCGCCGGATCCGGGACCGTCCCTGGTCGGCTCACTCGGTGTTGGTCGCGATCACCGGTTGGGGCCAGGAAGAGGACAAGCGGCGCGCCGGGCAGGCCGGCTTCGATCAGCACATGACCAAGCCCATCGACCCGGCGGCCATTCAGACGCTGCTCCACGATCTGGACCGCGGCTGAGAATTGGCGGCGGCAGACAGCGTAGGGTCTCGGCATCTTTCATAACGGGCGTCTTGGCGATGCGTTGCTGCTGGGTGTCGGTTGCCGCCGAGGTGTCGGTCATAGGACAGTTCTGACGGACTGTAGGTCCCAATGCTGACTAGCGGACAAACAGGAGACGTGTATCATCGCCGCTCATGAAGTGCGGCAGCTACTCAGCTCACCCGGAAGCCTCGTTGGCGTGGCAACGCCAGTTGGCCATTTCCACGCCGCGCCGAAGCCGCCGCCGGATCAGCCGTAAGCGCGTGCGCTAGTCGCGCGGCATCAGCGCTGACGCACGCGGTCATCCGCGTACGTCAGCGCGCCGTTCACACCACCGCGAGGCGGTCCTCCGACCGGGACGAGGGCGGCCGTTCCGCCGGCGGAGGTGTCGCCGTCTTGTCTGGCGGTGACACCAAGCCTGCGCCGAGAGCTACCTCGAGAGCCTCCGACACCTTCTCCACCCACACGAACTCCAAAAGCGCGCGCGCACTCTGCGGAATGTCGTCCAGGTCCCGCTTGTTCCGCGCCGGCAGGATCACCTTGCGGATCCCGGCCTGAGCGGCAGCGATCATCTTCTCCTTGATCCCGCCGACCGGCAGAACCAACCCTCGCAGGCTGATCTCACCCGTCATGGCGACGTCCGGACGCACAGCCTGGCGGCGCAGAAGCGAGGCCAGCGAGATGAACATCGCCACACCGGCACTCGGGCCATCCTTCGGAATCGCCCCGGCAGGCACGTGCACGTGGATGTCGCTCTGGTCGAACAGCTTCGGGTCGATTCCGAGCTCTCCGGCCTGAGCCTTCACCAGACTCAGCGCCGCCTGCGCGCTCTCCTTCATGACATCGCCCAGCTGACCGGTGAGGATCAGCTTGCTGTTCCCCGGCATCCGTGCGGACTCGACGAACAGGATGTCGCCACCGACCGGAGTCCAGGCCAGACCCGTCGCCACACCTGGGACGGAGGTCCGCTGCGCAACCTCGTTCTCGAACCGGCCCGCGCCGAGGATCTTCGGCACATCGCCTGCGTCGATCTCAACCTTCGTCTCCTTGCCCTCGGCGATGCGCATGGCCGCATGCCGCAGGAGAGCACCGATCTCGCGTTCGAGGTTCCGGCAGCCCGCCTCGCGGGTGTACTCCTTGATCACGCGCGACAGGGCCGCGTCAGTCACGGATGCCCGCGACTCGGTCAGTCCATTGGCCTCGAGCTGACGCTGGACAAGATACCGTCGAGCGATCTGCAGCTTCTCCTCCCCGGTGTAGCCCGACAGCTGGATGATCTCCATCCGATCTCGTAAGGGCCCGGGAATGGTCTCGAGCACGTTCGCGGTCGCAATGAACAACACCCGGCTCAGGTCGAACGGCTGCGCGATGTAGTTGTCGCGGAAGCTGGTGTTCTGCTCCGGATCGAGCACTTCGAGCATGGCCGAAGCCGGGTCTCCCTGAATGCTCGCATTCAGCTTGTCGATCTCATCCAGCATGAACACCGGATTGCGGGTGCCGGCCTTCTTCAGGCTCTGGATGATGTTGCCCGGCAGCGCGCCGATGTAGGTCCGCCGATGGCCGCGGATTTCCGCCTCATCGTGCACTCCGCCCAGGCTCGCCCGCACGAACTTGAGGTTCAACGCACGCGCGATGCTCTGACCGAGGGAGGTCTTGCCCACCCCGGGTGGCCCGACGAAGCACAGGATCGGACTGCGGCCCTGCGGATTGAGCTTGCGCACGGCCAGGTATTCCAGGATCCGGCGCTTCACCTTCTCGAGGCCATAGTGATCCTCATCGAGCACCTTGCGGGCGCGCTCGATGTCGATGTCTTCGCCGTCGGTTTTGCTCCACGGCAGGCCCACCATCCAGTCGAGGTACGAGCGGACCATTCCATATTCGGGGCTGGCCTCGTTGGTCCTCTGCAGGCGCTTCAGCTCCTTACGGACGTGCTCGTCCACCTCGGCAGGCATGGCAGCCGCCTTGATCGCCTTCTCCAACTCCTCGATGTCGCTGCTCGAGTCGTCGTCCTCGCCGAGCTCCTTCTGCAGCTGGCGCATCTGCTCGCGCAGGACGGCTTCCCGCTGCCGCTCGCCGAGCGCAGCGTGCGTCTGCTCGCTGATGTCCTTGGTGATCTTCAGCACCTCGACCCGGTGGTCGAGCAGCTTCAGAACCTTGTCCAGGCGCGCCTTGAGGTCCAGCGTCTCGAGGATTTCCTGCTTCTCGCGTGACTTGACGTCGATGAAGCTGGCAATCAGGTCCGCGAGCTGACTGGCGGAGTCGATACCTTGCACCGTCAGGGCAAGCTCGGTCGGCACCTGTGGCAGAAGCGCCAACGCCTCCGCTGCCCGTTGCTTCATCAGCTCGAGCCGTGCCTCCACCTCGGAGCCGCTGTTGTTGGTGTCCGCGAGCCGCTCGACTCGGGCGGCCAGAAACGGCTCGGTGCGCACCAGCTCGGTCAGCTGGAAACGGCCCTCACCCTGGCAGACAAGGTGGTTGGTTCCATCGGGCGCGGTCACGTAGCGCACGACCGTAGCAATCACACCGATCCGGTAGAGATCCTTTTCGGTCGGTTGATCGACGGACGCATCCCGTTGCAGCAGCAACGCAATCTTCTTTCCCGTCCGGACGGCCTCCTGGGCAGCCGCGATGCTCGACTCCCGCCCCACGGTGATCGGCAGAACGATACCGGGGAACAGCAGTACGTTGCGCATCGGGACGACAGGCAGAGCATCCGCCGGGAGGGAGGACCACTCGTGCTCGCCCTGGGTGCTCTCCGAAGTCTTTTCGGACTCAGGGGCGCCGGCGTACGCGCTTTCGCGCTCGCCATCGGATCGGACGATCCCGGCGTTACCGTTGTCGACGTTTGAAGTCATCTGTTGGCGGTCGGCCATAACCTACCTACTCTCGTGTTGGGAGTTCGCGGCTTTCGCGAGCCGCACTTCGAGGCAGCCGTTCACATAGCGGGTCTCTGCCACACGCAACGGCGCTCCCGTGAGCGGGATGCGCCGCACAAAGCGTCCGTGAGGAATCTCGAGCCGCCGGATGACGGCGGTTCGATGCGTCAGCCGCACCGGCCGTGACGCACTCACGGTGAGGGCGTCGCCCTCGAGAGAGACTGCGATCTGGTCGGCTTCCACGCCCGGCAGGGCGAATGACAACACGACCTCGTCGCGACTCTCCTGAACGTCCACCGGTGGCTCCCAGACGACCGCGTCGGGGCCGGGCCCGATATATCGGACGTACTGGCGCTGCAGGCGCTCGGCCTGCTCCATGAGCTCACAGGCGTGTGCCCACATCCACCCGAATTGGCGCTCAGTACTCATTCGAGCCGCTCCCGTTTCTGTGCAAAGGACTCCCCCGCAAGGGACATACCTTCGGAGGTGTGGCCAATGGCGAGTAAGTCAAGTGCGCCAGGGCCACCGGGTGGGTCGGTGCCCCCGCGGGTTGGCGCCAAGGGCTGCGCCGTGCGAAAGTTCCTGCCACGTTGACGGCCGCGCGGACGACTGACCCCTTGAAAACACCTTCGAGCACCCCAGCGGGCCCATGCACTCCCTGCTGAGTCCGGCAGAGCTGGAAGCTCTGCGACTGAGCCTCGAAGTGGCCGCCCGCAGCGTGTTCTTCAGCCTGCCCTTGGGCGTCGGCGTGGCGTGGGTGCTGACCCGCGCCCGCTTCCCCGGCCGCACCGTCGTGGACGCGTTCGTTCACCTGCCGCTGGTGCTGCCGCCGGTCGCCGTCGGCTACGTCCTGCTGATCCTCTTGGGCAACCACGGCCCGATCGGCAGCTGGTTGCGAAACACGTTGGGGATTCAGCTCGCCTTTACAACGGCCGGCGCGGCGGTGGCGACGGCTGTGATGACGTTTCCTCTGATAGTCAGAGCAATCCGGATAGCACTCGAGGCCGTAGACAGAGGACTCGAGGCCGCAGCACGCACGTTGGGCGCCGGCCCTCTGGATCGCTTCCTCACCATCACGTTGCCGATGATGCTTCCGGGAGTACTGGCAGGCACCGTGACGGCCTTCGCGGCGGGCCTGGGCGAGTTCGGCGCGGTAATCACCTTCGCCTCCAACATTCCAGGCACGACTCGGACGCTGCCGCTCGCACTGTACACGGCGATGCAGTCACCGACAGGAGACGAGCTCGCGGCTCGGCTCGCCGTCATCTCGATCGGGCTAGGGCTGGTCGGGTTGTTGCTTTCGGAGTTGCTGACGCGCCGGGTGCGCCGTTTCCTGGGACGCTGATGCTCAAAGTCGCCTTGGTCAAACGCCGCGACGGCTTCCAGCTGCGTGCCCGGTTCGAGGTTCCCACTCCGGGCGTGGTTGCGCTGTTCGGACGCTCGGGTTGCGGGAAGTCGACCCTCGTCGACCTGATGTCGGGGCTGTTGTCGCCCGATGACGGGTTCGTGCAGCTCGAGGAGACGGTGCTGACGGACACCCGCTCGGGAGTGGCCGTCCCCCCCGAGCAGCGGCAGATCGGGTACGTCTTCCAGGACGCACGGCTCTTCCCTCATTTCACGGTGCTGGGCAACCTGCAGTACGGGTTGAAGCGGGCGGCGCGGCGTCAACGCGCAGCCGAACCGCCCCGGCCGGCCGGCGCGCCGGCCATCGCCGTGGATGAGGTCGTTTCCCTGTTGGGCCTGAACGCTCTCCTCGCCCGTCGCCCGCACCAACTCTCCGGTGGTGAGCGACAACGAGTCGCCTTGGGTCGAGCCCTTCTCTCACAACCCCGCCTGCTGTTGCTCGATGAACCCTTGGCAGCGCTGGATGTCGCCCGCCGCGACGAGGTCCTTCCGTACCTGGAAGCCCTGCGCGACCGTCTCTCGATTCCCATGGTCTATGTCAGTCACCAGTTCGATGAGGTGTTGCGACTGGCCACGCATGTCGTACTCATGGAGTCCGGTAGCGTCATTGCCCAAGGCTCGCTCAATGAGGTCAGCCTCACGCGCGAGCTGCGGGATATCGTCGGACCCGATGCAGTCGGAGCCGTCCTCGAAGGGGAGATCGTCGACGCCGACACTCGACAGAGCACCGCGGACGTGCGGCTATCGAGTGGAGTGTTGCACGTCAGTCTTCGGGAGGCTCGCGTCGGAGCCAGACTGCGCGTCCAACTCCTCGCACGAGATATCATCCTGGCGACCGAACGGCCGCACGCACTCAGCGTACGCAACATCCTCCAAGGGACGGTATCCGATCTGGCGGATGATCGTCACACTGACGCCGTCATTGTCAGTGTCAACCTGGGCGACGCGACAGTGCTTTCCCGCGTAACGCGCCGCGCTGTGACCGAACTGCGCCTCGCTACGGGAACGCCCGTGTGGGTACTAGTGAAGGAAGTGTCGACGCGCGGGCATGCGATTCAGGTTGGCGGCTCAACTGCCTGATCCGGCACTACCTTTTCGCTCACCATGGTGAGCACGTCGTATGCCGCAACGACCTCATCGTTCTGATTGGTGATTTCCGCAGCCCAACGGACCTCGCCGTAGTCTGTTCCCACACGGGGAGATTTCTCCTTGCAGGTGAGGCGCACCTTGATGCGGTCACCGGGCTTCACCGGTTTCGTGAAGCGCAGTCCGTCGATTCCGTAGTTGGCGAGGACCGGTCCGTAAGTCGGATCGACGAACAGCCCGGCTGCGGCCGAGATCAGAAAGTAGCCGTGCGCGACCCGCCCACCGAACAGCGGATTGCGCTGCGCCTGCGTCTCGTCCATGTGCGCATAAAACCGGTCGCCGGACAGGTCGGCGAATCGTTCGATGTCGGGGAGGGTCACCTCGCGCTCCGCCGATTTGAACGTGTCGCCGATCACCAGGGCACCCAGAGGCTTCCTGAACGGATGGATGCCGGGATCAAGCTGACGGGCTCCCTTGACCCATCGGCGCGTTACGGCGGCGATGACATTCGGCGTGCCCTGGACTGCGGTTCTCTGCATGTAGTGCAGGACGCCCCGGATTCCACCCAGCTCTTCACCACCCCCCGCCCTCCCCGGTCCGCCATGAACCAGGTGGGGTAAAGGCGAGCCGTGCCCGGTCGACTCCCGACCGCAGTCCCGATTGACCACCAGCAACCGCCCGTGCAACGGCGCCAGACCCAACACCAACCGGGCAGCCAACTCGTCATCGGCCGTAAAAATGGAGCTGACCAGACTCCCTGAACCCCGGCGCGACAGCTCGATCGCTCCCAAGGTCTCGCGATACGGAAGCACGGAGCACACCGGGCCAAACGCCTCGACACAATGGATGCTCCGGGCTGCATCTGGGTCGCGGCAGTACAAAAGCGTAGGAGCGACGAACGCGCCCGACTTGAAGTCGCCACCGAGGAGTGCGGGAGGTTCCTCACCCAAGACGATCTGCGCTTCCTCACGAAGGCGTTCGGTCTGCCTCTCGACCTCCCGGCGCTGCGCCAGGGAGGCAAGGGGTCCCATGCGGACTTCTTCCAGCCGCGGGTCCCCGACGACGGTGCTGGCGAGCTTGGCGCGAATGGCCTCCAAGACCTCCGCAGCGTGTTGCTCAGGCACCAGCGCACGCCGAATGGCAGTGCACTTCTGACCTGCCTTGACCGTCATTTCGCGGACGACTTCGCGCACGAAGAGATCGAACTCCGGTGTCCCGGGATTTGCATCGGGACCGAGGATCGAGGAGTTCAAGGAGTCCGTTTCGGCGGTAAAGCGGACGGAATTCGCGACGACGACGGGATGCGTGCGCAGGGCTTCTGCGGTGCTCGCGGAGCCCGTGAACGAGACCACATCCTGCACGGATAGATGCGCGAACAGATCCCCCACCCCACCACAGATGAGCTGCACCGCGCCCTCGGGAAGAATCCCGGAGGCGACGATTCGCTGAAACACCGCTTCTGCCAGATACGAAGTGGCGGTAGCAGGCTTGACGATCGCGGGCACTCCGGCGAGCAACGCCGGCGCGAGCTTCTCCAACATGCCCCAGACGGGGAAGTTGAACGCGTTGATGTGGACCGCTGCTCCTTCCAGCGGAACACAGATGTGCTGCCCGACGAAGCCGCCGCTCTTGGATAACGCTTCGAGGGAACCGTCGACATAGACCGTATCGTTTGGCAGCTCGCGGACGCCTTTGCTGGCGTAGACGAACAGCGTGGCGATCCCGCCGTCGATGTCGATCCAGGAGTCGCTCTTGGTCGCTCCCGTCGCATAGGAAATCCGGTAGAACTCGTCCTTGCGTTCCGTGAGTACCTTGGCCAGAGCCTTGATGCGGGCGGCCCGCTCATGGAACGTGAGCTTTCGCAGGTTGGGGCCGCCCACCGAGCGCGCGTGCTCGAGCATGCCGCGAAAGTCGAGACCGTCCGACGATGCAGTGGCGACCAACTCGCCGGTCGTGGCGTCCAGTAGCCTGGCGGGATGGGCGCCACCGCCCTGCCAACGACCTAGCGTAAAACTCTGCAGCTGCATGATCAGTGTCCTCCGGCAGGAACCGCCGATTGATGGCCGGCGTGCGCCGTCAGCGCCCCGTGAATCTCGGCGGCCGCTTGGCAATGAACGCGGCCACTCCTTCGGCGTAGTCGTCCGACTTCCCCAGCTCCCGTTGATAGTCGCGCTCGACGGTCAGCTGCTCCTCGAGGCTGCGGTTCCAGCCCTCGTACATCGCCTGCTTGGTCCTTGCGACGCCCCGCGTCGGCGCGGTGGCAAAGTGCCGGGCCAGATCCTCGACAGTGCCCGTCAGATCGGAATCCTCGACGCATTTCCAGATCAGACCCCACTGCGCGGCCTGTTCCGCCGGGAGCTTCTCACCCAGCAGCGCGAGGCCCATCGCACGGGCATTGCCGACCAGCCGGGGCAGGAACCAGGTCCCGCCGCTGTCGGGAATCAGTCCCAGCTTCGCGAACGCCTGGACGAAACTCGCTGACTTCGCGGCGACGACGAGGTCGCACGCCAAAGCGATGTTGGCCCCCGCTCCGGCTGCCACCCCGTTGACGGCAGCGATGACGGGCATCGGCAGGCCGCGCAGCGTCAACACCAGGGGGTTGTAGTATTTCTCGATGGACTCCCCGAGCTGGGGTCCGGCTCCGCCGGGCGTCACGGCCCGATCGGCCAGATCCTGTCCCGCACAAAAGCCGCGTCCGGCGCCGGTCAGTACTAGAACTCGAGCCGTCTCATCACTCGCCAGCCGCGTCAGCGCATCCCGTACCTCGTCGTGCATGGTGGCGTTGAAGCTGTTGAGCCGGTCAGGCCGATTGAGTGTCAGCCGCCCGACACCGCCTGTCACTTCGAAGAGGATGGTTTCGTAGGCCATATCATTTCTCGTCGTAGTTGAGCTCGAGCACCGGAGTCTTGGCGTGCGATTGACAGGCGAGGATGTAGCCGGCCTCGAGCTCCCACTCCTCGAGCGCGTAGTTCTCGTCCATGGTCACTTCGCCTTGCACGAGCTTCGTGCGGCAGGTGGCGCAGACGCCGCCACGGCAGGAAAACGGCAGCGCGATGCCCGCCCGCTCTGCGGCTTCCAAAATCGTGTCGTCGTGCGTGCGCATGGTGAAGGAGCGCCTGCGGCCGTCCATGATCACAGTCACTTCGGTTTCGCTAGAGGCCACACGGCTGGGGGTCGCGGCCGGAGGCGCACAGGTGACCGGCGCAGTCCCCGGCGCGGCGGCCGGCGCATAGGTGACGGGCGTGGCCCCTGGCCCACCCGGAGTGCGAGCCAACACATTGATCCGCTCCGGCGGGACGTCGAGGCTCGCCAGCGCTTGCGACACCGCATCATTCATATCTCCGGGGCCACAGATGAAATAGTCATCAACGGCATCCGGGCTGAACAGCACTCTGGCGAACTCACTTACCCGCTGAGCATCGAGACGGCCGTTGTATAACTCAACGTCCTGCGGCTCGCGGCTCATGACGAAGTGCACCGCGAAGCGATCCAGACAACGGTCCTTCAGAGCAAGCGCCTCTTCCACCCCCACCGCCTCGGCGGTACTGCGATTGCCGCAGAACAGGATGGCCCGATTGGCCGGTGACTCTCCCAACCACGTTGTCACGAGACTCAGGACCGGCGGGATACCCGCTCCGGAGGCAAACGCGACTATCAAACCGCCGTGCGTCATAAACACTTGAATCTGTCGAACGGCTCGAGACAGGCTCTGCACTGATAGTGAGCCTTGCACGGCGTGGAGCCGAACTCGCTGACCAACCGGGTGTCGCGACTTGCGCAGCGTGGACAGGTTGCAGTGGCCGTCGGGGCCGGAGGCGCGATACCGAACGCGGCGAGCTTTTGGCGGCCGGACGGTGTAATCCAGTCGGTAGTCCACGGCGGCGAAAGCACTTCTGTCACTACCACGCTTGGATAGCCGATCCCTTGCAGCGTCTCGCGGACACAGCGACGGATGACTTCCGTGGCAGGACAGCCCGAATACGTTGGGGTGAGCCCAACCTCCAACTTACCGGCAGCGTCGAAGCGAACGAAACGAACGATCCCCAGATCGACGATGCTGACGACCGGGATTTCCGGATCCGCAACGGCGGTCAGCGCCTGCCAGACGTGAGCTTCGCCCGCATCTGCTGCCGCGTGTGCTGCGGACTGGGCCCGGGTGAGCGTCGTCACCATCGCGCCCCCGGATACGTCCTCTGCAGATGCTGCATCTCGCCCAGCATGTGCCCAAGGTGTTCGCTGTGTACCCCTTCCTTCCCGTGCCAAGGATAAGGCGAGCTCGCCGGCCGTGTCAGCGTCGCCTCGCGGAGCAGTTGATCCACCGAATGTGACCACCGCGGCCGCAGTTCGCCGAGCTCCGGCGCGATGCCACAAGCCGCCAGCCGATGTTCGAGGTCGGAGGGAGCAAACAACTCTTCGGTGAGCGGCCACAGCTCGTTCAGGGACTCCTGCACGCGGCGATGACTCTCATCGGTCCCGTCACCCAGACGGATGACCCAGCCGGCACTGAAGCGGCGGTGGTACAGAGTCTCCTTCAACGCTTTGGCGGCGATGCCCGCCAGACGCGCATCGCTCGACTTTTGCAGACCGGCATACAGTTCGGCCTGCCAGCTATCGATCAACCACTGTCGAACCACCGTCCGCCCGAAGTCTCCGTTGGGCTGCTCGGCCAACGCCAGATTCAGGAACTCGGGTGCGTCGCGCAAGTATGCCAACGCATCCTCATCCCGGCCTCGCCCCTCAACTTCGCCGGCGTAGGTCAGGAGCAACCGCGCCTGACCTAGGTGGTCGAGCGCCAGATTGCCCAACGCAAGGTCTTCCTCCAGCGCCGGAGCATGTCCGACCCACGCGCCGAGCCGCTGCGCCAGCACCAGATTGGTGTCGCCTAGAATGAGGAGGTAGCGGAAGAGGTCCTCGTTCACAGGTTCTTCACCTCATCGGGGACGGAGTAGAAGGTCGGATGGCGGTAGACCTTGTCCTTTGCGGGCTCGAATAGGACATCCGCGTCGGCCGGATCCGAGGCCACAATGAGGCTAGACGGCACAACCCATATGCTGACGCCCTCTTCCCGGCGCGTGTAGACGTCGCGAGCGTGTTCGATCGCCATCCGGGCGTCGGCGGCGTGAAGGCTGCCGACATGTTTGTGTTCGAGTCCGGCCCGAGCACGGATGAATACCTCGAAGAGCGGCCAATCATTCATGCCTGTCTCCCGTTCGTCGTATCTTCGCGCGGGGTAGCAGCCTCGTGCTCGCGCATGGCAGTCTTATGCTCGCGTAGCGCAGCCTTCTCCGCGTGCGCGGCCGCGGCGTCACGTACCCATTGCCCATCATCGTGCGCCTTGCGACGCGCCTCCAACCGCTCCCGGTTGCATGGCCCGTGCCCCTTGAGCACGGCGTTGAACTCGTTCCAGTCGATCTCTCCGATCCGGAAGTGTCCTTCGGCCTCATCCCAACTCAACGCCGGGTCCGGGAGGGTCAGACCCAGAAACTGGGCCTGAGGCACCGTGACGTCCACGAACTTCTGGCGCAACTCGTCGTTGGTGAACCGCTTGATCTTCCAACGCATCGACTGCTGTGTGTGCTTTGACTGCGCGTCACTCGGACCGAACATCATCACCGAGGGCCACCACCACCGATTGAGGGCGTCTTGGGCCATTTCCTTCTGAGCGGTCGTTCCTCGCACGAGCGATAACATGATTTCGAACCCCTGCCGCTGATGGAAGCTCTCCTCGCGACAGATCCGGACCATGGCGCGTGCGTAGGGTCCGTACGAGCAGCGGCAGATGGGGATCTGATTCATGATGGCGGCCCCATCGACCAGCCACCCGATCGCTCCGACATCCGCCCACGTCAGCGTCGGGTAGTTGAAGATGCTCGAGTACTTGGCCGTGCCCGCGAGAAGCTGCTGCAACATCTCGGCGCGAGAGATCCCAAGCGTTTCGGCGGCGCTGTACAGATACATACCGTGGCCGCCTTCGTCCTGGACCTTTGCGATCAGCACGGCCTTCCGGCGCAGCGTGGGGGCCCGTGTGATCCAATTTCCTTCGGGCAGCATGCCCACGATTTCGGAGTGCGCATGCTGCGAGATCTGCCGGATCAGCGTGTGCCGATAGGCATCGGGCATCCAGTCCTTGGGCTCGATCTTCTCATCGGCGCCGACCTTCGCGTCGAACCGCGACTCAGCGTGAACCTGAAGCTCCGCGCTCATTCCCGCCACTCCTTTAGCCGCCCTGTAAACACTTGCATAAATCGATTCGCACGGTGGCCGTCCATCACCCGGTGATCGATGGTCAGTGTGACGTAACAACGCGGCTGGATCTCGATCCGGTCCTCTATGACGACCGGCCGCTTCTCGAGCTTGCCGACACCCAGGATGGCCGACTGCGGTTGATTGATGATAATGGGCGTCGCGATCAAGCTTCCGCTGACACCATGATTCGAGATAGTAAAGGTGCCTCCACGGACGTCACCGGGCGTCAGCTTGCGCTCACGTGCCCGGGTAACGACGCTGTTCAATTCCCGTGCCGTCCCCAGCAAGTCGAGCTTCTCGAGGTTGCGGACGACAGGAACCACCAGTTCGTCTTCGAGCGAGGTGGCCACTCCTATATGGATCGCATCGAAGATTTCGAGTTCCGCCTCGGTCCAGCGGCTATTCGCCTCAGGCACCGCACGCAGCGCCGTCACCGCCGCTTGCAGAAAATAGGCAGTCAGGGTCAGCGGTACGCCCTGGTCGCAGAAGGCCTGCCGGTGCCGTTCGCGATGCGCCAAGACGGCAGCCATGTCGGCTTCAAACACCGTCGTCACGTGCGGCGCGGTCTGAAGCAGGCTCCGCACCATGTGCTCGGCGATCCGTCGCCGGAGCGTTGAATGAGGAACGCGCCGCACCGGGCCCGCTTTGTCGGTAATCGCGAGTTCGTCGGTCAGACTGACGCGAGGTTTGGCGATTGACGCCATGACGTCCTGAACGGTGATGCGTCCGCCCTCGCCGGTGCCGGGGATGCCCGCGGGGTCCAGCGAGTACTCGGCCAGAAGCTTGCGCACGGCAGGACTGAGCAGCTGAGCCGCGCCCGCGGCCGCCCCACTGGCGGCTGACGACGGCTCCGTAACGTCGGCAGGCGGAGCACGGCCCAACACCTCGCCAGGCGCGATACGCCCCAACACCTCCCCTGGCGAGACCTCAGCCGCCTCGCCCTTCAGAATCTCCGCCAGGATGCCCGCACCGGGCGAGGCGATCTCGACGGTGACCTTGTCCGTCTCCAGTTCGATGAGCGGCTCGTTCTCCGTGACCGCATCCCCTACGGCCTTGAGCCACCTCAGCACCTGCGCCCGAGTGCCCTCCGTCTGCTCTGCAGGAGCCCGGATGTCCACTGATGCGGTGCGGGTCACGAGCGTCAGACTCGCGCCAGCTGTTGAATGGCGGTGGCGATACGCTCGGTGCCGGGAAGAGCGGCCTCGAGCAGAACGGGACTGTGAGGACTGGGAATGTCCGGCATGGTCAGCCGCTCGATGGGGGCGTCGAGGCTGAAGAATGCCTCCTTCGCCAGCACCGCTGCAATCTCCGCACCGAACCCGCCGGTCACATTGTCCTCGTGAACGATCAGACACCGGTGGGTCTTGCGGACGGATGCAATCACCGCGCTTCGATCCCAGGGCGACAAGGTGCGCAGGTCGATCACCTCGGCATCCACCCCGGAGGCAGAGGCCGCAGCCTCGCAGCGCTCAACCATGGCTCCCCAGGTCACCACCGTCAGCAGCGTCCCCGGCCGGACAGTGCGTGCAACACCAAACGGAACCACGAACCGATCGCCGGGGTACGGGCGACGCGCGGCGGCAGAATCGAGCATGGCCCGATGCTCGAAGAAGATGGTCGGATCGTTTCCGCGCAGTGCGGTCCTGAGCAGCCCGACCGCGTCCTCGGCATTCGAGGGCACGGCTACACGCCACCCGATGCCGTGGGCCCAAGCGACCTCGTTGGTCTGACTGTGCCAGGGATCGCCGCATTTGAAGAATCCACCGGGCATTCGCACGACGATCGGCGCGGCGAAGTGATTGTTGGTTCGCCAGCGCATCGTGCCGCAGTCGTTCAGTTGCTCGGCAGCCGGATCGGCGTACTTGCGAAACTGAATCTCCGCCACAGGCAACAGCCCGCACAGCGCCATCCCCACCCCCCGTCCGATGATCCCCTCTTCGGACAGACTCGTGTCGAACACGCGCCCGCCCCCGAATTTCTCCTGCAGGCCCAGGGTCGCCCCGTGCACGCCACCCTTCGGACCCACGTCCTCGCCAAACACCACCATCCGCGGGTTGACGCCTAGCTCAGCTTCCAATGTGCGGCGGATCGCCGTCAGCATGTTGATCCGCGGCCCCTGCGATTGCGGGACGGTATTGGACTGCGGTAGCACCAGTCCCTCGGGAGCCACGCCGCCCTGCTGTTGGAGATCGGGCTTGCCATCGGTACCGACTTCGCAGAACACATGGCGAGTCACACGGGCCTGGTCCGGCGAGGGCCGCGCGACGGCCCTTCCAACGGCGCTCTCGACGTCGCGACGCGCAAGGTCTGCAAGCTCGCTCCACTGCGATGGCGTCAGCGACTCGGGCACCAGAAACTGCTGCAGGCTGGTCAATGGGTCGCGGGCTCGCTCGGTCGCCAGCGTTTGCGCGGTCTTGTAGGTTTGGGTGTCCTGTCCCGAGTGTCCGGACAGGCGGGGCACGCTCAGCCGCAACAGCACGGGCGAGCGCTCTTCGCGGACTCTCGCGACGGCGCTGGAAATCAACTCGGCAGTCTCGGTCGGGTCGGTGCCGTCACCCTCGAGGATGGTGATGCCGGGAAACGATCGCAGGTTGGATGCGATGTTGCCGCCAGGTGTCTGCAGGCTCGAAGGCACGGAGATTCCAAACCCGTTGTCCTCGATATAGAAGAGCATCGGCAGACGCACCGTCGTCGCAATCGTCAACGCGGACCAGAAGCCATTGGTCGCCGCCGACGCGTCGCCGCCAAGAACCAACGCCATGCTCCTTTGGTACGTGGGATCGCGGAGTACTTCGCTGTGATAGCGAATTGCCTGAGCCCACCCCGCAGCCGGCGTGTATTGAGCGCCGACTCCTCCGCAGGCGGGCAGGACTGTGGCGGCTCCTTGACTCGGCTTGTTGAAGACGACCCCGATGTCGCGGCCGTCACTGAATGAACCGGCGCGCGCAAGCGGGCCGGCCGCTGCGTCCTCGAGGTCCACTCCCAACGCCAGCATCAGCGGGCGTGATCGGTAGTAAACCGTCACGCCATCGTGGGGGTCGGTCAGATATTGGCCGAGGACGATCTGAGCGAAGTCATGGCCGCGGGCGGAGAACTGGTAGAGCACTTTCCGCTGCGGCAGGAGGCTGGACTCCTCGATGTCGTCCAGCGCCCGCGAGGCGTGCAGCAGGTAGGCCACCCGTCTCCAATCGAGACTCGAGACACCCGCCGCCGGGGGGACGCGGATCGCCGGTACAGCCATGCTTCACAGATTATTCGTAATTCCGGGAAATCGGATTGCTCTCGTTGCCTGTTTCAGGCTAGCTTGAGCAATATTATTTCTCTCTGTGAGCCACAGTGGCAGAAAAGACGCTCGACCGGGTGGACCGGCGGATTCTGGATGAGCTGCAGGGCGATGCCCGGATCTCCAATCAGGAGCTGGCCCGCCGCGTCGGACTCTCCCCGGCACCGTGCTGGCGGCGGCTGCGGCAGCTCGAGGAGGACGGGTACATCGCGGGGTTCGTGACGTTGCTGAACGGCCCCGCTATAGGGCTGCCTATTCAGGCGTACGCGCTGGTGTCACTGGAAAATCATCACCCCGAGACGGTGCGCCAGTTCGACCAAGTGGTGAATGAGCGTCCGGAGGTCCTCGAGTGCCACTCAATGAGCGGCCCGAATGACTACCTGCTACGCATCGTTGCCGCAAGCATGGAAGCCTACGAGCGATTCCTGTCGGCGCACATACTGCAAATCCGAGCAGTGCGCTCGGTGAATACCAGCTTCGTCCTCACCACAAAGAAATTCACTACCCGCCTGCCGGTGGCATAGCGGCGACGAACAGACTTGCGCGCGCCCCCTCAGTTCGGAGAAGCTGAGGCCCACTGCAAAGGGTGATCGCACGCGCATGAGCACGACGACAGCCCGAGGAAATGGTCCAGGGCTTTCTGCAAGCGTTATTGCTTCAGCAGACGAGCCGGAGTTCAGCGTCCGCTTTACTCCGAACGGTTCCTTCAACACCCGCACAGTCCCGACCAATAGTTTCCGCTGGATAGGCCCGGCTACGCTGCGGATTGGTCAGCGGGGAATGCTCGTCACCGCTCGCGTCCAACGACTGCTGTGGTTTTACCGAACTCATCAGTACTTTGTGCCGTCCTCCGTGATCGGGACGGTTTATCGCGAAGCCGACGGTCTGCGGGTCGAGATTCGCAGCAGCACTCGCGAGCGCCCGTTTTTTCAGTGTTGGGCCGACGATTCACGCTCGGCAGCCGCCATCGTCGCCCTTCTCCCGACCGCTCAAACCGTTGAGGTCGAGGAGGCGCAAGGCCGAGCTTCCGGTCGGGTGGCTGACTTACTCGCACGTGCGGCGGGACGCAGTGAGGTCCGAGAGAGCCCCGGCATCACTCGAGTTGCGCGCGTGTCGCCGTTCCATACAGCATGGTGGACATTGGGCGCCGGGACGATCGTACTCGCCGCAGCCGTCGCGCTCTTCCTGCTCCCCCGGTTCATTGCAAAGGTAGAGTTGGTCCCCGTCAGCGTAGCCGCTACAGCGGAGCAGCAGGCCGGCGCGGCAGTGCGCATCTCCGATGCCGAGCTCACGCGAGCCGAAGGTGAGTACGACCGCTACGAGAGGAGCATCGAGGGGCTGCGGACACAGTTCGCGACGGCGCTGACGGCACTGCAGATCGGAACTTTGCAGGCGAGCGACTTCGAGAACGGGCTCCAGAAATGGCTCATCCCGCAATGGGAGTCGCTCCACTTCCAACTCGCCACGGATGCGCCGCCCACCGGCTCGCCGCGTTCGGCTCTGCACAGTGCTTTGGATACGACGATCGAACACTGGCAGAACGCGCTGGCCATTTATCTGGAAGGCTTGCGGGACGGGAGCGCCTCGCGCGTCCTTTCGGCGTTCGGTGAGATGAAGCGGGCCGAAGACGCCGAACAGTCAGCCGAGGACGCGCTGACCCGGATCGAGACAGCTCACACGGACATCCCAGCTCACTGAGATCCCAGTTCAGTGAGGTCCTGGGGCGTCAGCGTCAACGACGCTGCGGAGAGGTTCTCTTCGAGGTGCGCCACCGATGCTGTCCCCGGAATGGGGAGCATCACAGGCGAACGCGCGAGCAGCCAGGCAATGACGACCTGACCCGAGCTCGCCTGGTGTCGCGCGGCGACACGATCAACTGCTTTGGGGGTGTCCTTTCCAGCGGCCAGCCGCGACGATCCCAGCGGCGCCCAGGGAATGAACGCGATCCCCTGCTCCTGACAGTATTCCAACACACCGTCGGAGCCACGGTCGGCCAGGTTGTAGCGATTCTGCACCGAAACCACCGGCGTCAGCTTCTGCGCGAGCTTGATCTGATCGACACTCACGTTGGATAGACCGATGTGCCGGATCTTGCCTTCGTCGCGCAACTTCACCAGCTCTCCGACAGACGCCTCGTAGGGAACCCGCGGATCGGGCGCATGCAGCTGATAGAGCTCGATGCGCTCGACTTTCAGGCGCCGCAAGCTGCCCTCACAAGCCTGGCGCAGCGGTCCAGGCCGCGCATCGCGATTCCAGACATCGGGGCCGGGGCGCACCAGGCCTCCTTTGGTGGCAATGAGCAATCCCTGTGGGTAAGGATGCAACGCCTGCGCGATCAGCTCTTCGCTGACATTCGGGCCGTAGGAATCGGCCGTGTCTATGAAGTTCACGCCGAGTTCGACTGCGCGTTTCAGGACACGGAGGGCACCCTCCATGTCACGGGGCGGTCCCCAGATGCCCGAGCCGGTGAGGCGCATCGCGCCAAAGCCCAAACGATGGACGGTACGGTTGGCGAGAGTCAGCGTCAAAGGCGCGTTCGAAGTCATGCGGTGCTGCTGCGTGGCGAGGAGTCCCCTTCAGTTCTGCCATCCCTGGCCCGCTTGCGCAAGCCGAATCAGCAACTGCGCCGGTTGCCAGCGCGAGCCGTGGTTCGGCGCCATGCCCTGGACCGTCGTCAGGGCCTTCTCGAGGCCGACCTGCTGCGACCAGAACATCGGCCCGCCCCGCCACGCCGGAAATCCATAGCCGTTCACGAACACCAGGTCGATGTCGCCGGGGCGCAGGGCAATGCCTTCCTCCAACACGCGGGCACCCTCGTTCACCAGCGGGTGCAACAGCCGATCGAGGATCTCCTGGTCGCCGATGACGCGGCGGCGGATCCCCAGCTCGTGCGCCACGTCCCGGATCAGATTGACGACCTCCTTGTCGGGGAGACGAGTGCGCCCCTCGTAGCGATAGAAGCCCTTGCCGGCCTTCTGTCCGAGCCGCCCGAGGGCCACCAGTCTCTCGAGCAACGGCGAACGGCGCTCATCGGCCGGGAGCTGTCGATGACGGCGGATCTGCAAGCCGACATCGTTCCCGGCCAGGTCGCGCACCGCCAGCGGGCCCATCGCGAATCCAAACTCCTCCATCACCCGGTCGATCTGCTCCGGTACGGCGCCCTCCTCGAGGAGGAACTCCGCCTCGTAGGAATAGAACTGCAGCATGCGGTTGCCGATGAAGCCCGGCGCATTGCCGGACAGGACAGGCACCTTGCCCAGTGTCTTCCCCAGGCCCATCACGGTCAGGATTGTCTGCGGCGAGGTAGCCCGTCCGCGAACGTTCTCCAGCAAACGCATCACGTTTGCAGGGCTGAAGAAGTGAGTCCCCACGACGCTTTCGGGTCGAGAAGTCGCCGACGCGATCGCATCTATGTCGAGAGTCGAGGTGTTGGTGGCAAGGATGGCGCGTCGCGCGGCAACCTTGTCGAGCCTTGCGAAGATCTCACGCTTGACGTTCAGATCCTCGAACGCCGCCTCGATGATGAGGTCGACGTTGCCGAGTCCTTCGTATTCGGTGATTCCCTGGATCAGACTGAGCCGCTCTTCCATCCGTTCGCGAGTCAGGGTTCCGCGAGAGACGGACGCGGCATAGTTGCGTCGGATCGCTCCCAGCCCCCGCTCCAACGCGTCCCGACTGACATCCAGCAGCTTGACCGGCACGCCAACATTGGCGAATGCCATGGAGATGCCCCCGCCCATCGTCCCCGCGCCTACGATCCCAACAGAGCGTATCGGCAGCGGCGGCGTATTCCCTGCGACTACATCGGGAATCCGCCGCGCCTCCCGCTCGGCGAAGAACAGATGCACGAGTGAGGCACGCTGCGGACTATCGCGACACTCGTTGAACCATTCGCGCTCCAGCCGCATTGCCTCGTCCTTCGGACGCAGGCAGGCCGCCTCGATGGCATCCACGATCCGACCGGGCGCCAGTTGCCCGCGAACTTTCGGCTCGAGCAGGCGGCGGAAGCTCGCGAACAAGGCGCGATCCACCCGATCGATCTTCGCAGTGATCTCGCTGGCCAGACGAAGCTCACGTCGCTCGACGATCACCCTCCGTGCCAAAGTCACGGCGGCCGCGACAGCGTCATCGGCAAGTTCGTCGACCAATCCGAGCTCCAGGGCACGCGATGCCGGGATCTGCGCCCCCGAGGTGATGTATTCCAACGCCGCCTCGGGACCTGCGAGCCGGGTAAATCGCTGCGTACCCCCTGCCCCGGGAATCAGACCCAGCTTGACCTCAGGCAAGCCGACCTTTGCAGTTGGCGAGGCGACGCGCCAGTGGCACGCCATCGCAAGCTCGAAGCCGCCACCGAGGGCCGTGCCTTCGATCGCGGCCACGATGGGCTTGTCAGAGGCCTCCATCCGAGCCTGCACTTCGCGGATGATCGGAGACTTGTGCGACAGGCCGGAAACGATCTCGTTGATATCGGCCCCTGCCGGAAACAGCCTGCGGCTGCCGGCGATCACGATCGCGGTGACCTGGGGTTCCGAGGCCGCGCGACGCAAGCCTTCCACGAGGCCCTCGCGCACGTGGATGCCCAGCGCATTGACCGGCGGATTGTCGATTTCCAGGATCGCCACATCCGCATCCAGGCGGTAGTTCACAAGTGCCACACCGATCTCCTAGTCCGTTGGGACGCCCGCGTGGACGCCCTCATTATGCCGGGAAACGGTGCGCGGCAGCCCGGACAACCGTCTAAACTCGCTTCCGTGGAAAACGTCGATGTCGTGGTTGTTGGTGCCGGCGTGGTGGGCCTGGCTGTAGCCCGTGCCCTCGCCCTGGCTGGCCGGGAGGTGCTGATTCTGGAGGCAGCCGATGCCTTCGGAACTGGCGCGAGCTCGCGCAACAGCGAGGTGATCCACGCCGGTATCTATTACCCGCGGGGCTCGCTCAAGGCTCTGTTTTGCGTTGCGGGCCGGGATCGGTTGTATGCGTTTTGCGAAGAGCATGGCGTTACCCACCGCCGTTGCGGAAAGCTGATCGTGGCGAGCTCGCAAGGCCAGCTCGGCGAGTTGCGCAAGATTCAGGCCGCGGCCGCCGGCAATGGCGTCGCACTCGATTTGTGGGATGCCGGCCGGGCCATCGCGGTGGAGCCGCAGCTCGAGTGCGTGGGGGCGTTACATTCGCCGACCACGGGAATCATCGATTCGCACGCGTACATGCTCGCGTTGTTAGGTCATGCCGAAAATCATGGGGCGACGCTGATCTATGACAGCCGCGTCTCGCTGCTGAGAATCGAGTCTAACGGAGTCGTCGTCTCGGTGAATGGCGAAGATCCGTTACTTCGCGCGCGAGCGGTAGTGAACTGCGCAGGCCTCCATGCTCCACAGGTGGCGCAGCTCATGGAGGGGTTTCCCGCAGCGCACATACCTCGAGCGTATTTTGCCAAGGGCAACTACTTCACGCTGGCCGGGGCCTCGCCGTTCGCACGGCTGGTGTACCCGATTCCCGAGCCGGGTGGGCTCGGAGTCCATCTGACACTCGATCTCGCGGGCCGCGCGCGGTTTGGACCGGATGTGCAATGGATCGAGGAATGCGACTACACGGTTGATCCACGCCGAGCCGACAAGTTTTACGCTGCAATCCGGAACTACTGGCCTGGGTTGCAGGACGGTGCGCTGCAGCCGGCTTACGCTGGGATCCGGCCCAAGATCTCTGCCCCAGGCGCACCTGCGGCAGATTTCCGGATCGACGGACCGAAGACCCACGGCGTCTCGGGCGTGGTGAATCTGTTCGGCATCGAGTCGCCAGGACTCACCGCGTCACTCGCCATAGCGGATCACGTCGTGGCGATGCTGTAAGCGATCAGCCCGCGGCGGCGAGTTGGGGCTGTTCCGTGGCCTGAGGCTCTTCCTTGGGGCGCGGCCGGGCCGGTAGCGGACCATGATGACGCAGAAACTGGACGGTGCCCTCGAGCGACAGGGCGAACCCTTCCGGGACGATCTCGAGCTTCTTGGGCCAACTGTGGGGCAGCGGAATCTTGTTCTTGCGACACAGGCTGATGATCGCCGCCGCGACAGCCGGCAGCGAGAACTTACGGATCTCGGGGCTCGGCACGTCCGGGCGCTGTACGGACAGCAGCAACGCGGGTGGGTCACCGGCCTCCACGCGGACCTCGGTTAACGTCAAATCCGCCAGGCGGCCGCCGTGTTCCCAATCGAGCTGCAACACGGCATCGACCGCTGTTTCCAACGGAATAACCAGGCGCCGGGACTCACTTATGGTCAGAGTAGCCATGAGACCAAGGTGCCGTCGCTGCGCGATTATTGGCGTGACTTGATTCTCATAATCCCGAAAGCGGCGTGTCATCGACCACGATCTGACGGTCGCGTAACACAGTCAGTATCTTCCAGGCGGCCGCCTCGGCGGTGCCATCCACGGTGTTGACGGTGATCTCCGGGGACTCGGGCGCCTCGTAGGGCGAGTCGATACCCGTGAAGTTCTTGATTTTGCCTTCCAGGGCGCGGGCGTACAGCCCCTTCGGATCGCGACGCTTGCACTCTTCGAGCGGCGTGTCGACGAAGATCTCGATGAACTCTTCGGCATCGACCAGCTCGCGCACCATCCGTCGCTCGGCCCGGAAAGGCGAGATGAACGAACACAGCACGACAGCGCCGGCGTCGACAAACAGCTTCGCGACTTCCCCGACGCGACGAATGTTCTCCACGCGATCGGCATCCGTGAAACCGAGGTCCCGGTTCAAGCCGTGGCGTACGTTGTCGCCATCGAGCATGTAGGTGTGCACGCCCTGAGAGTGCAACTCGCGCTCGATGATGTTGGCAATCGTGCTCTTCCCCGAACCGGACAATCCGGTGAACCACAGGATCGCCGGGCGGTGGCCGTTCATCCGCACCCGCGCATCCTTGTTGACCAGCACGCTCTGGCGGTGAATGTTGGTCGCGCGACGCAGGCCGAAGGTAATCATTCCCGCGCCGGCGGTCGCATTGGTGAAGCGATCGATCAGGATGAAAGCGCCGGTCTGGCGATTCTCGGCGTACGGGTCGAACGCGACCGCAGCGGACGTCGACAGGTTGCACAGACCGATCTCGTTCAGCGCCAGCGTCTTGCCGGCAATGTGCTCGAGCGTGTTGACGTCGACCTTGTGCTTGAGAGCCGTGATGCGCGCGGGAACGAACTTGGTACCGATCCGCATCAGATACGAGCGACCGGGCAACATCGCGTCCTCTGCCATCCACAACACGTGGGCCGCGAACTGATCCACGACCTCCGGTCGGTCCTCGGCTCGTGCCAGAACGTCGCCTCGCGCGACATCGATTTCATCCGACAGCGTCAGTGTCACGGCGTCGCCAGGACGCGCGAGGGGCAAATCGCCGTCGGCTGTCACGATCCGCGTCAGCGTGGCCTCTTTGCCAGAGGCGGCGGCGACCACGCGGTCTCCGGGACGGATCGTTCCCGAAGCGACGGTGCCTGAAAACCCTCGGAAATCGAGGTTGGGACGATTGACCCACTGGACGGGGAAACGGAACGGCCGCGACTCGAGGTCCTCCTCGACACTCAACCCCTCGAGATACTCGAGAAGAGTCGGGCCGTCGAACCACCGCATTTGCTCCGAGCGACGGGTGACGTTGTCGCCAAAGCGCGCCGAGAGCGGAATCGGGGTGATGGAGGCAAAGTCGAGCGCCTCGGCGAACGCCAGGTAGTCCGCGACGATGTGGTGGAAGCGCTCGCCCGAATAGTCGACGAGGTCGATCTTGTTGACCGCGACGATGACGTGCCGGATCCCCAACAAGGAGCAGATGTAGCTGTGTCGACGCGTTTGCGTCAACACGCCCTTGCGCGCGTCGATGAGGATGACGGCCGCGTCGGAGTTGGATGCTCCGGTGGCCATATTGCGCGTGTACTGCTCGTGGCCCGGCGTATCCGCCACGATGAACGCACGGTTCGGCGTTGCGAAAAACCGATACGCAACGTCGATCGTGATGCCCTGCTCCCGTTCGGCCTCGAGGCCGTCGACCAACAGTGCAAAATCGATGTCGTCACCGGTCGTGCCATGCTTGCGGCTGTCGCGCTCGAGGGTCACGAGCTGGTCTTCGAGAATCAGCTTCGTGTCGTACAGAAGCCGCCCGATCAGGGTCGACTTGCCATCGTCGACCGACCCGCAGGTCAAAAACCTCAACAGACTCTTCGTCGGACCGTCAGGGCCGTCGGTGTTCACGGTAACGTGCTGGGGCGCGTAGGTAATCATCAGAAGTAGCCCTCGCGCTTCTTCTTTTCCATGGACGCCGCCTCGTCCGAATCGATCAGACGCCCCGAGCGCTCGGACGTACGAGCCGCCAGCATCTCATCCACGATGTCATCCAGAGTGGTCGCGTTGCTTTCGATCGCAGCCGACAGTGGGTAGCAGCCGAGTGAGCGGAAACGAACCATCCGAGTCTCCTCGACCTCCCCGGGTAACAGCGGCATCCGATCGTCATCCCGCATGATCCACAGGCCGTCGCGCTTGACGACGGGCCGCGGGGCGGCGAAGTACAACGGCACCACCGGGATTTCCTGGGCGCGGGTGTACTGCCAGATGTCCAGCTCGGTCCAGTTCGAGAGCGGGAAGACCCTGATGCTCTCGCCCTTGGCGATGCGGGTGTTGAAGAGATTCCACAGTTCCGGACGCTGATTGCGGGGATCCCAGACGTGGCCGGCCGAACGGAAGGAGAAGATGCGCTCCTTCGCACGACTCTTCTCCTCATCCCGGCGCGCGCCGCCGAAGGCGGCATCGAAGCCCCACTTGTCCAACGCCTGCTTCAGAGCGTCGGTCTTCATGACCTGGGTGTGCACCTGTGAGCCCGAAGCGATCGGATTGATGCCGCGCGCGACCCCTTCGGGGTTGGTGTAAACCAACAGCTTCACGCCGTATTTCTCCGCAACCTGATCGCGGTGGCGGATCATGTCGCGAAACTTCCAGAGCGTATCCACGTGCAGCAGCGGAAAAGGCGGCTTCGAGGGATAGAAGGCTTTCATCGCCAGATGCAGCATGACGCCCGAGTCCTTCCCGATGGAATACAGCATCACCGGGTTGCGGAACTCGGCCGCGACCTCGCGCATGATGCCGATCGATTCGGCCTCCAGGCGCTCGAGGTGTTGGGAGAGGGGCAAGGTTATTTTTGCAGTGGCGGTCATGAGGTTGCGTAGCTGAAGAATCCGGCGCCCGGTCAGGGGGCCAGGGGCTTGGGCACGAGCGTGCCGCTGGCAATGAAATTCGAGTTGCGGAATCCGGGCTTGCCGTATTTCAGCGGCACGCCGGCCGGTGCCCAAACAGAGCCACCGGCAGCCAACAGCACGGCGTGGCCCGCGGCGGTATCCCACTCCATGGTGGGTCCCAACCTCGGATACAAGTCGGCCTCGCCCGCCGCGACCAGACAGAACTTCAACGACGAGCCGATCGGTACTCGATCGGTCACGGTGTACTGCTGCAGGTACGTGTCAGTCTCGGGTGTCGAATGCGATCTGGAGGCCACGACGGTCAACCCCTGTGTCGGAGGCTGCCTGACACGAATGGGCTGACGCAGAGCCGGCTCCGCCGACACCGGGTCTACGGCACTGCGAAACGCAGTCCCCGCGACGACGTCGCCCGCGAACAGTTGCGAATTGGCGGGCGCGTAAACCACTCCAAGCACCGGTGTTGCATCGCGTACCAGTGCGATGTTCACGGTGAAATCGCCCCGGCGCTGGATGAACTCCTTCGTCCCATCGAGCGGGTCCACCAGGAAGAACTCGCGCCCGACAGCCGGGGTCCTCCCGGCGGCGACTTCCTCCTCCGCCACCACCGCAATCCCGGGAGCCGCCCTGGCCAGGTCCCTCAGGATGATGGCCTCGGCTGCGTGGTCGGCATCGGTGACTGGCGATTGGTCGGCCTTGTGCGACACGTCGAAGCCGGTCCGGTACATCGTGTAAATCGCCCGCCCCGCCTGCTCGGCCGCACCGATCATGGCCTCGAGCAGCAGCGCTGCCGAGCGAGCCGATGCCGGGTGCGAACCCTGTGCAGGCTGCGAAGCCCCGTGGTGGGTAGGATGGGCGGAATGGGACGACGTCATGGGATCGGGACCGGTAACACCCGGGTGAGAGACTCGTGACGCGCGAGTCTACACAAGAGGCCCGCCGGGTTCCGTCTGGCACCCGACGCGCTCAAGACTTACTGGCAATGAGGATATAAGCGGGCCGGCGGCGGGGGCACGCGCGCCGGGCCTGGCGGCCCGGCCGCACTCGATTGCGCCTCAGTCGGCCCGGATGGCCTCGATCTGGATCTGCAGCTTTACGTCCATGTTGAAGCCGTAGGCCTTGCCGTAGTCGATCCCGAAGTCGGCGCGGTTGAAGTCCGCCGTGGCATCGGCACCGCAGACCTCCTTCTTGCTCAGTGGATTCACCTTGCACGCAAACAGGTCGACCTTGAGGGTCAAGGGTTTGGTCACCCCGTGCATGGTGAGCGTACCAACCACCTCGGTCGGAGAGCCATTCTTGAAGTTCGCGAGCGTGCCCTTGTAGACGGCCTTCGGATACTTTGCGACATCGAACAACTCGGCGGTCTTCGCGTGCTCGTTGAGCTTCGCATGACCGAAGTCGATGGAGGAGGTGTCGACAGTCACTTCAACCGTACCGGCGCCCTTCTCTTTGTCGTAAACGACAGTGCCCGAGGATGAGTCGAACTTACCGCGCCAGAACGAAGTACCGAAGTGATCTGCCGCGAAGCTCGGGTACGTGTGAGCGGGGTCGATCTGGTAGGTAACAGGGGCCGCGAGGGCGGTGCCGGCAACAAGCGCCAGCGCTGCGGCCGGCAGGGCAATCTTCATTCGGCTCTCCTTGGGGGTACGGGACGTAAGCAAACGGGCGGTAGCGTAGCCGTACCGCTACCGCCGGGTCCAGAAGTGTTCCCGCTACCCTGCCCGGCGCGAGTCGCCAACCGCTGTCAGCACCGGCCGTTGTTTGATCCCGAGTGACTGTGCAACCGCAGGGTGCGTAATCGCTCCGGCATGCACATTCAGGCCGGCTGCCAGGCCCGGGTCGCGCGCGAAGGCCCCTTGCCAACCCAGATCCGCAATCGCTTTGACGTACGGAAGCGTCGCGTTCGTCAGGGCAAACGTGGAGGTGCGCGGTACTGCGCCCGGCATGTTCGCTACGCAGTAGTGCACAACTCCATCCACGACGTAGGTCGGGTCGGCATGTGTTGTCGGATGACTTGTCTCGAAGCAACCGCCCTGGTCGATCGAGATATCCACGAGAACCGAGCCAGGTTGCATGGACTTCAGCATCGCACGCGTGACCAGCTTCGGAGCCGATGCGCCCGGGATCAGCACTGCGCCGATCACCAGATCCGCATCTCGAACCAGCCGCTCAAGCGTCTCGGTCGTCGAATAGGCGGTGCGCAAAGAGGAGCCGAACAGTGAAGACAACTCGCGCAACCGCTCGACCGAGCGGTCGACAACGGTCACGTCAGAGCGCATTCCGACGGCGATTTCAGCGGCGTGAGTGCCCGCGACGCCTCCGCCAAGAATAACGACCTTTGCAGCCGGTACTCCCGGGACACCGCCCAGCAGAACACCCAGACCGCCATTGGCCTTCTGCAGGGATGCGGCACCCACCTGGATCGACATCCGGCCGGCAACCTCACTCATGGGTGTCAGCAACGGGAGCGAGCCGTTGCGGCCCGTAACCGTCTCGTAGGCAATGGCCGTGGCGCCGGATTTCATCAGCGCCTCGGCCTGCGGCCGATCGGCGGCCAGGTGGAGATAGGTGAATAGCGTCTGGCCGGGACGCAGCATCTCGCACTCGGGAAGTTGCGGCTCCTTCACCTTGACGATCAGATCGGACTGGGCAAACACGGCGGCCGCCTTGGGGGCAATCGCGGCGCCTGCGGCGCGATACTGGCCGTCGTCGACGTTGATCCCCGCGCCCGCACCGGTCTCGATCAGAACCTGATGACCGGCCGCGACCAGCTCGCGCACCCCGGCCGGGACCAGACCGACCCGATATTCGTGAACCTTGATCTCTCGCGGAACCCCGATACGCATGGCTTGAAGACCTCTGCCTGTGGTGCAGACCAGCTTAAGGGTGCCGGAGGGCGGGGATTTGCGATTTGTGGCTCCGGAGCGGCTCGATATGGCAGAATTCACCATATCAATATCGTTTACAGCAGGAATATGCCACTGATGGACCTGGATCGTTATGATCGTGCCATCGTCCGGGAGCTGCAGGCCGATGCCCGGATTACCAATGCCCTGCTGGCGGAGAAAGTCAGCCTGTCGGAGTCGGCCTGCCTGCGGCGGGTCCGGGCCCTCGAGGAATCCGGCCTGATCCAGGGGTACACGGCGGTCGTCGATCAGCAGAAGGCCGGCTATCCGGTGAATGTCATCGTGACCATCACCCTCGACCGCCAGTCCCAGTCAGGGCTCGAGTCTTTCGAGAGCGAAGTCCGGAAGATCCCGGAGGTCATGGAGTGCTATCTGATGACCGGAGAGCACGACTACTTCCTGCGCCTGGTCGTGGCCGACCTGGCGGATTTCGAGCGGGTGCACCATCAGCATTTGACGCGGCTGCCCAGCGTTGCCCGGCTCCAGTCGAGCTTTGCGATGCGGACGGTGACTCGCTCGCGGTCGATCCCGATCCGGGAGCGTTAGGTCGCCCGGGCCGGCGCGCGGGCGTAGGTTGGCAGGGTCTGCGCGAATTCCCGCAGTGCTCCGATACCGCTGCCCTCCGCTTTGACACACCACTCACGCAGGCTCGCCACAGAGTGACTGGCTGACGAGTCGTTCCACATCTGTTGCAGACTTTCGCGAAACTCCACCACCCGCCGCAAGACTTCATATCGCGCCAACACGTCCCCCAACACTCGCGTGGCTTCGTCGGCGAGCAGAGCCGGGTGGCGTATCAACAGCTTCGCGGTGGTGGAAGGGACTGCCCCGTGAGGCTCGCCGCGAGCGAGATCCTTGCAGACGGGAAGCACGACGCACCTCGCGTAGTTGCGCAGAACGTGCATGCGATTGATGAACAGCGCTTGTACCGTGTCGGCGTCAACGTGGCTCCGGGCGACCTCCCGGCGCAGCCGTGGGGCGACCCAGCGAACCTTGGCAAGCCCGAATGTCCGGAACACGCAGATCCACACCCACCCTACGTCGACTTCCCAGGGTTGCACGGCGAAGCGCGCTGAGCGTGGGAAGGCGTGGTGGTTGTTGTGCAGTTCCTCGCCGCCGAGGAGCAGTCCCCAGGGCACCAGGTTGGTGGCCGTGCTGCGCATCTCGAAGCTGCGGTAACCCACAGCGTGTCCGAGGCCGTTGACCACTCCCCCGGCCAGGAATGGTTGAGCGGCCAAGTGAATCGCCACCATGAGGATCGCGGCGACTCCGAACAGCACCAGGGCAGTCAGCGAAAACAGGACGATGCCCAGCGAGGCGTACCGGGCATAGAGACGGCGTTCGAGCCAGTCGTCGGGCGTTCCGCGACCGTAGAGGTCGAGATTGCGCGGGTCGTCTGCAGCCTCTTTGTAGAGTTCGTAACCCTCGAACACGACCTTTCTCAGGCCAAAGATCGCCGGGCTGTGCGGATCGCCCGGAAGGTCCGAGTACGCGTGGTGCCGGCGATGCACCGCCACCCACTCGCGGGTCACGGTCCCGGAGCTGTACCAGAGCCAGAACCGGAAGAAATGCCGCAGTGCCGGATGCAGGATGAGCCCGCCGTGCGACTGATCGCGGTGCAGGTAGAGCGTCACGCCGAGGAACATGAGCTCGATCGTGCCGAACACCACGAGGACGTAGCCCCACCAGGGCAGGTCGATCAAGCCAAAGGCATAAGGCAGCAGACTGCTCATTCCAGCTGTTTCTCCGGTAGACCCCCCGGTCTGACGGGCCCAGAGGTTACGTGAAAAGCTGGCTGTAAGTCACCATACAGGTCTTCGTGCCTGCCACGTGCACGGGTCGTTTGCGCGGTTGGCATCGTCGCGGCTACGCGATGAGGATGATCTTCCCGATGTGCTGGCCGGACTCCATCAGCTCATGCGCGCGCCAGGCTTCCGCCAATGTGAAGCGCGCGTGAATCCGGGGCCTGAGGTCAGGTCCCTCCGCCCTGCCGAACAAAGGCCACACGTGGGCTTGTAACTCCGCTGCAATACGGCCCTTGTTGGCAATGGATTGCGGACGCAACGTCGACGCGGTCATGAGTAACCGTTTCGTCATGAAAGTCCGCAGATCGATGTCGGCTCTGTAACCTCCCTGCGTGGCGATGACCGAGATGCGCCCGTCGACCGCGGCGAGTGTTACATTTTTGGCTACGTAGTCACCGCCGACCATGTCGAGTATGACATCCGGGCCCTTGCCATTGGTCAGCACCCGTGTCGCCAGGACGAAGTCTTCAGTCCTGTAGTTGATGGCGTACTGCGCCCCGATCGCCAGACAAGCCTCACATTTCTCCGGTGAGCCCGCTGTAACGATGACGTTGGCGTCGAACGCACGTGCCAACATGATCGCCGTCGTGCCGATTCCGCCGGAGCCACCGTGGATCAGCACGGTTTCCTTCGCCTTCAAACCGGCTCGCATGAACAGGTTGTAGTAAACGGTGAAGAAGGTCTCAGGCAACGCCGCCGCTTCCTGCACGCTCACTCCGGCAGGGATTGGCAGACACTGCACCGCTGGAACGACTGCGTATTCCGCGTAGCCTCCACCTGCGAGCAGTGCGCAAACCCTGTCACCGACTTCCCAAATGACGCCCGCACCGCGGGCGGCATTCTTCCCTGCAAGCGTGCTGTCTCCCGATACGTCCTGGCCTACCTGGACAATCTCGCCGGCGACCTCCAGGCCCGGAATGTCGGTGATGCCGGCCGGGGGCGGATACGCCCCGCGACGCTGCAGCAGGTCCGGGCGGTTGATGCCGGCCGCCATCACGCGAACCAACACCTCTTCGGGCCCGGGAGTGGGAACCTGAACCTGGAGGGGCTTGAGGACACCGGGGGCGCCGGGCTGGCTGATCCCGATCGCCATCATCGTTTGAGGCACAGTCATCGATAACTCCGCGTGGGGTGCCGCGTCGGTGCGCGGGCGCCGGGGCGCTGGGTGGTGGCGGCCCGCCCCTAACCTGTGGCCTTAGGTCTCAGGCCAAGCAAACGGATCGCATTCTCCTTCAGGATCTTCGGCCGCACTTCCGGCTTCATCTGCAGCTTCTCGAAGTCGCTCAGCCAGCGGTCGGGCGTGATGGCCGGATAGTCCGACCCGAACAGCACGCGGTCCTTGAGCAGCGTGTTGGCGTACTGCACCAGATTGGCAGGGAAGTATTTCGGGGACCACCCCGACAGGTCGATGTAGACGTTGGGTTTGTGCGTGGCGACCGCGAGGGCCTCGTCCTGCCAGGGGAACGAGGGGTGCGCGAGGATGATCGGCATGTCCGGGAAATCGACGGCGACGTCATCCATGAAGATCGGGTTGGAGTACTTCAGGCGGATGCCGAGGCCGCCGCGAGCTCCGGCGCCGGCGCCGGTCTGGCCGGTGTGGAACAACGCAGGCACCCGCGCTTCCTGGATCGCCTCGTACAACACATAGGCCTTGCGGTCGTTGGGATAGAACCCCTGGGTCGAAGGATGGAACTTGAACCCGCGGACGCCGTACTCCTCGACCAGGCGACGCGCCTCACGCGCACCCATCTTGCCCTTGGCGGGATCGATGCTGGCGAACGGGATCAGCACGTCCGAGTGCTCGTTGGCGACTTCCGCCACTTCCTCGTTCTTGATCCGCCAGTGACCCATCTCGGACTCGCTGTCGACCGGAAAGATGACGGCGGCGAGATTGCGTTCGCGATAGTACTGCGCGACTTCCGCGATCGTGGGCGGTGTCATCGACTTGAAATACTTCGACATCGCCTCGTCGAAAATGATCGAACAGGGGTCCCGTGGCTCACGCGTCGAGATGCTCGCGTGGGTGTGGATGTCGAGGGCCACCAGCTTCTCGACGTCGACCTTGCATTGATATTTGCTCATTTCGCTTCTTTCAGCGCATCAGCCAGCGCTCGCCAGGAAAAGGGTCGGCCACGCGGATAACTCACCCCGTGCTCCGTCATCGCATCGATGAGCCAGTCCTGGCGTTGGGCGGTAGCCGACGCGAGGGTGGGTTCGATGCCTGCTGTCGTCAGAGTCTGTGCAACCTCGCGCATTTCCGCGGCACGACGGCGGCCATGTTCGGCCACCCGGCTGACGAGGTAGTCGGGAAGCTGTTCGAGCCAGCCCATGCCGGGAAAGGTGCCGTCGAGGGATTCGAGGACCTCCTGCTCGGCGCCAAACCGGCGGGCCGCCAACAGGCTCTCGACCGTCAGGGCTTCCAGGCCCTTGATGATGACACTGCGGCACATTTTGACCGCCGAGGCGACGCCGATCCGCTCCGAGATGGCCGTCGTATTCATTCCCAGCTGACGCAGGGTCGCGGCCAGCTCGGCAGCACGCGGGCCGCCCAACAGCATGGGCACCTTGAGCCGCTGCGCAGGGACGGGGGCCATCACTGCAGATTCGACGTAGTCGGCACCGCTGCGCGTCACCGTCTCGAAGTTGCTGAGCTTCGTGGCCGGGGCAACCGAGTTGATATCCATGAAGATCTGTCCGGGGCGCAGCGACTTGGCGGCCTCGGCGGCCACGGCCGGGGACGACGTGGCGGTGACTGCCGATATGACCAGGTCAGCCCTGGCGGACGGACTATTCGCAGCTGAGTCTGTCGTGCCCGCGACGGCTGGCGTGCCCGAAATCGCGGCCGCGGCGCTATCCGCGATCCGCACCTCGTGAGCCAACGCCTTGTTGACGAGCGCCTCACGGGTCGCATCGGAGTCGAACAGGATGTCGTAAGTCACGACGTCGAGGCCAGCCGCGGCGAGATCGGCGCCCAGAATAGAGCCCGCTTCTCCGAAGCCGATGAGGGCGATCGTGCGGATCATGTGGGGAGACCCTCCAACCATCGACGCAGTTCCGCGGTCACCGCGGCAGGTCGTTCCATCGTTGACATGTGCCCGCAATCGTCGATGGCCGCCAGACGACTTCCGCTGATCAAGTCAGCCATCTTGCGATGGCGATCGAGCGGCGACCAGGCGTCCTCGCGGCCACAGAGCACGAGCGTCGGGCACCGAATCCCCTCGAGCACACTCGTGGCATCCGGCCGCGTCAACAGCGCTCGCGTCTGGGCCGCATAGTACTCGGGCGTACGTCGCTCGATCATCTCGATGATCGGATCCACGAGCGCGCGATCCGTGAGGCGCGACGACAGCACCATGCCTTGAACCCAGGCGCGACCCATCGCTTTCATGCCTTGCTCGCGGGCCTTCTGAACCATGCGCATCCGGCCCTCGATCTCACGTTGGCCCCCCTCCCCGTCAGCGAGCGCCTTGAAGCCGGTATCCATCAGAGCCAGCGCTTGCACCCTCTGCGGCGCCAGCCTCATGACCTCCAGAGCCACACGACCGCCCATGGAATGCGCTGCCAGCGCAAAGCGCGGCGGGGCTTGCGCGATAATCGCTTCGGCCATGGCGACCAGCGAGTCCCTGGGACCGTTCTCTGCGATCTGAATGTCGGCGAAGGCCTTCAGCCCGGCCACCTGGTCCGCCCAGACCGTGGCGTCGCACAGCAGGCCGGGGACCAGCATCAATGATGTCTTCACCGAGGCGATGGTGAAGACTCAGGTTGGGGCGGTCAACCGCCTTAAGGGGTTGCCGCCGAGGCATCGCGCCCTAAGGGACCGAAGCGCCAGATGAGGACTGGCAGCACCAGTAGGTTCATCAGCGTGGAGGTGGCGAGGCCACCGAGGATCACGACAGCCATCGGCCCCTGCACCTCCCGGCCGGTCTCACCGCTGGCCGATGCGAGGGGTAGTAGGCCCAGCGCGGTGACCAGAGCAGTCATGGTGATAGGTACGAGTCGCTCTCGGGCGCCCCGAAGGACGGTATCGAGGGACCACGAAGCCCCTTCGGCACCCATCAGATGATTGACGTGGGCGATCATCAGAATCGCGTTGCGCGCGACGATTCCGAACAACGTGACGAATCCGACGAGCGAGCCGATCGAGAGCGTCGCCCCAGTGATCGCAACAGCGATCACGCCGCCCACGAGCGCAAACGGAGACATCGCAAGAATCAAGATAACGCTGCGTGCGTCCCCGAAGGCAATCATCAACAGCAGGATGATCCCGACTACGGCCACGGCCGTGTGCAGCAGGACCTCGTGGCGAGCCGCCGCCTCCCCTTCCGCCGCCCCGGTAAAATCGAGATACACCCCGCCGGGCAACTTCACCTTCTGAGCGATCGCTTGCTGGGCGGCAGCGACGAACCCGCCGATATCGGAGGTCTCGGGATTGGCGGTAACCACCTGCCGGCGCCGGGCGCCTTCATGCATGATGCTGGTGCGCCCCTGCGTCAACGAGATCGTCGCCAACTCGTGCAGCGGAACGGTAACACCAGAGGCCGTGCGGATCAGAAGATCGCCGAGCGACTCCGGGTCTACGCGCAGCGATGACGGTAGCCGCACGACGAGATTGACGATCTTGTTCGCGTCGTAGATCTGCGCAGCCGTCGTACCCTCGTATGCCGTTTGAATCGTGTCGAGCAGCTCGCCTGCCGTGAAGCCGTATTGCGTCAGCCGGTCGTGTTGCAGATCGATCCTCAACAAGGATGCGCCGGAAGGCGCCTTCACCTGGACATCGGCGGCTCCGGGAACCGTTTTGACGGTCGCTGCGACCTGATCCGCAACGCGGTCCAGCTCATCCAGATCGTTGCCGAAGATGTTGACGGCGACCAGCGCCGTCTCGCCGGAGATCGACTCGCTCAAGCGATCGGCCAGGAAAGTCACGACCTCGGCCTGAAAGGTCGGATACTGATTGAGGACCGCCCGGATCGCGTCCTGAGTCTGTTGCTCGGCGCGCCCGGTCAACCGCTTGAGCTCGATGTGAAACTCGCTGCGGTTGGGCTCCCAGGTGTCCTCCCCTGCCTCCGCCCGGCCGATCTGCTGCTCGACGGAGTTGATTCCGGGAATCGCCAGGAACTCTCGCGAGATCCGCTCTCCGATGTCGCGCACCGCTCCCATCGATGTGCCAGGGGGCGCAACGGCCTGCACGACGAAGTGGCCCTCGCGAAACGGCGGCATGAGCTGGCTGCCAAAGAACGGCAACGCCGCCGCGGCGGCAATGGTCAGCACCACGGACGCGACGATGACCGTTTTGGGCCAGACACTCCACCTTCTGAGGATTCGTTCGTGAAACCCCTTCACCCGTTCCAACCACCTGGGCTCCGGATGCGGCGCCGCCCGAACCAACATCAGGTAGGACGCAGCAGGGGTCACTGTCATGGCCACGAACAGCGAAGCCAGGGTCGCCATGATGAACGAGGCCGCCAAAGGCCCAAAGAACTTCCCCTGCAGCCCCGACAGGAGGAGCATGGGCGTGAGAACCAGCACAACCACGAACGTCGCGTAGACGACGGGGGCTCTGACTTCGATTGCCGCATCATGGATGGTCTCGCGAATGGATCGCGTCGCGAGGTTTGAGGCCGCGCGCAGACGCCGAACGATGTTTTCGACATCGATGATGGCGTCGTCGACGACAACACCCAGCGCGACCGCCAGTCCGCCGAGCGTCATGGTGTTGATGGTCCAGCCAAGCGCGTCGATCACGATGACCGTCGACAGGACCGCAAGCGGGATGGTCGCGAACGCCACGACGAGAGTTCGGAAATCACGCAGGAAAATGAACAGTACAAGCGTGATCAGCACGGTTCCGATGATGACGTCGAGTCGCACTCCGCTCAGTGCGTTCTCGATGAAGTTCGCCGGACGGTGTAGTCCGGGATAGAGCGTCACGCCGCGCGCAGCGAGGGTGGGCTTGAGAGAAGCGATCGCCTCCTCCACCGCCCGCGTCACAATGAGGGTGTTGGCTCCGTACTGGCTCGATAACGACAGCAGGACTCCCGGCCTTCCCATGATCACGGCATCGCCGAACTTGGGCGCCCCGACGTCCTCCACCTTGGCGAAGTCCTTCAGTCGCAGGGCCGCCCCGCCCTGACCGGACGAAACGACGGCCTGCTCCAGGTCCGCCGCGGTCAACGTCTGACCGTGACTCTCGATCAGCACGCGCTGATTCGCTGTCTCGATGAAACCGGCGCCGCGTACCCCTGTAGCGGATTGCACCGCCGCGATGACGTCTGAGAACGCGAGGTTGCGCGCGTTAAGCTCGGCCGGGTCGACTTCGACCTGCAGCTGACGCTCATCGCCACCGTAAATCGTCGCCCGGGCCACGCCGGGAACCGACAGCAATCGGGGCCGGACGGTCCACTGCACGAGATCTCTCAGCTCCATCGGCGAGATCTTGTCGCTCACGAATCCCAGCTTCAGCAGATCCATCGTGGAGGACACCAGCGGCTCGAGCTTCGGCGGCTTGACTCCGGCAGGCAGCGTCGCTTCCACCTGACTGATCGCCTCCGCCACGATCTGTCGCGCCCGATACGGGTCACTGTTGTCCTCGAAGACGACGGTGATGTTGGAGAGTCCGGAAATCGTCTCGGAGCGCACCGCCTCGACCCCGGGCGAGCCCGTGATTGCCTGCTCGAGTGGCAGCGTGACCAGCAACTCGACCTGCTCCGCGACCAGGCCCGGCGCCTCGGTCTGCACGGTGGCCTGCGCCGGAACGAACTCCGGAAAGACGTCGTACTTGGCGCGCCCCATCACAAACACGCCATACGCGACCAGAATCACGGCCAGCGCACATACGACGACCGGATATCGCAGCGACCAGCGGATGATGGCGGAGAGCACCGTCTCAGTCCTTGTCTTCGCCGGAAGACTCGGTCTCCGCCGGAGATTCGATCGCGTGCAAAGAGGCCACGCCGTCAGTCACTACACGAGTTCCGGCCGGAAACCCCTCCGTCACGAACCAGCCGTCGGGCTGAATCTGATAGCCGGTAACTTCCCGGCGAAGGTATGAACCCGCGGACGTCTCGACATAAGCCCAGACCTTGCCATCTTCACGTAGCAGCGCGCCCCGAGGGAGGAGCACTCCCTTCTGCGTGGCACCCGTTCCGGGCAGTTTCGCCGACACCATACGCCCGATCGGCAACGTGGCGTCCGCACCCCGCAACTCGGCCAATACGCCCCGTGTCTGAAGCCGAGGGTCCGCCGCAGACAGATTGCCGAGGATCGTCGCATTCAACGGCGTTCCATCCGAGGTGGCCTGTACAACGACGCGCTGACCCGTCTTCGGTGGCAGCGCCCCGACCGGCAACTCGATTCGAACCAACTCGGCGCGCACTCGTGCCAGGTCCGTCAGAAGACCGGACCGCTTCGCGGGCGCCAACAACGCCACCCCGTCCCCCCAATCGAGCATCAACCGCCGCCGCGCACTCTCAACCTTCTCCTGGTCGGCCCTGGCAGTCGCCTCAGCCGCCTCGAGCGCTCGGGCCGATGCCGTGTGATCCTCATCGAACAGCTTGCGCGTACGTTGCGCTTCGGCGCGTGAGGCAGCCTGACTGGCTTCGGCAGTGGCCAGCTCGCCATCCAGGGCAAGCAAGGGTCCCGGGTCCAGAACGCGTGCGACGGTAGTGATGTTGGAAGGAGCTTGAACCGCCTGCAGCGCCGTGACGACGACGCCGAGGCGCGATTGCCTGGAGGCATCCAGCTTCACCGCTTTCGGCCCTGCCTCTTCCTCCCCCAGGACCGGGCGGACCGCCAGCAGGGCGAGGCACCCGAGCGTCAGCCAGCGTTCCGTTCTGATTCTATTTCTCATTTATCGCCACCTCCGGACCCTCCAACGGTCGCCGCAGTGCATCCTCCAAGGAGGCCAGAGCGTCTTGAGCGCCGCGAACCGCATCCAACACCTGCAGTTCAGTCAGCGTGCGAGCGATCTTCGCTGCCAGCAGCTCGGTACGGTCATTGCTACCGGCATCGAAGCCGCGTTGCGTTTCCGAATAGATGCGTTGTGCGCTGTCGTAGATCGCGCCGTGCGCTTCGGTCAATCGCGTGCGCGCCAGCCGCCATTGACGGATAGCCTCATCGATCTCCGAGTACGCCGACGCGACAGTGGCCTCGAGTCTGGCGCCGGCTTGCTCGCGGCGAGCTTCCGCTTCCGCAATGGCGCCCCGATTGCGGTTCACGAACGGCAGCGTGAGACCCAAGTTGAATTGCAGACGCTTGACGCCGTGATCCCAGGTATAGCCCGGACCGAGATGAACCTCCGGATATTGCCTGGCGACCTCCAAGCGCAACGCCTGTTCGGTGAGGCTGTACCCGATAACCGCGCTTCGTACGTCTGCGCGGACAAGTAGCGCGTCCCCGCGCCACTGCCGTAACACCTCAGTTGGCGGCTCCGGCGGATCATCCAGGTGATCCCAGACAAGGTGCACCTGCTCTAGTGCGGCCACGGGCACCCCTAGCGCGGAGGCAAGCGAACTGCGCGCGGCGCTCGAGCGCCGACGTGCATCGTTGAGCTTCTGCTCATCGAGCAATGCGTCTGATACGAGGCGATCGACCTCCCCGCGGGCCGCCGCTCCGAGCTCCAACTGCCGCCTCGCCATCGTCAGCTGGCTTTCCCGGTCCGCGTGATTCGTCTCGAGCAGAGTGACTTCGCTGTTGGTAATCAGCAGGTCGGCCAGCGACTTGCGCAGGGAGCTGCGGCTCTTCCAGGTCAGCTCGGTGAAGTCGTAGCGCGCCTGTTGGACGCCGAGACCGGCGGCCGCGATCCGATCGTCGCGGCGCGTTCCGAAATCCAGCAACCAGTCGGTCGCGATTCCCCACAGCCACAACGGGCTGCCGTCGTGCTGGTTCGCATATTCGGAGGCGAGCGTGACTGATGGGTTTGGATACTCTCGAGCGGTGCGCTGCCCCGCCGTCGCGACGTTCACGGCTGCGCGCCCCTCTGCCACCGTATCGTTGAAATGCAGCATGGCGATCAGGAGATCGGCGCGATTCCAGTCGGCACGGGGCCACTGCCCGGCGTGCGATGGCAATGCTTTGTCGAGGTCCGCACGCAGGGCAGGATCCTCTAGCGTGCGCGCGCCGAAATCGGTGACCGCGCGCCCGGGGGGCAGAGGCTTGGGCGAATAATGAATGCAGCTGGCCAGGCAAAGTACGGACAGCGCGATGAGTGCCGATCGTAAGCGTCCTGCTGCCATCACACTGCGTGCGCCACGGCCGGTGAGCTGAGTGCAGCTGCCTGCGTTGCCAGTATTCCGGACCGCCCGTCGACGGTGCCGTCGACCATCTCGCAGCGCGGGAGTTTGGACAAATCCAACGCCGCGGCGTAGCTCTGCAGATCCGTCAGCTCGAATCCCGTCCTGCGCCAGGTCTCGAGCAACCGTTCGAAGTCACGGAGGTACAGGCCACCCTCGAGTTCGGCGTGCAGGGTGTACACCTGGTCGCGTGCGCTCTCGCGAGCAGTCAGCTCCAACAGGTGATCGACAGGATCCTGGCCCTGCAGATCCGGACGGCCGATCAACTCGTCGAGCGTCGGCAGCGTGGTCGGAAACTGCGGCACGTCCACCGGGCGCCCGCCGACCAGCGGGACGAATGGGGTGCTGCCGCGACAATCGGACGCAAACCGGAATCCCAGTTCCCGTTCGAGCTCCGGAACGAACCGGTTGACCTGCCACCCCGCGGCACCGTGCACGACCGGAGGCCGCCCGAAGACTTCCGCGAACTGATCCCGAGCCAGCAGCAACTCCCGGCGCGCCCAAGCCTCACTGGCGCGTGCGACGCCATCCTGCCAACGGATGTGATCGAAGGTGTGAACTCCGACTTCGAAGCCACGCCTGGATATTTCCCGCATCAGGGGCGCACAGCGCCGGCCTATGTGCGGCCCCGGCAGCAGCGTTCCGTACAGAAGCGTTTTGATTCCGTAATGCTTGACGACGGAAGTGCGGGCGACCTTGCCCACGAAGCCGGGTCGGAATGCCCTTTTGACCGCACGGCCGGTGTGGTCGGGGCCGAGACTGAAGAGGAACGTTGCCTTGGCCTGCTGCCGCTGCAGCAGGTCGGCGATTCGCGGGACCCCTTCACGGGTGCCGCGGTACGTATCGACGTCGATCTTCAGCACGATTCGAGTCATAACATCACGGGTCGCTGTTCCAGCTCGCGCGCCAGGGTCTCCAAGTCCAGGGGTCCCCGGGTCGAGGCAGCCGACAGGATCTCCAACACTCCTCCATCACGACAGGCGGCCAGGCATTTCCCGCCCGCCCCCGAGAGACGAGCGGACCCGCCCGGACCAATCGCTCCACCCTGAGTGCTTGCAAAGTTGCGTTCGGGGTGGTGCAGTGAGTTGCTCGGGAGGATCGACCCAGACACGACTCGCGTCCGGTTGATGGACCAGCGCTGCCCCTGCACCTCGGTAAAGGCCCCCGGGAAGGGTGGCGCCACGGCCCGGACCAGGTTGTGAATTCGTTCCGCCGGCTGCGACCAGTCGATCCGACCGTCCTCGGGGCGGCGGCGGCCGAAGTAGCTGCCCGGTACGATCGTCTGCGGGATCCGCCGCTCACGCCCGGCCACCAGCAGAGGCAGGGATCGGGCCAGCACCATCTCGGCCGCAACCGTCAATTTGGCGAAAACCTCGCGAGCATCGTCGTCGCGCAGGATGGGAACGGCCTGCTGGTCGACGATATCGCCGGCATCGGCGCGATCGACCATGTAGTGCAGCGTGGCGCCCGTTTCGAGCTCCCCGTTGAGGATGGCCCAGTTCACGGGGGCGCGGCCCCGGTATCGGGGCAACAGCGAACCGTGCATGTTGAGCGCCCCCCGCGGCGCGAGGGCCAGCAAAGGTCCACCGAGCAGGGCTCGGTAGTAGAAAGAAAAGATGAAGTCGGGTTTGGCGGCGGCGACTCTCGCGACCACCGCAGGGGTGTTGGCGTCGTCCGGAGTGATAGCGTCGATCCCGTAATCAGCGGCCGTCGCCGCAACACTGGCGAACCATTGTCGCTCGTTGGGATCGTCAGCCACCGTCACGACCAGCGGGATGTCCACGCCGCCCGAGATCAACGTCTTGAGACAGCGGACGCCGACGTCGTGGTAGGCAAACACGACAGCCCTGGGCCTTGGCCCCGAGGCGGCAGTCGTCAGCCCCGTCGTCATTTCGAGCTGCCCTTGTTCTGCTCGAGCAGGGCCGCCACCGTGTATCGCGGACGTTGACGTACTTGCTCGTAGATGCGGCCGACGTACTCGCCCACCACGCCCACGCCCATCAGCAACACGCCGATCAGGAAGAAGACGATGCCGAACAGCGTGAACACTCCCTCGGCTTCAGGACCCTGGATCAGACGTCGCACAGCGAGGATCACCACGAGAACCAACGACAGCGCCGCGATCGCCATTCCGGTAATGGAGAAAATCTGCAGCGGCGCCACGGAGAAGCCGGTCATCAGATCGAAGTTCAGACGGATCAACCGATACAGCGAGTACTTGGAGGTCCCCACCGCGCGCTCGGCGTGTGACACCTCGATTTCAGTCGGGTGCCGGGCGAACGTGTAGCCCAGGGCCGGCACGTACGTGCTGACCTCTACACAACTGTTGATTGCCTCGACGACCGTGCGGTGATAGCCGCGCAGCATGCAGCCTTGATCGGTGATCTTGACCTGCGTCGTCCGCTCGCGGATGCGATTCATCAGCCGGGAAGCGGCCTTGCGCCACATGACATCGTGACGGCTGACCCGAACGGTCCCCACGTAGTCGGCCCCCTGGTCCATCGCCGCAACCAGCTTGGCGATCTCCTCCGGAGGATTCTGCAGATCCGCATCCAGAGTGATGACGTACTCGCCGCGGGAGTAGGCGAAGCCGGCGAGGATGGCCATGTGCTGCCCCGCATTGCGGGCCAGGACGATCACACGGGTCCTGTCGGGAGTCTTTTCGAACTGCTCGCGTAACATCGCGACCGAACGATCGGCGCTGCCGTCGTCGACGAAGATGACCTCGTAGGGGTGGCCCAGGGCGTCCAGGGCCGGGTACAGCCGGTCGAAGAGTTGCTTCAGGCCGGATTGCTCGTTGTAGACGGGGATGACGATGGAAACGGTGGCGCTCACCGAAGACTCTCCTGGATGACCCGCTGGCAGGTTGACGATGCCCGGGGATTGGCTGACCTGCGAACTCATGACCGTGCAACCAGCACGACACCGAACACGATCACCGCGATGCCTGCGACCCGCTGCAGGTTGGGAACTTCCCCGAACAACCACCAGGCCAGTCCGATGTTCAACACGTACCCCAATGACAGCAGCGGGTAAGCCTGGCTGACCGGCACTCGCGACAGACCGATTATCCACACGACGACGCTCAGGCCGTAGGCGGTCAGCGCATACCAGAGCGAGGGGACCTTGATGATCTGCAGCGCCTGGCCCAGAGCGACGCTACCGGAAGACCCCGCCGCCGCCAGCGGGCCGGTGACCTTCGTCGCCGCCTTGAGGCCCAGCTGCGCGAAGGCGTTCAACAGCACCCCGCCACACAGAAACAGAAAGTCGGTCAGTCTCATTTTCGGCTCACCACTATGGTCCGTGCATCCGAGGCGACTACACGCCCGGTCAGGCCACGCGACTGGTAGGATTTGAAAATCTCCGGCGCGACAAAGGCCACCGCGTCCTGGCTTGCGCGCCAGCGGGCCATGAAGTCCTCCGGAGTGGCCCAGGCCTTGTTCGGCTCCTGCTCCACGCCGAACTCCAGCTCCCCGGCATATCCGACCAGGACCATCGGCCGGCCCAGGTAGAAAGTCAGCGAGTGACGATACTCGCCCACGCTGAATAAGTCTGTTTGCGGCTGGATCGACGGCAGGGCCGCGATGGCGACTTCCTTACCCGTGCGCAGCGGCGGCATCGCCGTGTAAGCCGCCAGCACGCAGTCCCAACCCAGAACGCTCGCAGCGCACAGAAGGAGTAACGGAGCGGATGCGCGCAGCGCGAGGGGCAACAACCCCACGACAATGGCGGCGGCCGACCAGCCCACCAGCGCGTTCGGGACGTCGCCGTTGTGGATCCGCGAATACACCATCAACCCCACCCCGGTCAGGACCATCATTCCGGCGAAGAACGCCTTTACATCCCGCAGCAACGCCGGCCGATCCGCCGCGTACACGCCAACGAGGATCGCCAGCGCCGGGACCATGGGCAGGATATAAGGAGGCAGCTTGGAGCCGGAGACGGAGAAGAAGAGCAGCGTGCCAGCGGCGTAAATCAACAGAAACTTGCGTGGCTTGAACTGCGGTGGAGCGCCGGTCCGGTCGGGCTCCTCACGTGTCACGCCCGGGTCATTCCACCCTGAGGGCGTGAAACGCTGCGTCTGGGGTGGTGTAACGATCTTCTCGGGAGGATCGACCCACCCATCACGTACGGCTGCGTAGATCACCCGGCTCCAGGGCAACACCATCAACAACAAGTACGGCAGGAAGTACCACCAAGGGCCTTGCCTGTCATGCACGGTCGTCAAAAACCGGGCGAAGTGCTCGTGAACGAAGAAGAACCCCGGGAACTCCGGATTACGCATCGAGACGACCACGAACCACGGTGCCGCGATCAACAGAAACAGTGGCAGGCCCGTCAGCACGTGCAGGCGGCGCCAGGGACCTGCGTCGCGCTCGATTACCGTGTAGAGGACCAACGCCAACCCTGCCAGGACGGCCACTACAATCCCTTTGCTGAGGACGGCCAGCGCCGCAGCCGCCCACGCCATGAGCATCCAGCGCCGCTCCGAGCTCGAGCCGACCGCATCACACTGCCCCTGCAAGAAGGCCAACACCGCTCCCGTCAACCAGAAGGTGAAGGCGGCATCCAGCAGGTTGAGATGCCCTATTGCGACGAAATACGGTGTTGCCGCCATCGCGACCAGCGCCACCAATGCCGCGCGTGTCCCGTATCGTCGACGCGTCCAGCCGTACACCAGCGGCAGGCTCAGAAACGCCAGGCCGACGGCCCAGAGGCGGCCCGTCCACTCCGACACACCAAACACCGAATACGTTGCCGCGGTGCCCCAGTATTGCAGCGGAGGTTTCTCGAAGTATTTGAGACCGTCCAGACGCGGTGTGACCCAGTCACCGCTGACCAGCATCTCGCGCGGGATCTCCGCGTAGCGAGCCTCGTCAGGGTCGAGCAGCGGTCGCCACGGCATGCTGGCGAACCAGCACACCGCCAGCAGCAGCCAGAGGGTCCAACCCGGGACCTGAGCGCGGGTCAACCCCGGGGCGTTAGCCCCGGGAGTGTCGTCGCGGCTCAGATTCCTGCCGCCGCGCGCTGGCCAAACCCTTCGAGGTTCACGTAGTACTCGATGGTCTTGCGGATGCAGCTGTCCAGATCCGTGGTGGGCGTCCAACCCAGATCGCGCTTCGCGGCCTCGATGGCCGGAACACGGACCTGAATGTCCTGGTAATACTTTCCGTAGTACTCGCCGGCGGTGACGTCGATGATCTGCGTCGCCTTGGCGTTATCCCGCAGACGCGGGAATTCCTGGGCGATCGTGATCATGCGGTTGGCCAGATCGCGGACGGAAACGCAGTTGTCGGGATTGCCGATGTTGAAGATGCGCTTGGAGGCGCGACCGTTCTCGTTCCCGATGATCGTCAACAAGGCCTCCACGGCATCGTCGATGAAGGTGAACGAGCGCTTCTGCTGACCGCCATCGACCAGCTTGATCGGACGCTTGTAGAGGATGTTCGACAGAAACTGGGTGAACACCCGCGAGCTGCCCTCCTTGGGCTCCTCGACGTCATCCAGGTTCGGGCCGATGAAATTGAACGGCCGGAACAGCGTGTAGTTGAGATCGTCGCGCACGCCGTAGGCAAAGATGACGCGATCCAGGAGTTGCTTGGAGTTCGCGTAGATCCAGCGCTGCTTGTTCACCGGACCGTAGACCAGCGGGCTGTTCTCCTCATCCAGAATCCCGTCCGGCGACATTCCGTAGACCTCGGAGGTCGACGGGAAGATCAGGTGCTTGCCGTACTTCACGCACTGCCGGACCACTTCCAGGTTCGCTTCGAAGTCGAGCTCGAACACGCGCAAGGGATGGGTCACGTAGGTGGCCGGGTTGGCGATCGCCACCAACGGGAGGATCGCGTCGCACTTCTTGACGTGGTACTCGACCCATTCCTTGTTGATCGTGATGTCGCCTTCGAGGAAGTGAAAACGATCGGTCTTGGGCAGGCCGTGGAGCTTGTGGTCGGAGAGGTCCATCCCGTACACCTCCCAGGGGCGGGTGCGCAGGATCGCATTGGTGAGCGCACTGCCGATGAAGCCATTGGCTCCGAGAATCATCACTTTGAAAGCCATTGCCGTCCTTCGTGAGGCCACGCGTCGCGCGGGCCCTGGGTGAAACGGGGGGTACGCCCGCCGGGGTCGGATGTACCCCGGTTGGACGAGACCACCCGAAAAAAGCAATTTTAACTGAAGCCGCGCCTGCGACAAAAACCGATAGAGGGCGAAACTCCGCCCCGGCGGCCCGGTCCACACTGGACTACTATTACCCCCAAGCTATGGACGACCGAATCCGACAGGTTTCGACCCCCGCCGTTTCTGCAACGCGATCCTTATTCGGACGAGAGGCCTTTTTCAGCCTCGGCGCCCTGCTCCTGAGCGCCTTGCTGGTCCAGGTCATCTACGCGACGGTCATCCGGCCGCGCGCGGAGGCCATCCTCGCCGAGCCGCCGACGTCCCAGGAGAAGCTGCAGCCCGGGCGCCCGGTCACGCACAACCTGCGGTCGATCTGGGTGATTCTGAAAGACTACGAACAGGAAACGGCGATCACGCTGGCCGTGTGGGCACTGTGCCTGATCGGGTACCAGGCGCGCGCCGTGGCCCTCAACCGGCGCCTCCTGGACAAGCAGTACATCGAGCTCGAGGAGGGGCACGTGATCCTCCCGGATGACGCCCGCGCCTTCGGACGCCCCATCGAGCGTTTGCCCCGGGATGAGCAGGACATGCTGCTGCCCAGGGCTCTGATGGTCGCGCTGAACCGGTTCGGCGCTACGCGCAGCGTGCAGGACTCAGCCGAGGCGGTTCGCGCCGAATGCGAGAACGAGCTCGACCGCCTGGACGCCCAACTGTCGATGGTCCGGTTCACCGCCTGGGCGATCCCAGCCGTGGGCTTCGTCGGTACCGTTCGCGGCATCGGCCGTGCTTTGCAGGAGGCTCAGGGAGCCCTGCACGGCGACATCTCGGGTGTGACGCTGGGCCTGGGCGTGACGTTCAACGCCACCCTGACGGCCTTGGTGTCGTGCATCTTTGTGATGTTCTGCCTGCACCAACTGCAGCAGGCGCAGGATCGGCTGGTGCTCGATGCCCGCTCCTACATCGACCGCCGACTCATCAGAAATATGCGGGTTCACAAATGAGAGATGCGGCGCCTGGAGGCGCCGCATCTGGAACCCATCGGCAACGACGGTTGGCTCAGCAACAGCGGTTGATGGTCGCCCACTTGCGCTGCTGCTCGCTCATGTAGAACGCCTTCCGCGATAGGGGTGGCACGTCCGGATGGGCGTGCGCGTGATGACCCAGGTACCGCTCGTAGGCGTCATCGCCGGATAGCCGACGCAGCGCGTCCCAGACGGCGCGGGCGGCTGAAAACACAGGCGCCGCGCTCACGAGCCAGTCCCCATGGCGGCGGTACGCACCACGCGCGGGGCCTCAGAGTTGGCGAGCGTCGGCAGGCCACGCGCCGCGCGGATCGCCACCCGCAGCATGTCGACGATCACGAGCCAGACGATGATGGTAAAGGCTATCGTCAGCCAGCCATCCAATTGCTGGTTGAAGATGAGCTTGGGTGCCACCGCGGCCTTGGCTGCCGGCAGCGTGCCGTTGGCGAGCTTGCTCGCCATGTCCGCGGCACCGGAGAAGAATCCCAGACCCGGATCCGGGCTCATCACCTTCTGCCAGGCGGCCACGGTCGTGACAATGGCGAGCCATGCCAGCGGCAGACCCGTCACCCACCAGTACTTCAACTTGCCGCTCTTGATGATGATGCCCGTCGCGACCGTGAGCGCGATGGCAGCCAGCATCTGATTGGCGATGCCGAACAGCGGCCAGAGGATGTTGATGCCGCCGTTCGGATCGATGACGCCGATATAGAGGAAGTAGCCCCAGCCGGCGACGATGAGCGCACTCGAGATCAGCACCGAGGGGTACCAGGAAGTGCGACCCATCGGCTTCCAGAAATGCCCCAGGAAGTCCTGCAGCATGAAGCGGCCGACGCGCGTACCGGCATCGATGGTCGTGAGAATGAACACCGCCTCGAACATCAGCGCGAAGTGATACCACGCGGCGAGCAAGCCCTTGCCGAAGGTCGAACTGAATATGCTCGCCATACCGACGGCAAGCGAAGGCGCCCCGCCGGTGCGCGCGAACAGCGTGTGCTCACCCATGTTGCGCGCGAGGTCCTGCATCTGATCCACCGTCACGGGGAATCCCCAGCTCGAGATCGTCGCGACGGCAGTCGCCGGATCGGCGCCTACGACACCGGCACCGACGTTGATGGCGAAGAACACACCGGGATCGAGCAGCGTTGCGGCGATTACCGCCATGATCGCGACGAAGGACTCCAGCGCCATGCTGCCGTAGCCGACAAGGGCCACATCGGTCTCACTGCCGATGAGCTTCGGCGTCGTGCCGCTCGAGACCAGCGCATGGAAGCCCGATACGGCACCGCAAGCGATGGTGATGAACACGAACGGGAACACCTTGCCCGAGAAAATCGGCCCCGTTCCATCGACGAACCGGGTGATCGCCGGCATCTTCAGGTCGGGATGGATGACGATGATGGCAATCGCCAACAGCGCGATGACCCCTAGTTTGAGGAACGTGGACAGATAGCCGCGCGGGGCGAGCAACAGCCACACGGGGATGATGGCCGCGAGCCAGCCGTAGACGATCACGAAGCCGGCGAGCTGGGGTCCCGTGTAGTCGAACATCGATCGCAGGGTCGGGCTCTGATCGATCCAGCCGCCACCAGCGACACCGATGAGGAGCAGGACCATGCCGATGATCGAGGCCTCCATCACGCGTCCGGGGCGCACGTTGCGGACGTACAGCCCGATGAGCACCGCGATCGGGATGGTCGCGAACACCGAGAAGGTGGCCCAAGGGCTGCCCTTCATGGCGTTGACGACGACAAGCGCGAGCACCGCAATGAGAATGATGACGATGACGAGGGTGCCGACGAGCGCGGCGAAGCCTCCAAAGGGACCGAGCTCATCGCGAGCCATCTGACCCAGGCTGCGGCCATCGCGGCGCGTGGACATGAACAACACGACCATGTCCTGCACGCACCCGCCCAGCACCGATCCGAACAGAATCCAGATCGTGCCCGGCAAATAGCCGAACTGCGCGGCGAGCGTCGGCCCCACCAGGGGACCGGGGCCGGCGATGGCGGCGAAGTGGTGTCCGAAGACGACCCATTTGTGGGTCGGGACGAAGTCGCGACCGTCGTTCAGGCGCTCCGCCGGGGTCGCCCGCGTCGCATCCGCCGACAATACCCGCGCCTGGATCCAGGCGGCATAAAAGCGGTAACCGATGATGTAGATGCACAGGCCGGCCACCACCAGCCACATGGCATTGATGGGTTCATTGCGATGCAGGGCGATGCCCCCGACGGCGAATGCGCCAATGATCGCCAGCACGATGCCAAAGAGCTTGTTCATAGAGTCCCCATCTTCCCCTTCATGACTTCGTCGGGGCCCGCCGTGCCCCTTGCGGGGTACTGCGCGTGCCAGACCGCTATAGATAGCACGAACCGCTACTCGAGCAGATTCCTAAGTGCCCGTCGGTACCGCGCCGTGATCGCGGCTCGCCGGACATGGTGCCCGTTCGACACGACCTGATGCCCGGCACGCCAGACGTGTTCGACCACCCCTCGGTCGCCGGCGAACACCCAACTGTCGAGGATCTCATCGCCTCGACGGTCGACCAGGGAGGGATGCTGGGCATTCAACGTCACCAAGTTGAGCAAAGCTCCGGCCTCGAGACCTTCCTGGGGGCGCAAAATATCGCGTTTGGGGTGGTGCTGCGATCCGCTCGGGAGCGTCGACCCAGTAGGTTTCCCTGACATGCCACGGGTTCCACCCACCCTGAGGGCTGGAAATGCTGCGTTTGGGGTGGTGTAGCGATCAGCTCGGGAAGATCGACCCACCCTGAGGGCTGGAAATGCTGCGTTTGGGGTGGTGTAGCGATCTGCTCGGGAAGATCGACCCAGCTGGGCGGCGGCGGCTCCACCCGCGAGGGCTGCATCGAACAGGGTTCTCCCCGTAGAGGCGCCGTCGCCTCTGGCCAGAACGTTGCGTGCCCGGTGGGCCAGTCGCTGCGAGTATTCGAGCGTCCGCAGCTCTTCGGCCGCGTCGATCCGGACATTCGAATCGGTGCCGATCGCCACGCTACCCCCGAAGCCAAGGAAATCCACGGCCGGGAAAATGCCATCACCCAGGCTGGACTCGGTCAACGGACACAGCCCCACCACCGCCCTGGAGGTCGCAACGCCCCGCAGCTCCTCGGGTGTTGCATGCGTGGCGTGCACCAGGCACCAGCGATCATCGACCGGCGCGTTCTCGAGAAGCCACTGAACCGGGCGCTGCCCGGACCATGACAGACAGGCCTCCACTTCCTGCACCTGCTCGGCAACGTGAATATGGATGGGTTCGCCGCTGGTCAGGCCGACGACCGCTGTCAGTTCGTCCGGCGTGACCGCACGCAAGCTGTGCGGGGCCACACCAACAAGCCCGCCAGGGAGCGACGCGACGCTCTTGCGACTCGACTCCAGGATGCGCGCGAAGCGCTCGATGTCGCACACGAAGCGCCGCTGCCGCACCGTCGGCTCGGCGCCTCCGAAATCGGAATGAGCGTAGAAGGACGGCAGCAGTGTCAGGCCAATCCCCGTTTCCAAGGCAGCCGCGGCGACGCGCCCGCAAAGCTCTCCCGGGTCCGCGAAGGGCACACCTTCGCGATCGTGATGGACGTAGTGAAACTCGACGACGTGAGTGAAGCCGGCTTCCAACATCTCGGCGAACGCGAGCGCCGTGATCGCCTCCAGACCCTCGGGATCGATGCGCTCCACGAACTGATACATCAGCTCGCGCCAGGTCCAGAAGCTGTCGGTGCTCGGCCCGCGCCGCTCGGTCAGGCCCGCCAGACCCCGCTGGAAGCCGTGACTGTGAATGTTGGGGAGACCGGGGACGGCGATCGCGTGCTGCTCATCGCCCTCCTCCGGCGTAACATTCATCTCGATCCGATCGATGCAATCATCGACGACGGTCAGGCGTACGTGGTCCGTCCAGCCACCTGGAAGCAAAGCCGACTCGAACCACAGTCTCGACATGAGTGCCATCCTACAATGGCTGATCCTCAAGCGTGGCACCGCTCCACTGGTCCTGTGTGTTCCCCACGCCGGTATCGAGCTGCCACCCCCGTACTCAAGCCGCTTCCTGTCGCCGTGGCTTGCCCGCAAGGACACGGACTGGTGGGTCGACCGGCTGTACGACTTCGGTGCCGAGTTGGGCGCCACCGTGGTCCGCACTGCGATCTCACGCTCGGTGATCGATATGAACCGCGATCCGAGCGGACGATCGCTATATCCGGGACAGGCGACGACCGAGCTGTGTCCCACGACGACATTCGACGGCGAGCCGTTGTACAGCCCAGCCGACGCGTCGGGTCACAATTCCGGCGCTCCGGATGACGAGGAGATTGCGGCACGCAGGCAGACCTTCTTCGAGCCTTACCATCGGGCTGTTGCTGATGAAGTAGCGCGATTGCGTTCGGCATTCGGACGGGTTGTCGTGTACGACTGCCATTCCATCCGCTCCCGGATTCCGCGCCTGTTCGCCGGCACCCTGCCTCATTTCAACGTGGGCACGCACGGCGGAGTCAGCTGCGCTGCAGAGTTGGCCTCCACCGTCGATGGCTTGTGCGAGGCCTCAGGCCCGTCACGAGTGACCAACGGCCGCTTTCGGGGTGGCTACACGACGCGGCACTACGGCCGCCCTTCCGAGGGGGTGCACGCCATTCAAATGGAGCTCGCCTGCCGGGGGTACATGGAGGAACCGGAAGCGGTCAGCGCGGAAAACTGGCCGACGGGCTACGACGAGAAGAGAGCGGCGAGCCTGCGCCGGACGCTGCGGCAGGTGTTGGAAGCGTGTATCGGGTTTGCTAGCGCCGGCGGGCCATGATCTGGACGACGATTGCCGGCACGGTCAGCGAAATGCCCAACGCAAAAAGGGCCGGTCCGAACCCGCCTGCGAACCCGCTGATCGCCGCCACGATCTGCGGACCAAAATAACCACCCAGATTGCCGACCGAGTTGATCAGAGCCAACCCGGCGGCGGCGGCAGTAGCCGTGAGAAAGGTCGAGGGGAAAGTCCAGAATATCGGTAGCACGCCGTACACGCCCATGGCGGCCATGCACAGGAACAGGACCTGGGGGCCAAGAGAGGTCGCGAGGCTCGCGCCTGCGAAACCGACAAACCCCAACGCGCACGTCCCCGTCAGATGCCAGACGCGCTCCCGGGTGCGGTCGGAGTTGCGGCCGATCCAGATCATGAAAGGAGCGCCACACGCAAACGGTAGCGCCGTGATCCACCCGACCTGGGTAACCGGCACGCCGTAGTTATGAATTACGGTGGGCAGCCAGAACCCCAATCCGTAGATCGCCAGGACGTCCCCGAAATAGGCCAGAGCGAGCAACCAGACTCGAGGTTGCGTGAGCGCCGCTCGAAGGGAGGTATGACCCGCCCGGCGCACGATGGCATTCTCCTCCTCGATCGTCTGCGCCAGCCAGCGGCGCTCGGCCGGCTCGAGCCATTTCGTGTCCTGCGGCCCGTTGGGGAGAATTCTCAGACAGACGAATCCCAGCACGATGGCCGGCAGGCCTTCGAGCAGGAGCAGCCACTGCCACCCTTGTAGACCCAGCGCGCCGTTCATTCCCAACAGAGCACTGGATGCCGGGCTGCCGATGAGGCCTGTGAGCGGCAGGGCGACCATGAACAGTCCGATCACGCGTGCCCGTTCGCGATCGGGAAACCAGTAGGTGAGATAGAGAAGGATGCCGGGGAAAAATCCCGCTTCGGCGACCCCCAACAGCAGCCTCATGGTGATGAAGCCGCGGGCGCCAGTGATGAACGCGGTGGCCGCGGAGACGACTCCCCAGGTAAGCATGATCCGCGCAATCCAGCGTCTTGCACCGACGCGGGCGAGGATCAGATTCGAGGGGATCTCGAAGAAGAAATAACCGATGAAGAAGATCCCGGCGCCGAAGGCGTAGACGGCATCGCTGATTCCGAGGGCCTGGTCCATCGTCAGTTTCGCGAAACTGACATTGACGCGGTCGAGATAGCTGACGATGAAGAGGAGAATCAGAAACGGCAGCAGGCGCCAGCGAACCTTCGCGAGAATGGCCTCACCTGCCGCGGCCTGGGCCGTGTGCGCGTGCTGCTCACCCACGGCGCCGGCCACGGACTCATCGTCCACGATTGAACCGACGCTTCACTACCCCGACGAGTTGGTCCATTTCCGCGACCCTCATAACCACCGCGCCGCCGAGAAATACCGCAGCGCCGATCACGATCGTCGCCGTCAGCCACGCCAACTTGGACCAGAACTCCTGGGTGGCCCAATCGGCCAGCACAAAATGCAAGCCGGCCCAGCAGACCCCCATCAACGCCAGCACCGCAGGCAGGAGACGTACCAGCATTGCGGCCATCACGCCCGTGTCCAGTCGCCCAAGGCGCCGCCACATCAGCAGGTACAGGGCCAGAAAGTTCGTGTTCGCGATGCATGCCGTCGAAAAGGCCAGACCGCGCACCCCCCAGCCCAACCGGAGTGTGAAGATCCAGTTTAGCAGGAGATTCAGGCCGACCGCCCCGAGACTGACGAACATGGGAGTCCTACGCATCTCCAGCGCGTAGAAGGAGTTGACCAACACCTTCAGAGCCGCGTATCCGGCCAGTCCCAGCGCATAGAACTGCAGGGCGCCGGCTGCCTGCGCGGTCTGCAGCGCGTCGTAACGATGGTGCTGGTACAGGACCGACATGATCGGCCCGGCGAGCATGATCAGTCCCACGGTCGCTGGAATCGTCAACAGGAATGCCAGGCGCATCCCGCGCGCGAGTTCGGTCCGGAACGTGCCAAGGTTGCCCAGCGCGGCCATTCTCGCCAGGAGTGGGAGAGACACCGTGCTGAGGGCGACCCCGAAGAGCCCGAGCGGAAGCTGCATGAGGCGGAAGGCGATGGACAGCGCAAATACTCCACCGTTACCGGCTGCCGTCGTGGCGAAGATCGAGTTGATCGTCACGTTGGCCTGAGTAGTGCTGCCGGCAATGACCGACGGACCCATCAGACGCTGAATCGACTTGACTCCGGGATCGCGCCACGCGAAATCCGGCCGATACACGTACCCCTGACGGTAGAGCGCCGGAAGCTGGACGAACAACTGCAGCGCCCCGCCCACCAGCGTGCCAATGGCCAGCCCCATGACGGCCCGGGTGCCGAAGTTGGGATCGAGCCACCACCCCAGGCCGACGCCGAATACGATCGAGCCGAGGTTGAAGAAGCTCGATGCCATCGCGGGCACGCCGAACACGTTGCGCGCATTCAGCATTCCCATGGCGAGCGCGGCGAGTGACACCAACAGGATGAAGGGCCACATCACGCGGGTCAGCGTGATCGTCAGGTGGGCCTTCTCTCCCTCGAACCCCGGCGCCAGTGCCGCAACCAGTTGGGGTGAGAACAGGATTCCCAGCAGCGTGATCGCGCTGAGGAAAATGATCGCCAGCGTCCAGGTCTTGTTCGCCAGGCGCCAGGCGGCATCGGGCCCGTCGGTGGCGGCCGTCTTGCTGAAGACGGTGGTGAACACCGTCGACAGCGCGCCCTCCGCGAACAGGTCACGCAGCAGGTTGGGAATGCGGAACGCGATGGTGAAGGCATCCATCACCCAGCCGCCGCCGAACAGCGCGGCGCCGATCTGCTCGCGCACCAATCCCAACACGCGGCTGCACAGGACCGCGAGCCCGACCACGCCGGCGGCTTTTGTGTTCAGCTTCTCCGTTCTCGCCGGAGCGTCTCGGTCACTCATGAAAAACGTCGTAAGATGCCTGGACAGCGGGAGGCAGCATTCATGGTCGTTCGAGATTTATACCATAACGCGATGAATTCAAAAGGAACTTTGCGCGCAATATACATCGCGATCTGCGCCTTGGGTCTGGCGGTGGCCGGCCTGAGCGCCGCAACGCCGGCGCTGGCGCAGAACTCCGACACGACCGACAGCTCCGATAGCCCCAACGGCTCGGGACAACAGTCTACCGATCCTCGCGTCGAAGAGTTCCGCCGCAAGCTGCGCGCGCTGAACTGGGTGGTCGGGCCGAAGTCGGTCACGATCGCGGGCAACTCGACGCTCGAGATCCCGGACGGCTACGTGTTTCTGGACGCGGCCAACACCTCCAAGTTCGAGGAGCTCAACGAGAACCTCTCCTCCGGCAAGGAAGTGATGATCGCCCCGAAGAATCTGTCGTGGAGCGCGTACCTGATCTTCGAGGGCGAAGGCTACGTGAAGGACGACGAAAAGATCGACGCCCCGGCCATTCTCAAGTCCCTCCAGCAGGCCACCGAAGACTCCAACGAGGAACGCCGCAGGCGGGGCTATCGCCAGATCCACGTCGTCGGATGGGCGATCGCGCCGGCCTACAACACCACCACCAAGCGTCTCGAGTGGGCTACACGGCTGCGGGCCGACGAGAGTGAGGGAGTCAACTTCTCCACCAAGATCCTCGGGCGCAAGGGCTATACCTCGGTGGTGATGGCAACCGCGCCGGAGCGGATTGGACCTGCCGTCGAGGACCTCAACAGGATCATCGGCGGCTACCAATTCAACGCCGGCGACACTTACGCCGAATGGCGCCCCGGCGAGAAGGTGGCGGAGTACGGGCTGGCGGGACTGATCGTGGGCGGGGCGGCGGCGGCGGCGGTCAAGACGGGCCTCTTCAAGGGGCTGTTCAAGTTCCTGGCGGCCGGTATCGCGGCGGCCTGGAAGTTCATCGTGGTCATCGTTGCGGCGCTCGGCGGCGCCCTCAAGAAGTTCTTCAGCAAGAAGGACGCGGGCACTGGCAGCCCCCCTGCTTCCGGGTCCTGACCCGCATGCCAACGACCGAGCAGTTGCTCGCGCTCGGGTTGATCATTGTGTATGTCTTCGACGCGACGCACTTCCTGCGTATCGGCGAGGCCGTCGTGGAGACCCGAGGTCGTGCTCTCAAGCGCGTGAGCTTCGGCTGGCCGTTCGAGCTCGCGGGACGGCAGCCGTTTCTCCCGAACCTGCTGACGCCGTTTCAACCTGCGTTTCGGATCGAGTGGGACCTGGCGGGCGGCTCGGTTACCGACGTCGAAAGCGCATCGCAGGAGATGAGGGCCGTGCTCGCTGCGCTGCGCCCGATCGGCTGGACGTCCGGCGCCTGTGGTCTGCTGATCGTGCTCGCGGCACCTGTTTGCCTGATCCTCGCGGATCAGGTTTGGTTTCTCGGGGCGGTTGCCGCAAGCGTGCTGATCGCACTGGTTGGATGCATCATCGTCATCGTCCGGCGCAAAGTGCTGAGGCTGGATGCGAAACAAGTGATCTCGATCTGCTTCGTAGCGTTGATTTGCGTGCCCTGCTCCGCAAACCTCGCGCGCGCGGTGGCGGGCAATCGCAGGTGGATCCTCGCTGCTGCCGACCTGCCGCGGCTCGGATTCGAGCCGGCCGACGCGACGGCGACCTGCCGCCTCACCGTCACAGCGCTGTCGAACGCGAAGCGTTACGTTGCGCAAGAGAGTCGGGAGTTCCGGGTGATCGATGAGCAGGTCCGGCTGCTTGGAGATTGCAACTCGTGAACTTGAATGAGCTGTTTTTCGTGGTCGTCGGCGGTCTGCTGGGCTGGTGGATCGTCTCGTGGATCATTTCGCTGTTTCGCCAGCAGAAGCGCCCTCCTGTCGATATCGTCGACGGCGGGCAGCGAAAGCCCTGGGACCGCGCGAACCCGCCGAATGCGAGCCAGGAGCGACCCGCCCTGCCGCCGCCGCTCGACCTGACTCGCGACGATCCTCCTGTCGCGACACCTGGTACCGGTGCGGGACCCGGCGAGGCGCCGGGACCTGCCGGCGCCTGGGGAGACCGCGCGAGCGTCCGCTCTCTGAGCGTGACGGAGATCTCGGCTCAGTGGGCGTCGATCCTGGGCGTCGCGGAGAGTGCTAGCGCTGCGGAGGTCGAAGCTGCCTATCACGATCGCTTGGCCGAGTGCGATCGGATTCGCTTCGCCGCCACGGCCAGCGATGCGCACAAGGACGAGGCTCAGGAACGGCGCGCCCGGGTCACCCAGGCCTATGAGTTCGTGCGGCCGCTGAAGGACTGAGCCACCCGCTCGTTGACAATTCCTCAGTGAAGCGGGCCCGCCGGTACCGCTGGTTCGAATAGAATATCGCGCAACGATCAGGGGGAGATGGAATGCGAACGATCCACAAGGCACTTCTGACCTGCGCTGTGGCAGCCGCTTGCGGTTGCGGAGGAATGCCCCAACAGCCGACTGCGTCCGCCGGTCCCGCACGTGACTGGCCGACCTTCGGCGGCAGCAACGCACGAACCAATGCCAACATGGCGGCGACGAAGATCACCGCAGCCAACGTGGGCTCCATGGTTCGCCAGCAGGTGACGATTTCCTCGCCCATCGACGCCGGACTCATCTACCTGAAAGGGGTAAAGGTCAACGGCGCATCGCACGACGTCTTCTTCGGCACCACCAATGTGGGCAGAACCGTGGCGATTGACGCGAACGAGGGCAAGGTGCTTTGGGAGTACGCGCCGCCCGGGTTCGATGAGAAGGCAGCGGCGACCGGGACTGCGATAGGCTCGCGGGGTCTGATCGTCAAGCAGATCACCAACTCGACGCCGGTCGCGGACGCCAACCGGCAGTTCATCTACGCGGCCTCTGCGGACGGCAAGGTCACCAAGATCTCGATCGCAGATGGCAAAGCAGTGTGGAGCACTGCGGTGACCAAACTGCCGAACATGGAAAAGTTGGATTCACCGTTGTCGTTCGTCCAGGGGAACATACTGGTTCCCACCGCCGGCTACGTCGGCGATACGCCACCGTACCAGGGGCACATCGCAGTGCTCGACGCGAAGACCGGCGCGATACGCAAGGTGTGGAATTCACTTTGCAGTGATCGTGCCGAGCTGCTCGACCCGGCCTCATGCCCGCAGTCGCAGTCCGCTATCTGGGGACGTGCTGGCATCGTGATTGAACCCGCGACTGGCAATCTCCTGTTCGCCACCGGCAACGGGCCGTGGGACGGCAAGACGGCTTGGGGCGATGCGTTGATCATGCTGGACCCTGGCGCAACGAAGATGCTGGGCAACTGGACGACGACCAACAACGAAGAGCTGAACAAGAAGGATCAGGACGTGGGCTCCACGTCTCCCGTACTGCTGGGTGACGGTTATCTTGCCCAGGGTGGAAAAGACGGGACCATCCGGCTGCTGAACATGAACGTCATCAAGGGCGCGGCGGCGCATCAGGGCGGCGATCTGCAGGTCGTGGAAGTACCTGGCAAGACGCAACTGCTGTCCGCGTCTACAACCGCCAAGATCGGCAGTACGACATACCTGTTCGCGTCCACTGGCCGTGGAGGCACGACGGCATGGACCTTTGGTGCAGATCACCAGCTCAAGGAAGCATGGAAGAGCAAGGTTGGTGGCAACACGCCGTTCTACGCGGGCGGGTTGGTGTACATCTATGACCCGGCGCCACGCGGCGCAAAGTTGCATGTGTTCGACGCGGTCAGCGGCAATGTGGTCGCCGACCTCGACACCGGCAGCGGACATTGGAACAGCGCGATCGTCGTAGATGATCGCATCGCGATGCCCGAAGGCGCGATCAGCGGTTTTGGACGACGCCCTGGGGCTCCTGCTAATGCGGCTGCGGCGGCTCCCCCACCGCCTCCTCCCGCGCAGGGAATCCCGCCGGGAATCGTCGATATCTGGCGCTTTCCCTGAGTGGAATCTTCGGCGGCGCGAAACGCTATTTCGCGCCGCCGGCCAAGGACTGAAAATACGCGATGACGTTGTCGCGGTCCTTCTTCACTGGAATAGGCACCGCCATCGTCGTGCCGGGCACCGCCGTTGCGGGGTCTGTCAGAAAGCGATCCAGTGTTTTCAGATCCCACACGAGTTTTGAATTCGTGAGCGCGTCGCTGTAAGCAAACCTGGTGTCTCCGACACCCGCGCTGCGCCCGAACACCCCAATCAGGCTCGGCCCGATTTCGCCACCCCCATCGCCGGGCTCGGCGCTGTGACACTGCTTACATGTCTGGGTGAAGTAAGTCTTGCCGGCAGCGGCGTCCCCAGGGTCGGCAGCATACGCAGCGCCAATCGCAACCAGAATCAACAACGGCGCGGTGAGCAGGCGAACCGACATGAGGTTTCCTTTTTTTTGAAACGTTTCGAGGGTGAAGTGACAGCGTTATAGCCGCAAAGAGCCATCGGTGCCAGGAACACGCAGCGGTCGGCCCGACGCCGCTCGAGTGGCTGGCCTGGGGGCAGGTGGGGCCGCCATCCACGCTTTGCGCATTGTACTAATGTTTAGTACAATCGGTGCAGGAGGCCGATAAATATGGGCAGAGTCACGTCTTTCAGTCTGGGCGACCACTTCAACAGCTTTGTCGAGGCGCAGGTGAAGGATGGCCGCTATGACAGCGCCAGCGATGTGATGCGTGCGGCCCTGCGGTTGCTCGAGGAGCGCGAAGCGCGAATCTCTGCATTACGCGCCGCGCTCATCGAAGGCGAAGAGAGCGGCCCGGCGAAGCCGTTTGACTTCGAATCGTTCATCGCTCGAAAGGGAAAGCAGAAACGAAAGGCCCCATGAAGGGCCGCTTCGCCCTCAGGCCGCGCGCTCACGCCGACCTCGACGAAATCTGGGAGTACACGGCGGATCGCTGGGGGCTCAAACAGGCCGAAACCTACGCACGCCTGCTCTGGAAAGACGTTCAGGCGGTAGCCGACAAACCGTCGATGGGCCGCGAATGCGATGAAGTGCGCGCCGGCTATCGCCAATACCCTTCAGGCTCCCACGTCCTGTTCTACAGACTCGCAGACGACGGGATCGAGGTCGTCCGCATCCTGCATGAGCGCATGGACTATACGCGTCACATTCCTTGACGGCGGCCGTCTGCCACAACACGTCTCTTGACCGCGGACCCGCGGATTTTCAGCCCGCTTCCTTCACGACCACCGCACTCCCCTGCACCAACGACAGCGCAGGGTCCTTCTCCAACGCTGCGCGAAGTGCCTTCAGCATCTGCTGATCCACGGACGCGGAATTCTCCGGCTCCACCGGGTAACGGACCACACACTCGAGTCCGGACTCCGCCCAACGCACTCGCACCTCCGGCTGCGGCGCCGTCGTATCGAAGTCGATGAACCGCTGCACCGCTTCGTGCTGGCGATCGATGACCTTGCGATATTTGGCGTACACCTCGTCGGCAGCCGCCTTCAGGCGCTCGTGCGCCTGTGCGATGTCCGCCATCGGAGAGAGGGTGAGCGTGGCGGTATGCCAAGCGTAGTCTGCTCCGGGGATCTGCTTGAACATCGCCGTCGGTTGGAACAACACGGCATTGGACAGGACGACCATCCGGCCCGTCGAGTGTAACTCGGGGCCGGCGAGTTCCATCAAATAGAGCCGCACCAGACCGATGTCGACGACCCTTCCGGTCACACCCGCCAGAGTGACCCGGTCGCCGACCCGCACCCCGAAACGACCGATGAGGAAGAAATACGCGACGATCGCGAGAATCACGTTTTGCAGCGCGACTGCGATGCCAGCCGTCACGAACCCCGCGTAGGTTGCGATCGAGCCGATTTCCGAGACAAGTCCGAAGACGATCACGATCGTGAGCGCAACGCCGACGATCACGCGTCTCAGAACCAGAAACTGACGCCTCCTGCGGGTGTCGTGGAGATATCTGAAGGTCGCACGGCGCCAGATCTCGGATACGGCCAGGACGACGACGACCGATGCGATCATCAAGCCCAGCCGCAGCGCCAGATACCTGGCGATGGCACCGTTACGCGCATTGAGAGAATCCCGCCACTCGAGCAGATCATTCTCGACACTCTCGAGGGTCAGACCCTGCTCTGCGATCGGGACCAGCAGCGTCGAGAGTTGTTTGAAGTGCGTCGCTCCCGCGTCCAGGGCGGCCTTCTGGGCCGCCAGTTGAGCCGCGTCGGTGGAACTGGTCGCGTCCAATGCACCTCGAACCGACGACCGTACCGCCGCCGTCAGCTTCGAGCGGACGTCCTGCACCTGCGTCGAGAGTTTGTTGGTTCGCTTGATCGAGTCGTCGATCTCGCTTCGGGAGTTGTGCAGCGAAAACCACTGTGTTGCCAGCGTTATGACGCCCGCGGTTTCGGGCTGAAAATCCGGCGCATGGGCACTCGCAAGCGATGGGGTAGCCGCTGTGGCGGGAGATACGCTGCCCGGCCCGCTGGCGGTGGCGCTTGACCCGCTTGCGCCGTCCTGCCCGCTCGATCCTCCCGCACCATTCGCGTTGCCGGCCGCAGCCGATGTGGCTCCCGTGCCGTCGCGACTCGTACCGCGCGACTTGCGCTGAACGGATGCAACCTCCGGAACCGTTCGCTCAAGGTCCGTCAGCTGCGCCGAGAGGCCGCTCTGGCCGCTGGCGGCCGACAGCGTCGACTCCTGGAATCGCTGCATGTCCTGCACGCTACCCAGGATGGTTTTCGTCAGCGTCAGTGCCGACTGTGCGGCTCCTCGTTGCGCCTCCAGGGTGTCGCGCTTGGTCCCCCGCGTGCGCGCGAGCTGCTGATCAATATCGGCCAGCTGACTTTGGAGCATCGTCACACGCTGGCCTAAGCGGTCGGAGGCTTGGTCGATCTGATTTGCGAAGGAGGACGCGGAGTCGGGGCTGTTGTCGTCGTCGTCCGTATTTGGGTTGGGTGGACTGCCGTTGGCGGGCGCGTTTGCGCTGGCGGGTGCACTGGTGCGTGAGTTCGCGCTGCCGGCGCCGCCCTGCGTATTGCTCGGGACTTTCGCCGCTGCCCGCCCGAAGTCGAAAGCCAGAGCCACCGCCATGATCGACTGTTGGCGCAGGCGGTCTCGCGCAATCACGTCTTCGGCGGCGGTCTGCACTTGCTGCAACCCCTCCAAGTCGTGATACCAATCCACCGTCTGTTTCACGTGAGCTAGAACCTGATCGGGGTCGATCGGGCTTGGGGCTGGAGTGGCCACTGCTTGGGGACGTGGCGGCGGGCTGTTCGCGGGCTTGTCCGCGGCAATCGCCACTGAGAACAGGAGTGCGAGACCGCACGCTGCTGCGCGCGAGGCGCCAACGAGGGAAATCACGTGGCTGGGGCGTCGGGGCCTGGACATCCTCGGAAGCGTCGCAGGAATCGTGCCTCGCGCGCTAGGCCTTTCGCGCGGATGCTTTGCCCTTCGAAGGGCTCTTGGTCTTCGCGGAGCCGCCCAACCGCTTGACCGCCGCGTCCACTCGATCCGTGAGCGTGGACTGCTTGTCTCCGTGCAGGTCGGTCTGCAACCCGCGCCACGCCGCCAGCGCCTCATCGGTCTTGCCGTCCGCTTCAAGCGTTTCGGCCATCACCGCGGTCAGACCCTGCTTCTGAGACGTTTCCAGCCCGCCCGACTGCAACAGCGAGCGTTGCATGTCCAGATGATCCTCCGGGGGCACGGCCGCGAGCATCTTCTTGAGCAAGCTATCGTCGTTGAGCGCGTAGTAGTAACGGCTGTACAGCTCATGAACGGTCGATGCGTCCACCGCTTCCCCCTTCATGCGCATCTCGTTCACTACGCGCAACCAACCGGCGTCACCGTCGTCACTGTGCACATTTGCCAATGCGCTCAATTCGAGCATCCGAACGTCCGCGCGGGCACGCCCGTTTTGCAGCGCGGTATTGAACCGCTGCATGGCATCGGCAACGGACCCATGCCCCCACAGAATCCAATGGCCCCAAAACGCATTGGCATACGCATTGGCCGGGTCAGCCGCGACCGCCTCGCGATAGGGAACGTCAGGCGCAACGTTCGCAGCTCCATCCCGTGACTTCAGGAAGTATGACCATCCTAGGTGCGCAAGAAGGTCGGCCTTGCGTTCACCCGCTGCGGCCGCTGCACCGCTCGACAGCACATCCGTAACCTTGTTGACCACCTCAGAAAACGGGTGACCCTCCGGAGCGTGCGCCTCCCGAAGCCAGTGCATCGCGAGGTCCTCCTGGGCAGTCCGAACGCCTTGCCGCTCTTTGCTGAGGTCCCCGAGGAGCTTCGCGAACACGCCGTCGTAGTCCGCGGACGTGCGGGCCCTTCCGAGGCTATCCCAGGCGCCCGAGTAGTCCCCGGCTGCCTCCTCGGACTTGGCCGACGCGAGTTGCTCCGTGACGACTCGGCGTCGCTCTCGCAGCTCGCCGGTCGCACTCATTACGCCCCAGACGGCCGTGCCGAACGAAATCAGCGCGGCCGCGATTCCGATCCATTTGTAGATTTTCGAGAACGCCTGCATTCCCGGACCCCCTCGCCCGTCATTTCGTCGAATTCTAGCGCGGGGACCGGGTCCGGCGAGTGCATACCTTCACACCTTGGCAGTACGATGCGGTACTACGATGTCGGACCACACCAGTCGCGACCACCGAGGCGTTGACAAGTGGGCGGAAATTCACGGGGATCGCTGATGAGATGTTGTCGTTCCCTCGCCGCAGCGCTAATCGCGCTTGGCGGCATTGCATGAAGGCCACGATCATTGTCGAGGGTGTATTCCGCCCTGGGTATGAGGCCTACTTCGAGGAGTACTCGGGGCGAGTCCGCCGCTACCTCGAAAAGAACCAGGGTCAGGTCATTCGGCGCCAACGCATCGAGCGCGTTCTGTACGGTGAGGAGCGGCCGGACCTGGTCATGGTCATCGACTTCCCTGACCGGCAACGAGCGCAGAGCATTTTCTTCGAGCCGGAGTACCTCGACATCATTCCCCTGCGCGAACGGATCTTCAGCCGTTTCAACATGTACCTCGCCGGATTCGGGGACATCTAGGTCGCAGAGAGCAACCGCCGCAAGCACTCTCAACTCAAGGCGTATTGCAGGCAGTAGGTAAGCCCGACCGCACAGACGGCGAAGAAGACGCACAGGGCCACGGAAAAACCGATCCGCGACCAGGCCGGTTTGAGGCCGGTGACCTTCACGTCCAGGCCAAACCACAGCGTTCGACTCAGCGCCCGGTCAGTGAGCCAGTCGCCGAGTTCCGTTACAGGCAGGGTAACGATCAGCAGGAGCGCCCACTCCCGCCAGGAGCGCACGCGAGAGGGCCACGTATCGACGAATAGCGCGGTGACGGCGAACGCGCAGACGACCACGTAAGTGGCGAAGAATCGGAGTAGGCGCTTCCACATCTGGCGGATCTCTACGGCCACCCACAGGCAGGGAACGGGGCGGCCAAACATCCTGCCCGGTCCAGCCACCCGACTCAAGCGGATCGACCTGGAAGGCGTGGCTGGCGCGGTCGTCCGTTCAGAGTCGCAAGAACGGCGCATCCGGATAGGCCGGGTTCACGCCGAGGGTGAGGCTCTTCGGGTCCACGCGCTAAATTCTTGGAGCGCCAGTCGCTCACTTCGAGTCGGTAAACTCCGCCAACACCGCCCGCAATTCGTTCACGCGCGGAGGCTTTCTCAAGATCCGGTCGATGTTCGGGATAGTCTCTCCCTGCATGCTGTGCCCCCACCCTGTCAGCAGCACCACCGGAACGGAGGATGTCTGTTTGATTGCTGCCGCGACCTGTCGGCCGTCCACGTGCGGCATTCCCAGGTCCGTGATCACGAGACTGAAGCTCTTGCCAGCGCTTATCGCAGCGGCGAACGCCTTCACACCCTGTTCGCCACCTTCGGCGGTGACGACCACATGCCCATCCCCTTCCAGCACGGTCTTGAGCGCCGTCAGGATGACCGGGTCATCGTCGATGACCAGAATCCGCTGCGGGGAACTGGGCGGCGAAGCATCCGCTGCGCGCCGAGCCGAAATCTGGTCCTCACGGGCTCGCGGAAAGGACAGTCGTATGCAAGCTCCTGCTCCGGGAGAGCTGTGTACCTCGATGCTGCCGAAATGCCTTACTACCATGCCGTACACCATGGCAAGACCCAACCCGGTTCCGCGCTGACCCTTGGTGGTAAAGAATGGCTCCAGGCACCTCTGGCGTGTGGCCTCATCCATGCCCACGCCCGTGTCGACCACTTCTATCGACACGCGATCTTCTCCCAACACCCGCGAGCGCAGTGTGAGCGTTCCGCCTTGCAGCATGGCGTCGACCGCATTGAAGATCAGATTGGTCAGCGCGTCGCGCACCTCTCCATCCACACCCAGCATGACCGGTGCGTCCGTCGCAAGATCGCGGCGCACCTCGATGTGGGCTCCCCGCTCCTGGGCCATGTTCCGCCAACGCGCTTCCGTCAATTCGATAGCGTGCTGGATGACCCGGTTGAGCTCGAGCGGAACGTGGTTGAGCGCGGACTCTTCCCGCCGATAGAACTCCCGCATTCTGGAAACGGTGTTTGCGACATCGTCGATCGCCCGTTGCACGACCGCCAACTGCTGCCGCGAACGTTCGTTCAACGCAGGATCCTGGTCGTGCACGGATTGCAGATAGAGAGCGGCCGGAGACAACGCGTTGTTGATGTCATGGGCGATGCCGCTCGCCATCTGGCCCAACACACGCAGGCGCTCTTCCTGCATCCGATTCTGTTGCGTCCGCCGCAGATCCTCGTACGCGCGCTGCAGCGCCTCGTAGAGCTTCGCCTGATTCAGGGCAAGTGCCAGGTGCTCACTGAGCTGGCGCAGGAACTCGCAATCGCCGCTGCTGAAGCCCTGGGTGCGCCGTCGTGCAGCCACCAACATTCCGAACACCTTGCCATCGATGCCCAGAGGCGCCAGAACCAGTGAATCGAGACCCGCAGCCGACAGCCGTTGCGTAAAGGCAAATGGAAGCCTCTTGAGATCGGACTCGTGCACGAGCTGCCCCGCAGGCAGCGCGACATGCCGTTCTCATCCACGGCCAACCCCTCCCCCGCCACCAGTCCCAGCGTCGGGCCCAGGGTGGTGCTGTTCGGACCCATCGCGCTTACGCGTAGTTGCCCGCCCGGGGTGTCGAGCAGACAGCAGCACACGAAGTCGATTCCCAGGCCGTCCTCCAGGCTTTGGGCGACGACGTTGAGGATGCTCGCCACGTCCTGTCGGGCGTTGATGGCGCGGGTCGTGGCATCCAGTAACGCCAGCTTCTCGAGTTGCGTGCGCAGCTTCTGTTCCGCACGCTTGACGTCGTCGATGTCGGTGTTGGACCCGTACCAGCGGACGACCTGCCCCTCCGCATCGGCTAACGGCAAACCGCGGGTTTTGAACCAGCGGTAGCTGCCGTCACGAGATCGAAGTCGGGCTTCGACGTCATACGGCCGTCCGAGCGGGCTCGAGCGTTGCCACTCGGCTATCAGGCGCTCCCGGTCGTCCGGATGGATGATCTCGACCCAGCCGAGTCCAAGATAGTCGCCCAACTCACCGCCCGCGTACTGCATCCACTGCGGGCTTACGTAGTCACAGGAGCCGTCGGGCTTCAACGACCACACGAGGTTCGGCAGCGACGCCACCAAAGTCTTCAGCCGCAGCTCACCGGCCTCGCGCTCCTCAAAGGCATCCAACGCAAATCCCCCCGACGGGCCGGGTGGACTCGGCCCAGACAAACGGGCATGCGAACACAACGAAGTCGCTGCGCCTAGCCGAGGTGAATACGTATAAGCCCAACGGCGTACAGGCGCCGATAGGGGGCAAGCGCAGTTAGCTGCCTGTCGGCACGATCCCGACGTTCTCGATCATGAGAATCACGCAACGCTCGGGAGCACGGGTGCGATGTCGGACTCCCCGAGGTACGGTAAACCCCTGCCAGGGTTTCAGCTCGACAGCCCGGTCCTCGAGATCGACGTAGAACGTTCCCTCGAGGACGAAAAAGAACTCATCATCGTTGTCGTGATGATGCCAGTGGTATTCCCCCTGAAGGATGCCCAAGCGCACGACGGAGCCGTTTACCTGACAGAGTGTCTGGTTGTACCACCGATCCGTGCACTCATTCACCAAGCGCGGTACGTCTACCCGCACGAGTTGGGGAAACAGAACGTTGAGGTGAGTGGTATACGGAAAGGCCTCGGCGGGAGTGCTCATGCGCGACCTCGTGCTATTGCCGCTTTAACGTACGACTGGGGCGCGAGACGCGCGGGACTACTGGCAGTTGTCGACAAACTCCGACGACGACGCTTTGATTGCCGCGATCCGAGGATCCTCGGCCAGCTTGCGCACCGACGCTTCAGTGACTCCCGAGACCACGAACCATGCACCGACGCCATTGCTGGCCGGGAAAATAATTGTGCTGCGCCCGCCGACGGATGCCGCGATCGCATTCGCCAGGGCGTGAACATCGGCATCGGTCACCGGCAGCTTTTCGGGCAGCACGGCGGACTTCAGCGCCGACGCCCGGGCCGTAGGCGCGAGGGCCTGAAGATCGGCAAGCGCGGAAGGCGCCTTGAAGACGATCTCGTACTGCCCCGCGATCCGGACCTGCGGCGGCAGCTGAAAGTTCTCCAGGCGGGCGTTGGCCCAGCCCGGCGTGGGGGCCTGCGAGAGGAGAACCCCGGCCGCTAAGGCCAGGACACCACGCAAGACAGCAGTCCTGCTTCGCTGTAGCCAATGCATGCACGTCATTCAGGCAGTCTCCCGGCTCATGAACGGATCCTACTGCGCCGGCGATGCGCTTTCCATGTGACCACTCGGTGGACCCGCGTTTCCCACCAGCTGCTCGCTCACCTGCCACAACCGTTCCGCCACGGCGTCATCCTGACCAGCGGAGGTCGGCGATATCGGTTTGCAGTCGAAGTAGTAGCCGCCGGATGCACCTTCCACCTGCGCAGAGCTTGCGAGATAGATGACCGTCTCCGCGCCTTTCTCGGGCGTGCGAGCGAAATGCCCTACCAACCTGAACATACCTTTGACGAACGGCGACATGTCGTTGGCGTTGCGCCCGATGCTCGTTCGGACGAACCCGGGGTGAAGGCACGTAGCGGTCACGGCGGTTCCGTGCAAACGCTTCGCGAGGGTGCGGGTGAACAGGATGTTGGCAAGCTTCGAGACGCCGTAGACGCCCATGGGGGAGTATTTGCGGGTTGCTTGCAGATCGTCGAATGGGATTCGAGCTCCGCGGTGTGCATTGGAGGCTGTGGTGACGACGCGCGACGGGCCTGCGTGCTTGAGACTGTCCATGAGTAGACTCGTGAGCAGGAAGGGAGCGAGGTGATTGACCGCGAAAGTCATCTCGTATCCGTCTTTCGACAAGCTGCGCTTGACGAAGATGCCACCCGCATTGTTGATGAGCACATCGACACGCGGTGTGCGTTGCAGGACCGCTGCAGCGAGACCGCGCACATCGGCGAGGACGCTGAAGTCGGCTTGAAGAAATTCGATTGCGGAGTTGCCGCTGCTGGTTTTTATCTCTGCGACCGCCCGCGCGCCTTTATCCGGATCACGTCCATGAACCAGCACCCTGGCTCCCTGAGCCGCAAGGTCGCGCGCGGCTGCCTTGCCGATCCCGTCGGTTCCTCCGGTAATGACGCAAACCTTGCCTTGCACGTTCTTACTTTGCCAACGCCTCGATCGAGGCCATGATCCCCTTCGGATCCAGCCCCTGATATCCCATCTGCTGCCACAGCCCACCGGACCCCTCCTTGTGCGTTCCGATGTGGTTGTATCGGCCTTTGAACCCGGCCTGCAGCAGATAGCTGCCGAAGCGGCTGCCGAGCCCGGTTTTGACATTCCAGCCTTCGGCGACCAGCACGAACGGCGCGCCCGCGAGCCTCTTCATCATCGCCGGATCGACGACGTTGAGCGTCGATTTGCTGACGAGGCCGACCTGCAACCCTCGCTCCCGTAGCTGCAGGACTGCATCCAGTGCCCGATAGACCGTCTCCCCCACTGCCACGACATACCCGCTTCCCGCAGGCGCCTCGCGGACCAGATCGTCCTTGCCCGGCTCGAACGCCTTCCCCTCATAGAACGGCTTCCCGTCCTCGCCCAGGATGTCAGGCACGGCCGAGCGGGTGGTGAACAGGAAGCGCATCCCCTCGTCGGCAAAGATCCGCTTCACACAAGCCGCAAACTGATGCCGATCGACGGGGAAATACAGACGCGTCTTATCCTCACCGTGACCTGGCGACACTCCGCCGTCGGCAAACATACTGTTGATCCCGAAATGGCAGGTGTTGTCCGCCATATCGTCCACACCGCTGTGTGAGAAGTGCGCCAGGACGTTCGAGAAGTTCAGGCGAGCCATGGTGATCTCGCTGATACACATCTCGAGAAACGCGCTGAACGTCGCGTAGATGCCCTGCTTGCCTTTGCTCGAGCCGAACCCGGCCGCAGCCGAGTAGTTGCCACGCTCCATGATGCCGCCGCGCACGAAGACTTCGGGGTGCTTCTTATGGATGTGGTGCAAGCCGCAGGAGCCCTCGAGGTCGTTATCGAACACTCTCACGCTCTCGACCCGAGTCTTCTCATCCATGCCATCAAGGATCTCGTTGATAATCTTGCCGAAGTCATCCCGGTTGCGCCCGGCACCCGAGGAGCCCCTGTAGGTCAGCGGGCTCTTCTCCGGCTTCGCCGCCTGCAACAGAGCAATGGCGTCGTCATAGCCGCCCCGCTTGGTGAGATACGCGATGGCTTCCTTGGCTTCGATCACGTCGTGCGCCTTGGGATTGCCTTCGAGACCCTCGATCCCCGGTGCCATGCGGCGCTTGATGATCAGCGCGTGGGGCCGCTGCTCGGAAAACATGCGGCACAGATCCACATACAAAGCGTCGAGATCCTCTCCCATCGTCGTCTCGGTCAGCAGCCCGTAACCCGCCAACGTGCGCGTCAGGTCATAGCCCGGCATGTACACCTGCGGATGTCCCGAGATGGTCACATTGTTGTCATCGATCAGGACTTTGACGTTCAGCGTCTTGGCTACGGCCAGCCGCGCGGCTTCGGCGTCGTCGCCTTCCATCTGACTGCCGTCGGAACCCAACATGACGATCGCCTTGCCGGGATTGGCCATGGCGACCCCGTTGACGAACGCCCATAGATGGCCGAGGCGGCCGGAGCTGAACTCCACTCCGGGAGTGAGCAGTTTCTCCGGATGACCCGGCAGGCCGCTGTTGAACTCGCGGTAGTGCAGCAGACGTTCCGCCGGCATCGCACCATTCAGAACGCTGAGCAGATACTGGGTGGCCACGCGGTGGCCGGCTTCATCGTAGAAGACGGGGACGATGGGCGCCCCGTTTGCGATGAACGCCCGGATGATCGTCAGCTCCGGAACCGTGTCGTACGCGCCGCCGGTGTGCCCGGACAGACCCTTTGCGCCGGCCAGGGCCGTAAAGAACACGATGGTGTCGCGCGCCAGCTGGATGTTGTGCTCGAGCGCAGCCCTTTGCTCATCGGTCAGCGACGCGTTGCCCGGATCCAGCTTCAACGGCTTCAGGCCACCCAGATCAATCGGAAAGCGTTCAGTCGGCATTTGCAGATCTCCCGGCAGGATGGTGGCGTCGCAGGGCAGCGCGAAAGCGCCCGCAGCAGTTCAAGTGAGCCTCAGCACCCATTGTGCCGCGGCGGTTCGCGCCGTGCATTGATCCAATGGACGACCCTGGACAATCACCAGGGGCCCAGCGACGCGGCGAAATCGATAAAGGCGCGCAACGGCGCTGGAAGGTAGCGCCGCCCTGGATAATAGAGAAAGGGTCCCGAGAAGCGTTGCCACCACGGCTCGAGGACCGGCTCCAAAGCGCCGCTGTCCAAATGCGGACGCAACCAGTCCTCGAACAGGTTGATCACGCCGCAACCGGCGACCGCTACCTCGACCGCAAGGTCGGTCGCCGCGCCTACACGGACCAGCAGGGGACCGGTGGGATCTAACTTGACGACCTCCCCGTCACGCTCGAATTCCCAGGCAGTCATTGCACCGCTCGAGAACTGACCGAGCAGGCAGGCGTGCTCGAGCAGATCGCGGGGATGCGTGGGACGACCGTGGAGATCGAGATACCGCGGCGACGCCGCAGCCGCGAGTCGTTGCTGCCGGGGGCCGATCGGGATGGCGATCATGTCCTGCTCGAGCCGCTCGTCATAGCGGATGCCGGCGTGACAGCCGGCAGCCAGCACATCAACGAAACCGTCCTCGGCGATCACCTCGAGGCGGATGTCGGGATAGGCGGCCAGGAAACCGGGGACGATGCGGGGAAGGACCAGGCGGGCCGCACTGATGGGGACGTTGAGCCGCAGAGTACCCGCTGGTCGGTCGCGAAAGCCGTTGACGACATCGAGTGCCGCCTCGATATCCAGCAACGCCGGGCCGAGCCGATCCAGGAGTCGAGAACCCGCCTCAGTCGGCGCCACGCTGCGCGTCGTTCGGTTGAGCAGCCTGACACCGAGCTTACCTTCGAGCCTGCGCACCGCCTCGCTCAAACCGGAGGCGCTGATTCCGCTGGTCCGCGCCGCATCCCGAAACCCGCCCGAGCGCGCCACCGCGACGAACGCAGTCAGATCTCCGAGGTCTGGCGGCATTGTTCGCCTTTCCGAACGGCCCGTGCTGATTAGACCCCATTATCGCACGCACCGCTGCTGTGTACATTGCCGTCATCGGACAGGAGAACACTATGAATCAGATCAGCGACGCCGGAACGTTCGCATTGGGTGCGCGCACGGTAAATCGACTCGGATACGGCGCGATGCAGCTTGTAGGTCCCGGCGTGTTCGGGCCGCCGAAAGATCGGAAGGCCGCCATCGCGGTACTCCGCGAAGCGGTTGCGAGCGGGGTCAATCACATCGACACCAGCGACTTCTATGGTCCCCACCTCACCAATCAGCTCATCTGCGAAGCGTTGCACCCCTACCCTCGAGATCTTGTGATCGTCACGAAGATTGGCGCAAAGCGCGGGACGGACGCGTCCTGGAACCCAGCCTTCTCGGCTGCGGAGCTGAGGGACGCGGTACACGACAACCTTCGCAACCTGAGACTGGATGCGCTCGATGTCGTGAACCTGCGATTCATGTTCGACATTCACAAGCCCGCCGAAGGGTCGATCGAGGCGCCGCTTGCCGCGCTGGTCGACCTGCAGCGTCAAGGGCTCGTGCGCCACATCGGGCTCAGCAACGTGACGCCCACGCAGGTCGAGAAAGCACGCGCCATGGCGGAAATCGTTTGCGTTCAGAACCTCTACAACCTGGCCCACCGCGATGGCGACGCACTGATCGATGAACTCGCCACTCAAGGCATCGCCTACGTTCCCTTCTTTCCTCTCGGCGGTTTTACGCCGTTGCAGTCAACCGCGCTTTCCGATGTCGCGAAGCAGCTCGATGCCACACCGATGCAAGCCGCGCTCGCGTGGCTCTTGCATCGGGCACCCAACATCCTGCTGATTCCCGGCACCTCATCGGTTGATCATCTGCGCGAGAACCTCGCCAGCGCGAAACTGAAGCTGCCGAGCGACGTTTTGGACACGTTGAATCGGATTGCGAAATGATCGCGGCGCACCTGCGACTTCAGTTCCTCGGAAGGGCTACGGCATGTCTCGGATCTGAAACCGACCTGTCGCGACCCGGTCATGAGGGGATCGCAACCTATGGTGGCTACCCCTTCCATCGGCGCCTCTCGTCGGGTACGGGACGCCCGTCGACTGCTGGACTCAACGGAGCGAGGTTCTTCTTTGATGCATGCCGCATGCAACCGGGCAGAACTCCCTGCGCCCGATGGGCCCCCTGCTCGGCTTGACGAAACGACGCCCCGACCTGTCTTCACGGCGGCATACGGGGAACTGTGCACTCGCATCTGGACCGAGCTCGAGCTGCTGCTGGCGCAGCTCGAGAGCCGCCCGGCGCAGGACCTGGACATGCGCATGCCAATCCTGCGACTCGAGCTCGTCGTGTTGATGGACTGCGTTCGGTCGACGAGTTGGCGCAGCATGTTGTCGGCGGAACAGCGCGACAGTCTGTATTCGATGCTCTCGGATGTGCTCGCGGCGCTCTATGTGGATTCTGAACACCTTCGGGCCGGGATCGAATCGGCCCAGGATAGAGTGCTCTACGAGCTGCGCCCGGAGTCCTGGACTGAAGCTCCCTTGATCAGCAACCACAAACACATTCCGAGCTCACCGATGAACCCCAATACACCCGTCGGTACGCTGACGATCTGATACGCCAGGGAGTGACCCAGGTCCGGCTCGAAGGCCGTCGCAAATATCAACAGGTAAAAGACCCCGCCGGCAGCCAGGCACAACGCAAGCAGCCGCGGGGCGACCCGCGAGCGGAACACCAGCCACGCAAATGGGAGTAACCAAAGACCGGAGAACACCTGCGCCAGCAGCAGGAGACGGTTGTAGTGCTCCACCATTGGAGTCACTTTGACCGCATTCAGCTCGAAACCCGCCGGGATCACCAATGGCAAGAGCTGGATCAGGGCCGTCATATTCATGGCTGTGCCCGCGACCGCGAAGGCCAACAAGAGAAGCGCCGCAGTCTCTCCGGCCCGTCTCAGGATTCTGTAGAGCAACAGGCCCACAGCGATCCACGCTGCAAAGCCGATTCCGCTCGCGATGAAGCCCAGCGTAAAGAGAGTCTGGCTTGCCGTGACGTGGCCCGGCACCAGCTGCGGGTCCCCCGCCAGCAACCGCGTCAACGTCGGGTAACCCAAAAGGGAAAATACGATGATGACCAGATAAGCGATGCCGGCCTGGCGACCTGTAGACCCGGTGTCTGAACGCTCGGACATGCTCCCCCCCAACGGTGCCCTAGGTCAGTAACCCAACGAGCTCACGCACCCAGACATAGGCCAGAAAGCCGAGACAGTAAAGATAGAGGCCATTTCGGCAGATGAGGGACGCACCGTGCATCCTCGCCAAGGGCTTCCCGCGGATCTGCACCAACGCCACGTGCTCGACGGGCAACAAGAGCCGCCTCAGGCAATCCCATGCCGCAAGGCCGAGGACCTGGAAGCCGACGGCAAACGACAACAGGAACAGCGTTGCGCCCAGGACCTCGAGGAGTGTCGTGAACTCCATGGCGACGTAGAGATCCGGCCCGCAGGCCAGGGCTATCAGCAGGACGATGAGAACCTTGAGATAGCGGTCCGCAGAGGGGCCGCCGCGTGGCGCGGCCGGGCGAGCCGGCCACAACCACTGGACGATGAATGTCAGGAGGGTCCGCATGCTGTGAGACTGCGGCCGGGCTGACTGAAGACAGCCTGGCCCCTGCCCGCGCTCGGGGCGTCGAGCGCTACTGCTTTCGCTCGCCGGTCGGTCCGAGCGCTGCGAATCCAACTTCCTTCCCGGCCTGGGTCTTGAACCAGACGATGAACCCGCCGTCTTTACCGTCCCGGCGGGGCGCGATCGTCATGGTGATGTGCTCGCCGACGTGCACGGCGCCGTTTGTGTACCCCGAACGGTAGAAGTTGCTGGCACTGTGCCCTTCGTACTCGGCCTCCCGAGTCCCCTTGGAGTCTGACAGTGTGATGACCGCGCGCGTGTGCGGGTTCTTCACCTCGAAGGCCTTGACGGTACCCTCGATTGTCGTGGGTTTCGAGAAGTCAAACTGCGCCGCCGAATGGTGGGCAATCGAGACTGAAGATGCGAATGCCAGCACGACGACGCTGGCAGCCGCGGACAGAACTTTGATGGCGGACTTCATGGCGTGTACTCCGGTGTGCAGTCTCATTCCTTATCCTCTCGCGCTTTGTAGACGTCGCTCATCTTTGCGGTGACGGGCTTGCCGGCGTGCAGTTGCTCGCGTCGTGCGTCGAGCAGGGAAAGCCAGAATTCGTCCGGGCAACGATAGGTAATGATGTAGCCGTCCGGCACCAGGGCGAGTTTCTTGTCCACGGTGACCGGCTCGGTGTAGTAGACCGGGTCGGTCAGCGTCATGGAATAGTTCAGCACTTTGACGCCGCGCGCATCCGTTGAAGTCGAGAACTTCTCGGAGATGTGGGCCTGGTCGCTGTGAGGACGGGGCTGATCCTCGCCATCCACGAAGTTGTTGGTTTCGACCTCGAGCGTGTCGCCGTTCCAGTGTCCGATGGAGTAGCCCTGCCGGGTCGGGATCCGCTTGTCTTCGGGAATCCCGCGCTTGCCGAGGAACACCCGGCGCATTTCGCCTTCGACTTCGAAGATGATGGTGAGCTGATCTCCCTTCTGGATCATCTCGAGCGGGTACCCTCCCGCCATCTCCATCATCTGCGGCATGCCGTAGTCGACGCAGTAGGCTCCCGGGTTGGCCTGCTCGGGTCCCAGCAGCTTCTTGTACTCGTCATTGCGCCGCTTGCCCTCCGCCGTAAACGGCAGAGGGGCCATCCGACCGCGGCCGCCACCGCCGGGCGGTGCTTTGGCTCCGGGCTGGACGTAGGTCCCCCAGACTCCCGTCAGATCCGGCGGTGACTGTTTGCCTGCGGCGAATGCGGCGGAACTGCTTACGGCCAGTAGGCAGCTGAACCCCGCGGATGAAAGCAGGCGCCACCCGTGGCATGGGCGCGCGCCGGACCGGTCGAACTGCATGTTCCTCAAAGCCCCCTGTGATGCAGCTGAATTCTGTGCGCCCCGGGTCGAAAGCAACGTGCGCCTTCTCCCGGGAAATTGTGAGTTTGGTCTTATTGAAATGCAGATGGGAAGTCAAGCTCGCTGGTGGCCGGCCACCGGCCGGTGGGCCTTTGCAATCAGCGCCAGTAACAGCCCGCCTCTCAGCCTCGCAGGTCGACTCGACGGGAAACAATCCGTCGTGCAGCCCCTAGAACCACGGCGATGAGCACGATCCAACCGATCTGAATCTGCGAAAGCGTCGCGATGAGCACGAACAACGCTACGACGGGTGCTCCGAGGGCCTTCATGAGCAAGCCCAGCCGAGCGGCTCGGCTGAGACCGGGCTCGACCACATCCGCGAAGAAGGCGGCGAAGGCCCAAAGCAGCGATTGGGAAAGGCCCACCAGCATGAGCAACGCAAAATAGATCGCCAGCGGACCGCTCCCGCCGTTCAAGATGAGTTGAGTCCCAAACGGCACCAGCACCACGAAGGCCAGCAGCAACAGGTTGAAGAACACCAGGCCGGCGTGAAAGCGCATGATCCGCCGAAAGATCTGCCGGTGCAGGTTCCAGTAGACGCCGACCGACAGGAAACTGAGTGCGTAGGACAGGAGCGCTTTCCACTCGGACCGCCACAAACCCCCGAGTGTGCCGTCCCACTGCGCGGGCGGGCGCAGCTCGATCACCAGAAGGGTGATGACGATCGCGAAAACGCCGTCTGAAAAGAAGATCAGGCGTTCGAGGTCGTAGTTCTTCTTCTCTGCCGGCTCGTGCTGGTCCATGTTCCCTCCCCTTTGGAGCTTCTTCCCAACGGCTACGGCGGCGCGGGCAGCGTGACGACAAAGCAGCTGCGGCCGTCTCTAAGCTCGCAGCGTGCGTCCCCGCCATGACGCGCGGCGATCTGACGGACCAGGGCGAGACCCAAACCGACGCCCGGCCCGGCCTCGGCTTGCTTGGGCCGGTAGAACGGCCGGAAGACGGCCTCGAATTCGGATGCAGGTATGCCTCGCCCGTTGTCCCACACGACAATGGTGGCCGCGCCGGCGGCGGGCGCAATACGTACTTGGGTTGGTGGCGCGCCATGCCGACGAGCGTTCTCCAACAGATTTCGTAACAGGCGACGCAGCAGACGCGGATCCCCGCGGACGATCACGGAGGATCCTTCGAGCGACGCCTGATCGTAACGCGCGCACTCCTCCGCGGCCAACGCGAGCAGGTCTACGTCCTCAGCCACCACCTTCTCGGTGACCGCGTCGAGTCTGCTGGCCAACAGAATCTCATCGACCAGCTGGTCGAGCTCTCCGATGTCCTGCTCCAAGCCGGCTCGGTGTCGCGCATCAACGTTGTCCTTGATCAGCTCCAGCGCCAGCCTGATCCGTGTCAACGGAGTCCGCAGCTCGTGCGAGGCGTTGGCCAACAGAGACTTGTGAGCCCCGACGAGTTGTTCGATCCGGACGGCTGCGTCGTTGAACGCGCTCGCCAACCGAGCCACCTCATCCCGACCTTCGACAGTGACGCGAGCCGTCAGATCTCCTGCACCGAGGGACTCCACGCCCTTCTGCAGCCGCTCGAGGCGCCGGCTGATCTGGCGGACAATCGGAAACGCAACGATACCGATGACCAGCGCGAGTGCCATGACGACGACGTGGAAGCTAAGTCGCGTGTGAACCATCGCCAGGTTCGATGGCCAGTACATGCCCTTGAAGTGATACAGCGCCAGCATCGCCACGACGAAGAGCAGCAGGCTCGCAAGCAGCGCGACGTAAAAGCGCAGGTATAGGCGCAACATCAGTCCTGCACCTTGGCAAAGACGTAGCCGGCACCACGCACGGTGATGACCCGCTTCGGCTTCTTGGGGTCGTCCTCGATCTCGGCGCGAATGCGCGACATGTGCACATCGATCGAACGATCGAAGGATTCGAGATGCTCGCCCTTTACGAGGTCCATCAGGGTATCGCGCGAGAGCACCCGGCCTGCGTTGTGCGCTAGCGCCGACAGGAGATTGAACTGGTGTCCGGTCAGGTCGCAGAGCTGACCGTCCAGACGCACCACGCGAGCCCCGGAGTCGATCTCGAGGCGCCCGAAGCGCAAGGGTGAGTCCGGCGACTGCTGCGAACGCGTCCGCCGGCGGAGCACCGCTCGCAAGCGGGCAAGCAGCTCACGGGGCTCGAATGGCTTCGGGAGGTAGTCGTCAGCCCCCAACTCCAGACCGATGATGCGATCGATCGCATCCCCTCTCGCGGTGAGCATCAACACCGGTGTGTCCGAGTCCGTCCGAACCCGTCTGCAGACCTCGAGTCCATCCATGTCCGGCAGCATCAGATCCAGCACCAGCGCGTCGTAAGAGGTGCTCGAAAAGCGCTCGAGCGCGGTCGCGCCCAGCGCCGCAATGGTGACACGCATGCCCGCCCGGCCGAGATACTCACTGAGCATTTCGGCCAGGCGGGGATCGTCCTCAACCAGCAGGATGCGCTCGGTCATCGAGGCAAACTGTAGAGGTTCAGGGCCTTGCGAGCCAGCGCCGGTCAGATTCCATGGAGCCTCTGCAGCTGCTCCGCCAGAATCTTGCGCTGCTCCGCCGTCAGGAGGTCACCTACGTCTGCGACCAGCTGCATCAGTCGCCGGGTGGCCTGGTCGGCTGCCTGGATATGCGCCGCCCGGGCGGTCTCCAACGCGGCACGGTCGACAGGCGATTGGGTGAGGGCTTGAACGACCTGGGCGTGCACGGCTGCCTGCTGGGACTGCAGGGCCTGAATCTCCGTGACTGCCTGTTTGACCAGGGGATCGATCTGAGCCTTCTGAGCATCGGTCGCCTGGAGGTCCACGTACAAGTGCTGCAACATCCGGTCGGCATGGTTCTGCGCGGCGTTGGCATCGTGGCCGCCCATGACCATGGCGTGCAGAGACGCCGCACCATCTGTTCTCGCCAGAACGGTTACGCCGGAGGCCAGTGCAGCTCCGGCTACAAACGCGATCAGAATCTTTTTCATGGTCGGTCCTTTTCATCAAGGGAGGATCACGATGAAAAGTCTGAGTGCCGAGCGTTAGCCGAAGGTGTGCGGGAGGTAAAGTCTTGTAAAGTCAGCGAGCCCTCCCCGCTGCATGCCCGATATTTCCATGTTATTCACGAACTTATCAGACGTCATCGAAGCCAGCCCGCCGCGGTAACCACAGTCTCATTTCAAACTTGATCCCGATCTCTGCGACCACTTCAAATCCGCACCGCTCGTACAACCGCCGCGCGGGATTGTTCTTCAGAACGGTCAGCCTGACCGATGTCGGCCGCTTACTCCATTCGGCCAACAGTCGATGCAACACGGCCGTCCCGATGCCGCGGCGCTGATGTTCGGGAGAAACGAAGAACTGATACAACCAGATCTCCGCAGGTGACTCGGCAACTTGCAGCCATCCGGCCGCCTCTCGGCGAAGCGTGATCACCGTAACGTTCGGTGTCTTCCATTGCTGGGAAAAACTGCGCCTCTGCTTTGTCTCATCCCACACCATGAGTTCCTCGGTGTAGGGTCGCATCGCCTCCAGATACAGCTCTAGCGCGAATTGATAGTCCTCTGAGGTGCCCGGCCTCAGATCAATAGCGCTCGCCAACGATTCGTGTTGGTCGGACAAGATCAAATCGTCAGCGCCACGGAATCTTGCTCGTGCTCCCGTCGAGATGCTGATCCCAGATGTCCTGGTTGCAAATGTACTCATCTACGCTGATGCCGCGCGCCGGCTTGTAGACCATCCTGATCGTGATCGGCTGCTGATAGACCAGTGGATCGCGGATCGTGATCTCATCCACCAACTGCTTGCCGAACTCGCCACCCTGCACGAACGAGAAGCGTTCGATGACCTTCAACGCGGGGCTGCTCGGAAACCGGCTGCCTTCGTTCTCCGGAAGGATGTGTGTCGTTTCGACGACAAGCTGCGAACCCTCCCAATGACCCCGCGAGGTGCCCACGCGGCTCGGGAGCTGCTCGGGCGAGACGGCGGGGGCGTCGATGTCGATGCGCCGTACCTGTCCGTAGACTTCCGTGAAAAAGTAGACTCGACGCGGCGTTGAGACTATCTCGAAGGGATATTGCGTAATCGTCGTTGCCAGGTAGGGAAGCGTATAGGGCAGACAAGAGGTGTGATCGTCGTCGCGAGTGAAGTCGATCGGCGCCGTGTCTTTCGTCCACTGCATCTGTAACTTCGCCGTCTCCGGAGTGAATGGCCGCTGCTGCGGCCATCGGCCGCTCTCCTTCGAGTTCGGCAACCACACGCCGGAGAAGTCAGGTCGGGGCGCGGAATCGTCAACCCGCGGTGCAGCATGCACGGGGCGACTTGGGTCGGAAACGAGCGTCGCGAGCAATGCGCAGGCGAGCACAGCACATCGGGTCATCGCGGTCATTTGGACTTCTTTCCCGCCTTGCGGTCCGCTCCGGCGTGCTCTTCGAGCCGCTGGCGCCAGGTCTTGTCGATCCACTCCAACTCGATGCAGCCTGCGGGCTCGCGCAATTGCGCCTGCGGCGCCCAGGAGAAGTACCGCTTGGTCTTCAAGGACTGCTCGTACGCCTTCGGGTCGCGCAGTTCGATTTCCTCGACCAGCGTCCGACCATGCGCCGCATCGTTGACGATGCTCAGTCGCTCGATTACCCGGAGCTCGTCGCTGTGCCGCAGACCGTTGCCGCTGATCAGCGCATCCGGACGCAGCCCGATGGTTTCCACCACGAGTGTCGCGCCCTCCCATCGCCCTCGTGACGTTCCGAACCACGATGCCTCCGGAGCCTGTGGCAGCGCACTGCCATCGAGCCGGACCCGACGTACCTCGGCATTGGCAAGACTGGGCTGCACTACAAACAGCAACTGCCCCGGAGTCTGTACGACCTCGAGAGGATATTCGGTCTGCAGCATGTTTCTCGGCGTCCCGAGCGGCATGCAGTACGTGGTTGGGTCCTGCTGCGCCGGGTCGAAACTCTCCAGTGCACTGCGGGCAGTGGGTGTGAGCGGCAACTGTGCGGGCCACGGCTCGCTGCGGCTCGCATCGGGCAGCCACACCCCAGCCATATCGGGGGGCTTTCCATCGGCGCCCTCGTTCGAGACCGGAGCGCTTGTCTTTCCGCAGCCGCTCAGCGCGATCAGCAGCGCGATGACCAGCCATCCACGCGACATCAGAATATCTTGTCGCGCAACCATTCTTTGCCGCTCTTGAACGTGATCTTCTGCAGATACATGTAGTTGGGTTGCTTGCGGTCAGGATTGCCGACCACCGTCACCTTGTCGCCCGCGTTGAGATCGCCCGTGACCCAACCATTTCGCGTCATCACGACTCTCGCAACGGTGAAGACCTTGTAGTGTTGAATGGCGCCCTTCTTGTCGGATACCTCCATGTCGAAGTACGAGTGGGGATTCGTGAAGGCAAAGTAGGTCACAGTGCCTGTAAGCGCGACCTTCTTGGTCATGTCGAAGTTAGCTGTCGAGTGGTGCGCCGGAGCCGGCAAGGGGGCGCTCAGGGCAACCAGGACAACGCAGACGAGCAGCGACAGTCGCATTCGGCAGTCTCCTGGATGACTCGTGGCCATCAACGCGGCAGCTCCTGAGGCGTCCGTATTCGACCGCATCCGCCGCATCACCGCAAGCGGTGGCTGTTGTCACTGGTACCGGCAACACCAGTTGGTAGACACCGTTCGCCGTGATACGCGACTGCGCAGCCGTGGAGGAATCACTTCCCGCTCGTTGGATCTCTCGGCTTGCTACCAGCGTAAGGAGCGGTTGGATTCTACCCAAGGCGCCGTGCAGAATGAATGCGGAGGCCCCTCGCGCTAGCCGACACCGTTGAACTGCAGGTCGGAGAAGGACCGCGAGTCCAACGAATACACGATGCCCCAGAAGTTGTCGCCCCCGTCGCAGATCACGACCGGCTTCGACTGGGGATCCTTCAAGCGGAAGAAGGAATCGAACAGCTTCAGGTTGAAGAAATTCCCGTAGAGATAGCGCCGCCCCTTGCGCGTGAAGCCGACATATTGTCGACCATAGCTCTCGAAGTGCATGCGCGCGCTGCGATTCTTGATGTATGGAACGAGCCGGATCTCCATGTCCGCCACGTCGCCCGGATCGGGAGTGAAAAACTCTTCCACGTTTTGCGGCGAGGACCGCGAACACTGATTCAGGGCCGTCGGCCCCAGGCCGGCAGGAAGAATGTATGAGACCGGAGCGTCGGCGAGCGCGGCTTGCGCAACCAAAAGAATTCCCACAGCGAACGTGCTTCGAATCATGGCGTCCTTTCCGGAGCTGGTGAAATCGCGGCGGCATTGTGCCCGAAGGAAATCCGCAGCGTCACCGGTATTGCACGCCCGACTCCCGTCGCAAGAGCGGCATGCTCCATCGTGGGGCGTCGCGCCCCTCGCCTATAGTCTCTGGATCTCTTTTGCGTCGCGAGACTTCACATAAACGCAATCGGCAGCACAGAAGATCAGGCCTCCTCGCCGCACCACCAGAGCTGGCCGTCGTTGCCCCCGCAACCGCCGCGCTTCCGAAGCCCGGCCTGACTATCGCCGCCCTGAATCGGGCTGGACTCCGTGGCGATTCCTCCCACGTGATTTTTCCAGATGAGCGGGTTTGCAGCGCAGAGCGCGGCGCCGACAACGACCAGACAGAGAGCTGCGACTGCGGCTGCAACGCAGCGGAACGGATTCATCCCACGTGACTCTCGTGAGGAGCGCTTTGCGTGCTGCGCTTTTCTTAGTACACGGTCGACCGCTCGCGGCGTGGATTGCGGTGGGATCAGGTGGTCCGGATCAGCGACACCGCTCAACGGTCGTAAGTACCGAAGGCGTTCGAATCGGACACAAACCTTCTTGGCGAGCTCCACCGCGATACGACGTCTCAGGTCTCTGTCGTACCACTTCTCAAATTCACTCCGGACACTGGATGTGCAACCCGGTGATTCTGTTCTGACCAACCAACTCACGCTCGCTGCAACGAGATTCCGCATTGCGCCGTCGATGGGTCTGTGTGTGGGCCCTGGGATACCACGCCTTTGTCGCAACGACCGACCGCCGCAACCCTTCGGAATTCCCGGGCGCCCCCTGGCCGGGGAACCGACACCGGCATCAAAGCCTGATCCGGCCCTGCCAAGGTCCCTCAGCATAGCCTCTAGAACTCGCTCTACCGGACGCTGAATCATTTCCCGCCTCTAAGCAGGGCCAGCAGCATCTTGATCTCCGCAACGGCCGCTTCTGCAGGAAGGCCTTCGATGAGAACAGGAAACGTTTGCAGAATCAGATTGTCTCGCCGAAGTTTTCGAATCTCGTTGACCGGAAAGATCAGAAAGGTCTGGGTGAGCAGAGCGGCGCCGCACACGTAAGGGTTTTTCAGCCGGTACGCGAGGAGAACGATCAGCAGCCCCACGATAAAGAGCGCCAGCGCCATCACCACGAACAGGAACTCCGCACGGCGATTGTCGGCCAGAGCATGGTCGACTCGTGCATCGACGCGCTCCGGCCAAGTCGGTCGCACACTGGAATCAGGCGAGTTCAGAACCTGCGACGCAGGTGCTTCGATTCCATCGCGGCTGCCCCCCTCTGCCTCGGTGGCGACTGAGGCCCGGGAAGCAGAGGCTATTGGAGATCTGGGTCTGCGATTGGCCACGACTCGCCACTATCCGAGACATTCGTACGGGGTCCCTGAGGAAGGCGCGGGCGCTCTCCCGGTTGGGGATAGGACGGCTCAGCGCCGGCTTCCCGTCAGTGGCGCCCCTGGGGCGTCCCCCGTGAAGCGTCCGACCAGAGCCTGATCCTCTGCGGGTGCATCCGCTGCAACGGCTTCGACGACGAGCCGGGTGTCTCGGGTATCAAGAACACAAACACCACGATCTACGCTGAAGCTCTGCACGGTGAGCCCCAGGCGCTCGGCGTAGAATCTCCTGGCTTCTGCGACATCGCGTACAAACAGGCGCACCGCACCGAGCTTCATGGGATCCGCTTCCGTCCTGTACGGATCGGTTGAGCGCCTCGGAACGTGAGAAGTTACGGCTGATCGGCATCCAACGTGCGCGGCGTTATAGTATCGACAGCCAGGCACGGAAACAGGATCGGACACATGATCGCAGTAGTCGTTACTTTCCGCTACGGAGAGGATTTCAATGCCGCGAAGGTGCGTCAGATCGCCGAGCAGTCCAAGGCGAAGTTCGAAGGCATGCCCGGGCTTCGCTCCAAACTGTTCAGCGTTTCTGCCGAGTTGCGGGAAGCCCGCAATGTCTATGTTTGGGACGACGCCGACGCGGCCCGCTCGTTCTTCACATCGCAGATGCGGGAGCGCGTCGGTGCACTGTACGGAGTTCAGCCGAGGGTCGAGTACTCGGAGGTGTGCGCGTTGGTTGAAAACACGCACGCCTGAGAGCCGGGCTTTCCCGGAAGGGCTCGCCTGAGCAAGGCGAACCGGACGGCATCACTGTCGTGCTGCCTTCACTTCGGCATAGAGCCACCGAATGAAGCGATCGGCGGTTTGCGCACCCTGAGTGATGGTTGCGTCGTAGGCAGCGGTAGGCTTCGCGGCGATCACCTCATCGACCGACTTACCTTGCGAGATCAGTGCTGCCACCCGGTCGCGCACCGCAAGCACCATGTCACGATTGGCGATCAACGCGGCGCGATCGACGATAGGTCCGTGCCCCGGAATGATTTTCGTCGTGGGCCCGGCGCGGCCGATGGTTTCGCCCAGACCCGCGAGCAGTCCTGATAGCGAGCCCCCGTTGACCAGGTCGACGTAGGGATATCCGATGCTGCGGAAGTAGTCCCCCACGGCGAGAATATCGTGGGCGGAAAAGCTGATGAGCGTGTCACCGTCCGTGTGCGCGGCGCGGATGGGGATCAGGTGCACGTCCTCGCCATTCAAATGGATTGTCACAGGGCCGTCATAGGTCACCACCGGCAAGGCTCCCGCCGGTGCGGGCTTGCCGGGTGAGCCGTCGGGCCCGGGAGCCGGATGCTGCAGGCGCGCGCGCAACTGATCACGACTGAAAATCAACACCCCCCGCTTGGCGAAGTTCTCGTTGCCTCCGGTGTGATCGCCGTGGACGTGCGTGTTGACCAGAAAGCGGATCGGCTTATCCGAGATCTTCCTGATCGCTGCGACCAGCCGGTCGGTCAACGGAGCGAACTGCGAATCGACCAGGAAGACTCCGTCCGGGCCGGTCAGCACACTGATCGTGCCGCCCTGTCCCTCCAAGGTGTAGAAGTCGCTGGCGAGGCGTGTGGTCTTGATCTCCACCTTGCTGAAGTCGGGGATGGGAGCGACGACCGCGGGTTGCTGAGCCTGGGCGTCAATGACCCCCATCACCAGAAACACGCCAAGGATCGCGCGGGCAAATGTGGACATGAAGGTACCCCCGATTCGGCCTCGAATTTGAGGCGCAGCGGCCTGCAATTCTACTGGCAATTGTCGCCGGCGCTCACAAGAAGACTTTGGACGCGGCGGTAATGACGACGTTGAGAACACCGTTGGTGAAACGGTCCAAGGCGACCTGTGCGCGTCCAGCCTGCTTCAGGGAAACGAGGCCTGATTCGCGACCCGCCCGCGCTCTTGTGCGGTCGCTGCCAGCAGATAGTCCCGAAATCCGACGTCGAAATCCCTGGCCAGGAACGGCATGGCGGTCGCGAAGTTCTCCCGTCCGCACCAGTGGTGGATGTAGGCATTCCATCCGATCCACTGCTTGCGCCTCACCTCGTTGGAGGTGTCCTTGTACATGAGGTAGGCCCGTTCCATCATCGAGATCAGGATGGAGAACAGCAGGCGTTCCCGGTGCATCTGATCGGACGTCGAGTCAGAGTTGGGTCTGGGCGTATCGGCGACGTCGAGATCGGGATGGGCCAGGCACAACTTGAGGAATTCAACGTACCTCACATCGAGCGAGTCGTAGGTGGCGTACTCACGGGCAATCCGTTCCTTGCGCATCTTCAGCCCATAGACAGCGATGCCGACTGGAATTCCAATCAGCTGAGTCACTTTCACCAAGGCATCCAGGGCTGGGGCCGTGACGAGCATCTATTATTCCTTGTTCGCAGGCGGTCGCGTGATCGTAGCCGACGTTACGTGCAAGTCAATGATTTCACGTGTATTTACGGATGCAACGAGCCCACGCCCTCCAGTAGAGCCTTGAGTGCGACAAGGTCGCGCTCCACCCACTTTGCATCCGTCAGGAATTGCTGCTCCGACATCCCCGGCTGTTGGAACAGGGTCAGCAGGACCTCCGCTCCCTCTGCGTTGGCGATGACTCTCAACGGGATGTAGATCTGCGAGCCGGTTCCCGCATCGACGTAGTGATCCATTACGCCGAACGCGTTGTGGTCGGTGAATCGTATTCTGACAGTCCCTGCCGGGCCTTCCGCTGTCCATCCGTCACCGACCTTCACGAGCGAAGACCGGCTCAGTCCCGATGCCCACTTCGGGAAACTCTCCGGGCGCCAGATCCTCTCGTAGACGTCCTTCCAGGGCTTGCCGATAGCAATGCCGATCGTGCGCGATTGGAGCATGCCCCCTCCGATATCCTGATCGTCCAATACTATCTGTTACGACGCGCAGGCTGGCAGAACTGCGCCGGGCACGCTGGTGAGCCCCTGCCCCGCTAGATGGTTGCCACCGACCCGATCAGTGGAAGCTCCTGAGCGACGGGGCGCTCTGGAGGTTTCGCCGGTTCGGGCGCATTGTCGGTAGACGGCGAAATGCTTGCCGGGCGCTATCGAAGGACCTGCCGAATGGTCGCGTTTTTGCTCTGGGTGTTGCTGTTCATTCTGTGCTGGCCGCTGGCGCTGCTCGCGCTCGTGCTCTATCCCCTGGCGTGGCTATTGCTGCTGCCCTTTCGACTCGTAGGGCTGGCGGTCGAAGGGGTGTTCCAATTGTTGCGCGGGATCATCCTGCTGCCCGCGCGGGTACTCTCCGGGCGACGCTAGGGTTCGTAGGTCGGGCTCAGCGTCTTTTTCTGCTTCGCTGTATCAATGAGCGTGGGGTAGAACTGCACGAACGTGGTGTCGACCGCGCCGTGATCCTTGTGGCAGGAATAGCAGCTCGCGCTCGATGGAATCACCGTCGCGGGTTGGCTGTGGGCATCCGGAAACACGAAGAAGCCCCACCCCGTGCCCGCAAAGCGCTGGGAATCCTTCACGTGCACCTCGAGCCCCATGGTGGACGTGACCTGGAACTGGCCACTCTTGTTGATCGAGCCGTTGCTGCTGGCCACGCGGTTTTCCTTGAGCAGGACCGCGCCCTCGGGCCACTTTCCCGTCCGAAGGAAGGACTGATACGCGCTCGGCGGGACGAATACGTTGTCGAACATCGAGTGGTCCATGCCCGGTCCGGTCCCGTAGTTCATGTCCAGGCTGGAAGTCAGAAAGACCCACTCCCGGTAGTCCGACGGCACCTGCAACTTGCCGTCTGCGGTGTAGTCCGGCCCACCCCTCGCTTTGTGTTCGCCCGCCGCAAGTACAGCACTGATGGCACCGGTCGTGAGCACCAGGACTGCGACCGTGGCAAGCGAAACCGCAATCTTCATGGCTGTTCTCCCTAAACCCGCGCGGTATGGCGGACACACGCAGGTTACGACTTTCACCGGATCTTCCCTAGAGGGGCGCGACGGAGGCCTGCAATTGGCAGACCGAGCCGGCTATGGCGCGACGAGATCGCCGCCGGCTTCGTCGCATGAGCAACTGGCAGTTCGGGTCGTCATCGCCTTATTCTAGTTTCCCGAATCGGCCTTGAGGGGGTTGCACGTGAAGATTCCTGGAACACGTTGGATGGGTGCGCTGAGTCTGGCTTGGTGCCTGGGGCTGGTGTCTATTCCCGTAGCGCAGGCGCAGGACATGACAACCAAGGCACTTAGCGACCGCGCGCACATCCAGGATCTGATCACACGGTACTACTACAACTTCGGCAAGGCGGATCGTGAGAGCTTCACGGACTTCTACGCCGACGAGGCAGAACTGATCCTCGGCACCAACCACTTCAAGGGCAAGGACGGCATCGCCAAGGCCTATGAACGCGCCGGGGGAAACAGCCCTGCTGCAAAAGCCTATTCCTTCAATGTCACGATCAGCAATCCGCTCATCATCGTGCACGGCGAGACAGCCTCCTCTGAATTGATCTTCACCGAATACCTGATGGAAAAACAGGGTGATGCGCCACGCGTAAGGACGCAGGGCCGGGAATACGCCACGTTCGTCAAGGTCAAGGGGCAGTGGCGCTACAAGACGCGCCAGATCAAAGGTGGCACCGAGCCGCCGGAAGGCTGGAAGGAGTAGGCGCCGGCCCCCAAGAATGTAGAAGGCCATCCGTCAGCGGATCGAGGCGGGATTTTTAGGGAGCTTATACGATGACGGATCAGAGCCATACAAACGACGAAATGCGGATCCGGGAACGGCTGCAGGCATGGGCGGATGCCGTCCGCCGGCACGATGTTCCCGCGATCCTGGCTCACCACGATCCCAGTATCGTGATGTTCGACCTGCCGCCGCCCCTTCAATGCCGCGGCATAGACGCCTATGAACAGACGTGGGGCTTATTGTTCCGCTACCACAAGCCTGGCACGGCCTTTGAGTTCCGGGAGCTCGCGGTGACAACCGGGAAGGACGTCGCCTTTGCGGTAGCGATCATGCACTGTGGTCCCAACTCCTCGAGCAATCCCGCGGAAAAGGATGGCTTTCTCTTTCGCCTGACCGTCGGCCTTCGCAAAATCGATGGCGAATGGAACATCACCCACGAACACCACTCGATACCGGCGACGGACTGAGCGCGGCGCGCCAGGCGCGGGTAGCCTCGTTAGGTTTACCGAGTTGGCCTGATCGCGAGCGTCCGCTCGTCCACCCACTGGAAGACCAGGCCGGAGTCCTTGAGCATGTCGCTCAGCGCGTACAGCGGTTCCAACTCCCCGTTGACCGCGTGCGTCTTTCGGCCCTGCAGTTGCTGATAGTCGAACAGCACCTGCAAGTCCGCCTGCCGCGAGAACTCGTTCACAGCCGCCGGGGCATCGGTAGCCGCGATCGAAAACCTTCGCGGCGTCTGGCCCAACGAAATGCGGCCCTGGGAAGTCGCAGCGCTCCCGTTTGACAAGGGTGGAGGTGAGTTGCACGCGCTCAGTGCACACAGCAAAGCGACGCAGCTCAATGAGATTTTGTTCATGTGTCTCTCCATGCTCGGTTGATACCTTCCTGCTGGTCTTCGTCGCCGCGACTTCTGGGGCCGCGTTCGTAGAGCGAATCATCCACCCGCCCTGAGAGAACTTCAAGGAGCGACTGAGCTTGTGCGACCGCACAACGAATGTCGCGCGCGGCGATGCGGCTCCGAGTCGAGTCATTTGCGTTCGAGCAGCCAGCGAAACGCCCGCCGCAGTTCCGTTTCGGCATGACTTTCGTACCACCGCCCGTGTGCAATGACGATTCGCTCCGGCTTCCAAGCGAGCATCGTTTCGACGACACCTCGTAATACCCGGCCAGAGTAGCTGAGGCGCATGTCCCGAGGCATGCCACCATCAGGATCCTGCACTCCCCCGATGCGAATGAGGCAGCGAAGGAAGAACGAGTCGATCAGGCGCGGCTCAAAGTTTTCAATGAAATCAGTGAGAATGAGCGTGCGAGATTTCCGATGAAAGAAAATAACTTCGGTGCCGAAGAGGCCCTTCACGGGGAGCGTATGAATGATTTCTTCCCAGGGATACTTCTGATCTCGATCAAGTTGTTTTGCCTCGAGATCGATATGGGTCTTAGCGCGCTTGCGTACCCCTTCGGCCAGAAACACGAGCGCGTCCGGGAACGCACGCTTCCAATCTGGAAGCCACCAGTAGTGAAGCCACGAGGGGGCAATGAGATATCGCGGCGTTCCGAGCGCTTTGACTCGTGTCTCGAGATCCTGCGTCAGCGCGATCGGCGAGTGGACGAAGAGCTCACCGGCACCAAGGCGCACGATCGTCATTCGTGTTGGGAACGGCACGCCCAACCCTAGGAGTTTCATTTTGATGATCGGCCCGTCGACTATCCAGACGTCTTTAGCGACTGTCTTGAGCGTGTTGGTTGGCTCGTAGGTTCTCACGGCATCACTATGACGACGCCTTTCCTAGTTCCGCTCTCGTCTTCCGGAAGACCCGCGATGCGTTGCCAACTCTTGGTACGCCCGCTGCGCCTCGTCCCGTGCCTTGGCACGCTGTGCCTCCTCTCGCGAAGGCCCCAACCCCGATTGGGCAATCTGGTCCAACGCTTCGACGACGGATCGCAATAGAATCGCCGCGCTCCAAGGGTCGGCGGTGGCGTCCGTCAACGTCGTAACAGCTTTGAGCGCCGAGGCGATGATCGGATCAAGCTCACGCGCGGCTGGGCGCGTCACACCCATAAGCCGCCAGTTATGCTGCAGGGCCGTGAGGAACCAGTGCGCCTCGCTTGCGTGCTTCAGTGCAGCCCTCCGGCTTTTCGTTCCTAACGGTGAATGGGCCATAGCGCTAAACTGATGAATGCAAGCGTCTCATCGACCACGGTGTGTCGGCGCCATTCCAGATATCGAGTGACCTCGGGGTCACTTGCGTAACGAGCGAAGATAGTCTCAGCGTCCGACGCTACGGGCCTTCGCAACACCAACCGACGCGTCTCGACTCGATCAGGTGCGCTCACCTTCTCTCCCCAGCCACCTCGATGAATGCTCAGATGGGTCGGCCTCAAGCCAGGGAGGCCCACTCCTGTTCCATCCGTAGCCGCTGCTTCGCGTTCGGCAGTCGGCCCTGGCCGGCCCGTAAGTCGTCTTCGAGGTGCGCTACGTTCATGGTGCCCGGAATGGCGCATGTTACTGCCGGATGGGATACAACCCACTTGAGCAGGAACTGCGCCCAGCTGGTCACGTCGATGTCCTGCAGCCAGTCGGGCAGGCGGTGCCCCTGTGCCTTGTTCAGCAAGCCGTTGCGGCCGAAAGGCAGGTTGATCAGCACGGCGGCGCCGTGCTCCGCGCAGGCCTGTAATGCGCCGCTGTCAGCCGCGCGGTTGCCTAAAGAGTAGTCGAGCTGCACGAAATCGAGCGGGAAGGCTTTCAGCACCGCTCTGAGTCGCTCCGGGTTCGCGGCCGGCGCCGACACCCCGATGTAGCGCACCTTCCCGGAGCGCTTCCACTCGATCATTTGTGGCAACAAGACCTCGGCGTCAGACATGTTATGGACCTGCAGGAGGTCCAGATGGTCCGTGTGCATCCGCTGCAGAGAGCGTTCGAAGCTCACTGAACCGCCGACACCGTCGGGAATCGGCCGCAGAATCCCGGGCGGCGGCCCTTCGACACCCCCTGGACCGGGTCCGCGCCGTTGGGCCTCTGTCGGGACGGACGCCGGCGTATGGCCGGCATCGAACTTGGTAGCCAGGAAGCAGCGACGGCGCAGATTCAACTCCTGCACAGCGCGGCCGACCACACCCTCGCTTTCACCGTACGACGCTGCCGTGTCAATGACCGTCCCGCCGAGTTCGGCCAGGCGCTGGATGACTTGCCGAAGCGCAGGGTAGTTCGCGTCGCGATACCAAATCGTCCCGAGGCCGATCACCGGCAGCCTCTCGCCAGTGCGCGGGATGGGTTTTCGAATCAGGGGCTGTGCAGCAGCCGCCTCGAGGCGGGACTGCAACACATCAGCGACCGCACCCAGGGCACAGGCCTGCAGCAAAGCTCGGCGCGACAGGGTTCTTGGTGCTGAGCTTTGCGTCTTTCCAAGCATATCGATCCCCGCGATCTACCTCAGAGGCAGATATACGTCCGTGATCATGTCCGTCTCTGTAACGTCAGACCGCACATTAACGTAGTGAAAAAAAACGGGAAAGTCGCCAGGCAGTTCTCCGCTTTTGGGTAGCTATTCATCGTAAAGGTAGACAACCGCCGTCTTGTAGCGCGAGCCGATATCCCGGGCGAGCGCGCACCGGTTACGAGGAATCACCTTGTTGAGGATGCCGAATGCACTAGGTGCCACTTCCTGTTCTACGGACAAACAGAAGTCGACATGATGATGTGCAGGTGGGGTCGTTCGCGGACTCAGGGCGAAATTCGTTACGCCTCAGCATTCCAACCCTGTGCCCGTCCCGAAGATAGCGATTGCGTGACGTCGAACTCGGCGGTCCGACGTCACGCGGTTGCCGGCCAGCTTACTTCGCGGGCGGAGGCCCATTCGAGCGCGCGATCTTCGCCAGAGCATCCTTGCATCCAGCGCTCAGCTTATCGTTGCTCGCGCGCAAGCACTGGAAAATCTCCCGGCCCTGCTTGCCGTCACACAGGCTCTTCTCCTCGGTAGCGCATGCCTTGTGAGTCGCTGCGCGGGCGGCCAGATGCTCCGGTGTGGCCGCCTCCTGGGCTTGAGCCGCCATCGCGCCCAGCAGCGACGCGGCAATGACAATCGCGGACAGTTTCATGGCAAGTCTCTCATTTGTAAGGAAGTGTGCTCGTCGCTGCCGGCCCACTTCGACTGGGACGCACGGCTTGCGCCGAGGCCGATGATAGCAATCACGACGCCTGCCTCCGTACGATGTTGGAAAGCGCGACCGCATTCCGGTCGCAACTCCCGGCTCACCGCCGGAAAATCCACGCGAGGATGGATATCACTGCGCTCACCAGCAGCATCGTCGTAATCGGAAAGAAGAACTTGAAGCTGGGGCGGTCGATCACGATGTCGCCGGGTAAGTGAAATAGCGGTAGCCGCCGAATCCACGGCCAGGCCACACCCGCCACCAACAGGACCGTCCCCAAGAGGACCAGCGTGCGGTTCACGGCTGCGGCTCGAACGGGCGGAACGCCGCCCCGTGGGAATCTGAGCTCAAGATAAAGCCTATCCGGATTGTCTGGCTTGTTTGATCCTACCACGCCTGTCGGGATTGATGACGAAGAGGCCTACCCACATTCAATCTCTGTTGACCCCCTTCTTGCGCACTGCGCCGGGTATTTCGAGAGTCGCGATTGCACCGTGTGTATCGCCGCGATTTTCGAGCGAGAGGGTTCCGCCATGCGCTTCGGCAATTTGCCGCGACAGTACCAAGCCCACTCCACTGCCTCCCAGCTTGGTGGTGAAGAACGGGACGAACAAATTGTCGGGATTTGCGACTCCCGGTCCCTCGTCGGTGATCGTAATGACCAGCGTATCGTCATGGTCGAGAGCGGCAATGAGAACATGCCCGGCGAACTCCCCTTGCGCCTCGACGGCATTGCGCGCCAGATTGATCAATGCTTGCTCGAGCTGATCTTCGTCCACCCGCACCTCGAGATCCTTCGGAGCCTGAATCTGGACGCGACGCAAAGGCTCCAGCGCAAACACGCGCGCGAGAACGGGGGCGAGTTCCAGCCAGCGCGGGCGGGGCGAGGGCAGACCGGCAAGGCGGCTGTATTGAGCGAGAAATCGCGACAGTCCATGCGTCCGATCGGCAATGACCTTGAGTCCCGTGAGGACCTCGTCGCGGTCGTTTCCGGGCGCGAGCGCTGCGCTGAGCGACTCTTGCAAGGTCGTCGCCAGAGATCGAATCGGGGCCAAGGAGTTGTTGACTTCATGGCCGATGACTCGGATCAACCGTTGCCAGGCGAGACGCTCCTCTTCCCGCAAAGCCTGGCGAACGTCGGAGATGATGAGAAGATGCTGAGCGAGTCCGCTCTCGCGGAACGTACCATGTGTGACCTGCCAGCGCCCGCTGCGGCCTCCGAGCGAGGTCATAATTCGACTACGAGTGTCGTCTCTCAGAAATCCCTCGAGCCCGACCTCAGCGGCTGCAAGACCTGCGCCTGTTCGGGACTCCAATCCCAGCAGTTGCACGGCCGCCGGGTTGTGCATGTGCAGTCGCCCCTCGCCGTCGAAGGCCAGTACGGCGACATCGACTGCGTTGACGAGCTTGTCCAGAAGTGCGGTCGCTTCGATGGCTCGCAAACGCTGCTGGTGCAATGTATCTCCCAGGCTATTGATCTCATGGACCAGATCGCCCAGCGCATCGCCGGCCGAGTCGCGGCTGCTGCGGATCGTGTAGTCGCCGCCTCGATAGGCTTCGACGACGTTGGTAAGACCTCGTAAGGGTCCCGTCACCGCCTTGTGCAGAGCCGCGACCAGGGCTGCCATCAAGACCGCAAGGGCGCCAAGTGCGGTTGCGCGCAAGGTCCAGGCCCACTGAAGCCGCCAGATCAACCACGCGCCCAGCGCGAGCGCAGGTACCGCCAGAGCCGTCGAAAGAGCCACGATACGCGGTTCAAAAGCCAGGCGGTGGCGGCCCAACTCAGCCATCCGTACCTATCCCCAACTTTTCCATGCGTCGGTATAGCGCACTGCGCGAGAGCCCGAGAGCCGCCGCAGCGTCCACAACGCTACCCCCGTGTCGTTTCAATGCCGTACGAATTAGAATCCGTTCAGCATCCTCGAGGTTCATATCCTCAAGTGTGGGTGGGGACGCGTTGACCGGCGCCAACCGCAAATCGGCCGCGCTGACCAGCTCGCTTCGTGCGAGCAGCGCTGCGCGTTCGATGACGCTGCGGAGCTCACGAACGTTGCCCGGCCAAGTGTACTGTTGCAGTGCTCGAACAGCTTCCGGCTCGAAACCTCGGAGCGCCTTTCCATAGCGTCGCGCTACAGCCGCCAGTGCAGCACTAGCGAGCGGCCCAACATCTGACTTTCTGTCTCTCAGAGGGGGAACGTGGATCTCAATCGTGTTGATCCGGAACAGTAAATCCTGACGGAAGCGGCCCTGCACCACCCATTCGCGCAAATCGGCGTTGGTGGCGGCGATCAGCCTCACGTTGACCTTGCGGGTGCGCGAGGACCCGACGGGCTCGAACTCGCCGCTTTCCAACACGCGCAGCAGTTTCGCCTGCTGACCAGCAGGTAAATTGCCGATTTCATCGAGGAACAAGCTGCCGCCATCGGCGAGCTCGACCCTGCCCACGCGCTCGGCGCGCGCATCGGTGAAGGCGCCGCGCAAGTGGCCGAACATCTCGCTCTCGAACACCCCTTCCGGTAGCGCGCCCACATTGACTTCGATCAGCGAGTGTCCACGATCCGACCATTGATGAATGAGTCGCGCCAAGAGACTCTTGCCAGTGCCATTCTCCCCCGTGATCAGCACGGGTGCATCGGATTGCGCCACACGCTGCGCTAGAGAGAGCACTTCCTGCATCCCCGGCGATTCGGCCACCAGCGGCACCTCGGAGGCGCTGCGCAGGAGCGCATTCTCGGCTTCGAGCCGGCGGCTGCTGCGCAGCGCACGACCCAAATCCAGCTGATTGCGTATCACGGAGAGCAACCGCTGATTGTCCCAGGGCTTCTCGATGAAATCCCGTGCGCCCGCGCGCATGGCCTGCACGGCCAGATCCACACTGGCCCAGGCGGTCATCACGATCACCGGCAAGAGGGGATCACTCTGGTGCAACCGCTCCAGCAGATTGAGCCCCTCCCCTCCGGAAGTGGTGTCACGGGTATAGTTGAGATCAATCAACGCTGCATCGAAGGCTTCCGCCGCTACGGTCGCCAACGCGCCAGCCGGAGAGCCTGCAGTGACCACCTCGATGCCTTCCTTCGTTAAGGCCATTCGCAGTGCAATGAGCACATCCCGCTGATCATCGACAATGAGAAGGCGCGGTTGCATGGCAGACGGATTCTACCTCTCTTGTGGCGGAGGTGAGTTCGACGGCCAGCGGCTCTGTTGATCGGACCCTTCTATCTGCACTTCCCCGAGGTAGAACTTCATCAGAGTGCTCTGAAGCGCCAGATTGTAGCGGGCCGTCACGAGCGCAATCTCAGCTACCATGTAGAGCGTACGTTCCTGAGACACCTCCACCAAAATGGCCGTCCCGGCTTTGAAACGCTCCTGCGCTGATTGCACGGCAAGTTGCGCAGTGTGCTGTTGGGCTTCAGCAGCCGAAAGTTCATCGCGTGCGGCACGATGATTGAGATAGACCGTCTTGACCTGCAACTCCACCTCGTGTCGGGTGCTATCGAGAGCAATGCGTTCGTTCTGCGCCTGCAGTCGTGCCCGACGCACAGCGTTTCGCGTTACGCTACGATCAAATAGCGGCACGGAGACGTTCAACGCCACCGAGCCATTGCGATAGGCCTCAAGCTGATCATGCAAACCAAGGGGCAAGGCATTGGTGAAACTGCTGCCATAGCCCGCGGTAAGAGACACAGTCGGCCAGTAGGCCGCACTGGCGACGCCAACCCCCTGTTCCAGAGATTCGACGCGGGCTTCCTCGGCGCGCAAGTCTGTGCGACGCTCCAGCGCGCGCGTCACGAGCTCCTTCAAATCCGTCGTGTCAGAGCTGAAGATCGCCTCGATAGCGGGCGCCTGAAACTCGTAACTCTGGAGCGGTTCAAGCTGCAAGGTGCGTAGCAGATCAACCTTGCTGAGTTCGGCGGCGTTTTGCGCCTGAATCACACTCAGCCGCGCGCTCGCCACGTTCGCTTGCTGCTGGTAGAGGTCAGCACTGGCCCGCGCACCGGCTTTCACATAGTCGCGAATCTGCTCCTCGAGTGTCGCTTCTGCAGACAGATTTTCGCGTTCCACCTGCAACTGGTCCTGCTGCAGGATCAAAGCAAGGAAATTCGAGACTACGGTGTGAATCGCCGTCTCCTGCGCTCTGTTCAGATCCGACCGGCTTGCTTGAAGACTCAACTTGGCCCGGCGGAGCGCGGCGACATCGTGTAGGCCTGCAAACAATGTCAGACCGGAGGAGGCGCCGAGGTTCAATGAGTCCGTGGTTTGATTGATGAAGCTTCCCGCAGCCGCGCTATAGTAGTGTCCGTAATTTCTCGTGCCTGAGCTGTTGAGGGAGAGATCTGGCACAAACTGCATTCGCGCCTCGTTCACCGCCACCTCGCTCAACTGCGCGGCGTTACGGGACTGAAGGAGCGGCACGTTTCGCTCGAGTGCGATGCCGATCGCGTCCTCCAGCGTGATGACCTGCGCGGCATGCGCAGCAGTGGACAGCACCTCGAAAACGAAGAAGAAGACCGCCGGTAGCAGGCGTAAGGGCTTGGCGACACGAATGCTCATGGTGCCCGTTCATTCCTCCCGCAGCGCGATCAGCGGATCGACCTTGGCCGCGCGTCGCGCTGGGATAACGCTCGCCGCCAGTGCGACCGCGCAAAGCAGGCATGACGCGCCGACGAACGTCAGAGGGTCTGTGGCACTCACACCGAGCAGTTGGCTTGCGACGAGCCGTGTGAGCGCGAAAGACAATGCAAGCCCAATACCGACTCCCACCATAGCCAGCCTGAGTGCCTGACCAAGGACGGGCCGAAACACATCCGACGTCTGAGCGCCGAGCGCCATCCGGATGCCGATTTCCTGCGTGCGCTGGCTCACGCTGTACGCCATCACGCTGAAAAGGCCGAGCGCCGCAAGCAGAAGCGCCAGCGCGCCTAAGACTCCCAATAAAGCGGCCCCGATCTTCTGGGTGAACCTAGCTTCGCCGATGTAATCGCTGAGCGTCACCACCTCAAAGAGATGCACCCCCGGATCGACGGATCTCAATTCGCGCCGCAGCTCCGGTAGGAGTTGCAGCTGGGGTCCCACCGTCCGTACGTGCAGCACAATGCCAGTACTAGGTCCCCAGGCTTGTTGCATCGGCCGATAGAAGTAGGGCCGCGGAGTCTCGCCAAAACTCCTGTACTTGATGTCTTTGACAACACCCACCACAGTCACAGCCGATCCTCCGAGGTTCAGCCGGCGGCCGACCGGCTCCTGTCCTGGAAGAAACCGCCGTGCGAATGTCTCATTGATGATGGCTACGGGCGGAGCCTGGCTGTCGTCGCGTTCCGCAAAATCGCGACCCTCGATGCGAGCAATCCGCATGAGATCGAAGTAGCCCGGCCAAATCGGATTCCAGGAGACGCGCATGTCCTCGCCGCGACGAGGTACGTAGCCGCCGACCTGCACTGCGTCCCGTGGGCCGTCCGAGAAACCGAGCGGCAAATCATTCGCAAAACTCACGGCCCGGACTCCAGGCAGGGTTTCGATGCGATCGCGCAGGTGCCGCATGAAGAGCACGCCCTCCTCGGTGTTGTATCCCTGCTCCGTCAGGTTAATCCCGGCCAGCAGTACCTGCGAAGGGTCGAACCCAGGATCGGTTCGCTTGGCCTGCCAGAAGCTCTCGACAAATAAGCTGGCGCCGATCAGCACGACCAGCGCCAAGGCAACCTCCGAAACGACCAGTATTCCTCGTAAGCGATGCGAGCGCCTGCTGCCCGAGCCGCGCCCGCCGTCCTTCAAGCCGCTCAGCTGACCGTCCCGAATCGTCTGCAGCGCCGGGGCCAGGCCGAACAGCAGCCCCACCAGGACTGAAATCGATAACGTGAACAACAGCACCGCGGAGTCAGGCGGAAAATCGAGGGCCAGCGGAAAGTGATTAGCGGGAATGAAAAAGCGCAGCCAGCTCCCCATCTGCCCGGCCAGCGCGGCCCCGGCCAAGCCACCCAGCCCCGCGAGCAGGAGACTCTCCATCAGGAGCTGGCCGATCACGCGTCGGCGCGCTGCACCCAGCGCCAGGCGGATGCTGAATTCCTTCTGCCTCGTTGTGGCACGAACCAGCATCAGGTTTGCCACATTCGCGCATACGATGAGCAACAGAACGGCGCCAGCCCCGAGGAGAGTCTTGAGCAACGTTCCGATGGAGGCTTGAAGCCCCCAGTACATTTGGTCAATCGGCACCAGCGTAGCGCCGTAGCCTGCGTTACTCTTTGGATAGCTCTGCGCCAGACGCCGCGCAATCGTCTGGACTTCCGTGCGGGCCTCAGGCAGTGAAACGCCAGGCCTCAAGCGAGCCAGCAACGTTAGCCCTCGGATGCCCCGATCTTGGAACCGGTTCGGACCCTGTCCCAGCAAGGGATCCATCGCGAGCGGCACCCAGAGGTCGAACGATAGGCCCGTTTCGATTCCCAAAAACTCCGTCGAGGCGACACCCACCACCGTCAGTTCCTGGCGGTTCACGCGAATCGTCTTACCGATAACTTCGCTGTCCGCATGGAAATGCCGCCGCCAGAATTGTGCGCTAATGACGGCGACCGGATGCTTTCCCACAGCCTCTTCCTGCTCTTCAGCCCGGAAGAACCGGCCAGCAGCCGGTCTGACACCCAGCACATCGAAAAAATTTCCGGATACAACCTCGGCCCAGACGCGTTCCGCTTCGGTTCCGTTCTCGAGAGTCAAATGCTCCTGCTGGAATGCTATCGCGCCTGCAAGGGAGCGCGATGAGTCACGAAAGTCCCGGAAGTCAGGATACGAAGAACCACCGTGATCGCCGGTGGGATTCACGGTTTCCAGCGAAACGAGTCGCTGCCCATCCGCTACGCCGTGAAAGGGATTCAGCAGCACGCCGCGCGTCCAACTGAACACTGCCGTGTTCGCCGCGATGCCGAGCGCCAGCGTGATGACCACCACGGCGGTAAGCCAGGGGGTTTTTGCCAATGAGCGGGCGGCGTATTTCAGGCTCGATAACATGGCTTACGTCTACTCTTCATTCCGCCCGCAGCGCAATCAGAGGATCGACTCTCGTGGCGCGCCGTGCCGGGACAATGCTCGCCGCCAGTGCGACCGCGCAGAGCAGGCATGACACGCCGACAAACGTCAGCGGGTCCGTCGCGCTTACGCCGAGAAGCTGACTGGCGACGAGCCGTGTCAGCGCGAGAGACAATGCAAGCCCAACACCGACTCCCACCATAGCCAGCCTGAGTGCCTGACCAAGGACGGGCCGAAGCACATCCAACGTCTGAGCGCCGAGCGCCATCCGGATGCCGATTTCTTGTGTGCGCCGGCTCACGGTGTAAGCCATTACGCTGAAGAGACCGAGCGCCGCAAGCAGCAGCGCCAACGTGCCTAAGACGCCCAATAAAGCTGCCCCGATCTTCTGTGCGAACCAAGCTTCGCCGATGTAATCGCTGAGCGTGTACACCTCAAAGAGATGCACCCTCGGATCGACAGATCTCAATTCGCGCCGCAGCTCGGGTAAAAGCTGCAGCGGTGGTCCCACCGTCCGCACATGCAGCTCCAATCCCCTAAAGGGTTCCCAGGCTTGCTGTATCGGCAGATAGAAGTGTGGCCGCGGAGTCTCGCCAGGACTCCTGTACTTGATGTCTTTGACGACGCCGACCACAGTCCAACCCGATCCCTGTCCCCAAAGATCCAGCTGGCGGCCGACTGGCTCCTGTCCTCGAAAAAACCGCTGTGCGAATGCCTCATTGATGATGGCTACATGCGGGGATTCGCTGTCGTCGCGTTCGGTAAAATCGCGCCCCTCAATGAGAGCAATCCGCATGAGATCGAAGTAGGCCGACCAAATCGGGTTCCAGTGGACGCGCATGTCCTCGCCGCGACGAGGTACGTAACCGCCTACCTGCACGTCTTCCAATGGGTCATCCCCGAAACCGAGCGGCACATTATCCGCAAAACTCACGGCCCGGACTCCGGGCAGGGCCTCGATGCGGTCGCGCAGATGCCGCATGAAGAGCGTGCCCTGCTCGATGCTGTATCCCGCCTCCGCCAGGTTCAACGGGGCCAGCAGCACATGCGAAGGATCGAACCCCGGATCGCTTTGTTTGGCATGCCGGAAGCTCTCGACAAATAAGCTAGCGCCGATCAGCACGACCAGTGCCAAGGCGACCTCCGAAACGACCAGTATTCCTCGTAAGCGATGCGAGCGGCTACTCCCCACTGAGCCGCGTCCGCTGTCCTTCAAGCCGCTCAGCTGATCGTCCCGAATCGTCTGCAGCGCCGGCGCCAGGCCGAATAGCAGCCCCACCAGGACCGAAATCGATAACGTGAACAGCAGCACCGCAGAGTCAGGCGGAAAATCGAGGGCCAGCGGAAGGTGCTCGGCGGGAATGAAAAAGCGCAACCAACTTGCCATCTGCCCGGCCAGCAGAACACCTGCCAAGCCACCCAGCCCCGCGAGCAGGAAACTCTCCAGCAGGAGCTGGCCGATCACGCGCCCGCGCGATGCACCCAGCGCCAGGCGGATGCTGAATTCCTTCTGCCGCGCTGTAGCGCGAACCAGCATCAGATTTGCCACATTCGCGCATACGATGAGCAACAGAACGGCGCCAGCCCCGAGCAGAGTCTTGAGCAACGTTCCGATAAGGCTTTGAACCCCCTGGTCAGCTTGGTCAATCGGCAGCAGCGTAGCGCCGATGTCTGCGTTACTCTTCGGATAGCTGTGCGCCAGACGCCGCGCAATCGTCTGGATTTCCGTGCGGGCCTCAGGCAGCGAAACGGCAGGCCTCAAGCGCGCCAACAAGCGCAACCCTCGGCGGTCGCCTCGATTCTCGAACCAGTTTTCAGTGTCATTCAGCACCGGGTCCATCGCGAGCGGCACCCAGAGGTCGAACGAAAGGCCCACGACGGTTCCCAAGAACTCCGTCGGGGCGACACCGACCACCGTCAGTTCCTGGCGGTTCACGCGAATCGTCTTACCGACAATCTGTGGGTCCGCATGGAAATGCAGCCGCCAGAATCGTGCGCTGATGACCGCGACCGGATACTTTCCTGGAGCCTCTTCCTGCTCCTCAGTCCGGAAGAACCGGCCGGCAGCCGGCCTGACACCCAGCACATCGAAAAAATTGCCGGATACGAACTCGGCCCAGACGCGTTCCGCTTGGTTCTCGTTCCCGAAGCTCAACGGTCCAAACTTGTATGCGATCGTGCCAGCCAGGGATCGTGATGAATCACGATAGTCCCGGAAGTCAGGATACGACGAGTTAGTGTATTCGCGATTTGGGTACACCGCTTCCAGCGAAACAAGACGCCGCGCATCTGCTACGCCGTGCAAAGGATTTAGCAACACCCCGCGCGTCCAGCTGAATACGGCCGTGTTCGCCGCGATACCGAGCGCCAGCGTGATAACCACCACGGCCGTAAGCCAAGGGGTTTTTGCCAATGAGCGGACGGCGTATTTCAGTTCGGACAGCATGGCTCGCGTCCTCATCGCGTTGGATCGGTTTCCACGTATTCATCTACGATACGGCCGTCGAACAAATGCACGGTGCGCGTTGCCTGGCGTGCGAACCGCGAGTCGTGCGTCACCATCACGATGGTCGCGCCACCCTGGTGCAGTTCGCTTAAGAGATTCATCACGGCTTCACCGTTGTGGGAGTCGAGATTGCCGGTGGGCTCATCGGCCAGCAGTACCGAGGGACTTCCCCCGAGCGCCCGTGCCACCGCGACGCGCTGCTGCTGACCACCGGAGAGCTGCGAGGGCCGATGCTTCGCCCGGTGTGCCATGCCCACTCGTTCGAGAGATTCGCTCACCCGCCGTTTGCGCTCTGCGGCTGGCATCCCGCGGTACGTAAGCGGCAATTCGACGTTCTCGTAGACAGTTAGATCGCCGATGAGATTGAAAGACTGAAAGATGAAACCGATCTGACGATTGCGAACGCGGGCGCGCTCAGAAGCTGTCAGCCCCTGCGCCGGTCGTTCATTCAGCAGATAGGTGCCATCACTCGGGGTGTCCAGAAGTCCAATGATCGAAAGGAGTGTCGACTTGCCGCACCCGGACGGACCGGCAATGGACACGTACTCGCCGGCCTTGATTTCCAGGTGTATCCGTGAGAGCGCATGAGTCTCAAGTTCGTCCGTTAGGAACACTTTCGTGACTTCTTCGAGCTTGATCAGCGATGAGTTGTGTTCGCGGTTCATGTGGCAGTCTCGGTGTACCCTTTAAGTAGCCGGCTAGTTCAATCGGATACGGTCGTGGCCGTCCCACTGCGAGGTGTCAGACAGGATCACCCGATCCCCGGGCTTGAGCCCACGGACCACCTCGATCGTATTCACAGAGCTGCGTCCCAAGCGCACGGGGGTGCGGATCGCGTACAGGCCGTTGGGATCGAGTTTGAACATGCCCACGACACTTTTCTCTTGACCGAAGGCAGGCCTGCCGACGAACACGACGTGCTCGAGCCGCTCCAGCTGGATGGTTCCATCGATTGAAAGGTCGGGGCGCGCGCCGGGAGGTAGCTCTCCCGTGAGTGAGACGTCTACCAGTACGGTGCCGTTCTGGACAGCCGGATCGATCCTCGAGACCCGGCCTTCGACAACACCGTTTCGTGTGTCAATGGAAGCAGGGAGCCCGAGCCGGACATCTTTCGCCTGCGTCTCGGCGATCCGGACCTCGGCCTTGAGCCGCGAGGGATCGGCCACGCGGGCGAGATTGGCGCCGGCTGCAACCTGGGCGCCGATCTCCACAGGCACGACCTGCAGCACCCCCGCCATGCCCGCGCGCACCTTGAGCGCATCGAGTTCGTCCTGTCGGAGCTTCGCTTGTGTTCGCACCCGATCGACCTCGGCAACCTTCATGGCTAGCTGCGGTGCGACGCCCTCCCTCGCGAACGCAAACCGCTTCTGTTCGATGGTATTACGCGCCTCCGCCTGCTCGGCCGTGACTTTCGACAATCTCATGTCGAGCTCGGAGACCAGGCCTTTCTTGAAGAGCTCCTCGTTGACCTGAGCACGTAGCTTCGCTTGTTCGAAATCGGCCTTGGCGGCCGCGGCGGTCGATTCGGCAGCCAGCAGTCCGCTCTCCAGCTGGACCTTGAAGCTCTGGAGGTCGGCTTGCGCCGCTTTCAATTGCGAGGCGGCATCTGTCGCCACCTGTGCGACCTCCGGGTTGGTCAAGACCAGAATCACATCGTCCGGCTTAACGTCAGCGCCCGGATGCAGCAAGATGCGATCGACGCGGCCGGCGGAGCGCGCGGCAATCCAGGATATTTGCTCTGGCACTAAGGTGCCGATCCCGCGCACCTCCCGCAGCATTTCGCCTCGCTTCACCGTGTCGACCCACACGAGGTTTCGTTCGACAGTGGGAGCGGCGGGCTTGAGTCGGCTGATGGCCACCGTGATCCCAACCAGCGCCAGCAAAACTCCGACGACGACGATCCAGCGTTTGCGGTGCCGGCGAGCTTGGTCAGTGCGCGGTTGATCCATACCGCGTACAAAGCATCTCCTGTGCCATGACGGGCGATGCTCTCATAATTTAATGATTCTACGTTGATTACTCTTTTGGAGAAGGTGCGCTACAAGCGTCTCGAGGTTGGGGATCGTCTCGATTCTGGGACGCTCGCCAGCCATTGAATCCCACTTGCGGGAAAATGGGCGCGTTGACCGGACAGCCGTTCATCCGACTTCCGATACCAACACCCATCGTCCGAACCGGATCATCGCGCGGGCTTCTACCGCCGTATCGGTGAGGCTCCGGGTACGGATCATTCGGCCTTACCGGCTATGGTCGAAGCGTACCCGAGTAATGGACGATGAGCCCGGTCAAGGCGTGACTGATCTCTACATCGAACTTGAACAGGCCGTCGTGGACGGATTCCAGGGCTTTGGAGCGCGGGCCCCACGCAAGCGGCAAAGGGATCCCGCAGAGCGCCCACCGGCGGATGACGTAGCGCAGGTTGCTTCCCTCCTGCAGCAAAGCCATATCCACCGATACAGGCCCGAACGTTTCTCGGGCCAACCACTCTGAACCGCCCCGGCCTGCCGTCTGGGTACTGGAAAATGTGCGTCCATCACAGGACCTGGTCCACCGCTCACCGTTGCCGTGAGGCTCGAGCCGTACTGTCAGTGGCCTGTCGACACCTTGCTTGGGAAAGCCAGTCACCCGGGCAACGAACCGCGCCAAAGGATTGCGCCCGCGGCGCACCGTGCAATGCCCGCAAAACGTACGGGCCTGTCGCACGGAATGAAGCTGCTGAATGGGTTGAGCCAATCTCTGCCAGGACGTGCCTAGAATGCGCTGGAACAGCGGCAAACCTTGATCCTGCCCTGGCTCTCGGGTGCCAGAGTACACGGTCCGCTTCTGGAACAGGGACTCGTAGTCCTCCAGGCTGACATCCTGAATCGCAGTCCTCGCGCCATTCGGTGGCCTTTTTCCCGCCAACCAATTTCTGATGATGGCTTCCAATGCCATACACGGGATTAGCGGGCCGTCGTCACCCTCCGCCAACAGATGCCACAGCCGCACCACCTCTTTCCCATCAGCGCCCAGCCCCTTCACCTCCAAAAACATGCCCCCGCGGTGCTCTCCCCACTGGGCATGACCGGTCACGAAGTGCATGGCCCGGGCCATCCAGGAGAGGCTGGGCAACAGTCGGATCTTCACCAGCCATGCAAAGACGTTGAGCATCCTATGCAGTATCTGGGGTACCGGAGCCGCTCCCATCCAGACATCCTGCACGGTAGGCCAAAGCTCCGGGAGCACGTGCAGATCCGGAACATCCACCAGGGAGAACTTACGCCGCCCGAGCGGCAACCGACCCGGAACACAGATGACGTACGAAACGGTTTCGACAAACGGTCGCCCCTCTTCGCTTCTGCCATTGCGCCTGACCGCAACCCGCTGCCCGGAGTAACTCGCAATCGCCCGGATTACGTTTGAACCGACCCCAGCGAATGGCGACGGAGCAATCCCCCCGCGGATGGACGCAAGAGATTTCATATCCGCCGACAGCCGCCGCACGACCGCCGCTGTCAGGACGGGGAAGCTGGATACCCCAGCCAGAGCGAAAATACCCGCCGCCTTTGCGGCGCTATCGAATTGAGGTACACCTGCGACGAAGTCCGATCCGTCCGCCAGGTCCATATAACTGACCCGGCATTCCAGGCATTGCTCGATGAGGTTGTACGGCTTCTCACCATAGGACTGAAACGGACCACTCGCATCGACCACGAGATCTGGCCGGAGCTCCCTCAATTGCTGCGAGGTCCCGTTACGATCAAAGACGGCCGGCACCAGAGTTGCAACGGCCTTGGACCGGCTCGCGCAGTATTCCTCGGCACTTGCGCGGGATCGACCGGAAACGATGAGCGTAAGACGCGGGTCGTCTTCGATCAGTTCGACAAGCCGCCCACCAAATGCTCCGTAACCCCCGACGATCAATATCCTCAAAGCCATCACCCCAGGAATCTATCGCGTTGCGCCGGATCTGCGACGAAACACTGATCTTGTCTGCCAAACCACCTCAGGCGATTTCTGGCGATCCAGCTGTACAAGCGATCGAGCAACGGCGTAGGAATAATCCGCAGGAGGACACTGGCAGACCACGGAAACCCTAGAAGCTGAAACATCCGAATGGTGCCTCGCGACTTGAACCACGCGCGACCCCGGCAGAGCAGGATGTTTGTCTGGAAGTCCGTTGAATCAAGACCAAGATGTCGATAGAGGGCCTGCCCTAGCGGAGATTGGCCGGCCATCAGCCTGATTGTGGCCCGCTTGTCATGTTTCAGCACGAAGCGGGCAAATCCGGAACACAGCACGCAGTGCCCATCGAAGATGATGATCGGCTTGTCATCCGGAAACGCAGGAACGGTCGCGTCGGTCCGATAACTGTACGGCTCTTGCGCGCTACGAGATCGGGGCAGAACAACATCAGTCATTGACATCCTTCCGTCGTACCGGAACTCGGCCCCGGGTCTTGTGTGGAATCCGCGCTTTGCCCTGGCCTCCGTCAACTATACGCTACGGACTACTCGCCCAAATCAAGACGCGTGGGCCAAACAAAAAGCCCCTCGAGCTTTCGCCGGAGGGGCCTTTGCTTCGCACGCAATTGAGCAATGCTTAAGTCAAACGCGTACGATGCTTGAAATCATAACAGTGGGATGGTACGTCCTGCTTCACCAGGGAGTCAACGCGCCGATCCTCGCTTGAGAGGGCCTCTCACGCACTTAACAGCGGATTCCAGGCTGCCGGCCGAGTCGGCAATGTCTACAATCGAGTCGGCCAAGAGAAATTCCATGAGCGACAACCGATACGCCCCACCCACGGCGCCAGTCCATGACACGATAGATCCGGAGCCGGTGAGAACTCGCCCTCGCGAGATCGTGTGGGCCATACAATTGGCGGTCGCCGGCTACCTGCTCGGCCTCGTTGCGATCATTGCCAGGTGGGACTACTACTCGCGCCTTGCGTCACCGAGCCCCGCAATTACAATTGTGAGCCAGGTGTTGTCGCTCGCAGTATTTGTCTGGTTTTACGCAAAGATCTACGCAGGCAGAAATTGGGCGCGCATCACCTGGCTCGTGCTCTCACTGCTCGGAATCCTGATCGGCTTCAACCAAACCTTCCGGAGTCTCATCAACGCCGCTCCATTCCTGGTTAAGGCCAACCTGGTCGTCGGGATTGTTATTAACCTCGCCACAGCGTGGTTGCTGTTCTTCTCACCCGGCCGGCTCTGGTTCAGACGTCACCCCTAACCGTGATTCGTCGCTCGCACGGTAAAATCGGGGGCGCTGAGACGGCCCGCGAGCGCGGATCACCCAGTGTTGGGCGCCCTCTTTAACGCTGGTATCCGAAGCGAATCTCGGCAGGTAGCAGCTTGACCAAAAGGTGCAATGCCAACGGCACGATCACCAGGTCGTCGACGAGTCCTAAGGGCAGGAAGGCGAAATTGGCAGGATCCAACGCGTAGGCTGCAAGTAGCACAGTGGCGGGTAACAGCCACACGGGCCGGCGGCGATGGCGTACGGCGAACCACAACAGCCGCAGATCCTTGCCGCCCAACTTCCACAGCCTCAGTAGTCTCAGCATCGATCCTCCTTCGCCATGGGAAGTATCCGGCTCTGCGGACACAACGCAAGCGGAGCAGTGTGCCCTCTACGGAGCGAGGCGGGAGAAGCCCGCCAGCCGTCTTATCCGGGAATCACAACACGCCGCAGATCCCGATCCCGCTGAGAGCGGGAAACGCTTTCGCCAGAGCCGATCAACTCGCGAACGTGCTTCTGCCAAGTGTCGAACCCGTTCGTGCGTCGCAGGCTGTAGGTGTATCGCGACCCACCGCGGTCGCCCTTCTCCCTCGAGGAGCCATCGGAATTGAGTGACATTGAGTGTCTACCTAGGATTGCTGGCAAGGGTTCTGCCGACCATCAAGATACGAGATAGAGGGGCACTGGCGACAGCGCATTCCAGTCTGAAATCGGTAACGAACGCAGCCGGGAATAACAAAGTGGTGATATTCGTGGCCGAATCAGCGCGTGGCCTCCGCACCGAATCAGCACAGCTCAAGCCGCTCAGGATGTCGTTCGCCCAAGTCTCACATCGACCAACCCCCATCAACCGCGTAGGTCTGGCCGGTGACAAACCCAGCTTCGTCGGACGCCAGAAACGCCACGAGGCTCGAGATCTCGTCCACATGCCCTAACCTTTTCATGGGCTGGCGCGCCTCAAACTCGCGCCGCGCTTTGTCATAGTCCCCCGTTGCATGCAAGCGTCCCTGGAGGGACGGCGTATCTACCGTACCAGGACACACGGCATTGCAACGCACGCCCCGTCCCACAAAGTCGCATGCCACTGACTTCGTAAGTCCAATGAGCGCCGCCTTCGTCGTCGCGTAACAACATCGTAACGGCGCGGATTTGAGGCTGGACACGATAGACGCGATGTTGACGATAGATCCGGCTCCTCGGTCGAGCATTCCTGGAAGGAACGCCCGGATCATCTCAAAGCACGAGGTGACGTTGATCGTGAGGGAGCGATCCCAATCGCTTCGGGAGCTGCTCAACACATCCCCGGTTGCAACATACCCTACGCAATTGACCAGCACATCCACTGCACCGATCTCCTTGACTGCCCGTGCGATCTGCTCGAGATCCGTAGCATCGAGCTTACGGACTTGAACTCCGGCCTGCGCCTTGAGACTCGCCAAGCCCGGCCCGTCGATGTCCGTGGCGATGACGTTCGCGCCCTCTTCCGCCATTCGAATGGCACTGGCCCGCCCGATCCCGGCCGCGGCCGCCGTTACGAGCACGGTCTTGTTCCCCAAACGATTCTGCAATGAGCGCATGGTCAGCTGATTCCCAAATGGTTACCCACGTCTTCCAAAATTCTACCTCAGGCGCGTACTCGATGGCATCTGCTCACAGCGCGGATGGTCTACCGACATTGGGGTCGCGTCTCTTGCATTACTCGACTAGCTAACAGTCGGCGGTCGACTTCGCGCTAAACTGGTGGATAAAAGATGCCCGTGCCAGCTTCGCGGAGCGAGTGCTGGACCCGCAGGCACGAACACGGAGGCTTCGAATGGACGACGACCTGCCCGATGAGGCGGATGGGACTATCGACTATTCGCACTACACACGCGAGCAGGTATCCCACGCCCTCAACCGGATAGATCAGTACGCGCAGCCGAAGAACGCGGCGAACCTTCTCATCAGATATCGAGAATTGCAGGCGTTGGACGCCGCGCAGGAAGCGATCGCGCAATCGAGGCAGGACGCGGAAGAGGAGACCTTCGCGGGCGAGCTGGGACAGCGGCGGGGAGAAAACCTGGTCGTCCCCAGCCTGATCGGAATGAATTGTCTGGTGTTTCTGCTCGCCGCTAGCGCGGGAGGCGGCTTTTTTTCACCGATTCCTCAGGTGTTGCTGCAGATTGGGACGAACTTTGCACCGCGCACCCTGCACGGGGAGTGGTGGCGTCTGTTCACGTCGATGTTCATCCACTTTGGAGTCCTGCATCTCGCGACCAACATGGCCGTGCTTTGGAGCTTTGGCAGGCAGATCGAGCGCCTGTACGGCTCTGGCCGATTCCTCGCGATCTACCTCCTGTGCGGTCTGACTGGCGGAGTCGCCAGCTTACTTTGGAACCCGAATGTCAATAGCGCCGGAGCCTCCGGAGCGATCATCGGCATCCTAGGCTCCGCTCTCGCCTTTGCCCTCAACCCTAAAACCACGGTGCCTCCGACCGTGGCCGCGGCCGAACAAACCAGCTTGGCGTTGTTTGTGGGCTACAACCTGATTAATGGACTCACGCACCAGGGAATCGACAACGCCGCTCACGTGGGCGGCCTTGTCACCGGTTTTGTCGCGGGGTGGCTGTTGTGCCGGCCGCTCCCGTCCGCACGTGGCGCTTCACTGGCTGAGGACCGGACGACGCCGCCAGCAGACGAGAGGTCCTGACCGCCGCCTCTCACTACCGTGATCGGGCGTGCCCACACACTCCCCAAAACCGAAGTCTGAGGGCTTTCATCCGTAATCAGGTAAGGCTTTAGAAAGGATGCGTGATCCGACGCAATGCCTGAGCGACGATGAACACTACAGTCGCTACGACAGGGCGCCGATCACTGACAGCGAACATGGCCTTCCGAAGGCACTCACTCCGCCTTCGCCTCGAGCGACGATTCAGCGTTCGAGTCAAAGTTCAGCTCCACTCCGACCCCCGAGGGGTCGCGGAAGAACACTTGCACTTCGTTCAGAAGCGGGACGTTGTCGATGCAATAGGCAACGCCGTGTTTATCCAGCCTTGCCAGCGTGGCTCGCAGCTCTGAGCACCTGAAAGCAAAATGGTCCGCCGCCGAGTGGCGATCTTGCAGATCCGGGAGTACTTCTGTGTCGGTGCCAGCGGTGAGATGGAGTACCGGGAAACCATCGGCATACAGCCAAAAACCCGAGGACCACACGAGCATCTCCGGTAGCGGGTATTACTTGCCGTCGCTTTGGACGCGAAGCACGTCTGCATAGCCCTCTGATGCCGTCGGCGGCTCGAACAGCCCGTCAACCGAACGGATGGATGACTCTGGCACTCTCTCGTCCTCGGGGCGCAGCGAGTTATGATATAGCGCAACATGCAGTTCGACGTCGACCCAGACTGCGTGAATCGATGTCCCCGCGGACTGCGCGATGGTTATGAGAGGACGTCTATGAATGGCCCTCGGAAGGGCCGCGTCGAAAAAGACGCATGGTGCCAGCCGTTCGGCATTGTTTCTGATCCACGTTGACTTTCCGGCACCCTGAAGGCCGACGACCAGATAGAGATCACCGGTCGGAACCGATGGACCCTCAATGGAATTTTGGGCCAGAGTAGACGTCAATGCAGCATATGCCTGCTTCCACGCCACCTCATTGCGCTCGGGAGTCCACAGCCGTCCTGTCGGTGTCAGAAGGAAGTCGTCAGGATTGATCCACACGCAAGTAGAAATCCGAACCGGTGTTTGAGCCATCAGGCTTGGCATGTTACGGATCGGTCTACTGTTTCGCCAAAATGCACGGCTTGAAACGCTACTGAACCCGCATGGGAGCCCGAAGAATACCGGGGTGCGGCGACCTCGCCAAATAAAATTTAAGGGAGCGGTCGTTTCCTATGACTGGCCCTGGGAGAGCGATGCGTTGGCGTACCTCCCCGACCGGCACCGCGCCAGACTCACTGCGTTTCGTTTCGTCAGCGATGCCATCTGCGTGCTTCTGTTCGTCACGGTTGTCGGAGTCGACCGTCAGAGCACCCTGACGCGGTCGGTGGGCTCGGATGGGACGATCGAATTTATTCGCTACTATGGGGCGCCGAGCGCGTTACCTTTTGTGGGAAAGGCTCAGGTGAGCAAGGCAGATTCTCGGAAGGTCGCACGGCTCTCCAACCAGCGCCCTTTCTGACGGGCCGCTGACCGAGGGTTGGTTGTCATACAGGTGCGATTCCTGCTGGGTAGTAAGTCAACACAAAACACTTGTGGTTTCTTCGAATCGATGTGAGCTCGGCGTCTTTTCGCCCGGCCCGTACTTGGAGGACACACTATGCACGCCCGATCTATCGCAACCGCTGCGTCTGCGTTTCTGATTTCGGTTGGCCTTGTTGCCGGTGTGGCCCAGGCCGACGACCAAGCTCAGGTCAGCGCTTCCCAGCTTCAAAAGGACTCGAATAAGAAGACCCCAGCCGCAGCCGACGCCTCCCTGGCTAAGGACCACGCTGAGGTCGCAAAGAAAAATGCGACGAGGGCCAAAGACCTGGCGAAAGACCCCAAGGCCAAGGCGGCCGCCGACAGCGCGGCGAAACAAGCCGATGTTGCTGCCAAGGAGGCCGCCGCCGCAGCCAAGGAAGCCGATCACCGGTGATCCGACAGCCAGCCTTGCTATGTGAGGGAGCAGGCCTTCATGCGAGCACCGCTGCGGGATGCGCGGGGCCCGACTCCAAGTGCAATTCATCGGCAAGCGCGGCGACGGACGATAACATCGCCGCCCTCGCACAAGAGGTTCCTAGCGTCACGTGAGTAACTTGAACGCGTGCACCCAATCCTTACGCAAGAATCCGGGAATGCACCACAGCATGCACAGGGGTTCAATGGCGCGCGCGGCCTCGGCCATTCCCATGTCGGCGCTCTCCCACCCGAACTGATCTAACACCCCACGCACCACCGCTTTCGCCGGGGCGTGATTCCCACAAATGAACATGGTCGGCCTCCCCCCTGCAAATTGCGGATTCACCATACAGGCACTGCCGACGCTGTTGAAAGCCTTGACGAAATGAACATCCGGGAATGCGTGCTGCAGGCGCTCCAGTAACGACTCATTCGGGCCCGTGAAGTAATTGAGCACACCATGAACGGGTGCCGCGTCCAAAATCGGGTTCGTCGTATCGATCACCGTCTTGCCCGTCAAGGGGCTCGCGCCCGCCAGCGCGAGTGCCTCGAGCGCGGCAGTGCCTTTGACGGCCAGAACGACCAATTCGCCGAAGGATGCGGCCTCCGAGAACGTTCCTACAGAGAGCGAGGGCTGCTGGCGGGCCCACTCCGCGAGCTTTGACGGCGCACGAGTGCCGACTTGCACGAGATGGCCGTGCTTCACGAGCCCTGCGGCAAGAACTTTTGCTACTTCGCCAGAGCCTAAAACGCCGACTTTCATGGTCTTTTCCCTTTCGTGCAGTGGGCACCGGGCACGCGGAGCCGGCCGGCACGAAGCCGGACCCAGGCCTCAGGCAGAACTCGCGCCGGCGTGCGCGTCAGGCAGATTCTCACCCAACCTCATGACGGCAGCCATCGCCTGTTTGGGTAGGAGCGAGCGTTGCGCCGTTCCCGGCATTGAATCAAGGTGATCTGCGTTGGGCTCGAATGCTCATCGTTTTTCCTTCTCTAGCTCGCCACCAGCCCGGGGCCGTTCGCCGCTCGCGGCAAGCGGTCCAATTCGATTCCACCCAACAGATCCTTGCTTTGAATCGCCCGCGGGATCACGTCGATCGGCTCGACGTCGGTGATCTCCTTGCCTTCGTGTCCGACCTTGAGAGCCCCAAAGCGACGGGCGGAAGCCAGCACCCGGGTCTCGAGACTCCCCGTCGCCTGATTGTAGGTTTCCACGGTCTTGCGCAGACGGCTGCCGAGATCCGCCCAATGTTCGCCCAACGTGCACAGGCGATCGTAGAGCTCCTTACCCAAGCGCGCGATTTCTTCCGCATTCTCCGCGATCCGCTCCTGGCGCCAACCGCACGCCACCGCCTTGAGCAGTGCGATCAAGGTAGTCGGCGTCGCGGGGATCACCCGCTCGCCTGCCCCATATTCGATGAGCGCCGGATCTTCCTGCAGAGCGGCACTGAAGACCCCCTCGCTCGGGACGAACATGACCACAAACTCCGGGCTCGGGGAGAACTGTTCGAAGTAACTCTTCTTACCCAAGGCCACCATGTGGTTGCGGACCTGCAGGGCATGTCGGCGCAGGCACTCCCGCCGCGTCGCCTCATCCTCGGCCTCGGCCGCCTCCATGTAGGCTTCCATCGGCACCTTGGCGTCCACCACGATGTGATGACAACCCGGCAGCTGCACGACCATGTCCGGTCGAATCCGCCCGTCTTCAGTCGTCCGGGTTTCCTGCTCGAGGAAGTCGCAGTGGTCGACCATGCCGGCCAACTCCGCTACGCGCTTCAACTGCACCTCTCCCCACCGGCCCCGGACGGACGGTGTCCGCAGCGCCTTGACCAGATTCGCGGTCTCCTTGTGCAGACTCGGCAGGTGAGTCTCCACCAATCCGCGGAGTTGCTCATTGAGCACCGAGTAGGAGGCCACGCGGTCGGTCTCCATCTCACCCAACTTCAAGCCCACTTTCTCGAGCGACTCCCGGATCGGCTGCACCAGCTGCAGCACTTCCACGCGCTTAGCGTCCAAGTCCCCTTTCGCGCCTTCCTGGAATTTCGACAGCGTCGCCTGCGCCAGATTTAGGAAGTTCTGACCGCTGTCCTTCAGCGCATCCGCCGAGAGCGACTTGAAGTACTCCCCGAGGGTTTGCTTCGCCTCAGTCAGGAGTTGCAGCCTCTCCGCTGCGTGCGTCCTTTCGTCCTGGAGGCTGCGCGTGAGGTCCGCTTTATCGATGCCGAGTTGTCGCACCTCGGCGCGCGCGATCTCCAACTGATCGCGCAAGCCCTCGATCTCGCCCTCGAGGGCCGGAACGCGATCGGCCACGGCCTCGGCGGCGGAGCGCCCCTTCGATTCGGTCAGATGGCGCTCGGTCAGATCCGCGCGCGCCAACTCGGATGCCCTGCGTGCCTGCCCTTCCTGAGCCAGCTCGCGCTCCAAGCCCTGAATCCGGCTCATCGCACTCACCCGCTCGGCTTCCGCCCGCGCACCGCGAATCACCCACGCGACCGCCATCCCCAGAAGCCCGCCCAGAAGACCACTTACCGCTAGTTCGAACACCATGGGATATCCCTCCGACCGGCCCAGACCCGACTCGGAGGATGCGATCACTCAGTCTCAAAACCTGAGACCGCCGGGCGTGAGACGCGGTTGCGCCGTATATAAGGTAAGAATATGTTCAGTCGCTGGCGGGATAGCGCTTCAAGGCCTGCGCCAGTTGCGTCCGGACTTCATCGCGCAACGATTCCGGCTTCACCACTTCGGCGTGCGGCCCGTGCCGCAGAATCTCCATCGTGAGCTCCCGCGGATCGTGAAACGGAATCCGAAGCTCATAGCACCCGTCGGCAAGCCAACTTCCCGCCTGCTGCGGATGCCACTGCTCATCCGCCACCCACCGCGCCCGCTCCGCCGAAAACCGCAACACCGCCACCTGATCCGCCTGGCCGCTGAAGATCCCATAGCTGCTCGCATAGTGCGCATCGAGCTCCGCTTCCGGGATGTCCCGCGCGACCTTCTCCAACACCTGTCCGTTGCGGATCCGGTCCATCGAGAACGTCCGATGGTCGCCCTTCCCCTCATCCCAGGCATCCAGATACCAGCTATCCCGGTAGTGCGTTACCCGCTGCGGGGACACCACGCGTTCGGTGTGTTCGTCGCTCCCGCGACTGTGATACTGAAATCGCAATTGCTGACGTTGCAGAGTGGCCGCCGCCACGGCCTGAAACGCCGCCCCGGGCGGCCGCCCGGCGATCGCCGGGAACCGAAGACGCTTGCCCGCCTCTCCCAGATTCAGCCGGCGATGCTTCGTGAGGTCTTCCAGCCGCTTGGAGAGCGGGCTCAGATGCTCCTCGAGCAGCCCGCCGCCTAAGTCACTCAACAGCCGCTGCAGGACCGCGAGCGCCTGCAGTTCACCGGCTGAGAACCACAATCCCGGGAGCTCGAACCTCCGGTCACGACCGGTCTCCTCATATCGATAGCCGTTTGCGGACTTGTCGAACACCAGCGGGGCATGCAGCTGATCGCGCAGCACGCCGATCGCCCGATGGAGCGTCGCCTTGGAGCACTCGAGCTTCGCGCGTAGATCCTCAAACGAGACTGCCGTCCGGCGAGTGCGCAGAACCGAGTGCAGCTGAACGATGCGGTCGAACTTGTCCATGTCGTAGCGTACGCTCACCCCGGCTACGCTTCCAAACCGCCCAACGCCGCCGTCCCTGCCATTGCAATTCGTGCAGGCAGTAGTATCCCGCGCTGTGACAACGCTACGCAGTCATCTTGAAGAGCGCTACTGGGTCATCGGCCGGGTCGCGAATCCAATTGGGTTCGTCACCTGGCTCACGTGCATCGCACTTAGGGCGCCGAACTCCAGGCTGACGGTTTCCCGGGCTCGCGGATCAAACTTTTGCGCGCCATCGATCCCAGCCCTCCAAGTGCAGACAACAGCAGCCATCCCGCCGCGGGCAACGGGACGGGCGCTGGCACCCTGTCCAGCGACAGGGTGTTTGTCATTCCCGGACTGAGCGCGACGGAATAGTCCGGATACATCGACGGATCGATGGTGATGACCGGATCGGCGAAACCGGTGGCCTTGATTCCGGGGGCCAGACTATCTACGTTTCCGTAGGCTGCCAACGTCACCGTGTACAGGGTGTTAGCCTGAACCAAGAGCTGCTTTGAGACCGGCACCCACGATCCATCGAGATCCCCGCCCTTTACAGTTGTTTGAAACGGACTAGGCCCACTGCCGGGGAATACCAAAGCCGAGACAGAATCGTTGAATGTGTCTGACGCGGTGGTTACGGTGATCGAGGCATTTCCGTTCGCCTGGCCGGTCGGATTGTTGTTTTGATCGAACCCCGTACTCACGTCCCCATACAGAAAATAGCTGATCGTGGCGCTCACGATGGCATTCGCAGGCCCCTGGACTTCGTAGTAGTAGGTTTCCTCCTCGGATGAGGTGTACGGAAACCCCGCCTGAGTGGGAGCTCGGGCTTCGACCCACCCCGGTCCGCACAATCCGAACCCGCTGCACTGATACGCCGGAAGATCGCTTGCCAGATCGGGCTGCGCGTAGAAAGTCAGCGCGACGATTGACAGCCCGAGAGAGAGGCTTTTGCGCACGATCGATGACCCCGAGACGAAAGTGGTTTCCAATCCTATTTCGCGCTTCGTGACCGCTATGTGACGTTCTTATTGCAGCCCCGCCGGCAGACTCCTATGCGTCGGGCCGGAATGATCGCGAAAATGAGTACGCGGGTTTACGGGCCGCAGGGAAGATCCCTGCGTCGCCAGGTTCCGAGCCCTACCAGGTGACCGACTTGCCGTTCGTTCCGACGACTCGAGATTTGCCTTCCTGGAAGACCAGATCCCCGGCTGTCACCGTGAATTGAGAGTCCGCGGACACGAATTCGTTCAGGCGGCGTTGTCACCGTCCGGACCCTACCGCCCTCGCCACCCGATCTGGGCGCGAAGGAGTCAACCGCACCCCGCGCTCCGGGTAGCCATCACATTCGTACGTCGGGGAGCCGCTCAATCAAAAATACATCGCCAACGCGAAGTGCAACCGCCACAGCTTCCGTACCAGCCATCCGTGGAAACGCGATGAGGACTTCGATACCAAATGGCTGGCGGATATTCCTGTCGCCTGGCTCCGATCGCTCGATCGACGGTATTGCGGATCCATCCGCCCTTAACAGCCACGCCTGTATGCTGGGCCGGTGTAAATGGCGTAAATCTCGCGTCGGATGGTCGGCCATAGCTTGCCGAATACCCCCCGCGTCAGGAAAGACGATCTGCAGCGTGCAGCGCTCCGGACGTACCGTCCACAAGACGGCGGCCACCTTGCCTGGAATCTCCAGCGCTTTCAGATCCCTTGACGATATTTGCTGCTCTTGGTCGTCTGATGCGTTCGCAAAGTTTGCGAGGGGCATAAACGTCAAGACAAAGACTACAGGTAATCCAATGGCAGCTCTCTTCATTGCAACGCTCCGTGACGCGTCATAGCGCCGGTGTCACGAGTAAAGACGAGCGTGGATTGTGCGCCTCCGCGCTCGCGAGGTCGGCATGCCCAAGGCGGCTGCACGACGACGTCCCTCGACACGCCCGCGTGCACGCCCGGCACCCGTCAATCCACCTCTACTTCCTCCCACTCCGTCCAGCAGCCGTCCGGAAACTCCAGCGTGAGCGTGCTAAAGAGCCAGACACGAAGCCGCCCCGCCGCGTCATGCAGGCGCTCGACCCGGATGGTGTCCGGAGCGTGGGACGTAGACTGCCAGTAGTCAGTCCGCACTTCCGCCCACGGGCGCGTGGGGGTGGCGTCTGAGATCTCGCACGGATGCGGCATCGACTGAGAGTCCTCAAACATCGCAATCGCTCGAAGCGCGAATTCGCGGGCGGTACCCGTCGCGACAGAATCCCCGAACTGGATCCCCACTCGCCTTGACTCTCCATCGAACCGCACGTCGACCTCGATACGAGAATACGGGTCCGAGCATGTCCAGCGGCCGCGGCGCCTAACCTGGTCGCGCTCACAGGTGACCCGCCGGCCGATCTGAGTTCCGTCAGCATCTGTCTTGGTCGAAAGCTCCACATCGGCACTGGCCGATTGGTGCCGGCTGCAGAAGTAGGAAATGAGTGCACGACTCCCACCCTGGTCTGGCACCGCGCGATCTAGAGCGATTCTCAGACTGCGCTCATCATGGGTCGTGGGCTGCCTAAAGAGGCATGGAGAACCTGCGCTAGCGGGTGCCGCCCAGATCAACAGGCTCGCGAGCCCAATCGAAACGGCAATTGTCGGCGGCGACATCCAGAACGCCTTACAAAAAAAACCCCGTGACACAACTCGTGCAATTTCGTCCCGACTCACGCCCTCTCCTTGTTTGAGGCTTCTCATACTTTTCTTGGAGACTTCGGCTTCGCAGACGGGCCGCCAACAAGCCCGTCACGCAGAAATCTCTCCGAGCCAGTCCTTCTGCGCGGTTCAAGGCTAGCTTGCGCTCACCACCCCGCCAAACCGATCTGGGCGCGAACCGCCGGACGCGGGCACCGGACGCCAAGACTCCTTGGACTTACTCAAGGACTTCGGTGGTAAGCACAACCGAATGATCGTGCCAGATCGAGCACTCCAGGTCTCCGTATGTCAGGACCGCCGGTACCGCGATGTTCCATTTCCCTCCGCTCTCCTCGCGCGTCTCCTCGTGCTCGAACTGATAAGAGACCCGTCCATTCCACAATCCATGCTTTTCTATGCCCGGCCGGATCTCGTTGTAGGGGGTACCGGGATGGAGTACGGCGCACAAGCGTTCAACCTGATGCATGTTCCAGAAGACACCTACATAGAGGAGGAAGAGGCCTGCAATAGCCGCAGGGATGCTCAGTACCACCCAGATCCAGAGTCGCTTGCGAGCCCAGCTCACTTCTTCCCCCGCCCCGCCGTCTCCTGACCCGCTCGGCGCTCCGAACCGATTCTCTTCCGATGCAGAGCGCCGAAACTCTCGCTGACCTGTTACCGGGCCTCGTTGCCGGACGCTACCGTTCCGTACTTCGCACACTGGCTAGAGCTGACCGGCAGCCGCGGACCGGTGTCATCCAGACACGATGCCCGCCGAGCAGCCTCCTCGTCTGCAGCTGCGGAAGCGTGCCGCGCTTTGGCCCGAACAGCCACTGCCTTAGCCTCTGTCGCATTCGACTTGTCGGTGTCTGAGGGCTCGATCGTGCAGGGAGACATCTGCGCTGCGAGACAGGCTCCGGTCAGCGCGGTATTTACTGCCTTCGTCGTGCGATTGCGGGGTCCATTGATGCATCCGGTCAATGTCAGGGCGAGGCAGGTTACGAGCAATAGCTGTCTCAACGTAGCTCCTCTTCGCCGTTGGCGGCGATCGAATCCGTTGCGGAGCCGATTGTAGCCGCGCCCGACGTCCCGCCGCATCCGTTCACGATCAACGATAGAGATGATTCTCCCAAGGGCCATTTCATCCAATTCTTAGCCAATTGAGGTCATCCCCTCATCGCCACCCCCGCCAAACCGATCTGGGCGCGAAGCGCCGGACGCGGATTTGCAGGCCCGCCTCAGTGGCTACGCCGATTTTTTGCCTGAGTTCGTAGGACGCAATGTCATCACCAAAGAGTGCGCGATAAGCCGCGAGGCTCTACTGGTGGCATCGACTGCGTAGGAATCGTATGACTGCCCGAGCCGTCTCGGCTTGCTTCAGCATGCTTTCCATGTCAGCGCACTTCAGGCGAAGGGGGCATCGAACGGCACCGTCATGACCTCCCCGCCCGGGGTCGCATCCAGAATGATCCATTGCCGCGGTTCACGGGCGTCCGCCGAGGCCGCGACGGGCATGGGGTACGGGGACCCGTGCTCATGTTGGATCAGCCGGGGTAAGGCTCGACCACGATTGTCCGGGTTCTCTTGGTAACGCAGTTCAGCGGCGCCAGATCGGCCGCCGCGGACTTCGCCACGGCGGTCTCATAGGTGACGCGGGCGAGTTTCCCCGCCCCGTCGAATGACTGCTTTCCGACGCGCACTTAGCGAGCGTAATTGGCTGGTTTTGGCCGATAGTTCCGGTCGGACGACCGTCCGGGTCGTGCCCGGACCCGCCGAACACGATTGACCGCTTTGCAGCAGCCAAGTGTCGAAGTCTCTGGCAACTGCTGCGACGTGGGATTAGGCTTGAACGGCTGACTAAAGCTGATGTTTCTCCTGCGGCATTCAAATCCCAGTACGAGATCTAAGAAAGAAGGGGGCGTCGGATGAAATACATAATTTGGACTGTGCGACTTTGGTACCCGGCTTGGATGATTCCGATGGGCCTCGAGCACTTTGTTCATATATTTCCGCAGCCGGGATATTTCACCACCGTTCCTTTGCAGCATGAGTCGCTGTTTGCATTTCTGCATAGCCATCTGTTTGATGCCGTGAAAGCCGTCGAGCTGTTGACCGGTATTGCTGTCCTGTTCGGCTTCTACGCTCCGCTCATGCTCCTCGTGTGCATGACTGTCGTGTTCAACGTATTCTGGTGGGATGCACCACTGGCGCATTACCAGATGGGATCGATGATCGCCGGTGGAAAGGTACTTGTTAGCAATATCTTTCTCTGTGTGGCTTTCTTCGCCTGCTACCGCCCGATGTTTACTCTGCGCCCGAAGCCGCTGCCCATTGGCGCGGAAGGGACCGTGAAGACTGCGGCGGGCCCTGGCATGCAGCGGTTAGTGCTGGCCGCTCGCATCATTTTTGGCCTCTGGATGTTGCTCAACGGCGCCAATTACCTATTCTTCGGGCTTTGGACAATGCCGACAGGCCATGAACCGATTGCGGCTGAGCTGATGGGTTCCTTTGTGCACTCCGGCCTGATGGGCGTTGCGATGCTGATTCAACTGATCACAGGCGCCTTCATATTGACTGGCGTATTCGCGCCGGCTGCGCTGTGCGTGGTAATGCCGACTTCGGTGTGTGCACTATTCTGGGCGCTGCTGGAACATGAGCCTATGTCGTTATTGCTGGCGGTCGTGGCCCTTGCCCTAAACGGCCTACTGATGCTGGCCTACTTCGGCTACTACCGAGATGCATTGCAGCGTCGCGTATTGACGCTCGGAGAATCTGAGCAAGGCCCGACATTCGACTCGTTGTACGTGTTTTCACATGGCCGTACCTCGCGCAAACACTTTATGGCCGCGATGGTCCCCCTGGCGATCGCCGTGTGGGACTACACGCATTCGGGTCCAGGCCCCTATAACTCTTGGATGGTATTGGTACTGTTGTACCCCGCTGTCGTCCTGTATACCCGGCGTCTTCACGACATGGGACATAGCGGATGGCCGCTGATTATGCCGGCGGGCCTAACGGTCGTAGCCATGGCGATTTGGGATCACCGACTCGACTTTGGTGTTCAGCTCGATCTCGCCGTGCCGGTGGTCGCGCTTGCCACCTTCATCGGCTTCACCGTCTGGGGTTGCATTGACAAGGGCAAGGCAGGAACGGCAGCGGCCATGGCGTAGCGGCTCGCCGTCCTAAAATCTCCTGCGACCTTTGTCGTGGTCGACTCCTTCACCGGCAACGAGGCGCGTCGGACCTGGAGGTGTAACGCCTTGCATGACAGACGCGTGATATTTCAGCCGTTGCAGGGCCTTTGGGGACCCGGCGCGTGTCAACATAGTTGCCGCCTGTGCTATGCGGCCGCAGCCGATACTTTCTGCGTGACCAGCGCTGCATTGACGACCGAATCGCGCTCGGGATTGAGCGTGACGACGGCGATGGGTTGCCAGTTACGAGTGTGCCGTGCCCAGCGCTGCGGGTTGGCCGCACGAGCTCGGGTGTAAAGCTGGTGTCTGTGGGACAGTATGAGGCGATCCTGGCCGGCGTGACGCTGAGCGGGGCTCACGTAGCGGATCGCGCTGTGACGGTGTTCGCGGTTGTACCAGCGGGCGAAGTCATTGACCCAACATCGAGCGGCATTGAGGTCGGCAAAACCCTTGCTCGGGAACTGCGGCCGGTATTTGGTGGTACGGAAGAATGCCTCGATGAACGCATTGTCGTCGCTGACTCGGGGACGTGAGTACGATGGCTTGATCCCCAGCCAGTGCAACATGGCCAACACCGTGGTTGCTTTCACCGTTGCTCCGTTATCCCCGTGCAAGACCGGCTTTTCCGCCAGCGTGTGGATACCTTCGGCCAACGCCGTTCGGCGCAGCAGTTCCACGGCATGATCGGAGCTGTCACTGTCATGGACTTCGAAGCCCACGATCTTGCGGCTGTATACGTCCAGAATGACGTACAGGTAAAACCATTGGCCCACGACCTGGCTCGCCAGGAAAGTGAGATCCCAGCACCACAGCTGCCGCGGTGCCGTAGCCACATGCGTGCTGGGCGGTCGCATCTTTTGTGGCGTTTTGCTGCGACCTCGATGGCGAACTTGCCCATGCGCCCTGAGCACGCGGCTGAAGCTGGATTCACTGGCGATATAAGTTCCCTCATCGGCCAATATCGGTACGATGCGCGCCGGCGGCAGCTCGGCAAACCGCGGCTCGTTGGCAACCTGCACGATCCGTTGGCGCTCCGTTTCGCTCAGCGCGTGCTTGCAAGGAGCTCGTATGGCCTGCGGCCGGCGATCCCCGCTGCTGAGTCCTTCGCCGCTCTGCCATCGCTGCAGCGTGCGCGGATCGACTCTTGCGACCTCGCACGCAGATTTCAAACGCGCCCCGGCGCGCCGGGCCTGCTCGATGTTCTGGGCTGTGATCAGGCGATCTTCCAGGCGGATCATTCGTCCTCGCCCCGGCGGAAGATCGCCTCCATTTGTTTTGACAGCACCAACAACGCTGCGGTTTCCGCGAGCGCCTTATCCTTGCGCCTCAAATCGCGTTCCAGCTCTTTGATGCGTTTTCGATCCTCACGAGCCTGCTGCGGGGTGACCCGCTCCTCGGTGGATTCCGTCAGGGCCGCCGTGGCGTCTGACTTCCACTGCTGCAGCTCGGTTGGATACACCCCTTGCTCGCGGCACCACGCACTCAGCTGCGCCTCATCCATCGATGCAGTCGCAATGACCGCCTGCAATCGGGCCGCTGCTGTCCAAGCCCGCTCTCGAGCGGGCTTGGACAGCGCATCTGCGCGCCATCGCTCAAGCGTAGCAACTGAAATACCCATCTCTTGCGAGACTGTCGATATCGCCGAACTCTCCGGCGGAAGCAGCCGTGCTACCGCACGTTGCTTGAACTTCTCTCCGTATCGAGCCACTTCATCTCCTCAGTGCCCCGCAAGGTTACCGTCCTATCGAGACGGCAACTAGGGTGACACGAGGGGGACCGCCGGGGGAAGCGTTGGCCCTGTTGCGCTGCGAATGACCGATCCGGCGAAATATTGCGCTCATGCAATCCCATGTGCATCCGGGCACGGCCCGCGCCAGACCACAGTGGCCGCTGCGGATTCGTGAACCGAGGTCAGATCGTGCGCTCAACGGAAGCGGAGGCGTGATGAGCGCCCTCCCGATCCCTCCCCCCCACCCCTCGGGGGCATTGGCCTGAAGAGAAAGAGTGGCGATCCCGAGATCGCCGCGCACGTGAACATCACGGTTGCTGACTTCGAGGCCCTGTTGGTGCAAGCGGTTTTAAAGGTGAGTGCCGCTTTGGACGCAAAGAAAGCCATTTCTAAGGCTCCATCGACACCTCTCTCCGGCCTGCGTCTCGGGGGGCTAGAGCGGGCACCGAGAGTTGGGGGCCTCGGCGCGCCAGGATCGATGCCCCATACCGGAAGCGAAGTGTTAGCCCGGCGGTAGCCAACGCTGCGCCGCATCCGGCGTGTTCTCAGGAGAGGTGTTGAAGGCGATCGCCGCCGAGGGTGCACCCCGATGGATGGCGTTGATCAGTGCCTCAAATAGCATCAGGCGCCGCGGGGGAACGCGAATGCCCCCGCCAACGACCACGCAGTCATACGACGCAGAGGCCAGCCGGCGTTCCACTTCGCGCACCCCGGAATCATCCGGCGGGATCAGGCACAACTCCCCCTGCCAACCGCGCGCATCGATCGCTTGCAGAGCCTGGTTGATCCCCGCGTGAATCTTCTGCGCGGTGAGCCCAGGTGGCAACGCGGGATCGTTGAAATCGACCGATTCCGGTTGCTCTCCGATGAACAAGATACGCATCGTATCCCCCTCTGTGGAAATCCAGCGTGACGAGGATGACCGTAGCACGGCTCCATCAGCCCGGTGATGAAGTACACGTTTCTCGAGAGTCGATCGAGTCTGCCGACGACCAGGGACAACGCGCAGCCGTTACGCGACATCTTTCACGGACCCAGGTCATCCTCGCAAAGGACGGCCTCCTCCCATGCGATCAATGGGTTATTACTCCTGACCCCGTGGATCCTCGGCATCGCCGGGGGCCGCCAAGAACCCCTCACGCAGAAATCCCTCCGAGCCAGTCTTTCTGCGTGGCTAAGACAAATCTGTTCCAACGGTCCTCGCCAAACAAGCTCTAGGCGCAGGGCGCCGAGCGCGGATTTCCGCTCACCCGAACTCAACGACCTCTCGCGAACTCACTCTCATTCGACCCTATTCCCCTAAGGACTCGCGCCTAACGGTTGGACAGTTGAATGGGATTGCCGTCCGGATCCTTGCCGTCGCACAGGCAAATGTCCCCTTGCCGGACTTTGCCGAAGCTCGCGCCGCGGGTCACGAGTGTTTCCCGCATGGCAGGGACATCGTCCGCGAAGAAAACAATCTTCGGGCCTTTTCGGCCGGGGGAGGCCGGACCGGAATGCAGCGCGATCCTGACCCCGCCCGCGGCAAATTCCTTCCAACCCGTTTCGTCGGTGACCTGCCGCAGGCCAAGCACCTTTGCGTAGAACCTGCTCATTGCCTCCATTTGGCCGGTGAACAGGATGATGCGCGCCATCTTCATTGAGGACATCTCCGGTGTATTTCTTCGCGGGATATCAGCCGATCAAACGCAACCGCTTGTCGGGTGCCCCCCCCCCGGCCCGCCGTCTCCTGATCCGCACTACAACATCAAATGACGAAGGGCCATACGGATCCGCTCATCATCCTACACCCCGCCAAACCGATCTCCGCGTCCGACGCCAAACACACAGCGAGCCACGGTCTCCTGCCCCTCGGTCGAGCTGCCCTCATCGGGAATGCGTCCTTACCGCTTGCCGATCAGTCGTCCAGCGACGTCCTGGAATCGCGTCACGGCCGCTGGGGTGGCCGGCTTCACCGCTAGGAACGCAATCCCTGCGAGCGCTGCAAACCCGCCGGCCACGGCAAACACCACTCGATTCTCGTGGTCCACCACAGCACTCAACACGAAGACTGCGCCGATCACAACCCAGACGGGGCCCATAAAGGGTGCAAGCACGGTAACTATTCGGTCAGACTTCATGCCCGCCCACCACTTCTCGTACTTCCCGCGGAGACCCCCCACTGCTTCCCGGAAAGGGGGACCGCCTAAACCCACACTCGCAATTCCTGCCGAGCCAGGGAGCACACCCCGATTCCGCCCCGAGCGACGCAATCGGAGTGGTTCCGGAAGTCTACGCTCACCACCCCGCCAAACCGGTCTGGGTGGAAGCGGGCTGGCACGGACAACTCACGCCCGTATTTCCTACATGGCGGAAGCCGTCAGCGCCAAGTCCGCATGTTCCCATGCCCTTCGGTACCGGACTTCCACAGCGGTTGCTTCGGTGACCTTGCGCTGCGCGCGCAGTGCCTGCGCAAGTCCAAACAGCGACCAGCCATTGTCAGGGTTACGCCGCAGATCCTCGCGGTACACCGCCTCCGCACGCGCCGGCTGACCGCTCTTGAGAAGCTCGGCGCCCAGCAAATGACGTACAGGGAAAAACCAGTCCGACGGCTCGTTGTATGACAGGTCATCTTCTTGTTCAACCGCCGCAAACAGGGAAGCAATCGCATGCTGATGATCGTTCTCTGCGACTTCGATTTGTGACTTCGCGAGTACAGCGGCGAGCTTCAGTACATCGCTCGCCGTGTTAAGACCGGCCGCGGCACCTGTCGGCAAGCTGCCGCGGATACCTTCGAGGTCGTCCAGAGTCCGACGGGCATCCGCAACATTGCCTTTGGCTGCGAGCGCGCAGACCTTCGCGAAGAGATATCCGCCCGTAAGGGCCTTGAGCGCAGCGCTCGGCGGACGTTCATTCAGAATTTCATCCCAGAGGCCGAAGCGGACGAAGACCATGTAAGGTTGAGCGCCGTACCAATCCAAACCCGGCATCGCCCCCATGGCTTGCTCGGGAAAGGCAGCTTGCAGGCCCCTCATTGCTTGCAGCGACTCGGCCTTGCGACCCTCCATCGCGGCCGAATAGGCAAGAAACTGGAAGTTGTGCGCGACATACATCGCGTAATAGTCCGGCGGACGTGATCTTCCAAGATAGGCACGATCGGCGGCCACACCGCGTCGATTAGCTTCTGCAGCGTCCTCGTACCGCCCTACTCGTTGCCAGATATGCGCAGGCATATGCTCAAGATGTCCGGCTGCCGGCATCATGCCACGCAGATGCTCGGCGGCGGTCAGAGCCTGCTCCGGGTGCGGGGACGACTCCACCGCATGCACGAAGTAATGGTTGGCACCGGGATGCGCGGGGTCCTTGGCCAACACATCCTCGAGCGTACGCACGATTTCCTCAGTGCCCGGCGCGGGAGTCCCGTCTGCTGCCCACAGCTTCCAGGCATTGATGTTCATCAGCGACTCTGCGTACATCGTCCGTATGTCCAGATCCTGCGGAAACTGTTGAGTGACCCTGAGCATTGCGAGGGCGTACGCTTCGAGCACCGGGCCTTCGTTAGCCGCATTGAGGGCGCTCGGATTCGGATACCGAACCTTGAGCGCCTCGACCAGTGCTCGCTCCGGGGGTGCCGCATTCTGCAAGAGCTCCGCCGCGCGTTCGAGACTGTCGAATGCCACCTCGGCACGATACTCCGCCATCATCGGCATGTTGTAGTTTGGGCCAACGGTGAGCGCCAGCCCCCACCAGCACATCGCGCACGATGCGTCGAGCTGTGCTGCGCGCGCGAATGAACGCGACGCTTCATCGTGGTTGAATGCCCACATGAGGCGCATCCCCTGATCAAAGAATCGCTGCCCTTCCGCTGAGGAAGTGGTGACGCCACGATGGAAGTTCCCGAGCCCTTCGAAGAGCTGCGCTCCGCGCGCCCATTCAGCGGCGGTCCGCGGGAGAGTATCTCCCGCGTTCGCGTTTGCCCCCTCTGCATGCGCCGAATGGGTTTGGACGGTCTGGTTGCGGGAACAGGAAATCGTCAGACCCAGAGCAAATACAACGAGCCACCGGATGGTTGACATGAGCCACCTCTGCTAGATCGTAGTGCAACGCGGTTGACTATTGTTCGGATGTCCCGTGAGCGTATGCCGTAAGTCCTGTTAGTTACACTGTCGCCGCGGGCAGCGCCATAGCGAATTTTAGCCAGGTTAAGCGGCTGACTTGAGATCACAATGTCCGGTCCACGAGTCAGTCGCCTCGAGCACGAAGTCTGGGTTCCGGAAGAGTCCTCAATATTCTCGACCCCCGCCAAATCGATCCGGGCGCGAAGCGGGCCGGATGCGAGAGCACTCACGTCGATTCCCTCCAAGGCCAGGCAATCGACGTGGCTCCGAAGCGAAGCTCTGAAGCGCCGGATGCGGCCAGAGGATCAGATTCGCTGCGCGCCTTCCAGCTTGCCCAGATCCCGATCAAACGTACCCAGTGGGAGGTGTCCGGCCTTGCGCGCGGTCTCCATCACCAGGCAATCCGAAAATCCTAAGGACGGCCGCTGGCGAAACTGCTCCAACGCAGCCGTCACGACTTCCGCATCCTGCAGTGTGAGACTTTCGTGGTTTAACAGCATGTCGACCGCGGTCGCGATCTGCTCCGCGGACCGATCGTAAACCGCATCGAGGACCCAGGCGGTCTCGGCCAACACCAGATGCGACACCCACGCGCCTGCGGCGGCGAACTTCTCCGCCGTCCGTGCCTGCGCGGGATCGTCTCGCACGATCAGGCGCACGATGACGTTGGTATCAACGGCGCGCATGCTTCTTGCGCATGTACTTGCGGATGGCGTCCTTCACAGCCGGTGGGGTCGCTCCGGAGGAACCTTCCGGAAACACAGCCTGATGGATTTCCGCAGACGAATAGCGGCCGGCCCGACGCACGATAACTTGGTTTCCCTGTTCATCCCACTCGAGCACGGAACCGGGGCCGACCCCCAGTTTCTTACGGACTTCAGCCGGGACCGAGATTTGACCTTGAGCGGTCACTTTGGATTGTGCGATAGCCATTTCCTACATTACCATGGTAATGCACGTTACGCAAATCGCGCTCCGGGTACCCTGGGATGCCCGCGATCGCAACGGCTCCCCACCCCCCGCCAAACCGATCTGGGCGCGAAGTGGGCGGGACGCGAAGGCAGCCACTCTGATTTCTTGCAAAGCCAAGAAATCAGAGTGGCTGGAGACCCCAGGCATCGAAGCACCCCTACGCGTTCCGCTGGCGGGTATTGCTCCACACCACCTCACCGACACCGACGACCACCAAAATGGCTCCGTAGAGGGTCCAGTGCGGATCGCCCACCATAAATCCGACACGGAACGCGAGATCCAGGCCCTGGAGTATCCACACCGTCCCCACCAGAACCATGGCGACACCGATGAGTGAGCTCACGATTCGCATGATGATGTTGAACGCTCGCCACATGAGACCTTCTCCGAAAAAGATCGGCCGGTAAACACACTGGATGAGTAACGACGCTGCCAACCGCCCGCACCGCGATCTCCTGCCCCGCGCCACGCCTCGCAGCTGCCGCATAATTCTACACCGGGTTATCGGATTCTCTCATCCTCCACCCTATCCAAACCGATCGGGGCGCGAAGCGCCGCTCGCGGATTTTCCCAGGCAGCGTTCTTGGATCACACCCCACCGAGATAAAAGCTCAACATACCATCTGAGCTGTCGATACCCACGATATCCACAGCTTTCTCGATCTGCGCACCGAAATCGCCTCTGGCGCCCCGATCTACACTCACCTCGTTATTATTTAGCCCGCGGATCTGACCATCCCGATCGCGGAGGATCGCTCGTGAGCCACATTGCCCATCTTCCCTCCTCCAACCCGGCCGCAAAGCCGTCGTTCCGATCCCAATGTCACGTCGCGAGGACCGGTTTGCGGACGAACAGCCCTAGAATCGGCCGACCTCACCGACTCAACGCAAGGAGAGGCGGTCATGAGCGCTGCGCGGGATCTGTTTTCCACACCGGCCGAAAGGACGCTTCCGAAGGATCGGGGGGATCACCCCACCGTACGGCACGGGCCGAGTCGCTGCCATCATCGAAGACCAGGAACACGGGGCCGAAACTCGACTCGGTCGTGATCACGCTCTCTTGCACCTGAGCCCGCATCGCGTGGAGCGGAAAGATCTGACGGCACGCTTTCCAGATCTCGTACCGATCGCGGGTCTGCGTGGCCAACGAGATGAGAATCAACAGCCCGACCCCCGGCGATCACACTCGTCTTCGAGACAGTCCTCGGCGTCACAGAAGCTCCTTCTGCGCTGATCTGCCCACCCCAGTCGATCTGGCGCGGGCGAGTTTCCCGACGCTGACCGCCGCCTCACCGCACTGCGGAAAGCCCTCAGTGGAATCGCCGGCGGCTCCCAGTTATGTTCCCTTCTCACGGCGTCTCCGGGGACGAAGCGCCGACGCGGTGCAGCACGTCACCGCGTTTGTGGAGGTTGGCGAGGCAGTGTCCCCCTCTCCAACCTCCACTTCCCTCATCCATATCCATTCGCGCTCGGCCGCAAAGAAATCCGCCCAACGGCGCGGCGATTAAGCAGACGGATTTGCGGCCGAACCCCGAACTTCACCGCGTATCCCGCGTCCATCCCCCCTCTTCCAACCGCCCGCAAAGACTTCGCGGGTTTGCGGGCGATCGAATCTTTGTGAGCCGTCACAGCACGCAGTCCCTACGCAGCGCCTTCGGCGCGGCCCTGCGCGCCGCGCGCGAAGCACGCGGGTTGAGTCAGGAGGAACTCTCGCTGCGCGGCGGCTTCGATCGCACTTATCCGTCTCTTCTCGAGCGGGCAGTCGGATGCCCACGTTAGGCGTCATTCGCGATCTCGCCGTCGTCCTCAACGTCCCACCCGAACAGCTGGTCGCCGACGCCCTCGCCCGCGAGGGTGCTCCGCACGGCAGTCTCGGAGTGGTAGTTCTAAGACGACGTCCGTCCCCCACTGTTCGAAGAACCTTCCGACGGCCGCCGTCGTCGCATCGGCATGCCTCGGTGCAAAATGACATGCACACACGCACCGGCGCACGATCCGGAGATAGCCAGGCTCACGAAGTGTGTTCAGAGCCTTCCGATGGACGTCCGCCGCACGTACACCTTGCGCAAGGTGTACGACCTGTCGTATCCCGAGATCGTCGCGCGCCTGAATCTGACGGTCGCCGAGGTCGAGAACCTGCTGGTGCAGGCGGTCTTGACGTCACAGGAATCGTCGGACGCGAAGGATGGCACCGCCTCGTGACATCGTCATCAAACCGCCCCATTTGCCCACACCCAGCGGTAACCGGAGCGTCTCGGGCGCGTACGGTGCGCGTACCCTATGGAGCAGACATTCTCGCCAGAGCGATTTACCGCTTCCCAGACGTATGCACCGGGCGCATGGACCCGGCAGCCAAGCCAATATAGGGGCCTGGCTGCCGTCTGGCTTCCCGCCGTATCGGTCCGTCAGGGGGGCCTAGTGATCCGTATCCGGTCGGTCAAGCGCCGGGGCGACTTGCACGTTCGAGCCGGTGGCCGAACCGCATCCGGGACTGCCCGGTCCACGCGCACACTTCCACCAGTTCAGCGTCGCATCGACCGAGCCCGGGCCGAGATTCGCCACGCCCGTGCTATCAAAGAAACTGTTCAGATGCGCAACCAACTCTCCGGGCGCATTGAAGACGACATCGACACCTTCCCCGAAAATTCGGTTGCCCGAAAGCCGGATGCCGTTGATCGGGCCCGCGCCCGGATCGGCCGTGATCGCAATGCCCGCCTTCTGCGTCGACCCGGACTCCGCGTCGGGCCCGTTGCCGTAAATGGTGTTGTTCGCAATCAGGTGTCCGTTCACATTCTGGCCCGGTGCGTGGGAGTGGACCGTCACGCCGGGCAACCCGTTGTCCACGAGCGTGTTGTCGATGATCACGTTTCCCCAGTTCTGCGAACCCGGCGTCGGCGCGAAGATGCCGACTCCGGCGCCCTCACCGTTTGCCAGCCCGTTGCGTATGACCGTGTTGCCACTCACGGTGATATGGTAGACGCCCTTGGCGGGCAAGCCCTGCGAGGGATTCAGGTCGTGTGTGGCCAGCGTGATGCTGCAGTCATAGGGATTATCTCGAACGACATTGTTGGTGATGAAATTGTCGTGGTTCGGCGCGGTATCGTCGGTGACCAGAATGCCCCCCGTGTTGTGATCGACGACGTTTCCGGCGACCGTGGAGTTCGTGACGCCGCTGAGTTGAATGCCTTCACCGCAATCCATGCCTTGGAACGCCGCCAGATAGGGCGGAAGGCCCGGACACGTCGGCGCCGCGTTCGATTGCAACTGAATGGCGCGGTCGTTACCGGTCACGCGATTGTCGGTGATCGTGACATCGGAGGCGTTCGTGACCAGAATGCCTTGATGGTTTGCGTTCTCCACGGTAAAGCCTCGAATGATGACCCGACTCAACCCGGCGTGATCGAAGCCGTCAACGTGAATGCCGTTGGATGCGCCGGTCGCATCGATAACCGTGCTGCGAAGGCCTGCGCCAACCAACGCGATCGATCGATCGACAATGACGCTGCCCGAATACTTACCGCTGGCGACGTTAATCGTGTCGCCCGGACTGGCCGCGTTGATCGCACTCTGAAGGGTCTTCTCGCAGCCTCCATCGCCGCGGGGATTGACGCACAGGTTTCCAGCGAATGCCGGGACCGATAGCAGCAGCATCGCTGCACTGGCTAAACGCATTGTTAACATCCTCTCCTCCCCGCCGGGTGGTGTAATCCCCGGCTCGTTAGACGATGCACGCAATCGCGAAGTGTCTCGACCGCAAGCGCGGCAATTTCAGGTGACCGACGCAAGTCATCGGTCGCGTCCTATATAACACGATGCGACCACACAAATTCGATCGGCAAAGCGCGGACCCATACAGACCGCCAAGCTGACGGCACTGTTGGGGGACGGGACGCGGCGTTTGCTCCATTGATCCTTAAACCAGCTCAATCCAGCTCGGTGCGTGATCGCTGGTCTTCTCCCAATGGCGGACGTGCGTATCCACACCCGCATCGCTCAAACGCAAGGCGGCCACAGGACTCAACAGAACGTGATCGATTCGTAAACCAGCATTGCGAGTGAGCGCGTTACGCAAGTACTTCGAGAACGTATAAATCCGCTCGCCCGGATGGCGCGCCCGAAGCGCATCCGTCCAACCCTGCGCGAGCAACTGCCGGTAAGCCTCGCGGACCTCCGGGCGAAACAACGCATCGTCCAGCCAGCGCTCGGGCGCATAGACATCAACCTCTTCCGGAATCACATTGAAGTCTCCGGCCAGAACGACCGCCGCACCGCTCGCGCGCAATTGCGCTGCATGCTGTTGAAGACGGGCGAGCCACTGAAGCTTGTACTCAAACCGCGGGCCCGGTGCCGGATTGCCGTTGGGCAGATACAGCGAGGCGATCGTCAGCTCCCCCACCGTCGCCTCCAAGTAGCGACTGTGCAGATCGGTCGGATCCCCAGGAAGGCCTCGATGTGTCTCGATCGGCTCTGCGACTCGCGAGAGGATCGCCACCCCCAGGTCCAACACCACGACACGCGCATTGCACCCCCGTTGGATCGATCGGCCGCAGGAGGGGTCCCGATTTGAGGCACAGGCTCGGGTAAGGCTGTATCTACCCATCGTGGGCCGCGATGTGCGCGATCGGGCTTTCTGAAACGGGCATCAGAAAGCCCGTGGAATCACGTCTGGCTGAGCGCGGATCCGTGATTCATGCCGTCGCCACGTCCGCGCGAGTCGTTCGCGAGTGGTCTTAACCCTTTCCAGTGTTGGCCGCACATTGCGGACAGTCGGCGCTCGCTCCCTGCCGGCATTCAACCGGCGGGACTGGGTCGTCAATGCGGGAATGCGGCCAACCGCGCGTTCAAGGCACCGCTTGCAGTGAAAGGATGGCGCCATACACTGCACAGGATCCTTCGCACGCGCCGGATTTGCTCAGGACGTTCGCACACTTAAGGATGCGGCATGCAAACTCTGCAAACCTTACGCGCGGTGATCCTTGAGCGGGTCCTACGGACCCGCACCGCGGCGGCGGACAAACCGATGGTGGCAGAGGAGTCCTAGCGTGGGCACGTCCGTTTCCAGCTTCAAGAGAACAGTCTTAGCCATCGGCATTGATCCGGAGTTCGTCGATGTGAAGGAAATTCCCGGGTTGACGCCGCAACTCGTCAGGAACTTCATCGACACGCAGTTGCGCAATCTGAGCGACAGTGGCTATGACGTGGTGAATTGTCTAGTCGACCTCGGTGCCACCGCGGCGCGCGTGGTGGAGAGCGCATTGCGTACCCGAGGATTCGATTGCGTCATGATCGGTGCGGGGCTGCGACAGCCGTCTCGCAATCTGCTGCTGTTTGAAGAGATTCTCAACCTGGTGCATGCGCTCGCCCCAGGCGCACGGATCTGCTTTAACACCACGCCCGCGGACACCACCGAGGCGGTGAAGCGGTGGGTAACGCCTCACTAGAAAGGGACCGGTCGAAGTTCTCACCCCAGTGCATTCGGTTGGGCCCATACGCGGCCCTACCGCACTGCCTGGATCACGGCCCTCACAACCGCCCGTGCGTACGCGTACCCGTCGGGCCAGCCAGTCGCGCGCGGACCTGCCACATTGAGCACCGTGATCGGGGGCGTGCGCCCCGGCACACCCAAGAACGCGACCACCGCTTTAGCCGCCTGCGACGGCGACATCGCCGCTGCATCGACGACGAGACACGGCCTGCCCCGCCCCGTGCAGAAACGCTTCGTGTGCGCCGTGCCACCCGTGAGCTCGCCGTCGCTCAGAATCAACGTGGCATCGGAGTCTTCGACATTCTGGCGCGTCCGCGCTCGATAGCCGGCACCGGCCAGCACGGCCACGGGATAGCGATCGGGAATCACGCCGTCCTCGGCCTGCCGACCATCCGGACACCACCCGCCACACGGGAAGGACAATTCCAGCGCCGCATCCAAGGCACCGCGATCGACGCCCGTCTGGCCGCCCGAGATGATGCGAGTTAGTGAGCCAGTCATGGGGGCCGACTCTACGCCGACCGACGCGGTCCTAGGTCGGCGGCAGTGGGCGCCACGGTCGTCGTGGTGTGGGCCGCCACGTATGCGTCCAGAGCCCTTGGGAGATGAAGCGCCGCCGACCACGACGGTACTGGCGAGTCGTCCGGTTCGCAGGAGTTTGTAGAGCGTATCGCGCGCGATCCCGCCTAACAGTTCGCGCGCTTCCTCGATCGAATACAACGTCGATCCTGGCATGTCAGATCCTCCCTAACGACATTCACGCGCACATCCGACTGTACGCGTGGACGAGAGCATGAAGCACAAGCGAGAAAAGATTCGAGCGGACAAAGACGGTCGCAGGGGCACGAACGCCGATACCGGCGTCCAGGGTTATCCGATGCCGGACAGAGCACCGGTAGGGTCTGAATTCTCGCCGAGGTTTGTTCGGAAACTCGGCGTGGCCTCAGTACCGCCAGCCCGAACTGGAAGGCGCCGCACTACTGCTACGGCGACACAGATGACGCGAGAACCGTCAGGAAGAAGAGGCTGTAAGCCGCTGATTTTATTAGTGGGGTGAGAGGGAATCGAACCCTCGACCAGCGGATTAAAAGGCAGCCACGCATCGTCCACCCTGGTCCAACATCGTCCGCCGTTGACTGTTATGTTGTTGATTTCGAATCGATTCTGAATTTGGTCGTCATCCGCCGTCCGCCGTAAGCCACCGCGCTACTGCAACCATACTGCAACCAAAAAGCGTAGGATTTGCGGCAGGTCCAGGGACGAGCGCCAATGAGCAAACTCACGAGTCAGACGCTACGCGCCCCGTGGCGCGGGATCGACCGCTGGCTATCCGACGGAGGGCCCCGCGGCGGCGGCAGGCTGCTCGGTCGCAGTCGAGCCGGTGGAGTCGAGTTCTACTTTCGCTATTTTTCTGACCCTCGGCGCAAGCGATTTCTACTCTTGGGACACTTTGACGCGACGGGTCAGCGCGGAGTGTCGCTCGCGCAAGCTCGCGACCGTGCCGCCGAGCTGTCGCGGCTGCTCCGCAGCGGGGTGACCGATCTTCACGCGCATCTGCATCGCGAGCAGGAAGGCCGTGAGCACGCCGCCCAGGCTGCCCAAAAGCAAGCCCAAGCCGAGGCGCACGCCGCGACCCATACCACGCTCGAGAAGCTCTTTGAAGTCTACGTCTCGCACCTCAAAGCGCTCCAGAAACCCTCTGCTCGCGATGCCGAGAACGTGTTGCACAATCACGTATTGGCCGCGGAACCGGGATTGCGTCTTCGCGCGGCCAAAGACGTGGACGTCAACGCCTGGGTACGACTGATCGGCAAAGTGGTGGAGGCGGGCAAAGGCCGCACGGCCGGGAAGCTTCGATCCTATGCGCGCAGCGCGTACGCGCTCGCGATCGCCGCCAAAGCCGATCCCACGATCCCCACGGCGTTCCAGGCCTTTGGAATCGAGGTCAATCCGGTGGCGAGCATTCCCTCGCGTCCGTTCGCGAAGTTCAATCGCACGCGCAAGCGCCACCTGTCGCGGGAAGAGTTGGGATTCTTTTTAGTTCGCCTCGAGGCCCTGCCGCCGGGCGCCGTGCGCGATGCGCTGGAAGTGGATCTCTACAGCGGTGGGCAGCGGCCCACGCAGCTGCTGCGGGCCCGGGGGGTGGACGTGACCCCCTCCTCCGGCATCCTCACCCTCCTCGATCCCAAAGGCGCGCGCGTCCACGCGCGCGAGCATCCGGTGATTCTGCCGGGACAGGCGCTCGCCATTGTGCACCGGCGACTCGCTGCGCTTAAGCGCTTCGATGCGCCCCTCTTTTCCGACGACGGTGAGACGGCCTTGGATCCGGCGACGCCGAGCAAATGGGTGACTGAGATCTCGCGTGAAATGGTGACCGCGCGCGAGGCGCGCGAGCCTTTTCAGCTGCGCGACCTGCGGCGCACGGCCGAGACGATGATGGCGGAGCTCGGGGTGAACTCCGACGTGCGAGCGCATATCCAAAGTCACGGCCTGGGCGGGGTGCAGAAGCGCCACTACGACCAACACGACTACGATCGCAAGCGCCGGCGGGCACTGTCGCGCTGGAACCGGCGTCTCGCCAACCTTAAGGCCGCGGCGGTCCGCGCGAGGTCTGCCGACAACCCCGCCGCGCGCGACTGCTGCTCGGGCGAACGCCAGCCGGTGCACGCCGCCGTGTAGGACACCACCGGCAGCGACTCGGGTGGGTCAGGAATTGAATGCGATGGCCAGTCGAGCGATCGTAAGCCCGTAGATTCGAGACTCACCTTCGGGCTGACCATCGAACCTACACGGAGGCCGCTCACGCGGCCTCTCCTATTTTGCGTCTCTCGATTGAGCGGACCGCTCGACTGACGAGGCCTCCGCCGCGATCCCGCTGCGCATTCCCCGTGAGGCTCGCCGAGCCTCCCTACTTCCGCTTCTGGCGCTCGATGAGCGGACGCGACGGCGTGTACCCCGTGAGGACCCGCCCATGCGATTTCTCCTCACTTCGATCGACGCTCATCCTTCCACACTCGCCGGCCAGCCATCAGGAAGATCGCCATGAGGCATAGCATGGCACTCAAAACGACCCTCGCCAGAGCGCGAGCGCGCGTTTTCAGACCGACGACCTACAACATCGACGCACGGCCGATCGCGGCGCAAACAGGCACCAGCTGCCACATGATGGAGCAGGCCTACTTCAAGTTCATTCCGTCGGCGACGCGCGAGAAGCTGGCGGTTGTGCGTGACTCGAGCCACGCCATCTGACCTCACTGACCCTAGCCACTCCGCGTTCGCTAACCCTCCATCGCCAACTCCGACCCGGCGGCTCGCACCCTGCGAATCGCGCGGGGTCGGCCTCCGTTCCACTCTTTCACCCTCGCCAGACAAATCTGGGCGCGCAGCGCCGAACACGGATTTCGCGCGGTCTCACCGGAGCATCCAGGCAGCCCCTGGCGCATGTTTGCCCCCGAGCACCGCGGCCGTGACAATGACAGACATAGGTGACAGTACGATATAAGACCAAAACAGGATGGTTCGAACCCGGGGGCTTAAGCCTCCGCGGCTCGTAAATTCCTGCTGGACCCGCTCAAAGGCGCCCTTTTCGATCCATGCGACATTCATGGCCCCCGAAATAGATCCCCGCAGCCCGAGAGCGGCCAAAGCGGGCGAACTCTGATTCCCTTGTGGCAACAGGTTGTGTTCACACGGTCACTGAGAAGACGACATCTTGCTGTACTCGCCGCTCGCGAGCTTCTTCACGACGTCGTCCAAATCTGGATTGACGACACCCGGCGTCTCTGGCTCCGAATCCTTGAAGAACACGGTCCGTCTCGTGTTGGCGTTAAAGACGATGAGAGACGTCTGAAGGATCGTGCGTTCCCACACCGTATAAGTCACAACAATATCGTTGAAAATCAGACCCACACTCGCTTTCCACGGGGAAGGCGAAGCCTGGTCCGGAATCCGCTCCTCAATTTGTATTCCTTGTTGTCTCAGGTCAGCGGCATGCTCTCGGATCCAAGACGCGAGCTGACTGACGATTCCGGTGGTCATGGCAACTCCGGTACAACGATATTTGTCACCGGCGGCATTTCAGTAACTCCGTACAAATCCCCTGCCAAACTGCCCGGGCCATAAATCTTCGCGGTAACTCCGTCCGCAGCATCCGATCGCGGATGCGGGCACATCAAACTCCACGTAGACGTCGCCCGAGCCGCCTGCCCGATATGTTGTCGGGTTCGCTGGAAGGCTAACGCTTGTAACACCGTTGTTCCAGCTCTCAACGAGCCGACCAGAGGCGCGCATCGCTGCCAACTCCTTGGGACTCATGACTCGACCCACTCTCATCGTTCCATCCGCCCGCACAAATATAGCGCTTCCTCTCGCAAAAATGGAATGGAAGCTCTGCAAACGGGCGTCATCCTCCGCAGTCAGTCCGGAATCCACGTTCTTGTAGGACTCAGTAACCCCTTGCCACCAACGCCAGAACCATTGCAATGAGGAACGTGATGCGCCAACCGTCACCGTCGGCAAATTCCCTTGCGGCGGCTCACTGTTAGAGGGGGTGGCCATCGCGGCCATCCATTCGAAAAATTCCAGTCGTTCCAGATCATCGAGCGACATGGTCGGGTCGCGGCAGACGTAATACGTCGAGTTCGGACCGCACCCCGGCACCGTGACTTGAGAGTCCAGGCCTAACGGGTCACGGAAGTTAATCGGATCATTCCCCGCATACGCATACAGGTTCATTCCGCCCGCAAACCCGCTCGGATCCGTCTGCAAGAACCGTCCGAGCCCCGGATGGTAGGCTCGCGCCTTGAAATGATAAATCCCGGCTTCGACAACCCGCGCCCTCGCCAGAGCGCGAGCGCGCGCGTTCAGACCAGCCGCCAACAGTTTCCGCCACGCCCGGATCAGCGAGCTGCTGCAGGTGCATAACATCGATCCCTTGACGGTAGGCGCGCGAACGGGCACGCGTTTGCAGATGATCGAGCAGGCGTACTTCAAGTTCATCCCGTCGGCGATGCGCGAGAAGCTGGCCCCCCGGTGGGTGACGCAAACAACACTGTTTGACCATCACCTTAGTCAGACCCATCTTGGCGGGAAGCGCCGGACGCCATGCGCCCACTCGAATTTCTTTGCCGAGGTGAAATTCGAGGTGATCTGATCTCCGCCACTCCCCAATTACCTTTGAGCTAGTCCGAACCTTGCTTGATCTCTCGTATCGAATCGCGACCCAGCAGCAACACATAGACAATGATGAGTGCGTACAAGATCAGCACGCCGGCTGACAATGGATCTTGTACCCGCTCAAACCGCAGATACTCGGCGGCACACGTGATTAAAAAGACGAAAACGTGTCTGATCGCCGGCCGTGTAAGGGCTCTCGCCTCACGCCGTACACCTCGATGAGATGCGGCGTAAATGAGTTGAACTCTGTACTTGCACGCCATGTCGACAACGATACCGATCGCAAAGAACACCAACGTCCATCCAACTCGCTGCGCCCACTCTGTCACGGACATATCATAGCCTCGGTCGCACTGCTCCCGGCTTCCCCTTCGGCTTCCGCCAACACCTCTCCAAACTGTTTTCGACCTTCGCCGCCGAAGCCCCTGGCGGCCGGTGCTAAATTCTGCAGTCCTTTCGGTATTAGCAATCCTAAGCCCACTGACGCCGCCGATGTCAGTGCCCCTTTGTAGCTTGCATCAGCGAATTTAAGCACGCCCGCAGTCACATTCGCTCCGACGGACAGAAGCCCCGAGGCCGCCGCGATTCCACCGAACGAGATACCCCCAATGATCGTCTCGGATGTCGCCAAGGCAGCTACTCCACTGACGAGCGCTACTCTGGATGCTCGGGTTCCTACTTGGTCTAACGCCTCTGCAACTTTCCCAAGTTTGCTCTCGCTCTTGCACTGGGTCCATGGATTTGTCGGCGGCGTCAAATTGACGTCCCCCATCGGGATTGAGTTTGCGTCGTAGCCGGGGATGTCAGTGGGGGTAAACGGCGCAATCGAGGGGCCACTATTAGGATCGCCGATGTTCGGCAGCGGTGGAGCACAGTCATCTTCCGTGCCAGCCGGCTGCGGGTCGTCAAACCGAATCCCGTCCACCGTGGTCTCCCCGAGCACGAACTCGATACACCGCCCACTCGGATCGGTGCCATTGATGAGGTCATTCCCCGCATACGCATACAAGTTCATGCCACCTCGGTGGCCAATCGGATCCGTCTACAAGAACCGCCCCTTCGCCGGCGAGTATCTGCCGACGCGCCCAATCCTACGCGGGCACGTATACGTGCCCATCTAATGATGTGCGATCTTCTACCCCAACAGACACGCAGGGCAATACGGTTTAATCGGACGCTTACTCCCGAGACGCCAGTCAGGCGATTGCTCGCGGCATCCACGGTAAACGTGGAGGTCACATCCCCCGCCCTGAGTCAGGCGATTTCCGTTCGCGTCGTACGTGAACGACTGTGATGTCGTGGTCGTGGCGGCGCTGTTCAGGCGATCGAGGCTGTCGTACCCGTAGCCCCAGGACAACGCCGAGTTAGCGCCATCGGCGATCCCTACGATCCGGGACGCGTCATCGTAGGTATAGGTTTTGGCCCCGGCGCTGCTGATGGTCGAGACGTTTCCGTCCCCGTCGTAGGTCCGCACCGCAGCCGTCCCATTCCGCCAGGTGCAGCCGCTCACCGCGCCGAAAGGCTCATAGGTCGCATAGGCCAGAATTGCGATGTGACAACGAGGCATCGCCGCCGTCAGTGGTCCCGTGACTCGTGAGGCCTTATCGAGTTGCAGTTACGTGTCGGAGGCTGGCCGCAACCGAAACGCTGCAGTAAAGACAAGGACTGCGGCCACGAGGGCATCCAACACGATAAGTTGCGCCACCGCCTCTGTGTAAGTCGAGGATTCTTCAAATCGCACCAGCGTCTTGCGCATCACAGATGCCCAATGCGTAAGCCATGCCTTGAGCGCTGCTTCCGTCGACTCGAGTAGAAACGATTCCGCACGGAGAAACTCCCATGCGGCTCCGTCTACATTCGCAGACAGACGATCCTTATCACTTTCGAACGTCCAGGAAGAATGGATACGATATGCTGAAACACTTCGACTGGAATCGGACGACGAACTCATCACGGAAAATGCGTCCAGCTCGATATCGTCGACGCAGTCGCTAAGCTCGCTACCTTGCAGCAAGGCGGCATTCTCAGCAGCGGCCCCAATCTCCCGGCAGTGAATGATTCGAGCCAGCAGGCTATTGCGTTGATCGTCGTTTAATGCACCGTAGTCGATACTCGACGAGAGTGCGTCAGGAACTCGTATCGGAGGTACGTTGTTCATGGCCGTTAGTGTTGCGGAGTGATGACTAGATTGGCGACACGCTCCCACTCCGGAAGTTCCTATGGAAGTGGCTTGCAATACAACTTCACTCGCCGAATCGCGTCCTTCAACGCGGACTGAAGTTGTATTATCGACTCATAGTGGGTTGCATCTGGGCCTCTCGTTCCTCCGCTCTCATATTGAGGAATACGCTTAGACACGAGCCTATTGTACCGAGAACGTGCATCTTGCTTTGCTTTTTCACAACGATCCGGATCTTGCGTGGTGGTGCACATCGCGTCCGCGGCCGAAGAGCCAGCTGCTGCCCCTGCCGCAGCGCCCACCGCAGCACCCGCAGGGCCAGCCGCCCCACATCCAGCTGCGGCACCCCCAACCGTTCCGAGACCCGGCGCGACAAGTGTGCCTCCTGCGCCGCCCAGAACGCCTCCCGCAGCGCATCCGCACGCGTAACCAGCACCCCCACCGACTAGCGCGCCGATCCCCGTCAGTATTGCGCGACAGCTCATCGAATCTAGCCCAGTCGGATCCACATACGCGGTCGGGCTCCCTCCGGCATACGCGTACGTTGAGTAGCTTCCGCCTCCTAGCCCGACAGGATCACTCTCAACGTACTTCCCGGTGGTCGCGTCGTAGTCTCTGATGTAGTTCTGGGTGAGCCCAGTCTCTGCATCGAAGTACTGCCCCGGGAATCTTAAGTTGAAGGCGAACGTTCCGAGTCCGGACGGATTCTGATTCGGCACCGTCGTTCCGAACGGGTCACTCTCCCAGCTCCACACCAGTTCCGCCGTACTACGCCGGCTGATTTTTCTCGGGGTATTCAAGTGGTCGGTGTGAATGTAGAAGATTGAAAGCCCACACGTCTCAAGTCTTACCGTTGCCACGGGAGTATCGCCACACGATCTCCTGAATGAGATTCCCGCTGAGATCATACTCCCCGAGCAGATGTCCGGCTTCATCGTAGGCAAAGATCGTAGCGGAGGTCGCACTCGACTTCCGGATCCGCTGCCCCAGGACGTTGTAAACATAAGCGGCGGTTCCGTTCGAGTTGCTCGCCAGCACACACACGACCGACCGCGTTGTACATGAACGTGTTTCCAGCGCAACTGATCGTATTCCCGTATTCCCGTCCGAATCGTAGGAGTACGTGCGTGTGAGCCCGCCGGATACGCTACTCAACAGGTTTGTTCACCGGCCCGTCAGGGCAAAACACACAACGAGACAGTCAGTCGACTCGCACCCGTGGCCTGCGATAGGCAATGGACTTAAGCCCGGAGGAATCGAAGGTCAGTGTGTAGTACGCGCCAGCCGGCTTAATAGACGGGATCTCAAAGTCCCATGTGTTGCAAACGCGAACCAGCCGCTCATCCGCCTCGGTGAGGTGGCTCAAGTTGACCACCTCTCCCTCAACGCCGCGCAGCACAGGACGCACGGTCAGATCGCGCCGGGTTGCCAGCAGCGATCGAAGCTGATCGCGGACCTCAGCGGTGGATTCTCCGAGCTTAGGAGCGAGCGAGCCGTGCGCAGAGTCTGCCACTCTTGAAACCCTCCCCCTCGAGAAGTCCACTTCCGTGCGACCTGAGGGTTCCTCGAGCTCTAGTCCGTCAAAGTCATCCAGGGAGGACCAAAGCCCCAGGCCCTCCCTTGACAGCAGGAATCCACCACACTGCGTCGAACGAATGAAGCGCGCACCCAAGGCCTGCGCGCGCATGAATGCATCGTGCTTCGATTGACCGATCTGCAGGCCGTCATAGGACCCTTCCGTGATGGTCCTTTGTTCGACCATCCCGGAGCAGGCGGCTATCAGGGCGAGCATGGCTAGAACGGCGCTCCCCGAGAACAACACCCGCAGTCTGGCGGCCCTTTGCCACGCTGAGATCACGGGCGGAGGTGCTGAAGGAGCCAGTTGGTGCTGTAGTCCTGACCTGGCGCAGTTAAAACTGAAGGAGGAACTCCGCCGGCTCCGCGAATAATATCATTTGCAGCGGTATTGGAATTCGGGCCCTGCAGTGAGTATGGACCTGGAAGCACGTACCCCTTTCCGCTATCAATAACTGCGGCGTCGAACTGTGCCTGCGACATTCCAGCCGGTATATCTATGTTGTAATTCAAGTCATTCGGCCCCGGGTTGGTGAAGGCATTTCGATCGTCTCGGTAAGTCGGGTTGTTTGGATCAATTGTGGGACGTTGACCGAAACCCGGAAGTGAAAACTGCCGATCTACGATCTTCTTCGGCGGGCAGTCCGTCGACCAGTGCCACACTATCACTCCACAATGTACGGGCAAAGAACCGCCGATCTTTCCCACAAGAGACAAGGGTCTACACACCATGGTTACGTTGCGCCCACTGGGATCGACAAGTGACACAGGGTTCGTCGCCGCATAGCTGTAGGTGTTGATACCCGCCTCAAGTCCTGTCGGATCAGACTCTATGTACTTCCCCGCACCGGCGTCGAAGTCTCTCGCGCCGTTGTAGCTCAGCCCCGTCTCCTGATCGTAGTACTGGCCTGGGAAGCGCAGGTTGAAGGTGAACTGACCGAGTCCCGATGGACTCTCATTCGGAACAGTCGTCCCGAATGGATCGCTCTCCCAGCTCCACACCAGTTCCGCCGTACTACGCCGGCTGATTTTTCTTGGCGTGTTCAAGTGGTCGGTGTGAATGTAGAAGATCGACAGTCCACAGGTTTCAAGTCTCACGGTAGCCACCGGTGTGTCTCCCAGCCACACGATCTCCTGGATCAGATTCCCGCTCGAATCGTACTCTCCGATCACGTGTCCCGCCTCATCATAGGCAAAGATCGTCGCGGAGGCCGCACTGGACTTCCGGATCCGCTGCCCCAGGACGTTGTAAACATAAGCCGTGGTACCCGCGGAGTTGCTCGCGAGCACCATCCTCCCAGCCGCGTTGTACGTGAACGTAGTCCCGCCGTAGCTCGTCGTGTTGCCCGCCGAATCATAGGCGTACGTCCGACCGAGGCCTCCCGCCACGCTGGTCAAGTGATTGCTCGCCGCATCGACTGTGAACGTCGAGCTCACGTCCCCGCCCTGAGTCAGGCGATTTCCGTTCGCGTCATAGGTAAATGATTGAGATTGGGTGGTGGTCGCCGCGCTGTTCAGACGATCGAGGCTGTCGTACCCGTAGCCCCAGGACAACGCCGAGTTGCCCCCGTCGGCGATGCCGGTGATTCGGGAGGCGTCGTCATACGAATAGCCTCGCTCACCCGCCAGTGCGCGGGCGAGCGGTCGGTATAAGACGGCAGTCAGGACTTATTCTCTTGGTTCTCGGGCGAAGCCACCGGCGAGTCCGATCGGATCGCTCTCGATACAGCGCCTGGCCGGGGGTCAAAGTCTGCTATCCGTAGTCGTCTAGGTCCAGTGACGGGCCAAGTTCATGCCGCTTCTTGCTGAGCATAACCCGCCAAAATACCAGCAGGTTTGTCGCAAACCACAACCCGCCGAACACCCAGCGGGCCGCTCGCTCGCCAAGCAACTGCGAAAGTGCAATGTAGATACCCGCCAACCCGTCGTTGTTGAGAAGGACATTCGGCGCGGCAATCAGGAACCATAGAGGAAGAGCCAGAAACACCAACCAAATGACAACCAACACCGGCCAGGCAAAGTGGCGCATGTTATTCATAGGCTCTTCACGCTTCACCAACTCCCTATGATTGCTCGGATCAATTTTGCCAGGTTGAACCAGTCGCCACGCGACATCTGCCGTGGCGGTGGTGTCGGGGGCGCGGGTGCGGTGGGGACCGCGCTCAGAAATGGCCCTGTGCTGCATCGCATATAGCATCCCTGCTGTCCCGGTACCGGCACACCTTGCGCAGCGACGGGTATCTTACACTCATCTTGTGCCGGGCACTGTATCGTGCATTGAGGCTTCGGAGCTGACGGAAACGGCAACGGCGGATGAGAGAATTCCCGCCCCATTTGGCGCCAAGGGTCGTTCCATCGGTTCGATTCGCGCACCGCAGGTGGAAGCTCCTCGATCGGATCAACCTCCGGGAAGCCCTGTAGACCCCACGGGTCAGTATTCGAGGTCGGAGATCCGTCGACATAGGCGTAGGTACTGACCCCGCCCTTCAGCCCGATCGGATCCGACTCAACATACTTTCCCGTGGCGGCGTCATAGTCCCTAGCTCCGTTGTATGCCAACCCCGTCTCTGAATCGTAGTACTGCCCCGGGAAACGCAGGTTGAAGGAAAACGTCCCCAGGCCCGACGGATTCTGATCCGGCACTGTCGTCCCGAACGGGTCGCTCTCCCAAGTCCAGACCGCCTGCGACGTGCTGCGCCGTGTAATGCGCCGTGGCGTATTGGACCGTCTCGCTCACCCGCCCGAGCGCGGGCGAGCGGCTGATGGGCGTGACCCGCGTGACATCAGGGAGCTGTTGACGTCACCGTCGCACCCACGGCATTGACCCCCGCTACCGGGCGGATGAGCGCGAGCAAGTTGTTGGAGGCGTGAGAGCGTTTCCACCAGATGCCCGCTCGGATCCGCCCTGGAGCGTGTAACAAAGCTCCTCCCCTGCCCGACTCGCGCGATCTTGCCGCCGAGGGTATCGACCACGTCCTAGCTCCCCCGCAACTATCTCCGTCTCTGAGTCGAAGTATTGACCGGGCCGACGCCGGCTGAAGGAGAAGGACGTCAGCAAACCTCACTCGCGCTTCTTCAGACGTGAGGCCGCGAAGATGCCAATCAATGTAATTCCCAGGAAAGTCACATCCGTTCGCCATCCTGTCCACGGCCAAATCAGTTTGTAAACCAGCGCCGCTGTGATTCCGACAGCCGCTACTATGCCGATGATCATCTGCCGCGATCCGCGGCGGTTGTTTGCGCTCGACTCAGCCAACTTACTGCCCATCCTTGCACTCGCACTTTTGTGCGATTTCGTTCAACGCCACCGGCGGCCGTGGCAGGCCATCCGAATGCCCTGCTCGCTGCACGGCCGACAGCTGCAGCTACGTCCTCGGCATATCCAAACCACCGGCACAATGGTAGGCACTTGCTTTAACCCGACGTCAACTGCCGTAATCTCGGCCACTTTTGCCCCGATGCCAAGCGTCACGAGGCAGCTCTGCGAATACGTTCTCTTATGCGGCCAGAACGGCGGCTTGAATCCCGCGGCTTGCAGCGCCATCGAACACTGGACATCGCCCATGGCGCATCCCCCACCTATTGTAAAGGTCGCCCGATCAGTGCCCTCGCATTGCTTGCAAGGAACCGGTGTGCTGGACGCGTGCGTTGCCGCACCACCGCCCCCAAAGCCCATTAGACCGAACCTGTCAAACTCGAAGACCGGGTTTCCGTCAGCGTAGCTGTAGGAGTTTATTCCACCTTTGAGTCCGATGGGATCGCTCTCAACGTATCTTCCGGTGCCGGGGTCAAGGTCCCTCGCGTAGTTGTAGTTGAGCCCCGTCTCCTGGTCGAAGTATTGACCTGGGAGCCGCAGGTTGAAGGAAAACGTCCCCAGCCCTGAGGGGTTCTCGTTCAGCGCCGTGGTCCCAAACGGATCACTTTCCCAGCTCCACACCAGCTCCGCCGTACTACGCCGGCTGATTTTTCTCGGGGTATTCAAGTGGTCGGTGTGAATGTAGAAGATTGAAAGCCCACACGTCTCAAGTCTTACCGTTGCCACGGGAGTATCGCCCAGCCACACGATCTCCTGAATGAGA
>DASYDM010000026.1:0-129519 GCA_036499585.1 Steroidobacteraceae bacterium
CTTTCTGCGAATACTTCTTTCTACAACTCGGCGCTCGGGCTGGTGATGTGGCTCGGCCGGTATTGGCCGATCATCGCCGTGCTGGCAATCGCAGGGTCGCTCGCCGCCAAGAAGCGCGTACCGGTCACCGCGGGCACCATGCCGACGCACGGGCCGACATTCGTCGTCTTGCTGCTCGGAACTGTGCTGCTCGTGGGCGCACTCACGTTTGTCCCCGCGCTGGCACTGGGACCTGTCATCGAACACCTAATTTTCTGGGGTGGCTGAAATGGTTGATATGACACGTACTGCCGCCGTTGCGGCCCCCCAGGAGTCTGTGGCCGAGGAGCGCAAGCCGAACGTCCGGCGCAAGCTCTCGATGTTCGATCGCGCCTTGCTCGGGCCGGCGATGGTGGACTGCGTTCGCAAGCTCGACCCGCGCGTGCAGTGGCGCAATCCGGTGATGTTCGTCGTGTACGTTGGCAGCATCGTCACTACGGTGCTCTGGTTCCAGGCCCTCGGAGGGCATGGGGAGGCTCCGGCCTGGTATATAGCGAACGTAGCCGTGTGGCTGTGGTTCACCGTGCTGTTTGCCAACTTTGCCGAGGCGCTGGCGGAAGGGCGCAGCAAGGCGCAGGCGGCGGCACTACGTGGACTGAAGCAGACGGTGTCAGCGAAGAAGCTGACCAATGTGCAGGACCGCACCAGCCACACGCGGGTGAGGGCCAACGAGTTGCGTAAAGGCGACGTAGTGTTGGTGGAGGCGAGCGACTACATCCCCGGGGACGGGGAGGTGATCGAAGGTGCCGCCTCCGTCGACGAGAGCGCGATTACCGGTGAGTCGGCGCCGGTCATCCGTGAGTCCGGAGGGGACTTCTCCTCGGTGACGGGCGGCACACGCGTTCTGTCCGACTGGATCGTGGTGCGGATCACTGCCAATCCGGGCGAGACCTTCATCGACCGCATGATCGCGATGGTGGAAAACGCCAAGCGGCAAAAGACCCCCAACGAGATCGCACTCACCATTCTCCTGGTCGCCCTGACGCTCGTGTTTCTCTTCGCGACCGCGACACTGTTGCCGTACTCGCTGTATAGCGTGGCCGTCGCCAAGCTGGGCACACCGATCACGATTACGGCTCTCATCGCGCTGCTGGTCTGTCTGATCCCGACGACGATCGGCGGGTTGCTCTCCGCAATCGGAGTGGCGGGCATGAGTCGGATGATGCAGGCGAATGTCATCGCGATGTCCGGTCGTGCCGTGGAAGCGGCTGGCGATGTGGACGTGTTACTTCTGGACAAGACCGGCACGATCACTCTCGGTAATCGCCAGGCCGCGGCGTTCCTGCCGGCTACCGGGGTGCGAGAGGAGGAATTGGCGGACGCTGCGCAGCTGGCCTCGCTCGCGGACGAAACTCCTGAAGGTCGCAGCATCGTCGTTCTGGCGAAGCAGCGTTTCCAGTTGCGAGAGCGCGATCTGCACAGTCTGGGCGCGCAGTTCGTCGCGTTTTCGGCGCACACGCGAATGAGCGGTGTCGATATCGGCGAGCGCCAGATCCGCAAGGGCGCGGCCGATGCCATTCAGAAGCGGGTCGAGTCACGCGGCCAGGCGTTTCCCAAGACGATTCTCACCAGCGTCCAGGACGTCGCACGTCGCGGCAGCACTCCGCTTCTGGTCGTGGACGGATCGCGTGTGCTGGGCGTCATCGAGCTCAAGGACATCGTCAAAGGTGGCATCAAGGAACGCTTCGGCGAGTTGCGCCGCATGGGGATCAAGACGGTGATGATCACCGGAGACAATCCGTTGACGGCGGCGGCGATCGCGGCCGAGGCGGGCGTCGACGACTTCCTGGCCGAAGCCACTCCCGAGGCGAAGTTGAGTCTGATTCGCGAGCACCAGGCCGAAGGACGCCTGGTCGCCATGACGGGTGACGGCACCAACGACGCACCGGCGCTTGCGCAGGCGGACGTGGCGGTAGCGATGAACACCGGCACCCAGGCGGCGAAGGAAGCCGGCAACATGGTCGACCTGGACTCCAACCCGACGAAGTTGATCGAGGTCGTCGAGACCGGCAAGCAGATGCTGATGACCCGGGGATCGCTCACGACCTTCAGCATCGCCAACGATGTCGCCAAGTACTTCGCGATCATTCCGGCGGCGTTCGCGACTACCTATCCGCAGCTCAATGCCCTGAACGTCATGCATCTGGCCACGCCGTTCTCGGCCATCCTGTCGGCAGTGATCTTCAACGCCCTGATCATCGTGTTTCTGATTCCGCTGGCGCTGCGAGGGGTGAAGTACCGTCCGCTGGGGGCGGCCTTGCTGCTACGCCGGAACCTGCTCATCTATGGTCTCGGCGGAATCCTGGTGCCGTTCGCCGGCATCAAGCTGATCGATCTGGGGCTGGTGCTGGCGCACCTGGCCTGAGGACTTCCAATGACTACTTTTTTGCGTCCCGCGCTGATCCTCCTCCTGGTGCTGACGGTCATCACGGGCGTCGTCTATCCGGTACTGGTGACAGGAATTGCGACCGTGGCGTTTCCCAGCCAGGCCGGGGGAAGCGTGATCACCCGGGACGGCAAGGCCATCGGCTCGCGGCTGATCGGCCAGAGCTTCACCGACCCGAAGTACTTCTGGGGCCGCCCGTCCGCGACCTCGCCCCAGCCCTACAACGGAACCGCTTCGGGCGGGTCCAACCTCGGGCCGGTGAACCCTGCGCTGATCGATGCCATCAAGCCGCGGATCGAGGCGCTGCGGGCCGCCGACCCGGGTAACACTGCGCCGGTCCCGGTCGACCTGGTGACGGCCTCGGCCAGTGGTCTCGACCCGGACATCAGCGTCGCGGCAGCCGACTATCAGGCCGCTCGAGTCGCGCGGGCTCGCCATGTGGCTCCGGCAGTCGTTCAAGGTCTCATAGCGGTCCACACCCAAGGCCGAATCCTGGGATTTCTGGGCGAGCCGCGGGTCAACGTACTGGAGCTCAATCTGGCGCTTGGCGATCTGAAATAATTTAGTTGGATCAACTGGTTATCCTCATGCGTTAACGTGCGGTAACGCGGCAATAACCGTATTTGTTTGTGTCCCGGCGAGGGCTTCGCCAGCATCGCACCCTCGCGTGGCGTTTCAGCCGCAAATCCATTCCGGGGTACGAATGAAGTCGAAGAGCAGGAGCGCCATTGGAGGCGCCGTTGCGGCCATTCTTTGGGGTATCGCAACGCCCGGCTTTGCAGCCGATCCCACCGTCGTCGCGGCCGCTTACCCCATCGTCACGGCAGCCGCCGACCCCATCGTCACCGCGGCCGCCTCCGGACCCTCGCCGAACGACCTTTCTGAAGTGACCGTTACGGCCTCTCGACTCAATCTGCTGGGTACCGCTGATACCGCCAGCCAGGGATCGGTCACCGAGCAGGAACTCGATCTTCGTCCTGCGTACCGAGTCGGACAGCTTCTCGAAAGCGTGCCCGGGCTGGTCGTCACCGTGCACTCCGGTGAGGGCAAGGCGAATCAGTATCTCGCCCGAGGCTTCAACCTCGACCACGGGACCGATATCGCCAATTTCGTGGATGACATGCCGATCAATCGGCCCACGAACACCCACGGGCAGGGCTATTCCGACCTCAACTTCATGATGCCGGAGTTCATGAATGGACTCGATTACACGAAGGGCCCGTACCACGCCGAGGTGGGCGACTTCGGATCGGTGGCCTCGACCCATGTGAAGCTGGCCAATGAGGTCCCGGACCAGGTCGCCGTGGCCGGAGGCACCCTGGGCGTCTACAACGTGTTCTTAGGGGGCACCGATTACCTCGGCGATCAGGATCGCGTAGCCGGCGGGATTTACTATGGCCATGTCGACGGGCCGTACACTCATCCCGACGACTTCCGGAAGATTGCGGGTACGGTGCGGTACAGCCACGGAACCGACACCGACGGATACAACGCGACGGCCATGTTCTTCCACGGCGCAGGAAATATGACGACGGACCAGCCGCTGCGCGCGGTCCAAGAGGGCCTCATCAGCCGTTGGGGGACGCTCGATCCGACTGACGGGAATCTGTCGCAGCGCTACAGCCTGTCGGGTCACTACGCTAAGTCGGGCGATGATTGGAAATTCAACTCCAGCGCCTATTTCATCCGCAGCACGATGACTCTGTGGAACGACTTCACCCACTATCTGGACGATCCGACAAACGGTGACCAGGAGCAGCAGTACGAGAGCCGTTCGACGGCCGGCGGGCAGGCGGCATTCACTTCCACTCAAGCCCTGGGTCCGATCACTAACGATCTCTCCGTAGGACTGCAATTGCGCTACGACACCGCGCTGGTGCTCCGCAAGCACACATTGCATCGCGCCCCGTTGGACTACTGCTCTGTCGAGCAGGCCGATGGATCGGCGCTGCAAGTACCCACTAGTGGGGGGATCTGCAACGCGGACAACGTGCATCTTCTAGATCTCGGCCCGTATCTCGAGGACACGACGCACTGGACGTCCTGGTTCCGGACCGTCGTGGGTTTGCGCGAGGAATATTATCGTGCCGGCGATTCGAGCCTGACCACCGGCTTCCAAGGCTCCACCCATGAGACGCTGTTTCAACCGAAGGGTACGTTGATTTTCGGGCCGTTCGCGCAGACGGAGGTTTACCTGAGTGCCGGCCGGGGATTTCACTCCGATGATGTCCGCGGAGTGTTCGGAACCGTACCCATCGAGGGAGTGCCCGGGGCCGCCGGCACCACCCCACTGCTTGCGCCAACGAGCGGCTTGGAGTTGGGAATCCGCAGCGACATCATTCCGAAGGTCTCGCTGCAATTCGCGGTGTTCCAGCAGGACTTCGATTCCGAACTCACATACAACGCTGATGCCGGTCAGGACGAGGCTAGCGCACCTAGTCGCCGCCAGGGAATAGAGCTGTCCGGGGAGTACCGGCCGCTGCCCTGGATCGAATTCAACAGCGATCTGGCCTTCTCGAAGGCGCGCTATCGCGACAACCTGGACGACTTCGGCCTGGATGGTCCGTTCATCGCCAACGCGCCGAAGTTCATCGGATCCTTCGGGGTGTTGGTCAACAATTTCGGCCCCTGGTCCGGCGGATTGCAGTGGCGCAAGTTGGGTGGTTACCCGATCAGCGACGGCGACGAATTCCCCGAGGACAAGGGCTACAGCGAGTTCAACCTCGATGTCGGCTACAAGGTAACGAAGAAGATCAAGGTGCAGTTGAGTGTCTACAATCTGTTCAACACCAAAGCCAACTCTTCGGCTTACTACTACGCCGCGCGTCTCCCGGGAGAGCCGGAAGACGGTGTGAACGGCTTTCAGGTGCATCCGCTCGAGCCGATCTCGGGTGTTCTGAAAGTTACCGCGACGTTCTAAGCCCGGGTCGGCGGGCGCCGCGCGCACGCGCGGCGGGATGCGCGTGACGCGGCAGTGCGTGAAATCGCGGCAACACGAAAGCGCGGGGGGGCCTGCCCCCGCGACGGGCGCCGATGTCCGCTAGCGCGCGACGGGCTTCCCGTACACCTCGATCTGCGCCACGTCTGACCAACCACCGGCGCCGTGCCCGCTGCCGGGCATCAGATCGGCAAACCCGACCTCGTCGACCTTGCTGAGATCGATCTTGTCGGTGAGAAGGCCCGTTGTGACGACGCGCGCGATGTCCAGCTTTAGCCAGTGGACATCGGCGAGGGAGGTCTCGCTGACCAGCCAGTCGCGGGGCGACGCATCCGCGTGATCGGCCACATACCAGGTGCCGTCGGCCAGTTTCACAATGGGCCGAAGCTGGTGGAAGCCCGAGGTTTTGGTGTTCCAGCGGATCCGGCCGAGACCTGTCAGGTCGGCAAAGTGGCCCTTGTCCTTGAGCGCGAGAGCGCAAGGCGAGGTACACAAGCCGGTCCACACGTGGGTGGGGTTGTTCTCATCGCCCGGCTTGCCGAGGACCGAGATTTCGCCAGTGGGCACGTACAAAGTCATTTCGAGGTTGGGGTTGTCGTTCGACTCCGCACTGACGGGCGCCTCACCGCCCTTGGCAGGCACCTTCCATTCCTCTTTGAAGAACAGGCCGGGGCGAGTGATCCGGGGTGCCTCGACCGGGCCGGGTGTGCCAGGCGAGGCGGCGGGGTGGGCGCCACCCTTTGCGGCGGGAGCTGCCGCGTCTTTGGCGGCGGCGTCCTTGCCAGCTGACTGCGCAGTGGCCTGAGTTGCGGCGACGGACAGGGTCATCGTCACCAACAGAACCGGCAATCGAACAAACCGACTCCACATATCAGCATCCCCCTCAAAGCGGTCTACGAGCCACAGTCCAGGTATCCAGCATAACAGTTGCATTCAGGCGGGGCCGTCCGCACAGTGGGCCCAGACCGCGCATGTGGGGTGACGGATATGCACATCGATCGTCGTGGATTCATAGCAGGGCTGGGCGGGGCGACGGTGGTCGCGGGCATGACCGATGAGGCCAAGGCGGATGCCTTGGAACGGCATCTGATGGCGCAGAACGCGCCCGCCGCGTCAGGCACCGGCAGTGCCTCCGCAGCGGCATCAGCGAGTCCCGCGGGTCCAGCGAAGTTTCCAACGGTCGCTGACCTTCAGGCCCAGATCGAGACGCGTCCGACGCGCAGAGGTGTGGGCAATCTGTTCGCCACCGCGAACGGCAACGTGAAGCGACTCCCGCCGCTGCCCGAGAAGCCGACGTTGGCTGACTATTTCCGGCTGCGATTCACCGCGACGGCCAATCACTGCCTGCAGAGCGCCAACCGGGCGGTGCAGAACAGCATGCCCGAAGAGATCGTTCTGGCGTGCCTGCTTCACGATACCGTGCAGGAATTGATCAAGGTCGATCACGGTTGGTGGAGCGCGCAGATGTACGAGCCGTACGTTTCCGAGAAAGTGGTGTTCGCCATCCGCTATCACCAGGCGCTGCGCTTCTATGAAGACAAGGCGCATGGGTACGAGTATCCCGACCTGTACCGGAGGATGTTCGGCGTGGACTACAAGCCGGAGCCGTACATCGAGCGCACTTACCAGATGGTGCGCAATCACAAGTGGTATCTCGAGCCGCGGCTGGTGACGGTCAACGATCTGTACGCATTCGAGCCGGGCGTTCACCCGCAGTACGAGCAGTTCACCGACATCGTCGGCCGGCACTTCAAGCAGCCCAAGGAAGGGCTGGGTTTCGACAACAGCCCCTCGGCGCACATGTGGCGCTCGATCTCGATGCCGGACCATCCGCTGTAGGACCACGGTGCGGACAGCCTCCGGACCTTCATATCGGTGTGGGGGCGGTGGCGTTGCAGAATTGCGCGCTTCCGAGTCCGTCACGAAGAAATCGCCGAGGTCCCATGCGCAGAGTGTCGTTGAGTGTGCTGTTCTGCCTTGCAGCCTGCACAGGCCTGTCCCTGCTCGCCGCCGGCTGTAGCCGGCAGGACAACAAGCCCGCCGCGACGGCGGCCACTGCACCCCCGCCGCGTCAGTACGCGCAGGTGGATGCGGCACGGCTGCTCGCAGCGGACGATCCAACCAATGCGGGTCAGTGGATGAGCTATGGCCGGGACTACGGCGAACAGCGCTTCAGTCCGCTCAAGAGCATCAACACAGACACCGTCAAGAACCTCGGTCTCGCCTGGTTTGCCGATTTCGACACTCGCCGCGGTCAGGAATCGACGCCGATCATGGTGGACGGCGTCATCTACGTGACGACCGCATGGAGCAAGGTCTACGCGTACGACGCAAAGACCGGCAAGGAGCTGTGGAAGTTCGACCCGAAAGTGCCCGGCACCTGGGCCGTCAACGCCTGTTGTGATGTCGTCAATCGTGGTGTCGCGGCCTGGCACGGAAAGGTTTATCTCGGAACGATCGACGCGCGCCTGATCGCCATCGACGCGGCGACCGGGAAGTCCGTGTGGGAGACCCAGGTAGGCTCGAAGGAGGGTCGGTACTCGATCACCGGGGCGCCGCGTATCGCCGATGGTCGTGTGTTCATGGGCGAGGCCGGCTCCGAGTTCAGCCAGCGCGGCTACATGTCAGCCTTCGACGCTGAGACGGGCAAGCTGCTATGGCGCTGGTACATCGTGCCGGGGGATCCCAAGAAGGGCTTCGAGAACAAACAGATGGAGCTGGCCGCCAAAACGTGGGGTGGTGATTGGTTCAAGACCGGCGGCGGTGGCGGACCGTGGGATGGGATTGCCTACGATCCGGTCAACAAGTTCGTGCTGATCGGAACCGGCAACGGCGCGCCGTGGCCCGCGGATATCCGCAGTCCCGGCAACAGCGACAATCTCTATCTTTCCTCCATGGTGGCGCTGCGTGCAGATACCGGCGAGTACGTGTGGCACTACCAAATGACGCCACGCGATAGCTGGGACTATGACAACACCGCACAGATCACGATTGCCGACCTGATAATCGACGGCCAGAAGCGTCATGTCGCGATGCAGGCTTCGAAGAACGGGTTCTTCTACGTGCTGGACGTGAAGGACGGCACGCTCCTGTCGGCGCAGCCGTTCGTGAAGGGAGTCAACTGGGCCAAGGGAATCGACATGAAGACGGGCCGCCCGATCTTCAACCGGGAAGCGTTCTACGACAAGAACAACAAGGGCTTCATCCAGGTCCCGAGCTACCAAGGTGGTCACACCTGGCAGCCGATGGCCTTCAGCCCCGAGACAGGCCTTATGTACATCCCGGCCATCGAGATGTCCTATCCCTACGTGGCTACGCGCGAGGACGACAATCCGATGGGACAGAAGCTGTCGATCAGCTTCGTCAAGGGCGCGGCGATGCTCAAGGACCCGAAGGCGCTGCGCATCAACGCGGGTTTCCTGTTGGCATACGACCCCGTGAAGCAAAAGGAAGTCTGGCGTTCGCCCGTCGGGGATGGCCGCAGCGGCGGCGCGCTCGTGACGGCCGGTGGCCTCGTGTTCGCAGGCAACACGAAAGAGAAAGAGTTCGCCGCCTATCGCGCCGATACCGGAGAGCGGCTCTGGGTTCAGGCGGCGCAGACCGGGGTACAAGGCGGGCCGTCGACCTTCGAGGTGGATGGTGAGCAGTACGTGGCGGTCGTTGCGGGATATCGGACGAGTGGCAACTATTGGGCGCCCAACTATTCGCGGCTGTTGGTCTACAAGCTGGGGGCGACGGCGAAGCTGCCGGACGCGGTGCCCGTTCCCGAGCCTGTGCTCAACCCTCCGGCGCAGTTCGGTACGCCCGAGATGATCGCGCACGGCCAGGAGGTTTATGGCCGCTTCTGCGGTACCTGCCACGGTAATGCGGGGTTCAGCCGTGGCATGTTCCCCGACCTGCGCTATGCGGGCGCCATCAACAGCGCAGATGCCTTCAAGACGATCGTGATCGACGGCGCGTTGTCGGCCAACGGCATGGTGTCGTTCTCTCAGGCGTTGAAACCCGACGAGCCGGAGGCGATTCGCTCGTATCTGGTCTCCCTGGCGATCGAAGCCAAGAAAGCGCCAGCGGCGCCGGTGGGAGCGCCTGCGGCACCGGCCCCTCACGGAGGATGATCCGTCGGGCTTTTTTCCAGGTACACCTGTGGTCGGGGCTGGCAAGCGGGCTGTACATCCTGGCGATCTGTCTATCGGGCAGCGCGATCATCTTCCGGCGCGAGATGAATCGCGCGTTCTGCGGGAAGAGCTGCGAGCCGCGGTTCGTCACTGGATTGGCGGAGTTTCACGATCATTTGCTGGGCGGTCGGAGCGGCCTCCTGGTAAACGGAATCGGCGCCCTGGTCGTGGCGTTGATGATTGTTACCGGAGTGGTGCTATGGTGGCCCCGACGTGGGTATTGGCTGCGCAGTATCACGATCCGCACCGGGGTGAGTGCGCGCCGCTTCAATCGGGAGTTGCACAACGCGCTCGGATTCTGGCTTCTGATCTTTATCGTGATGTGGGTGGTGACGGCGCTGTACTTTGCATTTCCCAACGCCTTCAGTGAGATGGACGACGATATCGTCGCGGCAGCGGTGCGATTGCACTTCGGCCGGGCGTACGGCCTGACGGCCAAGATTCTATGGGCGGTCCTGGGATTGGGGCCGTGTGTGTTGTTCATCACGGGTGCGCTCATGTGGTGGCACCGTTCGGGAGAGAAGAAATGGCAAACGATGAGAAATCGCGCGACCGTTCTTTGACGACATCCGGGCGCGCACGGCGACGTTTTCTCGAGAGTTCGGCTCTGGTGGCGGCAGGGACCACCGTTGGTCTCGCAGCGGGGTTGACGCCAGCTGCGGCAGCGGGCGGCGAGGGCTCGAGGCTGGGCGCAAACGCCGGCAAGTTAGCCGCCGCGCCGGGCAATTGTGTCCCCGTGAACGCACCCATGAAGGACGTAGAGGGCAAGGTTGCCTTCATCACAGGTGGCGACAGCGGCATCGGCCTCGGTATCGCCAAAGCCTTCGCCGACGCAGGCATGAAGGTAGTGATTACGTATCGAAGCAAGGCGCACCTTGACGACGCGATGAAGTTGCTCGCCAGCGCTGGCGATCGGGTCCACGCAATCAACCTTGATGTCACCGATAGGGCCGCAATGGAGAAGGCGGCTGCCGAGACGGTGGACGTATTCAAGAAGGTCCACGTGGTCGTCAACAACGCTGGCGTCGCGGTGATTGGCGGGTTGAGCACGGCGAGTTACGACGACTGGGACTGGGCCATGGGCGTGAACGCAACCGGTGTGTTCAACGGCGTTCGCACCTTCATGCCGCGTATCAAGGCACATGGTGAGGGTGGGCAGATGGTTGCCACATCTTCGCTTGCGGGCATCCTCGGCCATGGTCCGGCGGCCGTCTATACCGCGTCCAAGTTCGCCGTGGTCGGCATGATGGAGGCCCTGCGCGCCGAGCTCGAGGGGACCAACATTGGTGTCACGGTGTTCTGCCCCGGTATCGTCACCACCAACATTGGCAGCTCGGCTCGAAATCGTCCGAGCAACATGGCGGATACCGGCTTCAAGCCGGACGCCAAGATGTTGGCCGCCATTCCAAAGGCGGTTCGCAACGGCCCGCCGCCAGGAATGGATCCGCTGGAGGCCGGGCAGCGTGTTCTCAAGGGCGTCCGCAACAACGACCTCTATGTTCTGACCACCCCGGAGTTCGAGGGTGAGTTCCGTGCGCGCGGCGAGGCGATTCTCGCCTCGGTACCGACAGACGTGGCTACCACGCCGGCTCGAGAGGCCGTGGGGCGCGCGATTCTCGGCAAGACGGTGTACGCGGCGGAGCGCGATCGGCGGCTCTGCGAACGCGCTCGCACGAAGAAGGCGTAACCTGGCGCGCCACGTGAGCACGTGTGGCCTGGCCCAGCGACCAGGCACAGCGGCGCGGCGGGTCGTGTAAGATCCGCCGCGCGATGATCTATCCAGCCCTCCGCGGCCCGCTCTTTTGCCTCGATCCAGAGCGCGCCCACGCATTTACTCTCAGCGCACTACGCGTCCTAGGCCGCGTAGCGCCTGGCGCGCGCACCCGTGCAAACCCGGGCCCGCTCGAGTCGGCACCCGTTTCCGCGATGGGGCTGTCATTCTCCAATCGCGTGGGCATTGCGGCCGGGTTCGACAAGAACGGTACGGCTGTGGACGGTCTGCTCGCCCTCGGGTTTGGGCATGTCGAGGTGGGGACGGTTACCCCCAAGCCGCAGGCCGGTAATCCGCAGCCGCGCGTGTTCAGGCTGGTCGCCGCCAACGCGCTCATCAATCGCATGGGCTTCCCGAATGACGGCGCTGAGCGCGTCGTAGCGCGCCTCAAAGCGCGGACAAGGAAAGGCGTCGTCGGCGTCAATATCGGTAAGAACGCGGTAACACCGCTCGAGCGGGCCGTTGATGACTACGTGGCTTGCTTCCGAGCCGTTGCATCGGTCGCTGACTATGTGACTGTCAATGTGTCTTCGCCGAACACTGCGGGCCTACGAACTCTGCAGCAGACGGATCAATTGCGGCCTCTACTGGCGGCTGTGCTGGATGAGGCCCGTGCCTACGAGGTCAGCAGCGGGAGACGGGTACCGATTCTTCTGAAGGTCTCGCCGGACGTCAGTGATGAAGGGCTGCAGGAGATCGGGGGTGTCGCGCTGTCGTTGCCTGTTGCGGGCATCATCGCGACTAACACCACGCTGGCGCGCGACGCCGTTCAGGGCCAACTCCATGCTCAGGAGACAGGTGGCCTGAGTGGGCTGCCGTTAGTGCGTCGGTCTCGTGAGGCTGTCCGCTTACTTCGCGGCGTCGTCGGCCCACAGTTCTGCATCGTCGGTGTCGGCGGAGTGTCCTCCGTGGAGGATGCGCGGCTATTGCGGGAGGCGGGCGCAGATCTCGTGCAGGTGTACACCGCGCTCGTATATCGAGGGCCGGGTTTAGTCCGCGAGCTCGCTGACGCTCGGTGAGCGGGCGGGAGTGCCGAACTCCAGCGCTTTGATGCACAGCGCCACGCCCTCACCCAATCGGGTCCTCTGTTCACCGGTCAGATTTCCCAGCATCGTCTGTTCGAGCTCAGACACGGCCTCATCGCACTCCGTGAGAAGGTCGAGTCCCCGTGGGGTAAGCAGCAGCTGGACGATTCGACCGTGCGACTCAGACGGTCGCCTTGCCACCAGCTTTAGCGCTTCCAGCCCTTGCATGACCTCGTTCATGGCCTGCGGCGTGATGAATGCCCGTTTCGCCAGTTCAGCGTTCGACAGGTTGCTGCGCGCCTGCAGTACCGAGAGGGTGGTGTATTGCGCCACGGAAAGGCCGAACGGGCGCAGTACGTCGCTCAGGCGTTTGCGAAGCACGCGGTTCAGGCGTCCGAAAGCGTACGTGAGCTTGGGTTTCAAGGCTTTACCTTGCGTGTGGTGGCAACGGGTGGCCGTGCGGCGGCGCACGCTCGGTTCGCGCGCCTTGGCCGCACGCGAGAACGCGCGGGACTGCGCACGGCGAGTGCCGCCACTTGACCAAGATATCAGGTTACCTGATAATACCCCCACGCACAACCTGAGGGATATCCCATGAGCACCGCCACCGACGTCGTTGCCTACCGTGTCGAGAACCGCATTGCCTGGCTGAGCTTCAATCGTCCGGACAAGCGCAATGCGATGAGCCCGCCGCTGAACAGAGGCATGTTGAAGGCGTTGGAGGAGCTGGAGTTCCGTGATGACGTGGGTGTGTTGGTATTGACCGGCGCCGGATCGGCGTGGTCTGCCGGCATGGATCTCAAGGAATACTTCCGCGAGACCGAGGCGTTGGGCTTGAAGGGGACCCGCAAGGCGCAGTCCGAAGCGTATGCCTGGTGGCGCAAGCTGCGTTGGTACCAGAAGCCGACCATTGCGATGGTCAATGGCTGGTGCTTCGGTGGCGGCTACGGCCCGCTGTTTGCGTGCGACCTGGCGATTGCCGCCGAGGAAGCGAAGTTCGGTCTGTCCGAGATCAACTGGGGCATCCTGCCGGGTGGTGGCGCCACGAAGGTTGCCATCGACTTGATGAGCTATCGTGATGCGATGTACCACGCTCTCACCGGTGAGGCCATCGACGGGAAGAAGGCTGCGGAGTGGAAGCTGGTCAATGAGGCGGTGCCGCTCGCGAAGCTCGAGGCTCGCGTCACCGAGTTGGCGGGGATCCTGCTGAAGAAGAACCCCGTCACCATCAAAGCCGCCAAGGATGCCGTGCGTCGCGTGAAGGAAATGACGTACGAGAACGCAGAGGACTACCTGATTCGCGCCCAGGAGGCTGCCAACTCGTTCGACAACGAGGGTCGCAAGGAAGGTATCCGGCAGTTCATCGATGAGAAGAGCTTCAAGCCGGGGTTGCAGACGTACGACCTGGCGAAGCAGAAGAAGAGCTAGAGATACCCGGCGTCGCGGCTGGCCGGGTAAGTCGGCCGCGTGCGCCTGCCTGACGCGCCGCTGTTGAACCGAAACGCCGATGTGCCGCGAGGCCGTCGGCGTTTTCGCTACCGCGTCTGGGCGACTTTTGCCCAGATAATCACAATCAATACGCACCAGAGTGCGACGAGCGTCCAGAAGACACATCCCTGCAGCTTGTAGTAAACCTGGCGCTTCGAGCGTTCAGCCGCGTATTCGATTTCGCGTTTGAGTTCGTCTTTGTCCCACTCGCGCTGTTTCTTGAGTAGGTCGATCTGCCATTCAAGGCTTGAGATGCGGTAGTCCACGATGGTCTCCGTTCGATCAGAAAACTTTAAGCAGGTGCGCAACGATACTGGCGGCTACGCTGATGACCGCCCCGATGGCAGCGCCGATTGTGGTTAGCGTCCACGTACGCTGCTCTGCCAGTTTCCCCTTGAAGTCACCAAAACCCTTCTCCAGTCGCGTGTTGATGTCGCCGAGCCCCTTTTCCATTTTGGCGTTGACGTCGCCGAACCCTTTCTCCATTTTAGCGTTGACGTCGCCGAGCCCCTTTTCCATTTTAGCGTTGACGTCGCCGAACCCTTTCTCCGTGCTCGTTGCCTGATTGGCGACTGTTATAGCCAGGTTTGAAACGACGTCCCTCAGGCTATCGATCTTCCCGCCCAGGGTTGTCCGAACGCTATCGATCTTCGCGTCAAGGCGCTGCACGGTACCCTTTATATCGCTGACATCCGATCGGATGTGCTCAACGTTAGCTTCGAGTTTCGTTACACGCTCTTCCACGGGCCTCTCCGGTTCTAACCTGAGTGCGGGCACGGCCATGTTGAAGTCCATCTCGGTCGGGCAGTGAGTGTCTGACGTTTATAGTACTCAATGCGATGACGTTTGCGCGAGGTGTTAACGCTATTTCTGGGGGTGTTTTTAGTGTTGATTTTGTGCGAGCGGCGTGGCGCGCTACGCGGGAAGAGTCTGCGAATTGGGGCGCGTGCGAGATCGCGAGGGGCAGGGCGCTGTGGGATCGCACGCGAGGTGCGCGGGTGATCAGGAAGGGCGCAGCGGGAAACTGCCGGAGGAAACGCGAGAGAGGGCGGCGGGCGGGCAGAGGCCCGCGGCGGCAGGGCGGCAGCAAAGCGTGACGCGGACTAGCGCGGCGGCGCGCGGAGGAACGCTGGCGGGAGTGTCGTCGCGGCGCGTTACGCGCCGCTGGTCGCGCACATGAACAACTGAGCAGGCGGAAGGTTACGCCGCTCGAAGCTACGGCGAACGCTGACGAAAGCGTTCTGCAGCTGAGGGAGCACACGAGCGGTGAACTGATAGACGAGGAACGTGCCGCCAGGGGCGAGCGCGGCGCGAGTCTTGCCGACGATGTCGGCGCGAACCGGCTCGGGCATGCTGCCCAGCGGAATGCCGGAGATGATATAGCGAGGCTGGCGCAAGCCCAGCCGCTCGAGAATGGTCTGCACCTCGGCAGCCGAATCCTCGACGACGTGCAACCGGCTGTCGGGAAGGGACCGGCGCAGGAAGCGAACGAAGTCGCTGTTGGTTTCGATCACGACGAGCGTCGCGTCGCTGCGCATCCGACGCAGGATCTCCGCGGTGAACGTCCCGACACCGGGCCCGTACTCGACGATGACATCGGTGCGCTCCCAATCGATCGGCTCGAGGACCTGGTTCACCAGGAACCGCGAGCTGGGGATGATCGAACCGAGCATATGCGGATGACGCAGGAAATTCGCAGCGAACAACAGGTTCTCGGCGAATTGCGAACGAGGCTTGGACGGCATGCGAGTTCTCCTGGCGGCGCAGGCGGCGCGCCCTCAATGTTGGGTCACCCATTGGGCGCTCTGGGTCCACAGGGATTCCTGCAGCGACACCTCGTTGGCGAGGGCCGACGCGGGAACCGGAACACTGTTCTCGTCGTAATAACGGCCGCTCTGGCCCGCGACAGCGGGGGAGAGCGCCAGATAGATGGAAGTCCGCGAACCGTGCTCGACGTCGATGACACGGCTGATCAGGGGCTTCACCAGACGCAACCACCGGGGCAGAAGGTTAGTCGCAACCACCCCGGGGTGCAGACAATTCACGCTGATACCGGTCCCCCGCAGTCGCCGCGCCAGGGCAAACGTATGCAGGACGTTGGCGAGTTTGGACTGCGCATAGGCCTGGACGGCGCTGTAGGGCGCTCGCGCGTCGGTCACCATGGCGAGATTCATCCGGTCCTTCACACGGAAATGAGCGCGGGAGGCGACGATCACGACGCGGGCGTTCTCGGTCAGGCGCTCCTGCAGGAGTGAAGTGAGCAGAAACGGACCCAGATGGTTGGTCGCGAACTGCAGCTCGAACCCGTCCGGAGAGGTCTTGCGCGTGGTGGTGGTCATGCCAGCGTTGTTGATCAGGAGGTCGATCCGGCCAAAGCCTCGCGCAACGGTCGCTGCGCACTGGCGCACCGAGGCCAGGGACGACAGATCGCAATGCACGATGTCGATCGAGGTTCCCGGAAACTGCCGCAGCAGGTCGGCCTTCACTTCCTCGGCCGCCGGGATGTTCCTACAGAGCATGACGATCTGGCGGCCGGCCCGTGCGAGCTCGCGACAGGTCACCCGGCCGATTCCATGAGTCGTTCCGCTGATGACGGTTACGTTGCTCATTCGGCCAGACTCAGCAGCGCTTCGCCCATGCGAATCCTCGATCCCGTGCGCAGGTGCTCTGCCAGGTTCACGCCTTCGGGAGCGAACGCGATGATGGTGGAGCCGTGTTGGAACCAGCCCATCTCCTCACCTTTGGTCAGCGCCGCGTCGCAGGGGATCTTGTTGGGTCCGCGGTACTTCAGGTGCAACAGCACGTTTGCGAAGTGGAGGCGGATGCTGGCGACGAGGATGGCTGCGACCGGCACCAGTGTGATCAGGTGTCCGGAGGGGCCGAGCCGGCAGCGAATGACGGCCCGCTCGTTCTTGCAGAACAGGTTTTCGACTCGCTTGAGGGCGATCGGGTTGACGTTCCAGGTGTCACCCGAGATATAGGTGACTCCCTCGACCCGACAGTCGTGCGGGGCGTGGAAACGGTGGTACATCCCCGAAGTCAGCCGCAGCGTGACATAAGACCCGGACAAGTAGGTGCGCACCAGGTCGGGATCGGCCAGCAGGTCCAGCAGCGTGTAGGGGAAGCCCTTCGCCTGCAGGACCGAGCCCGACTCGACGCGTCCCATGGCGCCCACAATGGCGTCGCAAGGGCTGACCAACACCGTCGGGTCGGGGTCGACCTGCCGCGCGCCTGCTTTGAGCTCACGCGTGAAGCAATCGTGTAGGCTGCGGAAGCGGCTGGTCTTGGACTCACTGAGGTCGAGCTCGGTGAATTGGCGCCACAGGGCGATGCCGGCGTGCGTGAGCCACGGGTGCTCGAGCTGGCTGATCCAGCCCATGAACTGCGTCAGCCACTTGCGGGGCAGACGGTTGGTGAGCAGGAAATTCAGGTCTTCCTGCTGGGTAATCCTGGCAATGGCGGCTCTAATCGTCATCGAATTGTCACTGAATCGAAATACTTTGCGGACCGCCCCATCTTACGGGCGGGACATACGGTCAAGGCCAATGATGCTGTTTGGGTATATCGCAGGTGCATTGATTCTATTGGTAGTTTTGCGCAAGGTGCAGGTCCGGCTGCAGCTGTCGCGAGCTAAACACCGCTCGCTGGCGGGACACTCGAAGATGTCCCGACGGGCTGCCAAGCTCATTCCGTTCTACGAATACGACGAGTCTCAATTCTTTCGCGCCGACGGCGCTCCCGAGGAGGTTGCCCAGGGGCGCCGCGCGGCCTTCATGCGCCTGTCGGCGCTGTTCAGCGAGCGCTTCGCCAAGAGTGCGGCCCTGAGCGGTGAGGCTCAGCAAACCATTTCCGACATGCAGTTCACGGCGCGCTATCGCGTTCCGTTCCAGTTCAGCAGCCTGGTGCGCAAGCACCTCAAGGGTGGTTCGTTCCTGCAATCGTCCGCGGGAACGACGGTGACCGATCTCGACGGCAACGTGTTCCACGAAGTCAGCGGCTCGTACGGTGTCAACCTGTTCGGCTACGACTTCTACAAGGATTGTATCGCGCGCGGCAGCGAGCTGGTGCGCGACCTGGGTCCTGTCCTCGGCTCGTACCACCCGGTGTTGGTCTACAACGCGCGGCGGTTGCGAGAAATTTCCGGGCTCGAGGAGGTTTCTTTCCATATGTCGGGTACCGAAGCCGTCATGCAGGCGGTGCGGCTGGCCCGCTACCACACCGGGCGCAAGTACCTGGTCCGGTTCTGCGGCGCATACCACGGTTGGTGGGGCGACGTGCAGCCCGGCGTCGGCAACCCGATTCCCGCCGAGAGCACTTACACGCTCAAGGACATGGACGCCGCGACCCTGAAGGTGTTGCGTACACGCAAGGACATCGCCTGCGTGTTGGTAAATCCCGTTCAGGCGATGCACCCGAACTCCAACGCCCCTGTGGACTCCTCCCTGATTGACAGTGGTCGCAAGGCGGGATTCGATCGCTCCGCGTACACAGCCTGGTTGAACGAGCTGCGCGAGGTCTGCACTCAGCGTGGCATCGTATTGATATTCGACGAGGTGTTTCTCGGCTTCCGCCTCGCTCCGGGCGGCGCTCAGGAATACTTTGGCATCCGGGCGGACATGGTTACCTACGGTAAGACTCTGGGCGGTGGACTGCCCATCGGCGCCGTGTGCGGACGGCGGGAGCTGATGCAGCGCTTCCGAGAGGACCGGCCGGCTGACGTCTGTGTCGCCCGCGGCACATTCAACTCCCACCCGTACGTGATGGGTGCCATGCACGAGTTCCTGCAGCGGCTCGACAGCGAACCGGTGAAGGCCATGTATCGCAACCTGGATGAAGTGTGGGACCGCCGTGCCCGTGAGCTCAATGAGCGGCTGCGGGTGGCGCGGCTGCCGGTTCAGGTGTCGCATCTGTCGTCCGTCTGGACCATCAACTACTCTCAGCCGTCGCGCTACAACTGGATGTTTCAATATTATCTGCGTGCCGCGGGCCTGGCCCTGAGTTGGGTGGGCACCGCGCGACTCATCTTCAGTCTCAACTACACGGATACTGACTTCGCCGCGGTTGCCGACAAGGTTGTGTCGGCAGCCGCGGCAATGCAGCAGGACGGTTGGTGGTGGGCGGACCCGGCGCTGACCAACAAGGAGATCAAGCGACGGGTGCTCCGCGAGGTCCTTCAGGCGTGGTGGGCCACGTCTTCCATGGGGTCGATCCGCTCGCCGCGCAATACATACAGCGGAGCGCGGAAGTAGAGCTTCACGTCGTGGAACGGGTCGGTCACGATCTTGGTGAACCAGACCATGCCGGTCATCACGTTCTGCGTGAAGAACAGCTGGATGGTGCGGAACAGCAGCGCCGCCAGTCCGAGACCTAACCAGAGCTGACACATGTGGCGCAGGAAGTCCTGCGTGCCGACGGTGCTCGGGAACAGGCCGAAGAACGTCGGCTGAGCCCAGAGCAGAACAGGAACCGCGGCCCAGATCGTCAGCAGCACGATCTTGCGGCGCAGGTTGTAACCGACCTTGATGTCTTCCTTGTGCTCGTGGGTCGCCTGGTTGACTTCATCGTAGCCCTTGGGCTCGAAGAAGAAGTGGCCCGACTGCCGGGTCACCATGGCCACGCCCCAGGCCATCAGGGCGGCGGCGACGGGATTGGTGAAGATCAGGACGTACGCCGAGAGGAAGCTCAGCGCGCTGACCAGATGGAGCGATTGGTTGATACGGCAGTGGTGATAGTACCGATGGTCGTCCCACCGCTGCTTTTTCAGCTCCGCGAAGAATTTGTACATTCGTAACCCTTCCACCAATGATGCCCCCCAGTCGCGGGCATGAAGGAAATATAGGAATAGTATGAATGGGGTATGACAGAAACGCCGCGCCGTGAGCTGCGTCCCACTGTTCATGCCCCTGTAACACACGAAAGTGATGCTCCGCGGGGCTGAGCAACCGTCAAGAGGGCGCTTTGGGCACTGTCTTTGCGACTGCATGCGAGGGCTGCAACCGTATCGTCCATCAAGGGGCTATCAGGGGCGTCGCATGAGAGTCATGATCGTCACCGACGCTTGGCTTCCACAGACCAACGGCGTCGTCAGCACCCTGTCCCACACGGCGGCGAGCCTCGGCCGGTTCGGTCACGAGGTGCAATTCGTCACTCCTAAGGACTTTCGGACCTTCCCGTGTCCGACCTATCCGGAGATCCGGGTGGCACTGCGTCCGGGGGCTGGGTTAGCCCGCGCTTTCAAGGCGTTCGAGCCGCAGGCCGTACACATTGCGACCGAAGGCCCGCTCGGCTTTGCAGCCCGTCATTACTGTGTCCGTCGTGGTCTGCGGTTCACCACCTCGTACCACACACAGTTTCCGCAATACCTGCGGTCGCGTTGGCCGATCCCGGTGGCCTGGTCGTACGCCGGCCTGCGCTGGTTCCATGGAGCGGCCCAGCACTGCATGGTCAGCACCCAAAGCGTGCACTCCGAGCTGGCCTCCCGTGGGTTCGACAACCTGGTCCGGTGGCGCCGGGGAGTGGACACGGAGCTTTTCCGTCCCCGGAGTAAGGATTTCCTGGATCTGCCGCGGCCGATCGCGGCCTACGTAGGCAGGGTCGCCGTCGAGAAGAACGTCGACGCGTTTCTGCGCATGCCTTGGAAAGGCTCGAAGCTCGTTGTCGGCGATGGCCCGGAACGGGCCCGGCTGCAGGCCGAATATCCGGGCGCGGTCTACGCCGGCTTCAAGTTCGGCGAGGAGCTCGCGGCCCATCTGGCCGCGGCGGACGTCATGGTATTCCCCAGCCTTACGGACACCTTCGGCTTGGTAAATCTCGAGGCCATGGCGTGCGGCGTCCCTGTAGCGGCGTTTCCGGTGACGGGTCCGATCGATGTGGTGGATGACGGTCTCACCGGTGCGCTCGATTGGGATCTGAGCAAGGCTGCCGAGCGCGCGCTCACGGTTGACCCGAACGCCTGTCGCAAACGCGCGCTGCAGTCGAGCTGGGACGGGTGCACCCGGGAATTCGAGAACAACCTGGTCTCGTGTCGGACCGGAAAGGCACTGCCTGCCGCCGGACAGCCTGCCAAAGCCACCCCCTGAGCTGCCAGCTCGAGCGGTGTCAGGCTGTTGGGATCGATGCGGCTGCTCGCTTCTTGTGTCATGAGCCGAGGCGGGCGTGGCGGACGTTGCCGCCGATCCTACTTTCTCGGGTTGCCAGAACTCCATCGCCCTGAAGTTGTGTCTTGAATCCCGCGCGGCGCAGCCGTTCCGCAACCTCGTTCGGCACGTCCCGCCCGCTGGTGATCCTGTTCGGGGTGCCGGTGTAGTGAAACAGGAGGCCGCCGCGACGGATCACGCGGGCGAGTTGGTCATAAAACGCCTGCGAGTACAGCTCGCCGGCGATGCCGAAGCGCGGCGGGTCGTGCAGGACCGAATCGCAGGACTCGCTCGGAAGGCTCTGAATTTCCCGAGCCACATCGCCGAGGGTCAGCTCGAGGGCGGGGTGGGCTTTGGGCGACCAGGGGTTGATCTCGCGCAGCCACAGCACGTCGGGGTTCGTCTCGAACGAGATCACCCTGGCCGCTCCACCGTCCAGGCAATTGGCGGCGAAGTAACCCAGCCCCCCGCACGTATCCAACACGGTCTTGCCTCGTGGCCGGATCAACCCGACCTTGTTTTGTGCATCTGCATAGGGCGAGACATGCAGCGTCGGGAGCATCTTGATGCCGTCGATCTCGAAAGTCGGCGGACCCCACCCGGTCGGAACCAGCTTGATCAGGGAGGTCGTGAAGCGAGAGACGGGTAGGAACCGATCGGTGGCCCAATAATAGATCGTGCGCTCTTTGCAGGTCTCCAAGAACGGATACACCACGCCGTTGCAGGACCAGGCGGTCGCGTCGTTCACCTGGAGGGTGGAGCGGGTCTTGTCAAGGTCAACGGAGCACTCGAGGGCCGGCTGTCCCTCGGCGGCGGCTTTCGACAATGCCTGGTGAACGGGAAGCGTCAGCAGCGGTGACACGCGCGTGGCATCAGTCAGGCAGGTTCCCGGGTCTTCTGACATACCATCACGATCTCATCGACCAGGCTCGTGTCGATCATGCCGGGCAGCAGCTTCAGCGGACGCTGGAACATGACCCCGAGCGGCATGAAGATATGGTTGTACCACCACATTGCCTTCCGGCGATCCTTCTTCATCCACCACATTGCCAGATCCAGCAGTCGCGAGGACTTGGGCTGCATTCCGTAGACACCGCTCTGCCGCACGGTCAGACCCTGACGCGTGAGCATGGCCTGCAGTTCCACCGGATCATAGCGACGGCAATGGCCGACCAACTCGTCGAAAGCCGTCCAATGCGAGGCGTGCAGGGGCATCGATAACAGCATCATGCCGCCCGGGGTCGTAACCCTGTATAGCTCGGCCAGCGCGCGTACGTGATCCTCGACGTGTTCGATGATGTCGAAGGCGCACACCAGGTCGAACGTGCGGTCGGCAAAGGGTAGGGCGGAAATCTCGGCCTGCGCCACGTAGCCTCCCTCGCGTGCGAGGGCTCTCAGGGCGGGCGGGCTGATGTCGACGAACTGCGTGTGCGGAATCGGCAGTCGCGGCCGCAGTCCGGGGGCGACCTCGAGGCGCTGGCGGGAGGTGGCGACCAGGGATTGAACCAGTGGCCAGGTATTGAAGCGGTGTGGCTCTACCAGGCGTGTGTCACGCCAGAGCGAATCGTAGTACCGGCGATTGACGTCAAGGAGAGCGGCCTCGGAGGCCCGGGCGGTTGCTTCAGTCATGAGTGACTATAGCCTGTACCTGCACTCGCGTGTACCTGCGCGGGCTGTCCGAAACCGAACAGCCAAGCTTGGAGCAACCCTCGGGTGTGAGGCGTAACATCATGACTGGCAAGGATTTCTGGTGCTCGTCGCCGTTCGTTAGACTGTCATGGGTCGCGTTGTGTTAACGCAGGTCGAGGGCGAGGCGCACACCATGTTGCGGAACTATCTGACGGCGGCGCTGCGAAATCTCGGTCGCAATCGCGGGTACGCCGCGATCAACATCGTAGGTCTGGCCGTCGGCCTCACGGCGGCGCTTCTCATCGGCCTTTTCGTCCGCGACGAGCTGTCCTACGACCGCTTCATCTCGGGGTATCGCGACGTCTATCGGATTTCGGCGGCCAGTCAGACGCCGGGACTTGCGAGCGCAACGGATGATGTGTTCGGTCGAATGGCAGTACTGCTGCGGGAGCAGTTTTCGCAGTTCGACGTGACCCGTCTGAGCACTCATCTGGCCATCAACAGCCTGCGCCGCGGCTCCATCGAAGCCAACGAGGATGGATTGCACTGGGCCGACCCCAATTTCTTCCGGGTCTTGCCACTGCGCGCCATCGCAGGCGATCTGCGCACCGCTCTCGATCACCCGGACGGCATCGTGCTCACCCGGCATCTTGCGCGCAAGTATTTCGATCGGGATGACGTCGTTGGCGAAGTCATCGAGGTGAATCGCAAGACACCGATGCGCGTGACCGCGGTGCTGGAGGACTTGCCCGCGAACAGTCACCTGAACCTGGACGCCGTGGCCTCGGGGAAATCTGACAGCGGCTCAAATGGCCAGTTCGGCCGGGCGTACGTGTACCTGCGTCTACCCTCGGCAGCGGCGGCCGAACAGCTGAGGCGGGAGCTGCCATCCTTCATGGACCGGAACTTTCCGCCCCGCAACGGCGCGAAGCTCAGCGATGGTCTGCATCTTCCAGTCGTCGCGCTTGCGGATATTCACCTGTTTCCGTCGGGCGCATTTGCGATGCGGCCGGCGGGCAATCCCGCCACGATCCGTACGGTGTCGGTCGTAGGACTGCTGATCGTTCTGATCGGCGCCATCAACTTCGTGAACCTCATGACTGCCCGCGGCACGCGCCGGGCCGTGGAGATCGGCGTTCGCAAGGCGATCGGCGCGCAGCGTCGTTACCTGATCGTTCAGTTCATCGGCGAGTCGCTGCTGTACTGTCTGATCGCAATGGTCATCGCGGTCTCATTGACTGAGCTGTCATTGCCGGCGCTCAACGGTTACCTCGATCGCGACGTGCACCTGGACTTCGTCGCCGCGCCGCAACTGCTCGCCGAGGTTTTCGGACTGGCCATTCTGGTCGGCGTTCTGGCAGGCGCCTATCCCGCGCTGGTCCTGTCGTCCTTGCGGCCCGTCAATGTCCTGACACACAACACTCTCGTCGTTGGCGGATCCGCGCGGCTCAGGCACGTACTCGTGATCGTGCAATTCTCGATCCTCATCGGCCTGGTACTGGCAACGATTCTCCTGTGGCGCCAGACGCGGTTCAGTCTCGAGCAGGGGCTCAGGTTGAACCAGGATCAGGTCCTGGTCATCGAGGATGCCGGTGGCATGAAGTCCTTCATCGACGAAGCCCGTCGGCTTCCGGGCGTTCTCGCCGCCACGAACTCCACGGATTTCCTCCACGACTATGGAACTGCCGACTACAGAGCCCCTGACGGGCGTACCGTCACCTTGCAGAACACGGCTGTTGGAGCGGGCCTGCTGGAGTTGATAGGCCTCGCGCCGGTGGCCGGCCGTTTCTTTTCGGAGGACCGAGTGGGGGATGCCGTAGCGGGTCTCGATCCGGCGACTCACCCGGAGGCTCCCAAGGTGTTGTATCGCGCCGTGATCAACGAGACCGCCGCGCGACAGTTGGGCTTCAAGTCCGCAACGGAGGCAATCGGCCAGGTCTTCGTGCAGGGCGGCTCCGGTCGGCAGGAGGAGATCATAGGGGTCGCCCCCGACTTTTCGCGCGACTCGATCTCGGAGCCGTCCCCGCCAGTGTTCTACGAATATTTCACGTGGCGGACGTACGAGGTATATATCAAGCTTCGTGCGACTCACGTACCGGAGACACTAGCGGCGATCGATCGACTCTGGAACGGGGATACCAATACCACCGGCCCGATCAAGCGCTACTTCCTGTCGGACTACACACAGAGCCTCTACACCAACATTGCTCGCGAGAGTCGGGTGCTCGCCGCCTTCGCGATCGTCGCAGTGTTCCTCGCGGGGCTGGGACTGCTCGGTCTGGCTTCATATCTGGCCGAGCGGCGGATCAAGGAGATCGGTGTTCGCAAGGCACTGGGGGCGGGCGCCGGCGATGTGCGCTCGCTGTTGGTCTGGCAATTCGTGAAACCGGTGCTGTGGGCGATCGCAGTGGCCTGTCCGATCGCCGGCCTCCTGTTGAACCGGTGGTTGCACGGATTCGCGTATCACGTTGACCTGGCAGCGTGGCATTTCGGGGCCGCCGCGGGGCTCGCACTGGCGGTCGCAGTGTTGACGGTGGGCGTGCAGTGCCATCGCGTTGCGCGCACCAGGACGGTGATGGCGCTGCGCTACGAGTGACACCTCACGGCGGCGCCGCCCGGAACCCGCGGGCGACTATGTAGACCTCTCGTGATCGCGCACGCGAAGCGGCCGGCTTGCGGATCGTCACTTTCTCGAACGACTTGCGCACGTCCTTGAGGTAAGCATCCGATCCGGCGCCCTGGAATACCTTGGTGACGAAGTCGCCCTGGGGTTTGAGGGCCTGGCGTGCGAAGTCCAGAGCCAGTTCCACGAGGTACATCGATGAGGCCTGGTCAGCGACATCGATGCCGCTGATGTTGGGTGACATGTCGCAGAGGATCACGTCGGGCCGGTGGTCCCCGAGGTGCGCCAGAATCTGCTTCAAAACCGGCTCTTCGGTGAAGTCGCCCTGAATGAAGTCGACGTCCGCGATCGCATCCATCGGCAGTATGTCGGTGGCGATGATCTTGCCGCGCGACCCCAGAATGCGAGCCGCGACCTGTGACCAGCCCCCGGGAGCGGAACCGAGATCCACGACCAGCAGTCCTGGACGCAGCAGCCGGTCCTTGTCGTTGAGCTGAATGAGCTTGTAGCTGGCGCGCGACCGGTACCCGTCCTTCTGGGCTTGTTTGACGTAAGGGTCGTTGACGTGTTCGTGCAGCCAACCCGCGCTGCTTTTGGTGCGTGCCATGACTTCACCGTATCATATCGCCTCTTTCCTTTGCCGGGCGCCACCGGCCAGGACCTCGAAGTGATCCGCATCACCGAACTCTCGTTGCCGATCGAATCGGAAAGCCAGGCGGTGCGCGCCGCCATCGTGCGCAAGCTGCAGATCAAATCCGCCGATCTGCTGGACTTCACTGTCTTCAAGCGCAGCTACGACGCGCGCAAGAAGAGCGAGGGGATCCAGTTCGTCTACATCATCGATCTGAATGCGCGGAACGAGCCAGACATCCTGCGGCGGCTCGCCCGGGATCCGCACGTGCGTCCCGCGCCCGATACGAGCTATCACCCTGTCGCGCGCGCTCCGGAGAATCTCAGCCAGAGGCCGCTGATCGTCGGATTTGGCCCCTGCGGCATCTTTGCCGCGCTGCTCCTTGCCCAGATGGGCTTCCGGCCCATCGTCCTCGAGCGGGGGCGGGAGGTGCGGCGGCGGACTCAGGACACCTGGGGGTTGTGGCGGAAGCACACGTTGACCCCGGAGTCCAATGTGCAGTTCGGGGAGGGCGGCGCCGGGCTGTTCTCGGACGGTAAGTTGTACAGCCAGATCAAGGACCCCAGGTTCTACGGTCGCAAGGTCATGCAGGAGTTCGTTCGCGCAGGGGCTCCAGAAGAGATTCTGTACGTCAGCAAGCCCCACATCGGGACCTTCCGACTCACGGGCGTGGTGTCGAGGATCCGCGAGGAGATCATCTCGCTCGGCGGGGAGGTTCGGTTCGAACATAGGGTGGCCGACCTGTTGCTCGAGAACGGACTACTCGAAGGTGTAGTGTTGGACAACGGTGAAACTCTGAGTAGCAGGCATGTGGTGCTGGCGCTCGGGCATAGCTCGCGCGACACCTTCCGCATGCTGCAAAGGCGCGGTGTGTTCATCGAGCCGAAGCCGTTTTCGATCGGTTTTCGAATCGAGCACCCGCAGTCGCTGATCGACAGCGCCCGATTGGGGAAGTACGCCGGCCATCCGGACTTGGGTGCAGCCGACTACAAGCTGGTACACCACGCCGGCAACGGCCGTGCGGTCTACAGCTTCTGCATGTGTCCAGGAGGAACCGTCGTGGCCGCGACCTCCGAGCCCGGGCGGGTCGTCACGAACGGCATGAGTCAGTATTCGCGCAAGGAGCGCAACGCCAACGCCGGGATCGTGGTCGGCATCACCCCGGAGAGGGATTTTCCGGGCGGCCCGCTCGCCGGTATGGAACTGCAGGAGCGCCTGGAAGCTCGCGCCTATGAGCTAGGCGGCAGTGACTACTGCGCCCCGGGCCAACTGGTGGGAGATTTCATCCGCGCAATCCCGTCGCAAAAGCCCGGAGACGTGGAGCCTTCCTACAAGCCGGGAGTCCTGCTGGGCGATCTCGGCCCTGCGCTGCCTGACTACGCGATCGCGGCCATTCGCGAGGCGTTGCCCGCGTTCGGCAAGCAGATCCGAGGCTTCGATCGAGAGGACGCCGTGCTGACGGGGGTGGAAACGCGGACGTCGTCTCCTATTCGGATTACCCGAGATCACGAGACCCTGCAGAGTTTGAACGTTCGGGGCCTTTATCCGGCCGGAGAGGGCGCCGGCTACGCGGGTGGAATCCTGTCGGCTGGGGTGGATGGAATCAAGGTGGCCGAGGCCGTCGCGCGCTCGATGCTGGGGTCAGCGCAACAGGACGGGCGCCACGGGCGCGGCGACAAGCCATGAAGTTCGACGACGTCAAGAAGCTCCACCAGAAGCGCTATCGCGAGGAGTTCGGCCACTACCTGGTGGAAGGCGAACACCTCATCGAGGAGTTGCAAAAGGCCGCCGAAACCAACCCCGCCCTGAAGGCCAGCGAAGTGTTCGTAACCGCAGACCGCGAGCCGTGGCAGGGCCCGCTCACAATGCGCACGATCACCGCGTCCCAGATGGCGCAGCTCTCGGAGACAAAGACTCCGCAGGGAATCGTCGCGCTGGTGCCGAGAGTCCCGGCCCTGGCGGCGCGTACCGGCGAGCGTGCGATCTACCTGAATGAAGTGCAGGACCCCGGCAATCTCGGCACCATTTTGCGCACCCTGGCGTGGTTTGGCGGATTTCGCTGTCTGCTGAGCCCCGGTAGCGTCGATCCCTACAATTCCAAGGTGATCCGGGCCAGCATGGGTGCGATATTCCACGTTCCGCTGGAAGTGGCAGTCGACGCGGCGGTGTTACAAGGGCGATACCGAAATGTCGCCAGTCTCGAGCTGGCGGGGGACTCCATCGCCGCCGAGGCTTTCCGGCGGCACGACTGCTATGTGTTCGGCAATGAAGCGCGGGGCTTGTCAGCGGACGTGCTGGCAGGACTGCAGGTCACGCCGTTCACCATTGCCGGGCGCGGGGGCATCGAATCCCTGAATCTCGCCGCTGCAGTCAACATGTGTGTCTATGAACTCAATCGGGAGAGCCGATCATGACCGGCGCAGATTTCGCAAATCAGGTCGTTCTGGTCGCCGGGGGAACCGGTGCGTTGGGTCGCGCTGTCTGTCTTGCCTTTGCGGGGCAAGGGGCCAAAATCGTGGCGACCTATCGTTCCCACCAGGAGTTTCAGTCGCTCGAGACGGCCGCGACGAGTGCGGGTGTCAACGTCGAAGGCGCGCAGGTCGATGTGACCGATGAATCGGCCGTGCAGGGACTGGTCTCCCAACTCATCAAAAATCACGGTACGGTCGATGTGGTCGTGAACGCCGTGGGTGGGTATGCGGGGGGGAGCAAGGCGTGGGAGCACGGTGCGGAGGTGTTGGATCGCATGCTGTCTTTGAACCTTCGCGCCCTGTTCTGCGTGGCACGGGCTGTGATTCCCGCAATGCTCGAGCGAAAGCGGGGGGCGATCGTGAACGTGGCCGCGAAGGCGGGTCTCGATCACCCGTCGGGATCCGCCGTGTACGCGGCTTCGAAGGCGGCGGCGTTGTCGCTTGCCGGAACGCTTGCGACCGAGCTGAAGGGTACGGGCGTGAGGATCAATTCGGTCCTTCCGAACGTGATCGACACTCCGGCGAATCGTCGCGAGATGGGAAAGCCGACAGGCGCGCCCGGTTGGGTGTCACCGGAGGAAATTGCGAGGGTGATCGTCTTTTTGAGCTCCCCGGAAGCGCAGAGTATCCAGGGTGCGGCCATTGCGGTGTATGGGAGCTGATCGTCGCGCCGATGCCGACGTAGTCGAACGCGTCATCGGTGAGCCGGCTCGACTGACTCGTCGCGCCCGCGGCGAGCGCGAGGAACCATATCCCCATCCGGTTCGTTCGCTCTGCAAGTGCAGATCGGTGATGTCATCATGAACCAGAACGACCCCCAGACTTGGATAATTGCCGCGATCGTGGTGGTGGTGTTGATAGCGCTCGCGTGGGCTATCGAGCGGCAACGTCGCTCCAAACACCTTCGTCAACGTTTCGGCTCAGAATATGACCGCACCGTCAGCGCACGCGGTGATCGCGCGAAAGCGGAGGCCGAGCTGGTAGCGCGTGAGAAGCGGGTGGAACGGCTGAAAATCGTTCCCTTGTCTCAGGCGGATGCGGCGCTGTTCGCCGAGCAGTGGCGCGTACTGCAGAGTCGGTTCGTAGACAACCCGAAGGGGGTAGTCGCGGAGGCCGATCGGCTGGTGCGCGAGGTCATGACGAAGCGCGGGTACCCGGTCGGAGACTTCGACTCCCGGGTCGATGACATCTCCGTCCATCATCCGGGACTCGTGGAGACCTATCGGGCTGCGCAGGCAATCGCCGTTCGCGATCAACAGGGTGAAGCCAGCACTGAAGAGTTGCGCAAGGCGGTGGTCTATTACCGGGCCTTGTTCGATGAGCTGCTCGTTTCACGCGATGCAAAGGTTGTTACAGCACCCTCGCGTGCGAGGGCTCACACGAAGGCGGTGCACCAATGAGAACCGACGGCACAGTGGATTCGGGTAGGGGGAACGACTCCGGCAAGCGCAACCTGAGCACGGCGGATCTCGCCGAGGCAGCGCGCCGATCAACGGAGATGCCGCCGCCCGAGGTGGGGCCGGACGACGAAGACGCAGCAGACGCGGATTTGGAGGGGAGCCTTGGTGGAGGGGCGTTGACAGCGGGAGATCGTCGACGCGTGCAGGCTTCGGAGCGTGCGACGCCGACATCTGCGAGTACGGGTGCGGCCATTCCGGTGCCTGCGTCCATTACCGCGGAGAAGCTCGAGCCGTTGTTCTCAACGGATCTCGCCGAGCGATTTCGTGCTCAATGGTCTGCCGTCCAGAGTGGTTTCGTCGACGACCCCCGCCGGGCAGCGAGGCAGGGCGACGAACTCGTGGCTCAGGTGATGAAGAGTTTGGCGGAGTCCTTCGCGGCCGAACGGACCCACCTCGAGAGCCAGTTGGGTGAGACGGGTGAAGGCGCCACTGAGGCGCTGCGGCTGTCCCTGCGGCGTTACCGGTCCTTCTTCGACCGGCTGCTGTCGCTGTGAATGCCGCTCTCGAATAAATTTATATAGGAAATTCAATGTCTTAGTGCGCACGGCTCATGACCGGGCGTGCGCGCAAGACTGTTCTTTCGCGACCCGGATGCCCAGCATGTCGTCATGGCCGCGCCTCTTCCCACCGACAACCCGTATCTTCGCGGCGGCTTCGAGCCGATCCGCTTCGAGTGCGACTGTGCGGATCTGATCGTCGAAGGCGCCTTGCCGCCCGATCTCGCCGGCTGTTTGTACCGCATCGGCCCCAACCCCCAGTACGCGCCGCGCCTCCCCTACAACCCGCTCCTGGGCGACGGGATGATCCACGCATTCACCTTCGGCGAGCGGCGTGTCTCGTATCGCAACCGGTGGGTAAGAACCGAACAGTGGCAGCAGGAACGCAGCGCAGGTCGCGCGCTGTTTGCAACTTCCGGTAACCCGCGTGATGCCGATCCGTCCGTGGCCGGTCTCGCGACGAACGGCGCGGCCAACACCAACCTGGTCTGGCACGCCGCCAGGTTGCTGGCTCTCGAGGAGGGTCATGCGCCCGTGGCCATCGATCCGGACTCGTTGGCGACGCTCGGTAGCTGGGACTTCGCCGGCCAGTTGCCCGGCAACCTGACGGCTCACCCCAAACTCGATCCGCTCAGCGGGGAGATGCTGGCCTTCGCGAATTTTCCGGGGCGGGACTATTCGGGCGCGATCGAGCTGTATCAGATCGACCGGGGCGGACACCTGAGTCGCAGGCAACGCATCCAGGCCCCGTTCCCGGCCTTCGTCCATGATTTCGCCATTACGCGCTCTTTCGTCGTCTTCATCGTGTGCCCGTTGACTGTGTCGATCGAGCGCGCCCGTCGCGGCGCTTCACCGGTGGCTTGGGAGGGAGAGCTGGGTAACTACATCGGCGTCGTCCCCAGACCGCCGAGTTCCGGGGAGCCGCAGTGGTTCGCCGCTCCTGCGAGCATGGTCTGGCACCTGATGAACGCGTTCGACGACCAGGGCGCAGTCGTCATCGACGGGTGTCAGCAGGAGGCTGCGGCGTTTGCGTCCATCACTGGCGCCGCACCGGAGCCTGCTCAGCTGCAGCAGTTCCTGACCCGCTGGCGGGTGTTCCCGGCGAGCGGCGATGTCAGGACCCAGCGGTTGAGCGAGACCGTCTGTGAGTACCCGCGCCTCGATGAGCGGTACCTCGGGCGCCCCTATCGGTATGGTTATGTGGCTTGCGGGGGCGGCCCGGGGACCGGCGACCCGTTTCATCGTGCCGTCGGCCGGTTCGACCATGTCACCGGCCGGATGGACGTATATGACTTTGGCCGCCGCAATGCCGTCTCGGAACCGGTGTTCGTCTGCGGTTCCGAGCAATGTGAGGAGGGTGAGGGCCATCTGCTTACGGTCGTGTACGACGAGGCACGCAACGCCAGTCATCTCGCGCTGTTGGATGCGCAGGATCTCGGGAAGGGGCCCGCAGCGCGCGTGTTTCTGGATCACCGGGTCCCTATGGGATTTCACGGGCTGTGGCGGCCGGCGAGTCTCGACCCGTGACGGGCGTGTGAGGATCAGGTCACACCTCACCAGGGAGTCGGTTTGTAGTCCTTCAGAAACTGTCCCCAGACATGCGCCCCGGTGAGCCGGCCAACGAACACCGGATCCACGATCCGGGCCGCGCCGTCGATGATGTCCAGGGGTGGCGCAAATCCGAGCTCCGCCTTGCGAGCCGCGTGCACGGCGGGATCCTCATCCGTCACCCAGCCCGTGTCGACGGCATTCATGTTAATACCATCCTTCACGAAATCCGGCGCGCTCGTGCGCGTCATCATGTTGAGGGCTGCCTTGGCCATGTTGGTGTGCGGATGCCTGTCGGTCTTCGTCGTGCGGTAGAACTGCCCCTCCATCGCGCTGACATTTACGATGTGCTTGTGGGCGCCGGGGGTACGCACCAGCAGAGGCTTCAGGCGCGCATTGAGGATGTACGGTGCGATCGCATTCACCAGGTGCACTTCGAGAAGCTCCGGCGTCTCGACCTCATGCAAGCGCAACCGCCAACTGTTGACATCGCGCAGGTCGACCTGTTGGCCGTCTTCGTCGTAGCGGTTCGCGGGGAATAACGCCTCGCCGGCCTTGAAGTCCTCATCCAGATAGCGCTTCTGTGCCAGCGCCGGCCCATGCGGGTGTGAGGTCGCAAGAGCCTGGCGCAGCTGCGTGTAGCCGGCGAGGGTGTTGCGTTGCGCAGAGGGTAGGGCAGTCAGGGACTGAGTCTCGCGATCCCGGAGGTGTTGGTAGAAGCCGACCGGACGGCGCACCGTCTGGCAGGCGTTGTTGAGGATGTAGTCGAGCCGCGGGAGGTGCTCCAATAGAAATCGGGCGAAGATCTCGACACTGGGCGTGTGTCGCAGGTCGAGCCCGTGAATCTGCAGTCGTTCCTGAAACGACGCGAAGTCAGGCTCGCGGGCGTAGCGATCGGCGGCGTCGACCGGAAAGCGCGTGGTGACGACTACGTGAGCGCCTGCCCGCAGCAGTTTCAGGGACGCCTGATAGCCGATTTTGACTCGCGCCCCGGTCACCAACGCGTAGTGACCCGAAAGGTCCGCCGTCAGCTCGCGTTTGGCGTAGTTGAACTCGCCGCACTCCACGCACATGCAGTCGTAGTAGCGATGCGGCTTGGTGAAGGGCTGCTTGCACACGTAGCAGGCGCGTTGCTGGCGCAGCTCGGCTTCGTCCTCCGGCCGATCCGGGGGAGGCGGCTCGAGCCATAGCGGCGAATACGCCGGTGCACGCCGCTGCGTGCGCAACCCCGTCTGCTCGATGACCTTGCGGTCGTGCTCCTTCTCGGCTGCCCGCTCGGCGCGCCGGAAGGCCTTCGCCATCCGCACCAGATCGTGGCGTTCGGGCTTGGCGATGAGGCCGGCGAGCGTCAGCAGTTCGCGACGCTGCTCCTGAGGCAGTCGCGTCAGATGCGAGCGATCGGCCTCGATGGCTTTCAGAACACGCACGCAGGTGGCGACGTCGTCCTCTGCAAGGCCGGGAACGGGAGTAGGATGCAGTGAGTTCATGTGTTCATTGTAATGAAGCCACCGCGCGGCAAGCACAATCCCCGCTCGCGACAGATCGCGATGGCGGCATTGGACCGGGCGTTGCTCGGCGGGTGGGTGGCGAGGTGGAGCTATCGGCTGGGGCTGCACGGCCGGCTCGCAATGACGCATCACGAAGTTGACGCGATGCCCGGCCCGGCCGCAGCGGGTGCCGGGGATGCCGATGGCGTCGCGGCAGATCCCCTGCCGGCCGCGCGGCGACTGCGACGATCGCTGGTGATCGCCTTCGCATCCGACTTTCACGCCGGTCCCACGACGCATCCGGAGATGTTCGCGGACCTGTTTTCCGAGCTGGGCCGGGTCCATCCCGACGTGCTGCTGTTGGGGGGAGACTTCGTCTCCTCCACGGCTACCGACGTGGACATGCTGCACGAGGGTCTCTCCAAGTGTAGTCCTCCATGCGGAAAGTTTGCCGTGTTGGGAAATCACGATCTATGGTCTGAAGCCGGCCGGATTCGCAGCGGGCTCGAGGCTGCCGGGGTCACGGTGTTGGTGAACCGCAACGCACGGCTCCCGGCTCCGTTCGAAAGCGTTTCAGTCTGCGGGATCGACGATCCCTGGACCGGCGAGGCCGACGTCGCGCGGGCCTTCCTGGGGGCCGGGCCGGTGCGCATCTTTTTGACGCATTCGCCGGATGCGTTACTGCTGCCCGGGCAGGAGCGGTTCGAGGTGGCGTTCGCCGGCCACACCCACGGTGGGCAAGTCTCGCTGCCGGATGGCAGTCCGATCCTCGGGGCCGGCGGACCGTTGTCGCGGACGTATTCGCGGGGGAGATTCGAACTCCCCGGCCGGGGCCCGTTGATCGTCAGCCGGGGAGTCGGGTGTAGCAATCTGCCGATCCGGATCAATGCGGATCCGGAGCTGGTGATCTGCACTCTCAGGGCGTGAGCGTTACTTCTCTTCCGCCAGTTTCTTCATGTTCTCGAGCGCGCCGGTGAATGTTTTGCTCCGTTGGTCCTTGTCCTTCTCTTTCGCCGCAGCGTCGGCGAGCGGGGACTGGTCCCAGAACAGGCTGTAGTTGATAGTCGACTTCTTCTTGCCGTCCGGTACCACTTCCAGGGTGCCGTGATACAGGATCGTCGTCGTCGGCTGAGTGTAGGTATAGGACATGGCGGTCTGGGCCACCATCACCTCATCGATGCGGTCGGCCAGGCGCCGCACCGATCCCAGCTCGCCCTTGCCCGAGGTGTAGACGCACGTCAGTTGCTTCAGCCACGCCTGGATGTCGCAAAAACCACCGACCTTCTTCCACACGAGCTCGGCGGGCTTGTCGACGGAGATGTGCAGAACGAGGGTCGCGTAGTCTGCGGCCGATGCAGTGGTAGCAAAGCCGGTGGCGGCGAGGGCGCCGAAGGCAAACCCGCTGAGCAGGGGTCGTTTGTTCACAAAGCTCTCCCAGTGTTGTCAGTGCCGTCAGCCCGGACCGCCCGGGCAGGCTCGTTGTTGCATCGAGCGAGCCATACTAGCAGCGCTCAACCCCTGTTGCGTTGGACCTCGCAGAGTGACCGGTCGTCGGCCTGGGGGGCGGGACCTTGGGTCGATTCAAACGACCAGCTCGGATTCGCTGCGCATGGCGTCGGCTTCGTCCCGGGTCTGACGCCCGATCTCGAGGATCCAGGAGGCCAGGAGCAGCAGCGCCGCCGTGATCAGCCCCGGCAGTTGTGAGGTTGCCATCGTGACGATGGGCTGTTGTGCAGACGGGAACAGCAACGGATTGGGGGTGACTGCGCCGGCAGTGACCATCCCCTCGCTCAGGAGCAGCTGCGACAGCAGCGGCATCACGATCTGCTGGATCGCCAACACGACCGCAACGACCCCAACCTGCCGCAGGCGGCGGACCGTCTCGCGTGTGTAGATGTTGCCGGCATACAGGTTGCCGAAGAGGGCCCGCAGATAGAAAAGACCGAACAGCGCGGGGGCGTAGATCGTCGCGGCGTACAGGAACGCCCAGCCCTTCAGTAGCGGAACATCCAGGCTCGCCTTGGGAATGAGATACGCCCCGACATTGATCACGAACCGATGATCGGGCCGGGGGTCCGGGTAGGGATGGCCGAGAATGTTGGCCATCGTCCAGACGATGTCCACGGCCAGACAGACCGCGAGGAGCACACACACGGCGCGCGCGTCGCGGCTGAAGCGCTGCACCTTCTGAACCTGATTCTGAGTGATGGGGTCCACGGCAACTGTCTCCTGTCGTTCGCGCCCGCCGGCTGCGGCTGGCCCCTCGATGCTGTCCATGCTATGAGCTCAATGATGCAAGTCAATCAAAAAGTACTGTTTGTCGATAATTAATGGCCGAACAACGACCAGTCGAGCGGATCGCACGTCCAGGCGAAGGGGTGAATGCCGCGGCGGTCGGGTTGCGGACGCCCGGGGCGGATCGAAGCGCCTGTTGAACCGCGGCCCCCTTCCCGGTCTGATAGGCGCCCCACGCTTTGCGCGACCGGAGGATTCCCGACGTGAGTCAACCTGCCCCCTGTCCGTTCGATTCCCCGCGACCCGCGCAGACCGAGCATTGGGACTTCGTGGCGAGCCTGTCGGTTTCGTCGCTCTATCTGTCCACGAACCAGACCTATCGTGGCTACTGTCTACTGGTATTCGATCCACGGCATGCAACGCGCCTGGATCAACTCAGCAGCGCCGAGTGGGCCGCCTATGCCGCCGATCTGCAGCGTGCCAACAATGCAATCGTCGAGGCGGTGAAGCCGGAGCACATGAACATGGATCTCCTCGGCAACATCGTCCAGCATCTGCACTGGCACATAGTGCCTCGCCGCAAGGACGACGGCCGTTGGGGCTCGCCGATCTGGACATCCAATCTCACCGACATGAAAGTGACACGTATGCCAGCCGAAGAGAGGCGGGCGTTGATCGCGCAACTTGCGGAGGCTTTACATGGCAAGCGTTAGAGTGATTTTTGCCGCGGCTTGTGTTGGCGCGCTGAGCATGGCGCACGCCCAGCAGCAGCCCGGCAAGCCGCTGACCCTCGCGGGGCAGGGCAGCTTCTTCGTGGGCGGCGAAGTCAAGAAGCAGGCAGCGCCTACGGGGGCGAGCGCCGCCTTCGGAGCCGGTGACATCACCGTCAACCAGATGTACGTGCAGTATCAGCTCCCGCTCGAGGGGAGCAAACATCTGCCCGTCGTAATGGTTCACGGCTGCTGTCTGAGCAGCAAGACCTGGGAAACGACACCCGACGGCCGGATGGGCTGGAACGAGTATTTCGTGCGCAAGCAGCGCTCCGTGTACCTGGCCGATCAGGTATCCCGGGCCCGATCCGGCTTCGACCCCTCCGTGATCACGAACGTGAAGTCAGGCGCTGCGCAACCCAGCACGCTGCCCAACATCATCTCTGCCAGCCACCAGCTCGCCTGGACCATTTTCCGCTTCGGGCCGAAGTATCCGCAGCCCTTCGCGGACGAGCAGTTTCCGGTCGCGGCGGCCGCCGAACTCTACAAGCAGATGATTCCGGATCTCAACGCGTTGTTGCCGAACCCGAATCCCACCTGGACCCACATGGCGGGGCTCGCCAAACAACTGCACGGCGCGGTGTTGATCGGACACTCGGAGTCCGGCTTCTTTCCGGAGCAGGCGGCCCTGCTCGACCCGGCAGGCATTCGGGGAATGGTCACGATCGAGGCACCGTGTCCGACGGATCTGACGGCGAGTCAGATCGCCACCCTGGCGAAGATTCCGACGCTGGTCATGTTCGGCGACCACTTGAGCGATGTTCCGAAGGGGGTCGTGAGCTGGCAGGAAGCCTTCGAGGCCTGCGACAGCTATGTCGGGAAGGTCAAGGCCGCCGGGGGCGATGCGGTCATGATGCACCTGCCGAAGATGGGCATTCGGGGCAACAGCCACATGCTCATGCAGGACAAGAACAATCTGCAGCTCGCGGATCTGATCATCGACTGGATCGACAAGCACGCCGAGCACAAGTAACCGGGGGGCGCCCCGGGGGCCCCAGTGGGCAAGCGGCAGACGACCCACACGGCCGGTCGCGTCAAGGTAGGCGTGGGCGCGCGGACGTTCGCGCGCCCGCTCGCTATCGTGGCCAGGGGCCCGCGTGAAGTGTGATGTGACGCATTGTCGTCGCGCCCCAAGTGTATTAGAGTACTGATACACGTATTCGCTGCGGCGGCCGATGTTCATTCTCAATCCCCAATCCGGCGTTCCCATCTATCGCCAGCTGCTCGAGCAGGTGCGGCGCATGGTGGCCAGCGGTCAGCTCACCCCGGGTACGGCATTGCCGTCGGTCCGCGAGCTGGCACTGCAGCACGCCGTCAACCCGATGACCATCTCCAAGGCCTACGCCATGTTGGAGACGGAAGGCTTGCTCGAGCGCCATCGCGGCAAGCCGATGACCGTAGCGGGCCAGGCGCGCGCGCAGGTCAGTGCCGCCAAGCGGGTGCAGCAGATCGAACCCTTGCTCGACCAACTCGTGCTCGCGGCCCGCCAACTGCAGCTGACCGACGCCGAGCTGGTGAAGGAATTGCGCAAGAAATGGGAGGCGAGCGATGAGTAACGCAACCGTCGAGGCTTCGCACCTCGGCAAGGCATTCGGGTCGCGGCAGGTGCTGCAGGACCTGTCGTTCGCGGTCATGCCGGGTGAGGTCATCGGCGTGCTCGGCAAGAACGGCGCCGGCAAGACTACGCTCCTCGAGCTGGTGCTGGGATTTACCCCGCCCACCGAGGGTGACGTGCGCGTTTTCGGACACACCAGCCAGCGCATGCCCGGCGAGACCAAGCGCCGCGTCGGGTTCGTGCCGCAGCAGGACGAGCTGTTGGACTCGTTGTCGGTCGGCGACCAGATCCGCGTGATCGCGTCCTTTTACCCGAGCTGGGACGCTTCGCTGATCGACCGCCTGTGCGGGGAGTGGGGCATCGACACCCGGGCCCGGATCAAGTCGATGTCGGTGGGCGAACGCCAGAAACTGTCGATCCTCCTGGCGTTCGGGCACCGCCCGGACCTGTTGATCCTGGACGAGCCGGTCGCGAGCCTCGATCCCGTCGCGCGCCGCCAGTTCCTCGAGCAACTCGTCGAGCTCTGCGCCGATGGCGAGCGGTCCGTGGTGTTCTCATCCCATATCGTGTCCGACATCGAACGCCTCGCCAATCGCATCTGGATTCTCAAGGAGGGTCGGTTGTTCTGGCAGGGTGGGTTGGACTCGCTCAAGGAGTCCATCGTGCGCGTGCACCTGCGCTGCCGGCGCGAGCTGCCTGAAAACCTGAATTTCGCGGGCCTGCTGTCGCTGCGCCGGGTGCCCGGCGGTGGGACGGCGGTCGTCCGCGATTGGACCGAGGCCACGCAGAGCGAGGTGATCCAACGCATCGGGGGTGAGGCCGAAGTCGAGACTCTCGCCCTGGAGGAGATCTTCCTGGAGCTGCACCGATGAAAGCGGTGTTGCGGCTGATCTGGTCGTATTTCACCTGCACGCCGCTGTCGCGCGTCATCTCCCTCCTTGGCGTGGTGTCCATAGTGGGTTCGCTCGTGAACCTCAGGTTCATGCCGCAATCCGGAGGGGCGCTGACACTGGCGTTGGCCAGCTGCTTCGCGTTCTTTTTCGGCAGCGCCCTCATGCCGCTGATGTTCGGGCGCCTGGCTACCAGCCGGGTGCTGGGGATACTGCCCTACGGACGCATCAAGCTGCTCATCAGTGTTCTCGTTACCTTGGTGCTGACTGCGACGCCCTTGGCGTTTCTGAGTTACGTCGGACTCATCACCGCCGCGGCTCCTCCCAAGCCGGATCCACAAGCGTATGCGCGGTTCCATCACATCGTCATCCTCGACATGTGGAGGATTTATACGTCGGAGATATTGCTGTTGGGCTGGCTGTATGTGGCCATGTGGTTCGTCACCAGCCAGCGTAACGCAGGGGGCTATCTGAAGGCAGTGATCGTGGTGGCCGTGGTCATCATGCTCCCGACCCGCGAGATCACCACCGAGGAGGCGTCCATTGCCTGGAATGTCTTCTGGATACTCCTCTATTCCGCGGCATTCGCCATCGCGTTTCTCAATTGGCCCTGGTTCCAGCGCCGATTCCTGCGGGTCCGCAATCGTTTTGCCCGTAGCCGTGCAACGCGCGTATCCGGACGGGAAATCGATCTGCTGCTGGGTACCGCGAACCCCTGGCTGCTGGGGGTCGGGCAGTTCGTTCCCATCGCCCTTGCGGCGCGCATCGGCTACTACTCCCCGGAGGTCTGGCTGTTCTATTTGACGATGTTCAGTACCGTCGCCGGGGCGCTTGCCGGCCAGGCGGCCGAGCGCAGCCGGGCGATCTGGCTGCGCGGCGAGTGGACGCGCGAACAACTCTTTCTGCAGGTCGAGCGGTCTTTCTGGCGACACAACAACTACGTTCTCGGGGTCCTGCTGGTGCTGATGATCGTCATCGGCAGCTACGCCAATCTTTCTGTGATCGTGCTGGCGGTCGGATTGCCACTGTTGATTCTCGGAACCACTGTGAGCACCTATCTCGGCCTGATGCTGACGCATCGGCTGCGGTGGCAGGAGACGGTGCTTGCGATCGCGGTAATGCTGGTCCTCCTGTCGGTCGCCGTGCTGGCGGCTCGTTCGAAGGGCGACTCCGAAATTGCGACTATCGTTGCCATCGAGGTCGGGTTGGGTGGGGTGGCCCTGGTGTTGCGGTGCGTGGCCCGCAATCGCTGGTCGAGGTTGGATTGGATGCAGTGTCGGCCGGATCGCGCGCTGACTGCCCGGGGTGCAGCGTGACATGAAGGTCTCTCGCGCCACGCTGTTCATGCTTGGCGCGGTCGTGTGTTGTGCGGCATGGCTGGTGTTCTACTCACACGGGACACTGGCGAGAGCAGCCGATAGCGTGATGCGAGCCGAGGTCGAGCGGGGCCGTTTCAGCGGTGTCGTTCTGGTCAGGCGGGACGGAAAGACGCTCTTTGAGCGTGCCTACGGGATAGCCGACCACGGCTGGGCCGTCCCCAATACGGTCGACACGAAGTTCGAAATCGGATCGATCAGCAAGCCGTTCACGGCCGTCCTGGTCCTGCAGCTCGCAGTCGAGGAGCGGCTGGCACTGACCGACTCCATCTGCAAATACCTGTCCGACTGTCCGCCGGAGTGGGCCGGCATCACCTTGCGCCACCTCCTCAGTCACACCTCGGGCGTTTTCAATATCACCGCGACGAAAGACATCGAAAACGTTGCACGCGCGCCTGTCAGCCGTGACGAGCTGATACGGCGCATGCGCGCGCAGCCTTTGGCTTTTGCGCCGGGCACGCGATTCTCATACAGCAACTCGAACTATTTTCTTCTCGGCAGCGTCGTCGAGAAGGTGACGGGGCAGTCGCTCGAGACGGTTCTGCATCAGCGCATCCTGGATCCGCTGGGGATGAGAGATACGGGCGTGCTCCATTCCTCGAGTGTTTTGCAGCGGCGCGCCGAGGGCTACAGCCGCGACAGCTCGGGGCACCTCATCAGCAGCCCGGTCTGGGACGAGAGCTGGAAGTTCGGCGCCGGGGGTCTGTATTCAACGGCGGCCGACCTCGCGAGGTTCAGCGCGGCGCTGGATGGAGGGACGCTGCTGCCGCGGCAGGTTGTGAAGCAGATGTCGGAGCCGGTACAGGAAGGGTATGGGCTCGGCTGGGAGCTTTCCGCGCCGGTCGCGAAGTCCGGCCAGCGTCGCCGCGTCGTGGGCCATGCGGGTCATGTCCCCGGTTTTGGTTCGGTATTGAGGCGTCTGCCCGATCAGAGTCTGACCGTAGTCGTGTTCATCAACGATGACTCGGGAAACCCCGTACGCGTTGCGGACGAGATGACGGCGCTCGCGTTGGGCGAGGAATACGAGCCAGCGTTCGACCGCAGGTCGATTCCGATTCCGCCCGATCTGCTGGCGCGGCTCTCGGGGCAGTACGAGTTGGGAGGCCAGGTTTTCGTAGTGACCGCGACGGACGGGCGGTTGTTCGTGCGCGCCGAGAGCGGCTCTCCTGCTCCGGGGGTGGAGATGCTGGCCGATTCCGCGGACACCTTTTTCCTTCGTGACTCGAACATCGATATGGTGTTGCTCGACGACGGGCGAGGGAAGATCGTGGGGTTCCAGTTGCGCGGTCCCGGGCAGGAGCGGCTCGCCAGGAAGGTCCGTTGACGCCGGAATTCGGGCCCTTACGACGCGGTGGCGGCGCAGGAAGCGGTGGCGTACAAGTTGGCGGTGCCGTGTCCCGCCGCGTGGTAGCGCCGGGCCGGCGGGGCCCTGGCACGCAAAGTGCTCCAATTGTTACAGGATAGGCTGTAACGGATGTTCATGGATTGGTCGTGGATGCCGCCCCGAGGCGGCTTGTATCTGTGGTGGGTGCTGCTCTGCTCGGTCGCCCTGTTGAATATCGTTGCCTGGATCCTGTCGGCCAGGATGCTCAGCAGGCAACGAAAGGGGCTGACCACTGACGCCTATGCGGCGTGTCGGTTGCAGCTGATCCTTTCCGCTGCCTACGTGTTCGGTTGCGCCTTCCGCTCGTCCCTCCCCATCTTTGACGTACCCCGGTTGTGTCTGATCGACACATGGCTTTCCAGCGTGCTCGTTGGCCGATCGGTAGCGACGATCGCCGAGCTCTGCTTCGTGGCGCAATGGGCGCTCATGCTGCGGGAGATCGGAAAGGTAACCGGCAGCGTCGTCACTCAGACTGCATCGCGTCTGTTGCTGCCGCTGATCGCCATCGCCGAGTGTTGCTCCTGGTACTCGGTGCTGACGACCTCGAATCTGGGGCACGTCGCGGAGGAGTCACTGTGGGCGTTTTCGGCCGTGCTGTTCGTGGCCAGCCTGATTGCGGTCTGTCCGCGCACCAGTCGGCAACAGCGTCCGGTCTTCATCGCCTGGTGCGTCGCCGGAGCGGCGTATGCGATCTACATGATTCTCGTGGACGTCCCAATGTACTGGGACCGCTGGCTTGCCGACGAGGCACGGGGACGTCACTACCTGGGCTTCGTGCAGGGTGTCCTGGACGTGTCCGAGCGCCGCGTCGTGTCCCACCGCTGGGAGGACTGGAAGCACGAGATCGTCTGGATGTCGGTTTATTTCAGCGTGGCGGTCTGGATCAGCATCTCGTTGATCCATGCGGCATTGATCGGCGCGCGGCGAAGCCGGCAGGGGCGGCCGCCGCGTCCCCTGCAAGGGCCGCCGAAGAGCTCGCTGGTCGCGGTGCGGGCGAGCCTGGGCTCGCCGCCCGCACGGCGAGTATGACGATCAGTCCGGCAGGAAGGGCGCGTAAATGGCCAGCGTGGCCGGTGCGCCCACGGACATCAGCCGGCTCTTGAGGCCCGCCTCGTCCAGTCCGGAGTCGAGCTTGCCGCTGTCGGTATCCAGCACGAAGTACTTCGTGTCCGGGCTGCCCTTGAAGGGGCTGTCGTTGCGGTAGACGCCGGGTTGGGCCGGTGCCGCCCCGAACGCGCCGACGACGAAGTCCTTGTAGACGCAATAGGCCGCGATGGGCCCTTCCACGGCGGTGCTGCCGCGGCTCTTGACGATCGCCGGCTGCTTCGCCTTGTTCAACTGGAAGTAATACCCGTTCGGAAGGGCGATGACGGAGTGCGCGGATGTGGTCGCACAGGCGCTGACGAACAGGGTCAGGGTCAGGAGTGCTGCACACGGGGACCGCGCATTCATGAATCGACGCATTGATCTGCCTCCTGACGGCTTGGTTTGCTTGCGGGTGGGATTCTAAATCTCCGCCGGCAAGCTTGCGAAGAGTGTCCGCCTCGTGCACGTCCGCCGTGCAGTTGGGGACGTTTGCAGAGATCTGCGCTGATTGACACCGGCCGCAGAAGTGAGTTCCACCGCACACCGTAAGTAGCGCAATTGCCGGGCACTGACTGTACCCGCTCGAGCTCGCCCCGAGCGTCATCGGACAGTGCTGACAGCGTGGCGATACCGCTATAGTCAGGGGATGCGCAACCAACACTCGCGGGCTGCTGCCCGACTCGTCCTCGCCGCCATGCTCGTGGCGAGCCTGGTCCCCCCGGCCTTTGCAGCCGATGCGGACGCAGGTTCAGTGAAGGAACTTCGGGCCCGCGTAAGGGACCTCGAGAGTCGTGAGGAAATTCGCGAGGTCATGCACGACTACGGCAGGTTGCTCGACGCACGGGATTTCGACGCCTTCGCACGCCTGTGGGCAACAAACAGCGTGTACGATAGCGCAGGTCTCATCAGCAAAGGACCTCAGGCCATCGCGGGTTTCCTCAAGGAGATCATCGGGCGCAACCCGGCCGGCTACAAGACACCTAACTTCCATGTGTTCTTCAACGAGAACATCGAGGTTCACGGCGACCACGCTACTGCAACCAGTAAGTCAGCCTTTCTGGTGCCGGGCGAGGGCAACAAAGCCGAGGCTGCGATCGTCGCTGAGTATCAGGACGAGTTCACGCGCGAGGATGGGCGCTGGAAGTTTCAGCGCCGCGTGGTGCGCGGAGACATACCGGCGCCGGCGCAGAGACCCGCCGGTCAGCGCTGAGGGGTCCGCCGTCAGCGCTGAATCCAGCGGTCGAGCTCCGGCAACACATTCTTCGTCAGTCGCTCGTTCTGCTGAATGATGGCGCGGGGTCTAAGGAAGGGCTTACGCGACTCGACGGGGATGCTGTGGGCTACATACGCCTGCAGGTCGTTTACGCGTCGCGGAAGTGACGATGAGCGCGCCAGAGCCGATACAAGGTCCCAACGCTCATTCTTCGACAGCGGGAGCTTCGGGTCGTCGAAGTGCGGAGCGACGAGGTCCCACGTCAGATCGGGATGCCCGACGGCGATTTCAGCCAGAAGCCCGCCGTTGCTACCGGCAGGCACCTGGTTCCCGAGAGCCACTGCGACCATCCGTCTCGCAAGGGCCGGATCCTCGACGTCCGCCAATGCGCTGAGGAGATGGTTCTTCTCCAGCGGGTCGGTGGTCTGTTGTGCTCGAGTCAACAGCCTGTCGAAGGTCGCGGGATCCGCTGCTCTCGCGACGATTTCCAACGCCGTGCGTCGCTCGGACGCGCTCCCTGTTCCGTCCCTCACGCGTTTGCGCGCGTCCGCGAGGACGTCGGCCTCGCCGAAGCGTCCGGCAGCCTGCAGGAGGCTGTCGCGGAGGATCGATGCGTTGGCGGACTCCTTCACGGCGGATTGATGACCCACGCGCTGCAGCACCGGTGCGAGCACTCCGAGAGCGAAGTGGCGGAACGCGTCTCTTTGTGGGCCCCTCTCATAATGCCGGTCAATTTCCGTCAATAGAGTCAACACCCGGTCCCAGACGATCGGATTGGCGCCCACGGGCAGTCTCTTGGAGATCTCGAGGATGCGCGGGCCGGGGGTTTGGACAGACAGCGCGAGAGCCCAGGCGTCGTTGAGCAGCCCGAGCTGGTCGGCAGGCTGCAGGTCCGCTACCTTGGAAGCCAGGGCCTGAAAATCCGCGTCGTCATACAGCACGCGGGCATACCCAAGCTGCCCGGCGTTGACCAGGGCAGGCGGCCGGGCCGCGTCTTGGGCAGAGTCCGCCAGCAGCACATAGCGGCTCGCTCCGGGGACGGAAGCGATCGCGAGTGGTAAATGCCAATGCTGCGGGGAAGCACTCTGGAGCGCAGCCGGGTCCGTCGCGAAGCGCGTCGTCAACAAGCTGAGACCCTTTGCCGAAGCCGTGACGTGCACCAGTGGCAATCCCACCTGCCGGGTGAAGTCCTGCTCGATCTGAGTGATAGGCAGCTGAGCCACCTCCTGCATGGGCTTCCAAAGATCCGCGTCTTCCGTATTCCCGAAGGCGTGCGCACGCATGTACCGGCGCACGCCTTCCCTGAATTTGTCCCGACCCACATAGGCGTTGATCATGGTGATGATCGCAGCGCCCTTGTCGTACGTGATGTCGTCGAAGGACTGCATCGCCTGGTCCGCGGTGTCCACCTGTTGCAGAACCGGGTGCGTGGAGGGAACGGAATCGGCTTCCTTGCCGCTCTCGTAAACCCGCGCGGCCTGCAAGCCGGTCTCCCACTCGGGGTGCAGGTCATCTGCCGCGTACGTCTGCATCCAACGCGCAAAGCCTTCGTTGAGCCAAAGGTTGTCCCACCAGGACATGGTCACGAGGTCACCGAACCACTGGTGCGCCATCTCGTGCGCTACGACGATGAATACAAGCTGCCGGTCCCGTTCGGTGGAGGATTTCGGGTCGAACAGCAGATGATCCTGTGAATAGAAGATCGCGCCCCAGTTTTCCATCGAGCCGCCGTTGAGCTCACCGGGAGCGGCGATCAGATCCAGCTTCGGCAATGGGAAAGCGATTCCGAAGTAGTCGTTGTAGTAGTGAAGCAGCCGTGTTGCCTCATCGAGGGCATATGCGGCTTTCGGCGTATCGCCGCGCTTCACGACGATGCCGACGTCCACTCCGTCGACCTGCTTGTGAACCCGCTCGAAGTCGCCGACGCCGAGGAATAGAAGATAGGTCGACATCTTCGGCGTCGTTGCGAACGACACTCGCTGCAGCCCTCCCGGCAAGGGCGTTACATGTGCCACCGGCATGTTCGAGACCGCAGTTTCGTCCTTCGGGACATCGACGGTCACGGCGAAAGTCGCCTTCCGCCCCGGCTCGTCCCAACAGGGCAGCAGGTCCCGGGCATCGGCCGGCTCGAAATTGGTGCCCAGGGTCCGGCGCGGGCCATTCGGTCCGGTGTAGTCCATCGCGAAGAACCCTAGCGTCGTCCGGCCGATCTTTCCGTGATAAGCGATCGAGAGGATGTGCCGTCCCGTCGCGACCGGCTTTGGGAGGGTGAGCGTGGCGCGACCCAGCTTCTTGTCGAAGGTGCTGGTGGCGTTGGGGCCACCGTCCAGAGCGGCCCGGTCGAAGACCAGGTCGACTGCGTTTAGCGTGATCGTCGAGGTCGGCTTCGTCACCTCGAGTGTGATCGAGACGCTCCCTGTGAACATCAGCGCTGAGGCATTCGGTACTAGTGACAGGTCGTAGTGGACCGGCGTAACGCCATCCGGAAGCACCTCTCGCTCCGCGCACCACGCCGGAGTGCTCGCCGCCACGTACGCGATTGCGAGGAGTGGAAAAGCCCATCGGGTGCGCAGAGGTCGATCGCGTACCATGATCCGTCCCATCCGGTGCCTGAACTGTGACGCCATGTTAGTCGATTCACCGCGGGGTTGATCGTTCCAGCCGGAGCGCTGAAGATATCCCGGTGAGCCAGCATGATGATTCCGGTCCGGCGCAAGGTTTTGCGATCGAGGCTGTCACCCAGACTCTGGGCGTCGCTACGGACGTCGATACCTGCGTGAAATTAACCGCGCGCGTGAACTCCCTCGCGGATGAGGCGCTCACCTATTTCAGTCAGAAGGGAGTAGGTGTGGCCTGCACCCCGGGTTGCACGTTCTGCTGCCACCTGCGCGTGATGGTGCGAGCGCATGAGGCGATCGCGTTGTTCCGGTATCTGCAGGACAGCATGCCTCAAGAAACTGCGATGACGGTGCACACGCGCGTGCTCGAAAACGCCGCGGCCGCGGGTGAGTTCCCCCTCAAGCGGGCGTGTGCCTTCCTCGTCGACGGCAAGTGCAGCGCGTACCCGGTCCGGCCATCGGCCTGCTCCGGCTACCATTCCCTGGATCGCCAGCGTTGCGAAGACGCTCATTTCAACACCGACACTTCCGAAGGCATTCCGATGTCCCAAGCTTTCAACTATGCCGCTGCCGCACTGCAAGGTGGCGTGGATCAAGGCCTGGTCAGGCTGGGCCTGAGCGCAGCGCGGTTCGAGTTGCACGCCGCGGTGGCTGCGCTGCTGCGCAGGCCAGGAACCATTCAGCGGTGGCGTTCCGGACGGGCGCTGCTGAGGGAGGATGGATCCCAGGCCGCTGCCGGATCGTTGTAATCCCATGGTGAAGGCCCGCTCCCCTATGATGAAAGCTCGCTCTCGCGCCGTACTGCTCGCCCTGATGGTCGGCCTCGCCGGCTGCGACCAGCTCGGTTCCCGCACCCTCGAGGACTCCAAAGAGGTTCCCAGCTCCCAGGAGCTCAACCGGATCGCCTACATGGCCAGTGCGACGACCGCTCCGTCGGGTCGAAAGGTCTACACGCGCTTCGAGGACGCGAAGTCCTGCGGGGACTACGAGACCGCGCTGCGCTGGAACCGGCCGCCCGATGTGGCGGCGGGTCCTTTCCACAAGAAGATGGTGTATCTGACCCAGAGCATTCCCGCGGATCTGCCCGACAGTGCGGAGGTCTTCCTGGTCGGCAAGGTTGAAAAGGGCGGCACGCTGCCCTCCGGCGCCGGTGGCTGGCTGCTGAAGATGGCGGACGGATCGACCGTGCAGGCCATCGAGTCGGTGGACTTCTGGGTCAAGGAAGACCAGGGCTCCGAGCACAGTACGGGACATCCCGTCGTCAAACCGTACGTCCCGGGACGGAAGTTCTGTGCCCAAGGGGTTTACCAGGGCGTAAAAGGCAAAGACGGAACGCAGTCCGTACCGCTGTTCTCGCTGATGTTCGCGATGGACCGCGACAAATAGGGCGACAGACCCGCACCCCGCATGTCGGAGATGGACACCATCTTGGAGCTGATCCGGAAGATCCGCGTGGGGCTGCTCACAACTGCCGATCTCGGGGGGCATTTCCACACACGGCCCGTCGAGACTCTGGCCGCCGAGGCGGATGAAACCTTGTGGTTCTTCACGGATCGAAGCAGCCCGAAGGTCGATGAGATCCAACACGACGTGCGTGTGAGTCTGGGTTACGTCGATTCCAAAGAGCACCTGTACGTTGCAGTAAGTGGCCTGTGCAGTGTTACGCAAGACGCTCGGAAGGCGCGAGAACTCTGGACCCCCGACCAGCGCGCCTACTACCCCGACGGCCCGGAGGATGCGCGGCTCGCGCTACTGTGCGTGCGAATCGAGCGGGCCGAATACTGGAAGGCTCCGGGACCGGCGGCCTATCGTGCAGCAGCGGCGAAGGCCGCCGTCACGGGCGTGCCTGCCGCCACGGTCGGCGAAAACCACAAAGTAAAGTAGAGAGGCGCCGTCCGCGCGGGCCGGTTGGCCGTCGCGCGGGCCGGTTGGCCGTCGCGCGGGCGTTGAGGCCGACCTGGGAGCGTCGGTACTTTTGCCAGTGAACTAGGGCAACGCCGCGGGCGTCTTCAGGTACGCACTGTCCAGCGTCTGAAATTGACCGCCGTCGCTCGCTATGGTGGTGCCATGGCCGTCGCCGGCACTGAAGACCACTCCCAAGCCACCAACCGCCGTGAGCTGTGAGGGATTCGTCAGGAAATAGTGCTCGCGATTGTCGCGGTAGTGGTAGTCGGTACCGCCCGGCGTGCTCGACGGAACTCCCATCGGCGTCTGCCACCAGATGATCGGAAGGTTGCCGATCCCCGTGTGATACTGCTGGGCCTCGGCCAGGTGATCCTGGAAGTTGGGATGGGTCTGGTTGGTTTCATCCCAATACCACCCGGTCCCACCACGCTGGCAGTAGGAAGGGGCGGCCTCGAAGCAGCCGGCATCACGATCGAGTGTCTGCTCGATCACGAAGTCCGCGTTCTGCGCTCCGAGCTTGTTCATGTACGCCACGACCTGAGTAGCGTTGCCGTTCCAGTTCGACGGCGGGAAGCCGACGAATGCGTTGTTGGGAGCGTACTTGCGCGCCATCCGGAGCATGCATTGCGCGATACCGGCTACATTGTTCGGGAGACCCGCACAGTCGGAGTCAACTGTGACGGACGCCGCGAGCGTCGTCGGATCCTGGTTGGAAGTATTCGCGGTGTAGCCCCAGAAGTCCGGCTCGAGGTCGACCAGCGCCGGCTTTCCGTACACGGCAATCTGCTGGAACATCAATCTGACGTTCGCCCAGTAGCGTGTCATGAAGGCGGTGTCAGTCAAGTGAGTCAGGTTGCCGTCACCGTTCTGCGCCATCTGATACAGCGTGAACATCGGTATGGCACCGAGCTGATCTGCTTTGCTCGCGACAACACCAACGTAGGCGCCCGCAGGGCTGTTCCACGTCGTCCAGTCGCCATTGCCCGCTCCGACCAGATACTGATCGAAGATGTCGGGCTTCAGCCCCTGCGAGAGCGCGGCTGAGACGATGTCGCCCGAAACTCCGTTGACGCCACCGCCGAGGCCCACGAGCAGGCGGCTGCCCTTGCCGAGTTTCGCGGCGAGGACAGCTGCGGAACCCGTGCCACTCGAGGAAGTGCCTCCGGAAGTTCCACCACTGCCGCTGCCCGTGCCCGTACCGGTGCCCGTACCGGTACCGGTACCGGTACCCGTACCCGTACCGGTGCCAGTTCCAGTACCCGTACCCGTGCCCGACGAGGTTCCGCCCGTGGATCCAGAGCCGGACGAGTCGCCCGCCGCCGCGCTGGTCCCACCATTAGCGGCCGTCGTTCCGTTCGAACTGCCGCCACAGGCGGCAAGAGTGGCGAAGGACAGGATGAGCGTGGCGCGTAAGAGCACCGAGGAGGAGCGCAGAATTCGCAAGTTGAGAGACCCCGATCAGCTGGTTTGACAAGGGTTTTAGCGGCAAATGGCAGCTGGAACAAATAGTCTCTGAACGGCGACCGGTGAGCCGCGATGGGCTGTGAACGGTGTCTTGGCAGCCCGCGTGGAGACTGTGAGCCGCGTCACGCAGCGCGTGCGAAAAGGCACTTCGGCACCGGAAAACCGAAATCAGCGAGGGGGTCACTGTATTCAGCCGGAATGGCGCCGAAGTGCCGTGGGAGAAAGCCTACGGACGTTGACGGCGGATGAAAAGCGGGCGTTTTTGGTCGAACGGATGAAAGGAATTCATGATCGAGGGCTTGCGAAATGCAGCAGCACCCAGTCCTCGAGGAAGGATTCCGCGGCCAGGGACAGGCCCGCGCGCGTGAAGCGCACCTTCAGCGCCGGTGACTGCGGGCGCGTGAAACCGCTGAGGAGCAACAGGCTCGCGGGACGCATTGCCGCAGCCAATTGCGGTGCCATGTCCAACAGCGGTCGCTCCAGAATGTTGGCGACGACAATATCGAAGCGCGGACCCCAGGCGTCCGGCGGCGCGGCGGCGAATTCGATCGCGGCGGCGCGTCGAGTCGTGGTGGCGCGGTGGGGCGTGGCGGCGCTGCGGGGTGTGAAGTCGCCGGGGGCACTCGCGGCCGTGCGCGGGCCCCCCGCCGTTGTCGCTGAGTCCAGGGCCGCGTGTGCGGCAGCACTTTCGAGAGCGGCGGGATCGATGTCTGTGCCGACCACGAACGAGGCGCCACGCGCCCGCGCAATCCGCGCCAGCACGCCCGTGCCGGTTCCAACATCGAGCACTGCCTGGGGTTTAAGTGTCAGACACAACTGGTCGAGAGCTGCACCGCAGAGCCGGGTTGTTGGGTGTGAACCGTCCCCGAACACCGCATGCAAGAGCCCGCGTGATGCGATCTGCGGCAGCGCCAGGCATCCGTCAGACACAGAGGGTGGTATGGACCCACCCTCATAGAGGATGACTCGCGGGGCCAGCTTTACGATCACATTCGCATCGACAGCTCGACGTCCCCGCCAAATGGAACGGACAGATAGCCGTTAGCAGCGGAACGGACGTACGCCAGATACTCCGGGCACCAATCCGCGTTGTCTGCCAACACGAACGCGCCGGATCGCAGCCGGCCTTCGAGCAGAGCGAGTACCTTGGGATAGAGTGGCTTCGCGCCATCGAGCAGCACGAGATCGATCGCGTCGGGCAAGTCACGCCCGAGCGTCTCGAGAGCATCTCCTTCGCGGACGTCGACCAGATCAGAAAAGCCCGCCTGCGCGATGTTCTGTCGGGCTGCGGCGACCTTCGAGGGCACGAATTCCGAGGTGATGAGCCGGCCGCCTCCGTTGTCGCGAAGAGCGGCAGCCATGTGCAGCGTGGAGATTGCGAACGAGGTGCCGAATTCCACAATCGACTTCGCACGAGCCGACCGCGCGAGCATGTACAACAACGACCCCGTCTCCGGTGACACCGCGATATGGAAGTCCTTCAGATCGGTGTACATCTTCTTGTAGTCGGTCTGCGCTGCGGCAGCGGCACGTTGTTGTGGGGTCACGGTCCGCTGTCGAAGCGCGGTCGTTTCCTCGGCATCGGCGAACAATTTCGCCAGGAATGTCGACAGGGGCGGTGTGGTTAGGGAGTTCACGGCGGTCTCCTCGGGTCTCGGGGGCACGGGGCTTGGGTGCACGGGCGGCACTGGCCGCCGATCGTGCTCACGTTGGGACGGCAATTTTAAGGGCATGCTCTGCGAAACGTCAGGTTGAGCCGCTGACGCCCGAGCAGCGGATGTACCCCGTCCTTCAGAGGACGCACGCCGTGATAGCGCAGTCGGGACGGGCCGCCCCAGACGACCACATCACCGTGCTCGAGCGGCGTTGCAACGGGCCGATCGTTCCGGCGGTCACCGCCGAACAGGAAGACCGCCGGCAATCCCAGGGACACGGAGACGATGGGCGCCCCGAAGTCGGCTTCGTCCTTGTCCTGGTGCAAAGACATGCGTGCGCCCGGCTCATATCGATTGATCAGGCACGCGTCCGGTATAAATCGTTCGAAGCCGCCCGCCGCGGCAGCCTCCTGCGCGAGGGCCAACAGGATCTTCGGCATCGCGGGCCACGGACGCAGCGTCAGCGGATCGCGTTGGTCGTAGCGGTAGCCCGTGAGATCGGTGACCCAGCCCGCGGTTCCACAGTTGGTCATGGCCACCGACATTCGGAATCCGCCGGGGGTCGTCATATGCCGCAGCGGAGCAGCACTGATCACCTCGCTCACAGCGTGCAGAATCTCCTCGCACGAGGCGACGTCCACGATTGAGGTATCCGTTCCGGTGTCGCATATCGGCGCCGGCGAACGTCCTTTTGAGGCGCTCGCGAATCGGCGCAGTACGACGGCGCCGGGCGCCAGAGGCTCCACCGATTGCCCGGTCAGATCCAGCGAGCGCTGGCTCGCGATAGCGTCGAAACTAGACGTCATGGTGCACGCATCGGTTCCAGATTGGTCACGGCTCAGCGAGGACCTGAGCCGTGACGGCCACGTCGTAGTGAAGAATCTCATCAGCTCCACGCAGTGTGACGCTTTGGCAGCGTTGTACACCGAGGACGGCCCAGCGGGTGCGGGCGGCACCGGCCCTGTGGGTGCCGGCCCTCGCAGCGCTGGCCCTGGGGACGCCACTGGCCCTGGGGACGCTACGAGGTTCCGCAGCCGGGTGGTCATGGCCCGACATGGATTCGGCCGGGGCGAATACAAGTACTTTGCGTACCCGCTGCCGGAGGCGGTAGCCAGACTCCGCACCATGGTCTACCCGACGCTGGCACTGATCGCCAATCGATGGAACGAGCAGTTGGGACTCCCGACCCGCTTCCCGGACTCCCACCAGGAGTTCCTCGAGCGCTGTCACGCCGCCGGACAGACCCGGCCGACGCCGCTACTGCTGCGCTACACGGCGGGCGACTACAACTGCCTGCACCAGGATCTGTATGGCGAGACCGTGTTTCCCCTGCAACTCACGGTGCTGCTGAGTGAGCCCGGCAGGGACTTTACCGGGGGTGAGTTCGTCCTGACCGAGCAAAGACCACGGATGCAGTCCAGGGCCCACGTCGTGCCCCTGTCCAAGTCGGACGCGGTCCTGTTCGCCGTGCATCACCGCCCCGTGAAGGGGACTCGGGGAACGTATCGGGTGATGCTGCGCCACGGGGTGAGCGAATTACGCTCCGGGCACCGGCACACGCTTGGAATCATCTTCCATGACGCGAAGTAAAGCTTAGCTAAATCAAAGAGCTAGGCGGTGTTCCTGTGATCGCCGGCGCAGTCCGCCCGTTTGGTCAGGACGGGCCGTTCGCGAAGTGGTACAAGGCTGCCGCTTCATGGAAGGTGTGGGCTCAGGATGAACTCAGGTTGAGACTCTGGCGGGTGCCCACGGAGGCGGGTTTGCCGCTCCGCAGCGTGGTCGTGACCGCAGCCCTCCGGCAGCGGGCGCGTTTACAGAGCAACTCGCCGCGAAGGCCCCGGCGCCTTCATTCCAGTGTGATAAAAGTCGCCCATATCATCAGGTCTCCTATGGAGGCCGGCGAACCAGAGTGGTGCGTGCACTGTCCTAAATGGGGGTTTGCACGTGCAGAGGGAGTGTCGGGTGAGGTTCTTAGTTTCAATTGGATTGCGCGTCACCTGTCTGGGCATCCTGGGGGCGGCTCTGGCCGTTGTCAGTGGTTGCAACAAGGTCGACGGCAAGAGCACCGACGCCATGGTCGCGCAGTCGCCTGCGCATCCATTGCTGATCTCGCCGGAAGACCTCGTCACCGTGCGCAGCAATGCCTTGAGCTCTGGTCCCGCGATCACGGGTTCGATTCAACCTGAACGGCGCGCCGATCTGCGAGCGGAAGTCTCGGCCATCGTGCTCGCGGTTCTCAAAGAGAACGGCGACCACGTCAAACGCGGCGATCTGCTGGTGCGGCTCGACGACACTTCGATTCGGGACTCCCTGATGTCGGCCGACGCATCGGAGAAAGCCGCCACCCAGGCCTACGAACAGGCCGAGCGCCAGTACCAGCGCATGCTCACCCTGCAAAAGACTGGTGTCGTGTCGACTCAACAGGTCGAGGACGCGGAGAGTCGTCGCAACTCCACTCAGAGCGACAAAGAGGCGGCACGGTCACGTGTCGTGACTGCGCGGCAACAGCTGGAACGCACCGAGGTTCGGGCGCCGTTCGAAGGCATCATCAGCGATCGCAAGGTCTCGGCCGGAGATACGGCGCAGGTCGGTAAGGAACTGGTGAAGGTCATCGACCCGGGTAGCCTGCGGTTCGAAGGACTCGTGTCGGCGGACAGCATCGGCGATGTGCATTCGGGCCAGCCTGTGATGTTCCGGGTTCACGGTTACACCGAACGTGAATTCAAGGGGACCATCACTCGCGTCAACCCTGCTGCCAACACGACCACGCGTCAGGTGGAAGTGCTGGTTGCATTCGACGATGCGAGGGACCAGCCGAACGTCGCAGGTCTCTACGCCGAAGGGCGGGTCGAAACGCGCCGTACGGCGGCGCTGACCATCCCGCCAACTGCACTTGTCAGGGACGGCGACGCCGCGTTCGCGTGGCGGCTCAAGGAGCGTACCCTCGAGAAGGTCAGCGTGAGTCTTGGCGATCGCGATCCGCGCAGCGGCGAGTTCGTGCTCAAGGGCGGTATCGCAGAGGGCGACAAGCTCGTGCGTTATCCGTCGACGACATTGCAGAACGGCCAGTCGGTCGAGTTGAGTCCCGGACCCGCGCTGACGACCGCCGCCGCGCAGTAAGTCCGCGAACGACCGCGGTGTAGGTCCGCCAACCCAATCAAGGGGCGCAGGATGTTCCTTTCCAATTTCAGCATCCGCCAACCGATCACGACCGTAGCGCTCGTGATCGTTCTCATGTGCGTGGGAATGCTCGCGTTCAAGAAGCTGCGCGTCAACCAGATACCGGATGTCGAACAGCCGGTGATGGTGGTCAACTTCCCGTATCCGGGCGCTTCGCCCGAGACCGTCGAGCGGGAGATCATCGACCGCGTCGAGAAGGCGCTGCAGAGCATCTCCAACGTCTATGAGCTGCGCTCTACGGCCCAGGAAGGCCAAGCCCAGATCGTCGTGATCTTCAACTTCAAGAAGAACATGTCGGAGGCCGCGGACGAAATTCGCAATGCGATCGCGTCCGTGCGCTACAAGTTGCCGGTCGAGATGCGCGAGCCCGTTTTGTGGCACTTCGATCCCCAGGCCCAGCCGATCATGCAGATGGCGCTCTCCTCGACGAAGTTGAGCCATGCCGAGATTTCGCGCCTCGCCGAGGATGTGCTCGCGGATCGGTTTCGGGCGATAGACGGGGTAGCGACCGTCAACGTGACGGGCTCGCTGCAGCGCGAGCTGTCGGTTCTGCTGCACGCCCAGAAGCTGCGTGAATACAACGTCTCGGTCAGCGACGTGGTCAATGCCTTGCGTGCCCAGAACACGACGGCACCCGTCGGGCGGGTCAAGGGCGCGCTGGATGAGCAGAGCATCCGGCTGGTAGGCCGTATCGAGTCTCCGCGGGAGTTCGAAGGGATCGTCATCAAGCGGCAAGGCAACGAGATCGTTCGCCTGGGCCAGGTGGCCACAATCGAGGATGGTTTCGCGGAACCGACCGGCTACAGCCTGAGAAATGCCCACGCCAACGTCAGTCTCTCGGTCAGCCGCGCCCGTGATGCCAGCACCGTCACGGTCGGTGCACGCGTTCGGGACCTGGTGAAGGAAATCGGGGCCACGCTTCCCGAGGGGACCAAGCTCGACGTCACGGATGACGGTGGCGAGAGCGCGAAGACGAGCCTCGACAACGTCGTCGACGCCCTGATTTTAGGGGCCGCCCTGACCATCTTCGTGGTCTACGCCTTTCTGAATTCCTGGCGCTCCACCCTGATCACGGCGCTCTCGCTGCCGACCTCAGCCGTTGCGGCATTCATTGCCGTCTGGCTGTGCGGTTTCACACTCAACTTCATGACCCTGCTCGGGCTGTCACTGGCCATTGGCGTCCTCATCGATGACGCGATCGTCGTGCGCGAGAACATCGTCAGGCACATGGAAAGCGGCGAGGATCGTGTTACCGCGTCCCGAAATGGCACGGCAGAGATCGGAATGGCCGTTGCGGCTACGACGTTCTCGATCATGGCCGTCTTCGTCCCGGTCGCGTTCATGGGCGGCGTGGCAGGAGAGTGGTTCCGACCGTTTGCCGTCACCGTCGCGACCTCCGTGCTGGTCAGCCTTGGCATCTCGTTCACCCTGGACCCGATGCTGTCGGCCTACTGGGGCGATCCTCCGGGTTACGGGCATCGCGAGCAGCGCGGGCTGGGAAAGTGGCTGGCGGGATTCAATCGCTGGTTCGACCACCAGGCCGATCGGTACGGGAATGTCATTGCCTGGGCCCTTCACCATCGCAAGTGGATGGCGGCCATTGCGGTGGCCTGCTTTGGGTTGGCGTTGACGTTGCAATCGACGGTGGGCGGTTCCAGCTTCCTGCCCCGGTCCGATACGGGCATGGTCGCGATCGACGTACGCACTCCCTCGAGCGCCAGTCTCGAGTACGCAAAAATGAAAGTGGAGAAGGCCGCCGAGCTGTCGCGGGCCATTCCCGAGACAGTCGCCACTAACACCTCGGTCAAGCCCGGCGGCGGTCGTGTCTACGTCGACATCGGGAAGAGCAATACGCGCAAGCGCTCGGCTGAACAGATCGCTGGTGTGATTCGTGACAGCCTGTCCCGGTTGGTGGGTGCCGAGTATGTCGTCATGGACGACATCAACAACGGGGTGCAAAAGCCCGTGCAGATCCGTTTCTATGGACCGGACTCGCGCAAGCTCATGGGCATCACCAACGACTTCATGGCGCAGATGAAGAAGATTCCAGGCGCCGTCGACGTCGGCTTGTCCGAGCAGGAGCCGAAGGATGAGCTGCGGATCGAGCTCGACCGCGGTCTTGCCAATCAGCTTGGTATCTCTGTGGGCGATGCCGCGCAGGCTTTGCGTGTAGCGTTCGCGGGCGTCGAGGTCGGCGATTGGGTGGATCCAGTCGGACAGTCACGCGATGTCGCCGTGAGATTGCATCCGGACGATCGGATCGATGCCTCGAATATCGAGCATCTTCCGGTCGCGGTGGCCGGCAGCGACATGATGGTCCCGCTGGAGCAGATCGCGACGATCAGCATGGACAAGGGTCCCGCCGAGATCGATCACTATGCAGGTAAGCGCACCATCACCGTTTCGGCGAATGTTCAGGGGCGCGGGTCGGGCGAAGTGACCGACGACGCGATGAAACTCGCCAAGGCGATCAATTTTCCGAACGGGTACGGTATCTCCCTCGGCGGTGCCTCGCGGGATCAGGAGGAGATTTTCTCCGAGATGGGCATCGCCCTGGTCATGGGAATCGGGGTGATGTACCTGGTGCTCGTCATGCAGTTCGGCTCGTTCACCGCGCCGATCGCCGTCATGTTGTCATTGCCCTTGTCCCTCATCGGCGTGGTCATGGCACTGTTCGTCACCCACGGGACACTCAATCTGATGAGCCTGATCGGGGTGATCATGCTGATGGGACTCGTCGCCAAGAACGCGATCCTGTTGCTGGATTGCGCGCGTAAGGAGGAAGCACGCGGTGTTGAACGCGAAGAGGCGCTGATGCACGCCGGGCGCGTTCGTCTACGCCCGATTCTGATGACGACCTTCGCGCTGATCGCCGGCATGATGCCCGTGGCCATCGGAATGGGTGAGGGCGGTGAGTTCTATCGGCCAATGGCGGTGGCGATCATCGGCGGCACCATTACCTCCACACTTCTGACGCTTCTGGTGGTGCCGACCTTCTACGACAGCATCGAGATCGCCCGGGATCGCGCCAGGGCGAAGTACAACGCGCGAGCAGCGGCCGGCAATCCATTCGTCGCGTTTCTTACGACGGTCGCAGAAGCCATTCTGACGCTGCTGTTCATCCGTTTCGTGTACCGGCGCCTGCGGCCAACGCAGCGCACCCCGGGCCCCGGGACGCGGACGCCGGACTCGCCGCCCGCGCCCGCGGGCTGATCGTCCGCCAAGCGCGCCGTGGTCCTTGCGGCGTGCCGGGTTAGACTTCCGGTCATGGTTCATTGTTTGGCCCTGACCGGAGAGTGATGCATGAGCGGACCGAACGCCCGTCGGAAGATCCTCCTCAACAGCATGGCGCTGGGCGCCCTGGCGGCGCTGGCTGCTACGGGTAGGCCCAACCTCACCGCGGCGGCGGCGGCGGAGCCGTACCAGATCTTCGTCTCCAACGAACACTCCGGTGACGTGACCGTCATCGAAGGCGGCACATTCAAGGTCCTCGGAACCTTCCCGGTCGGCAAGCGACCGCGGGGCATTCATGCGAGCCCCGATGGTAAGAGCGTCTACGTTGCCTTGAGCGGCACGCCGATCGAGGGACCCCCGCAGCTGGATGCGGCAGGCAATCCGATCCTCCGGAAGAATCAGAAGGACGATGACGACGACGATGACTCCAAGGCCGACAAGTCGGCCGATGGTATCGGCGTCATCGACGTTGCCCAGCGCAAGGTCAAAAACAAGCTCAAGGCCGGTTCCGATCCGGAGGAGTTTGCGCTCAGCCGCGACGGCAGCCGCCTCTACATTTCCAATGAGGATACGCGGACCGCGAGTGTCCTCAACGTGGTCACCGGGAAGGTGGAGGCGATCATTCCGGTAGGTCGCGAGCCTGAGGGTGTCGCCGTCGCCCCGAACGGCAAGGAGTTCTACGTCACCTGCGAGTCCGGCGGCGATATCTTCGCGATCGACACGGCGACGAACAAGATCACGGCGCACTTCACGGTGCCGGTTCGGCCGCGCAGCATGGACTTTCTGCCGGACGGCACGATCGGTTTCATCCCGTCGGAAACGGTTGGCAAGTTGAATGTCATCGACACCGCCAAGCACCAGGTCGTGGAAGCGATCGATCTGCCCAAGGGCTCGCGACCGATGAGGGTGCGGGTGTCGGTCGACGGCTCGAAGGTCTACGTCAGTGACGGCCGGGCAGGCACGGTAACCGTCCTGGACACCAAGAATCATCAGGTCCTGGCAACCATCAAGGTGGGGGCGCGGCCGTGGGGCATCGTGTTGTCGCCCGACGGCAAGTACCTGTTCTCGGCCAACGGCCCCTCGGGGGATGTGTCGGTCGTCGATCTGGCGACCAACACCGAGATTCGGAAGATCAAAGCGGGCGATGGGCCTTGGGGACTGACTATCGTCGCGCGCTAGCCCGTTCCTCCGACATCACACCCGTGCGGCGGTGCTTCAGGCCGCCGCCAGCAAAACCCGCGCGAGGGCGACTGTCAGGGCCACAGTCGCCAGTAGCGAAGTGGCGAACGCGATGGTTCGCCAGGGCTGCAGGGCTCGAAGATAGACGACCGAGTGTGCGATCCGGGCTAAAACGAAAAGCGAGAAAATCGGAACAGCCACACGAGCTGCGCCGCCGGCGAGAACGAAGACCAGCCCCAGCAACAGGAACGGGTAGATCGTGGCCTCGGCGTTCCGGTGCGCGCGCAGAAATCGCGCTACTGCGGGCGGATCCAAATCGGCCACCGAGGCGCCGTAGCGCGCGCCGTCTTCAGGGTTGATTGCCACGCCACTGCGCGCCCGGGTTGCTCCACTGAAAATCCAGAGCATCAGCAGGTTTAGGCTCAGAACGACACAGGTAATGCCGTAAGCCAGAAAGGCCGGGTTCCCCGCGTTCACGAGTGCTTGAGTCATCGGTCCCCCGCGGCGACATACGCAACGAGGTTGTCGAGAGTCCTGGCCGTGCCGGCGTCGACGCCCATTTTGAGATAGTCGTCGAGGTGACTCGCCGATCCGCATTCGATGCGCACCGTCAAATGCGTCTTGCCGCGGATCTCTTCGAGCATCACGCGGCCGGTCGCGCCCATGGCTATAAAGGTGAGACGGCCGGGTGGTGCTATCTCGCGATAGATCCCAGCGAATTCGTAAGTGTCGGTACCGTGTCCGCTGACAAACCTGAACGCTCCTCCGGGGCGCAGGTCGATCACGCATTCCGCAAGCGGCCGACCCGAAGGGTCCCACCAGCATCTCACCTGTTCGGGCTGCGTCCATGCTTCGAATACCTGGGCGCACGATGCTCTGAGCACGCGCGTCAGCACGATCGTGTGCGCGTCTGTGTCAACTACGATGTTGGTATCGGCGACGGTTCGGCTCTTTGGCAGCACGCGGCTCCTCCTTCTTGTTCAGGGTCTCGAGATGGCGATCCAGATTGTCGAGCCGCGCCTCCCACTGGCGGCGAAACGGTTCTACCCAGTCGGCGACGTCCTTCAGAGCAGCGGCTACCAGCTTGCGAGGGCGTCGCTGCGCATCACGGCCACGTTCGATGAACCCCGCCGCCTGCAACACCTTCAGATGCTTCGAGATCGTTGGCTGGCTCAGGCGAAAGGGCGCCGCGAGCTCCGACACCGTTGCCTCGCTGGCCGCGAGACGAACCAGGATGGCGCGCCGCGTGGGGTCGGCCAAGGCTGCGAAGACCCTGTCCAGGCGCTCGACTTCGGATTTCATAATTACCATTTGGCTATATAGACGAATGGTAATATATAAGTCAAGACCCGATGCGAGCCGGTTCGTAGCCCGGAAGCGACCTATTGGCCGACGATGAAGACGCCTTGGTTGGTGATGCTGCGGGTGTAGCCGTTCTTGAAGGCACGGGCACGCACTACGCCGGACTCGGTGACCTTGATCGGCTTGTCGTACTTCGGATCGGATGCCGTCGGGTTGCTGCCATCCAACGTGTAGTGGATGTCGGCACCCGGCTCATCGCTGCGCAGGCTGACCTCCACGGGAGTGCTGTACGTCCCACCTGCAGGTGATAGAACCGGAGGCGCGACGACCGGCTTGCCGGGCAGGCTCGTGATCCACTGCTTCAGCAGTGCCACGCCCTGTGCATCGATGGTCTCGCGGGCGATCGGCGGCATCCGGATCTCGTCATTGGTGTTGACCCGCAGGTAGGCGATCGAGCGCCAGATGTCGTTGGGTGCAATCACCCGCGAACGGTCGATGCGTTCATCGATCAGTACCGGGCCGTCGACGATCGCCTGGCTTGCGGCGGGCGTGTCGTAGCGCGCATCGAAGTTGGCGGCTGTGACACCGGGGCGATGGCACTGCGAACAGTTGGCATCCAGGTACGAGCGCGCACGGTCCTCGAGGCTGCGTGTCGTATCGTCGGAAGCCGCAAGCTTCGCAAGATCGGGGATGTCCGTGTCTTTGAGCTGCGGGGTGAACAATCCCAGGTGATTCCAGGTGCGCAGTTGGTTGTCCGTCACGCCCGTGGGGTACCTGATCTCCCGGTTCATCTGGCGCGTCTTCAGCCCCAACACGCCGTGCGCCTTCTCGTTGTGACACTGAAGGCACTCGTTGCGGCTCGGGTAGTGCCAGACCTGCGAGCGCGTTTCACCGGTGGCGGTGTGAATATAGAGCGGCTCTTCGAGACTGGAGCTGAGCAGGTCGGCGTCGCTGTTGTCGGAGCGCCATTTGTAGACGACTCCGTACACCCCTCCCGCCGCGTCGCGGACGATCAGGCGTGTCTCCAGCCGACGCTTCACGTCGGGATGCGCCGCGTCCATCGTCATCTCGAATGTCTTGACGAACACGGTGCCGGCGGGCCACGTCCATTCCCCATTCGGCGCAAAGCCGATCTTTTCCTTGGGCACGGCGACCCAGCGCAATTTGCTTGCGCCGTCCGACCAGAAGGCCACCCGGATGTCATAGGGCATCAGGCCGTCGGCCGGCACCAGGTTGCGCACGTCCTTGAAAGCCCCTGTCTGCGACAAGTGGGCCGGAATCGGCCCGCTCGCGTCGTGGGGCATCTGCAGGAACGCCTGTGGGACGACCCGGGAGTCGAGCCCGTAGGGCGGATTCGGCGCATCACGTGTGTGGCCGGCGGGGGTCGTGGCGATCAGCACACCCACACCGGCGAGCCGCACCCACCCTGGGGGCTTCCAAGCCCGCGCTTGGGGTGGTGTGTGCAGTGTATTGGAGCGGATCGACCCGCGGCCGATTGACGAAGAAGTCACCAATGAACGATACCACGCTTGTCGATCATGAGACCCGCGGCAGCGCCCGGAGTTCGCTGTGGAGTCGCCGGCCCACCCGGGCAGGTAGGGGCCGGCTGGGCCTTGAGGTTCACTCTTTGGTGATACCCCGCCACGGCATTCGTATAGTTCGGTAATGGCCTCGAGAGTGGGTGATGCAATGGGAACCCCGTGGCGTGAAGCCGCAGCGGCTCCCGACTGGGACGCGGTTTTCAGGGACCAGTTTCCCCGCGTCTACAACTTCCTCCGCTACCTCCTGCGTAACGAGGCGCTGGCCGAGGATCTGACGGCGCGCACGTTCGAGAAGGCCTGGTTGCAGCGGCACTCGTACCGTAGCGATGTGGCCGCATTCAGCACCTGGTTGCTGCGGATAGCGCGCAACGCGGCCATCGATCACCTTCGTACGGCACACGAGCATCTGCCGTTGGAGGAGGCGTTGGATGCGCCGGCCGAGGGCACGCCGGAGGAGGATGCGGAGGCCCAGTCCAACTTCGCACGACTGGCTGCGCTGATCCAGGGGTTGCCGGAGCGCGAGCAGGAGCTGTTGGCGCTGAAATACGGTGCGGGTGCGACCAATCGCGCTATCGCAGGCCTGGTGGGCTTGAGTGAGACGAACGTGGGCACGATCCTTCACAGGGCCGTGCAAACGCTCCGTTCGCAATGGTAAAGGAGGGGTGTCCCGTGGACGATCCCATCGAATCGACGTCTCTCGAGGATCGCTTTCTGTCATCCGGCTGGCGCCGGCCGCGCGCGGATTTCGAGCAGCGCGTGCGCAAGCGCCTGGAGGAGTTGGAACGCCGCCCGCGGGGTGTATTTCGCTTCATGCGCCCCGAGATGGCACGCGCGGCCTCGGTTGCGACGGCGGCAGTGTTGGTTGTGGGTGCCCTTGCGTTTCCTCCGGTGCGGGCAGCCGCGACCGCGTTCCTCGACATGTTTCGCGTCGTCAATTTCGCGCCCGTGTCCTTCGATCCGGCGCGACTGTCGGGCGCCCTCGGCAAGGATCTCGATTTGCCGAAGATGTTCGCCAAACAGGTCACGGTGATCGAGCAGCCGAGTCCGCCGCAGCCCGAGTCGAGCCTGGCGGCCGCGGGGGCCGCGGCGGGCGTTCGCGTTCAGACTCCTACCTGGCTACCTGTCGGGATGGAGCAGCAGTCAATCGAGGTTGGTGGCGGTAGCAGCGCGCGTGTCACGCTCAGCGTTGCGATGATCAAGCAGGTCCTGGACTCGTTTGCCATCGATGACCTGACGGTTCCCGAGCAGATCGATGGCCAGTCGGCGACGGTGCGCATCCCGAACGTCGTGAAGATCGCATACTCCGATTCGAAGCGGCACGTGTTCCTCTTGCAGGCCCGTCAGCCGGGGGCGACGTTCCCCGCAGGCGCGGATCTGAGCCAACTGGCGGAGGTCGGCCTGCGGGTGCTCGGAATCGAGAGCGCCGAGGCACACCGGTTTGCCCAGAGCTTCGATTGGCGCACGACGCTGATTCTGCCGATACCATCGGATGTGGCGACGTTCCGCCAGATCGATGTCCAGGGGAATCCAGGCGTCCTGATCGAGCGCGCGGTCCGGGTGGGTACGGTGCGCCTGCCGCCGATCGAATCCCGCGTGTTGTGGGCGTCGGGGGGGGCGGTGTACGCGCTGATGGGCGACATTCGCTCCGCGGAGCTGTTCGAGATGGCGCAGTCGATGCAATTCGCGGCCGCAGCGAGCCAATGACCGACGCCGTCGTCGAGACGGAGGGAATCCGCAAACGCTTCGGGCCGACTGTTGCGGTCGCGGACCTGTCCCTGACGATCCGTCGCGGCGAAGTGTTCGGTTTTCTCGGTCCCAATGGGGCGGGGAAGACAACCTCGGTGAAGATGCTCCTGGGCTTGATTTTGCCGACCAGCGGTACTGCGCGGGTATTGGGTGCGCCCCTCGGAGACCGCGCTGCGCGGGCGAAGATCGGCTTTCTCCCGGAGCACTTTCGCTTCCACGATGCCCTGACTGCGCGGGAGTTCCTGGGCTTCCACGGGCGGTTGAGCGGCTTGCGCGGTCCGGCGCTGGAGAAGCGCATTGATGCAATGCTCGAACGCGTGGCACTGCAGGACGCCCAGCACCGGCCGTTGCGCCAGTTCAGTAAAGGCATGGTGCAGCGCGCCGGTCTCGCGCAGGCGCTGCTCGCGGAACCCGACCTACTGTTTCTCGACGAGCCGACGTCCGGGCTCGATCCGCTCGGTCGTCTGTTGGTTCGCAAGCTGATCGAGGAAACCCGTGCACGGGGCGCAACGGTGTTTCTGAACTCCCACCTCTTGAGCGAGGTCGAGGCTACGTGCGATCGCGTCGTGTTCGTGAAGCAGGGGAGGACTATCGAGGAGTTGTCCCTCGATGATCCGGTGGCGGATCTGGATGTCGAACTGAAGGTCGATCGGGCCGATGCCGCGATGATCGAAGGACTGAGGACCTTCGGCCGGGAAGTCCGCCTGGAGGCAGGGTTGGTGCGGTTGCGCGTTCCGACCGAGTCGACGATTGCGGAAATCGCCCGCTGGCTGGTCGCTCAGGGTATCGGGATCTATTCGCTCGGCGGCCGGCGCAAGTCATTGGAAGAGCGCTTCGTCGAAATCATGGGCGAAGACCAGCGGCCGGGTTGAGCAGCGTGCGCGCGATTCTAGTCATAGCACACTTGACCTGGGTGGAGGCTCGCCGCCGACGCGTCGTGCTCGCGGCGCTGCTCGGCGCTCTGTTGTTGACAGCGGTCTTCGCAATTGTCGCTGCATCCGTGGGTCACGCGCAGCAGCACGCCGTAGGTTTGCAGCGGCAGATTCAGCTGCAGACACTGGCGCTGGCCGGGCTGTACGCCGCCGATTTCCTGATCGTGGCGCTGGCAATCATGTTGCCCGTGGACACGCTGTCAGGGGAGATTTACACCGGCATCCTCCAGACCGTCGTAGCGAAGCCGATCCGCCGCGCCGACGTCATTCTCGGCAAGAGCCTGGCCTACTGGCTCATGATCGTAGGCTACAGCGCGGTGCTCTTCGCCGGAATCCTGATATCGATGCGCCTGGGGACCGGCTTCGTCCAGCACCGTGCTTTGCCCGCCTTCGGGTTACTGCAACTGGAGGCGCTCGTCCTGCTGAGTATCACGATCGCCGGTGGCGTGTTCTTCAGTACGATCACCAACGGCATCGTCGCGTTTGCCTTCTATACCCTGGCCTACATCGGCGGGTGGATCGAACTCGTGGGGACCTCGTTTGGAAACTCGACGGCCCGCCATGTCGGCATCGCGATCAGCCTGGCGAGCCCGACCGATGCGCTCTGGCGGCTGGCGCTGCACATCCTGCAGCCGCCGGTCATGTCGCAGATCGCCCTCAATCCCTTCGCGGGAGGGGTGACGCCGAGTCCCGCGATGGTCTGGTGGGCCGCAGGCTTCGTGTTGGTCGTGTTCGGGCTGGCGCTGCGAGCGTTCGAGAAGAAGGCGCTGTAACGTGTCTGCTAACGTCAGGCCGCCAGGATCGCCTTCGGGATCTCTTCCAGCGCCAGAACGCGGTCGGCCGCGTCGAGACGGATCGCCTCCTTGGGCATACCAAATACCACGCACGTCTCTTCGTTCTGCGCGATGGTGCTTGCGCCTGCATTCCGCATTTCCTTAAGGCCCCGCGCTCCATCATCGCCCATGCCGGTCATGATTATGCCCAGCGCGTTTCGTCCCGCAGCCTTGGCGGCTGAGCGAAACAACACGTCGACGGACGGGCAGTGCCGGCTCACGGGCGGCCCCTCGCGGATCTCCACGAAATACTGAGCTCCGCTGCGCTGCAAGAGCATGTGCTTGCCGCCCGGGGCAATCAGCGCACAACCGGGCACGACCCGATCCCGATCCTGCGCTTCCTTCACCGTGATGCGACAAAGCCCGTCCAGCCGTTCTGCGAATGCCGCCGTGAAGGACGCCGGCATGTGCTGGACGATGACCATCCCAGGGCACACAGCCGGTAACGACGCCAGGACCTGTTGAAGAGCCTGGGTGCCACCGGTCGAGGTGCCTATGGCGACGACGTGCTCCGTGGTGCGCGTCATGGCCCGGTCCGCTACGGGTGCGAGGATGACGTCGGCCGTGTTCCTGCGCGGCACGTCGGGCAGTTTGGCCGGCTCGACGCGGGTCGCCAGGCGCTTGATGTTGGCTTTGGCGGCCATGCGGATGGCCGCGACCAACTCCGCCGCGGACTCGTGCAGGAACTGCTTGAGACCGATCTTCGGCTTGGTAATGACCGTGACGGCGCCGGCTGCCAGGGCTTCGACCGTGGTCGGAGCCCCAGCTTCCGTCAGCGTCGAGCAGATCACCACCGGAGTCGGGCGCTCTGCCATCAGCTTGCGCAGAAACGTGATTCCGTCCATGCGCGGCATCTCGACATCGAGCAACACGACGTCGGGCCACTGAGCCTTCATCCTCTGCATCGCAAACAGCGGATCGGCCACGGCCGCCGTCACTTCAATGCCGCTGTCGGCTCCGAGCAGCTCGACCAGCGCCTGGCGAACTACGGCCGAGTCGTCTACGACCAGGACTTTGATCCGGCTCATTGTGGCGGCTTGCGGAAGATGGCCGGGGCGATGGGCTGCAGGTCGTCATTCACGTCGACCAGGTTCTCGGAGTGACCGATCAGGAGCCAGCCGCCCGGCCGCAGAGCCTGGACGATTCGGGTGACTACCTGTCTCTTGGTCTGGACGTTGAAGTAGATGAGCACGTTACGCAGGAAGACGACGTCGAACGTGCCGACCGATGCGGGCAGTGGCGCGTTCAGATTGACCTGCAGGAAACGTACTTTGGAGCGCACGCAGCGATCGACGAGGAGGGTGCCTTCCTGCGCACCTCTGCCTTTCAGGCAAAAGCGCTGCAGGTACCCGGGCGGAAAGTGGTCGAGCCGCTCGAGAGGATATTGGCCGGTCTGCGCCCGCTGCAGCACACGAGTGCTGATGTCCGAGCCGACGACTTCCCACGGCTGTCCGGGAAGACAGTCTTCCAACAGCATGCCGATGCTGTAGGCCTCCTGCCCCGAGGAGCTCGCGGCGCTCCAGACGCGGCACGGGCCGCGCAGCTCACCCGAAGTCAGCCGTTTTTTCAGGAACTGGAAGTGCTTCGGCTCGCGGAAGAAGTAGGTTTCGTTGGTCGTGAGCAGGTCGACCGCCATCTGCAGCTCGGCCGGCGACTCCCCGCTCATCAGCAGCTTGAAATACTCCCCGTAGCTGCCCACCTGACAGGCCTGCAAACGCTTGGCGAGGCGGCCGCTCACCAACGCCTTCTTCGCGTCCGACAACGTGATCCCGGCGGCGTCAAAGATGAAACGTTGGAATTTCCCGAATTCCTGGTCCGAAATGATCGTCATCGACCTAGGCCACCGCCGCTTCCTGCATCTGCGTGAGTGCCATGACTTCTTCCCACGCAAGCACGTGATTGACGTTGAGCAGGATCACGAACTTGCCGTTGACCTTGCCCATGCCGCTGATGAAGTCCGTACGAAGACGGGTGCCGAAGGCCGGAGCCGGCTCGATTTCGTGGGCCGGAATGTCCAGCACTGCGTTCACTGCATCGACGACCACACCGATATCCTGGCGCTCGGTGTCTGCGCCATACTCGATGATGACGATGCAGGTGCGCTTGGTCACCGCGCTCGAGGCCTTGCCGAAGCGTAGTGCGAGATCGACTACGGGCACCACCGATCCGCGCAGGTTGATCACGCCCCGCAGGTAGTCGGGCATCATTGGAACGGGTGTCAGGTCGGCATACTCGATGATCTCCTTGATGGCGAGGATGCCCATCGCGAAGACCTCACCGCCGACCATGAACGTCAGATACTGTTGGGTCTGCTCAGACATTGTGTCCGCACCCGCGCTATTGGAACTTGCCGAACTGAGACTCGTCAGGCCCGGCGGCCAGGGCCAGGCCGCCCACGGGCGCAGCCCCGGGCTTCAAGCTTCCAGCGAGCTTCGCGGCGACACTCCCCCTGCGCTTCGGCGCCTTCGGAGCACCAGAGCCACCGCCGCCCGAGGATTTGAAGAACGACATCGTCTGCTGCAGCTGCTCTGCCTGCCCGCTCATTTCCTCGGCCGTCGAGGCGAGCTCCTCCGAAGAGGCTGCGTTCTGCTGCGTCGTCGTGCTCAGCTGCGTGACCGCGGAGTTGATCTGCGACACGCCGGTCGACTGCTCCTGCGAGGCGGCCGAAATCTCCTGGACCAGGTCGGAGGTCTTGCGGATGCTCGGGACGATCTCCGTCAAGAGGTTGCCGGCCTTCTCGGCGAGCTCGACGCTGCCGATGGCGACTGTGCCGATTTCCTGGGCGGCCACCTGACTGCGCTCGGCCAGCTTGCGCACTTCCGCGGCAACGACGGCGAAGCCCTTGCCATGCTCGCCCGCGCGGGCGGCTTCGATGGCCGCGTTCAGTGCCAACAGGTTGGTCTGATAGGCGATGTCGTCGATGATCCCGATCTTCTGCGCGATCTGCTTCATCGCCGCGACCGTCGCCTTGACGGCCTCGCCACCCTCGGTGGCCTCATTGGCGGCTTTCGACGCCATCGCCTCGGTGATCTTCGCGTTCTCCGTATTCTGTGCGATCGAGGCGGTCATCTCCTCGATCGAGGCGCTGGTCTCCTCGACGCCGGAGGCCTGCTCGCTGGCCGCTTGTGCCAGACTTTGTGAGGTCGTGCTGACTTCCTCTGACGCGCTGATCAGCGCATCGGCGGCCGCGTTCACCTCGGAGATGATCGTCGACATCTTGTCGACCATCGTGCGGACCGCAAACATCATGCTGGAGTTGTCACCGTCACGCGTGACCACCTTGACGTTGAAGTCGCCGTTACCGAGCGACTGCATTACCGAAACGACGTAGGTGGGCTCGCCTCCGAGCTGGCGGAGCAGATTAGTGGCGAAGAGGAGCGCGGCACCCACGGCGGCCAACGAAGCGATCACTCCCAGAATCATCATTGTCGAGCGGGCGCTCGAATACACTCGCGCGGCTTCGACGGCTGCGTCTTCGTTCAGCTTGTCCTCGAAGGCGGCGAGTTGTTCGACCACGGGATGCAGCGACGCATCGCGCGGATCGAATTCCTTCCGTAGCAGGTCCGTGGCTTCGGCGTTCTTGTTCAACACGCCAAGGTCCGCGACGCGGATGGCCGAACTCTTGAAGTCCGGAGCCATGGCCTTGATCTTGGCTATCAGGTCTTTCTCGGTGGGCGTCGTGCTGGCCAGCGAGTTGAACATCTGGTCGAGCTTGTCGAGGTTGGCGTCGAAACCCTTGGCCGCGTCCGTCAGCTCATCACGCTGGCGGCGAAGCGTGGCGTCGTCGGACGTGATGATCACGTCGCGCACGAGGATGCCGACGTCGAAGGCGGAGCCCCGGATCTCCTTGGCGTATCGGCCTTCGACGTTGTTCTCGGCCGTAATGGCATGCAGCTGATCGTTCACCAGCGACATGCGATTGATGCCTGTCAGCACCACCGCCACCAGCAATACCAGAACGACGCCGAACGACAGTGTCAGGCGCGTTCCTACTTTCATGTCCGCGAACATCATCCAATCCTCCGATTCTGAATGCCGTGCAAGAGGTCTCCGCGCCGCGTGCGGGCGGTGGCCTTGTTGATCAACGCGGGCACGTCGAGGATGAGGGCCACCTCGCCCGTGCCGAGAATGCTTGAACCGCTCACGCAGTCGACGCGGCGGAACATCTTTCCGAGCGGCTTGATGACCGTCTGGAATTCCCCGATGAGGGCGTCGACCACGAGGCCTGCCTGCTCGGCGCCATGGCGGACGACGACGATGCTGCGGCGACGCGAGGGCGGCTCGGACGTACCGAACACTTCCCTGAGATCTATGAAGGGCAGTACGCGGCCGCGCAGGTCCGCCAAGTCATGGCCTGCGTGCGCCGAGTACTCGATGCACTCGTCGATGGAGTCCAGGGGCAAGACGAAGTTGGACTTGCCGATGGCGACCTGGAATCCGTTGATGATGGCCAGCGTCAAGGGCAATCGCACAGTGACCGTCGTTCCGACGCCCTCCGTACTGCACACGTCCACGCTACCCCGGAGCTCCGCGATGTTGCGCTTGACGACGTCCATGCCGACCCCGCGACCGGAGAGGTTGGTGACGCTCGCGGCGGTCGAAAAGCCGGGCTCGAAGATGAACTTGAAGACCTCGGCGTCCGTGAGCTCGCGCTCACTCTCGAGCAACCCGCGCTCGCGGGCCTTTTCGAGAATGCGCTCGCGCTTGAGTCCTCCGCCATCGTCGCCGACTTCGATGACGATGCTGCCGGAGTCGTGATACGCATTCAGCGTGACGGTGCCCGCCGCGGGCTTCCCACGTTCCAGTCGAACGGCGACCGGCTCGATGCCGTGGTCGATGGCATTCCTGACTAAATGAGTCAACGGATCCGCGATCCGCTCCACGACCGTCTTGTCGAGCTCGGTGTCTTCGCCGTGAACCACCAAGCCGATTTCCTTACCCAACTCGCGCGACAAGTCGTGTACGACGCGCTGGAAGCGGCTGAAGGTCCCGCCGATGCGTACCATGCGCAGCTGCAGTGCGCTTTCGCGCACCTGCTCGACGAGGCCCGAAAGGGCCGAAGTCGCCTCCTCGAGCTCGCGGCTACCGTTGCGGCGAGCGATGAGGTTCGTTCCGGCGGCGGCAATGATGAGCTCGCCGATCCGCGTGATCAGATGGTCGAGCTTGTTGGCGTCGACTCTGATGGAGCTCGGTGCTGTGGCCTCGGGGGCCGGGCCGGCACTACGGCGAGTCGGCTCCGCCGGGGCTGCAATCTTGCGCCGGATGGTCAGGTTGCAGTCGTCTTTCACGAATTCGAAGGTGGACTCGATGCGGGCCTGATCAGCCTCTGTGCGCAGTTCCATTTCAAAGCCGAGGTAACAACTCTCGGGCTGAAATTCCGGCGGCACCGGCAACTGGTCCTCGAGTACCGTGACGTCGACGAGCTCACCGAGCTTTCCCAGGTAGCGGATGAAGCCCAGCGGATCCATGCCGGAGGTCAGGACGTCAGGGCCGAAGCGGACGACGATCTGCCAGGATGTCAGTGAGTCGCTGGCTTCCTTGCGCGGCGCGGCTGTCTCGGGACGTGCGCGGGCCCCGAGGGGTTCCTCGCCTGCCAGCGCGCCTCCCTTACACGCCAGGTTCAATGCGTCCACCAACTCATCGCTGGCTGCACCAACCTCGGCATCGTGCCCGGCCTCGGGGGTGACGACGCGTGACACCAAAGTGGCGATGTGATCCTTGCAGCGAAGGAGCAGCTCGGTCAGCGACTCATCCAGCCGGAGCTCCTCGCGACGAACCCGATCCAGGAGGGTTTCGACTGCGTGCACGAAGTGCACGATCTCATCGAGACCGAACAGGCCGGCGGAGCCCTTTATCGTGTGGGCGCTGCGGAAGATCAGGTTGATCGTCTCGGGATTGACGGACCCGAAGGAGCATTCGAGCAATCCGGCTTCCATCTCCCGCAGGAGATCGCCGCTCTCGGCGATGAAACCGGGCAGGGCTTCGTCGAGGTTCATGGCGTCGTCTCGACGGCGCCGAACTGGGTCAGCCGACACAGCTCGAGCACTTCCGCGACTACGCTACTGGGGTTTGCGATGCGCAAGTGGCGGCCCGACGTGGCAGCATACTTGCGGGCGGCGAGCAGGGTCTGCAGGCCGGCGGTATCGATCTCCGACACGCGTGAGAGGTCGAGACGGTCGAGCTCAGGGCTCGCGGCGAGCGCCGCGCAGATCTGTTCGGACGCGGCTGCGCACGTATAGACAGTCAGCTCGCCGGTGATCTGAACAGACGAGCTCGTGATGTTGACCTGCAGTTCCATGGCTGATTCGTCGACGGCTCACGCCATGATGAGCTTGGAGACGGCGTCCACCAGCACCTGGGGCTGGAAGGGCTTGGTGATCCAGGCCTTCGCGCCGGCGGCGCGGCCCTCCTGCTTCTTGTCTTCGCCGGCTTCGGTCGTGAGCATGATGACCGGCGTGAACTTGTAGCCGGGATTGCGCTTGAGCTCTTTCAGGAACGTGATGCCGTCCATGGTCGGCATGTTGACGTCGCTGATGACCAGGTGGACCCGCTCGCCGCCGAGCACCTGCAGGCCCTCCTGCCCGTTGCAGGCCTCCACGACTTCGTAACCCTTTTCGCGCAACGCCATGCGCGCAACGGTGCGCACCGATGCCGAGTCATCAACGACGAGGATTTTCTTGGCCATGGTGAGTCGAATCCCTAGAAGAAGGTAACGTCCTGTGGTTTGGCCGCCCGTGCGTCCAGGCCTTGATGCAGCCGACGCTCCTCGTCGGTCGTGTAGGAGCGAGCCATCTGCTGCAGGTGACGCTCCGCGTCACCCGCTGTCTCGGCGGACAAGCCAGCCGAGAGAGCTCGTGTCTGTTCCATGTTCTTCACGACGTGCTGAAGAATCTGACTGACGCGGTCCTGGAACTGCAGTTGCACCAGGGACTCGCACACCTCGTTCTTGATTGAGGTGCCCGCGCGCGCGGACTCCTGTGCGATCTGGGCCAGTTGGGCCGTGCGCTCGGTGAAACGCTCCAGGACCGTCCGAATGTGAGTCTCCGAATCCGTCACCGCCTGGGCGTCGCGGGAGGCAACCCGCTCACTGGAGTTGCCGATTTCAACCAGCGCGGCGCTGATCAGCCCGACCGTGCCGGTGATGCTCTTGCCGGTTGCGCGTGCAGCTTCGGAAAGCTTGCGAACCTCCTGGGCCACGACGGCGAAACCCTTACCCACCGAACCGGCGTGCGCCGCTTCGATGGCGGCGTTGAGCGCCAGCATGTTCGTTTGAAAGGCGATCAGCTCGACGTCGCTGGACATCTTCCGGAGTTCGTCGGTGTATCCCACCAGGGTGCGAATGTCTTTCGCCAGGGAATCGCGGCTCTGCTGGATCGCCTTGAGCGCCCGAATGACTTCCGCGAGGTGGCGTTCGCCTTCCTTCGCGTCGTCCTGGACCCGTACGCCGGGGGAACCCGTACCCGAGGTTCCCAGGGCACCGTCGAGCCGGTTCACGATTCCTTCGAAGCGTGAGGTCAGGGCGACGACCGCAGCCTCGGTCTGTTGCTGTGCGGAAAGAATCTGCCGCGTCCAGATGGGGAGCGCATCCAGACATACGCTCGCGCGCAGCACTTCGCTCGCGCCCTCAGACTCATTGGCCCGAACGGCTTCCACGGGGGACGTCATCTTCAACGGGTCCTTAGGTCTTGCTGTCAAATTCGGAGCGAGACACGTCACCGCTGGTGCGTCTCAACTCCCCGTCGTGCGTATCGACTCTCCTGCGCGCGTCTTGAGGATTGCGCTCTGGGTTTAATGAATGAGTGGTACGAGGTTCACAGGCTCGCGCGATCGCGGCCCACGATATCGATCGAATCGCAGCGCATCATGCGGAAACCCGCAGTGCTCGTGCTCGTTAAAAGGGAGTCGTCTGCGGAGGGTTCCGCCAGATGTGCAGCACGGCATAACTGCGCCACGGTCGCCAGCCGCTCGACATTTCTTCAGCTTCCTTCGAGGACACGCCGCCGAGGTTGTTGCGTACGGCGATGTCGCCCTTCGGAAAGGCATCCGGCCAGCGCAGCGCGCGCATGGCAATGTAGTGAGCAGTCCAGGGCCCGATTCCCGGAAGTTCGGCTAGCCGGGCGATCAGTTCGTCTGGATCGTGATGAGCGCCGTTGTCGAGGAGCGGTGTCGAGGAGCTTTCGCTACGTGCGAGCGCGATGATGCTTGCTGCACGTTTGCTGACGACGCCTAGCTTTGCGATGTCGTCGATGCCCGCTTTCGCGACACGCACGGCCGTTGGAGTCAGCCGATTTAACTCGGGGTAGGGAGTCGCGATCGGCTCGCCGAACGCAGCGGCGAACCGACACGCGACGGTGGTTGCTGATTTCACTGTGACCTGCTGGCCAAGGATCGCGCGGAGGCCGAGCTCGAAACCGTCGAACGCTCCCGGGACCCGCAGGCCCGGAGATCGCTTCACCATCGGCGCCAAACGCGCATCCCGGCCAAGGTGCGTGGCGATCACATCGGGACGCGCATCGAGGTCGAACAGATCGCGCGTACGCCGGATCACCGACTGCAGAACCGGCGTGAGGCCGTGTGTGAACTCCAAGAGCAAGGCATTCTTCTTGGATTGCGTAACTCGGATCCAACCCTGGCTCTTGCCGCATCGCACGGTGCGGGCATAGCTGTCGCCGGTGACCCACTCGACTCCCCGGAGCTCGCGGGCCGCCAGAAACTCGAGCACACCCTCCCAGTCGTACGCAGGCCGATACGCCAACTGCAGGGTGGAGGTGTGCTCGAGCTGACCGGCGAGCGCTGGTTCGTGCGTCGCGTGTCGGCGCAGCCTCGTCGGTGGCATTCCATAGCGCAATCGGAAAGCGTCGTTGAAGCGCCGCAGACTGGCGAAGCCGCTCGCGAAAGCGATGTCGGTGACCGGAAGCTGCGTTTCCGTCAACAGCTGTTTGGCGAGGAGCAGCCGCCGTGTCAGGAGCAACTGCACCGGCGAGACGCCCAGCTCCTGACGGATGATGCGACGAATCTGTCGCGAGCTCAGCTCGAATTGAGCGGCGATCGCCTCGAGTCCCGCGTCGCCGCCGATCGTCCCGTCCTCCAGGCGCTGCACGATCAGGCGTGCGATCCGTTGCGAGTCGTCGATGGGAGCATTGCCCGGAGCCAGCTCCGGTCGGCAGCGCAGGCACGGGCGGAACCGGGCTTGCTCGGCTTCTTGCGGACCCTTGAAGAACACGCAGTTCGCTTCGCGTGGGGTCTTCGCCGTGCAGATCGGGCGGCAGTAGATTCCCGTCGTGGTAACGCCTACGAAAAACAGGCCGTCAAAGCGTGGGTCGCGGGCGGCGAGGGCCTTGTAGAGAATGTGTGAGTCGGTGTTCATGCGGACTAATATAGGAGTGCGGTTCGGCGTCTACTAGCCATTTTCGGACATGTAGAGATGAGGTGTCTCAATGTCCGGAAATGGCGAGCCGGGGTGCCCGCGGACGCGCATAGTCGGGCGCACTGAATTTCCTGATCCGGTGACCACCATGAAATACGTTCGCAAGTTCTGCCCGACACCCGTAGGCCGTCTCCAATTGATTGCGAGCGAGCGGGGGCTCGCGGCGATCCTCTGGGAGAACGACAAACCTTCGCGTGTGCGTTTCGGGGGCACGGTGGAGTCAGGCGAGCACCCCGTCCTGGACGAGGCCGAGCGGCAGCTGGGAGAGTATTTCGCCGGCACGCGCCGGGCATTCAACCTCCCGCTGGATTTCGCCGGAACCGATTTCCAGCGTCGTGTTTGGAGCGCGTTGCTGCGTATCCCCTACGGCGAGACGCGTACCTACGGCGAACTTGCCGCCGAGATCGGTAATCCCGCCGCCGTCCGCGCAGTCGGTGCCGCCAACGGACGCAACCCGTTGTCCATCGTGGCGCCTTGCCATCGCGTGATCGGTGCGACGGGGCATCTGACCGGGTTTGCGGGCGGGCTGCCGGTGAAAGCCCGGCTGTTAGAGCTGGAAGCGAGGGATGCCGCGCGGGTGTAGTGACGCCGGCGCGGGGGCCGCGGCTGTACCGGGCGGTAGCACGGCAAGCGAGGTCAGCGCCGAGCCCCTAGGCGCGCAAGCATCTCTGAGAGCGCCTCCGGGCTGATATAGAAGTACTCACACACCCGGCCCCAGAGCATTGCGGTGGGCACGTTGCGCCCATCGCGCTCTTTCTGGGTGCTATGGAGGACGTGAAGCACAACCCGCTCCTCGCGGGTCAGCCCGTCGCGCACGTCGGGGATTCGGTCGAGGTCTACCAAGGATGATCCTTGCCGTCGTTGTCCAGGAAGCGAGGCTTCGGACCGACATTGTCGTCGCCCGCGGCCGGCGGGTACAGAGTGGGGCGAGTACCAGGGGCGGTCCGCGAGCACGCGCTTCACGCGTGCCCGCGGCGGTCAGGGCGGAGTGCCCGGCTGGCTTCAGAACTGATAGCCCACGCCGAGCGTCGTTTCCACCGTATTCAACGGGTGATCGAATCGGTCCACCAGCTTGTCGAGGTAGCGATAGCGGCCCTCGACACGGATCAGAAACTTGTCCGTGATGAAGTACTTCGCGCCCAGACCTCCATTGAACGTCACGCCGCTATCGTCTCCAATCGAGACCGGCTGGCCGTTCACAGTGCCTTGCAGGTTGTGATCGAGATCGGCGTTGGCGTAGCCGACGCCCGCGACCAGATAGGGCACGAAGCGACCCAGTCCGCTGAAGTGATACACGCCGTCGACGTCCAGCGTGGTCAGATTCAGATCGACGTTACCCGAGGACAGACCCTTCACCCTGTTCGGGCTGTAGCCGACCGCGGCCTCCAATCCCCAATTTTCGGTGAAGTTGTACCCATAGCGCAGGCCGAACGTCACCCGGTCGTCCAGTTTCGGCTGCTGTCCCGACACCTTGCCGTCGGTCAGATCGTCGCCGAAGAGGGCGCCGGCATATGCGCCGACTTCTTGCGAGTTCGCACGCACTTGGGCAACGGCCGGCAGGGCGTTCAAAAGCAGCGCGCCCGCGCCGGCGAGACCAACTATTTTCCACGAACGGTTCATATCCAAACTCCTTCTTCTTCATCGCTGCAGCGTTTGCTGCGTGAGAGAGAAGTAGGGGCGGACCCGGCCGGCCATATCCGTCTGGCGGGCGATACCGGCGCATCAGAGCGAACGAGGTGGGGGTCGCCCGTTGGGGAGAGCGTGAACTGTCTCGTATGTGACCAGATGCCGGTCACGAACGTCGCCTTGAACACAATCCAAGGCGTCTGGGATAGCGCCGCGTACAATGGAAGTTTCACACTTGAAATGTTTGCGGAGACGACCATGACGGCACCCGTGAAGGATGAGAAGGGCGCGCAACTCGCTCGCCGGCATTTTCTAAAGGGCGCCGCTCTCGGCGGAGTGGCAGTGGCCGCCGGACCGGTCGCCGCACCGGTCGTGATGGCGCAGTCCGCGCAAGCGGGGGCGGGTGCCCGCGACCCAAGCCAACCACGACCGGCAACGCCGGGTCCCAGATCTGAAGAGACATCGCCTGTCGACCGCTCGGTCACGTACTCGAGCTGCGGTGGCGATTACATGGTGGACGTCCTACGCAGCCTCGGGATCGAGTACTTCGCGGCAACGCCCGGCAACACGTTCATGGGCATGCACGAGGCGGTCATCAACTACGGAATGCTGACCGAGCCGAAACTCCGATTCATCACCACGATGCATGAAGAAGCCTCCGTGGCCATGTCGCATGGTTACGCCAAGATCGAAGGCAAGCCCATGGCGTGCATGATGCACACGACCGTAGGCCTTCAGCATGGATCGATGGCGATCTACAACGCTTACGCCGACCGAGTGCCGATCTTCATGATGGTGGGTACGTGGATCGATGCCGCGACCCGCCCCAATTCGGTCGATTGGAGCCATGCGGCTACCGACGGTCCCGCGATGGTTCGGGATTTTACGAAGTGGGATGACACGCCCGGGTCGCTACGTCACTTCAGTGAGTCTGCGGTGCGGGCTTATAAATTCGCCATGACGCCGCCGCATGGGCCGACGCTGCTGGCCGTCGACACGCTCATGCAGGAAGACGAAATCCCGGGGGGGCCGAAGGCGGCGCCGCCGATTCCCAAGTTGCCCCATGTGTCACCTCCGGCGGGAGAAGAGGGCGCGGTGCGGGAAACGGCGCGGATGCTGGTCAACGCCGAACATCCAGTCATCTACGCCGACCGCGTCGCGCGCACACCCGAGGGTCTCAAGCTGATGGTTCAGCTTGCCGAAGCCTTGCAGGCACCGGTTTGCGACAGCGGCAACCGAATGAATTTCCCGTGGCGGCATCCCTTGAATCAGGGCCGTCGCCTGCGCACGCTCCTCGGCGACGCGGACGTGGTCCTGGCTCTCGAGCCGGGGGATCCGTTCACTCTGTTCAATTCAATCGGTCCGAAGGGCGCCGTGAAGTCGGCACTGCGCGATGGCGCCAAAAAGATCACGATCTCTTCGGTCGAGCTCATGCCGAAAGGCAATTACCAGGATCTGCAGCGTTTCGCGTCGGGCATAGACCTCGCGATGGCCGCGGACGCGGAAGCGACGTTGCCGATGCTCATCGAGGAGGTCAGGAAGCAGATGCCCTCCGGTCGGCGCTCCGCCAACGAGGCTCGCGGCAAGGCGTTCGCGCAGGCACATCGAGAAGACATGGAGACGTTCAAGGAGGCTGCAGCGAACGGCTGGGACGGCAGTCCGATTTCTACGCAGCGGATGTGCATGGAGATCTACGATCAGATCAAGTCGGAGGATTGGTCTCTCCTGTCCCCGTCGGGGTTCCAGAGCAATACCCCGCAGGCCCTCTGGACGGCCGACAAGCACTATCAATACATCGGCGCGCATGGCGCCGCCGGGATCGGCTATATCACGCCCGCGACGCTCGGCGCGGCGCTCGCCAATCAGAAGTATGGACGGCTCAGCATCAGCATCATCGGGGATGGCGATCTGATGTTCAGCCCGGGCGTTCTTTGGACGGCCGCCCACGAGCAGATTCCGATTCTCTATGTGGTCCACAACAATCGGGCGTATCACACGGAGATCATGCAGCTTCAGGCGATTGCCAATCGCCGCCAGCGCGGCATCGACCGCGTTCGCATCGGCTGTCGCATAGAGGCCCCCTACATCAACTACGCAGAGATGGCCCGAAGCATGGGCATGCACGGTGAGGGACCGATCGAGAATCCACACGATCTCGGGCCCGCGCTGAAACGTGCTCTGGCCGTGGTTCGCAAGGGCGAGCCTGCGTTGGTCGACGTCGTCTCACAGGGGCGTTGAGTATGAAGTGTCTTATCGTTGCGGTACTCGGCGCAGGGCTCTCCGTCGCGCTAGCGGCCAATCCCACGGGTAATGTCACTCGTGGAAAGCAGCTCTATCTCGATACCGGTTGCTATCAGTGTCATGGAACGCTAGGCGCAGGAGGGGCGGGGCCGCGCTTGGCGCCAGGACCCCTTCCGATCCAGGCTTATACACTTCAGCTTCGACACCCCCGTGCCCGCATGCCCGTCTATACCGCTCTAGTCATGCCGGACGCAGATGTTGCGGACATCTATGCCTATCTCCTCACCATTCCGAAGGGCAAGAGCGCCGCGGAGATTCCGCTGCTCAAGGGGATAGCGACCGCGCCGTGATCGCGGCCGGTGACGAAATGGGCGGCGCAGAAGCGATACCCTGCGTGTTGGCAGCCGAAACCTCCGCCCGAGCGTACAAGTCGGTCAGCAGCGATACGCACTTGTCCCAAGTGAACAGGCCACGAACGCGCTCGCGCCCTGCAGCGCCCATTTGGGCCCGCAGTCGAGGGTAGCGCAGCAGTTTGCTGATCGCGGCTCGCAGTCCCTCCACATCCCCGCGCTCGACCAATAAGCCGGTCTCCCCATCGACGACAATCTCGGGAAGTGCACCGCCACGAGTGGCGATGACCGGCAGGCCGGCGGCCATCGCCTCGATGACCGGAATCCCGAACGGCTCGTGCCACAGCGACGGGAAGACGAAGATCCCCGCTCGCGAGTAGTGCGTCCCGATATCGCTGTTGAGAACCTTGCCGTGCAAAGTCGCGTTGTGCAAAGCGCTGACGCTCCGCACCAGGCGGTTCCGGAAGGAGCCCGGATCTGAGTAGTAACCGCCCAGATCCGCAAACAGAGGGTCGGCCCCGAGAGGGTCGACGAACTCGCGGGGTGCCACGTCGAGGGGTCCGACGAGACTCAGCGAAGCCCCGTCGCTCCGCGGTAACTTGGACAGGGCGTCCACCAGAACGTGTACGCCTTTCTCCGGACAGAGTCGGCCGACGAACAGCACGTTCCGGGAGGTCGCGGGATCGGAGTCGATCCCGAGGAATCGCTCATCCACACCGTTATAGAGGGTGTGGCAACGGTCCGCGAGCCGGGGAAATCGCTTGCGGACCGCATCCATCACGAAGTTGCTGCAACCGACGACAAGGTTCGCCTGCTCGAGGCGCGAGGCGACGATACCTGCATCGAAATCGGCGAGGGAGTGGTCGTGCATGTGCAGGACGATCCGGGCGCGAGGATTGTGCGCCCGGATGGTGGGAATGAAGTTGGTCACACTGTGAATGTGCACAACGTCGCAACCACGCTCCTGGATGTCACGCGCGACGCGCCTCGCGTACGGCGCGTAGTACAGCGAACTGAGGCGAAACGGCCGGTCGGGTTTGAAAACCCGAGTGTCCAGGACCCGCAGCAGATTGATCGTCGAGTCGATCCGCTGCGGGACCCTGCGGTACGTAACCCCTTCGTGCACCTCGATCCGTGCCTGCCCCGGCACCCATTTCGGATACGACACGACGGTGTTGGAGCGCGCCAGGCGCCGCCCCAACTCATAGTTCACGATCGCCAGCGCGTCGAAAACGTCGGCGTGCGGCACCGAGATGACCGAGTGAGGATAGATCTGAGCTATTTTCATCGCCGTCGCCTTTGTCGATCAGTCGCGGATCCCGGGTGCTTCGGGCGAGATCGAAACGACAAAGGGGTGATTGCCTCCGGTGGGGTAGGTTCCCACGGGTGCCAATGCGCCCGTATTCTGGTCGATCGCGAACGCGGATATGTCGCTGGTTTGCTGATTCGCGGTGTACGCGAACTGTCCGCTCGGGTCGATGATGAGGAAGTTCGGAACCATCCCGGTGGCGAATACCTGTGCCATGGGAGTCAGGCCGCCCGTGGTCTGATCGATGGTGAACCCGTGGACATCCGCTCCGCCGGAGCTCGCCGTGTACGCAAACCGACCCGTCGCATCGATCGTGACGAGGAAGGGCGCCGCCCCCGTCGGGACATTCGCGCCGACCTGGGTCAGCAGTCCTGTCGCCTGGTCGATCGAGTACACCGAGATCGTACTACCCGTGCCGCCCGTCGCCTTGTTGGGGCAGTACAGGTGAGTGCCAGTGGCGTCGACCGTCAGGTCAGCTGCTCCGTCACCAGCGCCGATGGTGACTGTTGCCGTGAGGCTGCCGTCGGCATTGACGGAGTATTCGGAGATATTGCCGCTGCCCGAGTTCGACACGTACGCGAACTTGCCGTTCGGCGTGAAGACGATCCAGGTCGGCGTCGTGCCGGTCGGCGCGTCCGTGGTTCCAACCTTGGTCAGGACACCGGTGACCGGAGTGATCGCATAGGCCGACACCGTGTTGCCGGTCTGGTTCATCACATACACGAAGTGTCCATCGGGGCTGAACGCCGGGATTGCTCCCGCGCCCGCACCGGCTGCGAACGGACTGCCGGGAATGAGCGTCAACTGACCGGAGGTCTGGTCGATCGTGAAGCCAGCCACCTGGCCGTCACCCTCGCTCGCGAGATAGAGGAAATGATTGCTGGGGTCGACCGCGATGTCGGGATACGGATGACCGTTGGTGAACGGGACGGATACGGGCGCGCCGTTTTGCGTCAGAACACCGGTCATCGGGTCCATGGTGAACGCCCAGATCCTCGTTCCATTGTCGGTCGCGCTGAACGCCCATTTGCCGTTCGGAGCGAGGGACACCGCGGCGGGGGCCGTCGGGAAAGCGCTGCCTGCCGTGACCACGGAAATCGGCGGGTTCGAAGTCTGTGTCAGCGCACCCGTCGTCGGGTTGATGCTCCACGAAGTCAGAGTTCCGCTCCCGTTGTTGGCGGTGTACGCGAACTGGCCGATCGTCGCGCAAACGATGGCCACATTCGTGACGTTGGCTCCGGCTGCGTTGCCAGATCCCGTGCTGCCAACTCTGCACAATTGGTTGGGCCCGCCAGGCTGCGTCGATACGGTCACCGCGTAAGCGGCGGCCGGTCCGATGGCGGTGGCGAACGTGAAGCTCGTTGCGCCGGCCGCAATCGTCAGATTGTCACCGTGGTTGTTCTGTAGAACCAGTCCGGCGCCGGCCAACCCGGACACCGTTCCCCCAACCGTGACATTGGCGGGAGCAGCCGTCGTACACGAGACAGCGACGTTCGTTACGTTTGCGCTCGCCGTTCCCGTCGCATTGGTGACTGTGCAAGTCTGGGTCGGAGTGCTCGGCTGCGTCGCAACGGTGACGTTGTACGCAGCACCGGACGCGATGGCGGTGGCGAACGTGAACGTCGTGGCGCCCGCTGCAACTGTCAAATTGTCCTTGCCGTTGTTCTGCAGGACCAGACCCGAGCCGGTGACGCCCGAAGCGGTGCCTCCAATCGTAAAGTTGGCTGCTGCCGGCGCGGGGGTGCTGCCACCGGAGTTGCCGGAAGACGCCGCACTGTCGCCTCCGCCACCACCGCACGCCGCAAGGGCGGTGGTCAAAACTACCGTCCCCAGTACCGCTGTGTGGCGCTTTGCAAGCCGGGGGAAAGCTTCAATGCAGTGGCGCGAGCGTCGCGCGGAACAAGTTGGTGAATCCGGAATTGCAGAAACAGTTGGCATGGCTGCCATGCGCGTCGCAGGTGTTTCGAGAGGTCGCGCACCTACCCAAGTACGCAGATGAGAGCAGAAGAATTTCATGGCGAGAGTCTCGTGGTAGTTTGTAGTGTTCTCACGACCACCTGTCATGAGGCCCGAGTGATATCGAGCCGCCTCCCATGGACGGCTTCGGAGTCAGCGTCGCAGGAAACGTGCCAAGCTGATGCTCGAGGCCCTCAACCCGGTCCGCCGGAGCCGGCAGGGCCTGGACGGGAGCGTCGCAATACGCCAGCGACGCCTCCCGAACGCAGCAGACAGCGACGACTGAAGATCGCGATCCTCAACCAACCCCAGGATCCCATCGTGGCCGGCGAGGAGCAGCGCGGATCCGTCGCGATCGTGAATTGGGAGTTGGCGAAGTGTCTCGCCCAACGCCACCAGGTCATCTTTTATGCTCCGCGCGTGCCGGGCCAGCCGCTGACACAATCGTGGGGAAGCATCGAGATCCGCCGGATCCGTTACGCGGCAAGGCCGTTGCACAAGGCGATTCAACTGGTCGCAGGGCGGCTCGGTGGGCGCGTCCCGTATGCGTTCTCGCCGTTGTACTATTTGGAGTACTACTGGCAGATCGCGCATGAGTTGCACACCGATCCGGCGGACGTCGTCCACATTCCGGTTCAACTTCAGATGGCGGGGCTGTTCAGGCGCGCGGCGCCGAATGCGAGGATCGTCTCGCACATGCACCAGGACGAGATGGCGCAACTGGATGATGCCTATCTGCGCAGTCACATGCGGGATGTCGATTCGGTTGTAACCGTTTCAGACTTCATCACCTCCAGGGCGCGGGCCCGGTTCCCGGAATTCGCCGATCGCATTCACACGATCGGTAACGGTGTGGACACGGATCGCTTTCGGCCGAACGGTGCCGTAGCCGGTGAGCGGCCGGCTCGGCTGCTGTTCGTCGGACGGGTCGCGCCCGATAAAGGCGTCCACCTGTTGATGGAAGCATTCAATGCCGTGGCGCCAGAGTTCCCGGGGCTCGAGCTCGAGATTGTCGGCAAGCCGGGAATGATGCCGTTCGATGTGCTGTCGGTGCTCCTGAGGGGGGACCCGGCGCTCGAAAGCCTGCGAACCTTCTATGGCCGCTCTTTCATGGGGTGGCTGAGCAAGGAAGTCTTTGGTCAGCGCCACAGTTACGTCGACCACCTGCGTGGTCAACTGACAGCGGAGTCTTCTAGGCGCGTTCATTTCCGTGGAACCGTGTCTCTGGAGGAACTCGTCTCGTTGTATCAGCACAGCGATCTACTGGTGCTCCCGTCGGTCTGGCAGGAGTCGTACGGCTTGCCTGTCGCCGAAGCGATGGCCAGTGGCGTGGCCGTGCTTGCCAGCCATTGCGGTGGGGTTCCAGAGCTGGTCGACGACGGTGCGAGCGGGAGGCTTGTTCCGCGCCTGGACGTCGAGGCGCTGACGCGCGTGCTGCGCGAGTTGCTGACGGATGTGACACGGCTGCGCGAGTTGGGAAGGGCGGGGCGGCAGCGGGCCGAACGTCTGCTGACCTGGGACCGCAGCGCACGCCGGCTCGAGCAGGTGTACCTGGGCGGGGTGCCCGAAGTGTAATGGCGAAGCGACGCGGCTGAGGCCATCATTCGTCGCGTGGCCGTCGCGCGTCCCTGGATATAACGCTTCGGGCGACAATGGGCGCAATGGACGAGATCGCGCAACCGAGATTCACCCGTAATCGCTTCGACCGCATGGAGTGGGCCGGCGCCTTCGGCGACCTCGGCACCCTCATTCCGTTCGTCGTCTCATACCTGGCCGTCGTGAAGATGGACCCGTTCGGCGTGCTCGCTTCGTTCGGCATTGCGATGCTCGTGTGCGGCTTGTACTACCGCACGCCATTTCCCGTTCAGCCAATGAAGGCGATCGGTGCCATCGCCGCTACGCAGGCGGCTCAGACTGCGACGATCACCCCGCTCTCGATTTACGCAGCAGACCTGGCCACCGGACTGATCTGGTTGGTGCTCGGCGTGACCGGCGCTGCGCGCTGGCTCGCCAGGCTGGTGCCGCGATTCGTGGTGATCGGCATCGTGCTGGGACTGGGAATCGGATTCATGCAGGACGGTATCCGTATCATGAACGAAGGCTGGGTGATCGCCGCCGTCGGTCTGCTCGGCACGCTGCTTTTGCTGGCGAACAGGGTGATTCCGGCGATGTTCCTCGTTCTGCTCTACGGCATCGGCTGTGGCGTAGCCCAGGATGCGATCCAGCACAACGGCGCCTGGAATGCGCTGCTGACGATCCGGCCCCATTGGCATGTCCCCACCTTCGTCCTCGCTGACCTCCACTGGCGGGATCTGCTGGTTGGGACGGCTCTGCTCGCCCTACCGCAGGTGCCCCTGACACTCGGTAATGCCGTCATCGCCATTCGCGAGGAAAACAACCGTCTGTTTCCCGATCGAGCCGTGACGGAGAACGGCGTCGCAGTCTCGACCGGAGTCATGAACATCGGCAGCGCGATTCTGGGTGGTGTGCCGATGTGTCATGGCGCAGGTGGAATGGCAGGCCACGTGGCCTTTGGCGCGCGCACGGGGGGGGCGACTGTCGTTCTGGGACTGCTCCTGCTCGCTCTGGCGCTGTTCTTCAGCGGCTCGGTCCAGTTACTGTTGGGGTTGTTCGCGCGCCCGGTGTTGGGCGTCATTCTCTTCCTGACCGGCGCTCAGCTGGCCCTGGGGTCGTGCGACTTCAGCAAACAGAAGGGCGAGCGCTTCGTGACTCTGGCCACCGCGGCACTGGCGTTGTGGAATGTCGGGCTGGCGTTCGTGTTCGGCATGATCCTGGCGCAGATCGAGAAGCGCGGGTGGCTGCGACTGTAGGGCGACGCCGAGATTCGCCTTGTAAGGGCGACAAGGTGCGGCCGCCCCGGCGCCGTGTTGACACCCGGCGCGAATTCGCGTTGACTGCGCGTGTGCGCTGTAGGCGCCAGCAGGTTCGCGCGAAGGGCCAAGCCCACTACCCCGACCGACCGTCAGTGCACGTCAACCACTGTGCTGCCTGATTGCGAACCGCAGGCCTAGAGCATGGGGGTCCTATGACGTCGCAGTCCTTACCCGAGCGCCCGAATCTCGAGCAGCTCAAGAAACAAGCCAAGTCTCTGTTGCAGGCCGCCCGCGCCGCGGATGCCGCCGCCCTCGCGCGATTCCGGATTCTGCCTGACCGCAATGTGCGGCCTGGCGCGGGCGCAGGGCCCGCTGCGCGCGGCGGAAGCGACGCCATGCTGTTCGCGCTGCACGACTCCCAGGCCGTCATCGCGCGCGAATACGGATTCAAGTCCTGGAACGATCTGCGGGATCACGTCGAGGAGAACTCACTGTCGTTCGCGGCGGCGGTGGATGAGTTCATGCGATGCGCTACCGGCGGTTCCTCCGGCCGTGCGCTGCGCTTGTTGGGGCTGCATCCGGGAATCGCGCACGCGAGCTTGTATACGGAGCTGCTTTTGGGGGATGCACAGGCGGTGAGGGCGCGCTTGCGCGTGCAGCCGCAAATGGCGCGACTGGCCGGTGGGCAACAGAACTGGGAGCCGTTGCTCTATGTATGTCATACCTGTCTGCACCAGGGCGCGCCCGAGCGGGCAGAGGGACTCGTCGCGATTGCGCGGGAGCTGCTGACCCTCGGAGCCAACCCAGACGCTCAGTACCATTTCAACTGGCACAAGGAGCTGCCACGTACGGCCCTATGGGGTGCGCTCTGTGCGACAGCGCACCTGCCCCTGGCTGAGGCGTTACTCGAGGGTGGAGCGAATCCAACAGACGGTGTCTCCACACATATCAACGCAGGCATTGGAAACGTGCCCGCGCTCGAGCTGCTTCACAGGTTCGGGCTCGACGTCAACGGCATTCCGGGAGGTGTGCCGCCGCTGCGCTATTGCATGCAATGGGGTGACAGCGTCTCCGCGCGAGCGACGGGTCTACATTGGCTGTTGGAGCACGGCGCCGATCCCAATCTGCCCTGGGGCGAGTTGAATGACACCCCCTTGCACGTTGCCGCCCAGCGTTGGGACCTGGGGATGACCGAACTGCTGGTGCGCCTCGGGGCGGACATTCACAAACGACGGGCCGATGGGCGTACCGCTCGCACCGTGGCCGAGTTGTATGGCAATGAGGCGGTGGCAACCTGGCTCCAGGGTCAGGGTGCGCGCGACGAACTCTCGGCTTGCGAGCGATTCATCGCAGCGTGTACTCGTGGACAGAGGGTCCGCGCGGATGCGATGCTTCAAGCCGATCCGTCACTGCGGACCGAGCTGCGGCCCGAGCACCATCTCATGTTGCAGGTACCCGCCGAACGGGGCGATACCGCAGTGCTGGAAACAATGCTCGCCTGCGGATTCGATCCCAATGCCCGCGATGCCGAGGGGATCACCGCTTTGCACCGGGCGGCCATGGGCGGCCGGGTGGAATCGGTTCGGGTGCTGCTGGGGTTTGGCGCGGCCGCCGATGCGGTCGACGACACCTTTGCAGCACCGCCGTTGATGTGGGCAGCCCAGGGTTGGCGGCACAATCCGCAGCCCGGTACGGACTATCCGGCCGCCGCGCGGTTGCTGATCGAGGCGGGCACGCCTCTGGAATGGACCGCGCCGCCGGATTCACCGGACGCGGAGCGCAACCACGAGACGCTGATCGAGTTGTGTCGGGCCGCGATGATCGAGAGTACTCGCTAGAGGGAGGAGTGGGGGGATGCCAATTCGTGCAGGACAGCTGGGCTCCTTCGGCCAGGATGCGTCGGTTCTGAAGCGGAAGATCAAGCCCGGGACGTTGCGGCGAACCCTTGCAGTCGCGGCGCCACATTCCGGCGCGTTGCTGCTGTTTCTGCTGGTCGTGGTCGTCAACGCGGCCATCGGAGTTGCAAACCCGCTGATCTATCGTCACATCATCAACGACGGCATCCAGGCGCACAACATTCCGCTGATCGTACGTATGGCGGCCCTGATCGCCGCGCTCGGTATCGCGGACGCGGGCCTGAACCTGACGCAGGCCTATCTGGCGACTCGGATCGGCTCCGTCATTGTCGTTGATCTGCGTGCTCGGCTCTTCGAGCACGTTCAGAGGATGTCACTCGCGTTTTTCTCGAGGACGCAGACCGGTGCACTGGTGAGCCGGCTGTCGACGGATGCGACCGGGGCGCGCACCGCATTCACGGATACGCTGTCCAACGTGGCTGGAAACGCGGTGAGCGTTGCGGTAATCGTCGGCGCCATGGCCACCCTGTCCTGGAGGATCACGCTGGGCGCGGTGATCCTGTTGCCGCTGTTCGTTCTGCCCGCCCGCTATTGGGGGCGGCGGATTCAAGCAGCGACGCGCGAAGCCTATGACCTGGGTGCCGTCATGGGCAGCGTGATGGTAGAGCGTTTCAACGTTTCAGGTGCGCTGCTGAGCAAGTTGTTTGGCAGGCCCGAAGAGGATGTGCGCACGTTCCGGCAGAAGGCGGCGCAACTGTCCTCCGCGGGAATCAAGGCGTCGATGTACGGTCGGATGTTCGGCAACGTGTTGCTTCTCATGGCCACTTTTGCCACCGCCCTGGCGTACGGCTGGGGCGGAGTGCTCGCCGCCCAGAATATTCTGGACCTCGGGACGGTCGTCGCGTTGGTGGCCCTGTTGGCGCGCTTGTACGGACCGCTGGCCGGCCTGTCGAACGTCCAGGTGAGCGTCATGACGGCGTTGGTTTCCTTCGAGCGGGTGTTCGAAGTTCTCGACCTCGTGCCAATGATCCAGGAGAAGCCCGGTGCTGTGGTCGTTCCCGCAGGCCCGGTGCGCCTGAGCTTCGAGCATGTCACCTTCCGCTATCCTTCGGCGGCCGAAGTGTCGCTGGCCTCGCTCGAATCGATTGCGGTTCCCGAGAAACGACCTCCCACCACGGTGCTGCACGATGTCGACTTCACGGTAGAGCCTGGCCAACTGGTCGCCCTCGTCGGGCCCTCCGGTGCAGGGAAGACGACGATCACTCAGCTCATTCCCCGCCTGTACGACGCAAGGTCGGGCACCGTTCGTGTCAATGGATTGGACGTCCGCGATGTGACTCTCGAGTCCCTGCAGCGGCGTGTCGGGGTCGTCACGCAGGACGCGCATTTGTTTCATGACACGCTGCGCGCAAATTTGAAGTACGCGAAGCCCGAGGCCACGGACGAGGAGATCAGAGCCTGCCTTCGTGACGCCCAGATCCTCGATCTGGTCGACTCGCTTTCGGAGGGTCTGGACACGGTGGTCGGTGAGCGTGGCCATCGCTTCTCGGGTGGCGAGAAACAGCGCCTCGCCATCGCCCGCCTGCTGCTGAAGGCGCCGGATCTGGTCGTGTTGGATGAAGCGACCGCTCACTTGGACTCGGCATCGGAACACGCAGTGCAAAGGGCGCTCGAGAGAGCACTAGCCGGACGCACGGCCATCGTCATCGCTCACCGGCTGTCCACCGTGCTCCAGGCGGATCAGATTCTCGTCGTGAAAGAGGGGCGTATCGTCGAGCGGGGCACGCACGAGGAGTTGGTAAGGGAGGGCGGTCTGTACGCCGATCTGTATCAGCGTCAGTTCGCGGCGCAGAGCGCTTAGCCCCGAGGCAACCTAAGCCCGCGCTCAGTGCGAAGCGCCGGAACTCGTGAGTCCCCACTCGCTGAGCCAGCCCTGCATCTTTGCGATCTCGGCGCGCTGCGACGACAGGATGTCGTCGACCATCACCTCGATCCCGTACGGATCGCGGTGCGTCCGGAAATCCCGCTCCTGTTGGGCCAGCGACATGTCGACCGCTCCCTGGTGGTGGTAGATCATGCCTTGCAGCCACAGCCGCTCGAACTTGGCGCCCTTGGACGCCGCCAGCTCGAGCATCTGAGCCTTGGACAGCATGCCGGCCATCGGCGGATCGCCCGTCATCTCGTGATGGGGAGCCTGAATGCCCCGATCGGACGCTTCCTTCAGGAGGGCATTCATCTGGTCGATCTCCGCCCGTTGCGCGCCGTCGAGATAGCGGGCGAAGCGGTTGAACTGTTCCCGATCGCTGCGTGAGGGAACCAGGGCGCACATGTCCAATGCCTGTTGGTGATGCATGATCATGTGCGTAAGGAAGGAAAGATCGTCGTCCGTGTAGAGGGCCGAGGTGCTTGCCGCCGCGCCCTGCGTGGGCGCGGGGTGATCATGGTGCGACATGTGGTCGTGATCGTGCTCCTGAGCCATCGCGGCCCGGGCCACCAGCACTATCAACAAACACAATACGCGGTGCGCTCTCATTTCTTCGGCGGCCCGGATGGATGCGGGCTCGTGCGATTGGACGAATAAACCACGCGTTGCGGGACTTCGGAGGCACGTGGGCCCGTGTATTTCAGGACGTGCAGGCCGCTCTGATTGTCACCCACGTAAATCAGACCGTTGTGAATGTCGGGGTACGTCATGATGTCGCCCCAAGGAACGGGGCGAGCGTGGCCGACTTCGCGCGGGTTGAACGGATTGGAGATGTCGATGGCCCGGACGCCCTGGCCCAGCCAGCCGACGAACACGAGGTTTTCGAGAACCGTCGGGTTGTGAGCGTGCATCATGGGGCGGATCAGGGCCCCCGGCGGCTTCGGCTGCGCGATGCAGTTCTCGACCAGGCTGTCGGACTGGGCGATTGCGCCGACCATCACCGGAGTGATCTCGGACTCGACGTTGATGATGCGCATGCCGCGCTCGGGGCAGGGGCCGAAGGGCCACTCCTCGGTGATCACTACCCACGCGGGGCGGTTCTTGGTATTGCCCTTCGTCTTCGACGGTCGATTCGGCACGGGCACGGCGCTGTGCACGCCGACCATCGCGACCATCGGCGGAGTGAAGCTGAAACGCGAGCGGGTCTCGAGCCGGACATAGCGGGCGAGCTTGTCCGCATCCGATCGGTCGGACTTCAACATCGCGAGCACGCCGGCGTCGGAGTTCAGCACCGGGTGAACGCAGTCATTGGCGACTTCGGGGACCTTCTTGACGTCGATGACGCCACCGACCTTGCCGTCGACCCACGCATTGCTCGATTTCTGGTGACAGATCGACCCGGAGGCGATCTGCGCGTTCGTGCTTTGCCCGATCTTCTCGGTGTCCAGGATGTACATGCCGGCGGTCGTGCCGGCCACGTAGAAGCGTTCGCCATCATCGGACATCGTGCCCGAGTGCAGGCTGTTGACCATGTTGGGCTCTTTCGCACCCGGACGTCCCCATTGGTCGGTGAGCTCGCTGAAGTCGGCAAAGCGACCGCTCTGGTACAGCCCGGAGGCGTCCGGGCGCTCGTTGCGAATCGGTCCGCCGATGTTTTCCAGCGTGAACGAGGCGAGGAACAGCGGCTCCTTCAGCACTTCGCCGGTTTTCTCGTCCGTGACCGCAGTAACGATCAGATCTTCGTCCTGGGCGCCGTAGGTCTGCGAGATGACCAATAGGCGATTCGGGTTGCGCGCGTCGTGCCAGAGGAAGAACTCGTGCGCAGCGACCCCCTTGGCGGTCGCACCCTTGTCGGTCGGCAAACAGGTATGCGGGTCTACCGTGTAAGTGATGACGTCGCCACCAGTTCCCGTCGCGGCACTGCGAACCATGAGCATGCGCTCGCGGCCGTCGGTCGAGGTGTAGTTATATGGTCGCAACTCGCGATCACGCACGGCCGTCTTGCCGTTGTCGGTGGTGAACTGCGGCATCGTTCCGACCTGCACCGGCGCGTCCTTCTCCGGGTTGGGCTGGATCTTGAAGATGATGATGTCGCGGGTGACTCCCGGACCTGTGGTGTTGGTGGAGTTGCTGCGCCCCCAGAACAGGCAGTCCCCGGCGATGCCCAGTCCGGTGGAACCCCAGCCGGTCGGGAATCCGTCCAGATCGCCGCCGCTCCACTTGCCGGTCGCGGGGTCCTTTTTCGACGGGGCAGTCGGAATCCAGTGCACCCACTCGAAGTTCTTGAACAGGCCGAGCTTCCTGGCCGCTACGAAGGCCCCGGCATGCGCATCCTCGGGAGAGGATTTCGGGTCGAGGTTGCCGTTCTTGTCCATGCGGCCACCCGGCAGCTTGTCGAACGGAATGTCGAAGGTGGTGAAGGTGGACGGCACGCAGTCGACGTTTTTGCCCAGCTTGGGCTCGTAGCATTGGCTTGTCGTCGCGTGCCCCGCGGTGCTGCCGGCCTTTGGGGCGGCCTTGCCGCCGGCCATATCGGCGGCGAACGCGAGCGTCGCGAAGGCCGCGAGCGTCACGGACGCGACCAGCCGGATCCTCGAAATCGATCGCATCGGCCATAGCATCGGATAGTTCCCCCTGCAACAGTCGTCCGCCGCTGCCGTCGGCAGCGGCACGCGAATTGTAGCTTCAAGCCCCATACAATACCCTGCAGGAAAATGCTCTCAGACCCAACCGAAGCGCCGCGGCGCCCCTAATCAAGAATGGTCGCCACCCCGCCCAGCGCCGGCCGAGGCCGGCTGCGCACCCTTGTGATTTTCGGTATCGCCGGCTGGTCCGGGTACTTTGTCATGGCCCTGGAACTGCTGGCCGGGCGGATCACGGCGCCGTACTTCGGGACCGGCATCTACGTCTGGGGAGCGGTGATCACGGTCTTCATGCTGGCGCTTTCGGCCGGATATCTGCTCGGAGGCTCGCTTTCGACTCGCGATCCGCGCATTTCGCGCTTGGGCGGCCTACTGATCCTCGCGGCTCTGACGGCACTGCCGGTCGCGTGGCTGTCCGATCCCAGTTTCAACTGGATCTTCGACCACATACACGACCCGCGCTACGGTTCGCTGCTGGGCACGACCCTGATCTTCTTCGTTCCGACCGGCCTGTGCGGCGCGATTTCGCCTTATGCCGTTCGATTGCTGGTGACACGAACCGACGGGAGCGGGGCGTCCGCCGGGCGGCTGTACTTCGTGTCGACGTTCGGGAGCGCCGCCGGGACTATCGTCACGTCCTTCTATCTCGTCCTGAAGTTCGATGTGAATCAGATCGTGGTTGGAATGATCGTAGTGTCGTGTGTCATAGGGTTTGCTGCCTGCGCGGCGAGGAAATGGCTCGGATGAGTGAGAGTCCTCTGGCGATGCGGTTGTCGCGGCTCGCGGCGATATTCCTGTTCTTCGTCCCACTGGCTGCCGCTGCGCAGAACATGCGGGTGCTGCACGAAGAGCGCTCCCTTTACCGCAACATCGTCGTGTATGAGGCCGACTCGTTGCGCTGCCTGAAATTCGGCCGCAGCGCGCAGGATCGGCAAAGTTGCGTGATGCTGAAGAATCCCAATCAGCTGGTGTTCGAGTACACCCGCATGATGATGGCGATGCTCTATCTGAATCCGCACCCGGGCAGGATTCTCATCATCGGCCTGGGTGGCGGAACGCTGCCGGTGACGTTGGCCAAGCTCGTGCCGGATGCGCAGATCGACGTCGTCGAGATCGACCCGGCCGTGGTGAAGGTGGCGCGGGACTACTTCGGATTCAAGACCGGACCGGCCATGCAGGTGTACGAAGAGGACGGCCGGGTCTTCGTCAAGCACCGCCAACGCGAAGGAGCGCACTACGACCTGGTCGTCCTGGACGCGTTCAACGAGCAATACATTCCCGAGCACATGCTGACCCGGGAGTTCCTGGCCGAGGTCAAATCCATCCTGACTCCGCGCGGCGTGGTGGCGGCCAACACCTTCGCCACCAGCGGCCTCTATGACCACGAGTCGGCTACCTATGACGCCGTGTTCGGCTCGTTCTACGCGTTGAAGAGCAAGAACCGGGTCATTCTGGTGCGCCTGGGGAACCTGCCCGACCACGCCGAGCTCGAAGCCAATGCGCGGTCCCTCGAGGAGCGCCTGCGAGTGTTCGGTACGAGCGAGAGCTGGCTGTTGCCGATGTTCGAGGTCGAGTCGGGGTGGTCACGCAAGGCGCGCGTGCTGACCGACCAGTACTCGCCGGCGAACCTGCTGAACAGCCGGTGATGCGCTCCTCGGGGTGCTCGGCGTCCGCGAGCCTTCAGGGCTTGTAGTTCTTCGCCACGTAGGCGGTCAGGGCGGCGAGTTCCTTGTCCGTGATCTCGGTCTTCCGGAATGGCGCCATGAGCAGAATGCCGTGGCGGACGAACTGTGCGACAGCCTGCGGACTGAGATCAGACCTGTCGAGCAGCACTGCAGGCACTTTGCCGCTGTATTTCAATTGCAGGGATTGCGTACCCGGATGGCCTGGGCCGGGCGCATGACAGGGAGCGCACCAGTGCTCGTACACAGCCTGACCTGATGGAGCCGCTGGATCGGCCGCGAACGCGGCAGGCGCGGCCGCGGTCAGGAGAGCCCACGCCGACAAGAACCGAAGGACCGGCCGGCGGAACACGAGTCGGGTCATGTCAGGCTTTCCTCAGGTGCTTCGGCCACACACCGTAACGCCCGGCCGACAGGATGCCGTTCGGATCGACGGCGTCCTTGATCGTCTCGCGCAAGCGCCGCAGCGAGTGATTGTTATAAGAGTAGGTCTGCGCGATCAGGTCCTGAAACACCGTCGGCGCCCGGTACTCCGCCCAGCCGCGCGCGGCTGCGAGGTGCACCCACGCTTCGAAGGACTTGCGGATCTTCGCGTTGTGCTCTTTGTCCTGGGTGATCGGGAACATGATCAGACACACCAGGGTGCGATCCCAGTTGGTCATGTAGACCGGACCTGCAATGCCGAGGTTTTCTCCGGCGGTCACCTTGGGAAGATTCTCGGCGTAGAAGCGCTTGAACTCGAGCAGCGACTCCCCGACACGCGGGACAATCGGAGAGAAGCCGATGTGCCCGCCCATCGGATGCTCGGGGTTCTGCGGGCTGCGCCCGAGCATCTGGAAGGTCGAGAGGTTGGGGATGCCGAAGTTGACCTGCCGGACCTTCGCAAGCTGGTCCTGGGTCAGTGGGGTCTTGAGCAGCTCGCCTTCCGCGAAGCGGACTCCGGGAATCGCCGCGAATCTGCTCTTGGCGTATTCCGTCTGCGCGCGCACGACCATCTCGGGTCCGTAGATCGGCACCTGGATGGTCCACGCCGGCCCGTTGGCGCCGGGGCGGGGCGAGCCGCCGAATATCTGCGTCGAGCCGTTCACCTGATGTTGGTTCTCGAGCAGGTTCAGCACGTCGAGCATCGGCACGATGTCTTCGTCACGTTGCGTCGTGACGGTGGACATGAGCAGGGCTTCCGGGCGTGGCATCAGATAGAAGCCCATCTTCGTGACGACGGCGAAGTTCGATTGCCGGAACAGCCCATCCACCCACGGTCCGTAGCCCCAGCGGTTGTGTTGCCAGGACTTGGAGTTGGGAAGCGCGCCCATGCCGGTGCGCACGACCTCACCGTTGGCGAGCACGACCTCCATGCCGCAGTGGGCACCAAAGTGGTCACGGAAGGGCGATGCTGTCCACCCGCCGCCGCCATCCAACGCGTTGCCGATGAGGCTGCCCCAACCCGGATCGGGCGGATCGATCCAGACATCGAGTTTGGCCTTCGTGATGTGATCGTACAGATCGAAGTAGCTGACGCCAGGCTCGACCAGCGCGTAGGCGCTGCGCTCGTTGACCTCGAGCACGCGATTCAGGCGTTTGAGGTCGAGAACGACGCTGCCGGAGTAAGCCGGCGCCGAGCCACCATAAGCGAGGTTGCGGCCGGTCGAGATCGTGTACAGCGGAATCTTATGTTGGTTTGCCGCTCGCACGACGGCCTGTACCTGTTCCAGGGAGGCCGGCGCCACGGCAGCCGAAGCCACCCGTTCCTCCGGCTCGCCGTAGAAAGCGGAGTACGCGTCACGGTAAAGCGCAACGTCTTCGTCGGACGTGAATACCCATTCCGCACCCACAGCCTGTCGCCAGGCGGTGAAAGCAGCATTGAAGTCCGTCTGACTGACGTTTGGTGGTAGTGCCATTGTTCCCCCTGAGTGCGGCGGAAGCGTCGCCCGTCCGCGGAGGTACTGTCAAGGCACGCTGGCGTGAGCACTCGCGAGGATCGTGGCACCGGCTTCGGACATGGCGTCGTACTGTTCCGTGAAGCGACGAGGCTCGGCCGCCGCATAGGACTTGAGGTTCGTCGCCCAGCGAAACCCGATCGGCTGATACCAGAGTTCGGCGATGACCTCATAGGGCGCTTCGGCTCGCCCCACTGCGACGACATAGCGCACGCGATCACCGTGATCCGTGAAGTCGGGGTCATTCGACGCCGTGCCGTGGACAGCGATCTGCTCGTCGGCGGTCTTCTTGTCGAAGCCAACAGGCAGCAGCCGATTGTCCTTGAGATACCCGGTCGCGGACAAAAGCCCCGTCGTGACATTCCCACCCGCATCCCGAAGAATCGCCTCATAGACCTGCACCTGGTCGCCGCTGCGAATTTCCTGGTAGTGCGGCTCATATTGTTTCGGATTGCTGTCGTTGTCATTACCCGCAATGGAGCCGTCCGGTAGCAGCGCGCCGGACTCGAAGACGGTGGCCCCGTGGCGATCGTGGACCAGGATGTGAAGCCAGGCGCGTCGCGAGGGATACGCTGTCGGTAGCTTGTGACCGCCGAGGTTCTCGACGGTGACGAGAGCCTCTAGCGTGCCGGGGTGCAGTTCCGGCTGAGAGATGGTGACTCGTGCCGCTTGGGTTTTCAGGTACTGCTCCGTGCGATCAGCGGCGGTCATGAGTTCCTGTGGTGTGGCCGATACGGCAAGGTCATCGTGATAGCGACTCAGAATCCGTTGCACGAAGAAGTTGGCCGCAACGAACTCGTGTCGCGCCGCGCCGGTCCGGCCAGTGCTGAAGATCCTGGCGATCGGAGTTTGCGCGGGGAGCTTCGGCATGTGGCAATCCTGACAGCTGCGCTGGTAGCGGAAATCGCTGTGCAGCCACTCCTGATAGGGCATCTGCTCCGGGAGAGAGCCGATCTCGTGTCCATCGGTGTCCAGGGCCTTGGTAACGAGCGTGTGGCACGTCGCGCAGAGTTCGGAGGTTCGGATGTGGTCACCTCTCGCCGGCATGAAGCCGCCGGTGGAGGAGTGCATGACAGTCTGCAAGCCGGGGTCGATGTCGAAAGGCCCATATTCGAGGTGGGCGCCGGCAAAGGAGCCGTCGACTGCAAATCCCCCGGTGAAACTGGCCGGCGTTCCGAGGTTGGTGGCCGAGATCTGGTGACACACGGTGCAAGTCACACCGTCCGCCGCCTCGCGATCCTCAGGTCGACCGAGTCGCAAGGGTAGGTGCGAGAATACCTGCCCCGACTTGCCGTCCAGCTTTGCGTGGTAGCGGGCAACCGGCATGTGACAGATGGAGCATTCGTCCTCGATGGTCTGCCCCGAGTGCGGATGATCCATCGTCTCGCGGCGCACGCTGGCCTGCCAATACGGATCGCGAGACGAATTGGCCATCAAGCTCGACCGCCAGTCGGCGCCGATGGTGACGTCGAGGCCGGTGGTGGAGTTCGTGCCGTTGTGGCAGACGAAGCAGCGGTCCGATGTTTGGAATCGCGGGCCGTCCGCGGGGGTGGCCGCTATGCGTGGCGCGGGAACAGTCTCGGTAGGGTCGGACGATGTGTGCGGCGTAGGGAGGGCGGCCGCGGGGGTGGTGGCTGTCGCAGCGAGCGCTGCGGTGGCCAGCGCGGCAGTCAGCATCGCCGCAGCAGACAGCATGACAATCGCGCCCAAGTGTCTTCTCACTTCCAACCCTCCATCAGCCCGCCGTCGAACCAGTCCCACAGCCAGTACGCGAGCACTTGGCGCGGCCGAGCGCCTTTGTCGTTGACCGGCAGGCTGTAGCCGAGTCCGAGACGGATGTGTTGACGCCGGTTGAGAGTCACCTGGAACTCGGGGACCAGGTCCCAGTCGGTCCGCGCTCCCGAAGTCAGGTCCCGGTTACCGACGACCTCGAGCATCGGGCTCCACATCCGGCCTAAGTCCGGCGCGTTGAAACTTCTGCCGAACGCTGCGCGAAAGAAGGCGGAGCGTGGGCCATTGCGGGTGCTGAATGGCAGGTCGGTGCCTGTCTGGATTTGTACGAAGGACTGCGCGGGCAGCAACGCATCGTAGGCGAGGAACAGCCCGGCTCCTGTCTCGCCTGTGCCCAATCCCTTGCGTGCGTCGCCGGTGGGAAGTGTCAGCTCCGCCTGCACGCTGAAAATCGAAGTCGTGTCGAAGAACACGACATGCTTTATTCCGACGGCGGCATCGCCCAACCCTCCCACCGTGGTGTCATGGTCCTGACGCAGCCAGCCGAACGGAACCGCGACTTCCAGCTGATCTCGTTTGCCAAGGATGCGTTCGTAGTCCAGCTCGTTCGTCACTGCCGAGCCTCCCTGCGCGGCAATCGTCGTCGCGAGGACCGTCTCGCTCTCCGGGAATGCTTTCTCGGTGACGAGCGCGCGAGGCACGTTGAGTTCGCCTCGCGGCCAACCCGGTTCTGAGCACAGACTGCGCAGGTAGGCCACGACCTTGCTGATTTCCGACGGGCTGAGGACGCCTTCGAATGACGGCATGACTCGAGAGAAGCCGCGCGCGCCGCCGCCTTTTCGAACGATCGCGGTCCAGTCGCGAGTCGATTCCGGGGCTGTTTCGTCGCACTCGGCGAAGTGAGGAAATGTATCCGGGCGGTCGAACACAGTCTCGGAGCTGGGCGCACCGTTTCCACTGGGTCCGTGGCAAGCAGCACATCCCGCGAGATAGATCTCGCGCCCGGATCTCGCGCCGAGGCGCTCCGCGAGCGTCTGCGAGTGTGCCGTGGCGCAGAGTGTTAGGAGCGCGAGCGAGATCGAGATCAGGCCACACCGGCTCACCAGGTCGCGAACGATGCGGCATGCTGGATGCAAAAGAGAACGCTTCTCTTTTGCGCGGCTCACTTGTCTGATGTCGCTGCCGCTAAGCGCGGCGAGTGAAGTTAACGAGACGCTAACGAGTCTCGCCATGGGGTGGCGCGTTGCACACCGAGAAACATAGCAGACTCCCGTGTGTGCAGTATGATCAAGTCAACAGGGAGATCGAAATGAAACTCGTTTCTATTGTCGTCACACTCGGTGGAGTCGCCGCCACGCTCATCGTCATTGGTCGTGCTCCGGCCGTGATCGCTCAGACACCTGAGTCACCGAAGACCGCGGCCCCCGCTGCGGCCACGCAACCCGACTATCACCCCAGCCTCGGCGATCTGATGACCCTGGCGGTTCAGCCACGGCACATCAAACTGGGGCTCGCCGGTGAGCAGAAGAACTGGGCCTATGCCGCATATGAGTTGAGCGAATTGAAAAATGCCTTTGCGCGTGTCGGGCGCACGGTTCCCGTGTATCGAAACGTGGACATGCCCGGTTTGATCAGCGGCATGACCAACGCGCCCCTGGACGCTCTGGATCAGGCTATCAAGGCGAAGGACGCGGCGAAGTTCGCCACCGCCTATGCCACGCTCACGAGCACCTGTAATGCGTGTCACGTGAGCCAGGAGCACGCCATGATCGTGATCCGCACCCCGGCGACGAACGCTTACCCTGACCAGGACTTTCGCGCGAGCGGGCGCTAGCAATGCCAGAAAGAGCTGGGGCCTGCCGGGGCGCGCGCATCGCGCGTCCCGCGAACGAGCCCGCTAGGTGGTGACCGGCTGCGGCAGGGTTACGCGGCAAGGCCGCTGTCCGGGGACAATAGCCGGCTGCGGACGAACCGGGGCGACAGGCGCTGCCGGGCTCGAGGGGAACACACCATGAAAGAATTTGACGAGAAGAGCATTACTCAGGCCGTGATCTCGCGGATGGATGACTGCGACGATCCCAGGTTCAAGCAGGTGATGACCTCGCTCGTGCAGCATCTGCATGATTTCGTTCGCGATGTGAAGCTGACGGAAGCCGAGTGGATGACCGCCATCCAGTTCCTGACCGACACCGGCAAGACGTGCACCGAGAAGCGACAGGAGTTCATCCTGCTGTCGGATACCCTCGGCATCTCGATTCTGGTGATTACGCTCAATCACCCGGCAGTCAACGGAACGTCGGACTCCACAGTGCTGGGTCCCTTCTATTGGGAGGGAGCTCCGGATCTGCCCCGCGGCAGCGACCTGGCCGTGGACGTCAAGGGCGAGCCGGCCTTCTATTCGGGACGGGTGCTCAGCGCGGACGGCCGTCCGATCGAGAATGCGGTGCTGGACATCTGGTCAGGCGACGGCGATGGCTTCTACGACATGCAGCTGCCGGATGAGACCGGCATGAAGGCTCGTGGGCGTATCCGCACGGACGCCGAGGGGAAGTATTGGTTCCGGTCGATCCGACCCACGTACTACCCAGTCCCCACGGACGGTCCGGTCGGGCAGATGCTGCGCAAGATGGGGCGGCACCCGAATCGGCCTGGCCACATACACATGATCGTGACGGCGCCGAAGCACCTGCCGGTAACGACACACTTGTTCGTGGCGGGTAGCGAGTTCCTGGACTCCGATGCCGTGTTCGGCACCAAGGAGTCCCTGCTCGCAGAGTTCAAGCGCCACCCGGCGGGAGCCGGCCCGTACGGCGAGCCGGTCAGTACGCCGTATTACACCGTCAACTACGATTTCCGACTGAGACCGGCCGCCGCAGCGGCGCGCTAGGGGATCAAAATGAGCCTACGTCGTCTGGCCGCCATTGCGATGGCCGTACCGGTGCTGTTGTGCTTGCCCGCACTGGCCGACGAACCCGCGGCCATGGTTCGGCTGACGCCCGTCGAGATCACGGCACTGGCGGCGAAGGTGCCGGCGAACGGCGGCGGCGTCCAGATGACGGCGCTCATCGGCGATTCCAAGAAACCAGGCCTGTATACCGTGCGGGTCGCAATCCCACCCCACACGCAGGTCCGCCCCCATACTCACCGGGACAGCCGCTCCGTGACGGTCATGTCCGGTACCTGGCATATGGGATACGGCACGACTTTCGACACCAAGGGGCTGAAGGATCTACCGCCCGGGAGTGTGTACACGGAGCCGGGCGGGCAGCCTCACTTCGCGCAGACGACCGATGAACCCGTCGTCATCTGGGTTACGGGCTATGGTCCGAGCGACACGCAGCCCGTGAAACCCTGAGAGCCCGTTAGGACGGGCGGAGAAGCACGAGCGAGCTGTTCAGTACTTCAATCGACACTGACTTTCACAAGACCAGCAGGTCCTGGCCGACGATCACCTCGCCGGAGAATCCCTGTCGCACGCCGCGAATGAACTCTGTAGCCGGGAAGGCAAGGCCCCCGGCTGCGCCTCCGCCAACTTGGTGATACAGCACTACGGTTTTGACGTTGGCTTCGGACGCCATTCTGCCGACATCGGATGGTGATGAGTGTGTTTCCGCCACGTGACGAGCGACGTTGTTGGGATTGCCCGCCGCCGCGTCCGCTTTCGCCCGCTCCCGCATCTGGTCGATGATCTTCTGATCCAAGACTTCGCAGACGAAAAGGTCGGCATTTCGAGCGAGTTTGACCAGGTTTGGTGAGTAGGCCGTGTCACCGGAGAACACGATCGAGCGCTCCTTGGTGTCGACGCGTAGCGCCACGCTACGGTGCGGCATCTTGGACGTGGAACGTGGTGGGTAGTGCGCGTTCTGGATCGCGGTTACGGTGACCCGGTCGTCCTTGAACACCTGTATGGGTGTGTCGGATGCGGCGACGTCGTGGCCGTGGAATTGCTTGTCGGCGTCGACGGTCCGCCCTTCATCCGTGGTCCTGATCTCGACGTTGGCATGGAAGAACTGCACAGCAGCTTCAACCATATGGGCCGTTCCATACGGACCGTAGGCATCCGTCGGTGTGGTCTTGCCGTTGGTCCACTGGTACGAGAGCAGGGCGGCCAGATCACCGGTGTGGTCGTCGTGCAGATGAGTGAAGAAGATCGTGCTGATCTGCAGATAGCTCACGTTCGCGGCCACGAGCTGCCGCAACGCGCCGTACCCGCAGTCGAACAGGTATGGACGACCATCGACCACGACGGCGCTCGACGTTTGTGCATGGACGGCATCGACTCCTGGACCGCCGCGCGTGCCCAAAAGCACTAGCCATGCTCCCGGCCTGGGCCCTGGGCGTGCTGGCGGTAGCAGCGAGGTCGCCGGACCTGTTCCGGGCGGGGGATTGGTGCCGGTGATGGCAGCTGAGCCCCTACCATCGGGGCTCCCGTTAGCGCCGATTTGCTGCGCCTGTGCGACGCGTGAAAGCGCGCCGGGAAGGAGGGCCGCGGTAGTCAGTCCCACAGCGGCCCGCAGGAGATCTCGCCTTCCGGTGTTACGCGTTTGCGTCTCGGCGTGCTCGATTGCCGATCTGGGTTCCGAGTTCATGGCCGTCATCAGTCGCCCCGTGGAATTAGTCAGTTGCCGTTGCAGTCTACCGCCAGCCGGGGCGCGGCTTTCGCGCTCGACCCGACGCTTTGTGCTTCCCAAACCCGGAGCCAAACGCCATGATTTATCAGGGATTAGTCCTTTCGGATTCAGATGGGCTGGTGTTAATGAGAATCAGAACACGGATTCTTAAATCGAGTCAAGCGGCCCCCCCGTCGGGATTGCGGGGGCCGTTGCCCACGAAGCAGACGCGCAGTCGCAAAACCCGCGACGCGCTGATCGCGGGCGCGTGGAGGTTGCTCGAGGATCAGCCATGGCAGGTGATCTCAATCAATGACATCGTCAAGGCCGCCGGATGTTCGGTTGGCGCATTCTATTCCCGGTTCGCGGACAAGGAAGCGCTGTTGGAAGCGCTGGCTGCGGAGTGGCTCGCGGAACGGTGGGCGGAGCGCGAGAAAGGGTTTGCCGCCTTGGGACCGAACGCCGACTACGCCGCCTATGCGATTCTGGACAGTTACCAACACCTGATGCGTCGGCAGAATTTCTGGCGCGCTGCGTTGGTCAAGGGGGCGAGCGATCCGGTGTTTTGGCAGCCGCTGCGGGAGAGTGGACTGCGGACGATTCAGCTGACGATCGAGTCGCACGAGCGGCACCTGGGTCGCGCGTTGTCAGACGAAGAGGGGCGCCGCCTGCGATTCGCCTTCCAGATGGCCAACGGCGCGATCAACAACGGCATCGTCAACAGGCCGGGACCGCTGTTTCCGGGGACGCCTGAGTTCGAGCAGGCGTTGGTTCGGGGGTTCAAGGCCGCGGCAGGGTTCGACTGATCCATTGGCAAAAGTCGCCTGCGGCGCTTTTGTGCCTGTCCATCCCTGGACGGCACGCTTCGCGTCGACCTTCGGTCGACCAAACGCGCTCCCGGCGCGTTTGTGCGGACATCAGCTCCGATTCCGGCGGCAAAAAGCGTGGTTTTTGCCGCCTGCCGGGAGGGTTACATTCTTTCGGGAGCGGCGATGCCCAACAGATCCAACGCGACTGTGAGTTGACTCAGCGTTGCTGCCGACACCGCGAGCCGCGAGCCGCGCACCGCCGGATCGGGTTCGGGAAGAACCGGGCAGTTCGTGTAGAAACTCGAGAACGCCTGCGCAAGACGGAAGGCGTGCTCGGCGACGAAATGCGGCGCGCGGCGATCATAGGCGGAAGTGAGCGCCGCGCCGAACCCATCGAGGGCCAAAGCCAACACTCTCTCATCGGGATGCGCGACCTTGATCGCGCTACTTTCGAAACTTTGCTCGCGCGCCTTGCGCAGCAGGGAGCGGATACGAACGGCCGCATAGAGCAGATAGGGACCCGTCTTGCCTTCGAAGGCGGTGAAGCGATCGAGGTCGAAGACATAGGAGGTGCCACGGAAGTTGACCAGGTCAGCGAACTTCAGGGCGGCGATTGCCACCTTGTGAGTGACGTCCTCGAGTTCCGCAGGCGAGAGATCCTTGCCGATATCTGCTTCCTGCAGGCGTGCCTTCGCCTTCTCGCGCGTCATCGCGATGAGATCGTTCAGCTTCAGCACGCCGCCCGCGCGCGTCTTGAACGGCTTCCCGTCCGTGCCATTCATCGTGCCGAAGCCGATGTGCTCGAGCGTTCCGGGCGTGACCCATCCGGCAATCTCGGCCGCGCGAAAAACCTGGGTGAAGTGATCCGCCTGCCGCTGATCCACCACATACAGATACAGATCGGGATCGATTTCCCGCTCGCGCTGAACGATGGTCGCGAGATCCGTGGTGCCGTACATCGCAGACCCTTCGGAGGAGATCACGAGGAGGGGCGGTATCGGCCGCTTGTCGTCCTCGCGAGCGACGCGCATGACCTGCGCGTCCTGACTCAACTCCAGGAGATTCTTAGCACGCAGCTCATCCAGCATGCCGGGGATGAAGGCATCGGCGTCGCTCTCGCCGTTCCACAGATCGAAATCGATTCCGAGCGCGCTGAACTCCCGCTTCAGCGCGGTCATCGACAGATCGTGCATGGCCCGCCAGATGCGGCGATGGATGGGCTGGCCTTCCTGCAACGCCAGCGTCGCTTTGCGGGCCCGCGAGCGGAACGCCTCGTCTTCCTTTGCCCGTTGCGCGGCACTTGGATACATCCGCTCCAGATCCTCGAGCGTGAGCGTCCGCAGCCGTTCATCCAACCTGGCCGCGTCCCCGAGCCCACCCAGCTCATCTTCCAGCGCGACGATGAGCAGGCCCATCTGAAAGCCCCAATCGCCGAAGTGAGCGTCTCCCCAGACCTGGTCGCCGCGAAAGCGGAAGATTCGCTTGATGCTCTCGCCAATGATGGACGCGCGCAGATGGCCGACATGCATTGGCTTCGCAACATTGGGTCCGCCGTAGTCGACGAGCACCCGGCGAGCGCGCGGCACCGGTGGGGCGCCGCTCAGCGCATCCTCGGCAATCCGGCTTATGCGCCCCGACAGGACGGCTTCGCTGACCCGGAAATTCAGGAACCCCGGTCCTGCGACGGACGGTGTGTCAGCAAGCTCCGTGGCCGACCACGTCCGGGCGATCTCGGCGGCGACGTCCCTCGGCACCCGTCCCATCGACTTGGCCGCGGCCATGGCGCCATTGCATTGAAAATCCGCAAGGTCCGGACGGTCCGCACGCACCACGGTCGCGTGCTTCGGATCCAGTTGAAGTGCGGAGAATACGGCTGACAGTGCGTCAGTGAGTCGTTGGGCGAGGTCGTTCACCTGCGAATATTAGCAGGCTTGCCCGGCTCGCCGCAGCCGAGCCGAACCGTCGTTCGCCGTCAGCCGCGCGGTTCGGCGCGCGCGCCATAGTTATGCGATTTCGGCCTCGACGATCGACGTCCATCCGCGTGCGGGGATCACGCGGGTCAGGCGCATTCCTGCGGCCGAAACCACCGTGTTCCACTCCTTCGCAGTGCGCTCCCGTCCGGTCGTCATCGCCAGCATCTCGATATCCAGATCGAGCAGGAAGTTGTCCCGAGCGTCCGGCTGAACGACGCCCTCGATGATCAGTATCTTCGCCGACCGCGGGGCATTGGCCTTGATGTTGTTCAGGATCGCGACGGACTCCTCGTCGGACCAGTCGTGCAGGACCGTCATCATCATGTAGGCATCGCAGGCAGGAATGGGGGCCCTGAAGAAATCGCCACCAACATATTCCACCCGCGCGTGGGGCTCGCGACGGGCGTGGTCCATGACCTGCGGCAGATCAAACAGGACGCCTCGCGCCTGGGGAGCCTGCTCGAGCACGGCATATAGCAAATGCCCGAGACCGCCGCCGATGTCACCGATCGTGCCGAAGCTGCGAAAGTCGTACGCCGCCAGTATCGGGCCGATCTGTGCAAACGACTTGCCGGCCATCGCTTCGTGAAACAGGCGGGCCTCCTCGGGATGCGCATGCAGGTAGCCGAACAACCCGCCGTCGGCCACCGCTGAAATCGCCGGTTGATTCGTGCGCAGCGAGACTTCGAGCTCACGGTAAGCATCCCAGTGCACTTTGAGGCCCATCATTCGGGCGAGTGAGCGCATCGAGCCCGGCGCGTTGCTGCGCAGGAGCCGCGACGCGTCGTTGTGCGCAAAGCGCTCGCCGTCGTGAACGAACACGCCGTGGTTGGCCAGGGATCGCAGGATGCGAAGCAGGGGCAGTGCATTGACTCCGACAGCGCGAGCGAGGACGTCTGCTGGAAGGGGCTCGTCTCCCAGCACATCCGCGACGCCCAACTCGGCAACGACATGAAGGCAGCGCGACGCCCAGTAGGCGACCGCAAGGTCCTGGACGATCTTCGGGGGCGGAGCGGCTTGGCTCATGGCGGGTCCTGGGGTAGGTGGACTTGAGGTGTTCAGGATACTGCGCCCGGCGGTGCGGCGCTCCAGCGCCGACACGTGTCGCTTCTGCCGCGGCGGGGGGCCCGCAATCCAGGGATGACCGGTCTCTGGTCTGACCCATCAGTGAGGCCTTGGGAGAGGCGGTGGTGGCCGATAATCGCGGCCGCAGCGTCGTCCGTCGCGATCCACGGACCCCCTTGTCCGTTCGAGGTGAGAGTCCCTTGCGAAGCGCATTGTTGTTCCTGGCGGCCCTGTCCGCCGTGCCTCTTGCCGCCCGGTCTCAAGAGACCGCCCTTTCTTACACGCGCCAGCAGAGCGACCAGGGTCGCGCGGCGTACTCCGTCAACTGCGTTACGTGTCATGGGCCCCATCTGAGTGATGGGCCGCTCGGTAAGCCTCTCAAGGGCCCCGAGTTCATGCGCAAGTATGGAGGCCACAGCGTCCGCGATCTCTACGAGATCACCCGCACGACGATGCCGAGCAACAAGCCCGGCTCGCTCGACGCCTCTACGTACGCCGCGCTCGTCGCCTACATCCTTCAGGAAAACGCAATCGTGGCGGGCAAGGATCCGCTGCCGGCCGATCCGCGCATGTTGGCTAGCGTGATGGTGCCCGGAGGCGGGTTCAGCATCATGAGCTACTCGCCGTACACGGCGCAGAAGCCCGTGGTGCTGCCCAATCCGCTCGACCATTTCAAACCCGTGGAGAAAGCGGATCTGGCCAATCCCCCGCCCCAGGACTGGTTGACGTGGCGGCGCGGATGGGACGCGCACGGGTTCAGTCCGTTGACGCAGATCACCGCTGCCAACGCAGCTTCATTGAGGGTCGTCTGGAGCTGGACGTTGCCCGCGGGCTCTGCCGAAGTGGTCCCGTTGGTCCGCGACGGCACGATGTTCATGCTGAGTTATGGGGAGATCGTGCAGGCGATCAACGCCAAGACCGGCGACCTCCTCTGGCAATACAACCACCCGTTGGAGCAGGGGGCCGCGCCCTTCGTCAAGCGAGGCATCGCCCTGTGGGGCGACAGGCTCTATTTCGGCACCTCGGACGTTCACATCGTTGCACTCAACGTGCACACGGGTGCCGTGGTCTGGGATACGAAGATCGGTGACTTCAAGCGCCACGAGGGCTTGAGCGGTGGCCCGCTCGTGGCGGAAGGGAAGGTGATGGTGGGCACGACCGGCACCGGTGTTACGGCGCAGTTCGGTGGACCACAACTCGTTGGACTGGACGCCGCCACGGGCAAGGAGTTGTGGCGGATCGGCACGATCGCCAAACCCGGAGAGCCGGGCGGCGACAGTTGGAACGGTGTGCCCTTCGAGAAACGTAGCGGCGCCTCGATCTGGACTCCCGGCAGCTATGATCCCGACACGGGACTCGCCTACTTCGGCACCGGCAACACCTACGACACCGGCCCCCTGTTGCCGCTGAAGAAGCAGCCCGGCATCAGCAACGATGCGCTCTATACCAACTCGACGCTGGCCATCGATCCGCACACCGGGCGCCTGGTCTGGTATCACCAGCATTTCCCCGACGACCAGTGGGATCTGGATTGGGCGTTCGAGCGTCAGATCGTGAACCTCGACGTTCGCGGCACGACCCGCAGGGCGCTGCTGACCTCCGGCAAGATCGGTATCTACGATGCGCTCGATGCGCGCACGGGAGAGTTCCTGTTTTCGGTCGATCTCGGACTGCAGAACATCGTCCGGGCCATCGATCCGGTCACCGGACGCAAGCAGGTCAACACCGATCTGTATCCCATCGATGGCAAAGTGAAGATGGTTTGCCCCCACGGGGCGGGGACGAAGAGCTATCTGCCGGCTTCCTGGAATCAGCGCTCGGGTGTGCTGGTCATGCCGTTGAACGAAGCCTGTATGGATCTATACCCGGTTCCCGGCGGCGGAACCTTGAGTGCGCTGTCATCGGGCGTCAATTGGGGAATCCGGCCGCGCCCGGACAGCGACGGTAACTACGGGCGGCTCGAAGCGCTCGATATTGCGACCCGCAAGCCCCTGTGGACCGTGCGCCAACATGCGCCGGTGTCCTCGGGAGTATTGACGACGGCCGGCGGGATTGCCGTGGATGCTACCTATGACAGACTGATCAACATCTACGACAGCGCAACGGGCAAAGAGTTGTGGCAGACCCGCCTCAACGACGTGTCCAGCTCCAGTCCGATCACCTTCGCCATCGACGGCAAACAGTACATCGCGCTGGTAGTGGGTGAGGGCGGATTCCACGCTCGTAGTTTCGCGCCTCTCGTGCCGGAGCTGCGCAGCCCGCCGAACCGGGGCACGGCGGTGTGGGTGTTCGCGCTGCCCTAGGTTTATTGGCGACAAAAACGCGCTCCCGGCGCGTTTGTCGCGGACACTGACTGCGTTTCCGGGGGCCCTGATTCGATTGTCGATCCAGGACGTGGTTTTTGCCGCCTGCGCCCTGTAACCGAGCATTGGAGGAAAACAGAATGAAGACTGGGCTGAACTATCGACTGGCCGCCCTCGGCTGCGCCGTGCTCCTGGGAGGGGTCGCTCCAAATATGCCGGCGGCCGCGGCGCAGAGCGCGGCGCCGCCCGCCAACGTTGGTACAGGGGATTGCGACCGCCCGTGCCTGCAAGGGCTCGCCGAGCAATTCATCGGCGCGCTGCTCGCGCACGATCCGGGCAAGGTGCCCCTTGCCAAGAACGTGCGTTACTCCGAGAACAGCGTGCCGCTGCCGATTCCCGACGGTTTCTGGAAGAACGCGACGGGCGTACGGCCTTACCGGCTGTACATCGCCGATCCGGAGTGGGGCACGATCGGCTTCTACGCGCGCATGTACGAGAACGGCGATCCGGTGCTCGTCAGCACCCGGCTCAGGGTCTACGCGCACCAGATTACAGAGATCGAGACGGTCGTGACGACCGAGCGCTGGCGCACGACTCCTCCCGGTGCACCCAGCACTCCGACCGACTACCTTGGCGAAAAGCCGCGTGCCGAATACACGCAGGTAGTGCCGGCCGCACAGCGTCGCTCGCGTGAAGAGCTCATGAAGATCGTCAACACCTATTTCACGGGCATCGAGAACAATACCGGCGACAAGCCACCGATGTTCTCATCGCATTGCCAGCGTCTCGAGGACGGGCGTCCGACGTCGAATGTGCCCGTGCAGCCGGGACAGGCGCGTGGCGGCATCAACATGAGCTGCGCGGAAGACCTTGCTCTGGGCTATCACCGCAATGACAACCGGATCCGCAGCCGGCGCATCATGGCGGTCGATCTGGAGCACCAGGTGGTGATGACGAGCGTCTATTTCGATCATGAGAACGACGCCCCGATCCGCAGCTACAAACTGAAGAATGGCAAGACGGTCACGGTCAACGACACCGGAACCTCTACGCTACAGGCGCACGAGACCTTCTCGATCGACAAAGAGGGGATCAGTCAGGTCGAGGCGGTATTTACCAACGTGACGTATGGGACGCGCCCGTATTTCAGGACCGGGTTCCACATGGACAGCCCGCAGGCCGTGAGGGACGGCTTCGACGAGTACCAGCACTAGACCGCGCGAGGAGGCGCCGTGCTGGCAGCGCGCCGGCCTCCGTTCCCACGGGCGGCTCGCGTGGCAGCCCGTTTGGCGCGAATGCGCGCGCGGCGGTTACTGTGTCATGCGCCAGGGCGACCGCTCTGGCCACGACTTCAGCGCAGCGACGATCCAGTCCTCACCTTTGTCGGCATGACAGGCGGCGCAGGGGTTCGGTACGCCGAGCTCCTTCGTCGCCGCCGGCGTGATGATCTTGAAGGTGTGGGCCCGCACGTTCACGTCGCCAATGGTCTGTTCGATCTGAGGCATGTGGCAGGCCACACATTCGGCCCCAGGACTGCCTGCCTTGTGATGTGTGTGTGCCTCGAGGGTCGGCGTGCGGGGCCCGTTGGCGGTGTTGGGGCCGTGACAATCAAGGCAGATTTCGTTTCGCGGCTTCCGTAGTACAGCGTCGTTCGGCGTCCCATGAACGTCATGACAGCTGAAGCACGTGACTCCCCGGGTGTACATCACGCTCTGAACGTAGTCATTGCCCTGCATTCGGTTCTTGTGCGCAGTGCCGTCCGCAAAGTGAGTGAACGACTGCACCCCGAGCTTGTGCTCCTCGAGCTTCCAATAATCCCCCAATCGCTTGCCGACCCCATAGCCCACCGGCCAATCGTAGTACCGGCCCTGAATCGGGTTGCTGAGCGGCTGACCTTGGGAATGACATTGAATGCACACGTCATTGGCCTGCACAGAGTCCAGCCTGGCCGGATTGATGATGTTGGGTCGGCCCTGGTGGGCGACGTGCTCGCTTCCCGGCCCATGGCAACGCTCGCAGCCGACGTTCCACTCCGCGACCTTCTTGGTATTGATGTCGTAGCCAACTGAATGGCACCCGTCGCACAGGGGTCCCGTGGGACGCTGCATATTGTCCGGCGGATACAGAGGGGCCCACCAGTCCGAACCGTTCTTGACGAAGTACGCCGACCACTTTTGATGGGTGAAGTCCCATTGAGCGGGCAGCGGAAAGTATTCGTCACCGACCTTCTTGAAATACCGTTGCTTCCAGCGACTGCCATACACGAATGCGATGTCGTCTTTCGTGAACGTGACGATCTTCGGATCGGCCTTCGACAGATCAGCGGCGATCGCGTCCGGATGCTCGTGCGGATCGCGCACGACATTGGCCATGCGCGTCTTTTTCCAGCGGTCGTAGATGTCGCGATGACAATCGGCGCACGCCTGGGAACCCACGTAGTGGGCTTGCGAAACATCCGCGGCGCTCTCGGTCGGCGACTCGGAAGCGACGCCCAACTTGGGCAGCTCGCGGATATAAAGGACCAACTGCCACCCCTGACGCTCGGAAACATTCCAGGCCGGCATTCCGGTGTGTCGGATACCGTTGGTGATGTGAAAAAGCAGTTCGCCGTCGGTCATGTCCTGGACCGCAGCCTCCCGGAGGTCCGGCGGACGTGGGTACTGGCCCGCCCCAATCTCGGTTTTGCCGCTTCCGGTGTATCCGTGGCAGAGCTCGCACTTCTGGCGAAAGAAGTCTTTGCCGGCAGTCAGATCCGCCGCGTCGCGGCGGGCGAGGAGGGGATTCGACCGGGTTCGCTGCACTGCCGGAACCGTGCGATGGAGCAACCATTGAGCGACGGAGCTCTCGAGCCGGGGGGCATCGCCCCGGGTAGTCGACCCTTCCCAGAGGATGAATGCGTAGGCACTTCCCAGAGCGACGAGGGCGATTCCAATCACGACCACGGCGGTTCTGATTCGCTTGTTCATGCACGTTCCAGGGTTTTAACGGGGGTTTAACGAACGGCCCCGGCGAGGCTCGTCAGTGTAAAGGGTCGCTTCGCACGTCGGATAGGCCCTTCCGTCCCAGGCGGCTGGTCTGCGGTGTCGCGATTTCCTAAGCTGCACCCACGCAACCAACACAACCGGGAGACGGGAACATGCGCCACGGAATCAAGGAGACTCTGCGCGGGGCTGCGACACTCGCCGCGCTGACGGTCAGTTGCAGTGCCGTCGCGGGACCCGGCGACTGGCCGAACTACGGGAATGATCCGGGCGGAATGCGATTCTCACCGCTGACCCAGATCAGCCGCGCCAACGTCTCGCATCTGCAGACGGCTTGGGTCTTTCACACCGGCGACGTCACCGAGGCGAATGCCCGGCCGCGCAGCGGTTTCGAGACCACGCCGCTTTTCGTGGATGAAACCTTGTACCTCACGACGCCGTTCAATCGGGTGATTGCGCTCGATCCGGCGACTGGCCACCAGCGCTGGGCGTTCGATCCGAAGATCGACCGCCACTGGCAAGCGGGCGACGGGCTGATCAATCGGGGACTCGCCACCTGGCTCGACGGCACCCGCAAGGCGGGTACTGCGTGCCGCAGGCGGCTGTACGAGGCCACGATTGATGCACGACTGGTGGCCGTCGATGCCGCGACCGGCAATGCCTGCGCGGACTTCGGCCAGAACGGTGAAGTCAGCCTGCGTAACGTCCCCAATTTTCAACCTGGCGCCTACCATATGACCTCACCGCCGGCCGTCGTAGACGACGTAGTGGTGGTGGGCTCGTCGATCGATGACAACACGCGTGTTGACATGCCTAGCGGCGTCGTTCGGGCTTTCGACGTCCGGACGGGAACGCTGCGTTGGAGTTGGAACTCGATCCAGCCCCCGAAGGCCGGTCCTCCGGACGGCGCGCAGAAGCCGTTCCAGACGGGCGCCGGCAACGCGTGGTCCGTCATGGCTGTGGACCCTGAGCGCCACCTCGTGTTCATCCCGACGGGAGCCGCCAGCCCGGACTACTTCGGTGGCCTGCGTCCTGGTGACAACAAATGGGCGAATTCCATTGTCGCATTGCGCAGCGGCACGGGCGAACTCGTGTGGGGTTTCCAACTCGTTCACCATGACATATGGGATTTTGACGTAGCGGCTCCCCCGCTCTTGGCGACAGTGGAGCACGACGGGGCCAAGGTTCCCGTGGTCGTTGCTGCCGACAAGAGCGGCTATCTCTATGTGCTGAATCGGGAAACCGGCAAGCCGGTATTTGGGGTCGAGGAGCGGCCCGTACCGCAGAGCCAGGTGCCGGGTGAAGCATCATCTCCCACGCAGCCGATTCCCCTCGCGCCGCCGGCGCTGGTGCCACAGCACATCGACAAACCTTGGGGCCGGACTGCGGCAGAAGTGGAGGCGTGTACGAAACTACTCGGAAACCTGCCGGCGGGCGTGTTTGTGCCGCCGAGTTTCGAAGGCGTCATCTCGACTCCGGGCAATTGGGGTGGAATGCCGTGGAGCGGGTATGCGTTCGATCCCGGTCGGGGGTTGCTGATCGTTAACGTGAACAACTTTCCGTTCGAGGTCCGGTTGATACCGCGAGACGGGTCCGCTCCTTCGCGAGGGACAAACGATTCGCACACGGAACGCGGAATGCAGTCGGGCACGCCTTACATCATGTCCCGGCGGCCGATCCTCTCACCCGCCGGTCTACCCTGCATCGCGCCGCCTTGGGGATCGCTCGTCGCCGTGGACCTGACGCACGGCACCATCCGTTGGCAGGTGCCCTTGGGCACGTTCAATCTTGGGGGGCCGAGTGGCATCGCTGGGACGATCAACATGGGTGGGCCCATTGTCACGGCGGGTGGCCTTGCGTTCATCGGCGCAACCGTTCTCGATCCTCACTTCCGCGCTTTCGATGTGGATACCGGCAAGGAGGTGTGGAGCGCGGAGCTGCCTGCGCCGGCGCATGCGACGCCCATGACATACGAGTTCCACGGCAAACAGTACGTGGTGATCGCTGCCTCAGGGCACGCCAAAATCTCCGAAGAAGCCTTGAATGACAGTCTGGTGGCTTTCGCCCTGCCGTAACTACTTCAGGGCGCTGATCCCCTGCTCGAAATACTTACGGATGTTGGCCGGCAGATCCGTGCGCGCTAACGCCTTGTCAGCGATGGCGCTCGCGCGGCCGCTCGAATGCGTCAGGTTCCGACAATCAAGATGTGAGTACCATCGCGCTGGGCAACAGTGCACCCGGACATCACCACAGCCACCACCACCATCATTCCGATTCGTCACACCACGGCGGAGGGTTTGATGCCGGAGGGCATGGCGGCGGTGATGCAGGAGGCGGGGGCGGAGGTGACGGTGGAGGCGGTGGAGGCGGCGGCGGGCATTGAGTCGCTCCGCCGCGGCCTGTCAGGCGTCAGCCCTTAAGTCAGTTTGTCCTGCGTCCGGGTGTTGAAGTCGCTGGCGTCGTGCCGCTCGTGTAGTTGACCGGAGGGTTCGCCGAACGTCCGGTTGACCATGCGGCCGCGCTGAACGGCGGGTCGTGTCAGGATCGTGTCGGCCCAGCGTTGCACGTTCTTGTAGTCCTGCACGCTCAGGAACTCGGAAGCGGATCCGTAGCTCCAGCCTTTGGCGAGTCCGCCGTACCACGGGAAGATGGCGATGTCGGCAATCGTGTAGTCGTTCCCGGCGATGTATTCAGTCTGCGCCAAGCGGCGGTCGAGCACATCGAATTGCCGCTTCACTTCCATCGCGAAGCGATCGATCGCGTACTCGATCTTCGTCGGTGCATAGGCATAGAAATGTCCGAACCCGCCCCCGAGATACGGGGCCGCTCCCATCTGCCAGAACAGCCACGAGAGACACTCTGCGCGGGCCGCTCCCCCGGTGGGCAGAAAGGCGCCGAATTTCTCGGCGAGGTAGACCAGGATCGAGCCGGACTCGAACACCCGGATGGGAGTGGGCCCGCTGCGATCCAGCAGCGCGGGAATCTTGGAGTTGGGATTCACGGCGACGAAGCCGCTGCCGAATTGCTCGCCGTCGCCGATCTTGATCAGCCAGGCATCGTACTCGGCACCGCGATGGCCGAGAGAGAGCAACTCCTCCAGCAGGATCGTGGTCTTGACGCCATTCGGCGTTGCAAGGGAATAGAGCTGCAGCGGGTGTTTGCCGACCGGGAGCTCCTTCTCGTGCGTGGCTCCGGCGACCGGGCGATTGATGTTCGCGAAGGTGCCGCCGCTCGGCTTCTTCCACGTCCAGACCTTCGGGGGAACGTATTCGGAAGAGTCTGTCACGGCGTGCTCCAATGCTATGTAAAGAGACCTCCGCTAAGTCTAGCGCACGCGCTTACGGGGGCTATTCCCCTTTCGAGGCGTGCCCGGTACTATCAATCCGAATATCACGAGCGGGGGCGGAATGGCACGATGGCGCGACGACGGGGCCCGGGGTCCTGGCGGCGGCCTCAGTCCGCACGCCTTTCTTCTCGCGCTGGCGACGTTCGCAATCGGAACTGACGCCTTTATCGTCGCCGGACTTCTGCCGCAGATCGCGCACGATCTGTCCACCCCGATCGGCTCGGCGGGCCTCGTCGTCTCCGTATTCTCTGTTTCCTACGCCATCAGCGCACCGATCGTTTCGGCACTCACGGCGCGGATTTCGCGCAAAGTCGTGCTCGTCGGTGGCTTGGCGGTGTTCACTGTTGCGAATGTGTTGTCAGCCATCTGCACGACACTACCCACTCTGCTACTCACCAGGGTGCTGGCCGCGTTGTCGGCTGGGCTCGTGACCCCTACGTGTTACGCCGTCGCGTCGAGCCTGGGCTCTCAATCCAACCGAGGCAGGAACCTTGCCGTCACCGCTGCGGGTTTCACCACGGCCATCGTGCTCGGAGTGCCGTTCGGCGTGTACATCAGCCACCTGTTTTCCTGGCGCGGGTCGCTGGGTTTCGTCGCGTTGCTCGCGACTGTTGCGGGACTCGCTCTCCTGAAGATCGGTGTGCCCAGCGCAAACACCGCGGGTCCGCCGGTTTCGCTAGCGCAACAGTTCGCCTCTATCGCACGGCCTAAGACGCTGTTCGTACTGGTACCGTTTCTGTTCTGGTCGGCAGCTACGCTGGGCCTCTATACCTACGTGGCCGCGATCCTGGCGCGCAGTCTCTCCGCGCAGATCATCCCGATCCTCCTGTTGGCCTACGGCATGGGCGCCGTGATTGGAAACCTCGTCGGTGGCTTCCTTGCGGATCGACTTGGGTTGCGCGCGCCCACTATGGGACTGCTCGCGCTGCTTGCAGTGACCCTGGGCTCGGTAGGAGTCGCCAGTTCCTCACTCGTGGCGGCGGCCACCGTGATGATGATCTGGGCAGTGTGTGGCGCGGGGCTATTTACGTTGCAGCAACAGCGGGCGATTGCCTCATCTGCGCAGCATTCGGGGCTCATCCTCGCGTTGAACAATTCGGCGTTGTATTTCGGCGCTGCCGCGGGGTCGGCCTTCCTCGGAAGCGTGATTTCGATGATCTCACTGAGTGCTGCCGCGCCCGCCAGTGCTGCGATCGCTGCCTTGGCGTGGATCCTTCTAGTGACACTTCCACAGCCACGGTCCGAGTCGTCCGTCGAGCACTCCGAGGGCGTCGTTCCAGGATAAGCCGGGCGGGCGCCGTCCCCCTAAGGGACCATCTCCTGGATCATGTTGACCGCGATCTGACTGCGCTGCAGCCGGGATTCCGGGTCCGTCTCGTACAGGGACTTCAGAAAGGCTCCGTCCCAATCGGTCATCGCGCCCGGCGCGGCCTTCGGGTCACCGTCGAACAGCGCGAGGATGCTCGGGGCATTCACGACGTGCAGATCCGGCTTGAGTTTCGCGAGCCCTACCATTCCAACATAGTCCGCGAGCTGTCCCCGCGAGACGTTGTGCAGTTGTGTTTGATCGATCACTACCAACACCGTCGTGAACGACGACACGACATTACGCTTCAGACGGCTTGCATCGGAGTGCGAAGCTGTCGCATGCGCGGTGGGGCCGCCATGAGAGCTCACTGGGTCGCCCCCACCGATATTGATTCCGTCGGGACTGATCAGGTTGGTGTTGTACCAGACCCGCACGGGCCGGGCCGAATGGATGAATTCATCGACCCTCCGCGGCCCGGCATTGCCGAACATCCCGACGCGATGCCACTTGTCCTGGATTTTCAGGAACGACTTGGGATTGCCGGTCACCATGATGTAGAGATTCGGGCGGCATTGCTCGCCGGCGAGAGGTATTCCTGCGGTGCGCGCGACCAGGGAGATGCGCGCCAGCATGAATTCGCCCTCCGCCTTCGGGAGTCCGAACACCAGCGGGCAGACCCGACTCGCCCAGCGCGACGGTCCCTCCTCGTATTCCGGTGCTGCGATCTGGTCGACGAATGACAAGACTCGCGGTGCAAGCTCATCGCTACGGCCGTGAACGACGACCTCCGGAATGGGTGACGGGTTCGACGTCGCGGGAGTGGTTGCGCTGGGGGTAGTTGCCGACGCCGCGTCCTGAGCCGTCAATGCGCGCCCTGACGCGAGACATGCGAGCAATACGCTGGCGGTGACGATAGAGACTCTCAGCTGACGCGACATCAGTGCGGTTCCTTGTGTCGTCGTCCGATGATTATAGGATGAAACTTGTTCAGAGTCTGCGCTGTGGCTCCCGTATCGCAACTCACCCGCGAACGAACGGCGTTTCCCGCGATCCAATGGATAGCCGATCTGGAAGGAGAGCGAGTATGAAGGGGAAACACGTACTGTTGATAGCAGCCACCGCGGCTGGGTTGTTTGCCGCAGGCGCTGCCTCAGCGGGGGACGTCAGGACCGCTGATCGGGCGCAAGAGGGCGTCTACAGGCAGGACGATGCGTCGGTGACTGCTGCGGTGAAGGATCGACTTTCGCGCCAGGGGGACATGGACAATCTTCCCATTGCCGTGACCACGAACGACGGAGTCGTTTCCATCTCGGGATACGTCGGCACGATTGATCAAATGGCACGAGTCGTTGTAGGTGCCGCCGGCGTGGACGGCGTGGAGCGGGTCGACAACCAGTTGAACATGATTTTGTAGCAACCGAAGCGGGTTGCCGCGGGCGTACCGCCCGTCAGGTGTCGAACGGTAGCTCCTCGTGGGAAGCCCAGACGCCGTGCACCTGGACCTGTACGTTGAACGGGAGGATCACCCGGCCGAGTTCTTCCATGCGCGTCGCATCCACCACGATCAGCTCCGATCGGGAGTCCACCATGTTGCTGAAAACTCCTACCAGGTAGCCGTCTCCCTCCTGCGATGCGCCGCGCTTGGGGACGAAGCACGCTTCCTGCAGCGTGCCATTGTTGCCGACGAAAAGGCTATCGATCTCGATGCCCTTCATATCGAGACGGCCGAGCGTGTTGTTCATTGGATAGACCCGCCCCGGCGCGAGCGATGCGTTGGGAGGCCGCGCGGGATCCGAGTAACCCATGTATCCATAGCGGTAGGGGAGGGAGGCGAACCGGTCGTCGATGCGCGGCAGTCTGCCGGTGGCCAGCGGGAAGAAACGCTGCTCATCCCAGCCGTCGCGCTTGGAATCGAGATCTACCGTCCAACGTCGAACACTGGATGCCCCGGTGCGCGGGGACCAGGGCTCGCCGGAACGATTGGCGAAGAACGGGTAGGGATTGGCGTCCGAGACCGTGCCGTCCAGCACGATGCGATTGCCTTCCGTGGCCGCGTTCAGGGTGTGGACCATTGCGTAGGGAGGACCCTTGATCCAGCGCACGTCCTTGGCTTCTCCATCGCGTGGTAACACACATAGGTAGCCGGGCAGGCGATCGTCCCAGTACCAGTGGAGGTTGCCGGCGGCGAGCCATTCCTGGTCTGTCGTCAGCGGGTACAGCGGAATCACGATATGGCTCCTGGTGATGGCCATGTCGTGCATCTCGCTCACGTAGGGCGCTTCGAAGCGCACCTCGCGTGTAACGTGACCCGTCTTGTCGATGAAGTAGACGAAGACATCCTTGGAGGCTTCCCCTGTCGCCTCATAGCCGAAGCAGATCATTTCCCCGGTGAGGGGATCGATTTTCGGATGCGCCGTGAAGGTCAGACTGTTGAGTTTGCCGTAGAAGTCCCATTCGCCCAGGGTTTCGAGAGTATGAGGATCGATCTCGTAGGGCCTGGCGTCCTCCTTCGTCGCGAACAGCCGCCCGGCGTGTACGACGGGTGTTGTGTTGGCTACGGTGCTGTTCACCGTCTGCACGGAAGGTTCGTCTGTAGATCGGTTGCGATACAGGCCGAACAGCTGGCGCCCCGCCGCACGGTTGACGAGATAACGCGGCGTGCGCACGAACCGGCCCTTGTAGTCCACCCGGCCATTCGAAAAGCGGAACATGGAGATGTAGCCATCGCCGCTGAAGCCCGCATCGTTCGGTGACTTGGGCGGATAGAGCCAGTCTCCGCCCAGCCGATAGAAGGTGCCGCGGATGTCGCGGGGGATTTCCCCTTCGACCTCACAGTCGTAGATTTCGCCCTCGAAGCGCAGGGTCTTGAAGTAGTCGCCGGCAAAGTGCTGGTGGCCGAAACGCTGGACCATCGGTGTGTCCTCGGGCGGGGGGGGTGCCTGTTCCGCGATGTTCCCGATCCTATCCCGCGGCGTTGGCCTTGGGGAGCCCGGCGGGGGCCGGCGCGCGAGTCTCCAGGCGTGCCACTCAGCCGGCGCGGGTGCGGTTGCTAGCTTAGCCTGGGCACGCTAACGTCCCTTTCAATGCCTATGTTCCAAGCGCGGGCCGGGGGACCCGAAGACTTCCCTGCCGTCCTCGAATTTCTTCCCCCCGCTCAATACGGATGTCCGCCCGCGAAGGCGTTGACCTATTGGAAGCGTTGGTACAAACAAGGTGCGCTGTCCGTCGGTGTGATCGAGGCCATCGATGGCCGCCGGCGCAGAACCATTGCGGGCGCCGGCGTCACCCTCTGGGTCTCGGATGAGGCTGTGGCGGGGCTCGAAGCGAGTCGGGACGAGGCCTGCTCGGTCGCTCTGTACCGCGCAGGCGAGGAGGGCGGCTGGCCCCTGCAGGGCAGCCAGATCGAGGCGGCCCACACGCAGTGCCGCCTGAATCTGTGGATCGTGCACTTCTGGCCGGACCCGGATTTCGCCGACCCGAGTTTTGCCGCGTTCTTCGAACAGTCGGACAAACTGTTTCGTGAGCAGCACGATGGCTTCGGCGTCGGTCAGCTGCTTCAGGAAGTGACACGAGAGCACGTTCCGCTGATGCAGTCGGCGGGTATGCGAGTCAAGCGCCCGGCTGTGTCGGCAGACGGCCGCGTTCTGGTGAGCCTGACGCGAGAGGATGCTCGCACCCGTCCCGGGAGTCACATGTCGTTTCTGTTCCTGAAGCCGCCGGCGACCTTGGAATTGAGGGTGGCCGAGAAACGCATGCTGACCTTTGCGCTGCAGGAACTCACGGACGCGGACATCGCCGAGCGAATGCAGTGTTCGCGTGAATATGTCAGAAAGCTCTGGGCACGGGTGTATGACACCCTGCACGCGAAAGCTGCCCTGGTGCACGAGCCGGTGCAGAAGTCCGACGTTGGTCACCGCGGGCGGGAGAAACGACGGCGCGCCCTCGAATTCTTCCGGGCCCATCGCGAGGAGCTCCGGCCGGGGCTACCGCCGACCTGAGTTTCGCGATTCGAGCCCCGTAGTACACATTTAGGGAACCGATTGCGGCCGACGTGGTGAGTAGACTTGCCTTGGATAAAAGAGGCAAGAACAACCATGTCGAAGGGATGCATCCTCGTTCTCCTGTCGCTCGTCGTGGGCTGCGGGGGCGGCGGCTCATCTTCTCAATCGGGGAGCGGAACAGGCGGCGGCGGGACGTCCAGCGGCAATCCGGCGCCAGTCGCGACTTCGCTGTCACAATCGTCCGCGAACGCTGGAAGCGATCCCCTCACCCTGACGGTGACTGGCTCCAACTTCGTCAACGGCTCCGTCGTGCAGTGGAACGGAGCCAATCGCTCCACCTCTTTCAGCACTTCCTCGACATTGACGGCCGCCATTCCGGCCGCGGATCTCGCGTTCGCAGGTACAGCTCAAGTGGTGGTGGTCAACCCTGCGCCGGGGGGAGGCACCTCTGCCTCACTCGCGTTCACCGTCAACGCGCATGTTGCCAACGGTGTAAGCCTGACCGGCGACCCTACAACCCTGGCGGTCGACGCGACTTCTGACATCGCACCCGTGGGCGTTCCCGATTCGGCGGCGGTCAACGGCGTGATCATGAATCGGTTGGACCTGAGGTTCGCTTCCAGCGCCACGGTCGGACAGGTCAATCAGGCATTGGGATCGGTCGGCGCCGGGATAGTCTCCATGTCGAAGGGATTTCAGTCGGTGACCATCGGGGTGCCGCTGCAGTCGTCGGTCGCCGGGTTACAGGCCTACATCGACAAGCTGCAGGCGTCGCCGGGCGTCGTCGCTGTCACCCTGGGCCGCGAGGCGCAGACTCTCGCCATCTTTAAGGACCCCTCACAGGGCGGCGCCACGGACATCGGCCACCTCCTTCCGGGGCGCTTCCCAGCCGCCTGGAATGCCGCAGGCACGACTTTCGGCGATCCACAGGCGCCGGACAAGGAGGGAGCGTGCTTCCACGCGGACGGGGTGTCGCCAATGGTCGTTGGCGACGTGTTCGGCTCCGCCGTGCCCCAAGAGCTCAGCAGCAACGTGCCGGCATTTCCATCGCCGGCTGCGATAGTGAGCGCTGTGACGCACGGCTATGACGTGGCGCGGGTCGCGATTGCCAATGTCGTCGGAGCCAATCCTTTCCCATTCAGTGGCTGCCAGCCGTTCGTGCCGGTTCAGGTGGGTGGTCACCTGACGGCGGACCAGATGACCGATGCGCTGGCCCATGGCATGCCGAGCGGCAAGTTCGTCCTGAATTTCTCGATGGGCTTCGCAGGCGATAAATGCCCGTCAGACCCGTGCGCGCCACCATTCGATGTGATCATGTCCCCATTCGAGCGAGCGATTCACGCCCTGTATTGGAAGGAGCGGACATCCAGTCGTTGGGGCGATTTTCTGGTCACCGTCGCCGCCGGCAACGAACGCGCCGAGGATAGCGCGGTGCTCTATCCTGGTGTCGCCGACGCGCGTTTCGACTCGGCGATCAGTATGGCGGAGATCGCCGACGCCAATGACAGCTTCGTCAACGACGATTCCCTGTGGACACCTCCTGCGTCGGCGCAGGCGAACGGGTTCGTGTCTCTCAAGCCGGCTGCCGGTGTGCTGACGTTCCTGCAACGGACTCTGGCCGACTCGCATTTTTCCGCGGTGACCGCTGACAATGTCATCACGGTCGGAAGCACCGTCGGCCCGCCCGCCAACACTCTGCTAACGGCACACGTGACTGGGGATCAGTTGGCGGAATCAGCCTTTTCCGATCGCAATCCCGACGTGCTGGCGGTCGGTGAGCATGTCTTTGGCCACAACGGCACGAGCGATGCGGCGCCCCAGATCGCGGGGCTGGCCTCCTTTCTGTGGATGGTCTCGCCGTCGCTGCGCAACCTGCCTGCGTCGCAGACCCGACATGCCATCCTCGACAACGCCCGCGGAAAATTCGTCGACGCCTATGCGAGCGTCCTCTCGCTTGATCCTGCGGTACTGCCGAGCGGGCAAAATCAGCCCATCCGGCAGACGCTGCTCGACGTTAACGAGGACCAGATATTCAACGAGAAGGACATACAGCTCTTTCTGCAGCATTTCTTCGTCGTGGCCGGCGATGGCACCATCACGCGTCAGATCCCGACTCCATCCGCCGATTTCAGCCGATACGACCTCAATGGAGACGGGTTCACCACCGGCGGTTCTCTGCGCGAGCGCTTCGATCTGGATCGCAGAGGCTCTACCCAGTTTGGTGCAACGCAATACACGGACGTCACGCAGACGATCGAGGGTCAGGACGTCCATTTCGACGAGAACAACCTCACCGATCTCGAGATCCTCTGTTACTACGCCTATTCACCCCTCTTCATGGGTGACACCGATCAGCGCAAGTCGCTGCTTGACGGCCGCTGCGGCGTGGCCGTCACGCCGGCTAAAGTCACGTTGCTTCCGGGCTCGACTCAACAGTTCACGGCGACGCTGCCGGGTAGCGATCCAGTCAACTGGACCGCCACCTGCGGCCAGGTCGACAGCACGGGGCGCTTCGTGGCCCCGGCGGGCAGTGGGACTTGCACCGTGCGCGCGACCGACGCCAACGATTCAAGCCTCTCCGGAACGGCGACGGTCACTCTTTCGAGCGGATTTCCGGGCGGCGAACTCATCACCGCCACCCTCGGTGTCATGGATGCGAGCGGCGCCCCGGTCGTCCCCAATCAGTTTGCGACTTCCGACAGCGATCACACACCCATAGAAGCCACCGGGCTCAGTCTTCAGGCGCAAGGCGACTTCTCGGGAGTTCAGGGGGGAGTCGTTCTCAAACCCGCTCATTTCGCCGTCACCGCAACAGGCGTGGCTTCGTCCATCGACACCACGATTGCGCCGGTTGGCACGTTCAGCGGGACGGTGGCGTGCTCAGCGAGTGGTTCGGCGAGCCAGCCGGATCCTGACACCGGGTTCGTAGTTCCGGTGGCGATGCCGAACCTGAGCTCGAATTTCACGGGACACGTCTCGATCTCGCTGCCAAGCACCCGGACGATTCAATTCACGGCCACCGCGGGCTTGTCGCACACCACGAGCGCCAGCATCGGTAAGGTGGACGGTTTCGTCGAGGTGGAATACGGGGATCTGACGACGGGACTCGAGATGAACCCCACTGCTCGGATCGACGAGACGCACCCGACGGATTCCGTTTCTGTCATCCAACCTACGCACGGCCTGATCATCAGTTGGAACATCGAGGCTTTGTGCTTCGCGCAGACCTCCACGACTTCAATCAATTCGGCCCGCAGCGCCACGGTTACCATCAACTACAGCATCGTGGAGCAGTGACAGCAGCAGCGCCGCCGGCGTGACGGGCATCCGCACGGTCGAGGGCGTCGCCGCGGGGTGCGGCGACGCCGAGTCCAAAGGGTCTGAGGGAGGGCTACTGAGCGTGTCCGGTCTCGGGCGCCGCGCCACCGCCCCGGGCAGCGCTACCCGCACCAGTACCCGCTCCACCTGCGCCCGCCGCACCAGCGCCGGCTCCGCCCCCACCACCGCCGCGGCCGCCACGGCCGCCCGGACCGCTCGGCGGGTTCGCTTTGACGAAGTTGGCGCGTGAGATCAGGTATCCACGGATGGCAACGGCATCCTCGGGCTTCAGGTCCTTCGAGAAGTTACCCATTCCCTTGTCCACGCGCCCGCCGCCCAACACCACTTGGTCGAAGCCGGGCTGCGTGTACAGCAGCGGCGTGATCATCAGGTTGGGAAAGCTGGTTCGCTGCTGCGTGCCGTTGACACCGTGGCAGATCGAGCAGAACTGGGAATAGACCTCACTACCGTGGGCGATCACTTCTGCCGTGGCCGTGGAAGGCGGCGGGTTGAGCGGCGGCGGTGTATACGGCTGAGGCTCCGGCAGAACGGCCTTACCACCCAGCGCGAAGACCAACATGCGCGCGTGGGTGGGCGCGAAGTAGTCGGTGTTCTGAGCCACACCGCCAACACTGGCCGCGACGTACTGTACCCCGCCGAGCCGGTAGGTGATCGGCGCGGCAAATACCGCCGTCTGGGTGTCGAAGTTCCAGAGTTTGGTGCCTGTCTTGGCATCATAAGCGGACAGCACCTTGCCGACGCCGTTGCCCATGAACACCAGGTTGCCGGCCGTCGCGAGGACGCCGCTGGTCGGCAGACCCCCGCCGAACGAGTCGCTTTGCCATACGACCTTGCGGGCGACCGGATCCCAGGCCTTCAGCCTGCCGCTGACACCTGTGCGACTGTAGGGCTGCAACTCCTTGCCCGGCGCGGCGCGAGCGCCCATGTTGATGCCGAGGCTGAACTGCCCGGGAGGCGGCGCCCGTGATGGGTCGATTCCCGCAAGTGCGGAGTAGGCTTCCCACGCGGGAATGTAGATCAAGCCGGTCAACGGGCTGAAGGCGTTGGGATGCCAGCTGTGACCGCCCTGCACACCCGGGGCCAGGTCCCACGGCTCGTCCCGGTAGTACGACGCCTCGACGACCTTCGGGCGCCCCGTCTTCATGTCGACGCCGGTCGACCAGTTGACTTCGGTGAAGGCGTCGGCACTGATGAGCTTGCCGGTCTTCGCCTCGAGCACATACAGATAGCCGTTCTTCGACGGCTGGACGATGACGTGTTGCTTCTTGCCGCCGATCGTCAGATCCGCGGTCATCATCGGGCTGACCGCGTCGTAATCCCACGAGTCGCCCGGGGTCTCCTGGTAATGCCACACGTACTCGCCGGTGTCCGGCTTCACCGCGATGATCGACGCGGCGTAGAGATCGTCGCCGCCGGTCGGCTGGCGCACCTTCGCATTCCAAGGGGACGCATTGCCGGTACCGAAGTAGAGCAGGTCGGTGACCGGGTCATACACCGCGCCATCCCAGACCGTGCCGCCGCCGCCCGTGTCCTTCCAATATTGACCGGTCCAGGTCTTGGCGGCGCGCTCGAGAGCCTTGGTCTCGAACCCCTTGGCCGGATCGCCGGGAACCGTCCAGAACCGCCAGACTTCCTTGCCCGTATCCGCGTCGAACGCCGCGATCCAACCGCGCACCCCGAACTCGCCGCCCGCGCCGCCGATGAAGACTTTGCCCTTGGCCACCCGCGCGGCCATGGTGATGGCGTAGTGGTCGCCCATCTCCCCGAGCCCGAGGCTCTTGGGCACCGTGTCCGTCGACCAGACTTCCTTCCCGGTCTTGGCGTCGATCGCGACCAAACGGGCATCGAGCGTGCCCATGATGATCTTGCCTTTCCAGGCCGCGATGCCGCGGTTCACGAGGCCGACGTTGTACCGGATGCGCACCCCCTGAATCGTCGGGTTATAGCTCCAGAGCCGCTTCCCGGTCTTGGCATCGAACGCGTAGACGACATTGCGCGCCGTCGAGACGTAGATGACGCCGTCGATGTACAGCGGCGAGCCGTGCTGGTTCTGGTTGGTTTCGTAGTCGGCGTACCACTGCAACCCCAACTGGCCGACGTTGTTGGCGTCGAGCTGCTTCAACTGACTGAAGCGCTGCTCGGAGTAGGTACCGCCGTACATCATCCATTCGCCCGGCTCGCTGGCGGCTTTGGTGAGGCGACTGGCGCTGACATCGGCGGCGCCAGCCGTGGCCGCTGCCGCTGAGCCATACATGGCAAAGCCGGCCGCGATTCCAGCAGCGGATAACAGCAGGCGCAGGCCCAAGGTCCGGTTACGGATCATCACGGGAACCCCCTCAGTCTCTTACGGTGTTTTGTGCCTCGTGGAGCGGTCGGGATCTTATCCCGAAAGGGAGACGGTGACTGATGACACCCGCAGGCCGGTTCCCCCGTGTGGTCACCGCATCGCCGCTTGTCTTAACTAACCTTAAGACCCACAATCGCGCCCCCCTCCAAACGGCCCATCCCACTCCTGATGTCCAATTCTCCACCGCCCGGCTTTCGCGAGCTGGGCCTGAGCGGCCCCCTGCTCGAGGCGCTGGCCGTCGTCGGCTATGAGTCCCCATCCCCCATCCAGGCGCAGACCATTCCCCGCCTGCTGGCCGGCTCCGACATTCTCGGGCAGGCCCAGACCGGTACGGGCAAGACCGCCGCGTTTGCCTTGCCTGTCCTCGAGCGCATCGATTTGACTCGCAACACTCCACAGGCGCTGGTGCTCGTTCCGACGCGCGAACTCGCGGTTCAGGTAGCAGAAGCGTTTAAGACGTATGCGCAGCGTCTTCCAGGCTTCCACGTGCTGCCCATCTATGGTGGCCAGAGCTACACGCCGCAGCTCAAGGGGCTCAAGCGGGGAGCGCACGTCGTCGTCGGTACGCCCGGTCGGGTGATGGACCACATGAAGAGCGGTGCGCTGCAGCTGGCGAACTTGACTTTCCTCGTGCTCGATGAGGGCGACGAGATGTTGCAGATGGGGTTCGTCGATGACATCGAGTGGATTCTCGAGCAGACACCCCCGAAGCGTCAGATCGCACTCTTCTCGGCGACGCTGCCTCCACCGATGAAGCGAATCGCGCACAAGCACATGCGCGAGCCAGAAGAAATTACGATCCAAAACCGCGTCGGGACGACGCCGAAGATCCGCCAACGCTACTGGCTCGTAAGCGGCATGCACAAGCTGGATGCTCTTACGCGGGTGCTCGAGGTTACGCGTTTCGACGCTGTACTGGTTTTCGTGCGGACCAAGGTTGCGACCACCGAGCTTGCGGACGCTCTCGAGGCTCGCGGCTTCAGGGCGGCTGCACTGAACGGGGACATTCCTCAACAACAGCGCGAGCGAACGGTCGAACGGCTAAAGGCCGGGCAGGTGGACGTTGTCGTGGCCACCGACGTGGCCGCGCGTGGGCTCGACGTGGAACGCATTTCGCACGTCGTGAACTATGACATTCCATACGACTCGGAGACGTACGTTCATCGTATCGGGCGCACGGGCCGCGCGGGCCGCAGCGGCGAGGCAATTCTCTTCGTAGCCGCTCGCGAGCGGAACATGCTGAGGATCATTGAACGGGCCACGAAACAACATCTGGAGGAGCTGACGCTGCCAAGTGTTGCTGACGTCAACGCTCAGCGGGTGGCGAAATTCAAGGAGCGCATCGCAGCCGCCATGCAGAGTGGGCAGGGCGCACCCTTTCAGGAGCTGGTGGCGCAGATCGAAGCAGAGCAGGGCCGGCCCGCAGTCGAGATTGCCGCCGCGCTCGCGGGTCTGCTTCAGGGCGCGACGCCCTTCCTGCTCCCCGAGAAGGCCGGGCCACGCCCCGAGGCGTCACGGTCCGACACGCGACGGGCCGATGCACCACGAGCCGACAAGGGTTCGGGCCACCGCTCCGGCCGCGATGCGGAGGCGACCCCGCACGATCGCGAACGTCGGGGCCGACACCCGCGCGAGAACGATCCTCCGATGGATTCCTATCGCGTCGAGGTCGGGCACGAGCACGGAGTGCTGCCGGGCAACATCGTCGGTGCGCTGGCAAATGAGGCCGGGCTCGAAGGGCGTCACATCGGGCGCATCGACATTCGCGACGATCACAGTTTCGTCGATCTGCCCGAGGGGATGCCGAAGGAGATATTCCGGAGCCTGAAGAAGGTCAAGGTGCGCGGCGTGGAGTTACGTATCAGCCGAGTCGACTCCAAGCCTCCTCGGCCGGAAGGTGCCCCAGGCAGCGCCGATCATCCCAAGCGGGAGGGTGCTGACAAGCGCGAGCGCCCCTCGGCCGGCGCGCGTAAGTCGCGATATCCGCGCAAGGGCTAGCTCCCCCAGACATGCTGAGCGTGTGCTGCGGTCAGTCCGCGGCCGAGGCGAACAAGACTTTCACATCCAACTCCATGCGCGCGAGGCGCGTACGCAAGTGAGGCCATTCTTCCCGCATGAACCGCGTGCGCTCGCGCTTCATTAACCCGGAGTGGACGCCTGCCTTCACGATGAGACCTTCGCCGCGGAGTGTCTCGATGACCCCTTCCCGTTGTAACTCGCGATAGGCCTTCGCGGCGGTGAGGGGGTTCACGTCGTATAGCTCGGCGAGCGCGCGGACCGAGGGGAGCATCTCACCCTCGGGGTAGCTTCGGTCGAGGATGCCGCCGATGATCTCGTCCATCAGCTGCCGGTAAATGGGTTGCTCGTTCTGCCACTTGTGCGGACGCTTCTTCACTGCGGACTCCGGGCGGACTTGCGACGAACGCTACGACGAACCGCGGCTAGAGTAACTTGACTGACGGCATCTTCCAATGTCTAATTTGAGTTACTGTACTACGTAACTAATACGGTAACCGAATGCAGGTCGGTGCGCGCCCCGGTCCGCGCCTGGTGGCGGACGAAGAGGAGAAATTCTCGCCCATGGACCGGCGGGTCGAGGGCGGCTCGGGCGCACGCCGCTGGCTGCTGCTCGGGTGCGGGGCGGCGGTTCTCCTGGTTGTTGCCGTCCTGCTGTACGTGCGCTTCGCGCTCACCCGATCCGTAACAGTGCGTGAGGCCAGCGTGGTAGTTGCACCAGTGCGCATGGAGGTATTCACTGAATACGTGCCGGCCACGGCCGTGGTTGCCCCACGAACGACGGCCTACCTCGACGCAGTGGAAGGTGGCCAGGTTGCCGAGGTGTATGTCGAGGAGGGAGCCTTCGTGAAGCGCGGCCAGGTGCTGCTCAAGCTGAAGAACACCAATTTGCAACTGGAGATGCTCGGAAGGCAGGCGCAGCTCATGGAACAGCTGGACCGCCTCAACCAGACGATTCTGTCGTTCGAGCAGGCTCGCGTGACGCATGAGAAGGAATTGATCGAGAGCAGTGCGCAGATCGATCAGCTCGCCCAGCGGCAACAGCGACGCGAGGCCTTACGAGCAACGGGCATGGTTTCGAAGGAGGAGCTCGATGAGCTTGGTATCGATCTCACGCGCGCGCGCAAGCTGCAGGCAGCTGCGATGGAGGCCCGCGACATGGACGGGAAGTTTCGTAACGAGCAGGTGACGCAGTTGCGCAGCGCTATCAAGACGACGCGAGAGAATCTCGACGTGGCATCGGAGACCATGCAGAGCCTGTTGGTGAAGGCCCCGATCACCGGCCAGCTCACGGCTTTGAGCGCGGATCTCGGTGCGGCCAAGACCCCCGGGCAGCGCATTGGTCAGATTGATGACTCGACAGCCTACAAAGTGGAAGCCGGCATCGACGAGTTCTATCTCGGGCGTGTGAAGACCGGGCAACTGGCCACTGCCGAGTCCAATGGCAAGACCTGGAAGCTGGAAGTCGCGAAGGTCTATACACAGGTCACCGACCGCCAGTTCAAGGTGGATCTCTACTTCAGGGAGGCAGCCGCTCCCGAGGGCCTGCGCCGCGGCCAGACGATGCAGATCCGGCTCGAGGTGGGCGCTCCCAGCCGCGGGCTGGTTACCGCCAACGGGCCGTTCTTCGAGGAGACCGGCGGTAACTGGGTGTTCGTGTTGCCGCCGACAGGTACTGTCGCGCAGCGTCGTGCGGTGCGCTTCGGCCGCCGCAATCCGGAGCAGATCGAGGTGTTGTCGGGCCTGACGGCCGGCGAGCGCATCCTCTCCTCCGGGTACGAGCAATTGCGCAAGTTCGACAGGATCGAGATCAAGCCCGAAGCGAACTGACAGTAAAACGGGGAGAAACCACGGTGATCACGCTCAAGGCAATCCGCAAGCTCTATCGCGCCGACAACGTAGAGACGGCGGCGCTCGACGACGTCAGTCTGCAGATCGACGCCGGCGAGTTCGTTGCCGTGATGGGCCCGTCCGGGTGCGGCAAATCGACGCTGCTGAACATCGTCGGCATGATCGATACACCCACCGGCGGCGAGTATCTCTTCTGCGGTGAGGATGTGGCGCCCTATCCGGAATCCCGCCTGGTGGAGATTCGCCGGCGCAATCTCGGCTTCGTGTTCCAGAGTTTCAACCTGATAGACGATCTGACCGTCTTCGAGAACGTCGAGTTGCCGTTGCTCTATCAGAACGTGCCACGCAGCCAGCGCAAGGCACGGGTACGCGAGGTGCTCGAGCTCGTCGATCTGCGTCCGCGGGAAAAGCACAAGCCGGCGCAGCTATCAGGCGGTCAGCAGCAGCGTGTCGCCGTCGCCCGAGCTGTGGTGTGCGATCCGAAAGTGATCCTCGCGGATGAGCCAACAGGAAATCTCGACACGCGCAATGGCGAGGAGGTGCTCGGGATGCTCAAGACACTCAATCAGCAAGGCGCCACGATTCTGATGGTGACTCACTCGCATGAGCACGCAGCGCGTGCCGACCGCATCGTCGACATGCTGGACGGCAA
>DASYDM010000027.1:0-144311 GCA_036499585.1 Steroidobacteraceae bacterium
AGAATCTCCTCGAGGCACCACCCGTCACGTGAGATCCGCCGCGGCCGCCAGCGATTCTTCGTATCCCGGGGCCCGCAGCTCGGCGGCGAAGCCGGCCAGACACATCTTCGAAAGCACCACCCTCGTTTCCAGCGACCCCGGCCTGAGCGTGCCGGCCACGACGCTGGCGCGGAACTCATCTGGCGTCGGTGCCGCCAGGCTCTCCATCGGCGCGGCCGGATTCACCGCCGCGCTGAGCAGAAGTCCCGCGTAGTAGAGACGGACCCACTGCCGCATCACTCTCAAGCGAGCTATCTCCGCGGATCGTGGCGGCCTTTCCAGATAGGCGTGGAACAACGTCGTCGCCTGTTCTGGCGACGGCGCGTGGTTCTCCGCCAGGATCGCGACATCAACCAGCGGGTCGTTGCGGTATGCCGTCTCCCAGTCGATGAGCCACAGCCGCGTGCCATCGAACAGCATGTTCCGTGGATTCGGATCGTTGTGACACGACACGTGCGCAGCCGGGTTCCACGGGTAGGCCACCACGATGCGCTCGAAGTTTTCCACGTGAGTGTCGAGCAGGCCGCGCGCGAGCCCCGATTGAATATGCGCCAGCATGCGACGAATCAGCTGCCTGAAATCGCCTACCGTCGGAAACATGCTCGTGGCATGCAGCTTTGCCGCCAGCGCCGCGACATCGCGCGTCAACATCACGGCCCCGCCCGGATACGCGTGCAGGGGCTGCTCGACGATGTGGTCCATGATCGCCACGCCGGCTTCCGCATCTGCATAGTGCAGCCGAGGCGCGATCCCCGCGTCGGAAGCAATCTGCATGCACGTGTACTGATGTGGATTGCGCAGGCGGTTGCGTCGTGCCTCCACTCGAAGCACATAGCGCGTGCCAGCGACACCGATGCGCAAGGCAAGCGCACCCGATGCGCCGCCACTCATGGTTTCGTGAGTTTCGACGGGCGCGTTGCCGAACACCGCAGACAGCGCCGTGGACACCGATCCCTGCAGATGTTCCGGGATGCGGTCGAGAAGGCGGTCGTTCATTGTGGCTGCCCTCCCGCGACAAGGTGTTTGCAGAACCAGTTGCAGGAGAGGGTCGTCACCTTTTCCCGCAACGGGTTTTCGGTGAACTCGCGGCTCGCCCCTTCGAGGAGTTCCAGCGAGTGCTCGACGTCGGGCGCGAGCACCCTCATGATCGATCCGGTGAAGGACAGGATCATGGCGCTATCGCGTAGACCAGCGAGGAACAAGGTCGGCGCGCGCAGCTTCCACAGCCACGACCCTGCAAGGTCCGGACGCCCGCCACTCGACACAATCGCGCGGATTGCAGTCGGGCGCTCCGACGCATCCCGCAGCGCTGCCGCCGCCCCCGTTCCCGAGCTGAAGCAGCCGATGTTCAGGGCACGCAGCGTGGGTTCGCGTGCGATCCAGTTCGTGATCGCGGCGATGCGTCGTGACAGCAGGCCGAGGTCGTAACGAAGCGTCTCCGACGCGGCGTCCTGCAGATCTTCCTCGTCAGTCAGCAGATCGCACACGATCGTACCGAGAGACACCCGGTTGAGCTCGTTCGCCATCGACCGCGTGCTCGCGCGACCCCGACTGCCAGCGACCTGGATCAGCAGCACGAGCGCGGACGCGCCCTGCCACCCGGCGATCTCCGCTTCCAGCGGAACACCGTCGGCGTCAATGTGCGCGACGTAGCGTTTGGGTGCCGGCGTCGGCTCTTGCGCCTGGGGCCGCGCGCTCGCGACGTGGCGCATGAACTCCGGCCAGGTCTTGAACGCGTGTTCGCGCGCGAGCACCAGCTGCGCGTCGGAGAGGGTGAACGCTGCGGCTCGCAGTTGCGTCTCGCTGAGCTCGCGAAGGCGCGGATGATGCCGGTGGATGCGCTCGAGCGCTTCGGGCAGCAGCCGCGCGCGCTCCTTGACGAGATCCTTGGCCTGTTTGCGGTATTGCTCGAGACTGGGACGAGCAGGAACAGATTTTTCGGCGGACACACGAGCTCCTTCCATATGGCGCCTGGAGTCCGCACTGGCAGGCTGGAAAGAGTTTCGAGTTGTGTCGATGTATCGACTACATCATCTCAGGTGGGCACTGCCCTTCCCGCGGACTGGAAGCTTCCTGAGCACGCGGGCGGGAATGTAGCGCAGAATCGGCCGCCGCGCCACGCTCTCCCGCGTCAGTGCGGTGGGTTAGTACACGTCTGGCCTGCACAGCAGCGCCGCGATTGCTCTCTACTACATCGGCTCCAACTGCTCGCGGAGGGCGTGACCCGAGGGGATAGTCGTTGGGCGCGGGCCGCTTCTCGCCACGATGTTTGCCTCCGACTAGCTGGAAGGGGCACTCTCACCGCGGCGTTTGACACCGCGGTTCGCCCGGTCGGATGAAGTTGTTCAAGGTGTTGGATCGTCACCCTGATTGACTCGACGAAATCAGGGTGGCGTAACCTGCAATCACCTCACCCGTATCCGCACTGTGAGTGCAGGAAAAGACCAAATCGCTTCGGGGATATAGCGCCGCATGCTAGCCCGAGGGAACTGCCTGCCATGTGCGGAACGCCGAACGCCGCGTGTTTTCCACAGGGGTCCACAGCCGCTCGCTACGCTCGCCCGGCCGCTTGGCGTGCCTGGCTTGAGGCCGCGCGCCGTCGGCCGGCTGCGGCTGTGGACTCTGTGGAAAACCTTGCCAACGTTGTCCGAACCGCCTAAGCCCGGACGGCCTGTGATCCATCCGTCTGTCATGCCAAGCTTCCTCGCGAATCCCTTTATCAGTTCACGAACCGCCGGAAGGTAGCCTCCGGATCAGCCTTCAGCGCCCGGACCCAGGCGACAAACCTCCACCACGTCCAGGCGGCGCTCGCCGGCCTCGATCTTCGCGATGAAGCTCTGGGACCGGCCGAGTCGTTCGGCCAGTTCGTTCTGGGGTTAGATATGCAGGGCTTTCAGGTCTTGATCCCACACCGCCAGAGTTTCGAAGAGGCGGTCGGCTTCAAGAGAGTTTGAAGATTCTCCCCTCGGGCGCGCCAGCTCAGGCCGCGGGCCGCACTCCTTCAGGCACTCCCAGCCGCAACGGTCCGCGACCGTGTGAGCACATAGCCCACCCACAGCAGCAGGAACCAGAACGGCGCTACGTAGAGAGCGACGCGATTGTCAGGGTCCAGCCACAGGGTCGCAGTGACACCGAGCAGAAACGCTAGCGCGAGCCAGTTAGCGTAAGGCGCGCCTGGCATTCGGTAGCTCGAGACACTCGCGCGGCCCTGCGCGACAGCCACACGGTAGTTTCGGTGGGCCACCAGAATGATTCCCCAAGTCCAGATCGATCCCACCGTCGCGACGCTGGTGACCCACGAAAAGACTCTGTCGGAGGGCCACCCGTAGTTCAGGCCAACGGCGATCAACATGACGGCGGCTGACACGTGAATCCCGGTAGCGGGAACGTTGTGAGCATTGAGTCTCCCCAGGCCTTTCGGCGCCTGGCGACGCGTGGCCAGGGAATGGAGCATCCGGCCGGTACTGAACAACCCACTGTTGCAGGAGGAACTCGCGGCAGTGATCACGACGAGGTTGATCACGGAGGCGGCTCCCGGAACGCCCAGTTTCTCGAACAGGAACACGAACGGGCTGGTGGTGGGACTCAACTGGTTCCAGGGCACCAGCGACATGATGATCACCAGGGCGCCGATATAGAAAATCAGGATGCGGAAGGTGATTCCGTTGGTCGCCTTGGGCAGCACCACGGCAGGGTTTTCGGCCTCCCCGGCCGTCACACCGATCAACTCCACGCCGGTGTAAGCAAACATCGCGATCTGCAAAGTGAGCAGCATCCCAACCGGTCCAAAGGGCAGAAAACCGCCATGCGACCAGATGTTGGAAAAGCCTGCGGTGGGACCGAGGGTCCCGACGTGGAAGAAAATGACGGCCAGGCCGGCGAGGATCAACGCAACGATGGTCACGACCTTGACCAGTGCGAACCAGAACTCCAACTCGCCGAACACCTTGACGGCAAGAAGGTTGGCGCCGTACAGCAGGCCGAGGGCGATCAGCGCCGGAATCCACTGCGGCGTGTTGGGAAACCAATAGTGGACGTACACGCCGATGGCCGTCAGCTCGGCCATCGCGGTGGCGATCCAGGTGAACCAGTACGACCAGCCGGTCGCGAAGCCCGCGAACGGACCGCAGAACTCATCGGCGTAGGTCGCGAACGAGCCCGCAACGGGGCGATAGGTCAGCAACTCGCCCAGGGCCCGCATGATGAAGAAGATGGCGAGGCCGCCGATGGCGTAGCTCAGCAGCAGGCCGGGGCCTGCCTTGGAGATCGCCTTGGCCGAGCCAAGAAACAACCCCACGCCGATGGTGCCGCCCAGGGCGATGAGCTGGATGTGCCGGCTCTTGAGGTTACGGGACAGCGAATCGGATTCGCGCTGACTCACGGCCGGATCGGGCATCGGTTTTCCTGACGCGAAGCTTAGCCTGCCACTATAGTAACCCCATGCCGTCGAAGGAAAAGAAGCGTTGCCGTTGGGCGGCGGGCGCGGACACCGACATGGCCCGCTATCACGACGAGGAATGGGGACATCCGTCGCACGACGATCGGCACCTGTTCGAGATGCTCATTCTGGAGGGGGCGCAGGCGGGACTGTCCTGGTCGACCATCCTGCGCAAGCGAGAGGGCTATCGACGCGCCTTTGCCGGCTTTGACCCTCGCAAGGTCGCTCGCATCGATGCCCGCCGGCGGGCCGCTTTGATGAAGGATGAGGGGATCGTCCGCAACCGACTCAAGATCGAGTCTACTGTCACGAACGCGGCCGCCTTCCTGCGGGTGCAGGAGGAATTCGGCAGCTTCGAGCGCTACCTGTGGGCGTTCGTCGAGGGACGGCCGTTGGTGAACCGACCGGACGGGATCGGCAGCCTTCCGGCCAGCACACCCTTGAGCGACCGGATCTCGAAAGACCTGAAGAAGCGAGGTTTCCGCTTCGTCGGCACCACGATCCTGTACGCCTTCCTGCAGGCGGTCGGGGTGGTCAACGACCACTCGCGGCAGTGTTTCCTCTGCCCGCGTGCGACTCCCCGCGCCAACAAGCCACGCCCTGGCTGAGCCGATCAGGGGAACCCGGGTATGAGTGACGGGTGCGCCCGTTGCGGTCGTCTCGCGTGGGCTCCCTAGCCCTCACGGCCCCGCGCCAATTAAGATAATCGCGGACCACCAACTAGAAGGATTCAAGGTCATGAAAGTGTCAATCGCCGTGGGAGCCATCGCCGCCCTGGCCACCTTGGCCGCCGTGCCGGCCTTTGCCGATTGCAGCTATCCGCCCGCGCCCGAACACCTCCCGGACGGCAACACCGCGACCATGCCGGAAATGGTCGAGGGCCAGAAAGCGGTCAAGGCGTACAACGACAGCATGAACGCCTACCTGAACTGCCTGAAGCTCGAGCACGACGATGCGGTGACCAAGCTCGCTCCGGCCGGGGCGAAGCAGACCGACGACGAGAAGAAGGCCGCGGACGACCGCAAGAAGGCGATGGACGCCATCGAGATTCAGAAGCACAACGCAGCTATCGACGCCCTGCAGCAGGTGGCGGATCGCTTCAACGAGCAGGTACGCGTCTTCAAGAAGAAGGCGGCTGACGCCGGCGACAAGAAGAAGGGTTGAGGTGCTCGCACCTGCCGAGGCAGACCAGCTCATCGGGCAGCGCGTGCAGTGCCTGCCGATCGAGTCGTTGCCGCTGACGCAGTGTGCCGGCGCGGTACTACGTGAAAACGTCTACGCGGAGCGCGACCAGCCGCCCTTCGACAGAGTGTCGATGGACGGCATCGCGCTCGACAGCGGCACGGTCCGTACCGGCATCCGCCGCCTGAGAATTCAGGCAACTCAGGCGGCCGGTGATCCGCCCCTGGCGTTGGCCGATCGTGGTGCCTGCATCGAGGTGATGACCGGAGCGGTACTGCCTAACGGCTGCGACTGTGTCATCCCGGTCGAGCAAATCACAATCCGCGACGGGGCGGCCGAGATCAACCCCGACACCCCGGCCGAGCCCTGGCAGTTCGTCCATCGCCGCGGCTCGGACTCCCGCCAGGGAGCCCTGTTGCTGGCTTCAGGGATGGAGTTGCGATCCCCCGAGATCGCGATCGCCGCCTCGGCGGGAATGGCACGTGTTCGAGTCAGCAGCGAGCCGATGCTCGCGGTGATCTCGACAGGCAACGAGCTCGTGGAACCTGGTGAACCGATCCTGCCGTATCAGATACGCAGATCCAACGCGTATGCCGTCGTTGCGGCCTTGCGGAGCCATGGCTTCCAACGTGTTGCGGACGATCACATCCGCGACGATCTCAGTGAATTGCGCGAGCGGCTCAAATTTCACCTCGATACCCACGATGTCCTGATCCTCACCGGCGGGGTGTCCATGGGGAAGATGGATCTCGTGCCGCGGACGTTGGATGAGCTTGGCGTACACGCCGTGTTCCACAAGGTCTCCCAGCGTCCGGGGAAGCCCATGTGGTTCGGCGTCTCGAGTTCGGGCACGGCGGTTTTCGCGCTTCCGGGAAATCCCGTCTCGGTATCCGTTTGCCTGACGCGTTATGTCATTCCGGCCCTCTTCAGCGCGATGGGGCGCTCCGTGCCGGCTCCGGAAAAGATGGCGCTGGGAGCCCCGGTGACGGTGGGCGTCGATTTGACGTTCTTCATGCCGGTCCGGATCGAGACGGACGACTGGGGCCGCGCCTGGGCCTATCCCAGGCCCACCAACGGGTCCGGAGACTTCACCGCCCTGGCGGGCACCGACGGATTCGTCGAGCTGCCGCCGGGCCCCAATACCTATCCCAAAGGGTTCGTGACCCGCTTGCACCGCTGGTAGGCGCCTCTTGGCCACCGGCCCCGCCGGCGCTTGCGAGGCGCCCCGGGCGCCCCCATAGTCCGATGGCTATGCCCCGATCTGAAACAGTCGTCCCCCTCAGTCGCCTGGCTTCCCAGGCAACGCCCCGGGATACGCTCGGCCGGCCGCTGCGCGACCTGCGCATCTCGGTGATGGACCGCTGCAACTTCCGCTGCCCCTACTGCATGCCGCGGGAGCAGTTCCACGAGAAATACCAATTCCTGAGCTCGCACGCGCGGCTGTCTTTCGATGAGACGGTTCGTCTCGCGCGCCTGTTCGTGCAGCTGGGAGTGCGCAAGCTTCGGCTAACGGGCGGTGAGCCGCTCCTGCGCGCCAACCTTGCCGACCTGGTCAGCGACCTGAGCGCGATTCCCAACGTCGAGGATATCGCGCTGACCACTAACGGCGTACTGCTTGCCAAGTATGCGACCGAGCTCAAGGCGGCCGGACTCAAGCGCGTCACCATCAGCCTGGACAGCCTCGATCCCCAGGTGTTCGCGCGCATGAGCGGCGGTTTTGGTGGCATCGAGGATGTGCTCGACGGTATCGAGCACGCACGCCGCGCAGATCTGGGACCGATCAAGGTCAATGCGGTCATCCAACGGGGCATCAACGATCAAACGGCGATCGACCTGGTCCGCCACTTCCGCGGAACCGGAGTGATCGTGCGCTTCATCGAATACATGGATGTGGGCAACCGCAACGAGTGGCGTCAGGAGTTGGTCGTTCCCTCGAAGGAGTTGGCAGCGCGAATTTCCGAGCACTGGCCCCTCGAACCCCTGGAGCGGGACTACCGTGGCGAAGTGGCGGAACGGTACGCGTTCGCCGATGGACAGGGCGAGGTGGGTTTCATCTCGTCGGTTTCGCAGCCTTTCTGTGGCGATTGCTCGCGGGCGCGGTTGTCATCCGACGGCGTCGTCTATACCTGCCTGTTCGCGACGAAGGGCACGAGTGTCCGCGATGCACTGCGCAGCGGGGCGTCCGACGATCAGCTGTTGGAAATGCTGCGGGGCATCTGGCAGGGCCGCGGCGACCGCTATAGCGAGATCCGCGCCAGACTGCGCGATAGCGAAGACTCGAAGCACAAAGTCGAGATGTTCTACATCGGCGGTTGATCGGTGGAAAGTTGAACGATGACGTTACGATCGACGAACTCGCGGGCTCCCCGGCTCACCCATCTCGATAGCGCCAACCGCCCGACCATGGTCGATGTCGGGGAGAAAGAGGTTACGCATCGCATCGCCGTCGCCGAAGCGCGCATCCGGTTGCCCGCCAACGTCGCCGCCGAACTTCGCAAGACGGGCCACCGGACCCGCAAGGGGCCGGTATTCGATACGGCGATCGTGGCCGGCGTCATGGCCGCAAAGAAGACCCACGAGCTCATCCCTTTCTGCCACCCGCTCGGCATCGACAACTGCAAGATCGAGATCGAGGACAAACGCGGCCTCGGCATCATCGTTCGCTGCAGTGTTTCGGTTCATCACCGAACCGGCGTCGAGATGGAAGCGCTCACGGGGGCGTCCATCGCTGCACTCACCATTTACGATATGTGTAAGGCGCTGTCGCATGACATCGAAGTCACGAGCTTGCGCCTGGTCGAGAAGACTGGCGGCAAACGCGACTTCAAGCGCGGCAAGGGTTAGAAGCAATGGCCGGCGTACTGGCTGCGATGACCCCCACGAATTCTGTCCCACCCGTCTACGGTCTGGTACTGACGGGAGGCAAGAGCTCCCGCATGCGGCGCGACAAGGCTGCACTGACCTACCACGGCCGTACGCAACTCGACTGGGCGATGTCGTTCCTGCAACCCTACGTCGAGCGCGCGTTCGTCTCCGTTCGAGCCGATCAGGCCGACGATCCGGTCCGGGCGAAGTACGCTCGCATCGTCGACACACTCGAGCACAAAGGTCCCATTGCCGGCATCGCCGCGGCGCAGGCCCAATACCCGGGCGTCGCGTGGCTCGTGCTCGCTTGTGATCTGCCGTTCCTCGACGAGAACACACTCGAGACGCTGTTGGCTGCTCGCGATCCCAAGCGCACGGCCACTGCGTTTCGCTCGAGTCACGACGGCCTGCCCGAGCCGCTTTGCACTATCTGGGAGCCGCGTAGCCGCGACGCCATCCTCGCGTACATCGAGTCTGGGAAAGACTGTCCGCGCAAATTTCTGATTCGTTCTACCGACACGTTGCTTCTGGATGAGCCCAACCCCAACGCTCTCGACAACGTGAACACCCCAGAGGAATACGGCTCTGCCATGACCACCCTAAGTCCGACGAAAGGTCCCGCCGCCGGCGATAGCCCCGCGGGTACGGCAAGTGACAGCGCCGCGAGCGCCGCCACCGCCAAGAAACTCAAGGTCCAGTACTACGCTCTGCTTCGCGAACAGGCGGGCCGGAGCGAGGAATCGGTAACAACCTCTGCGCGCACGCCCCGCGAGCTGTACACAGAGCTGAAAGCACGATACCCGTTCTCGTTAGCCCCGGAGATGCTAAGGGTCGCCGTGAACGCAGAGTTTGGCGACTGGCAGCAACCGTTGTCTGACGGCGATTCCGTGGTCTTCATCCCGCCCGTTGCCGGCGGTTGAGGTAGTTGTGATCTCTTTCCGTTTTAGCCACGAACCCATCGACGCTCCGGCGCTACGCGATGAGCTTGCCGACCCAGCCTGCGGCGGCTATTGCGCGTTTGAAGGCCTGGTCAGGAATCACAATGAAGGCCACTTGGTTCGGCACCTCGAATACGAGGCTTTCGAAGCCCTCGCCATCAAGGAGGGTGAGCGGATCATGGCCGAGGCCGTCACAAAGTATGGTGTTGACCACGCTGCGTGCGTGCATCGCGTAGGCAGTCTTGCGATTGGCGAAATGGCGGTGTGGGTGGGCGTGAGCGCTCGCCACCGCGACGAGGCATTCCGCGCCTGTCGCTACATCATCGACGAAGTGAAACATAGGGTGCCGATTTGGAAGAAGGAGCGGTACGAGAACGGTGACTCAGGGTGGGTAAACTGCGAGCGCTGCGCCGCGCCGGCGGAGCATACGCACGACCACGGCAACTCTGGCGCCGAGGGCCACGCGCATGAGCATCACGGCCATGACCACGCGGGCCACCCCGGCACCACCAGCCCCGAGGGCCACGCGCATGAGCATCGCGGCCATGACCACGCGGGCCACCCCGGCACCACCAGCCCCGAGGGCCACGCGCATGAACACCACGGCCACGATCACGCGAGCCACCAGCACGCGGGCCAAGCCCACACACCAAAACTGATTCCCGACTACTCACGCCAGATGGCGCTGAAGGAAGTCGGTGCAGGCGGCCAAGCGAAGCTCCGCGCCAGCCGTATTCTCGTGATTGGCTGCGGGGGCCTCGGCGTGCCGGTCATCGGCTACCTCGCGGGCGCCGGCGTGGGCCGACTCGGTCTCGTAGACAGCGACCGTCTCGAACCTTCCAATCTCCATCGCCAGACGATGTACGCACTATCCGACGTTGGTCAACTCAAGTCCGAGTTGGCCGTAGTGCGCGCGCGAGCGCTCAACCCCGACGTTGAGGCAAGAGCGCACTCACTGCGACTCAACGCAGGGAACGCTGAAAACCTGGTCTCGCAGTACGATCTCGTCATCGACTGCACCGACAACTTCTCCACGAAGTTCATGCTGAACGACGTGTGCGTGCGGCTCGGCAAGCCGGTGATCTTTTCCAGCGTCTACCAATACGAGGGGCAGGTTCAGGTCGTTCGCCCCGAGCGCGCAAGCACGTGCCTTCGTTGTGTTTGGCCGGAAGCGACGCGCGATGGGGTCGTCGGCAACTGCTCCGAGGCTGGGGTCCTGGGCCCCGTGCCCGGTGTCTTCGGTACGTTGCAGGCGTTGGAGGCGCTGAAGATTCTACTGAACCTGCCGGGCCAACTCGGTGACGAGATGCTGGTGTTGGATCTGCTGACCATGTCGATCTCCCGCGTCCGGACACGCCGAGCCGCCGACTGCCCGGATCACGCCAAGCGCACAGTGTCAGGTCCGGAGGTCGCTACTGATGCACCAGAAGTCGAGTTCGACACTTTGGATGACGCGGTGACGGCCGGTTTCGAGTTGGTGGACATCCGGGAATCGCACGAACTGGCCGAGACACCCGCCCCGTCGCGGAACATACGGCATGTTCCGATGGCAGAGCTGCTATACGGGAAGGCGTTCACACCAACGCGCAAGACCTTGTTGGTGTGCGCGAGTGGCAAGAGAAGCCTGGCGTCGGCGGAAGAACTGCGCGCGCGGGGTGTGGCGGAGGTCTACTCGTTGCGAGGTGGCGTGCACGGACTGTTGCGCAGCGTGGTGTAGGGCTGCGGGGCCCACTAGCCTATCGCTGACTCCCGCGCCCGCGCGGGCTTACCCGGGTCTGACTTGACCCTTCCCTCTCACGACGTACTTGTAGCTAGTCAGCTGCTCTGCCCCGACGGGCCCGCGTGCATGGAACCGGTCCGTCGAGATCCCGATCTCCGCCCCCATCCCGAACTCGCCTCCATCGGCGAACTGCGTCGACGCGTTGTGTAGAACGATCGCGCTGTCGACACGCTGCAGAAATCGCTCCGCGGTGGCCTCGTTGTCGGTGACAATCGATTCCGTGTGAGCCGAGCCGTATTTGGCGATGTGAGCAACTGCCTCATCGACGCCATCAACCACGCGGGCTGCAATGATGGAGTCGAGATACTCCGTGTACCAGTCGTCTTCGGTCGCCGGCTTGACGCGGGGATCCGCCTTTTGCACCGTCGCGTCGCCGCGAACCTCGCAGCCGGCATTCAACAGGTCCTGGACGATCGGCGCGAGGTGTGTTTCGACACACGCGCGGTCGACCAATAGCGTTTCTGCGGCGCCGCAAACACCTGTTCGGCGCAGCTTCGCATTTAAAGCGATCGTACTAGCCATCCGCACGTCAGCGTCGCGGTCGACATACACGTGGCAATTTCCCTCGAGGTGACCGATTACGGGCACCCGCGCTTCCTGCTGTACTCGCTGAACCAAGCTCTTGCCACCGCGAGGCACGATCACGTCGATGTAGTCCGTCATGCCGGCCAGCATGTAGCCAACGGCGGCACGATCGATGATCGGAACGAGTTGGATGCATTCGGCGGGCAGGCCCACACTGCGCAACCCCTCGACCAGGCACGCATGGATCGCCGCGTTGGAGTGCCGGCTCTCGGAGCCGCCACGCAGGATGACCGCATTTCCGGACTTCAGGCACAACGTCCCGGCATCGGCCGTCACGTTGGGACGACTCTCGTAGATGATCCCGATGACACCCAGAGGCACGCGCACGCGTTGGATGTGCAGGCCATTGGGTCGATCCCACTCGGCAGCCACCGTTCCCACCGGATCCGCCAAAGCAACAATCTCCTCGACACTGCGAGCCATCGCCTCCACGCGCCGATCATCGAGCAGCAACCGATCCAGCAGTGCGCCGGACAGCTTGGAGGCCCGCGCCGCCGACATGTCACGCTCGTTGGCGGCCAGGATCTGCGTGCGCTGCGCCCTGATCGAATTCGCGGCAGCCTGCAGCGCCAGGTTCTTCTTGGCGGTACCGGCCAAAGCCAGAATGGAGGCGGCGTGAACTGCGGCCTTACCGAGGCCTTCCATCAGATCGCCGAGTTGGCTTTCGACATGTGCATTCATCAGGGAGACTCCGAAGCTCCGACGGAGGGCCGTTCGGCTTCGCTGACACGGGGCCGCGTAACGACGAGGTTGTCACGATGGATCATCTCGTCGCGACCGAGAACTCCCAGGATGCTCTCGATCTCCGAGGACTTGCGCCCCATGATCTTGGCGGCGTCGATATCCGAGTAAGCGATGATTCCCCGGGCGACTTCGTCGCCCTCCATCGACAACACGCTCACAGTATCGCCGCGCTCGAAGCGACCGAGCGCTTTGATCACTCCCGCCGGCAACAGGCTCTTGCCCTCGAGCAATGCCCGAAGCGCGCCCGCGTCGATGGTGATCGCCCCGGAGGGCCGGAGCGTTCCGGAGATCCACTGCTTGCGGGCGGTGGCGGGATTGTCTGCCGGGAGGAACCAGGTGCATCGGGAGCCATCTTCGATGCGCTGCACGGGATGCCGGTGATAGCCCGCCGCGATGCACATATGACATCCGGCAGACACGGAAATCTTGGCGGCCAGGATCTTGGTGGTCATTCCGCCCGAGCCGACGTCCGACGCGGACACGCCCGCCATGGACTCGATCTCGGGGGTGATGGTGCGGACGGTCTCCACGAACTCGGCGCTGGGGTCCTTGTTCGGGTCGGCGGTGTAGAGACCTTCAACGTCCGACAGCAGAACCAGGCAATCGGCGCCCGACATCTGCGCGACGCGAGCGGCCAGCCGATCGTTGTCGCCATACCTGATCTCGGCTGTAGCAACCGTGTCATTTTCATTAATAACCGGCAGTGCCCCAAGAGCGAGCAAGGACTCCAGCGTAGCGCGAGCGTTGAGATAACGGCGACGTCGCTCACTGTCCTCAAGGGTGAGCAATACCTGTGCGACAGTCACTTCGCGACTCTCGAGGAGTTCCTTATACGCGTGCGCCAGCCGGATCTGCCCCACTGCCGCGGCTGCCTGGCTCTCGTCCAGCCGCAGGGGGCCCTTCGCCAGGCGCAGCTGGCGCCGGCCCAGGGCGATGGCGCCGGAGGACACCAGAATTACCTGCTGCCCGCGGCGGCGAAGGCGCAAGAGATCCTCGATCAGCGTCTCGAGCCAGCCGTGATTGATGTGCCCACTTTCGTTGTCCACCAGCAGCGAGGAGCCGACCTTGACTACGATGCGTCGCGCGGAACGCAGAGGGGAAGCACTGGAGGGGGACCGTGGGCTCATGGTCCGAAAACTATACGCAATCGGGGCGGCAGCCGCGACGGGAACCCCGAACCCGCCTGCGGGGGCTGCGCCGCGGGTGGAAAGCCTGCACCGAGCAACCGATTTGGCCGGGGCGCGTCGTTGCCCCCGTTCGCGGCAGCCCCTAAACTTACCGCCCGCGGCTGGCCCCAGGCAGCCACCAGTGGTTGGAAATCGTTGAGGACACACGCGGTGAGCAGAGATTACGAACCCGTTCGCGGACAGTGGTATGAGAACATCGAAGAAGAAGAGTCATTCCGAGTCCTGACGGTGGATGAGGACTCTGAGACCGTGGAGATCGAATATCTCGACGGCGACATCGAGGAGATCGACATAGAAGCCTGGCACGAAATGGACCTGGAACGTACCGAAGAACCGGAAGGCTGGGCTGAGACCCAGAAGGACGATGACGACGACGAGGAAGAAGAGGACGAAGACGAGGATGAGGACGAAGACGATTGGGACGACGACGACGATGATGATGACGATGATGATGACGACGATGACGACGACGATGAGGACGAAGATCGCTAGAGCTATTGAAGCTGCGGCGGCGTGACGCAGGCGGTCGATAGCTGGTACCACGAAAAGGAATCCGCGTGGCTGTACGGCCAAGTCGCGGACGCCGAGCCGCATCTTCACAAGCGCACGCTGTTTCTGTCCCTGGCCGCCGCCGCCGAACAGCAGGCGGCAAAGTGGGAGGCGGGAACTGAATCCCGCCGCGTTTTCACGCCAAGCCTGAGGGCGCGCATCGTCGCGGGCCTGGTCCGCAGGTTCGGGCCCCGTTCGATGCGACCCGTTCTAGCCGCCATGAAACTGCGCGGCCTATCGATATATAGCGCTGCTCCTGTCATCCCCGGCCATGCAATGCCGACGTCTGTTTCCGACGTCGGCGCGCGTCACCGAGGCGGGATGGGTGGAGCGTTGCGTGCGTCGGTATTCGGGATCAACGACGGACTGATCTCCAATGCCAGCCTGGTTCTCGGCGTCGCCGGCGCAGGAGTCAGCAGCCGTTACATCCTGACTACCGGAGTCGCAGGATTGCTCGCCGGAGCGTTGTCGATGGCGGCGGGAGAATATGTCTCGGTGCGCTCGCAGCGTGAAATGTACGAGTACCAGATCGCCCTCGAGCGCGAAGAGGTGGCTGAGTATCCGGAAGAAGAAGCAGAGGAGTTGGCGCTGATCTACCAGGCCCGAGGCGTCGACCTCGAGCAGGCCCGGGCGGTCAGCCAGGCGCTCTTCGCGCGCCCGGAGCAGGCACTCGACGTGCTGGCCCGGGAGGAGCTCGGTCTGAATCCCGACGACCTGGGCTCACCCTGGCAGGCCGCTATCGCCTCTTTCCTCTCCTTTTCCACCGGCGCTGCGATCCCACTGCTTCCCTCCATCGCAGGCTTGCGCGAAACGACGGATCTCGTAGCGACGGCAGCACTCACTGCCGTCTCACTGTTTGCGGTCGGCATGGCTTTGAGTCTCTTCACCGGCCGTGGCGCCTGGAGCGGAGCGCTGCGGATGGTCCTGATCGGTGGCGGCGCTGGCGTGATTAGCTTCGTGGTCGGGCGCGCTCTGGGTGTGGCATTGGGCTAGTGTAAATAAGTCCTTTAAAATCAATGGACTTGCAACCGACAGCGGGAACCCCACCCTGGTAGGGAGGTCCAATTGAACGGTACAGTACGAGTACCGAAAAGGGCTCCCGCCGCTATGAAACGCATCCTGCTGTTCGTCGCGACAAACGTCGCGATCATGGTTGTGCTGACTATCGTCTCCCGGCTGCTCGGCCTGGACGCGTGGCTCACCGCACGTGGCGGCAGCCTCGGAGCGTTGCTGGTCTTCGCCGCCTTCTTCGGCTTCTCGGGCTCGCTGATCTCGCTGGCCGCCTCCAAGTGGATCGCGAAGAGGTCGATGGGCGTACGAGTCATTCAAACGCCGAGCAACGCAGCCGAGCGCTGGCTGCTTGAGACGGTGGCGATGCACGCACGCGCCGCTGGCATCGGTATGCCGGAAGTAGGCGTGTTCGAGTCACCGCAGCCGAACGCATTCGCGACCGGCGCGCGTCGGGATGCAGCCCTCGTTGCAGTGAGCACGGGTCTGCTGCAACAGATGAACGAGTCGGAAGTCCGAGCTGTCCTAGGTCACGAGATCAGTCACGTTGCCAATGGCGACATGGTGACGCTCACCCTGATTCAAGGTGTCGTCAACACGTTCGTGATCTTCCTGTCCCGGATCGTCGGCAACCTCGTCGATCGGGCGTTCTTCCGATCCGGTGACGGCCGGGGCCCCGCGTACTTCGTCTGCGTGATCGTCTCGGAGATCGTGTTGGGCTTCCTCGCGAGTTTGATCGTCCTGTCGTTCTCCCGCTGGCGCGAGTTCCGCGCCGATCGCGGTGGGGCAAATCTGGCTGGCCGGCAGAACATGATTGCGGCTCTCGAAGCCTTGCGGTCCGCACACGAGCCCCTGCCATCGCGACAGTTCGCCGCCTTCGGCATTGCATCTGATGCCACGAGAGTCAGCGGCCTCAGGCGGCTGCTGATGAGTCATCCACCGCTGGAAGAGCGCATCGCCGCGTTGCGCGCCTCCGGCTGATCGGGATTGCTTGCCAGACACAACCCGTGAGCTGACTGACCTGTTGGGCGCGGATGGGCTGCTCACCCAGCCCTCCGCGCTCGAGCCTTTTCTCACCGACCATCGCGCCCTGTACCACGGGCACGCCCTCGGAGTTGCGCTGCCGCGCGACGTAGAACAGGTCTCCAAACTATTGCGCTTCTGCAATGACCAGCGCATCGGCGTGGTCCCTCAGGGTGGCAACACCAGCTACTGTGGCGGAGCGACGCCGGACGAGAGCGGCTCACAGCTCGTGCTCTGCCTGCGCCGTCTGAACCGGGTCCGGTCCATCGAGCCCCTGAACTATTCGTTGGTGGCCGAAGCCGGGTGCATCCTGGCCGACGTGCAGCGCGCAGCAGACGAAGTCGAGCGCTTCTTTCCTTTGAGCCTCGGCTCGCAAGGCAGCTGCCAGATCGGGGGCAATCTCGCCACCAACGCGGGCGGCACGAGTGTGCTGCGCTATGGAATGACGCGGGATCTGGTGTTGGGACTCGAGGTAGTGCTCGCCGACGGCCGGGTCTTGTCCTCACTGGGCGCGTTACGCAAGGACAACACAGGCTACGACATCAAAGGACTCTTCATCGGCGCCGAGGGAACACTTGGAGTGATCACCGCGGCCAGCCTCAAGCTGTTTCCGCAGGTGCGCACCTCCGCAACGGCGATCGTCGCGATACCGGATGTTCGATCGGCGGTGAGCCTCCTTGCGCAGCTGCGCGAAATCAGCGGCGATCGCGTCAGCTCCTTCGAACTGATGCCTCGAATCGCCGTCGACCTCACGACACATCACATACCGGGCGTCAGGGATCCGCTCGACACGCCCTACCCCTGGTACGTGCTGTGCGAGTTGACCTCATCGCGATCCTCGGATTCGTTGGACCCGGTGATGGAGGAGGCGCTGACTCGCGGCATTCAGGAGAATCTCGTGCTGGACGCGGCGCTGGCGAGTAACGAACGTGAACGGGATGCGATGTGGAAGATGCGCGAAACCATCCCGGAAGCGCAGCGGTTGGATGGCGCGAGCCTCAAGCACGACATCTCGGTTCCCATCCCGTCACTTCCCGACTTTGTCGCAAGGGCGTCCGCCTGGGTCGGCGCAAATGTCCCTGACGGACGCCTCGTGGTGTATGGTCATGTCGGCGATGGCAACCTGCACTTCAACCTCAATCAAGCGCCCGGCAGTCAACGAGACATATTTCTGTCGCGAGCCGCCGTCATCGAACGCGCAATTCATGACCTGGTTCGCGAGTTTCGCGGTAGCTTCAGCGCCGAACACGGAATCGGTAGACTCAAGGTCGGTGAGCTCGAGCGTTACGCCTCGCCGGTGGAGCTCGACCTCATGCGTGCAGTGAAGCGCGCGTTCGATCCGAACGGGATTCTCAACCCCGGCAAAGTCCTCGACATCTGAAGGGAGACCAGCGAATGCCTCAGCGACCGAGCCGCCCCACAGGTATGCGCTTCCGATGGCACCCAGTTGCTTTTCTGTTGGCGCTCGCCACGGCCACGTGCCTCAGTGGTTGTGGGAAGAAGACCGACTCCGTCGCCCCTTCCGCCGCGACTACCGGTACCCCCGCTGCTGCCACGGCGCCTGCCCCAGCCCCCGCACAGGGCACCCCCCAGATCGTCGATTCGGGCGACGGCGTTCATATCGAGTACCGGGTGTACGGCGCGGGTGAGCCGGCCATCGTGCTGGTTCATGGCTGGTCGTGCGACGCCAACTACTGGAACGAGCAGCTGGCGCCCCTGAAAGCGAAATATACAGTCGTCGCAGTAGACCTCGCCGGTCACGGCGCGTCAGGCAAGAACCGCAGCGACTGGTCGATGGCGAGCTACGGTGACGACGTTGCGGCGGTGGTGCGGCAGATTCCGAACCACCAGGTGATCATCGTCGGCCATTCGATGGGCGGCACGGTTGCGTTGGAAGCGACACGCCGGATCGGCGACCGGGTGATAGGCATCATCGCGGTCGAGGCCCTGAAGAGTGTCGGCCAGCCGGCGCTGTCGGCGAAACAGATCGACATGCGCCTCACGCCGTTCAGGAAGGATTTCATCGGCACCACCCGCAAGCTGGTCACGGAGTCGTTGTTTCCGAAGCAGGCGGACCCGCAGTTCGTGAACAAGGTGGCCTACGACATGTCGCTCGAGCCGCCGGAAGTCGGCGTGCCCTCGATGCAGGCGCTGCTGGCCGCCGATCTCGCGCCGATCGTCGCGGACATTCATGTGCCGGTGCTGGCGATCAACTCGGATCTGACACCCACGGATGAGGCCCGGATCCGCAAGTCGCTGCCGGGCTTCAAGGCCGAGGTGATTCCCAACAGCAGCCACTTTCTCATGATGGACGATGCGGCGCGGTTCAACCCCGTGTTGTTGAAGGACATCGACACGTTGATTGAGAAGGCACGGCACTGAAGGGGTTGTTAGGACCGCACCTCGTCCGTGTCGGGGACCAGCGGTCCGCAGCGCACCCGCAACCAACCGATGTTCAACTCGATCAGTTGGATGTCGACCTCCGCCCACGCGGAGCTGATCGGCTCATCGGACCCCTGCGGCCGTAGCATCAGCAACAGTGAATCCCGCTCTCCGCCGGAAAACGGCCAATCCTGGCTGTGCAGAGTCAGCTCGAGGGCGCGACCATCCGGTGTAGTGAAGGTTCCCCGCCCACCCTGATCGGCCAGGTCGAGCCGCACCAGCGGCTTCTGATCGGCGGCGCGACCACTCGCCGACCAATCCACGCGGCACGAATAGAGTTGTTCGGCGTTGGGCTCGAACCAGTTGTAACCGATTACCTCTTCACTCAGCTCATCGTCCTGCGAGCGAAGGATGCGGCGCCGATACCAGTAGATGTCCGAGCCGACGACGACCTGGTATTCGACGTAGCGATCGCTCGCGCCCGCATCGCGACAGCGGTTACCCAGCGTTCCGCCACGAAAGCGATCGCCGTCACGTCGCAACACCAGATCGCAGCCCTCGATGGCTACCAGGTCTTCCTGCCTGAGTTGCTCGCTCAGCTTGGGACGCCGATCCAAGTGCGGCCAACGTGCCGGCTCGGCGAAGGCATACAGATGAACCCTCACAGCCTCCTCGGGCGACCGCTGAGGCTCGACCTGCAAGACCATCTGCCGACGAATCGCATCGGGCTCATCCTGCGGGAACTCCTCGAGATACAGGACGTGCTCGCCGAGCCAGGGAAGTTTGATGGACGCCACGGCAGTGCGCACGCGCCGATCCTGACCTTCAGCCCAACCGACAACCCCGGTATCAGGGTTGAGCAGGGTCTGCTCGGTGGAGTCCCGGATCCCCGGCCAAAGGCGCATGAGGGTATCGACGTCGATGTTGGCCTGCGCCGCAGGGCCGGTCGCGGCGGCGGCCACCGCTGCTAGCGCTGCTAGCCCCGGGAGCACTGCCATGGCGCCACGCTATGAGCCAGGCCGGCTCTAGGACTCACGCGGTTTCTTGACGCGCACGAGGCCTTCCTGGGCCGTGCTGGCGACCAGGCGTCCGTCCCGCGAGAAGACGCTCGCCCGCGCGAATCCGCGGGCGCCGGAGGCGCTGGGGCTTTCGACGGCATATAACAACCATTCATCGACTCGCAACGGCCGATGAAACCACATCGCATGATCGATGCTGGCCAGAATCAACGCACTGCTGTACGGAGTACCCCCGTGCGGCAGCGTCGATGTGTCGAGCAGGAAATAATCCGAGACATACGCGAGCAGGTACCGATGCAGGCTCTCGCCGTCGGGAATCTTACCGACCGTTCGGAACCAGACGTGGCGTGAGGGCCTCGCCTTGCGCGGAGTGACGAAGTCCGTCGGCTCGACGATGCGGAACTCGAACGGCCGCGGCTGCTCGATGAAGCGCCGCATCCGCTCACTCAGGTGTCCGAGCACCTCCGGCGGCGGACGGGTGGAATCGGCCAACGACTCCGGCGGCGGCACGAGCGGCATCTCGAACTGGTGATCGAAGCCCTCCTCGGTCACCTGAAACGACGCCGTCATGTTGAAAATCGGCGCGCCGTGTTGGATCGCCACGACGCGTCGGTTTGAAAAACTGTGTCCGTCCAGGCTTCTGTCGACTTCGTAAACGATCGGAGCGTTGAAGTCTCCGCGACGCAGGAAGTACGCGTGCAACGAGTGCACGACGCGTCCCTCCACCGTTGCGGTCGCAGCGCTGAGCGCCTGCCCGAGTACCTGCCCGCCAAACACCTGCGGGCTGCCGATGTCGCGACTCTCGCCGCGAAACAGGTTGACCTCGAGCGGCTCGAGCTCGAGCAGGCGAAGCAGATCGGCGATGCGAGGATCGGTCGTCATGGCGGCGAGGCTCTGCAGTGGTGCGCGACAGGCATCCATCGACTCCGGTGCGCCACAGGCTCTTATCGCCTGCGGCGCACGGCGGTCGAGCCGGGGCTCAGCCGATCTTGAACGTACCGCGCATCAGCGCATTGTGACCGGGGAACGTGCACAGGTACGTGTACGAACCACCCTTGGGCACCTTCGAGGCGGGGAAGGTTACGCTGGCAGACTCCCCACCGCCCACCAGTTTGGTGGAGGCGATGACACGCTTGTCACCGGCCTGGATGTAGTTGTTCGCCACACCAGCACCCATGCCGGCGTTGGCCACGGCCGTCACGTCGTCAGTCTTCACCAACACCCAGTTGTGGCCCATGGCCTCCTTGGGCAGCTTGCCGGTGTGGGTCAGCGTGACCTCGATCTCAGTGCAGTCCGCAGCGACACTGATCTCTTTCTTGTCGTACTGCATCATATCGTTGCCAGCGATCGCGACCTTGCACACCTTGTCCGCCGCCGCAGCCGGTGTGGAGGCCAGCAGAGCCTGGGCACCGATCACCACCGCCGCCACGAGCGAATACCGCATCATCTTCATCATCGTTTCTCCATCCGTAAGGGGATTGCGAAAAATTAATCAGGCACGCCGAGCCGCTGGTGCATCACCGGACTCGTCGTCGTGTATTGCAGAAACTGTTTCTTCTGCGGATACAGATAGTGCTGGATGCCGAACGCCGCCAGCGCCGCCTCGTGAAAGCCCGACAGAATGAGCTTCTTCTTGCCGGGATAGGTGTTGATGTCGCCGACCGCAAAAATCCCGGGGACGCTGGTCTGGAATTTTTCCGTGTCGACCTTGAGCACCTTGCGCTCGAGCTCGAGACCCCACTCGGCGATCGGCCCGAGCTTGGGGTGCAGGCCGAAAAAGACCAGGACCCGGTCGGCCTCGAGAGAGTGGGCCGCTCCGCCGGGCGCCTTGATGTTGACTCCACGCAACACGCCGTCATTGACCACCAGGGACTCCGCGAGCCCCTCGAAATGCCTCACCCGGCCGGCCGCCACCAGATCGCGCATCTTCGCGACCGAAGCGGGTGCCGCGCGAAACTCCGGACGACGATGCACGAGAGTCAGGCTGCGCGCCTTCGCCGCGAGCTCGAGAGTCCAGTCGAGGGCGGAGTCACCGCCGCCGAAGATAACGACGTGCTGCCCGGCGAGTTGCGCCGACTCGCGTACGCGATACTGAATCGACGTTCCCTCGAAGGCCTCGGCGCCCTCGACCCCCAACCTTCGCGGCTGGAACGAGCCGAGGCCCGCGGCCAGAACGACGGAGCCGGCATCGAACCCGGTGCCGGCAGCGGTGCGGACATCGAAACGACCGTCCTCGCGCTTGATCAGCCCGGTCACTTCCTGGCCGAGGTGCAACTGGGGGTGGAACGGCTTGATCTGCTCGAGCAGCCGGTCCACGAGTTCCTGGGCGCCGCACACGGGAAGCGCGGGGATATCGTAGATGGGCTTCTCAGGGTACAGCTCGGCGCACTGGCCGCCCGGGATGGCCAATGAATCCACCACATGGGCCTTGATCCCCAGCAGGCCTAGTTCAAAGACCTGGAAGAGTCCACAGGGGCCGGCACCGATGATCAGGACTTCTGTGCGGATGGCCGCGGAATTGGCGGCAGGGGAAGGGTCGCTCGACACGGTTTCTTCCGTAGGCAAAGGCCCACCATTGTAGAGCCATTTTCGGGCCATTGCAGGCTGCCGGCTCTTGCAGGCCGCGGGCGGCGCGGGCCGTCCGCAAATGAGTCCTCGATGGCCGCAGGCCCAGGCGGCGCTGCCGCGCAATTGGGGCACAATGCCGTTCCGCCCCGTTCCGGCCCCGAACTGGGAACTGGATGGACGCTCATTGAGCACCGGGGCCTGCAGAACCTCACATAAAGGAGCGGTCTTGAGCTCGAACGCCGACCTGCACGCGCGCCGACAGAATGCCGTTCCGCGCGGTATCACGAACTCCATCCCGGTCTACGCGGACCGGGCGTCCAATGCCGAGCTATGGGATGTAGAGGGGCGCCGCTATATCGACTTTGCCTCCGGCATCGCGGTGGTCAACACCGGCCATGGACACCCGAAGGTCAAAGACGCCGTGGCAAAGCAGCTCGAGAAGCTGATGCACGCTTGCTTCCAAGTCACTCCGTATGAGAGTTACATCGAGCTCGCGGAGCGTCTGAACAACATCGCGCCGGGAGCCACGCCGAAGAAGACACTCTTCCTGTCGACCGGCGCGGAGGCGGTGGAGAACGCGGTCAAGATCGCGCGGTACTACACCAAGCGCTCTGCCGTGATCGCATTCACCGGTGGCTTCCATGGCCGCACTCTCGCGTGCGTGAGCCTGACCGGCAAGGTCCAGCCCTACAAGGCCGGTTTCGGGCCAATGCTGCCCGAGGTCTATCACGTGCCCTTCCCGATGGCCTTCCATGGAGTGACGACCCAACACACCCTGGATGCGATCGAGCACCTGTTCAAGTCGGAGATCGACCCGAAGCGCGTGGCGGCCTTCATCATCGAGCCGGTCCTGGGTGAAGGCGGGTTCTATACGGCGCCAGCGGAGTTGCTGCGCAAGCTGCGGGAACTGTGTACACAGCACGGAATTCTTCTGATCGCGGATGAGATCCAGAGCGGCTTCGGCCGCACCGGCAAGATGTTCGCGATCGAGCATTCGGGTGTCGAGCCGGATCTCATGACCCTTGCGAAGAGTCTGGCCGGCGGCGTACCGCTGTCGGCGGTCGTCGGCAAAGCGGAAATCATGGACGCGCCGGAGCCGGGCGGCCTCGGCGGCACTTTCGCCGGCTCCCCGTTGGGTTGCGCGGCAGCCCTGGCTGTGTTGGAAGTCATTCGCGACGAGCATCTGCTCGAGCGGGCGAGCCACATCGGCAACTTCATGAGCTCGCGCCTGAAGGGCATGCAGGCCCGATTCCGCAACATCGGGGAAGTGCGCGCTCTGGGGGCGATGGTCGGCATCGAGTTGGTGAAAAACGGGGACCCGAACCAACCGGATCCGGCGACGACCAAAGCGCTCGTCCAGGCGGCCGGCCGGCGAGGCCTGGTGCTGCTGTCGTGCGGGCTCTATTCCAACGTGGTGCGACTGCTGGCGCCGCTGACCATACCGGACGCGCTGCTCAAGGAGGGCTTCAACATCCTCGAGCAGGCGTTGGATGAGGCTGCCCGGGCTGGCAACAGCGCCTAGGCGTTTCCGGCACAGCCGGCAAAAACGACGCTTTTTGCCGGCGGAAGCGAAGCTGATGTCCGCGTAAAGCGCCGCAGGCGCCTTTGCGCCAATGTACTCACACCCGTTACGCCCGTCCGGCGTTGGCGTCCGTGGGGGTGTGAAAGTACTCGCTCTCGGAGGCGAGCTGTTCCATCAGGCGCTTCAACTCTGCCATGCGGCCTTCGGCCGTGCTGATTGGCATGCAGTCCTGGCATCGGGGGTCGCCGCAGGGCTGGCGTGAATACAGCCAATACTGCAGAGCGCCGGCGAGCAGGCCGTCGGCGATATCCCACAGGTCCGCGTCCTTGTCCTTGTCCGCGAGCCGATTCCCCAGGTCGACGGCTTTGGTGAAGGCCGAGTCGAATGTATCCGCGATCTCGGTCATGATCTTGGGTGTCTCCGTTAGAGCCTCCAGTATAAGGCAAACAGCGACATCACCGTGGAAAACACCCACGTCAATTCGCGGGCTATAAAAGCGTACGAAAGTGGTCACTTTCGCGGGCACGCAACGCAAATCCCGCCGCTGGCAACCTTTGCCTCTGGAACGACACCAGTTCCCACCGAGTCACCCTCCGCTTATGCGATGGCCGCCACGGAAAGTACGTATCTCCCACGCGCAAGATGACGCTTCCACATAGCGGCTGTGCGCGACGTAACGGACTACGTGAATGAAGTGGCTTATGTCGTATGCAAGAACCCGCGATTGATATGCAGGGCGCACAGGCGCCCCCAATAACGGTGCCCGCCGCTGCGGGGCACCCTGCCGTTCCGGCTGCTCGCCGCCGTCAAGGTTGGCGGCTCGGAATCGGCAGTGTCTTGGTTTTGGGCCTCCTCGCAATTGGCGGCGTCATCCTCATCGGACACGTCCTCGCCCAGCAGACGACGCAAAACGCGATCGCCGCTGTCCAAAACATGCAGACCAAGCACGAGCCTCTCGCCCGCAGCGCCAGCGCAGTGGTCGAGAAGCTGGTGGCCTACGACCGTACGGTTACCGAATACCTGCAGTCCTCCCGTGGAGTGGGTATTGACGGCATCGCGGCGGCCGGCAGCGAGCTGGACTCGGCGGTTGTCAGTTACTTCGGCCACCGGGCTGAGCCCAACCTGGCTCCCGAAGATGTAGACCTGCGCTTGCAACTCTCCTCCCACGTCGACCGCGGTCGCGAGATCGCTCGGAAAGCCTCCGACCGGGCCGACTGGGCCGAAGAACGCCACGCGGCTTTGGAACGAGTTGAAAAGCGCATCACCTCCGCCGGAGGCGCGGGGCTGGCCATCAACGGCAACCAGGTCGTTGCGACGCGCTCGCTCGCGGAACTGACCACCGCCATCGGAGCCGTGCGCGGAGACGCCGAACTATCGAATGTCATCGGCCAGCGCGAACAGGCGTTCGAGTCGTCGTTGAATGCCCACGCCGCAGAGCTCCAAAACTCACCAGGCAACACCTGGCTGGACCTCGAACGTAAGGATTTCGCGTTGGCGGTGCGCATGCGCCGCAACATCGAGAAATTCGATGCGACAACGGGGCAGGCCCGGCACGAGTTCTTGGAGGAGAGTGCCACCCTGCTGGTACGCGTGGAGGAGCGCCTTCAGGAGCCGGCACGACGCAATCTGTTGACTGCTGCCGCACATGCCGCAACCGCTGCAGAGACCGCCGAAGAGACACTGACCTACACGGGCGCTGCAGTGGTGGTCGTTGCACTATTGGTTGCCATGCTGCTGGCGTTCAGTATCAGCCTTCCCGTCCGCCGTTTGATAGTCGCAACCCGCGAGTTGGCCGGGGGCGATCGTCAGGCGCGCGCACCGCGAGGGGGGCTCGCCGAGCTCGACGAGATGGCCGAGTCGTTCAACACGATGGCCGACCGGATTTCCGCGGCCGAGGGCGAACTGCGTGCGCACCAGGCTCAATTGGAGCGCCATGTAGCCGAGCGAACCCGGCAGCTGCACCACCTCGCCCACCACGATCCGCTGACCCAACTCCCCAACCGCAGGCAACTCTCGGCGAGACTCTCGGGAGCCCTCACGAAAGCCGCCGCCGCGGAACAGCGACTCGCCTTGCTCTTCCTCGACGTAGACAACTTCAAATCGATCAACGACACGCTCGGGCACAACTTCGGCGACCGCGTGCTGCAGGGCATCGCAGAGAAGCTGCGTACCACCGCAGGCACCAACATGCTCGCGCGGCTCGGCGGCGACGAGTTCACGATGCTCATCGAGGATGTCACGACGATCGAGCAGGTCGAGTCGAAGGCGGCCGAGTTGGTCGCCGCCCTGCAACAGCCCATAACGGTCGATGGCCGTGTTCTCGCGACGAGCGCCAGTGTCGGCGCCAGCCTGTTCCCCGATCACGCCGACAACGCGGAAGGGCTGCTCAGAGCCGCCGACGTTGCGCTGTTCAGCGCCAAGGAGCTCGGGCGCAATCGCTTCGCGCTCTACAAGCCCGCCCTGTACGACGCCGCTGCGCAGCGCTTTCGACTCGAACAGTCCCTGCGCAAGGCGGTCGATGCAGGCGACCTGCTGCTGATGTTCCAACCTCAGGTTGCGCTACACACTTTTGAGGTGACGTGCCTCGAAGCCCTGCTGCGTTGGCGCAAACCGGATGGGCGCATCGCCACCGCCACGGAATTCATCCACATCGCGGAGAAGACGGGGCTCATCCACGAACTCACTGATTGGGTGCTCCGCTCGGCCACCTCGACGGCGGCCGCATGGCGCGCTCAGGGTTGGCATCGTGCTTGTGTGGCGATCAATGTTTCGCCACCCCAGTTCTTCGAGAGCGACTTCGTCGAACACATCTCGCGAGCCTTGGAAGTCACGGGACTGCCGCCCAGCGCACTCGAGCTCGAGCTGACGGAGACCGTGTTCCAAACCGGAACCCACACCATCGAGTCTCTGAGACGGTTGCGCGAGATGGGGGTGTCGATTGCCTTGGACGACTTCGGGATCGGGTACTCGTCGCTGACCTCGCTCGAGCAGTTGCCGATCACTCGGGTGAAACTCGATCGCATGCTGGTCGAGGGCGTGGATACGAATCCACGATCGGCTGCCATCGTCCGTTCCATCGTTGCCCTGTGCCACGGGCTGGGACTGCAGGTGGTCGCGGAAGGCGTCGAACGACCTGCCCAGCTCGAGTTTCTGTCTCAGTGCGGGCCACTGGGCGTCCAGGGATACCTGCTCGCGTACCCGGTCGAGGCCGACACGGCTTCAGAGGAGGCGCAGGCCGCAAGCGCCCGGGCTCGAAGCATCGTCGAGAACGCATCGGCCAAGGGCCCCGAGGTCGAACCTACCGGCGGCGGCTCCCTGATCTTCGTCGGGACCGGCCGCGGACGGCGGAACACGAACTAGCGTCTTACGGGCAGAGCGTGCCCGACCTGCGCTCATCCCGCCCTGCCGCCGTGCTGCCCGTGCTGGGGCCGCCATGCCCGGCCCAAGCCCCTCGCTGCTTCGCGCCGCACCGCGCGTTATGGTAGCGTTACCAGCAAGGCCACCCTGCTTGGGGCTCGGCCCGCCGAGGGGGATCCGATGCCGATTCGCGGTTTTCACCGCCCCGCGGGGCGGCTGACCCTGTCATGGTTCTTCGCGCTGGCCTTGGCGCTGTGGTTCGCAGTACCCGCGCAGGCCGAGGATGGCTACGACTTGTGGCTACGCTATGCCCCAGGAACCGGCGCACCGATCCCCAGCCAACTGATCGAAGTCGGTAGCGGCGCTTCCCCGACTCTCCTCGCCGCTCAAGCGGAACTGATCCGTGGCATGAACGGCCTCGCGGGCTCATCCGTTCCCTTCACGTCAGAGGTCTCACGTGACGGAGCCGTTGTATTTGGGACTCCACGATCTTCCCCGGTGATTTCGTCCCTGAAACTCGATCTCAAGTCGACAGGCACGGAAGGCTATCGCATCGTCGCGGCGACTATCGCAGGCCACCGCGCCATCGCCATCGCGGCAAACGACGATGTCGGCGTGCTGCACGGCGCTTTCCATCTCCTCCGGTTGATACAGACCCACCAGCCGCTAACATCGATAGACCTCACCTCCGCCCCGAAAATCCAACACCGTATCCTCGACCACTGGGACAACCTGGACGGGTCGGTGGAGCGTGGCTACGCGGGCAACTCGATCTGGGACTGGTTCACCCTTCCCGACTATCACGACCCGCGCTACACCGACTACGCGCGGGCCTGCGCATCGATAGGAATCAACGGCACGGTACTGACGAACGTCAACGCCAACGCCCTCGTTCTGACAGAGCCCTACCTGCAGAAAGTCGAGGCCTTGGCCGCGATCTTTCGACCTTACGGCATCAAGGTCTATTTGAGTGCGCGCTTCAGTGCTCCCATCGAGCTGGGGGGACTGAAGAGTGCCGATCCTCTGGATCCGGCCGTGCGGGCCTGGTGGCAGGCCAAGGTCGACGACATCTATCGCCGCATCCCGGATTTCGGCGGCTTCCTGGTCAAAGCCAACTCCGAGGGCCAGCCCGGTCCGCAAGATTACGGACGGACCCACGCGGACGGCGCAAACATGCTGGCGGATGCTTTGGCGCGTCACGGTGGCATCGTCATGTGGCGCGCATTTGTGTATTCGCAGGATCAGCCCGACGACCGCGCAAAGCAGGCATACAGCGAATTCAAACCCCTGGACGGGAAATTCCGCGACAACGTGCTGGTGCAGGTCAAGAACGGCGCCATCGACTTTCAGCCCCGCGAGCCTTTTCACCCTCTGTTCGGCGAGATGCCGAAAACACCGCTGATGCTCGAGGTGCAGCTGACCAAGGAGTATCTCGGGCTCAACACCAACATCGCCTACCTTGGAACGATGTGGGAAGAAGTGCTCGGCTCGGACACTTTCGTGCGGGGAAAGGGCTCCACGGTTCGGCGCGTGATCGACGGCTCCCTGCAGGGCTATCGACAGACGGGAATTGCCGGCGTAGCCAACATCGGCGCCGACCGCGACTGGACAGGATCCACCTTTGATCAGGCCAACTGGTACGCCTTCGGGCGCCTCGCCTGGGATCCGGGGTTGTCAGCAGAGTCGATCGCGGAAGAATGGGCGCGAATGACTTTCTCCAACGAACCGATGGTGGTCAAGCGAGTCGTCGCGATGATGATGGGCTCACGCGAGACCGTCGTGGACTACATGACCCCGTTAGGCCTATCGGGCCTCATGGCGCATGGACATCACTACGGGCCTCAACCGTGGGATGTCAGCGGCAATCGCGAAGACTGGAAAGCGGTTTACTACCACCGCGCCGACTCAAAAGGCATCGGGTTTGACCGCACTTCGACTGGCAGCAACGCCGTCGCGCAATACGCACCGCCAGTCGCAGCTCAGTTCGAGAGTCTCGAGAAGACACCGGAAAGGTTTCTGCTCTGGTTTCACCGCGTACCGTGGGACAGGCGCCTTCCGTCCGGCAGGTCGCTCTGGGACGAGTTGGTCATTCACTACACACACGGCGTGCAGAACGTTGCCGACATGCGCAAGACGTGGGCGTCATTGGAGTCGTACGTCGATCCTGAACGCTACGCCCAAACGAAGGCGTTTCTCGACCTTCAGGAGCGGGACGCCAAGTGGTGGCGCGACGCCAGCATCGCGTACTTTCAGACGTTCTCGAAGCGCCCGCTACCGGCAGGATACGCGCCGCCGGAACACCCCCTCGCCTACTACGAAGATATCTGCCATCCGTATATCCCTGGCGATCCCGAGCACCACCGCGCCTGCGAGCCTCCTCCACCCAGCCTGGAAGCGCTGCCGCTCCTGCATCCGCTGTTTCGCGACCACGCAGTGTTGGAAACAGGGCAGCCGGTCAAGGTGTGGGGGTGGACGACGCCTGCGCAGCGAGTGACGGTCACGCTGACACCGTCGGCTGGCGCAGCACCAAGAGAGGCGCCGGAAGCGTCGGCTGAGACAGCGACGGCCGCCGGGAAGGCCACGGGCACCGCCGCCCCACCGCCCGCCGCCACCACGGCGCCCCCGGCGGCGGCGGCGGCGGCGGCGGCGGCGGCGGCGGCGGCGGCGACACCCTCGGCCGCGACCACTGCCACCGCAACCGCCGACGGCAGCGGCCGCTGGACCGCCATCCTCCCGCCCCTTCCCCCGGGAGGGCCGTACGACCTTCACGTCGAATCCGAATCCGGCGACAGCATTTCGATCCGTGACGTGCTGATCGGCTATGTCTGGCTCTGTTCCGGCCAATCCAACATGGAACTCCAGGTCCGCCGTGGTTTGGACTCGCAGTCCGAGATCAGGGGTGCATCAAACGACAGCATCCGAATGCTGTCGCTCGCGGACCGGACAAGCCTGACCCCACTGCCGATCTTCGTCAGCCCGGTCGAATGGCAGCCGACCACGCCGACAACCGTCGGCGACTTCTCGGCCGCCTGCTATTACTTCGCCCGCGAGTTGCAGAAAACCGTGCACGCTCCGATGGGTCTCATCAACTCCTCGTGGGGCGGCTCCGCAATTCAGACATGGATGAGTGACAAGGCATTGAGCGCGGCGGGAGGCAACGACGCCCTGCTCGACATCCTGCACTCCTACCAAACGGATGCGGCGGAGGGCACCGCCAAGTGGGGCCACTCATTCGAATCGTGGTGGAGCGCCCATCGGCCGCCAACGAGTACTGCCGAACCGTGGGCAACGACACGCGCTGCACCTGAGGCGGGGTCACTCAACAATTGGCGCAAGGCACCCGACGGCCTCGGCTACTGGGAGAAATGGGGCGTCCCGGAGCTTGCGAGTTTCGACGGTCTGGTGTGGTACCGGACGACATTTCGTCTGACTGCCGCGCAGGCTGCGCAGGGAGGCAAACTTTCGATCGGAACCGTCGATGAGGTCGATCAAACGTGGCTGAACGGTCGCTTCATCGGGACCACGTCCGGCCCCGGCGTACACCGTAACTACAGCGTCCCTCCGGGGCTGTTGCATACGGGTGACAACACGGTCGTGATAGCCGCTCTCGACACGTACGCCTTCGGCGGGATCTACGGCCCCGCGGCAGAGCGGGCCGTGCACCTCGCCGGTGGCGAGACGATTCCGCTGAATGGCGAGTGGCACTACGAGATAGCCCCAAACAGCGTCGGCCGGGTACCGCGAGCGCCCTGGGAATCAGTGGCTGGCATGACGATGATCCACAACGCAATGATCGCCCCGCTAGCGCCGTACACGATGCGGGGGGTCTTGTGGTATCAGGGTGAATCCAACACAGAGGAACCGGGCCGATATCAGGGCCTGCTGGCGAGCTTGATGCGCGACTGGCGGGAGGAGTTCCAGACGCCGCTGTCGTTTCTGATCGTTCAGCTCGCGGGCTACGGGTCCGCTGCGACAGCCCCCGCCCCTAGCGGATGGGCCGGTGTTCGGGAGGCCGAGCGCCTCGCCGTGGCTCAGGATCAGAACGCCGGATTGGCGGTAACCATCGACATCGGCGATCGCTACGACATTCACCCTGCAAACAAGCAGGAGCTCGGGCGCCGGCTCGCCCGCGCAGCCCGACACGTGATCTTCCACGAATCGGTTACCGCGTCCGGCCCCGTTCCGACATCAGCGCATCGCGATGGCGCGAACGTCGTCGTAACGTTCGGTGAGGTGGATGGCAAGCTCGTGTCGCTCGGGTCGGATCACCCTGTTGGGTTTGAGCTGTGCGGGCAGGACCAGGCGTCGTGTCGGTACGCCGACGCGTCTATCGATGGCAATCGCGTGATCCTCACGCCGTCGACCGCGGGCGCAGCCCTCACTGCCGGCGGCGGCCCAAACAGCGGCACTCGCAACGCCCCCGCGGCCCCAAGCGGCGGCGCGGCGTCCCCGCCACCCACGCGGGTGCGCCTGTGCTGGGCCAACAGCCCGGTGTGCACGCTGTTCGACACCAGCGGCCTACCTGCTGGACCGTTCGAGATCCGCATCCAATGATGCCCGGTCGCAGAGCAGCGGCCCGCCGCTACCAGTCCCACATCGTCCCATCCTTCAACCGGGCAATCGGCAGCTGCTTGGGCGAGTACGGAAACTTCGCCGCCAACGCCTCGTCGAGAGTGACGCCGTGGCCCGGCGACTCGCTGCAATACAACCTCCCATCCCGGAACGCGTAGTCGTGCGGAAACACTTCGTCGGTTTCCTTCGTGTGGTGCATGTATTCCTGTATGCCGAAATTCGGCACCCAGGCATCGAAGTGCAGCGCTGCGCCCATGCAGACGGGTGATAGATCCGTCGCGCCGTGGAAGCCGGTCCGGACCTGGTGCAGCGCTGCGAAGTCGGCAATGCGCCGCAGATGGGTGATGCCGCCGGCGTGGACGATCGTAGTGCGCAAATAGTCGATCAGCTGATTTTCGATCAGATGTTTGCAATCCCAGATCGAGTTGAAGACTTCACCCACGGCGATCGGTGTCACGGAATGCTGGCGGATGAGCTCGAATGAGCGTTGATTCTCCGCTGGGGTCGGGTCCTCGAGCCAGAACATCCGGTAGGGCTCGAGATCGCGAGCCAGTCGAGCGGCTTCGATAGGGGTCAACCGATGGTGGACGTCGTGCAGCAACTCAACCTGCGGGCCATGGTCCGCGCGCAGGCGTTCGAACAGCTTGGGAACAGTCTGCAGATACTCAGGAGTCGACCATTCGGTCTCGGCGGGGAGCACACTCTCGGCGGGCTCGTACGCATTCTTGTTGCTCGAGACGCCGTACGGCTTCTTCACGCCCGGCACTCCGCTTTGAGCCCGAATGGCCTTGTAGCCAAGCTCCATGAAACGGCCCACCTCCGCGCTCGCTTCCTCGAAGTCGCGACCGTTGGCGTGCCCGTACACCAGAGCGCCCTCGCGCGAGCGACCACCCAGCAGTTGATACAGCGGCAAGCCAGCGAGCTTGGCAACAATGTCCCATAGAGCGACGTCGACGGCAGCGATCGCAGTCATGGTCACGGGGCCGCGGCGCCAGTAGGCTCCACGATAGAAAAACTGCCAGGTGTCTTCGATTCGCCCCGCATCGCGGCCAATGAGGTTGGGAACAACGTGCTCCTGAAGGTAAGCCGCCACCGCCAGCTCGCGCCCATTGAGCGTCGCGTCGCCCAGGCCAAACACACCGGAGCGGGTTTCGATCTTGAGGGTGACGAAGTTTCTGCCGGGACACGTCACAATGACGCGGGCCGCGACGATAGTGCGGTCGCGAAGAGACCCCTGGGTGTCGAACTCAACATTCACTTCGGTCATCGGACATGCTCCTGAAAAAAGCTTTGGCGGCTCTCGTGGCGACCGCCGCGCTAAATTGCGTGGTCGCCACGGCTGGCGTTGAGGCCACGCCTACCGTCGTCACGCCCCATCCCGCGGCGCGCGCCACGCAGGTTGCCACCGCTGCGGCCGGTACGGCGCAGCTCATCACAGCCACCCCGCCCGCCTACTTCAACTGGTTCGAATACAGCGGCCATGATGCCGTGTTCGACAAGCCTCTTCCCGCTGGCAGCTATCGCAACCCCATTCTCGCGGGTTTCTACCCCGATCCCAGCATCACGCGCGCAGGCGACCGGTTCTATCTTGTGAACTCAACGTTCACATACTTCCCCGGCATCCCCGTCTTCGAGAGCCGTGACCTCGTGCACTGGCGCCACGTCAGCAATGTCATCGACCGCCCCGGCGAACTCAGGTTCGAGGGCCTGGGTGTGTCCCGAGGCGTGTTCGCTCCGTCGATCACGTACCACGACGGCGTCTTCTATGTCCTCAACACGGCCGTAGACGCCGGAGGCAATTTCCTTTCCTTCGCGCGTGATCCCGCGGGACCGTGGTCGGATCCGATCTGGCTCCCGGAGCTCGACGGCATCGATCCCTCCCTGTTCTTCGATCGAGACGGCAAGGTGTATCTGCTCAACAACGGCCCTCCGGCCGAGAAGCCCCGCTACGACGGCCATCGGGCAATCTGGATCCAGGAGTTCGACCTCGCGAAACGCAAGCTCGTCGGCCCGCGAAAGGTGCTCATCAACGGTGGAGTGGACATCAGCCAGAAACCGGCGTGGATCGAGGGGCCCCACCTGTATCGACGCGGTGAGTGGGTCTATCTGATGTGCGCCGAAGGCGGCACCAGCGTGCATCACTCGGAAGTCGTGCTGCGGAGCCATTCGCCCTGGGGACCTTTTTCGCCCTACGCGGGCAATCCAATCCTGACCCAGCGGGATCTGCCGCCCACTCGAGCCGAACCGATCGAGAACGCCGGTCACGCCGATCTCGTGGAAGGTCCTGACGGGAAGTGGTGGGCGGTCTTTCTCGCATCGCGCGTGTATGACGGAGTGCACTACAACACCGGCCGGGAGACGTTTCTGCTGCCTGTCACGTGGCGTGAAGGCTGGCCTGTGATTCTCGATCACGGCAAGGCCATCCCGTATGTCATGGAGGGACCGAGGGTCGAGGGCGCGCGGGCGGGGGCGTCGGCCGCAGGCACCACGGGCTCTGCTATGCGGGGCGCCGCGCCGCACACCACGCGTAACGCCGCCGTTCCGCGGGACGCCACTACCACGGCCCGTGACGCAGCCACGGGCGACACGCAATCGCCGCTGAGCGGCAACTTCACCTGGCGAGACGACTTCGACTCCCCAAGTCTCAACCCCGAATGGCTACGCCTGCGCATCCCCACCACACAATGGGCCGACCTGACCGCACGACCGGGCTGGCTAGCCATCCACCCACTCCCCGTACCGCTGAATGCCCTCACGAACCCCTCGTTCCTTGCGCGGCGCCAACAGCACCTGTCCTTTGACGCGAGCACACAACTCGCGCTTCCGGAAGCTCCGGGCGTCGCCGCCGGCCTCGCTGCTTTCCAGAACGAGAGTCACTGGTATTTCCTCGGCGTGCGTCGTAACACACCCATTGGCGCGACCCTGGGCGCCAACATGATCGAGGCACCCATCGAGCTGTTCCTCGAGAAACGCAATGGCCCGACCACCGAGCGAGTCACCTCGATGGCTTTGAAGGACCGAGCGTCCATCAAGCTTCGTATCAGCGGCACGGCCGGCTCCTACTCCTTCTACTTCGACGCGGATGCCGCCGGCTGGAAACCGCTGACGCAAGGCGCCGATGGATCGATTCTGAGCACGGATGTCGGTGGAGGTTTCGTCGGAGCAGTGGTCGGACCTTACGCCCGAGCGGAATCCGACACGGGCTCGAGTCGGGGCACGAGCCCATGAATCACTGCCAGCGCAATGAGGTACATGCAAGCCGCCAGCGCGAACAGCGGCGCGTAGCTACCGGTGGTCTGCAGGATGAAGCCGGTGAACGTCGCGATCAGCATGCCGCCAATCGCACCGGCGAAGGCCCCGAGTCCCACCACCGACCCCACTGCCCGGCGCGGAAACATATCCGAGGTCAACGTGTAAGCGTTGGCGGACCATCCCTGGTGCGCCGCCGTAGCCAGGCCAATCAGCGCGACGGACGCCCAAAGGCTCTTGACGAACACCGCAAATACGATCGGTACTACGGCGATCGCGCACACGAGCATGGCGGTCTTTCGCGCGCGATTCACGGTCCACCCCCGGCGGATGAGCGCATTGGACAGCCAGCCACCCAGAATGCTGCCGACATCGGCCATCACGTAGATCACGATCAGGGGCGGCCCGAGATCGACCAGCGACAGTCCATAGGTGCTGTTCAGAAACTTCGGCAACCAGAACAACAGGAACCACCACACCGGGTCCGTCAGGAACTTCGCGGCGACGAACGACCAGGCTTGGCGATGCCGCAGCAGCTGCAACCAAGGCAGCGCCACCGCCGGCTCCGGCGGATCGGATTGGATGTAAGCGAGCTCAGCCGCGCCGACACCGGCGTGCCGAGTGGGGGATCGGTAGCTCAACAGCCAAGTCATGAGCCACGCGGCACTCAGCACGCCGGTGAACAGGAACGCGTACTGCCAACCCCATCGTTGCGCGACAAACGGCACGATGAGAGGCGCAATCACGGCGCCGACGTTGGAGCCCGCGTTGAACAACCCTGTCGCAAACGCCCGCTCGCGACGGGGAAACCATTCCGCAACCGTCTTGATCGCCGTTGGAAAATTGCCAGCCTCGCCCAGACCGAGTGCGAAACGAGCGAGAGTGAACTGCAGGACCGTTCGGGCGAGCGCGTGACTCATCGCCGAAACGCTCCAGATGGCGATCGCCACGGCATAGCCGATCCGCGTGCCCAGTCTGTCGACCAGCGCACCCGCGCCAAGCAGCCCCAGCGCGTAGGCGGCCTGGAATGCCCTGACGATGTCCGCGTACTCGATCTCGGTCCATCCAAAGATCCTCGTCAGCTCGGGCGCGAGAACCGCCAGCACCTGGCGATCGATATAGTTGAGTGTCGTGGCCGCAAACAGCAGCGCGCAGATACGCCAGCGGTATCGACCCACTGCCACGACCTCTTGCGATGCGCCTGTCTGCACCTCGGTGTGTACCTGCGCCCTCGCGCACCGTCAAAGATCGGGGGAGGGTGCATAACTTCCCTCCCCCTGTCCATCCTCGCCGTCAGAACCGTCCGCGAACACCGAGCATGATCTGCCGACCCGGGTTGTATAGCGTGAAGGTCGCGTCCTGGAACTGGAAGTACTGACGTTGCTTCGCGTCGAACACATTCAGCACGTCACCGGTAACTTCCACGGTATGAGACCAGCCGAAAATCTTCGCCAGATCCAAGCTCGAGGAGAAGTCCCACTGCTTGTAGTCAGCCGAATAGATCGCAGCGTTGGTGATGCCTTGCTGGTTCAGCGGCTGAGTCTGTGAACCCCGGTTGTACACTGTCGACAGACGCACGCTGACCGGCCCATGTTCGTAGTACCCGGTCAGGTTGTACGTATGCGGTGCGACACCAAGGGCCGTGGCAGGAGCCGCGCCCGAGCTGCTCTGATCGACCAGCGTGTAGTTGAAGGTGAATCCCAATCCGTTGACCCAACGACCCAGTAGGAAGTCCAGCGGCTGAACCCAGTTGAACTCGAGGCCGTTGACGATCAACGCACCCGTCGCGTTCACCTGCTCCGTCAGTGTGACGACCGCCTGGGACGGTCCACCCCGCAGATTGAGCGCTTGCTGTTGACTCAAGGTCAGATTGTCGTACGTGATGCCGTATTGCGCGAGGTAGGAGAACGGAACCGTGGTGTTGCCGTTGGACGTGAATCCGGTGAGGCGCTTCCTGAACGCCGCCAGGCCGACATAGCCCTCGTTTCCGGTGTAGTACTCGAGCCCCAGGTCGATGTTCTCCGACAGGAACGGCGCCAGCGCGGGATTTCCCTGCGTACCGGTATTCGCGGAGACGTCGCTGAAGCCGACTCCTGGCAGCATGGCACTCGGATCCGGCCGGGTCAGGGTTCGAGACATAGCGAATCGCGCCACGGCTTTCTCCGAGAGGTTGTAGGCAATCTCACCGGATGGCAGGAAATTGTGATACGTGTTGTTGGTGTAAACGAAATTCAGGGTGTTCGGGTAGAGCGACCCGTCAACAGGCTGTTCGACGTTGTTGACCTGGGCGGGCGTGTTCTTCGGATTGGGGACCGAAACGTAGCCACCGATCGACTGGTCCGTGTGTACGTAACGTCCACCGATGGTGTAGCGCAGGCGGTTGCCGTCCAACGTCGTGTCGCCATTGAGCTCGAGGTAGAACCCGGCCACCTTCTCCTCCACGAAACCGGCGTTGGCGCTCGTATTGGATGAGGTAGCGGGCGGTGCGTTGGCCTCGGCGGCGTGGAAGGCGGAGTAGTTCGTCGCTGCCGCAAACTTGTTCCAGTCCACGACCACGAATCCGCCGGGCCCCGGCGTGAGGTACGAAGGAACCGCGCTTTGCGGGACCACCGACCCCTGGTAGGCCACCGGCCCCGACTTACCGGCCGTGTAGCCCGTGCCGTATCCCGGCCACGCCGGATAGGGCGGATACCCCGGCAGCCCCGTTTGCACGAGCCCGTTGCAGGGTGGGTTCAGGTTCGGGCCCGGAACGAAGATGTTGGGATTGTCACCGCAGACGGAGTTCTGCCAGGCCTGGCTGTTGTCGAGCGCGGAGATGCGCCGCAGAGTGTCGTCATAGGCACCCCCGAACATCAGGTTGAGCGGGCCGCCTTTGCCCCAGGTAAAATTCATGCGGGCACCCTTGGTGCCGGTGTGACGCTCCTCGTCCTGGATGTTGACGCGCGAGGAGTTGCCCCAGCCGAAATTGGCGGGATTGTCGAGGTCGACGGAGCTGGCCGTGACGGGCAGATAACCGTCGTTCGAGTAGCTCACCGTCACGCCGGAGCTGGTGGTGGCGCTCGTCGGGTTCGTCACCACGAGCACGGACGGGACCTCCCGATGGAAGTTGCTGTCGGTCTTGTTGAGCTGCGCATCCATCTTGAAGGCATCGGCGAGCTGCCAGCTGAAGCCGGGGTTCACACCCCAGAACTTCACGGTCTCGATGTAGGGCCGGTACTCCAAAAAGAACTGTGAGTTCGCGAAAGTACCGCCGGTCGCGACGCAGCCGTTGCTGCAATCGGTGCGATCGACCTTCAGACCCACCGGAATCATCGAGCCGCTGCGGCCGATCCAGTCCATATCGAAGCGTTTCTCATCGTTCTTCTTGTGGCCGTACATCGAGTCCACATAGAACTGCAGGGACTCGCTCGGGCGGTACTCGAGGCTGACGATGCCGTTGTAGCGATCGCGGGTGCCCTGCTCGTCCGCATTGCGGCCCAGTCGCGGAATCAGGGCATTGTTCAGCTGCTGCGTCGTCAGACCGGGATTCTGCGCGAGCAGCAGAGCGTTGGTCACCGCCGCGCCGTCGGCAAGGCCGTTACCCGCTCCGGCGGGGACGGTTCCGGGGATCGTCCAGTTGCCATTGCCGGTCGCATTGCAGGTGTTGGCTGTGCTCCCGGGAGCGTTGCACTGCGTCGCCGAAAGCTGCGCATGCGTCCAGCCGATCGTCTCGAAGCCCGTCACGTTGATCGGATTGCGGACGGCTGCGATTCCGATCAGCGCACCGAAGCCGTTGTCCCAGGTTTCGCTGGCGATCAGCGAGCCACGCTCCCCCCAATTGCCGACATTCTGGTTCTTGGTCCCCTGGACCGAATACACGAAGTGCGGCCCGACGTTGTCGAACGGCCGCGCGCTGCGCATGTTGACGGTACCGGCGGCCCCACCCTCGATCATGTCGGCGGACGAGCTCTTCTTCACGGTGAGCTGTGTGAACAGCTCCGTTGGGAACAGGTCGAGGTCGACCTCCCGGTTGGTATTCGTCGCATCCGTCGTACCGGTGGAGGCTACCGCCACGGGAGCGCCATTCAGCAGGACCTTGGTGAAGTTGGTGCCAAGCCCGCGAATCGCGATGTTGGTGCCTTCGCCGGTGATGTCACGACTGATCGTGATGCCGGGAATGCGGTTGAAGGACTCGGCGATGTTGGTATCCGGAAATTTGCCGATGTCTTCCGCGAAGATCGAGTCGGAAAATCCGGTCGCGTTGCGCTTGGCGTCGGTCGCTTCCTCGAGGCTGCGGCGATAGCCGGTGACCACGACCTCCTCGAGGCCTGATTGGGCCTGTGGTTGTGCCGGCGCCTGCTGCGCCCCGGCCACTCCCACACTCATGCACACGCCCAGCAGACCGGCTGCAGCGAATGCCGTTGGCTTCAGATCTTTCACGGTGTCCCCCTGAGAAAAGGAAAGTCTGGCAAGAGCAGCGGGGACACGAACCTGATCGATATGCAAGGCGTGTTGGACACACGCCCTCGAGACCGCCGCACGACAGGAGCCCTCACTCCGGCGGTGCTGTGGATGCTTGGCGCATTCTTGTCCCCCTCGACGCCCCGATGATAGCGCTACCAATTCACTGAGCGCAACTTTCAGCTTCCGCGCGGGCTTGGCATTCGCTGGCAGCGTGGTCGTATGATACCGATACCAGCCCGTCTCGCTCGAGGTGTGCCGGGCGGCGAACGGTCAAACAGGGGGCGCGGATGAAAGGGTCACGACGATCGGTTCCGGCGCGAGTGCGACGTGTCGGGTGGGTGTTGGCTTCCGTGGTGGTGGGAACGAGCAGCGCATTGGCTGCGAGCACAGCCAAACCCTTGTATCAGGACGCGAAAGCGCCTGTTGCAGCGCGCGTAGAAGATCTCCTTTCACGCATGACACTCGAAGAAAAGATCGCGCAGATCACCGCCGTCTGGAACCGTAAAGCCGAGCTTCTGACAGCCGCGGGGCAATTTGACCCGGTCAAAGCCAAGAGCCTCTACCCGGAAGGAATCGGTCATTTCGTGCGGCCCAACGACCTGCATGGTGCTGGCGATCCTAGTCCCGTAGAGAAGCCGTTCCGAGACGCACGCCAGACGGTCGCGCTGGTCAACGCTGTCCAGACCTACCAATTGACCCAGACCCGGCTGGGTATTCCGGCCCTGTTCCATGAAGAGGGCCTGCACGGCTACGCTGCGCGAGGAGCCACGCATTTCCCCGAGGCGCTGGCATTGGCAAGCACCTGGGACCCGGACCTCCTGACCCGGGTATTCACGGTAGTCGCGAGGGAAATTCGCTCTCGAGGCGTACAACTCGTGTTGGCGCCGGTCGTCGATGTCTCTCGCGACCCCCGCTGGGGTCGCATCGATGAAACCTACGGCGAGGATCCATATCTCGTAGGCGAGTTGGGCGTGGGCGCCGTGAAGGGATTCCAGGGCAGCTCGACACCCCTGGAATCAGGCCTCCCGACTGGGCATGTGTTCGCCACACTGAAACACATGACCGGTCATGGCCAGCCGGAAAGTGGAACCAACACAGGGCCGGCGGAAATCTCCGAGCGCGTCCTGCGTGAAGAATTTTTCCCTCCGTTCATAGCTGCAATCCAACGCGCCGGAGCGGCGGATGTCATGCCCTCCTACAACGAAATCGACGGCGTGCCGTCCCACGCCAACCACTGGCTCCTCCACGATATTCTGCGGAACGAGATCGGTTTCAAAGGCGCCGTCGTCAGCGACTACGAAGGAATCGAGCAGCTCGTGACGCTGCACCACGTCGAGCCGGATCTCGAGAGTGCCGCGGTCCGCGCGCTCGACGCCGGAGTGGATTTCGACATGCCGGACGGCGAGGCCTACCGCAAACTCCCACAGGCCTTGGCGTCGGGTCGCATCTCTCAAACTCAGATCGACGACGCCGTGCGGCGCATGCTACGAATGAAATTCCAGGCGGGCCTGTTCGAGAGCCCGTATGCCGATGCCGCCTACGCCGAGAAGATCACCGACAACGCAGAAGCGCGCGCACTGGCCGTCGAGACGGCGCGCAAGTCCGCCGTGCTTCTGAAGAACGACGGCACTCTGCCCCTGCACGCGGATCGGCTCAAGACGCTGGCGGTCATCGGCCCCAATGCCGCCCAGGCCCAGATCGGCGGCTATTCCAACGTTCCGGCGCATACGGTCAGTGTTCTCGAAGGGATTCGGGCCAAGCTGGGCAACCGCGTCAACGTTGTCACCTCCGAAGGCGTGCGCATTACGCAAATGGGAACCTGGTTCTCCGACAATGTGGTCCTGGCGGACCGCAACGAGAATCTGCGCAGGATCGATGCAGCACGTCAGGTCGCAAGCGCCGCGGACGTGATCGTGTTGGTGATCGGCACGAACGCAGCCATCAGCCGGGAGGCGTGGGCGGCCGACCATCTGGGCGATCGCGCCGACATCGGCCTCATCGCCCAGCAACAAGAGCTGGCCGATGCCCTGTTTGCCTTGGGCAAGCCGGTCGTTGTGCTGCTGATCAACGGCCCTCCCCTGTCGACGCCCGAGCTCACCGACAAAGCCAACGCGATTCTCGAAGGCTGGTATCCCGGCCAGGAGGGGGGCACGGCCCTGGCGGACATCCTGTTCGGGGACGCGAACCCGGGCGGCAAGTTGCCCCTGACCATCGCGCGTTCGATCAGCCAGATCCCGATCTTCTACAACCAGAAACCCAGCGCCCACCGCGGTTATCTGTTCGGATCGAAAGAGCCGCTCTACCCGTTCGGCTTCGGGCTCTCCTACACAACGTTCGACATCAGCGCGCCCCGACTGTCGTCCAGCCAGATCAAGCCCGACGGCAGCGCGGCGGTGACGGTCGACGTCCGTAACACCGGTACGATGGCCGGAGACGAAGTCGTACAGCTGTACATTCATGACGTGGTGAGCTCGGTTACCCGTCCCGTGAAGGAGTTGAAGGGGTTCAAGCGCGTCAGCCTCGCTGCCGGCGCCTCGACGACCGTGACGTTCACCCTGGACTCCAACTCGCTGGCGTTCTGGAACAAGGACATGAAGCACGTCGTCGAGCCCGGCGCCTTCGAGGTCATGGCCGGGCCGGACTCGGCCCATGTGAGAACGACGACGCTGACAGTGACTCCGTAGCATCCGAGCGGCCGTGGCCGCACTGCGGTCAGCCTCCTCGCCGGGATGCCCCGGGGCGGGCACACTAGCCATCAATACGCGTCTCCCCAAGGGAGTCTTCTTCCGTGAAGCGCGCCGCTCTTCTGGTATTGGTCTGTGGGTCATTTTTGACGGCGGCACACGCCGATCCGGATTCGCCGGAAGCGCCCAAGGTCGGCACGGAACCCGGCGGTCTCCTCCTCGAGAAGGACGTGACCGCAGAGGTCACCGTCGAGGGCCACAAGGAAAAAATGTACCGGCTTCGCAAGGAGGTCGATAAGGCCGCGGACGCCTTTTTTGCCGCGTTCAACCGGGCAAACACGGTACCGGGATACAACACGCACTGTCAGGACGAACAGCCCACCGGAACCTACATCGCCGTCCACAAGTGCACTCCAAAGTTCGTGGACGATGCGAACGGGTCGGCCTCCATGGCGTTCGTCAGCGGCCGCACCTACGACTCTGAAGCCGCGGCAGTTCCTCTGCGAATGGCGCTCTACCGGAAACAGATACACGTCCTCATCAAGGCCGATCCGAAGGTACGCAAGGCGGCTTTCGAATTCGACGCACTGATGGAGCGCTACAAGGCGACGGGCAGGGAAAAGGTCAAGGAGCGCTGATTCATCAGAGCGAATGCGTAGCTGGCCGGTTGGCTGACCGGGGTGTTAGGTGGATTGCTGGCAGTCTGCGCGAAGGCCGGCGTGCTCGCCAAAGCTGCCAGGACGCCCAGTCCCCATCGCACGATTCAGTCGCCGAGTCGGCTCTTCAGGTCCGCCATCTCGGCGCGCAACGCCTGAACTTCTTCTTCGAGACGCGCGAGGCGCTCATCATTCCGGGACGCTGGGAAGGTCACCTCGGGCGGCGAGCCGCCGGCCACCGCGCTGACCTCGGAGGAGACGGCATTCGATGCGCCCAGCGCAGCACGCGAGCCAGCCCCGTGCGAGGCAGCCGTGGGTCCGGCGCTCTCAGCGCCCTCCACCTGCCCGCTAAACAGATGCGCGTACCGCGAGTCCCTCCTACCGGGCTCCCGAGCGAGCCGCACGACAAACGGCCCATCCTCCCGTTCCGTGAGGCGGTTCAAAGCCGCTTCCGTCTCCGTAACGTCCGAGAACGGCGCCATCCGACTGGCGCGACCACGCAACTCGCCAGGAGTCTGCGGGCCTCGCACCAACAGCTCGCACACCACGGCAAGCTCCTGTGGGTCAAACTTGAGCGAGCCGAACTCCGTGTTGCAGAACCGATGCTGGTACTTGGGCACACGGCTCCCGAACCCGGACCGCTCTACCACGAAATGCCGTTTGGAGAGCCCATCGACAATTCCTTGCACAGCGCCCTCTTCCAGCTCGAGCACCGGATCGCGATTGCTCTTCTGATTGCAGGCGTTCACCAGGGCATTGAGCGAAAGCGGATATTGGTCCGGTGTGGTGATCTGCTTCTCGATGAGGCAGCCGATGACCCGCGCCTCGAGCGGGCTGAGCTCGATGTTCATGGCCGCAATGATAGTCGCGCACCAGACGGCGGCGGTTAATTTTTCGCCAGCAGTGAGTCGCGGGCGCGCACGCCCAGATCCGCGTGGTCGGTGAAGAATCCGTCCAGGCCTGCCTGCAGATAAGTGCGCAGCTCCGTGTTCAGGTCACCGAATGCCGACGGCTCGGACGACGAACGCAGGTTCCGGGGCAGGAAGTTGTTCTCCGCCCTGAAGGTCCAGGCATGGACGTGAACACCCAGCGCGTGCGCGTCGGCAACGAGTGACGTCGGCCCCTGCAGCAGGTCCTGGTCATCGCGAGGAATTACCAGCGATTTGCTCGGCCCGATCGCGTGCGCGTACTTCGCGATCTCATCGAGTCCTCGCGGCGCGATCAGATCGGCATAGGTCCGCTTGTCGCCACTGGCGACGAAGTCGTAAGGCGCGCCGGTGGCTTCGATCAGCTGCACCAGGGGCAGTTGGGTCATCTTGCTCAGGGCCTTGAGGTTGCCCACCTCGAAGGACTGCAGAAAGGCGCGCCCCTGCCGACCCCGGTAACCGTAACGCTCGAGGGTGTGGACCAGGGGCTCCTCCATGGCGAGGCCGAGACCTGCGAAATAGCTGGGGTGCTTGGTCTCGGGATAGACGCCGATGGCAGTGGGTGCCGCGTGACCCAGCTGGTGTGCGAGAGTCGCTCGCTGCTCCTGCACGCCTTTGACGAGGGCCAGGATTTCCTCAAATGTCGGAACCTGAAACTGTCCATCGAAGCGGGTATTGGCGGGGCGAAGCGCTGGAATCCGCTCCCGGGCTCGCAACGTCTTGAGCTCCGCTAACGCGAAGTCCTCCGTGAACCATCCCATCACCGAATTCCCGTCGATGACCTTTGTCGTACGTCTGGCGGCGAATTCGGGGTGATCGGCGACGTTGGTCGTCGTGCCGATCTCGTTCTCGTGGCGCGCCACGAGAACACGGTCCTTAGTCATGACGAGGTCTGGCTCAACGAAGTCCACGCCATCCTGGATGGCGATGAAATACGACGTGAGCGTGTGCTCGGGAACATACCCGCAGGCGCCCCGATGGCCGATGACTATGGGCATGGGCATATTGTGCAGCATACAGCACGTCCCGCAGGCATAACTCTTGCTAGACTCAAACGATGCAGCTGACCGACCACGACATCTATCTCTTCCGCGAAGGCACCCATGTTCGCGCCTATGAAAAGCTGGGCGCGCATCCGATCAGCGCCGCCGAGGGGGAGCCCGGCACCCACTTCGCCGTCTGGGCGCCGAATGCTGCATCGGTTTCGGTCGTGGGCGACTTCAACGGTTGGAACCCTGCGACCCACCGCCTCGAAGCGCGGCCCGATTCATCGGGTATCTGGTTCCTTTTCGTCAAGGGTGTGAAGCCCGGCTCCATCTACAAGTACCACATCGTCTCCAACAACCACGGCTATACGGTCAACAAGGCGGATCCTTTCGCCTTTCACGCCGAGACACCGCCCCGCACAGGCTCGATCGTCTGGGACCTTTCCTATGAATGGGGCGACACGGAGTGGATGAAGACCCGGGCGCGGGCCAATGCACTGGATGCGCCGTGGTCTGTATACGAGCTGCACCTCGGTTCGTGGCGACGGATTCCAGAAGAGCACAACCGTTCACTCAACTACCGCGAGCTCGCCCACGCGGTCGGCGACTACGTGACGGAAATGGGATTCACGCACGTCGAGCTGCTCCCGATCATGGAGCATCCGTTTTACGGCTCGTGGGGCTATCAGGTCACCGGTTACTTTGCGCCGACGTCCCGATACGGGACACCGCAAGACTTCATGTATTTCGTGGATCACCTTCACCGCCGTGGTATCGGCGTGATCCTGGACTGGGTCCCCTCTCACTTTCCGTCAGACGAGCACGGGCTCGCCTATTTCGACGGAACACATCTTTATGAGCACGCGGACCCGCGACAAGGCTTTCACCCTGAGTGGAACAGCTCGATCTTCAACTACGGGCGCGCAGAGGTACGCAACTTCCTCTCCAGCAACGCACTGTTTTGGCTGGACACGTACCACATCGATGCGCTCCGAGTCGACGCGGTGGCGTCGATGCTGTACCTCGACTACGGACGCAAGCAGGGAGAGTGGATTCCGAACCGCTTCGGCGGCAACGAGAATCTGGATGCCGTTGAGTTTCTCAAGCAGCTGAATCTCGCCGTCTATCGCGATCATCCTGATACGCAGACGATCGCGGAGGAGTCGACGGCGTGGCCCATGGTCTCTCGACCCACCTACCTCGGTGGGCTGGGCTTTGGGCTGTAGTGGAACATGGGCTGGATGCACGACACGCTGAAGTACCTGCAGACGGATCCGATCTTCCGCAAGTACAACCATAACCAGCTGACGTTCAGTATCTGGTACGCGTTCACCGAAAACTTTCACCTTCCGCTCTCGCACGACGAAGTCGTGCACGGCAAAGGCTCGCTGCTCGGCAAGATGGCCGGCGATGAGTGGCAGAAGTTCGCCAACTTACGCCTGATGCTCGGCTACATGTGGACTCACCCGGGTAAGAAGCTGCTGTTCATGGGTGGGGAGTTCGGCCAGAAGCGCGAATGGCAGCACGACGAGAGCCTCGAATGGCATGTGTTGCAATATCCCCTGCACTCGGGAGTTCGCCAGTGGATGCGCGATCTCAATCGTGTCTACCGTGACGTGCCGGCTCTGTTCGAGCTCGATTTCTCCATTGACGGCTTCGAATGGATCGACTGTAACGACTGGCAGAACAGCACCATCGCCTACTTGCGCAAGAGCCGCTCCGGCGATCCGGTGCTGGTCGTCTGTAACTTCACGCCGGTACCCAGAGACAACTACCGCCTGGGAGTGCCGCGTGGCGGTCGGTGGCGCGAGCGCCTGAACAGCGATGCTCACGAATACAGCGGCAGCGGTATTGGCAATTTCGGTGCGATCGAGTCCGCTCCGCTGCCATCCCACGGGAAATTCCACTCCGTGAGCCTGCGGTTGCCACCCCTTTCGATCCTCGTACTGACTCCGGACTGAGACAGGAAACCTTCGGGGCCTCATATGCGTTCCTTGCTCCGTGAGCAAGGTCCGCGTCGTCATCGAGAACATCGCACCGCAAATCGATTGTGGTCGCTTTGCAATTAAGCGCGTTACCGGCGAAAGCGTCGCGGTAACTGTCGATGCCTTCACTGACGGCCACGATGCCATTGCCGTCACCCTGCTGTATCGGCACGACAGCGCCTCCGAGTGGCAGAGCGTCCCCATGACCTCCGTCGGCAACGACCGCTGGGCCGCTGCATTCACGGTCAAGCTTCTGGGGACCTACCTTTATACGGTCACTGCCTGGGTGGATCACCTCGAGAGCTGGCGCCGGGGGCTCACGAAGAAAGCGGAGGCCGGCCAGGACACGGAACTGGACCTGCAACAAGGGGCCGCCATTGCCCAAGAGACGGCGAGCCGCGCGCCCGAAGCCGACGCCCGCCGACTGCGAGAGTGGGCACGCGGCATCTGCGACTCGGGCAGAGACCGAGAGGAGCGCATAGCGCTTTCGCAGAGCGATGCGCTGCATGAACTGGCTCGCAAGCATCCCGATCCCGACGTCGTGCTCACCTGGGATCCGCCGCTAACCGTCACGGTCGATCGAGCGCGCGCGCGGTTCTCGAGCTGGTATGAAATGTTTCCCCGCTCCGCCTCCGGCGATCCCCAATCGCACGGCACCCTGGCCGACGTCGAGGCCTGCCTCACCTACGTGGCCTCAATGGGCTTCGACGTGTTGTATCTACCGCCGATCCATCCAATCGGGCTCACGGAACGTAAGGGTCCCAACAACGCAGCGTCCGCTGACGAAGCGGACCTGGGTAGCCCGTGGGCCATTGGAGGTGCCGAGGGCGGTCACAAATCGATCCATCCGGAGTTGGGAACGATCGAGGACTTCCGCTTACTTCTGGCGCGCGCCGGGGAATTCGGCATCGAGATCGCACTGGATATCGCCTTCCAGACGACTCCGGACCATCCCTATGTGAAAGAGCATCCCGAGTGGTATCTGAAACGACCGGATGGCTCGATTCAATACGCGGAGAATCCGCCGAAAAAGTATCAGGACATCTACCCGTTCCACTTCGAGTCGCCGGCCTGGCAGTCCTTGTGGAACGAACTCAAGAGCGTGGTGGACTTCTGGATCGGCGAGGGAGTCCGCATCTTTCGCGTCGACAATCCCCACACCAAGCCGTTCGAATTCTGGGACTGGCTGATCAGCGAGGTGCGGCGCACGCATCCGGATGTGATCTTTCTTGCCGAGGCGTTCACCCGGCCGAAAGTCATGTATCGACTCGCGAAGGGCGGATTCACGCAGTCATACAATTACTTCCCATGGCGCAACACGAAGCGCGAGATCACGGAATACTTCTCGGAGCTCGGTTCGGCGCCGGTGAAGGATTTCTTTCGCGCCAATCTTTGGCCCAACACACCTGACATCCTGACGGAGTATCTTCAGTTCGGCGGTCGTGCCGGGTTCGTCATCCGCCTGGTGCTGGCGGCGACGCTGGGAGCCAGTTACGGCATCTACGGACCGCCGTTCGAGCTGTTGGAACACCAGCCGCGCGAGGCGGGCGGCGAGGAGTATCTTGATTCGGAGAAGTACCAGCGCAGGGTCTGGGATCGCGACCGCGAGGACAGCCTGCAGGAGCTCATCGCACGGATCAACCGGATCCGGCGCGACAATCCCGCACTGCAAACCGACCGCGGGTTGCGCTTTCACGAGACCGACGGGGAGAACCTGCTGGCTTACAGCAAGACCACCACCGGCGACGGCATCCTGGTCCTCGTCAATCTGGATCCCCACCATATCCAGGCCGGCTGGGTCGCCCTGGATCTCGAGGCCCTCGGCCTGCCTGCCGAGAGCCCGTTCCAGGTACACGACTTGCTGTCCGGAGCCCGGTTCCTGTGGCGGGGAGCGCGTAACTACGTCTCCCTGGACCCGGGCCACTCGCCGGCCCACATCTTCCGGATTCGGCGCCGGGTGCGCACGGAGCGGGATTTCGACTACTTTCTATGACGGCTGGGGAGCGGACGGAGCGGGACTCCGACCCTTCTCTACGAGAGAGCTTGGGTGGCTGACGGGGTAGGATCTGGATGAACGCGCGCGTCGATGAGCCACCTGCTGCGGATCCCCTTTGGTACAAGGACGCGGTCATCTACGAGGTGCACGTCCGCGCCTTTCATGACAGCAACAACGACGGCGTCGGGGATTTCGCCGGACTGACGCAGAAGCTCGAGTACATCCAGTCTCTCGGCGTCAACACCATCTGGCTGCTGCCGTTCTATCCGTCTCCCGGGCGGGACGACGGCTATGACATCGCCGACTACCACAACGTGCATCCCCAGTACGGGACGCGGGACGATGTCAGGACTCTCGTACAGGAGGCGCATCGGCTGGGACTGCGGGTCGTTACCGAGCTGGTCATCAATCACACCTCGGACGCACACCCCTGGTTCCAGGCGGCCCGCCGGGCGCCGGCCGGGTCCTCGAAGCGCAATTACTACGTGTGGAGCGATACCGCAGACCGCTATCTCGGCACGCGCATCATCTTCAGCGACACGGAAAGCTCCAATTGGACGTGGGACCCGGTCGCGAAGGCCTACTACTGGCACCGCTTCTTCAGCCATCAGCCGGACCTGAACTTCGACCACCCGCACGTGCTGCGGGCGATCCTGCACATCATGGAATTCTGGCTCGACCAGGGAGTCGACGGGTTGCGTCTGGATGCGATTCCCTATCTGGTCGAGCGCGACGGAACCAACAACGAGAATCTTCGGGAAACGCACGAGATCATCAAGCGCATCCGCCGCATCATCGATGAGCACTATGCGGACCGCATGCTGCTCGCCGAGGCAAACCAGTGGCCGGAGGACGTTCGCGACTACTTCGGCAACGGCGACGAATGCCACATGGCGTTCCATTTCCCGCTGATGCCGCGGATGTACATGGCCATCGCCCAGGAAGACCGGCACCCGGTGGTCGAGATTCTCGAGCAGACTCCCGACATTCCCGATAGCTGCCAGTGGGCCATCTTCCTGCGCAACCACGACGAGCTGACGCTCGAGATGGTGACGAGCAAGGAACGCGACTACATGTACCGCATGTATGCGGCCGACCCGCGTGCGCGGCTGAATCTCGGTATCCGCCGTCGTCTCGCGCCGCTGTTGGAAAACGACCTCGAGCGCATCAAGCTGATGAACAGCCTGCTGCTGACCATGCCGGGATCGCCGATCATTTACTACGGCGATGAGATCGGGATGGGGGACAACTTCTTCCTCGGCGACCGCAACGGCGTGCGCACGCCGATGCAGTGGAGCCCGGATCGCAATGCCGGGTTTTCCCGCGCCGACCCGCAGCAGCTCTACCTGCCACCGATCATGGATCCGATCTACGGCTACGAGTCCGTCAACGTCGAAGCCCAGACGCGCGACCGCTCCTCGCTGCTGAACTGGATGAAGCGGATGCTGCAGGTGCGCAAAACCTCGCAAGCTTTCGGCCGCGGCACGTTGAAGTTGATTCGCCCGGGCAATCGCAAGATCCTGGTCTATCTGCGGCAGTACCGCGAGGACACGATCCTCTGCGTCGTCAACCTGGCGCGGTCGGCGCAGCCCGTAGAGCTCGATCTGGCGGAATTCAAGGGCGCGGTGCCCATCGAACTGCTGGGCAGCACTCCCTTTCCGCCCATCGGCGAGCTGCCGTATTTTCTGACTTTGCCCGGTTATGGTTTCTACTGGTTCCGCCTGAGCCGCGAAGCCCAGGCCCCGCCGTGGCACGGCGAACGACTCGCGCCCGAAGACCTGCCGGTGCTGGTACTGGTCGACGGTTGGAACAGCTTCTTCCCCGACCGGGTACCCATCTGGCGTTCCGAGTTCGCCACGAAGCTGCGCTCCCAGTTGGAAAACCGCGTGTTACCCACCTACCTCGCGACGCAGCGTTGGTACGCGGGCAAGGGCGCGCCGATCACCAAGACGCAGATGATCGACTATGCAGACTGGCAGACGTCGGAAGGGCGCTGGCTGATTTGTGCGTTCCAGATCGAGAATCGCATCGAGGCCGCCCCCTATGTGCTGCCTCTCGCCGTAGCCTTCGAGGACTCCGACGAAGCCCGGGTGCACAAACTGCAGCCCGCGGCCATCGCTCGCGTACGCCAGCAGGCTATCGTGGGTGTCGTGGCGGATGCCTGTGCGGACGAGGGATTCTGTCGCTCGATCGTCGAGTCGATCGGAACGGGACTCGAGCTGCGCACCAGCCATGGACAAATCCGGTTCTCGCCGTCCCGCAGCTACGCTCAATTGCGCGGCGACGCAGGCATACCGCTTGCAATCAGTCCTGCACCCGCCCAGGGAAGCAGCAACACGACCGTGCGCATCGGCGACCAGTTCTTCCTCAAAATCTATCGGCGCCTGGCCGTCGGCATCAACCCGGAGCTGGAGATCGGACGTTACCTGACGGAAGTCGTGCACTTCCCGAACATCGTTCCAGTGGCCGGAGCTGTGGAATACCGCTCTGACGCCGGCGCGGTTTCCACACTGGCGTTGCTGCAGGCCTTCGTGATGAATCAAGGTGACGGCTGGGACTACACGATCAACTACCTGGTCCGCTTCCTCGAAGATCGGCGCACGGGCGCTCCAATGCCCCAAGACGTCCACGGCCTGTACATGGAACTGCTGAAGACCTTGGCGCGACGCACAGCCGAATTGCACTGCGCTCTGGCCACCCCGACATCCGACCCCGCCTTTGCACCCGAACCGGTCACCACCGAGGACATTGCACAGTGGTACGGCAAAGTACGGGAGCAAGCCCTATCCACGTTCGAGCTGCTGGAAACCGGAGCCGGCCATCTACCTGCCGCAGCACGGGCGGATGCCGACAGCCTCCTGCACCGCCGTCAGGCGCTGCTGCGTCAACTCGAAACACCCACGGCGCTGCCACCGATTGCCATCAAGATTCGATATCACGGTGACTATCATCTCGCCCAGGTATTGGTGAAGCGCAACGACTTCGTCATCGTCGACTTCGAGGGAGAACCGGCCCGGCCTCTCGAGGAACGACGGGCAAAGGGATCTCCCCTGCGCGACGTGGCCGGCATGTTGAGATCGTTCCAGTACGCATCCCAGGCTGCTCTGCACCGGTCCATCGCACAGTCGGCGGTCGACACCGACAGTTGGATCCCCGCGCTCGAGGCATGGGAACAGCAGACGCGCGAGGTGTTTCTCTCGGTGTATGACGGCGTTGCGCGCGCCTGCGGTCTATATCGCTCGTCAGAGGAAATCCTACCCTTGCTGCGCCTGTTCGAGATCGAGAAGGCGCTGTACGAGGTCCGCTACGAAGTGGGCAACCGCCCCGAGTGGGCCGGCATTCCGCTGCGCAGCCTGATCGCCCTGGCCCGGGGTTCACCGCGAGAGGGTGCGCATGGACCAGCCACTCACTGAGACTCTTCCGATCACGGCCGTCTGGCCCGGCCAACCTTATCCGCGCGGCGCGACTTGGGACGGTGAAGGAGTCAACTTCGCGCTATTCGCGGCGAATGCCGCCAAAGTCGAGCTGTGCATCTTCGACCCGACCGGCAAGCACGAGCTGCAAAGGATCGACGTCCGCGAACGCACTGATGAGATCTGGCACGCGTACTTGCCTGAAGCGCGACCCGGCACATTGTATGGCTATCGGGTGCACGGGCCTTACGACCCTGAGAAAGGCCATCGCTTCAACCCTCACAAGCTGCTGATCGAACCGTATGCCAAACACCTCCACGGCACCGTGAACTGGAGCGATGCGCACTACGGCTATCGACTCGGAAGCACCCACGAGGATCTATCTTTCGATAAGCGTGACAGCGCGCCGGGGACGCCGAAGAGCCGTGTGATCGACCCCGCGTTCACGTGGGGTGATGACCGTCCTCCCCGCATCCCCTGGCACGACACCGTCATCTATGAAGCGCACGTTCGCGGCCTGACTCTTCAGCATCCCGGAATTCCCAAGCATCTTCGCGGCACGTATGCGGGGCTTGCCACCGCACCCGTGATCGAGCACCTGACGAGATTGGGCATCACGACGCTCGAGCTCATGCCGGTGCACGCTTTTCTCGACGACCACCATCTGATCGGTCGGGGCCTGCGCAACTACTGGGGCTACAACAGCATCGGCTTCTTCGCTCCGGAGCTGCGCTACTCGCACACCGGGCGGATCAGCGAATTCAAGACGATGGTGAAGACCCTGCACTCAGCGGGCATCGAAGTCATTCTCGATGTGGTCTACAACCATACGGCCGAAGGCAACCAGCTCGGCCCGACTCTGAGCTTCCGCGGGATCGACAACGCTTCCTACTACCGCCTGCTTCCGGACAACCCGCGCTACTACATGGACTTCACCGGGACGGGCAACACGCTGAATCTGCAACATCCGCGTGTTCTGCAGCTCCTGATGGACAGCCTGCGCTATTGGGTTCTCGAGATGCACGTCGACGGCTTTCGGTTCGATCTGGCCTCGGCCTTGGCGCGCGAGCTCTTCGACGTCGACCGACTCGGTTCGTTCTTCGACACCATCGGGCAGGACCCTGTGCTGTCGCAGGTGAAACTCATCGCGGAGCCCTGGGACATCGGCAGCGGGGGCTACCAGGTCGGAAATTTCCCGCCCGGCTGGAACGAGTGGAACGACAAGTATCGCGACACGATGCGCGCCTACTGGAAGGGCGACGGCGGCCTCATCGGCGACTTTGCCCGACGCTTCACGGGATCCGCCGATCTGTATGAGGCCAGTGGCCGCAAGCCGCACGCCAGCGTCAATTTCATCACCGCTCATGACGGCTTCACGTTGCAGGATCTCGTCAGCTACAACGAGAAGCACAATGTCGTCAACGGCGAAGAGAACCGGGACGGGAACAATGACAACCGCGCCTGGAACTGCGGCGTGGAGGGCCCGTCGGAGGATCCACAGATCACCTCCCTGCGCGCCAGGCAGAAGCGCAACCTCGTAGCCTCGCTGCTGTTCTCCCAGGGCGTCCCCATGCTGCTCGCGGGCGATGAGCTGAGCCACACGCAGCAGGGCAACAACAATGCGTACTGTCAGGACAACGAAACTTCCTGGCTGAGCTGGAACCTCTCGGAAGACCAGAAACGGTTCCTCGAGTTCACCTCGCGCCTCATCGCGATGCGCCGCAAGCATCCCGTATTCAGCCGGCGGCGGTTCCTGCAACGGGATGCGGTGACCGCCGATGGCCTGAAGGAGATCATGTGGCTCAACCCGGACGGGCACGAGATGAACGTGGAGAAGTGGGAAGAGCACTTTGCGCGCTGCCTGGGAGTCTATCTTGCAGGAGCGGCCATCGAGCGCAGCGACCGGCAGGGCCGGCAGGTGTTGGACAGCAACTTCCTGCTGCTCTTCAACGCGCACCATGAGGAGATTGCCTTCCACATGCCGGACTTCCTGAGTGACAAATCGTGGTGGACGGAGCTCGACACCGCTCGAGAGCTCGGGCCCTTCGAGCAGAAGCGATTCTCGGCGGACGCCCATTATCCGCTGCAGGGCCGCTCACTCGTGCTGCTGCGCGAGACGGCCTATCGATGAAGAGACTGCATGCAATGCCGTTTGGGGCGCAGTTGACCGCGGCGGACGCGGTCCGGTTCCGGCTTTGGGCGCCGTCGGCGAAGCGCGTAGAGCTGAAGCTGTGCGGCAGCAATCCGTCGTTTCACGACATGAGCCCCGTGGGCAGCGGTTGGTTCGAGCACACGACCGGTGACGCGCGACCCGGATCCCTCTATAAATTCCGGATCGACGGCGGCCTCGAAGTCGCGGACCCGGCTTCCCGACGCAATCCGCAGGATGTTCACGGCCCGAGCGAGGTCGTCGACCCGACCACGTTCTCCTGGACCGACGAGGGCTGGCGTCCCCGTCCCTGGCACGAAGCCGTCGTCTACGAATTACACGTCGGCACGTTCAGTGAAACGGGATCTTTTGCGGGCGTAGAAGGCAAGCTGGACCACCTGGCACAACTGGGCGTCAACACGATCGAGCTGATGCCGGTCGCGGACTTCCCCGGCACACGCGGCTGGGGTTACGACGGCGTCTTACCGTACGCACCGGAATCCGCGTACGGCACTCCCGACGAGCTCAAGTCCCTCATCGCTGCAGCACATGAGCGCGGAATCGCTGTGATGCTGGACGTCGTGTACAACCACTTCGGGCCAGAGGGAAACTATCTTCATTCCTATGCATGTCAGTTCTTCACCGAGCGTCATCACACTCCCTGGGGTGCGGGAATCAATTATGACGGGACCGACAGCCGCGCGGTCCGCGAGTTCTTCATACACAACGTTCTCTACTGGCTCGAGGAGTATCACTTCGATGGTCTCCGCTTCGATGCAGTGCATGCGATCCACGATGACAGCGACACCCATTTCCTGACGGAGATTGCGCAGCGTGTGCGCTCGGGCCCCGGGAAAGAGCGGCCCCTCTATCTCGTGTTGGAGAACGGAGCCAACGAGTCGCATCTGCTCGGTCCCGAAGGAGGACCCACGACCTTTGACGCGCAGTGGGACGACGATATCCACCACTGCCTTCACACGATCCTCACGGGGGAAAGCGACGGCTACTACAGCGACTACGCCGAGCGGCCGCATCCGATGCTCTGCCGCTGCCTCGCGGAAGGATTTGCGTATCAAGGAGAGATGTCGGAGCACGAAGGTCACGCACGCGGTGAGTCGAGCGGTCACCTCCCGCCGACGGCGTTCGTCACGTTTCTGCAGAACCACGATCAGATCGGCAACCGGGCGCTGGGGGAACGGATAGGACATCTGGTCAAGAACGAGGCCGCGTTGCAGGCGGCGGTCGCCATTGTGCTGCTGGCTCCCTCGCCCCCCATGCTCTTCATGGGGGAGGAATGGTCGGCCCGGGAACCCTTTCCGTACTTCTGCGATTTCGAGCCCGACTTGGCCGCCAAGGTACGCGAGGGGCGCAAGCGCGAATTTGCCCGCTTTGCGCGGTTCAGCAGCCCCCAAGGCGGCGACAGTATTCCTGACCCGACGTCCCCTGCCACGCTGGAATCCGCACGCCTGAACTGGAACCACCTCAAGGAGCCCGCCCACGCAGCCTGGCTGGACCACTACCGGCGGCTGCTGGCCATCCGCCGCCGCGACATCCTCCCCTGCATCGCCCGGATCCGGGGCGGGCGGTGCGTCAAATTGGAACCGAACGGCGCCTTCGCAGTTGATTGGTCGATGGACGACGGCTCGGTACTGCACCTCATGGCGAACCTCACGGATCGCCCAGTACCGGTCGTGGGGCGCGCGGCCGGGAGAATGATCTTCTCGACGCATCCAAATATTCGCGGCGCGATGAAGCGCAACGAATTGGCCCCGTGGAGTGTCACGTGGCTGTTGGAGCGCGGAATTGGCAGCGGATGAGAATCGATCCAGATCCAGGATTCCGCGCGCGACCTATCGCGTCCAGCTCAACGCCCAGTTCACATTCCGTGACGCGATCGCAATCATCCCCTATCTGGCGGCTCTCGGAATCAGCCACGTCTATTGCTCCCCTTACTTCCGTGCGCGCTCGGGAAGCATGCACGGCTACGATGTCGTAGACCACAACTCGTTCAATCCGGAGATTGGTACCCGCGAAGAGTTCGAACGCTTCGTAGCGACTCTGCGCGAACACGGGATGGGGCACATCCTCGACATCGTCCCCAACCACGTCGGCATCATGGGCGCCGACAACGCATGGTGGATGGACGTCCTCGAAAACGGAGAGGCGTCCGTCAACGCCGAGTACTTCGACATCGACTGGATGCCCGCGAACCCGGTCCTCGCTCATAAAGTGCTCGTCCCCGTGTTGGGGGATCCCTACGGAGTCGTTCTAGAGCGCGGCGAACTCGAGTTACGGTTCGAGCCGGAGCGTGGCTCATTCGCAGTGTTCTATCACGAGCATCGATTTCCGTTGGATCCAAGAACCTATCCCAGGATTCTCGACCGCGCTCTGGCGCATGTTTCCAATGTCGAGATGGAGAACCTGCGACGGGCCTTCGGCCAGCTTCCGGACCGGCTGGAACCCACCGCCGAGCAAATCGCGGAACGCCAACGCGATAAGGTCGAATACCAACGACGCCTCACGGCGCTCTGCGCGGGCGACTCAGCAGTGGCCGACGCGATCGCGGCGGCCGTTCGCAGCCTTGCCGGGAATCCGCAGGAGCCCGTGAGCTTTGATGCTCTTCACGAGCTGCTGGAAACACAGGCTTTTCGCCTCGCCTACTGGCGCGTCGCTGCGGACGATATCAACTATCGCCGCTTCTTTGACGTGAACGATCTCGCCGCGCTGCGCGTCGAGAACGAGGCGGTCTTCGAAGCCACCCATAAACTCGTCCTGGAGTTGGTTCGTGACGGCAAGATCGACGGCCTGCGGGTCGATCACCCCGATGGGCTGTTCGACCCGGCTCAGTACTTCCGTCGACTGCAGCAGTTCCCGGTCTACCTGGTCGTGGAAAAGATCACAGCCTCGTTCGAAGACCTGCCGGCGTCCTGGCCGGTCCACGGGGAGACCGGGTACCACTTCGCCAACGTCATCAACCGGATGCTCGTAGATCACGCCACGCAGGCCCGCATGGATCGTGTGTATCGCTCATTCATCGACCAAAACCTCGAGTGGCAGAACGTCGCTTACGAATGCCAGCACCTGGTGCTGCGCCGGTCGCTGGCCTCCGAATTGAACGTCGTGGCGAACCGTCTTGCACGGATCGCACAGACGGATCGACGCACTCGTGACTTCACTCTCAACAACCTGCGGCTAGCACTGGCCGAAGTCGTTGCTTGCTTCCCCGTCTATCGCACCTACGTGAGCGACACAGTATCGGCAGACGACCGCAAGTACATCGACTGGGGCGTTGCAGCGGCTCGCTCGCGCCGCTCCGCGACCGAAGCTCCGGTATTCGACTTCGTACGCAGTGCATTGCTCGACGAATTGCCGGCAAGCTCCGAGCGAATGGCCCATCAGATGCGCACGTTCGCCATGAAGTTTCAACAGGTGACGGCCCCGGTGACGGCCAAGGGCGTCGAGGACACAGCGCTCTATCGCTTCAACCGCCTCGTCTCGTTGAACGAAGTGGGCGGAGAGCCTGCCACTTACGGCTCCTCGGTCAGAACGTTTCATGCGGACGCGCAGCACCGCGCCCGCCATTGGCCGCACGAGATGCTGGCGACATCGACACACGACACCAAGCGTTCCGGTGACGTCCGCGCGCGAATCAACGTGCTGTCGGAGATGACGGCGGTATGGCGACAGCACATTGAACGCTGGAGCCGTTTCAACCGCAGCCGCAAGCACGAGGTGGAAGGCAACCCGGCACCCTCGAAGAACGACGAGTACCTGTTGTATCAGACGCTCGTGGGCAGTTTTCCGCTGCAACACGACGAGTCGTCCATCAACGCCTATCGGGAGCGCATCGAAGCCTACGCCGTCAAGGCCTCGAGGGAAGCCAAGGACCGCACCAGTTGGGCGAATCCCAACGCGGCCTATGAGGACGCGCTCGTCCAATTCGTGCGAGCCATCCTCGACCCCCGGGACGGCAATCTGTTTCTGACGGACTTTCTGGCATTCCAGCGGCGCATCGTGCGCTTCGGACTGTTCAACGGGCTCACCCAGACTCTCTGCAAGCTCACCGCACCCGGTGTGCCGGACATTTATCAAGGAGACGACCTGTGGGACTTCTCACTGGTCGATCCGGACAATCGCCGGCCCGTCGACTACCCACTGCGCACGGCGCTTCTGCAAGAGCTTGCGGACAGATGTGGCGCGAGACCCGATTCCCGTTGGGTGCGCATGCTGCTCGACGACGTCGGCGATGGGCGCGCGAAGTTATACTTGATCTGGCGGACGCTGCAGTTCAGACGCCAGCACGAAGCCCTGTTCAGCAAGGGGGCTTATGTACCCCTGCGTGTGACCGGAGAGCACGCTTCGAAGGTGTGCGCGTTCGCGCGGCGCGACGGTGACAGCCTCGCGATCGTCATTGCGCCCCGACTTTATCTTCGTCTCTTGGGTGAGCGGGCAGACCCCCCGCTTGGCGCAGACGTCTGGGCAAACACCTGCGTGGAGCTTCCCCGTGACCTGCATTCTACGCTACAGCTGAGGAACGTGCTGGACGGCATGGCGTCGCCGCTGACGGGCGAGGCGTCACTGGCTGTCGGGAACGTCCTGCAGCATTTTCCCGTCGCGCTATTGACCGCGGCGCCCGCGCAGCCGTAACCCGATAGCGCCGTTGCGCTATTGACCCTACCCTTGACCCTACCCTGTCAACGCCCGAGCATTGAACCCGTTTAGGGGATATAGGCGACCCACTCGCTAAGGAGTGCTGCCATGGTTCTCGAGTCCTCGAAATTGCGTCTGGTCCTGACCACGAGCGTGCTGACCTTCCTGGCTCTGCTGTCCGCCTGCGCGGACATTCCGCTGAGCCACCGCGAGGAAGCCGAACGCGCGCGCTATCTCCAATACGCCGGAGCGCCGATCGACGAGTTCACTTACCTCGGGCGGTACGACAGTTGGACGGCCTTGAGCAAGGATGAGGTCGTCGTGTGGACGACGATCAACAATGCGTATCTCATCACCGTCGCGCAGCCTTGCACCGACATCATGTTTGTCCAACGCATCGGACTGACGTCGACATTGCACACCGTCAGTAAGAGATTCGACTTCGTCAAGGTGCACGGCCAGAACTGCTTCATCAAGGAGATCCGGCCGGTCGACTACCTGAAGATGAAGCAGGATGCGCGCAAGGCGCGCGAAGAAGCGGCAGCGCAGAAGAAGGGTTAGTCGCTCTCGGCAACGCGCCGAAGCCGTCGGTACGACGCCCGGGCCAGGCCCGGGCGCCCCCGCTCAGGTCTTACTTCTTCGGCTTGCGGAACTTGAGGATGAATTGATCCGTCTTGCCGCGGATCGACTCTTCGGCGTTGCGGCCGGTGTGGTCGTCCGCCGGATTCTTCAGCACATCGCTCTGTCCCACGAACTCGAACCCAGCCGCCGTGACTTCGGTCTTCACCAGCGCCGGATCGATGCGATGCAGCTTCGCGCTGTCGCGATCCCCCGATCCCGGCGCAGCCGAGTGGTCCAGGACGATATAGATACCGCCCGGCTTCAACGCGTTGAAGACGGCCTTGTTGAGATCCGCCTGACCTTTGGCGTTGTGGACGTCGTGATAGTTGCGTGACGTCCAGAACAGATCGACCGGCTCCGGGATGGTGAAGTCGGTGATCTTCGTCACCGCCACCACGCTGACGTTCCCGAAGTGCGGATCGCTTGCAATCCCCGCGAGCGGGTTGGGAGCGTTGGCGGGTGCGTTCGGACGCGGTGGAAAGCCAATGGCGTACACGTGCCCCTTAGGTCCCACCACATCGCTGAACAGGCGGGTGAAGTAGCCCCCGCCTGCCAGGTAGTCGACAACCCTGTCGCCCGGCTTGATGCCGGCGAAGGCGAGTGTCTCGGCGGGCTTGCGGTTCGCATCCGCGTCCCGGTCAGCCTGCGGCCGCGCTGTATCGGTTACAGCGGTCACCACGGCCTTGGAGGACCCGCTCCCCGCTCCGCCCCCGGTCGTGCAGCCGGACAAACCGACCAGCATCGCGGCGGCTGTGCAGCCTGCGAGGGCAGTGCAGCCTGTAAAGGCCGCTACAAGTGAAAATCGCCTCATGATCTGGTCTCCGGTTGATTCACGGACAAGCGGCAAAAAAGCGCGGTGACAATATAGTTATGGGCCGGCTGATTTCCGCCTCCACGCTCATCGCAATCCACTACGTGGTGCCCTGCGCGACGCTTGCGGACCCAGCCCCGGAAGTATCCGTCGAAGGCCAGCGGCGGATCACCGGTATCCGCGCGCCTGCAGCTTGAACAGGTGCGCGTAGGTGCCATCCAACTTCATCAGCTCCTCATGGCTGCCGTACTCGGCGATGCGGCCCTGGTCCAGGACCGCGATCCGATCCGCCATGCGCACCGTCGAGAAGCGATGCGAGATCAGGATGGTGATCCGTCCCCGGGCGAGCTGCCTGAAATGCTCGAACACCTCGGCCTCGGCCTGGGCGTCCATCGCCGCCGTCGGCTCATCCAATACCAGGATGTCCGCGCGCGTGCGCATGAAAGAGCGGGACAGGGCGATTTTCTGCCATTGACCGCCGGAGAGCTCGCGACCGTCCTTGAACCACTTGCCGAGCTGAGTCTGGTATCCGGCGGGTAGCGTGTCGATGAACTCGCTCGCGCGTCCCTTGGTGGCTGCCTCACGCCAACGACCTTCGTCCTCGAAGTGGCGCTCGTCCCCGGCGCCCACGTTTTCCCCCACGAGCATCTGGTAGCGCGCGAAGTCCTGGAAGATCACTCCCACGCGCTCGCGTAACGCCCGCTCATCCCACTCGGCGAGGTCCTGGCCGTCGAGGAAAATGCGTCCGGAGGACGGACGATAGAGGCGGGTCAGCAACTTGATGAGCGTGGTCTTGCCGGATCCGTTCTCACCAACCAGGGCGAGACTTTCGCCGGGGCGCAGGTGCAGCGACACGCGCTCGAGCGCGGGCATTTGGGCGCCTGGGTATGTGAAGCTGACATCCTCGAAGCGAATACCATCCTGTGGGTCGGGCCCACGCGCCGCGGAACCCACTGCCGGGGGCACTTCGGTCTCGAGGTACTCATACAGCGTAGACAGGTAGAGATTGTCTTCGTACATCCCGCCGACCGCCGACAACATCGCGGTTACGGCGGCCTGACCCTGCCGGAACAGCATCAGGTACATCGTCATCTGTCCCAACGTGATGACGCTGTGCACGGTACTAACCGCGATCCACGCGTACGCACCGTACAGAGCAAGCGTCCCTATCAGGCCGAGTCCGAATCCCCAGCCGTCGCGACGCACCGTTAAAGCACGGTCCTCTTTGTACAGACGCTGAAAGATGCCTCGATATCGATCGAGGAGCCGGGAGCCCAACCCGTAGAGCTTGACCTCCTTTGCATGATCCTCGCGAGAGATCACCGACTCGAGGTACAGCTGCATCCGGGTCTCGGGCGAACGCCAGCGGAACAGACGGAATGCGTCGCCGGAAAATTTCGTCTCGGCGATGAACGAGGGCAGACCTGCCACCAACAGCACGACCACCGCCCAAGGCGAGAAATGGGCAAGGAGCGTTCCGTAGCTCACCAACGAGATCGCGTTTTGCACCAGCCCGAAGGTGCGCATGACGAGACTCAGCGGACGACTGGAAGCCTCCCTGCGGGCACGGGTGAGCTTGTCATAGAACTCGGAGTCCTCGAAGTGTTGCAACTCCAGCGTCAGCGCCTTTTCGAGGATCATCACGTTGACGCGCTGACCTAGTTGAGCACGCAACAGGGACTGACAAAAGGAGATCCCGCGCTGGGCTGCCGCGATGGAAGCGACGAGCACTCCCTCGAGAAGGACGAACTCCAACACGCGCGAAGCGTCGGAGCCACCACCTCGGATAGCAGCAACGACGGTGTCGACGATCCGCGAGCCCACGAACGCGACCGCAGCGGGCAACATGCCGGCGACGATGGTAAGCACCGCAAGCGCCACGGTCAGACGCTGGCTCGTCGACCAGACCAGCTCCACTGCCCGCCGGCTGTAGCGGAAAACTCCGAAAAAGCCACGGAACGACCAGCCGTCGGCCGGCGCAGTGGCGGCCCGTTTGACTCGGGCGGCGGCTGGATGTGGAGACAATGCCATCAGCTGGCTGTGGTGGCACGGACGTTGGATTTCAAGGCGCCTTGGTCCTGGTGATCAGTCGGGAGCCGCGCTTGAAAAAGACGTAGCTGTAGATCCACGACAGCAGGACCGAGATCCGGTTGCGGAAGCCGATCAGTGTCGTGACGTGCAGCGCCAGCCACGCCAACCACGCAAGCAGCCCGCCGAAATGCAATCGCCCCAGCTCGACAACCGCCCGCGACTTTCCGACCGTCGCCATGGAGCCGAGATCCTTGTAGTGAAACCCGCGCTTGCGAGCCTCACTCCCCCCAGTCAAGTCCTCCCGGATGACCTGCGCGACGTATCGCCCCATCTGCAGAGCTCCCTGGGACACACCCGGCACGGCCAATCCAGTGTCAGAGTCGGTGAGACTGGCGGCATCGCCGATGACGAACACGTTGGGGTGTCCCGGGATCGAGCAGTCCGCCGCCACTTTGAGGCGTCCACCCGGACCGGTCGGCATCCCCAGAGCCGCGGCCAGCGCCCCTATCAGCGGGGGGGCCCGAACCCCGGCGGCCCAAATGACGTTGTAACTCGGGAGCCGCTCGCCGCCGACCTCGACGCCGCCGTCGAAAATGTCGGTCACGGGTTTGCCGAGCCGCACCTCCACTCCGAGATCCTCGAGTTGGCGGGTCGCCCGTTGGGACGAGTCCGGGTGCAGGGCCGGGAGCAGACGCGGTCCGGCTTCGACCAGGATGACACGCGCCTTGCGCGTATCGGCCACCCGAAAATCCCTGGGAATGACATCCACGGCCAGCTCTTTGATCGCCCCCGCCAGTTCCACTCCGGTTGGGCCCCCTCCGACGATGACGAACGAGAGGTGTGCGGCTCGCCGGACCGGATCGGATTCGATCTCGGCGATCTCGAAGGAACGCAGCAATCTCGAGCGGATCAGCGTGGCGTCTTCCACCTCCTTCATCCCCGGCGCAAAGCGGCGCCAATCGGGGTGCCCGAAGTAGTTGTCCACGGCCCCCGGGGCGAGCAGCAGATAGTCGAACGGGACCTTCGTATCGCCGGCCAGAATGGTCCGGGCACCGAGGTCCACCGCAGTCACCTCCGCGAGCACGACCAGGGCGTTGGTCTGCCCGCGCAAGATCATCCGGATCGGCTGTGCAATGTCGGCGGGGGCCAGGGCGGCGGAGGCGACCTGGTACAGCAACGGTTGGAACAGGTGGTAATTGTTGCGATCGATTACGGTCAGCTCGACGGGCACGGGCCGCAGCGCCCGGGCCGCGAACAATCCGCCAAAACCGCAACCGACAATGACCACGCGGGGTCTTTGCGGCACCTGCACCTCCGCAGCGAGTCAGTTAACCAGCCGTGCGAAGTATGCCGCAGTGCGCAGGTGATGCGGATAGGCAACGCGGGCGGGCTGCCTCGTTCGGGGCCCGAAATCAATCGCCCGCTGCAGACCATCGGCTGCAGCGGGCGTCTCACCACGGCCACCTTACCGATCCTGACTAAGGAGCGGACCGTGGCTAACCTGATGTTTCGTCTGACGAGTACTCAGATGTGGGGAGACGTGTCGGCGGCCATTTTCCGTTAAGCGGTCGGCCCGGCGCTCGACGCGGCGCTTTTTCCGTTGCACGCAAGCCGCAATTGGCGCGTAATATTACGCGGACGCAAGGGACCAAGTGCGCGGTTGACAACCCCGCCGACTTGAATGCAAGGGGTGGGGTTCCAAGGGGACGGCCGGTTGCACAACGTGAGGTCCCTCAAGTGGCCAAGAACGAAGAGCGATATCTATTACAGGCGCTTGAATTCGAGGGTGTACTGCGCGCGTGTCTGTATCGGTACACGCGAAACAACTCCGATGTCGAAGAGCTGTTGCAGGAGACGTACGCACGTCTGCTGGCAGCCGGGAGCGGGAAGGAGCCGGAAGTCCGTTCGGTGCGGGCCTTCGCGCTGACGATCGCCCGCAACGTTGCATTCGACTGGCTCCGCCACAAGCAGGTGGTCCCGATTGAGCTGGTCGCAGACATGGAGGCCCTCGACGTGCTCGATGAAGGAGAGCAGGTCGATGAGATCGTCAACGGTCATCAGGAGCTCGCCATGCTCGTGAAGGCCATCCAGGATCTCCCCGATCGGTGTCGCCAGGTGTTCACCCTGCGCAAGGTGTACGGCTACTCGCAAAAAGAGATCGCCGCGCGCCTGCAAATATCGGAAAATACGGTCGAGCAGCACCTGACGAAGGCAGCCCGACGCTGCGCTCAGGCGCTTTTCGACCAACCCATTGCCGAGCGGCGCGCAACCTTCTTCGACCGCATCCGGCGTCGTATGAAGTTGCATGCCGAACGCGACTGAAATTTCCACTACCGCCGCGCACTGGCTGATCCGCCTCGAAGGCAATGCCAGCCCCGAGCTGTGGGACGAATTTCAGCACTGGGTCTACGCCGATCTCAGACACCGCGCCGAATTCATCCGCCTGCGCACCGGCTGGGCCCGCAGCGATACCTTGAAATTGCTCCGGCCCGCGGATGGCACCATCGACGCCGACCTGTTGGGCAACATCCAGATCGTGGACGAGGGCGCCGAGGGCGAACCCCCGCCCGCCGCCGACCCGACTCTCGGCACCACTCTGGCCGACGTCACACCCTTGCCGCAGCGGCGGTATCCCAATCCGTCACGTCGCCGTTTCCTCGCGGCCGCGGCGGCGCTCGCGACCGTAGCCATCGGAAGCATGTGGTACCTGAAGGTGCACGGGCAGTGGGAGCACTACGCCACCGAGATCGGCGGGCGGCAGGAAATCATCCTGGGCGACGGAAGCACCGTAGAGCTGAACACCGACAGTCAGTTGCGAGCGAAGCTTTCGCGCTCGCGCCGGGATCTCGTTCTGGTTCAAGGCGAGGCCCTCTTCCATGTCGCCCACGACCGCAAACGCCCCTTCTACGTGCAGGCTGCGGGCACCGTTGTTCGCGCCGTCGGCACCGAGTTCTCGGTCAGAATCCGCGACGGCGAACACGTCAGCGTCCTCGTGAAGGAAGGTCTGGTCGCGGTCGGCAGAAACAACACCTCGGACCAGCCTCTTGTAAGCCCGAATTCCGACCAGGTTGCGGCGGGTGAGGGCGCAAGCGTCGGGAAGGACGGCGTTGCCGTCAAATCGATCGCACCCGATGACATGCTTCGCAGGCTTTCCTGGACCGCGGGCCGGCTGTCTTTCCAGGGTGTACCGCTGAGCGAGGCGGTTGCGGAGTTCAATCGTTACAACCGGCGACACCTCCTGGTCGCCGACCCCTCGATCGTCGAGATCAGCTTCGGCGGCAACTTCCGCGCGACCGATCCCGAGAGCTTCGTAGAGACTCTCGAGCACTCCTTCGGCGTGCGGGCCGACACGGCCGCGGATGGCACCATCGAGTTGTTCGAAGCGGCGCACTCGGCGGAGACTCTGAACGGTTCGAAGGACGCGCCTCCCAAGCCCTGAGCGCCAGCGATTTCCAGGGGGGAGGTCGGCGGGGGCAGCGGGCGAGGACGCCCGCAGGATGAAGGACGGGACGACGAAGGAACGGAATGGACTCTCGCTGGGGTTACGGGCTCCCTTCACTGTCGCTGAAGATATCTGCATTGCTCCTGCCCGCGCTGGTGAGTCTGGCGTGGCTCTGGAGCGCTGCCGCTTCGGCCTCCGCCCCCACGGTGTTTCACATCGCGGCAGGTGAAGCGACGGTCACCCTGAACGAGTTCAGCCGCCAATCCAGTCTGCAGCTGTTGTTCGACTTCAGGCAGGTCCGCGGCAAACGAACCCTGCCGGTGGAGGGCAGTCTCGATCCCGGGGAGGCCCTCCGTCAGATGCTCACCAACACCGGGTTGGTGTTTGATTTCGTCAACGAGCGCACGCTCGCGGTCACGCCCGTCAAGCAAGCCTCGGCGGCCGGCAGCGCAACGCCCCCTCAGCTCTCGAACGCAATCCACGGTCCACGACGCCTCGGTTCGGGCTTGGGCCCGGCGGACGGCGCGGGAAGCGGGCTGCCGGCAAGCGAGTTCGAGCCGATCGACACCGTCAACGTCACAGGCACCTACTTCAGGGGTGCGACGCCGGTGGGCTCCAGCACCCTCTCCTTCGGGCGCCCCGAGATCGCCGCCAGCGGCGCAGTCACGGCCGGCCAGTTCCTGCGGACGCTGTCACAGGTGTTCGGCGGTGGCCCAACCCAGGACACCCGCCAGATCGGGCCGGAAGCCCAAACCAACTCCGGCTTCGGAACCGGAATCAACCTTCGCGGGCTTGGCGCGCGCGAGACGCTCGTGTTGATCGACGGCAGACGGCTCGCGCCCGGCGGAAGCGAGGCTTCCTTCGTCGACATCGAAAACATCCCGCTATCGGCGGTCGAACGGATCGACGTCCTCCCCGACGGCGAGTCGGCGGTCTACGGAGCCGATGCGGTCGGGGGCGTCGTGAACTTCATCATGCGCGACCGCTTCGCGGGAGCGGAGACCGAACTGACTGGCGGCCCAGGCACCCGGCAGTCCCTCGGCAGCGAGCAGGTCGCGCAGTCCCTCGGCAAGAAGTGGGACAACGCCAACGCGATGGTCACCGTGGACTACTATCGGGCGGACGGTCTTCCGACCGCCGATCGCAGCTACGCGGCCAGCGATCTGCGCTCATTCGGCGGCGGCAACTTCGACGTGCCGACCGCCAACCCCGGCACGCTCATCGTCGCAGGCAGGACTTACGCGCTGCCTGCCCATCAGGACGGTACCGCACTGTCGCTCGCCTCTTTGGCAGCCGGCACACAGAATCTGCAGGACAGGTATCTCGGGGCCGACCTGGTGCCGCGGCAACAGCGATCCAGTGTGTACGGCTCCGGACGCACCTTGCTCGCAGAGCAGCTGAGCGTGTTCGCGAGCCTCCTGCTGGTCGATCGGCAGGCGAGTTATCTGGGCACCGGAGCCGCCAACCCGAACCTCCTCGTCCCGGCGAGCAACCCGTTCAATCCGACCCGGGGTGCAGCTCCGGTCCTGGTCAGCTACAACTTCCTCGATGACCTCGGGCCGCTGACAACCGACGTCACAGTCAAGACGACCAATGCCACGGCAGGGTTCGATTGGCCCCTGGTCGGCACCTGGAACCTGCACGGCTACGGCCAATACGCGCGGGAGCGGGAGCTCTCGAGCACCCGCGGACTCGTGAACAGCACTGCACTGACGGCGGCTCTCGCCGATCCCGATCCGACGACCTCCTTCGACCCCTTCGGCGACGGATCGCACACAAACGTCGATACCCTGCGCTCCATCGCGGCGGGCAGCGACTTCCGCGTCGATTCGCAAACCGAGAGTGCGGACCTGGACGTCGACGGCACTCTGGCGAGACTGCCAGGGGGCGAGCTGCGGATGGCGGCGGGCCTGGATCACCGCACTCAGTTCTATGAGACCGGCAACCCCGCCTCGGCATTCAGCCCGGAATACGCAGCCCATCGTAGCCGCCAGGTCACGGCGGCGTTCGCTGAAGTCGTGTTGCCGCTGTTCGGCGAGGAAAACGCGCGCGCAGGGCTGCGGAAACTCGATCTGTCGGTAGCGGTCCGCCACGAGGACTACAGCGGTGTAGGCGATGCAACCACGCCCAAGTTCGGCCTTGCCTGGTCACCGCTGCCGAGCCTCGCCTTACGCACTACCTGGTCGCGCTCGGTTCGCGCTCCGACACTTGCGGACCTCGACGAGTCGCAAAACATTGCCATCACGCAATTCATCCAATCCGCGACGGCGCCGGGGAGCAGTGCGGCTCTGCTGGTGTGGTCCGGCAAGAACGCCGCCCTCAAAGAGGAACGGGCCCGCAGCCTGAGCGCGGGCCTGGACTTCAACCCCGTAGCGATACCGGAAGTGTCCCTGGGCCTGACCTGGTTCGATATCGATTTCCGCGACGGCATCGAGAAACCGGACTTCTCGGCCGATCTGCTCACCAACCCGGTGTACAGCTCCCTCGTCATCCGCAACCCGCCGGCCGCGCTGGTTGCTAAGGTCTGCCAGGACAGCCTGTACTTCCAGGGCTCGAAGGCGAACTGCGCGAGCGGCGTGCAGGCGGTGTTGGATCTGCGCGCCCACAATGCGGCCGCCCTGCGCACCCGCGGCCTCGACTTCGCGGCACAGTATCGACTGGGCATCGCCTCCGGGCAGCTCGAAGGGCGCGTGGATGGAACCTACCTGCTGCGGTACGCGCTCGCCGAAACCGCGGGCGCGCCGCTGGCCAGCCTGCTCAACACTCAGCACGATCCCGTCAATCTGCGCCTGCGCGCCGCATTGGGTTGGAAGAGCGCGCGCTTCGGCTGGGTCGCGGCGCTCAACTACACCAACAGCTACCGCGATCTGGCCTCGAACGCTCCGGTCTCCGCCTGGACGACGTGCGATACCCAGATCTTCTACGAGCCCGGGGGCGAGGCGACCGGCCCCCTCGCGCGGACCCGATTCGAACTCAACACGACCAATCTCTTCAATCGGCCCCCGCCCTTCCTCAACAACCAGATCGTCGGAATCGGCTACGACCAGGAGAACGCCGACCCCTATGGACGGCTGCTCAACCTGCGGATCCGCAAGAGCTGGTGACCCCTTGGGGTTGGGTACCCGCGCCCACTACGGGAGCGGTCCTGGGCAGGTCCGCGCTGCGTCGCAACCAGGCCTCGATGCAGAGGTGCTCCTGGAAAATGATTCCATATTGGAAGTCGGCCGGAGAGCGCTCGCGCGTCAGGTACTTCTCCAAAGCTTTGCGATCGAGCAGCCCGCGACTGACCAACTGGCCATCGAGCAGTAACTCCCGGACGAAAGGCAGGTTGGCGTCCAGAACATTGCGCACGTGCTGGTCGATCCGACCTTTCGCCACCCGGCCCGTCGTCTGCTGCGGCAGGTCGGCCGCGAAGGCGCGGCGCGCGATCGCCCGATCGCGGCCGCTGCGGATCAGCATGTAGGTCGGCATCCGCAGACACAACTCGACCAGGGGCTGAGAAACCAGCGGCAGGGTCCGCTCCGGCATTTCGGTCAGGAAGCCGTAGAACTGCGGTGGCGCCGAAACACAAGCCACGTGCCAGAGCAGTCCGGGCGACACACCGCGAGTGGCCTCCCGAGTGAACCAGGGATGGTTGAATCCCTGTTCTCGGGCCGCCGCACGCGCGACCGCTTCGCTCACGATGTTGGATTGGGGACGATGCGAGTCGCGTACCGGATTCCAGCGCGTCGGGAACAGGCGCGCCCGCAACGCATTGAACAGCAGCGGCCAGATCGACTTGCCGGCCATGCGGGCTGCATCCGTCGCAGCCTGAAACAGGCCCGCGCCGAGGCCGTGATCGAACAGGTAGTCCGCGACGGCGAGGTCGGCGTGCGTCTGAAAGAAGATGCCGTCTCCCCCCGCACCCGAAAATAAACCGTTCGCGCCGTGCTCCTCGGCCAGCTGATTCTCGTATTCGCCGTGCTCGAGCTCATACATGTAGAACCACGGACGGGCGGAGCGCTTCACTGTAGTCACGCGATCGAGTTTCACGTCGGCCGGATTGAGCGGGTACTCCACCAGCTGCGATCCGAAGTGTTGCGCCGTGAGCCTGGCGTAGGGCCGCTCGTCTTCGTAGGGTCCCGTCCCGTAGTAGTTGAGACACGTGACCGGCGGGGCCGTCGGGGCGGACTTCAGGCAACTCAGGACGATCGAGGAGTCCAGGCCGCCGGATAGATTGTGGATCAAGCCGCTATATCGGGAAGCCCAGGCATGGACACACGCACGGACCGTAGAACGCAACTGGCCTACGGCGGCGCCGACGTCGAGTATCGGATCGGTGCGGGCAATCTCGAACGGCCGGTAGACAGTCGCACGCTGGATGGAATCGCCCCGGAACCTGACGCGCTCGCCGAGCTGGATCTCCGAGACCTCGTTCAACCCGGTCTGCTCACTCATGGAAGTGGATACCGTCAGCACACGCTCGACGTATGACCAGTTGACGGAGAAGCTCAACCCACCGAGCTTCAGACAGTCCTCGAGATCGGAGAACACCACCCGCACGCCCTTGGACTGCGTGAGTAGACAGGGCATCTGACCGAGGGGGTCGCGCAGCACCGAGATCTCCCCGGCTGCCGGATCCCGGAGGATCGCTACATAGCGACCCCAATAGTGGCTGAAGAAACGCTCGCCTCCGGTGCGCAGCAGCTGCGTCGTTTCGGTTTCATCAAACCGGACACTGTTCGCCGTCTGCACCGTTCCGATGTCGCGGTTGAAGATCGTGCCGAGCACGACGCCACGGGACCCCTCGAGCAGGCGAGTCTCGCTTGCGCCCTTGCAGTTCCCGGTTTGAGCCTCCCCTTGGCCGTCCCCGAAATGCATCACTGTGAGGCCATCGACCTCGAGCGCTCGCCGCCAGTCGGGAAGAGCCGAACCTGCGCGCAGGATGAAACCCCGCGCCACCATCGCCGCCTCGCGATCGGCGGGATTCCAGATCAACGCCAGATATCGATACATGGGTCCTCTCCCTTTCACGCAGCCATGATCGGCGTGAATCCGCTTACATGCTCGACGGTGTCATTGAAGACGATCTCACCTTGCTGAACCCAGCAGTGCGCGGCGAAGGGCCTCGCCTGGACGCCGAAAACCCAATCAGCATAGACGTCGTGGCGGGCGAGAAACCCGAGCAAGGCAAGTGAGTCGAACAGGCACTCGTCGCGTGAGGAGAAGGCGAAGACCCGCAATCGAAAGAAGGTTTCGACAAGCCGACGCGTGCGCTCGACATCGAGCGGCTGTGTGCTTGCGATACCGACTCGTTTGCGTTCACCGAAGCGGCGCACCACCCTCTCGAATGGCGCGAGGCGCAAGGACACCTTCGCCACCAGCGATGCCGCCACGAATTTGATCACTGTGCCGAACCGAATCGGAGCGGGCTCGTACTCGTGGGCCGACAGCAATTCCCGTCCCGGCCGTGTCACGTTGACCGGAGTAGCGTCCTTGCCGGCGGCATCGGGCGCGAGAATGCCCTGTCCAGCCAAAGCCGCCGCGACTTCCTCGGCTTCAGCGGATTCCTCGGCTTGCGCTTCGCTTACCGCGACCGCTTCAGGCACCCTGGGGGTCGCGACGGGCCAGCCGGGCACCAGCCCCGCCAGGGGTGCCGTCTGGTCGGCCTCCAAAGCCCAATAGCGATCCTGTTTCAGATCCAGCAGCACCACATGCGCATCGTTCACGCAGACGAAGACATGATCGGCTAAAGAGTAGCGCCCCATGCATCTGACCCCCATGACAGTTCCGACGGACTCTCTTGGCTTGCCCGTCTCTGCGGTGCGGATTGCGGTCCGCACCGCAGCAGAGCGGGTGCCTTTCTTAGTGGAGTCTCGCGGTCCGCATTAGAACAGGAACAACCGGTCCAGTGGCGGTGCCGCAACTTCGAAAAACAACAGCAGCGGCACGCCACGCGTACGGCGCGACGCACGGCCGCAATTGATCAGGAACCGTGCTTCCGTTGCTTGCGTCCGATTGCGATATTCGACTCTCAGCATCCTCATTTGCTCTCTCCCGTCGAAGTCGTCGAACCTGACGTAGCGGCGCTTCCATGACTGACCAGCTCCATCCGGATGGTGCGCGCGGCCCAAGGCCGCACGACCGCGGGCTCCGTGTCGGGGACGGTTCGACGAGTGCTACGGCCCAACGGCGCACGAACGCTGCGCCTCGCGAGCCAGCGCGTCAAGTCCGGATGAGTGTTGGAAGCACAGGGGAACGCGGCGCCGCTATTGGACCATAGCCGTATCACAGCGCCGCAAAGTCGGGGCACAGCCCGCGCGCAGATGGATGGTGTTGGATCCGTCGGTGTGCACGACGCACACACCAAATACATACTGCAGACTGGCGACGAAACACTCGGGCTGCGTTGGGTGGAAGCGGCCACCGACATCGAGGCGGTACAAGCGCCGATCGTCCAAAACGATCTGGCGCGTGTTGTAGGCGTTGAAACGCTCCACGGCGTCCGGGAGCGGCTCATTGCCGAACCAGAGCCACCCGTCCTTCCATGCCAGCTTGTGCGTAACAGCAATCGCGGGAAGCGCTTTTCTCGCGTATATCCCCTGTGAATCCTGACTGGCCGCCTCCCCAGCGGCCAGCGGGGTGCCTTCCGGCACGAAAGGCACGGCCGCGAGAAGCCAGCCGGGCAAGCGCCGTTCCGTGCGGCCGAGATACGCGGAACCCGACGCGACGAGCGCATCGATCCGATCCGCATCGCGGACACGGATCGAAAATCTTGCGGCCCCGGTGCTGTGGATGATCGAACCGTTCGCCAGCACGGTGACACGCCTGTTGCCGATGCCCTCGATGAGAACCTCGCCCGCGGCGACTGCCACGATGGTCTCCTTGGGCAGGTTGCGGACACCGATGTCTGTGTTGGTATTGAGATAGACGGTGAGCCCGTCGGCAAGACTCACGACGCGCGTGCGCCCCGGAGCGACCTGATACCGGACCCAGTCACGAGTGCGCTCGGATCTCTCACTTGCTGCGGGAACGGCCAACGCAACCGCAGCAAATGCGAACACCGCGGCAACACACAAGTTGGATGTTGCTTGCGAATTCCAACAGTGTGAGCCGGTGGCAGGCGTCACCGGTGGACGCGAAAAACGCGTGCGGATTTTCGTGAAGTCCGATTTCACTGGTCCCAAGGCCTCACAGGCGCAGCGCTCCTCGCGCCACGCTCGCAAGCCCCCCTCCGTTCTGCCCCGGCAGCGGCGGCCATCATGTGCCCAAATCCGCCGCGGCCGCTTTCAGGGAAACCCCGAAGTTCACCCGGCGAGCAATGGCGGGCACAATCCCCTAAGATACGAGGCTTCCGCACCGCAATATCCACGGCCGGTCGCCGTGCGTTCCAAGCGTATTCGGTGCATAGCGGAAAACTGGATCCCAGCCGTCATCCGTAATGACGAAAAACGATGGCAAACAGCGTCCTCAAGTGAGCATGATCCCTGCGCGCGAGATCGAAAACCAAGCCGCCGAATGGCTCGTCCGACTCGAGTCGGACCCCTCTGAGCCACAGCGCGCCGAGTGCGAGAGTTGGCTGGCCCTGGATCCGCGCCATCGTGCTGCCTTCCTGAGACTCGAGAAAGGCTGGCGGCGGGCCGATCGACTGAAGAATCTGAAACCCCTCGATGGCGAGGTCAACGAGCACGTGCTGGATACCTTTCCGCACAGTGCCGCGCGGGAGAGCGTCGAACCGGCACCCCCCGCTCCCACTCCCGCCTCGAGGCTCTCACGAAAGACGGTCTGGCTCGCGGCCGCGGCTGTCGTAGCTCTGATCGCGATCGGGCCCATCATGTGGTTCGTGGGGTCGAACGTCGGCTGGGAGACCTATCGGACCGAGCTGGGAGGCTTTCAGCGTGTCGCGTTCCAGGACGGCAGCACAGCCTTCCTCAATACCAACAGCGAGATCCATGTGCGGCTGGGGAAGGATCGCCGGGAGATCGTTCTGATCCGGGGCGAAGCCCTGTTCACGGTTGCGCACGACGTCCACCGGCCGTTCGACGTGAAGGCAGGAGACACGGTGGTGCGCGCCGTGGGAACGGCGTTTTCGGTTCGCCTGGGAGAGCAGAAGCAGGTGGACGTCATCGTGACCGAGGGTCGTGTAGCCATCGACCCGCCCGACGACTCGCAGAATTTCAAGCTGGCGCAGCGAATTGCGATGCCACAGATTTCCACGCTCGCCGCGGGCGAGTCCGTGCGCGTCAACTCGCGCAAGCTCGAAGTGCAGAAGATCGACAACGAGAACATGAACCGCAAACTCGCCTGGACGCAGGGCCGGTTGTGGTTCGATCGGATGAGCCTCGCAGAGGAAATCGCGGAGTTCAACCGCTATAACCGCCGCCAGATGGTGATCGACGACCCGTCGATTGCCGACATGCGCTTCAGCGGAGCTTTCGACGCCACGGACGTGGACAGCTTCGTCGCCACACTCGGTGTCCTGGGCATCAAGGGCGTGGCCACACGCACCAACCAGGACGACCAGGATACGGAAGTCATCCACCTGTCCGGCAACGGCGCATCCAAACACTGACACCCTCCGCCAGGGGTGCCCATCGTTCAGCGCCGCAATGAGGATCCCGTAACGGAGTCCACCTCGTTGCCCGTCTGAGTTATCTGGGGCGCATTCGTGCTGCCCCGCCCCCATCACGCTCAAATGCCGAAGATGGCGAATACCGAGCATCATGAGAAACGCCGAAGATCCGGAACTGAAGGCGTCGCAGTGGCTGATCCGCAGTGAGTCTGCGCATTTCACGCCCGACCAGGAGCAGGAACTGGAGGCCTGGCTGAAGCAAGACCTGCGGCACTACATCATCTACCTGAGGCTGCGCTCGACATGGACCCGGGCGAGTCGGCTGAAGGAGCTCAAGCCCTGGCGCGGTGATCCCGACCCGGAGTTGCTGGACGATCCGCAGCTGCTGGGGCCGCTGATGGCGGGACGACTGCCGGAACAGCCCGAGATTCGTCCGCCGCGGCCGCTGATTCTGGTCGTGGCGAGCGCCGTGCTGACGATCGGACTCGTCGTGGCCTCGGTCTACATCGCCGAAGCGGCCCGCTGGCAGCATTTCGAAACCAGCGTGGGCGGCAACCTGCACTTCCCGCTACCGGACGGCAGCTCGGTCCAGCTGAGCAGCGACTCCGAGCTCTACACCCGTCTCACCGGGAGTACCCGGGAATTCGAGCTCGCGCGGGGCGAGGCGTTGGTCCAGGTCGCACGCGACGAGCGCCGCCCCTTCAGGCTGCGTGCCGGGAACGCGTTGGTCGTGAGCGTCGGAGCCGAGTTCGACGTGCGAACGGCGGCTCCGTACTCGAACGACTATACGGAGCTGTTGGTGAACTCCGGTCAGGTGCTGGCAGAGAGATCGGACTGGCTGGACAAGATGGGATGGCATCACGCCACCGAGGGCGCGAGCGTCGTCCAGGCCGGCTATTGCGCGTACATGTCGCCCCAGGCGATTCATGTTTCCTGGACGCCCCCGGGCGCTGCGGCACGCCGCATGACCTGGACACGCGGCCTGCTGAGCTTCAGCGGCGAAACGTTGGGCGAGGCCGTGATGGCTTTCAATCGCTACAACCTGCGCAAGATGGTGATCGCCGACCGTTCTCTGCTGACTCGTGAGATCGGGGGTGTCTTCGAGGCGACCGATCCGGATAGCTTTGTCGCGGGTCTCAAAGTCGTTCTGGGGGTTGAGGCGACGACAGTTGGGGGCGCGGAAGGGCCCGGCTACGGGGTCGTGCGCCTGAGCCCCGCAAAGTAGATCGGCACCGTCAGCAACACGATCACGGCTGAGGTTGCAAGCAGGCGCAGGTCCGAGAGAGCGATCACACCGGCACAGAACAATGCGGCAACGCCCGCTATGACCCGGTAGCGCGCGACGCGGGTATCGTAATGCCACATGGAAAGGCACGCGTAGATATACAACAGAAGGCACAGAGTCGTAGACACGTCGATGAGCTTTCCGAATTGCTCACCCAGCGTCGGCGAAATGGTCGCAAACACGACGACGCTCGCCAGCACGGCGTTGATCAGATAGTTCGCGATCGGAACGCCGGCCCGATCGACCCGACCGAACACCCGGGGAAAGAGGCCGTTATCGGCGCCCGCCTTGCCGGTCTGCGCGGTCACCAGCAACATGCTGCCCAAGGTGCCGAGTGTCTTGGCCAACGCGGCCGCGGCAACGAAAGCTCCCAGGCCCGGACCCATCATGATGCGCACGGCATCCGCGAACGGTGCGTTGGATTTCGCAAGCGTCGCCGCCGGAATCAACCCCATGATCGCGGAGGTCGAAGCGGTGTAGATGACCGCTGCGATGACGATGCCGCCGACGGTTGCGAGCGGCACGTTGCGCGCCGGATTCTCGACCACGGCGGTCGCGATGGAGGCCGACTCGAGACCGGTGAAGGCCCAGAACAACAGCACCAGTGACTTCGGGATCACGGCCAGGGCCGGCGCGTGCTGCGGATTCCAGGAGTCGCGGAAGATTTGGCTGTCGAAGAACCACCAGCCGCCGATCGCCACGAGCAGGATCGGCACCAGACCCGCGGCAACGGTCACCGTCTCGAGCTGACACACGAACCGCGGACCGACGATGTTGACCAGGGTCAGCAGCCAGATCACCCCCGCCGTCGCCAAGGCCCCGTGGAAGGGACTGGCGAGCACCGGGACGAACGTCGTCAGATAGCCAACGGCGCCGAGCGCAACCGCAATGTTTCCCGTCCAGCACGAGATCCAATACACCGCTGTGCCTTGGAACCCGAAGTAGCCGCCGAGCGCCTCCCACGCGTACGTGCAGGGGCCGCCTTCCCGCGGGGCGATCTGCGCCAGACGGGCAAGCACCAGCCCGATGAGCAACGCGCCGGCGAAGCCGATGGCCCAGCCAACGACGGTGATGCTGCCGACCGCCGCCAGCGTTGCCGGCAGCAGAAAGATTCCTGAGCCCACCATGTTCGTGGCCACCAGCACGGTGGCGAGAAATGCGCCGATCTTGCGGCCGCGGATCACTGGCGTGACCGCCGGCCGGCGCTTATTATACGACTGTTCAACAACGAATCCGCCCCCTGGACGGTCCGATGACCGACGAAGCACACAGCCTCCCCTCCTGGATCTACCACGACCCGGAGTTTTTCGAGCTCGAGAAGCAGGCCGTCTTCCGCACCAGCTGGCAGGTGGTGTGTCACCAGAGCGACATTCCGGAGCCCGGAGACTATCACTCGCTCGATTTTCTCGGGGAGTCGATCATTGTCCTGCGAGGTGAGGACGGTCAGGTCCGAAGCTTTCACAACTTCTGCCGACATCGGGCGGCCCGCCTGCTCGACGCAGCGAAGGGACACTGCGGGGGTCGGATCACGTGCCCCTACCACGCGTGGACATATGGCCTGGACGGACGATTGCGTGCCATTCCACAGCGGGACGCCTTCCGCGCCGTAGACCCAACGAGACATGGGCTCGTTCCGGTCGAGCACGAGGTGTTCCTCGGATTCATTTTCGTACGCCTGCAGCCCGGTCTACCGAGTGTGCGCGAAATGGCCGCTCCCTATCTGCAAGAGCTCGAGGCCTACCGGCTGGAAGAACTCGTTCCGCAAGGCCGGGTGACGCTGCGACCCAGGTCGGTGAACTGGAAGAACGTCGCCGACAACTACTCCGATGGCCTGCACATCAACGTGGCGCATCCGGGCCTGAGCCGCCTGTTCGGCCGCGGCTACGGAATTGAAGCCCGCCCGTGGATCGACAAGATGTGGGGCGCGCTGCGTGAGGTCCCCTCGAGCAACTGGTCGGAGCGGCTGTATCAGAAGCTTCTGCCGCGCGTCGCCTACCTCGGGGAGGACCGCCAGCGGCTGTGGACCTACTTCAAACTCTGGCCGAATGTCGCCTTCGACATCTACCCGGACCAGATCGACTTCATGCAGTTTCTGCCGGTGTCGCCGACGGAAACCCTGATCCGCGAGATCGCCTACGTGCATCGCGATGACCGCAGGGAGATGCGGGCGGCGCGCTACCTCAACTGGCGCATCAATCGCCAGGTGAACCGCGAAGACAAAGGACTCATCGAACGCGTGCAGTCCGGAATGAGCTCCAGCCGCTACACCGTCGGCCCCCTGGGCGAGAACGAGGTGTGTCTGCGGAGCTTCGCAACCCGGTTGCGCGAGCTGATCCCCGCGAGCCGGCTGCCTAGCCGACCCGCGAGGGGGTGGAGCCATGTCTGAGGCCATGGCCATATCTCGGGGAACGGTCACGTCTGATGCACTGATCGTCGGCGGCGGCCACAACGGCCTCGTCTGCGCCGCCTACCTCGCAGCTGCGGGACTCAAAGTAACGGTTCTCGAGCGGCGCGGCGTAGTAGGCGGCGCTGCAGTGACGGAAGAGTTCCACCCCGGCTTTCGTAACTCCGTCGCCTCATACACGGTGTCGCTGCTGAATCCCAAGGTCATCCGCGACCTCGAGCTTCCCGCGCACGGCTTGCGGGTCGTCGAGCGCGAGATGTCCAACTTTCTCCCGACCGAGGACGGCCGCTATCTGGCGGTGGGCGCCGGCAGGACTTACTCGGAAGTCGCCAAGTTCTCGCAGGCCGATGCCGATCGTCTCAGCGACTACGGTGAGCGCCTGGACGTGATCGCCGATCTGCTGCGCAGTCTCGTTCTCGAGACGCCTCCCAACGTAGTGTCCGGCGGCTGGCTGAATGCATTGCCGGAACTCCTGCACGCCGCTCGTGTCGGCGGACGACTGACGCAACTGGACATGTGCCTGCGGCGCGAGCTGTTGAGTCTCTTTACGATTTCGGCAGGTGACTATCTCGAGCGCTGGTTCGAGAGCGATCCGATCAAAGCGGTCTACGGATTCGACGGTGTGGTCGGCAACTACGCAAGTCCCTACACGCCCGGTTCCGCGTATGTCCTCCTGCATCACGTCTTCGGCGAAGTGAACGGCAAGAAGGGAGTCTGGGGCCACGCGATCGGTGGGATGGGCGCCATCACCCAGGCGATGGCCAAGTCCGCGGCAGCCCGAGGCGTGGAGATTCAGGTCGGTAAGCCCGTTCGGGAAATCATCATCGAGCGCGGACGCGCAGTGGGGGCGATCACGGAAGACGGCGCGACGTTCCGTGCCAGAGCGGTGATCTCCAACCTGAATCCCAAGCTGCTCTACGGAACGCTCGTTCCGACCGACGCGCTGCCGCGCGATTTCGCGGAGCGCATTCGCCATTGGCGCTGCGGATCGGGCACGTTCCGCATGAACGTGGCGTTGAGTGAGCTGCCGGACTTCGACTGTCTGCCCGGCAGAACGCGAGCCGAGCACCACACCGCCGGCATCATCATCGCCCCCTCGCTCGGCTACATGGAGCGCGCCTACTTCGACGCACGCCAAGGCGGGTGGTCACGCAGGCCTATAGTTGAAATGCTCATTCCTTCGACGCTCGATGATTCTCTGGCGCCTGCCGGCATGCACGTCGCGAGCCTGTTCTGCCAACACGTGGCACCAGAGCTTCCCAACGGCGAATCGTGGGACGCACACCGGGAGACTGTGGCGGACCTCATGATCGACACCGTGTCAGCGTACGCGCCGAACTTCCGATCTGCGGTGCTAGGCCGGCAGATCATGAGTCCGCTGGACCTCGAGAGGACGTTCGGGTTGGTGGGAGGCGATATTTTCCACGGGGCCTTGCAGCTCGATCAGATGTTCAGCGCGCGGCCCATGCTCGGGCACGGCAACTATCGCGGACCGCTCCCGGGCCTGTACATGTGCGGCTCGGGAACTCACCCAGGAGGCGGAGTGACGGGCGCTCCCGGTCACAACGCCGCACGGGAGATCATCGCCGACTTCCGCAAAGGCAAGCTGAAGACGGGCGGCTGAGATGGCGAAAGCCCCGCGCTTCGAGCGCCAGCTGCCGGAGGAGCGACGCCACGCGCTGATCGTCGCCACGATCGACTGCCTGAAAGCCCACGGCCACGAAGGTATGTCGGTGCGACGGATCAGCGCCGCGGCGGGCGTCTCCATCGGACTCATCAACCATCACTTTCCCAACAAGGACGAGCTCGTCGCCCAAGCCTACCGTCACTTCAATGGCGAGCTCGTTGCCGGCCTGCGCCGGGCCGTGGACAACGAACGGCTGCGATCGGGCGCGGCGCGCAACGGGCCGCGGCAGCAATTGAGCGCCTTTTTCCGCGAATCCTTCACCGCCCCAAATCTCGACCGCGACGTCCTCACAGCGTGGATCGTCTTCTGGGGTCTGCTGCGACACTCGCCAGCGATCCAGCGAGTCCACAATGAAGCGTATGGCGGCTATCTCGATCTCGTGAAACACATGCTGACCGACCTCGAGAAGCATCACGGTCCGTTCGGTCTCCCCTGCCACCTGGCTGCCGTCGGACTGACCGCGTTGCTCGACGGGCTGTGGTTGGAATGGTGCCTGGACCCCGGCACGTTCCGCCCCGAGGAGGCGATCGCGCTGTGCGAACGTTGGGTCGACGCACTCCACGCATAACATGCGCACCACCCCAAAACCGGAGTTTGAGGCCCCCAGGAAGGGTCGACGCACTCCACGCCTAACGCTATTTCGCGCCCATGTGAAGCCGAATCTCGTCGCTGCCGTCCGTGGGCCAGTCCGCCTCGAGCGAATACGCCGCGCGAAGCGCATCGACGAAGCCATCGATGTTCGTGGTCTGGAAGCGGCCGCCGAGCCGCAGCTCGGCGATGTGCGGATCGTCAACTCGTAACTGCAGCCGGTTGTAGCGATTGAACTCCGCGATGGCGCCACTCAGAGGCTCGCCCGCGAATTCGAGCCGACCGCTGGTCCACGCCAGTCGCCGCTGAATCTGTGGACCACTGAGACGGTAGCGGGTCCGACCCGTTTCGAACACGAATCCCGCCTCGAGTTCGGTAGCTGGAACGACATGCGTCTTGCCGCCAGCATCGGGAGTCACCGTCCCCACGGCAACCTTCCCGTCCTCAACGAGAACCTCGACGTCATGGTCGTCACGAAGCCTGACGGAGAACACCGTCCCCACGTCGCGAATTACCAGATTGCCCACGGCCACGACGAATGGCTGCGGGCTGTCATGAGCAACGTTGAAGAGTGCCTCGCCTTTGATCAGCTGCACGGTTCGCGCATCGCGCGACATCCGTACCTGCACCTCGGTGTCCGTGTTGAGCGTGACGGCAGTACCCTCGGACAGCGTCAGGCTCTGCAGCGCTCCCCTCCCCGTCTTGAAGGCACTCCAGCGCGGCTCCACGAACCGGCCCTGTTGCCACCTCAGCCAGGACCCCAACACCATGACCACAGCCACGGCCAGCAAAGCGAGCCGCAACGGCTGGCGCCTGCGGGGAACCGGTACCGGATTGGCGCGCATGAGCTCGAAGTGCCGCAGCCGCACTACCTTGTCCATACGAATCCAGGCGCGGCGGATCGAGACGAACGCCGCGCGATGCCGCGGGTCGGCGGCGAGCCAGGACACGAACTCGTTCCGCTGGCCGGCCGGCCGGCGATCAGAGTCGATCCACGTCACCCACCGTGCCGCCTGATGTTGAATTTGACTTGCACGGTCCATGAGAGATGTTAGGTCAGGAGTACGATGACTATGAACTGAACCATCCTCCACTAGACAGACGGCTCAACCAGGGATTTCCGCGTGGATATCACGAGACGAATTCACAACGGACAACGGTCGCAATTGATACGCGTCGCGCGTGACGACCGGATGAACTGTTGGTTCAGCTCCCGCCCCGAAGCGGGTTGACGCGGCGCAAAATTGCATGGTGCGCCATCAGGAAAGCGGCCGCGTTCCATGACTGACCCGGCATTCCGCGCGGCGCCAGCGTCCTGCCGTGCAGCCATTCGGTGAATGACCAGTTCCGCAGTGCGCAGGCCCGAGCCAGCTTGACGAGCTCCCGTTGCGCCGCCTCACGGTAGCCGCAGCTCGAGAGCGCCGCGATCCAGAAGCCACCCACCATCGGCCAGATCCCACCATTGTGGTACTGCCAGGCCAGATTTTGTCCGTGCCGCGCCATGTAAGGACGCCATAACATGTCCAGTTGCGAGATCGGACGCACGACGGCACGTGAAGGATACGGTGAACTCACGGCCGACTGCGACAAGGCGGTGATCGTACGGCGGGCGGCCTTCTCATCGGCGAGCCCGAGCAGCAGCGCCAGCGAGTTGCCGAATACGTCGCCCTCGTCGCCGAAGAACGCAAAGTTCACGAAGCTCAGATAGAGGTCGCGGCTGCGTGCGCGGGCCCTGACATACTTTCCCAACAGCCGCGCGCGCTTGTATTGGGCAATACCGGCCGAGAAGGGGTGAAACAGTCCGTTGAAATTCTCGCGCGTCGCCTCTGCCCCTTGCAGTCGATAGAGAGTCTTGACGTGGTACCACAGCGCGTTCGTATACAGGACGAAACCGGAGCGCGGCATGATGTCTGCCCAGTCGCTGGCCTCGTTCTGCTGCAGAAGGAAGAAACGCTGGTGCTCCTGGGCGAGCAGCCACTGAATGGCAAGTTGGATCTGACGGGCGTAGCGGGCTCGCAGCACGCCACCCCGCCCGGCTGAGGTGCTTGCCCGCCCCACGCGCGCCGCCGCCCTTGGCGCAACCTCATGCGCATCCAGCACCGCCAGCGCGATCAACCACCACAGCGTCGAGTCGATGCATCCCAGATACCAGAAATCCGGCTCCTGCTGGTCCACATCCACATACTTCGGAATCTGTCCGTTCGAGGCCTGGTGTCGGGCGAGCGTCCGCAGCCCGACAGACGCCGCGCGCTGCAGCTCCCTGTCACCCGACAGCGCCATGCCGATGGCACACACGGCCGCATCCCGTCCGAAGATCGCCGTGTAGCCGCGCTTCCTGGCGTGCGGACTGGGCGTTGCCGCCAGAATGCCCTCCGGCGACAGGTTACGTTTCAACAGCTCGACCGACCTCTCATGGCAGGCGGCCAGCAGTGTGTCGTCGGACATATCCTTAGGTCGCATGGGACTGGCATCATAACGGCGTCACCCTCGCAGGCGCCCCATCGCTCCATGACCGGATCTCTTTAATGATGGATATCGCTCACCTGGACATCGTTCGCCTCATTCAGTCCGCCGTGGCCCCGGTATTTCTGTTGTCAGGCGTCGGGACCACTCTGGGCGTGCTGACCAATCGGCTGGCACGGATCGTCGATCGCGCCCGGTCTTTAGAGGACCGGATCGAGAACCGCCCCGGCTCGGTCCACAACCTGCACCATGAGCTCGAAGTCCTCGCCCGCCGCTCGCGGTACATCAATACGGCCATCGCGATGTGCGCCATTGCCGCGACCCTGGTTGCGCTGGTCGTCATTACGCTGTTCGCGAATGCGTTCTTCAATGCCGGGTTCGCGGGGCTGATCGCCATCCTGTTCGTGCTGGCCATGGTCTTCCTGACGACGGCCTTCGTGGCCTTCCTGCTCGAGGTGCGCATTGCCACGGCCGCGCTGCGCTTCGGCCCACCCCCGGAACATCAGTCACATCAATGACTTAGAAGGTGCGTAAAGTCCGCGCCAGCGGGGCGTGAATCTGCTACCCTGCGGACCTTTTTTGCATACTGTCAGCTTCCTCTTTGTCATCCCGCCCCCACCTTGGGGGAATACCCTCTTCGCGCCGCGCCAGCGCGGCACCCGAGCCCGAGACGTATGAACCGCCCGATTCGCAATATCGCCATCATCGCGCACGTCGATCATGGCAAGACCACCCTCGTCGACTGTCTTCTGAAGCAGTCGGGGACCTTCGCCGCCCACGAAAAGATGGGCGAGCGAATCATGGACTCGAACGATATCGAGCGTGAGCGGGGCATCACCATTCTCGCCAAGAACTGCGCGTGCGAGTACGGCGGTACGCGGATCAACATCGTCGATACCCCGGGGCACGCCGACTTCGGCGGCGAAGTCGAGCGCGTGCTCTCGATGGTGGACGGCGTACTGCTACTGGTCGACGCGGTCGAAGGGCCGATGCCGCAAACGCGCTTCGTCACGCGCAAGGCGCTTTCGCTGGGGCTCAAGGCCATCGTGGTCGTCAACAAGATCGACCGGCCGGGCGCACGCCCGGGGTGGGTGATCGACCAGACCTTCGAGCTGTTCGACAAGCTCGGCGCCACCGATGAGCAGCTGGATTTCCCCGTCATCTACGCCTCGGCCCTCCAGGGCTGGGCGAGCACCGACTACACCGAACGCCGCCCGGACATGTCGGCGTTGTTCGAAGCGGTCCTGGCGCACGTGCCGCCACCGGCCACCGAGTCGGAGAAGCCGCTGCAGCTGCAGATCTCCACGCTCGACTACAACTCCTATGTCGGACGCATCGGCATTGGCCGGATCCGCCGGGGATCGGTGCATCCGGGGCAGACCGTTGCACTACGCTTCGGCGACGAAGATCGCGGCACGGCGAAGATCGGTCAGGTTCTGACCTTCACCGGACTGCAAAGGAACTCCGTCGAGGAAGCCTTCGCAGGCGACATCGTCGCGATCACCGGCATCGACGAAGTGAACATCGGCCTGACGGTGTGCGATCAGGAAGCGCCCCTGGGGCTGCCACCGATCCGCGTCGACGAGCCGACGCTGGCCATGAACTTCCAGGTCAACACCTCGCCCTACGCCGGGAAGGAAGGCAAGTTCGTTACCAGCCGCCAGATCCGTGAGCGGCTGTATCGGGAGCTTCAGAGCAACGTCGCACTGCGAGTGGAAGACACCGAGGAACCGGACGTATTCCGCGTCTCGGGTCGCGGCGAATTGCACCTCACGATTCTGATCGAGACCATGCGTCGCGAGGGCTACGAATTGGCCGTATCGCGTCCGCAGGTGTTGACGAAGCTGGTCGATGGCGTCGTTCACGAGCCCTTCGAGGCTCTGACCGTCGACATCGAAGATAGTAATCAAGGGGCGGTGATGGAGGCCCTCGGCGGCCGGCGAGCCGATCTGACTGACATGGCCATCGACAATGGTCGCGCGCGACTGGAATATCGCGTTCCGGCCCGTGGCCTGATCGGCTTCCAGGGCGAGTTCATGACTCTCACCCGCGGCACGGGCCTCATCAGCCACATCTTCGACGGCTTCGGTCCAGTGAAGGGTGAGATTCCCGACCGCCACAACGGCGTTCTGATCAGCAACGAGCAGGGCGAGGCGGTCGCCTACTCGTTGTTCAATTTGCAGGAACGCGGCCGCATGTTCGTGAGCCCCGGCGAGAGACTCTACGAAGGGATGGTCATCGGCATCCACACTCGCGACAACGACCTGGTGGTCAACCCGATCAAGACCAAGAAGCTGACCAACATTCGAGCCGCAGGTAAGGACGACGCGATCCTGCTCACGCCCCCTATCCAGCTCACGCTCGAGTATGCAGTCGAGTTCATCGCGGACGACGAGCTGGTCGAGGTCACGCCCGAGTCGATTCGGATCCGTAAGAAGCGTCTGAAGGAACACGAACGCAAGAAGGCGAGCCGCGACGACGCCGCACTGACGGCCTAGTTCTGCTTTAATCCCAGTCCGCCACCTTTTCAAAAGAGGGGGGACCATGACCGTCGCCCGCCGACTCCCGGCTCTCGCCGTGGGTTTCCTGACTCTCGTTCTTACGTACACCTGTGCGTGGGCTGACGTCACGACCGAGCAGACCGTTACGGTCAACGGCGTTGGCATCATGGCTGTCGCGAACTTCTCGGGCACGACCAAAGTCGCCATCTCCGGCCACCGCTCCCGAACCGACAGCGATATCCAGATGAAGTCGAAGTTCGTTCGCTTCCTCACGCGCAACAGCGTTGGACCGTCCGCAGAGATCGTACTGTTGGACACGGACACGCTGTATCACCTGAACCTCAACAAGAAGGAATTCTCCGAGCAGACCTTCAAGGATCTGCGCGCGCGGCGCGACAAGGTCGCCAAGGCCGCCAAAGACTCCAAGGATTCCGATGAGCAGGATGACCGTGGCGACCGTCAACCCTCGGCCATTGATCAGTCCAAGTGCGAATGGCTGCCGCCGAAAGCGGACGTCAAGAGAACCGGCGAAAAAGCCACCGTCGCCGGCTATGAGGCGGAGCGCGTCGTCGTCACTGCGGAGCAGCCCTGCAAGGACAAGGAGACGGGGTCAGTCTGTGAGATTGCACTGACGTTGGATGAGTGGTTGGCGCCCTCGCTAACCCTCCCTGACGAAGTGCAGCGCTATCGCAAGGCGTATCTGCAGAAACTCGGGTTGGATCCGGCCACGCTCGCCCGCAGCCCAAGCGGGCTCGCGAGCGACGAGGTCGATGCGAACGAGCGAGCAAAGGCGTTGTTCAGCCGCTATCAGGGTGTCTGGTCCCAGGTGACCTCGAAGATGCAGGGCCTGAAGGGCTATCCCGTGCGATTCGGCTTTGGGCTCGCCATCGGTGGCGATCAGTGCAAGCAGGCGCAAGACGCGCAGGCGTCCACCAACAATGGCACTTCGGATAGTGGCGATTCGGGCAGCGTCAAGGACAAGGCCGTGGCCAAACTGGGGTCCCTCTTCCGTCGCAAGAAGGAAAACTCGGCCGCAGCCCCATCGGACGCAAGTGTTGCCACGCCGCCTCCTGCGGGTACCGTCACGCTCGTGACCCTCTCATCCGAGCTGAAAGCCCTATCGACCGACACGATCCCCGCGGATGCGTTCGAGGTGCCGGTGGGCTTCAAGAAGATTGAACCGGCAGGTCGCGCGAAGGACTGATCTGCCGTCGCGGCTAGATTTCGCGGGCCCCGCGGATGCCGATGAATTGCAGGAATTCCGCCCTGGTACGCGCGTCCTGGCGAAACGTACCAGTCATTCGGCTGGTAATCATCGACACGCCGCGCTTGTGGACTCCGCGCGTGGTCATGCACTGGTGAGTCGCATCGATGACGACGCCCACACCCCTGGGCTTGAGAGCGTCGGTGATGCACTCGGCGATCTGCGCAGTCAGCTTTTCCTGCACCTGAAACCGGCGCGCATAGCCTTCCACGACCCGGGCCAGCTTGCTGATTCCGACGACTTTGTTCGTCGGCAGATAACCCACGTGCACATGGCCGATGATCGGCGCCATGTGATGTTCGCAATGCGACTCGAAGGAGATGTCGCGCAGCACGACCATCTCATCGTAGCCACCCACCTCGTGGAAGGTGCGCCGCAGGTAATCGGCGGGATCGACGTCATAACCCGAGAACCAGTCCCGGTAGGCACTGACCACGCGCTTGGGCGTGTCGCGCAGGCCTTCCCGCTCGGGATCGTCACCGGCCCATTGGAGCAAGGTGCGGACGGCTTCCTCGGCCTTGCGGCGCGAGATGGGGCGACGCTTCGTGGAGGCCATCAGCGGCGGAGCTTTTCCATCCGTGCGACCAGCGTCGACGGCAGAATGTCCAGGGCTTCGGACAATTTGCAGAGCGTCGTGAGAGTCGGCTGGCGGATACCGCGCTCCATCTGGCTGACAAACGTGCGATCCACGTTGGCGCTCAGCGCCAGAGCTTCTTGGGAGATACCGCGAACGTTACGTTGTTCGCGCAACACCTGACCAAATAGGGTCGGGATATGTTCGGAGGCCATAGGATCAAAATCATCTGGCCTCTTGTGGCTATTGGTCCACGGGATATACCCTACTTTCTGTTCCGCCGTCCACGGTGCGGTGCATCAAAAGCAACGTATGTCCACGAATCAGTTTGAACAGGACGACGAGGTTCTGACTTGTGTCGAGGCAATTAGCGCGGTGCTGCCGCTTTTAGTCGCGCGTTACGACGCCGTCGTCGTCATGGCAGCGCTGGCTGACAATCTCACCGTGGGAATCCGCGCGCTCGTCCGTTACAAGCACTGTAGTCCAGCCCATGTGAGTGCCCTTTTGCGGGAAATCGAGCGCGTGGCTACAGCACACTGACGACTCCTGTCAGAATCCCCATGCTCGCTTGACCGGGCGTATCCTGCTCCCGGGGCAGCGTGCCCGATTCGCGGCCGCACGCTTGCCCTGTACGACCGCTACCACGAAAGGCCCTCATGCCCTCCAGCGCCGAAACCACCAACCTCGCCTTGTTCTGCGATTTCGAGAACATCGCCCTCGGCGTGCGCGATGCCCGCTATGCGCAGTTCGACATCACCCGCGTGCTCGAGCGCCTCCTGCTAAAGGGCTCGATCGTCGTCAAGAAGGCGTATTGCGATTGGGAGCGGTACAAGGAGTTCAAGTCCGGCATGCACCAGGCCGGGTTCGAGCTGATCGAGATTCCGCACGTGAAGCAATCGGGCAAGAATTCCGCCGACATCCGCATGGTCGTGGACGCACTCGACCTGTGCTACACGAAGACTCATGTCGATACGTTCGTCATCATCAGCGGCGACTCGGATTTCTCGCCGCTGGTGAGCAAGCTGCGTGAGAACAACAAAGGCGTGATCGGTTGCGGGGTCAAGAACTCGAGCTCGGATCTGCTCATCGCGAATTGCGACGAGTTCATCTACTACGACGACCTGGTGCGAGAACAGCACAAGCCACGCCGCACTCCCCGAAAAAAGGCCGCGGCCGAGTCGCAGTCGCACACGGCGCATGCAACCAGCCACGATGAAGGAAAGGGCGGCGCCGACGAGCGCAAGCAGGAAGCGTTCGATCTGGTGCTCTCGACGATCGAAGCCCTGGCATCGGAGCGAGGTGCCGACCGAATCTGGGGCTCCATGGTCAAGCAGGCCCTGAAGCGCCGTCGACCGGGTTTCAACGAGAGCTACTACGGCTTCCGGTCGTTCAACGCCCTGCTCGAGGAAGCCGCGGCCCGCAAACTGCTCTCCCTCGAACATGACGACAAATCAGGGGGATACCTGATCCACTCGACGGAGGAGCAGCACTAGATCGCGGGCGGCGGCACCCGCGGCAACGTCTGCTCGACCGCGACACCTAGGGCCAGCAGCTCGCTGTCCCCACCCGGCAGCCCATCGAGCTCCAGCCCGACGGGCAGCCCGGCAGGCGTAAGCCCGGCCGGCAAGGATAGGCCCGGCGCACCCAACGCGCAGGTGACGTGGGTGTTGCGAATGAAGATCACGTGCTCGAGCACCTTCTTCCCGTTGATCTCGATTTCATCCTCCGCTGAGTCACCGCCCCGATTGATCAGGGGCGCCGTCATCGGCTCGGTGGGGAAGGCAATCGCATGCAGCCCGTGCTGCTGGAACAACTCCCTGTAGACCTTCGCGACCCTGTGCCGCGACTCACCTCGCGCTTGGCCGAGCTGAGTCTCAGTGAAGGCAGAGTTCAGTGCTCTCTCGAACAGCGTCTTCGTATCCCGACTGGCGATACTTGCCACGATATCTTCGGCGCGCAACCGGGATCCGATCTGCCTCAGGTACGTCGTCAGGTCTTCCTTGATCCCGTTCAGGCAAAGCGTCCCGTACACCTCACTTGCGGCCGAGAAGTAGACACTCGCATCCACCTCGACCAACGACGCTCCGGCAGCGCGCAGCCGGACCAGCGCGTCTTCCACGACGCGCTGCACCTCGAGATCGATCTCTTCCCAATACGGACTGCGGGGAACGCCAATTCGAACTCCGTGCAAGCCTCGCAAGGGAGTCACAGCGACACCGGTAATGCCCGAGTGCAGGAGCGCGACATCAGCGACGGTCCGCGCCATCGGGCCAACCGTGTCCAGGTCGCTCGCTAGAGGCAGAACACCCGCGTCCGAGTACAGCTTGCCATGCAAAATGGAAGGTCTAAGACCCGAGGTGCCGCACATCGCGGAAGGGATTCGGACGGATCCAGCGGTGTCGGTGCCTAAGCCTGCAGGCACGATTCGCGCCGCGATGGCCGCAGCGGTGCCGCCACTCGATCCTCCTGGCACGCGCGAAACGTCGTAAGGATTGGCAACGAACCCGGTGGTTGGATTGCTGCAGGTCCCGCCACCGGCGAGTTCTTGCATGTTCGCCTTGCCGAAGAACACTGCGCCGCGATCAAAGAGGCGCTGAGCCACCGGCGCAGTGGTCTGACGAACGTTGTCGCGAAAATTGGCATGGGCCGCCGCGGTAGGCGTTCCTGCCACGTCGATATTGTCCTTGATGACGACGGGTAAGCCGGCAAGCGGTCCGAGCTTTACGCCAGCGCGGCGCCGTTCATCGATCGAGCGCGCGCTCTCGAGAACGCGCTGTTCATCAATCCAAGTCAACGAGTTGAGCGATCGCAGCGAGCGGTGACGTTCGATCAGCCGCAGAGCGTATTCCTCTGCCTTCAATTCGCCGGTTGAAATGAGACGGACGGCTTCGACGGCCGTCAGCGAGGAGAGATCACACGCACTTTGGGCCGCCACGCTCACGCCGATAGCTTTCGCGCTTCTGAAGAGATCGCACTGGAGGGCCGCAAGCCCGTGCATGTCTCTCATTCTAGATTCCGTGCCACCCCACACACGGCAGTTCACCACTCCTCGCGAATGAGTGCAAGGACGAAACGCGATGCGAGGGGCGCAGCGATCGCCGCGCCCCTCGCCGACTTACAGTGAGCGTAGGAAATTCAGTACGTCTTGCTGAGCCCCGTCGCCGAGGTTGTTGAAATTGTTCACGACCGCATTCGCTTCGGAAGGCCCGAACGAGCTCGTGCTGCTCGATCCAAAGTTATTGCGGCCATTCCAGCCGCCGCTCGCGTGCGCCTGGATTGCCTTTTCGAGGTCCGTCGCGCGGCCATCGTGCAGGAAGAACACTCGCTTGCCCAGACCCCAGAGCGGCGCAGTCCGAAATTCATCGCCTGCGGCAGCACCCTGCAGGATGTTATCGGCCAGCGCGGGCCCCATCCTGTGCAGGGCGAGGTCGGAGTACAGCCCAACCTTCTGGCTTGCCAGGGCCTTGACGGTGGTATTGCCCGTCATGAGCGATGGCGTATGGCACATGGTGCAACCGACGTTGTCGAAAGCCGCGCGTCCGCGCGCAATGGACGTGGCACCGCCCGGAACGGTTGCCGAAGGCGCGGGAGGACCCAGAAAGCGCATGTAGAGGGCGAACTGCTCGACATCGCTCAGCGTCGTATCCGCGGTGGTGATGCCTTCCTTGCCGGTAACGTCGTTAGGCGTAGAAGCGGACTGGCAGGTCGCGGCCTGGTCCCGCTCCACCTGAAACAGCTCGTTCGTGATTCCCATCTCGACGTTGTACGCCTCACCGGAAAACAGCATGAGCGAGACGTTCTGCGCCTTCCAGCCGTAGCGCGCGATGCTCCCGTCGTTGCCGGCGTGATTGAAATGGCCGCTGATGCCCAAGTTCTGTTTCCGCCCGGCATTGGCAGCAAGGTTGGCGGTCAGGTTGGCGTCGGGGATGTTCTCGAGCAACCCTGCGCCGTACGTCGGAGTCGGGATGCGCAACGCGACGTTGCCCTTGGCGAACTGTCCATTGAAATCATCCTGCGCGATCGTGCAGTTGTGTGCGCTGCCCGTCGTGTCGATCCGCCCGCTGGTGACGAATAGCGCATGGACTCCTCCGTCGCGGGATCCGCTGGGCGTGAATTTGAAGTGCGCTTCACGAACTGGTCCGTCGGCTGTGATGAAGGAAGGCAGGCTGTTGCGAGCGCCAAAGGCGGTCGCCACCTGGACCTGAGGATTCACCGGCGGCGCCGAGCCGCCCGGTGCGGGCTGACTGTGGCAACCACCGCAGCTGTCGAGATTGAACCGAGGCCCAAGCCCATCCCCGAGCTGCTCGACTTCGGCGAAGGTCTTTTGACCGTCGAAGAACAGCGTGGCCTGATCCCCCGTCAGCCCGGAAACGGGATCACCTGCACCCGGGGCTCCCGGCCGGACGCCGGGATCGCTGGCCGCGAATGCGAGTGAACCCGCGGTGGTGGATGCAAACACTAACAGCGAAACGAGCGGCGACTTCTTCATGGAACTCCCCTTCCCCGAAAGATGCGACGTGTAGCGACCCGTGGCGAGGACCTGTGCCTTGCGAGTAGCGCGAGGGGAGAGCAAAGCCCGTGCCGAAGTTGGCTGGGCATACAGTCGCTGTCAGTCAAGTCGTTGAATCGACTCCGATATCACGGGCGTCGCCGCCTGTGACCATCACCTCGGACCTGACATGTCAGGTCAGGATGCGTCGTGCCGCACCGACGGTTTTCAGGGGGCTAATTCCAACACGTTGATTTTGATGATGTCAGGATGTCGCGCGTGACAGACGCGCCTATTCGACGACATGTGCGGGGCTTGTGTCGGCCGCAGGCCCTTTGCCGGCTGCGGGCCCGTGACCGGATCCCGCGTGAAATGGGGGTTTTGCCAGCCAGATGATCGCGATGAGGGCGACGATGACCCAGCCAGAGATCCAGAACACATCGTCTGCCGCCATCATGAAGGTCTGCCGCGACAGCGTGGCATCGACCAGGCCGTAAGTCTGCTGTTGACTCATCCCCTGCCCGGTCAGCATCTGCAGGATATGGCTCCTGACAGGATCGTAGTTCGTCACCACTTCCGCCAGGCGCGTGTGATGAACGGCCTCGCGTCGCTGCCAGAAATTGGTGAACAGCGAGGCGCCGAAACTGGCCAGGGAGAAGCGGGTAAACGTCGACAGCGCCAGTGCATTGGCCGACTGGGAGGGCGGCAGCTGGGACAACATGAGGCCGGTGAGCGGCGTGAACATCAGCACCAGACCCGTGCCGAGCACCGCCTGGGGCAGCGCCAGCACCCAGAAAGTGGAGTCGGTACTGAAGGCCGCTCTCATCCACATGACGAATGCGATGACGAGAAATCCGAGCGTGCCGACGACCCTGGGCTCGATCCTGTGCATGTAGCGGCCCATCGTCCGGCTGAGGAGGATGGGAGCGACACCTACGGGTGCCAGCACCAGGCCGGCCCACGTCGCCGTGTAGCCCAGCTGGGTCTGCAACACGAGGGGTAATAGCACGCCGCTACCGAAGAATGCCGCGTACACGAGACCGATGGAGAATGTCCCAACGACGAAGTTGCGACTCTTGAAGAGGCTCAGATCCACGATCGGGTGCTCGTCGCTGAGCTCCCACACCAGGAAGTAGACGAAGGCCACGCCGGCCACGAGCGCCAGCGTGATGATGAGGTTGGAGTCGAACCAGTTCTCGTCCGTCCCCAGGTCCAGCATGACCTGCAGCGCCCCGACCCAGATCGACAGGAGCACCAATCCGGTCCAGTCGACCGGAGGCTTGCGCCGGGGGCTCTCCATCTTGTGCATCGACAGCCACGTCAGGCCGACTGCCACGATGCCGACGGGAATATTGATGAAGAAGATCCAGGGCCAGGAGGCGTTGTCGGAGATATAGCCCCCCAGAATCGGACCGACGATCGGGGCCACGACGGCGATGGTCGCCCAAAGCGACAAGGCCTGGCCGCGCTGCTTGGGCGGATAGATTGCCAGCATCAGGGCTTGCGACAGCGGCATGAGGGGTCCGGCGAACACGCCCTGCAGCACTCGTGCGCCGATCAGCGTCTGCATCGTCGGAGCGATGCCGCAGAGAAAGGACGCAAGGACGAAAAGCGCGGATGCGAACATGAACAGGCGCACCTGACCGAAGCGCTCGGTCATGCGCCCGGTGAGCGGCATCGAGATCGCCGTCGATACGCCGAAAGAGGTGATGATCCAGGTGCCCTGAGTCGAGCTGATGCCCATGCTGCCGGCGATCGTCGGCACGGACACGTTGGCGATGGTGGTATCGAGCACCTGCATGAAGGTCGACAACGACACACCGACCGTCGCCATCACCAACTGCGCCCCCTGCAGGGGAGCGATGGCAAGCTTTTCCTTGGACACGAAAGCGGCTCAGCCGACCTTGGCCTTGCGGTGGCGTTTGGCGGACGCGGCGGCGGGTGAGGCACCCGCACGCGCGCCGGGCTGTGCACCGACCTCGGGCGCGGCACCGGGCTGGGCACCCCTGGGCGCTCCCGCGGCCTGCGGCGACTTGGCCTCGTTGTCGGCGATAATCCTCGCGATCGTGGCGTCGATCTCACGTTGATCGACGGCATAGACGTCCGTCTCCAGTACCGGCTTCGCGCGCGGCGTGCGCACCAGCTGCTCACCAGCCTCGTCGCGAACATCGACCTGCACACGAGTCGACAACCCAATTCGCAGTGGATGCTGCTCGAGCTGCTTCGGATCCAAAGCGATCCGCACCGGGACGCGCTGCACGACCTTGATCCAGTTACCGGTCGCATTCTGAGCCGGCAACAACGCGAACGCGGCTCCGGTCCCCATCCCCAGACCCTCGATACGACCGTCGAACTCCACGTGTCCGCCGTACATGTCGGCGATTACATGAGCATGCTGGCCGATGCGCATGTTGGTGAGCTGCACCTCTTTGAAGTTCGCATCCACCCGCACACGCTCCAACGGCACGATCGACAGCAAAGCCGTCCCCGGGGCAATCCGTTCGCCCAACTGCACGGTTCGCCTGGCGACATAGCCCGTGACCGGTGCACGAATGCTGGTGCGCTTCTGCGCAAGATAGGCGCGTTTGACGGCTGCGGCGGACGCCTGCACTTCCGGGTTGTCGGCAACGGCTGTCTGACCCAGCAGCGCCAGGCTGGCCGCGAGATTCTTCTGGGCGGCCGTCAACGCATCCCGAGCCCCGCTGAGCGCATCTCGCACGTGCGCCAGCTCTTCGATAGAAACCGCACCACTCTCGACCAGGCTCTTACGGCGGTCGACGTCCTGCTGTGCCTTGTTGAGATCGGAACGGCGCTGGGCCACGACAGCCTCGAGCTGGTCCCGATTCGCAAAAACGGTGTGGACCTGGCGAACGGAGCGCGCCAGCTGGGCCTCGGACTCGCGCAAGGCAATCGTCGTGTCGCTGTCATCGAGCCTCACCAGCTCCTGTCCAGCCTGCACGAAATCCGTTTCATCCGCGGCGATGGAGATGACGGTGCCCGCCACCTGGGGCATGACGGTGACCAGATCGCCGGCCACGTAGGCATCGTCCGTGTCCTGATAGTAACGGCTGTAGAAGAACCAATAGCCCGTGGCAACCAGTGCGATCACAAGGAATCCGACGGTCGCGAACACCAGCCACCGGCCTCGGCGTCGTTGCATGATGCCGCCGGTCTGGGTTGCCGGCGCCGGCTTGGTCACGTCATCCATAATAGGTAGCTCAGTTCGAAATGGGCCATGTAGTCGATGAGGGCGTGTAGCCCCCGCCCAGGGCTCGCACCAGATCCGTGCTCAGAGACATGCGGCGAGCGGCGAGCTCGGCGCTCAGCGCGTGAGTCAGAAGAAGCTGGTTCTGGCTCGACAGGACAGTCAGATAGTTGTCCAACCCGGCCTTGTACCGATCCACGGTCACCGAATAAGCGTTCTGCGCGGCAGCCTGCGCCTCCTGCTCCTCCGCGATCTCCTCCTCCAGCGCGTTCCAATTGGTGATGACGTTGGCAACGTCACGCACCGCACCGATCAGCGTCTCATCGTATTGACCGATCGATTCCTCGTATCTCGCCCGCTGGCTCTGCAAGGCGCCCTGCAGCTCGCCCCGGTTGAAGATCGGCAGGTGCAGGGCCGGGCCGGCTCCGTAAGTGCGGCTCTCGCCGTTGATCAACGTTCCGAGCGCAATGCTTTGCAGTCCGGCAAAGGCCACGAGATTGATGTTCGGATAGAAGTCCGCCTCGGCCGCAGCCACACCGCGCGAGGCAGCCTCCACTCGCCAACGCTGCGCGACAATATCCGGGCGACGGCCGATGAGATCGGCCGGCAACGCCGCAGGCAGCGCGATCTTGTCCGGCGCAACCAGGTGCGGCCGGGTCAGATCCAGACCCCGGTCGGGGCCGGCCCCCACGATCGCGGCGATTTCCGACTTGACCAGATCGACGCTCGCCTGCGTGTAGGTCACACCAGCTCGGGTGAGCGCGGTAATCGCTTGCTGCTGTCCGACACGAGCCACTGTCTCCAACCCTGCGGATACTCGCTGCTGGGTCAGATCGAGCAGCGAGGTCTCCTGCTTGAGGTTGTCCGCAGACACATCGTGCAACGCATATTGCAGGTCGAGTTGGATGTAGGCGCGCGTCAAGGCAACGGTCAGGGCAAGTCGGGCGGCGGCACGGTCCGCATCGGCGGCATTGACGTTCGCACGGGCCGACTCGAGCAGCTTCCGGTTGTGGCCCCAGAAATCGAGGTCATAGCTGAAGTCCAGAGCAAGGCGGCTCTCGGTCACATAACTTCCGCCGAACGGCGGCGGATAGATGTCGTTTGCCGAGAATCGCTCTCGGGTCGATTGCGCGTCCACGGTCGTGCTGGGGCGGCGAGCACCGTTCGCGTGGGTGACCAGCGCCTCCGCGGCGTGCAGGCGGGCCTCAGCGATCGCAAGCGTCGGGCTCCCCGTAAGCGCCTCGTCGATGAGTCGGTCAAGTTGCGGATCGCCGAAAGAATGCCACCACGTGTCCGTCGGCCACGCAGACGCATCGACACTCGCGTGAGCCAGCGAACGACTGCTCGCAAGCGACTCCGGTGCAGTGGGCTTCGGCGCGGTCCAGTTTCGGTCCGCCGCACAGCCGACCATCACGCTGACGAGCGAGAGTCCGGCGACCGCCACGGCCGCCCTGATGGATGAAAATTTATCGACCGCCGACGAAAGGATTTCAGGCTTCATGAGGCTGCCCATTCTCGATCATCCGGCTCAGGGAGCGTTTCAGAGCTTCGATCTCGTCTGCGGTGAAACCCGACAGGTGCCGTGTCAGGACGCGCGTTGCGGCCGCGCGCAGCTTTGGCAGAAGCGCACGCCCGGTAGGTGTCAGCCGCAAATGCACGACACGCCGATCCTCCTTACCGCGCTCGCGACGCAAAAAAGCCTTCTCTTCCAGCCTATCCAGCATGCGTGTCATCGAGCCGGTGTCATAGTGAAGGATCCGGCTCAGGTCGGCGGCGGTGGCCGCGGTCGCATCGACGAGGTTCTTCAGAACGCCGTACTGCGCCCCGGTGAGTCCATACTGCTCGAGCTCTGCGTCAAGATTCGTCAGTACTGTGCTGCGCGCGCGACCGATGAGCATCCCGACGGCGAGATCGTCATCGACGGGCGTTTCGGGAACGATGCGTGCAGCTTCCGTCTTACGGGCGCCGTGCGCTTTCATGTGCGACCTCGAGTCCATGCCTGTATCGTTTCAACTCAATCTTTCGGTTCGAAATTCTTTGGATTTGTCCCGCTTGGCGGGCTAATTCACTGCCGGTAAGATTACTGCCTCGGCAGGCATTTCTCAACGGAAAGGCTCCCTTTGTCAAGCCTCACGCAGCGCCGGGTGCTGAATTTTGTGACCGCGGTAACGGCTGCCCTGATCGCGGTGGGCTGCGGAAAGCAGGCCAATCAAGCACCTGCAACACCGCCGGCGGCCGCAGTAGGCGTGGTGACCGTTCGGGCCCAGGCCGTTCCGCTGACACACGATCTCGTCGGAAGGCTTTCGGCAACCCGACAAGCCGACGTCCGCGCACGCGTGGCGGGTGTTCTGCAGAAGCGGCTCTACCACGAAGGCTCGAACGTCAAAGACGGTCAAGTCCTGTTCCAGATCGACCCGGCTCCGCTGCGCGCCGCGTTGGATGCGGCAGAAGCGGCGCTGGCTCAGGCTCAGGCTCAAGCCACGAACGCTCACGTCACCGCGCAACGCAATCGTGAGTTGATTCCGAGCGGGCTGGTCTCGCGATCCGATCTGGACAACGCGGAAGCGAGCGAACGGTCGACCTCGGCTGCGGTGCAGCAGGCGAAAGCCAATGTTGAAACCGCTCGAATCAACCTGGGTTATGCCTCCGTGACGTCTCCCATCTCGGGAAGGGCGAGCCAACAGAAGGTGACCGAAGGCGCGCTCGTGGGTCAGGGCGAGGCCACGTTGCTGACGACTGTCGAACAGATCGATCCGATCTATGTGAATTTCGATCAGGCCGCGGCGGAGCTCGAGAAGGTACGGCGCGCACAGGCCTCAGGCAGCATTACTCTGGCCGGCGACAACAAGGCGACCGTCCAACTGACACTGCCGGACGGCACGCCATATGGGCGTGTCGGAACGCTGGACTTCTCCGATGCGAGCGTCGATCCGACGACCGGCGCCGTCGCCTTGCGAGGCATCGTTCCGAATCCGGATGGATTCCTGTTGCCGGGTATGTACGTGAACGTACACCTGACCGTCGGCACGACCAACAATGCCTTTCTGGTGCCGCAGGCCGGACTGCAGCGCGACAGCACCGGCCCCTACGTGCTGACCGTCAGGCCAGACGGCAAGGTCGCCCAAAAACGGGTTGTCACGGACACGGTGCGGGACATGAGCTGGGTCGTGACGAAAGGGCTCGCTGAGGGCGATCGGGTCATCGTGTCGGGTGTGCAGAATGCTCGACCCGGGGCAGCGGCAACGGTGACATCCGACGCGGCCGGCCCGGCCGCCGGTCGTTAGGCTCGCCGCGCCATGCCCCAGTTTTTCATCGATCGACCGGTCTTCGCGTGGGTCCTGGCGATTCTGCTGACATTGGGCGGCATCCTGTCCTTGCTGACGTTATCGACCGAAGCCTACCCGGACATCGCACCCCCTCAGGTCATCGTCAGCACGAGTTTTCCCGGCGCAAACGCCAGCACGGTCGAGTCGACGGTAACCCAGGTCATCGAGCAGCAGCTGACGGGCATCGACCACCTGCTCTACTTCACCTCCTCGTCCTCATCGGACGGCGGCTCGCAGATCACTCTTACGTTCGACAGCGGCACCAATCCTGACATCGCCGCCGTCCAGACCCAGAACCGGGTGACCCTCGCAACGCCCCGTCTGCCGGTGGAGGTCAATGCCCAAGGCATCACCATCGCGAAGGCGAACGCGGGATTTCTCGGCGTCATGGCGCTGCAATCAACGACCGCGAACGGTCCGAGTCCTGCGGAGCTCAACAACATCGTTGCCTCGCAGGTCCTCGATCAGATCGCGCGCATCCCGGGCATCGGCTCGGCACAGCAGTTCGGAGCCGAGTTCGCGATGCGCATCTGGCTTGACCCGGACAAGCTCCACGCCTACAACCTTTCAGCGGCTACAGTGCTGGCGACAGTGCGCGGCCAGAACGTCCAGTTCGCTTCGGGCTCCATTGGCCAGGAGCCTGCCGTCAAAGGCCAGCAGTTCAGCGCCAACGTGGTCGCGGAAGGCCGCTTCACGAGCCCGGAGCAGTTCGAAAACATTCTCCTGCGCACCAATCCCAACGGGACGTCGGTTCGGCTCAAGGACGTCGCCCGCGTCGGACTCGGGCAGTCGACCTACAGTTTCGAGACAAGGATTGGCAACACGCCGATGGCCGCGTTCGGCCTGCAGCTCACGCCCGGAGCCAATGCGCTGGAAGTCATCAAGGCTGTCAAAGCCAGGATGGCTCAGCTACAGACGACCTTTCCGCCCGGCGTCACGTGGTTCATGCCCTTCGATTCCACGACGTTCATCTATGTGGCCGTGCGTGAGGTCATCATCACGCTGATCGAAGCCGTCGCCCTGGTGTTCATTGTGATGCTCGTGTTTCTGCAGAGCTTTCGGGCCACGATTATTCCGACGCTGGTCGTGCCTGTCGCTCTGATGGGGTCGCTCATCGGCATTCTGGCAGTGGGATTCTCGATCAATCAGCTGACTCTCTTTGCCATGGTGCTGGCCATCGGCATCGTAGTGGACGATGCGATCGTGGTTGTCGAGGCGGTCGAACGCATCATGCGCGAGGAGCATCTCGCACCAAAGGATGCGACACGCAAGGCGATGCGACAGATCACCGGCGCAATCGTTGCGATTACTCTGGTTCTGGCTGCTGTGTTCATTCCGAGCGCACTGCAGACCGGCAGTGTGGGCGTCATCTACCGGCAGTTCGCGTTGACCATCGCGCTCTCCATGGGCTTCTCGGCCTTCCTCGCGCTGTCATTCACGCCGGCACTCTGCGCAACGCTGCTGCGACCCGAGCACCTCAGCCCCAACATCGTGTTCCGCTGGTTCAATCGCGCGTACGAGCGAACGCAGAACGCCTATGTCCGGCGCGTTTACGCGTCCGTCGCCCACGTGCCGCGGTGGATGGCGGCGTTTGTCGTCCTGCTGGTCCTAGCCGGATTCCTGTTCTACAAGCTGCCCGGGAGCTTCGTGCCGGACGAGGATCAGGGTTATGCGCTGGCCGACATCCAACTACCACCGGGCGCGACGATGGCCCGGACGCGGGAAGTTCTGGGTCAGATCGACTCCGAGCTCCGCAAGAACGACGTCGTCGACACGGCTCTGCTGATAACGGGGTCCAGCTTCACGGGCAACGGCGAGAATGTCGCTCGCGCCTTCATCAAATTGAAGCCGTGGAACAAACGTAAGACCACGGCGACCCAGTTCATCGCCTGGTGCAATCGAACTGTGGCGCCGAAGGTGCACGATGCCCGCGTGTTCTTCATCAACCTGCCCACGATCCGGGGGCTCGGCCAGTTCAGCGGGTTCGATTTCTTCCTCGAGGATCGTACCGGCAAAGGCCGTGAGGCACTGACCCAGGCACAGAACACGCTTGTCCAGAAGTCTACCGGCAATCCGATCCTCACCGCAGTGCGTCTCAACACGTTGCAGGATGCGCCCCGATTGCGCCTGTCTGTCGATCGTGTCCAGGCCGAATCGATGGGCCTGTCGGTGAGCGACGTCTACACCGCCATTCAGCTCATGCTCGCGCCCGTGTACGCAAACGACTTCGTGTACGAGGGTCGCGTTCTTCGCGTTCTGCTTCAAGCGGACGCGCCGTATCGGATGAACGCGGAAGCACTGTCCCACTACTACGTAATAACCAATGCCGGAGCGGCGGTGCCGCTTTCGAACGTCGTGCAGACGGATTGGGTCGTGGCGCCTCCCTCACTGACTCGATACAACGGCTTTCCAGCAGTCGAGGTCACCGGGTCCAACTCGCCGAGTCGTAGCTCCGGCGAAGCGATGAAGGAGATGGAACGCATCGTTACGCAGGACCTGCCGCGAGGATTCGGCTATGACTGGGCGGGCCAGTCGCTGCAGGAACTGCTCTCGGGCGCTCAAGCTCCCATGCTGTTCGCGCTGTCGGTCCTCGTGGTGTATCTGTGCCTGGCCGCGTTGTACGAGAGCTGGAGTATTCCGGCCGCAGTGCTCATGGCGGTCCCGGTTGGGCTGCTCGGCGCCACCCTTGCGGCGTTGCTTCGGGGACTCCCGAACGACGTATTCTTCAAAGTCGGCCTGATCACGATCATCGGGCTGTCGGCGAAGAACGCCATTCTGATCGTGGAATTCGCAGTGACCTTGCAGAAGGAAGGCGGTAAGAGCCTGCACAACGCCGTCCTGGAAGCTGCCCGGATGCGCTTCCGCCCCATCCTCATGACCTCCTTCGCGTTCATCCTGGGTGTGTTCCCGATGGTCGTCTCCAGCGGCGCGGGGGCTAACTCTCGGCACGCAATCGGCACGGGCGTCGTCGGTGGAATGTTGAGTGCCGCCGTGCTCGGTGTGCTGCTGATACCGGTGTGCTACGTCGCCATCCGTCGCATGCTCGGTGACAAGCTGGACGAGCCGGGCCGGGCGGAGACGACGTCGACCCCGACAACGCACCCGTAGCGCTCGGAGCTCGGATGGGCCCCGGTCTCGCCTATCGCGCCGCGAGTGAGGCGGCCTTAGGTGCGGGCTCGCCCGCCGCCGCCCTATTCAACACCGCGGCGGCCTGATCGAGGCGATCGCAGTACGCGCCCAACGCTGCCGCCGTAATCGGAATGTACCGGCCGGCCTCCTCGAACCGATCCTGCTCGATAGCCTCGCGGACTCCGGGGAGCGTCTTGACGCCGTATCCAGTCAGCATCCCCGGCGCATAGATCAGGTGCCGATACCAATCTCTTCCCGGTAATCCCCGCGAATCGGTCAAGGTCTGCTCGAGGCCGCGCAGCAGGTCGTCCAGCTGACGACGTTGCGTCACCGTCAGCTTCAACGAGCCGTCCGACACCTTCGCGTAGAGCTCATCGTAGCCTCGCGCACTCTTCTGCAGGCGCGCCAGCACATTGTCCAACGACGCGAACTCGAAATACGGCACTTCCGGCTCGCGCTCCGGCGGGGCAACGGGCTTGGTGGGGTCGGAAGCCGCGGTGAATGCGTTCTGGTCGAGGAGCTTGCCGAGCTCCTCGGCACTGCGTCGCCTCTCGTCGACGAGCTTGTGCACTTCATCCAGATACTGACCGACCGTGTCGGCGAATCCGGTGAACTGCATCGGCAGCACGTCGGCATCTGCCATCCGCAGCGCGAGGCGCCCGACGGTCTTCGCCTCCGCCACTTCGTACAGAAATCCCGGATCGCCGAAGCGCATGTAGTGTTCGAACGTGTCGTATTGGGAGTGATAGACGCCCGACTGCTCGGCCTCACCGCCGAACTCGATGTTGAGCGAGGCGACACCCAAGTGCTGCAGGAACGGAGAATAGTCCGAGCCGGATCCCAGTCCCTCTAGAGGCAGGTCGCCGTGCGCAGCGGCCGTGCGTGCGATCTTTCGCTGGGCTTCGCTTGCCCCACGCTCGAACCCCTGCACCATGGCGCGGGCGCGCTCGCGCGCCTCCACGGAAACGTGAGTCTCGGGGTCGGGCACCGACTCGGCGACGTCATTCACCAGCCGCTGCAGCGAATGACTGCCGCCGGGATTCAGGAAGCCACGCGTGTTGGTGTCCGAGTTGATATACACCACGGCCTTCTTCTGTAGCTCCTCCGCGTGAGTCTCGGCCCACTCCGTCGACCCCAGCAGGCCCGGCTCCTCGCCGTCCCAACTCGCGTAGACCAGAGTGCGCTTCGGCCGCCACCCACTCTGCAGAAGCGAACCGATCGCCTTGGCCTCGGCCAACATCGACACGTGTCCCGACAACGGGTCCCACGCCCCGAATACCCACGCATCCCGATGGTTGGCGCGGATGACCCATTCGTCAGGTTGCTCAGAGCCAGGAATGCGGGCAATCACGTCGTAGAGGGGCTTCTGCCCCCAATTGGAGCGGATGACCATGTGCACGGTCGCAGGGCCCGGGCCGATGTTGTAGGTGATCGGCAGCGCACCTCGCCACCTCTCGGGCGCGAGTGGCCCACCGATGGCCGCCAGCAGCGGCTGCGCGTCGCCGTAGGAGATCGGCATCACCGGAATCTTCAGCACCGACTTGGCCTGCGCGATGGACAATCTCTTGGCGTTCTTCGTGGAGCCGTAGCCAGGCGTGAGCGGATCGCCCGGATACACCGGCATGTCCGACACGGAACCGCGCTGCACACCCGCCGGCGGACGCCAGCCGCCCTTGGGGTAGACCTCCCCTGCGGCGTAGCCGTCGTCGCGAGGATCGGAATAAATGATGCACCCTGCCGCGCCATGTTCCTGCGCGAGCTTCGGCTTCAGTCCGCGCCATCCGCCACCGTAGCGAACGATGACGATCTTACCCTTGACGTCGATGGATCGGCGGGCCAGGTCCTTGTAGTCGTCATCCATTCCATAGTTCGCGTAGACCAGCTCACCGGTGACGTCGCCATCGCCACCATACGTGTTGTAGGGGGCCATCCCGTCCGTGCGGGCCGAAGTTGCATCACCCGCGACCGGGGGCTCGTTCAGGGCAGCCGTGAAATGTGTAGGTGCGGTGAGCTCGAGCGAGTGGTGCTCGAGTGTTGGGTACAGCACGTCGAACTGCTCGATCTGCGCGTTCCAACCCCACTTGCGGAGCTGGTCACGCACCCATTCGGCGTTCGCCTTGTCATGGGGCGAGCCGACCTGGTTGGCCTGGGAGGACAGGCTCTTCAGCCAACCGGTCATCTCTACCGGGTCGAGTTGGGAATCGAAGCGTTGCTCCAGAGCCTGTTCGCCCGGGGAGGTCTCGGGGTCGAACCCGAACAGTGCAACCCCGGGCGGGGCGGCAATCGCGGCAGCGGATGAGCTCAGGAGTGTCGTGCCGAAGGCAATGACACCGGAAGTGAGGGCCGCGAGACCGCGGCGCATCGGTCGACGGTTAGGGGCGTGCATGCCCCATGTTATTCCATCTCTTCCACAGGTAGTAAAGCGGGATACCGCCGGCGATGATCGCGAACGTCACGCCGGTATTTCCGGGATCGCTCCAGAGCGAGCCGCCGATCAGTCCCACGGAGGCGAGCAGGAACAGCCCGGGGACCCAGGGGAAGCCGGGGACTCGGTACGGTCGGGTCAATTGCGGCCGGGTGCGCCGCAGAACGAACACACCGGCCACGGCCAGCGCGTAAAAGGGCCAGATGCCGAGGACGAAGCGATCGGCGAGCTCGGCGAAGTCGTTCTCGAGGACGTACGCGACCCCAAGAGCGGTGGCGAGCCAGATGGCCACGGAGGGGCTTTGAAAGCGAGGGGACACCCGGGCCACGGCCTTGAAGAACAGCCCTTGGTCTGCCATGGCGAAAAAGATCCGAGGGCCGGTCATCATCGAGCCGTTGAGCCCGCTGAAGGCGGAGACGACCACGATGGCCGCGACGAGCTTGGCGCCGAACCCCGCGAGCAGCGGGATCCGCTCGGCCGCTTCGGCCGCAATCAGCTTCATGCCGCCCATCTGGTCGGGGGCGAACAGATAGAGGAATCCCACGTTCGCGATCAGGTACGCCGCCACCACGCAAGCCGTGCCGAGCGCCAATGCCAGAGGCAGGGTGCGCTGCGGATTGCGTACCTCACCTCCCATGAACGACAGGTCGGCCCACCCGTCGTAGGTCCACATGACCGGAACGAGGGCCGCAGCCAGCAGGGCCAGGCCGCCGGAACCGATCGGGCCCCTTGCGGTCGCGCCCGAATGAAAGTGCGCAAAGCTGCCGCTCGCCGCCGTATAGGCCAGCAGACCCAACACCAACAACGCCGCATACTTGGCGGAGGTTGCCACACTCATCACCGCGGCCGCGCGCTGCGCTCCGAGGTAGTTGATGGCGCCGATCACTACGATCGCGGCCGCGGCGACGTACCGGACTTCGGCTGCGGACAGTGGCACGAAGTAGCCGAGGTACTCGGCGAAGATGGTCGCGGTCGCACCCAATGCCGAGGCCCGGATCACCACCAGCTCGGTCCAGCCGAAGACGAACGCTGGCAGGGGCCCGAAGCTTTCCAACAGGTAGGCGAAGATACCCCCGGAGCGTGGCAGGGCTGCCGCCAACTCGCCGAGTGTCAGAGCTCCGCACAGAACGATGACGCCGCCCAGGACCCAGCACAGGAGGATCAACCTGGGGTCGTGGAGCTTGTCGGCGACGGTCGCAGGCACACGGAAGATGCCGCTGCCGATCGCGACTCCGATGAGAATGGTGATGGCGTTGAACAGCCCGAGCGTGCGCGGCAGGCGCTCGCCCCACTGATCAGCCATCTAGGTCACCTGTATGCGAGGCGGTAGCGCGGTGTCCTCGGCCCAATCGACAGGCCGCGGGGTCAGGTCAGGCTCGGATTTCACACAGTTGCGACCGCTGCCCTTCGCGGCGTACAGCGCCGAGTCCGCACGCTGCAACATGGTGCTGGGCGTATCCGCGCCTGGCGCGCAAGTCGCCACACCTACGCTGGCTGTAATGCGTCGCCGGTCGGCGAACCAACGCGTGGTATCCATCGACATGATCCGCTCACGAAAATCGTCGGCAATCACCAGGGCCGCCGTGAGTTCGGTTTCCGGAAGCACGATGAGGAACTCCTCGCCCCCCAGGCGCCCGAAGAAGGCCGGCTCGACAACACCGTTGCGCACCCGATCGGCAACTACCTTCAGCACCTGGTCGCCGACCAGATGCCCGTGGTGATCGTTGATGTTCTTGAAGTGATCTATATCGATGATGAGGATCGAGCACGGCGGCGCCATCCCGTCACGCAACACCGGATCCAGTCGCGCCAGCACGGCCCGACGGTTCGGAACACCGGTGAGCTCGTCCGTCATCGCCAGCTTGCGCATGCGAGAAGTGCTGCCGTGCTGGTAGATAGCAAGCGTCGCCAACAGCCCGGCCAGAACGACGGTGAGTGCGATGACGGCGGCCTGCAAGCGGCGGACGCTTTGGGCCTGCAGCAGAGCCTGCTCGCCGACGCGGTTCTCGCGCATCAACGCTTCGTTCTCTTTTTCCTTGGCGGCGGTATCGAACTCGATCTTCAGGGTCGCAAAGCGCTGATCGATCTGATTCTTGGCCAGCTTCTCGGAAATGCTCTTGGCATCGGTCTGCCGCTCGAACGCCGCACGCCAGTTGCCCATTGCGGCGTAGACGGCGGCGAGCTCGGCGTCGGTCGAGTTCAACTCGACGAGGGCGTCGGCCCCACGGAATACGGTTGCGGCCTCCTCCAACGCCGAAGCGCTTTCCGCCAGATGATCCATCTGGTGAAGCGCAACGCCGCGGGCCGCCAGAATCTGCGCGCGCAAGCGCTCGTCCGGCGTCTGACTCTGCAGCGTCGCCGCTTTCTTCAGAATCTCGAGTGCTCCGCGGGGATCTCCTGATGCGTTGGCTACAGCAGCCAGCCCCCTCAACGCGTATGCCTCGCCGCGCGTGTAACCGATGCGGCGGGCCATTTCCACGGATTGCCTGAAGACATCGCGCGCGAAATCCCATTCGCCGAGGTATTCGTGCGTACGCCCCAGGTTGTGCAGCGTCACCGCTTCTTCGCGGTACATGTTCTGCGCGCGCTGATCCTTGAGGGCGCGCGTGTAGATGTGCTTCGCCTGCTCGTAGTCGCCCATCCTGTTGTAGAGCGTCGCGATGCCGTTGAGAGTGGTCAGCGCGTGGATCGGCTTGTTCAGCTTCTCGAAGAGGACGTCGGCGTGACGCAAATCGGAGAGTCCGGATGCGTACTCGCCCTGCAACCCGAGAAGCCAGCCGCGTGCGAAGAGGCTCAGCGCGAGCATCTCGTCGTCGTTCGTTTCTGTCGCGACCGTCACCGCATGCTCGTAGGCGGTGCGAGCGTTGGCGTTCTTGCCTTCGGTCTCGGCAATCTCGCCCTCGCAGTTGAGAAGGCCTGCGCGCAGTCCCTTGCGGGTAGCCTTGGCCAACAGGGCGGTCGCGAGGTCGATCTGCTGCCGGGCGGCGGCCGGATCACGTTCCGACTGGTAGTCGCACAGCAGGAGCCGGGCACGGACTTCGAGGTCGGCGTCGGGTTGCCGTTGCAACAGGGACAGCGCGCCTTCGGAGTCCCGCCTGCTGGCCTCCGGGTCGGTACGGACCTCGATGACGGCGCGATCGATCAGGCTTTGCGCAGGACTGGCGGTGGACGCAGCGGCAAGGGCCGTTCCGGCATGGGCCGCGTCGGCCCACAGCGCCGCGATGGCAAGCGCTCGCAGGACCATGCGAAGAGAAGATCGGATCATCGTGCGCCATCAGGCCAAGGCTTTTTGCATTATTGCGCAGCCTTGGGGGCCAAGGCAGCGGAAAGTCTCACACATTCGGCACGCGTGACATAAAATTCGTTAAAAGAACCATGTGGAAAGCGATCTTCGCCATCAGTTTGGGGTCCAGCCTCGGGGCTTTATTGCGCTGGTGGCTCGGAACGCAGCTGAACGCGCACTTCCCGGCCGTTCCACCCGGAACGCTGGCCGCCAATCTGATCGGCGGCTACATCATCGGATTGGCAATGGCATTCTTTGCGCTGTCACCGATGTTGACGCCCGAATGGAAACTGTTCGTGATCACCGGTTTTTGCGGGGGATTGACGACCTTCTCGACGTTTTCCGCGGAAGTCGTGGTCCTATTGCAGCAGGGTCGCTGGCTCTGGGCCTTGGGGGCGGCAGGGATTCACCTTCTCGGCTCGGTCGCAATGACCCTCGCCGGAGTCGGGACCGTCATGTGGGTGAAGAGCTGGCAGCTATCATGAGGCTCTGCGCCCGCACCTTGCCGCGGATATCCAGAACATCGCCCTGCTCCGTCTCGATACCTGCCAGAGTCATCTGTGCACGCAGGCCCGGATGGTTGTCACCGAGTTCGAGCACCCCACCATGCACTTTGGCCACTGACGCAACCAGGGTCAGGCCGAGACCGACACCCGGCGTTCCGCGACTCGCGTCACCGCGATAGAAGCGATCGGGGACCTTGGGCTTCTCCTCATCGGGAATGCCGGGTCCGTTGTCGGCCACGATCACTGCGATCACGCCATCATCCTGTCGGCGCACACCCACGGAGATCGCGCCACGATCAGGGGTGTACTTGAGAGCGTTGTCAATCAGGTTACCGATCGCCTGCGCCAGCAGTACTGGATCGCCCAGCGTCATGATCGGCTCCCGCCCGTGATCCTGTGTCTGCACTGTCAGTGAGATGCCCTTCAGTTCCGCCGCCGGCTGATAGAACTCAGCCGCCTGGCGCGCGATGTCCGATGCGTTGATCTGTACGAAACCCGACCGCCGCATCCCGCTATCGATCTCCGCAAGCCGCAGCAGCGCGTTGAAGATCCGGATCACACGATCCACGTCGGCCACCGCTGCGTCGACCTCGCCAAAGGTTTCCTCGGAATCCGGCTTCGTCAGTGACAGCTCTTCCAGCCGCGAGCGCAGCTCCGCCAGCGGTGTACGCAAGTCATGTGCGATCGAGTTGGAAACGTCCCGCACGCCGTGCACGAGTTGCTCGATCTGATCGAGCATGCCGTTGATGGTGTGCGAGAGCGTGTTGAGCTCGTCACCGCTGTGTTGAATGGGCAGCCGGTGACTCAAGTCGCCCTGCACGATCGCCTGCACGGTCTGGCGAATCCCGTTCACGCGCAGCAGGACGGCCTGGCGGATCATGATGCCGCCCAGCACTCCCGCGATACACAGCACGACGATCGCTGCTGCCAGTCCGTACCAGAACCGCGGCTTCAGTGACGAAAAAAGCGCCTGATCCCTGCCCACCAAAAGGTGATAGCCACCGGGCAACACCGTGTGCACGAATACGGCCTGCGCCGGAGTGCCCGACAACGTGACCGCGAGCTGGTAGGTTCCGGCCTGACGCGGAACACCGGTGGGCCACTCCTGCAGGTTGCCCGAGAGCGGGTGCAGATTGGGATCCGTGAAGATCAGGATCCTTTCGCCGGCTATTTGCATCCCGACGCGCGTTTCGATGAAGTTGGTGAGGCCCTCGACGCCGTCGCGCAAAAAGACTTCAGTCAAGCGCTGCGAGTCCACGCGCAACAGTTGCGCACGCTCGTCCTGAATCGTCACCTGCCACGCATACCACAGAGGAGCTGCGAAAAGGATCAACGCAGCGATACCGAAAGCCACGTAGCCGATGGCCAGAGTGAAAGCGGAGGACTGCAGGAGCTTGTTCATTCCTCAGCCGTGAGCATATACCCGGCGTTGCGCACCGTGCGCAGCAGCGGCCGCTCCGAGTCGGACTCGATCTTCTGCCGTAACTTGCTGATGTGCACGTCCACCACGTTGGTCTGGGGATCGAAATGATAGTCCCAGACGTTCTCGAGCAACATGGTGCGCGTAACCACCTGACCGGCGTGACGCATCAGGTACTCGAGGAGCTTGAACTCCTGCGGCTGCAGCGAGATCGCCCGTGCCCCCCGCGAAGCCTTACGGGACAACAGGTCCATGTGCAGATCCGCGACATCGAGCGTCGTCTGGGTACTGCTGCCCTGCAGCCTGCGGCTCAGGGCATCCAGCCGTGCCAGCAACTCCCCGAATGCGAACGGCTTGGTCAGATAGTCGTCGCCGCCGCTCTTCAACCCCTTGATCCGCTCGTCGACGTCCGAAAGCGCGCTCAGGATCAGAATCGGCGTGCGATTGCCGCTCGTTCGCAGGCTCTCGATGATCGCAAGGCCGTCGATGTTACCGGGCAACATCCGGTCCATGATGATGACGTCGTAACGTTCGCTGGCGGCGAGAAACAGGCCTTCGCGCCCGTTGTCGGCGTGGTCGGCCGTATGTCCGGCCTCCTGCAGGCCCTTCAGGACGAAGCGTGTGACCCGCTCGTTGTCCTCCACCAGCAGCAGCTTCATTACGCGCCCCGCACCGCCGGTGTCGCCCCGGGAGTGTGCGCCCCGGGCGCGGCGACGGCGTCAGCCTCTTCGTCCGGGCGCTGCTCGGCTTCTGCCTCCGCGCCCCGGCGCTTGCGACCCCGGTTGAGCCGCGCACTGAGCCTATCGAGATACAGATAGATCACCGGCGTGGTGAACAGAGTCAGCGCCTGGCTGAGTACCAGACCCCCGACCATCGTGTAACCGAGCGGACGGCGCAGCTCCGACCCGGTACCGTGACCCAGCATCAGGGGGAGGGAGGCAAACAGCGCCGCCATCGTGGTCATCATGATCGGCCTGAATCGCAGCAGACACGCCTGGCGGATCGACTCCTCGGGCGTGAGATGGTGGTCTCTCTCGGCCTGGATCGCAAAGTCGACCATCATGATGCCGTTCTTCTTCACGATGCCGATCAGCAGAATGATCCCGATCAGTGCGATGACCGACAGATCGATGCCCGCCACCATCAGGATCAGCAGCGCGCCGACACCCGCCGACGGGAGTGTCGAGAGAATGGTCAGCGGATGAATGTAGCTCTCGTACAGCATCCCCAGGATGATGTAGACGACCACAAGGGAGGCGAGAATCAGATACGGCGTACTCTTCAACGAGTCCTGGAAGGCCTGCGCTGTTCCCTGGAAACTGGGCGTCACCGTAGAGGGCAGACGCATCGCATCGGTCGCCCGGTCGATCGCTTCGACCGCATCGCCGAGTGCCACGCCGGGACCCAAGTTGAAGGACAGCGTCACGGCGGGGAATTGGCCCTGGTGATTGATCGAAAGATAGCCCACGTGGTCGGTATCGTATTTCACGAAGGTCGAGAGGGGAACCTGTTGCCCGGTCAAGGGCGACTTCACGTACAGCTTGTTGAGAGTGTTGGGGTCTTTTTGCAGCTCCGGAGTGATCTCGAGGATCACGTGATAGGAGTTGAGCTGCGTAAAATACTGCGCCGCCTGCCGCTGGCCGAAGGCGTCGTAGAGAGTCGCATCGATCAGCGAGGGCTGAATGCCGAACCGGGCGGCCTGATCACGGTCGATCACCATCGTGACCGTATTACCGCCGTTCTGCTGATCCGAGGCGACGTCGCGCAGCATCGGGAGCTTTTTCAACTCGGTCAGCACTTTCGGTGCCCACTCGTTCAGCTCATCCAGGTTCGGATCTTCGAGCGTGTATTGGTATTGCGTCCGTGTCGTTTTCCCGCCCAGATTGATGTCCTGCTGGGCCTGCAGAAACACCGTACCCCCCTGAACCTGCGCGAGCTTCGGGCGCAGACGCGCAATCACTTGGTCCGCGGACGCATCACGCTCGTCCAGCGGCTTCAGGGCCACGATCGCGAACCCGGTATTCACCGGCCGGCTACCGCCGATCGCGCCTGCCCAACCCGACACCGCCGGATCCTTGGCGACGATGCTCATGAGCTGCTGCTCGAGCCGTACCGACTCCTCGAACGAGATGTCCTGCGCGCCCTCGGTCAGGCCGGCCAGAATTCCGGTGTCCTGCTGGGGAAAAAATCCCTTGGGCTCGTAGATATACAACACGACCGTGGTGACGACCGTGATCAGGAAGACACCGAGCGTCAAGCGCTGGTGGCGCAGCACGAAGTCCAGTCCGTGCGTGTAGCCGGCAACCAACCTATCGAAGCCGCGCTCGATGAACATGTAGGCGCGGCTGTGGCGCCGTTGCTTCTCGTTTCTGAGGAACAGGGAGCACATCATCGGCGAGAGCGTGAGGGAGACGAACGCGGAAACGGCGATCGTCATGGTGACCGTCACGGCGAACTCGCGGAACAGGCGCCCGATGATCCCCCCCATCATCAGCAGCGGGATGAACACCGCGACCAGAGAGATGCTGATCGAGAGAATGGTGAATCCGATTTCCTTCGAGCCTTTGAGCGCAGCCTGGAACGGCGTCATGCCGTCCTCGACGTGGCGGTAGATGTTCTCGAGCATCACGATGGCGTCGTCCACAACGAAGCCCACCGCGATGGTCAGAGCCATCAAGGACAGATTGTCCAGGGTATAGCCGACCGCATACATCAGGGCGCAAGTACCGAACAAAGCCAGCGGAACGGTCACGCCGGGAATGATCGTGGCCCATAAATTGCGCAGAAACAGGAAGATGACCATGACGACCAGACAGACCGTCAGGAGCAGAGTGTACTCGACGTCCTTGACCGAAGCGTGAATCGTGGTGGTCCGGTCGATCAGCTTGTCGATCTTGATGGTGGGCGGGATCGACTGCTTCGCCTTGGGAAGCAGCTCATTCACGGCATCGACGGTGTCGATGACATTGGCGCCGGCCTGCTTGTAGATCTGCAGCATGATACCGCGGTGCCCGTTCTGCCGCGCCTGCATCAGCGCATTCTCGGGTCCATCGACGGCGACACCGATGTCGCGTATGCGCACCGGGGCACCGTTCTTGTAGGCAACTACGACGTCGTTCCACGGCGCGGCCTTGAGCAACTGGTCGTTGTTGTAGATGGCATAGCTGCGGTTCGGCGTGTTGATCGATCCTTTGGGAGCATCGACCGTCGCGGTTGTAATGACGCTGGCGATATCTTCGAGCTGAATTCCCAAAGCGGCGATCTTCGCCGGGTCGATCTGCACCCGCACCGCCGGCTTCTGCTGGCCTCCGAGCGCCACCTGCGCCACGCCGGGAATGCGCGAAATCTGTTGTGCCAGGACGTTCTCGGCGAAGTCGTCGACCTCGGTGATCGGCAGCACGTCGGAGTGAACCGACATGATCAGGATCGGACTGTCGGCAGGATTGACCTTTTTGATGTTCGGCGGTGAGGGCAGGTTCTTGGGAAGCTGGCCGGCGGCGGCATCGATAGCCGTTTGGATGTCCTGGGCCGCCGCGTCGATGTTGCGGGCCAGGTCGAACTGCACCACGATCTGGGTCTGGCCGAAGACGCTGGTCGAGGTCATCTGCGACACGCCGGAGATGACCGCAAACTGCGTTTCCAGCGGCTGAGCCACGGAAGAGGCCATCGTCTCCGGGCTGGCGCCCGGAAGGCCCGCCGAAATCTGGATCGTCGGAAAATCGACCTGCGGCAGAGGTGCAATCGGCAGCAGCGGAAAAGCGACCAGACCAATGAGCAGGATGCCCGCCATCAACAACGAGGTTGCGATGGGCCTGCGGATGAAGGGTTCTGAAATGCTGGCCACGGTCAGGGATTTCCTGCGCCCTTGCGCTTGGATGGCCCGGTATTGGCCGCCACTTCGGTGCCCGTCGCGGCGGGCTGGACGATTCGCACGTGCACGCCGGGCTCGAGGCGGTAGTAGTTCGATGTCGCGACGCGCTCGCCCTCGTTCAAGCCACCTTCGATGATCGCGACTTTACCGTCGTCCCGACCTACCTTCAGAGGCCGCGCCTCCACCGTCGAATCAGGCTTCACGACGTAGGTGAAGAGTCCGTTCGCCCCTCGTTGGACCGCGAGTGACGGAATCGTCAGTGCGTTTTGCACTGTCCGCAGCAATACGCGCGCGTTCAGATATTGGCCGGGCCAGAGCGAGCTTTGCTTGTTGGGAAACACCGCTTTGAGCCGGATCGTTCCGGTCGCCGGGTCGATCTGGTTGTCGACGAGCTGCAGGGTGCCGTGATCCAGCTCGGTCTTCTCATCCCGCGAGACGGCCACGACCTGTACTTCACCTGCCGCCATCGACTGATTGATCTGCGGCAGAACCTCTTCCGGTAACGTAAAGATTACCGTGATGGGCTGCACCTGGGTAACCACGACGATGCCCGTCGTGTCGGCGGCGTGTATGTTGTTCCCTACGTCAACTTTTCGGATGCCGGTCCGCCCCTCGATGGGCGAGGTGATCGTCGAGTATTCGAGTTGAGTCCTGGCGTTGTCGATGTTGGCCTGATCGCCTTTGATTTGCGCCTCGAGACTCGAAACCTGGGCTTTCGAGGTATCGACAGTCTGTTGGCTGGCCAGGTTCTGAGGCGCGAGCATCGTGTAGCGCTCGAGGTCGGCCTTGGCGCTCGCGAGTTGTGCTTGGTCCTTAGCCTTCGCGGCGTCGGCCTGACCCAAGGCAGCCTGGAACGGGCGCGGGTCGATCTGCGCGAGCAGATCACCCTTGTGCACGAGCTGCCCCTCGACGAAGCCCAACTTCTGCAGCGCTCCGTCGACGCGCGTAGTGACAGTGACGGTGTTGAAAGCCTGCACCGTGCCCAGTCCCTCGATCGTCACGGACACATCCGCCCGCGCTGCCGGTAAGGCCTCGATCGCGACGGTCTGCGGCCCGCCCTTGCCCTTCTTGTCTGCCGCCGATGAGCGCGAGCCGCCCACCGAGAAGACGATGAAAGCGCCGGCGAGCACCACGGCGGCCCCGAGGAAGGAAGCTCGCACTTTGTGCTGCCCGATCCAGCTCTGTGTTTTATTGTCGACGTCCAAAATACTTACTCCAGCCGTGGCGCCGCCTGCGGCGCCACGGAATCAGACTTTCTGCCAGCCGCCGCCCAGGGCGCTGAACAATTGCACGAGCGCCTGCAGATGCGCGAACCGCACCTGCACGAGCGTATCTTCCGCGTTGAACAATGCCGACTGAGTGTTCAACACTGTCAGCACGTTGACCGTTCCGGCACGCATCTGGGTTTCACTGAACTCGTATGCGCGACGCGCGCTTGCCACGGCTGCCTCCTGGCGGCGGTACTGTTCTGCCGTTTGTTGCAGGGCGATGAGCGCGTTCTCCGCGTCCCCGAATGCCGACAGCACGGACTTATGGTAGTCCGCCAGCAACTCGGAGTAACGCGCCTTCGTCAGCCGATACTTTCCGGTGAGGGCACCCCCCGTGAAGATCTGCTGCACGAGCTGCCCGGTGATGGCGAACAGCCGGTTGGCCGGCGTGAACAGGTTGCTGAGCGCGGCGCTCTGGAAACCACCGTCCGCCGTCAGATCGATGCTCGGGAAGAATGCCGCGCGAGCCGCTGCGATGTCCGCGTTGGCCGAGACCAGTTGCGCTTCCGCTGCCGCAACGTCAGGACGTCTTGCGAGCAGTTGCGAGGGCAACCCGGGCTGCACCTGGGGCTCGAGCAGGTCGGTCAGCTTGCCGCCCGGAAACTGCAGCTCCTGAGGGAGCTTGCCGACGAGGATGGCCAGCGCGTTCACCGACTGGCGGAACTGCTGCTCCAGCGGCGGAATCGACGCACTGAGGACGGCGACGGTGGTCTCCTCTTGCGCGACATCCAACGCGTTCGCAATACCGACCGAGGCCTGAAGGCGTAAGCCGTCGAGAATCTTCCGAGCCGTCTCGAGGTCCTGTTCCGTGACGCTCACCCGATCGTGCAGTTCCATCGCCTGAAAGTAGGTGACAGCAACAGTCGTCATCACAGTCAGCTCAACGGTGGCCCGATCGTAGCGACTGGCCTGTGCGAGGTAGTACGCAGAACGTCGGGTTGCGAGATTCTTGCCCCAGAAGTCGAGTTCGTAGCTCGCATTGGCTTGCACGCCAAATTGGTTGCCGGTCACCGGTTGGACCGTAGTCCCGACTGTCGGTGTACCGCCAGCAGAGCTGACGACGATGTTCTGCTGCTTTACGCGTTCGCGCGTGCCGGTTCCGGAAACACTCAGTGACGGAAACAACGCGGCACCTGAGATGCGGAGCTGCGCGTCGGCTTCTTGCACACGAGCAACGGCCGCCGCGAGATCGTCGTTCGCCTTCAAAGCCTGCGCTATCAGGTCGTTGAGAGGCGCTGAATTGAACCCTCGCCACCATTGGGCGTAGGGCGCAGTGACCGCCGGCGAGGTGTTAGGTTGTAGCGCCTGTGGCGGCCCGCCAGCGTTGGCGCTCGGGGCTGCCCCCGCAGGACCAGCCGGGGGTATGGGCCGGGACGCTGCAGGGGCAGCCGCACCATTGGCGGCCGCGGGGCTCGCACCCGCATCGCCCGGCGGCTGAGTGATGTCCGTCCGCCACGCGTCCGGGGGCTTGATGTCGGGCTTGTGATACGACGGCCCGACCGTACACGCGGTCAGCATGGACGCCGCGACCCCGGTCGCCACTGCGGGCAACCGACGGCACAGTGCCCGCACAAAAGATGAGTTTCTCGACGCCAAAGAGGAAACCGCCCACGAAAAAGGCCTCGGACTCAAGGCCGGGAGAAGGCCCAAGTTAAAGCGCAGCCACTTTCCCCGAGATGGGCAATTTATTAAATCCCGTTAACGGCCGATGCTGCGTCGCAGTACCAGACCGTCCGGAGCGGCCGATCGCCTCAAGCCGTTGCTTCGACGGGCCTGCCGGCCCTTCCGGGCCCAGCGCGGCCCTGGGACTAGGGAGCGCCCAACCCCATCGCATTGCGGACGAAAGCATAGATGTCCGCCATCTCCTGGATCTGCTTGGCCGTCGGCTTGCCTTGACCGTGACCGGCCCGGGTCTCGATGCGAATCAGGATGGGGTTGCCGTTCGGATCGGCGTGCTGCATGGCTGCGGTGAACTTGAAGCTGTGCGCCGGGAACACCCGATCGTCATGGTCGCCGGTGGTGACCAGGGTGGGTGGGTAGTTTGCATTCGGCTTCACGTTCTGCAGAGGCGAGTACTTGAGCATCGCCTGAAACTCGTCCGGGTTGTCCACCGTGCCGTAGTCCGACTCCCAACCCTTCCCGACGGTGAAGTCGCGGAAGCGCAGCATGTCCATGACGCCGACCTGTGGGATTGCCGCGGCAAACAACTCAGGATGTTGCTCGAGCGTGGCGCCAACCAACAACCCGCCATTCGATCCGCCTCGGATCGCCAGGCGGCGCGGATTGGTCCACTTCTGCGCAATCAGATACTGCGCGGCCGCCGTAAAGTCGTCGAAGACATTCTGTTTGTGCGTCTTCATGCCGGCTTCGTGCCAGGCGCGCCCGTACTCGCCGCCACCGCGAAGGTTCGCGAGTGCGAACACGCCGCCCAGCTGGATCCAACCCGCCACCGATGGGGAGAAGGAGGGATCTTCGGAGATGTTGAAACCCCCATACCCGTAGAGGATCGTCGGGTTCGACCCATCGAGCTTGGCGCCCTTGCGTGCAACGATGAACATCGGAACGCGCGTGCCGTCCTTGCTCGAATAGAACACCTGGGTCGTGTCGAACTCGGACGGCGTAAAGCCATCGAGCTTGGGCGTCTTCCAGAGCGAGCTCTTGCCGCTCCTGGCGTCGAGATGAAAGACGCTCGGCGGGACGGTGAAGCTGCTGTACGAGTAGTAGGTATCGGTGTCCGCGATGCGGCCGCGAAAGCCGGACACGGTTCCCAAGCCGTCCAGGTTGACCTCACCCGCAGGTTTGCCGTCGAGGCCGAACCGACGGACGGCGCTGTGCGCATCCTTGAGGTACGAGACGATGAGTTGACCTCCCACCAAGCTCACTGAGTCAATCGTGTCCTTGCTTTCCGGGACCACGGTTTGCCAGGGGTCGGCACCGGCGTGAGTCGGGCCGCCGTGGGCCGAGTCGGCATGGGCAACATCGACGGCAATCACCCGGTACCGGGCTGCGCCATCGTCGGTCTGGATGAAGAACTTCGAGCCCACGTTGCCGATGACGTTGTAGACGAATGTCGGCTCGGGAATGACCGGAAGGATCGGTGCATTGGGGACCGTCAGGTCCTGGACCAACACGGTGTTTTGCACCTCATCGCCGTGATTCGCCTGGATGACCAGATAGTGACCGTCATCCGTGACCACGGCACCGACGAACCACTGCGGATCGTCCGTCCGGGTATACACCAGTTTGTCTGCGGACTGGGGCGTCCCGAGGCGATGGAAGTACAGCTTCTGATACTGATTAGCGGCCTTGAGCGCCTCTTCGGACTTCGGCGGATCGTAGGCGGTGTAGTAGAAGCCCGAACCGTCTTTGCGGAAGCTCGCATCGCCCGCCTTGGACCAGCGGATTTCATCGGGCAGATCCTTGCCCGTGGCGACGTCCCGCACTCGCCAGGTCTGCCAGTCGGAACCCGCGTCCGACAAGGCGTAGGCGAACAATCGCCCGTCATCGCTCACAGCACGCGAGCGCAGCGCAACAGTGCCATCCTTGGTCAGTGTGTTTGGATCGAGCAGCACACGCCCGGGAGTTGCCGGGTCCGTGGTTACAAAGGTCACCGCTTGGTTCTGCAGCCCGTCGTTATGTGTGTAGAACCAGTTGGCACCGTACTTTTCGGGCGGGCTCCAGCGCTCGTAGTTCCAGATCCGCTGCAGGCGCCGCGCAATCTCATCCCTTCCCGGGAGCGCGCCGAGGTAGCTCGAACTGAGTTTTGCCTCGGCGGCGACCCACGCGCGCGTCTGCGGCGAGTCGATGTCCTCCATCCATCGATAAGGATCGGGGACTTTGACGCCGTGATACTCATCTACATGGTCACCTCGCTGCGCAGGCGGGTAGGCGAGCTTCGTCGGCGCTGCGTTCGCGACCACGCCTGCCAGCCCACTAAGAACGCCGCCTGTGCAGGCTGCGAAGCCGAGCCAAAGGGCTTTCCCCATCACTACGGTCTCCTCATTTGAGCCGCTGCACGCGCGTTTGCATCCGATCGTGCGCGTCGAGCATCCACAGCGCTCCGAGCGCTCCGGTCTTGAAACCAATTTCGTCACCGACGTGGACGGGAAATTCGCGATTGAAGTCTTGTTGTTGCCACACTTGGCCGTCATCCAGCGTTACGATGACTCTGCCGTAGGGGTCGGCTCGCACGGCGGCCACCTTGCCGCGGATCTGCGAGGCCGCTGCGGGAGCTTTGACACCCGCCTCGGCTTGCGCGCGTCGGACAACGTCGGCATTCAACCCGAAATCTGCAGCGGGCGCGTTGGACTTTCCGAGCTCACGGTCGTAGCACGCCAGTCGCTTGGTTTGGTCAGATTCAACCGTGCAAGCGCGCGCCTTCTTGAGGGTCTCGAGCCCATCGCCGGGAGTCTCGGCGGCAGCAACCGGACCTGTCGCTAGAGCGGCAATCCAGACGTGAAATACGATGGTGGCAAATGTCGCCCGGCAGCGGGCCGGCCGGAGGTGATTTTCTGACATTCCCGCATGCTAGCGGGTGCAGAGGCGAGACGCACGCACCGAACGTCGCCGGCGATCAGCGCGCCATTGGGATACGTGGAATGCCGCGCCTCGCCCACTCCTCCCGGGCAAGTGGAAGCGCGACCGCAGCGCAGTTGGGCTCAGTGGCTTTCGGCGAGCAGCGCTCCGCGATCCTTCGCCCACAACCGGCCCTTATCCGCGAGCGCCCACGAAACGCGTGCGCGTTGGAAAGCTGCCTTGCCAATACGGACGGTGCTGGTGATGTAACCATTGTCGGTCAGCCATTCGAATGCGCTGCCGGCTTCGTCTTCGTAGAGTCCCAGCGCGCTCTGCAGTTCGCCGGACTTCAGGGGCCGTTGCGTGATCCCGAGAACTCTGAGTATTCGCTCGTGTGTCGCACTCGGCGTCATCGCGGTCGAATTGCCACCGGAGGATCCCTGATCGTTGCTCGTGCCCATGCTGTGAATCTCCACTTCAGTAGAAAAAGAAACGCCGCCAGTCCCAGGAATCGCGAGGGGGTCACGAGCTGCAGACCTGGCGGCGCCGCCTGGGCATCCGCAAGGGACCCCCGGCATCGCAACGCTATGACACGTTCCGTAGGCCAAGAGTTGCAACCCACGTGCCATTCACTTGCGCTCGACTCCGGGATAATAAAAACAATGACTTAGGCCTTACGGACGGCTGCTGTTCGTCCTCGATTGGTGCGAATCGCACAGCGCCGGCGCGTTTACCGTGCGGTACTCGAACGCATCCGCTACATCCCGCCACACCGCGGACTACAGCACGCTGCCCAGCTCCTGCGCCGCACCGAAAACCGGGGCCGCGGCAGGCTCGATCTCGAGGGCCCGGAACCCCAGCCGCCCCTGGGCAGTTGAATATCCGGGTCGAGTCGCATGAGAGGAGGAGCGGAAAGATGCGACTCGCAGTGATGTTGACAGTCAGTTCCCTTGCCGCGGCAGCCGCAGTAGGTGCGTGCGGCCCTACGTTGGGCCAAACGCGTGCGCCTGACGCTGCGCCCCTACGCGGCCCCACGTCGGCCGACGTATCCGCGCACAGCCCATCGCCTGCGCCCGCCCCCGTGAAGCCGAAGCCCGATCTGACAGGCCGCAAGCGTGTGGGTGTTGCTTCGTTCTACGCTGACATGTTTGCTGGCAGGCAGATGGCAGACGGCAACACAATGAACCCCCAGGGAGCGAACGCGGCGAGCCGGACGTTGCCCCTCGGCACCACCGCCAAGGTGACCAATATCGAAACCGGCAAGAGCGCCATCGTGACCATCCAGGATCGCGGCCCTTATGTCGACGGGCGCATCGTGGATCTGTCCCCGGGCACTGCGCAGAAGATCGGGATCACGCGCCGGCAGGGCCTGTCGAAAGTCGTGGTAGCGCCGATTGCCGTGCCGCTCCCGAACGGCGAGGTCAAAGCGGGCGCGGCTTTGAAGGAGGCAGCGCCGGAGTTGGTGCCTGCCGCGGAAGCCCCGACGCCCAGCGTGCCGAAGCGCGCGCAATCGCACGACATGCCAACGTCGCATCATGAAGTGCCGTCGCCGCCTCCGGACAAGGAATCGAAGGCCATTCGCGTGGCTTCCAACAGGCGGTAAAAACCACGCTTTTTACCGCCGGCAACGGAGCGATGTCCGCAAAAGCGCCGCAGGCGAATTTTGCCAATGGAGTTAGTTACCACGAAGGAAGATCTCCACCGTATCCCCGCCCTGCCAGAAGCCGTGCGGGATGCCGAACTCCGAGCGTCTGAGCTGCGCGCGACCCGAGAACCGGCAAGTCCGCTCTTCGGCGGACCCGGAGGCATCGCAATCGATGTCGCTGATATTCAGGACCACGGGCCGCGACACTCCGTGAAGTGTCAGATCACCGACGACGCGGGCGTGCCCAGCACGTCCCATTTCGATGCGCGTCGACTTGTAGGTCATCCGCGGAAACTGCCGAGTGTCGAGCCACTCCGGCGAGCGGAGGTGATCGTTCCAGGAGGCGTCCCTGCAGTCGATGGAGTCCATGCGGACATCGACGCTCAGGGAGCCGCCCCGCCCGTCAGTATCGAGAACGAACTCGCCCGAGAGATCCCGGAACCGTGCGGTCAGCCAGTGGAGCCCGAAACGGGAGATGGAGAATGACACCAGGGTGTTCTGCCCATCGAGGTGATACCCGGACACGGTTCGCGAGGCGACCAGGAAGAACGCCACTAACGCGAAACACGCACGACAAGAACCCATCGGCCGCCTCCAGGTCCACCCTAAGTAGGTGGCCGCGGCCTCCCAAATGGTTTTGCCCCGCCGGTTGGGTTTGGCCCCCCGGTCGCCGGCTCGGGCCCGTGCGCCGGGGGACACTCTAAGTGGATGCGCTTTGCGGGCCGGTCCTCAGCGACAGCGCCTCAGCGACAATGATCGTCCCAGCGATGGCCGGCGCACCAGTTGGCCTCATGATGGCCGTAGCGGTCGATCCGGTCGCCGTGCTCGTATCGATAGGGCCCATGGTCCCGCGCGACGATACAGCCCGACAGGCTCATCAGGACCCCGGCTAGCCCCAGGAGGACGATCCGATTGAACACGAGTGCCAGTTTGCCCATTTCAGGTGGCTCCAAAAGGATGGCTGAGGTCTATTGAGCAATCGTTGTGCCGCCTGAGCGGCCCGGTGCGACGTAGGCAGTTGTCAGGCGTTTCCCGACTGTGTTATTACTTTGTCTATGCCATTCGCCCTGCGCAGCTATCGCTTTGCGTACTTTTACTGGCCGAACTCCTTCGGCGGTAACGGGGCTGTGCGCGACTGATCCAAGAGCCAATCCAGCAGAACCCGAAAAACCGCCAGACCCCTGGCGGTTTTTTTTCGCCAGTCGGTCGCCCAACAACCGGAGCCCGATCGTGAACCGCACCGACGACCTACGCATACGTGACATCAGGGAACTGACGACGCCCGAGGAACTGATGCACGAGTACCCGTGCACTGAGACGGCATCCGCAACCGTCTCCGCAAGCCGTCACGCACTGCATCGCATCCTGCACGGAGTCGATGACAGACTGGCCGTAGTAATCGGGCCATGCTCGATACACGACGTCACGTCGGCCAAAGAATACGCGGAACGGCTCCTGGCCCAGCGTCGCAGGCTCGGTGATTCGCTCGAGATCGTCATGCGAGTCTATTTCGAAAAGCCGCGCACGACCGTCGGCTGGAAGGGACTCATCAATGATCCGGACCTGGATGGCAGCTTCCAGATCAACACAGGGCTGCGCATGGCGCGCGGACTGCTGCTCGAGATCAACCGACTCGGGTTGCCTGCCGGATGTGAATTTCTCGACATGATCACTCCGCAGTACATCGCTGATCTCGTCGCCTGGGGCGCCATCGGTGCGCGCACCACCGAAAGTCAGGTCCATAGGGAGCTCGCGTCCGGACTGTCGTGCCCCGTGGGGTTCAAGAACGGCACCGACGGCAACGTGAAAATTGCCGTCGACGCGGTGCAAGCAGCTTCACACGCCCATCATTTCCTGGCGGTCACCAAACAGGGTCGCAGTGCTATAGCGACCACCGCGGGCAATTGCGACTGCCATGTCATCCTGAGGGGTGGCAAGACGCCCAACTACGATGCGGCCAGCGTCGATGCAGCCTGGAAGACCATCGCGGCGGCGGGTGTGGGAACCTGCGTCATGATCGACGCGAGCCACGGAAACAGCAGCAAGCGCCCTGAGAACCAACCCGCAGTGGTGGACTCGATCGCCGGGCAGATCGAGGTCGGGGACGGACGGATCGGCGGAGTCATGATCGAGAGCCACCTGGTCGCCGGACGTCAGGATCTCATTCCGGGCAAGCCCCTTGTGTACGGCCAAAGCATCACGGACGGGTGTGTCGACTGGGACTCCTCCGTGCGGATGCTGGATCGGTTGGCGAGCGCTGTGGAACGCCGGCGGTCGGTGCGCGGGCGGACGGCAACGGCGGTTTGACAGCCGGTGCGACCTCTGGCGCTAATCGAGCTTTGGACAACCTGACCCATACCTTGATCGGCTTGGCGGTCGGTGAAGCGGCAGCACGCGTGCGGCCCGCCGACCGAGACGAGCCCACGCGCACCGGCCTATCGTGGGAAGTGCGCCGTACGCTTTTCATCACGCTCGCGGCCGTAGGCGGCAACCTACCGGACCTCGATCTGCTCTGGAGCTTCAGATGGGGCGGCCGCGACAAGCTGGGCTACCTGCTGCAGCATCGGGGTTACACCCACACAGTATTGGGATGCCTCGCGCTCGCCCTACTGCTCTACGTAGGTGTCGAGCTCTGGATGCGATGGCGTCTTCTAACACCCACACGCCGCGATCGGGCCGAGGTCGCCGGTATGGCGCTGCTGGGCACCTTCCTCCACCTTGCAATGGATGCACTCAACAGCTACGGAGTGCACCCCTTTTGGCCCCTCCGCAACGACTGGCTCTATGGAGACTCGATATTCATCCTGGAGCCGCTGTACTGGATAGCCATCGCGCCGCTCCTGTTCGTCGTGCGCTCCGTCTACACCAGGGCAATCCTGGCGGTCGTACTGGTGCTCGCGCTGGTGGTGAGTGTCCTGGCGAGTGCCGAGCACTCGGGATGGCCGATCGCCTTGGGTATTCTGATTGCCCTTCTCCTTTGGGTAGGAAGAAGCTCCTCTGCACGCGCTGCTGCATTCACAAGCGCGACGTTCATGATCTGCGTGACAGGGACGTTCGTGTGCGCAAGCCGAATCGCCGCAGCCGCCATAGAGCAAACCGCGACTGAACGCTTTCCATCCGACCACATCATCGACCATGTCTTGACCCCCTCACCCACAAATCCACTCTGTTGGGATATTCTGTTACTCGAGACAGACGGCGACCAATACAGCGTTCGGCATGGCGTGCTTGCGATCGCACCGCGGCTCATGCCCGCCGGCCAATGCCCCGATGTGACGGCTTCAACCCGTATCACGGCACCCCTACACGCGGTCAGTGCGCCAGACACTGCTAAGATTCGTTGGCTCGGCGAGTTCTCAATGGCCCGCCAGCACCTGGTCACGTTGGCACGCTCCTACTGCGAAGCTGCGGAATTGTTGCAGTTCGCACGCGCGCCATTTGCGACACAGATCGGCCGCGGATGGGTGATCGGCGACCTCCGGTTCGATCGCGAGCCTCAGCTGGGAATGTCGGAGCTCGCCCTGGGTGCCAACCCTGATGGCAGGAGCGGACCAGCCCGCGGGGGCGACCCAGACCGCAGGCAGTGCAGGTCTTCGGTGCCCTGGACGCCGCCGCGCGCCGAACTACTGCGCGACCCTTGACGGACCTTTCTAGCTTCTATTCGCGACGCTTGCGCTCGTGCTCACGCACTGCGTCCCACTTGGCTTTCGCATTGCTTGGCGGTTCGTCTGGTACGTGACTTGCCGGCGCATCGCTCGCGGGAAACGAGTCCCGACTCGACTCATCCACAGCGGTGGACGGGTGTCGGGGATGAGCCGCAGGGTGCCGGGGACGGGTGGGGTCTTCACCAACCCCGCGACTCGCGCGACGGCTGTCGGGTTCGGTTGTGTGTCGCTCGCTCATAGGTGATCCTCATCGATGAGTATCCTCAAGCAATGCGTATGCCCGCGGTCCAGGACCGTCTGGCGCTTGAGCTTCAGAGTAGAATCCGTTGATCAATGATGAGCCGTCTCGAGGAGATCCAGATGCAGATACTCGTACACTCGGACCGCAATCTGGCAGGCGGGGAATCCCTTCGTGACAGCGTGGAGTCGATCGTCCACTCGGAGTTGGATCGGTTCGCCAGTCGCATTACGCGCATCGAGGTTCATGTCAGTGACTCCAACGGCCCCAAACACGGAGCGCGTGAGAAACACTGTGTGATGGAGGCACATATCGGCGGGGTCAGGCCGATCGCTGTCACGAATGAAGCCCCCAACACAGCCTCGGCGATCGAGGGCGCTGCCCAGAAGCTCGCGCGAGCCATCGCTCACACACTAGCGCGGATGCAGGACACGCGAGGGCCATCACCACGGGAAGCGGACATCGCGTCCGTGGATGAGCTGCAAAACCTCGAACCCAAAAAGAGATGAAGAGCTCGAAAATCCTCCCGCCTCTCAGGCGGGCTCCATCCCGTATTTGTGTTTGACGGCCGTCGCTTCGGGCTTCGCGAGGTACCCCACCAGCGCGCGCGCGCCGTCGGAGTCAGCACTTGCGGCGCAGACGCCAGCGGAAAAAACGGTGATCGTCTGAATAGCCGCCGGTAACGGTCCGATCACGTCGATCCCGGCGAGATTCAACAGCTCGCTCAGCTGTTGGAATCCCAACTCCACCTCACCCTTGGCGACCAGCGAGCCCACGGGGATGCCGGGCGGCGGCACCACGATGCGGCGGCGGAGACCCTCGAGAATTCCCCACCGCGAGAACATCTTCTCGAGATACACCCCGCTGGGGCCGGTCGAGTAGCTGATCGTGCGAGCGGCCTGCACGGCCTCCTTCACGGCACTCTCGGAGCTCACGTCCGGCCACGGGGCTCCTGCCTTCACTGCGATCGAAACGCCTGAGCGCACGAGGTCCACACGACTGCCGGCCAGCACTTTGCCGTCTGCTATCAACTTGTCGATCGCGTTGTTCGCGAGCACCACGACGTCAGCCGCTTCACCGGCTTGTATGCGCTTTGCGACGTCGACGCCGCCAGCCGCTTCGGCCTTCACGGCGCGTCCACTCGTGCGCTCATATTGAGAGAGCAGCTCACTCAGTAATTCCCGAGTTGCCATGGATGACAGAAGCTTCAAGGAGGCATTGGACATGATGGACTTTTGCTGCAGAATCCGCCGGAATGGTGCGACCGCATTTTATCAAGAGCAGACCATGAAGAACGCACTCGCCTTCGTCGCCGTCGCTTCCTGCGTCAGCGCCCTCTGTCGAGCCGCAGGCCCTGCGTCGCTGGCCGATAGTCTTCAGGCTTGTGCCAAGTTGGCGGATGTGACCGAGCGGGTACGGTGCTATGACGCCGTCGCAGCCGCTTCAGCCTCGAACCCCGTTTTACCCCCGGCGCCAGGCCTTGCGGCACCCCCTTCCGTTCGCACCGCCCCTCCTGTCGTGGCGACCCCACCGGCGCCCCGGACGGCTCCTCCCGCCGCTACAGCCCCTGCTGCGGCGTCTGCGGCGGGCGGTTCCAAAGGTACCTCAACCCCGCCGGCTGCGGCGGCCGGGACCGCTTCGGGAGGCGATTTCGGCAAGGAGCAATTGCCAAAGCGTTCCCGTCCAGCAGCGACGGAAGCCAACAGCACGATGGACTCCAGCATCGAGAGCCTGCACGTCGTCGGCGCGGGTGCCTACATGGTCTCGCTGGCGAACGGCCAGACATGGCGCGAAGAGGGTTCGGACAAGATGAAGTTCTTCCGCATCGGGGACGACGTGCGCATCGAAAAGGGCAGCTTGGGGTCCTACCAGATGTGGGCCGGGAGGATCGGCCGCAAGAACTGGGTGCCGGTCCAGCGCATTCAGTAGCGCCCGCCCGGCGGGGCAAAAAAGCGGCGGGCTTGAAGCCCGCCGCCAGATTCGCAATCAACTCAGATATTAGAACGTGGCCTTCAGACCCAGGAAGTAGGTCCGGCCGTTGATGTCGTAGAACGCGGTCGTGATGCCTTGGCCGTCGCTCGGCAAGCTGTACGCCCGTGGGTTCACGCAACCCGTGCCAAACCCGGCGCAGACGCCTGTCAGATTGGTGCCCAACGGATAACCCTTGGTCTGGGCCGTGGTCGGTGGCGTTCTGTTGAACACATTGTCGACGCCGCCCCGGATCTGCAGCATTTTGTTCAGCGTCCAGCTGAAGGTCGCATCGATCTTGTTGTAGTGCGGGGTGGCCACGTTGGTCCAGGGCGTATAGCTGAGTGTCGGCCCCGCCCCGCCGGCGGCAACCGCCGCGTTGTTCTTGATGTCCGCCCGCTGCAGCGCGACCGTCGAACTGTTGACCGAAGGCAGGAACGTCCACTGCAACCCAGCGGTGAACGACGGCAGCACATACGTGAACGAGTTGAAGAAGCGGTACGTGTAAGCGCCACCGTTGATACCGTTCAGAGTCGGCCCAGTGGAACCCTTCCAGTCGATCATGAGGTCGATCGGCAGCGGCGAGGCCTTGGTCCGGTAGTAGTTCAACCAGGAGGCGGTGCTGCTGAAGGACAGGCCACCCGGCACCTTCGACAGCCCCAGGTCCGCGAACTGCGAGAACCAGTTCAGGTTCATATCGACACCCGACGTCTGGATCGTTGCCAGGTTGTCGAATTGCAGCTGCTGCGTCGCCGAGCCACCGGAGGACAGGTTACGCGGGACATTCTGACAGGCGCCACTTGCGGCCACGGCCGCCGCGCCGGCGGCGTCCGCGACGGTGTTCGCGCCGAAACACAGATAGTTGGAATAGTCCGCGGTCTGCAACTGGATGGCGTTCTCGATCGAAATCCGATAGTAGTCGAGGGTCAACGTGAAGCCGCTGAGCCAGCCGCTGTCGCTCAGATTGCTGAGCACGATGCCGCCGGTCCAGGTATCGGCTGTCTCGGCCTTGAGCTTGGAATTACCCTGTTCATCCAGGAACCCCAGGCCCACTGGCAGAGCGGAGCCCGATTGGCTGGTCGTAGCCCCGTAGTAGGTGCTGGCCCCGACGCTGCCCGTGCCACCCATCATGGCCTGGCAGATCAGGTAGGTGCTGGTGGCACCCGCGGCTCCCTTGCTGTTGGCGAGCGTGGCCGGCCCCAGATTCGCGCTGGTGCCGACGTCCGTCGCCGCCGCGCCGGCACCGAACGGTGCCAACGATCGCAGCGAGCACGGATCGCCGTAGCTCGGGCCGCCACCGATCAACTCCTGGGCATTCAGGAACAGCTCAGCCATGTTCGGCGCGCGGGTCGCACGGTTGAAACCGCCCCGCACGCGCACGGCCTTGTTGATTCTCCAGTCCGCGTTGATCTTGAAGGTCGTGGCATTGGGACCAAAGTCATTTTTGGACCAGCGACCGCCGAGGTCGAATGAGAGCTTCTGAATGAACGGTATGTCGGACAGCACCGGTATCAGCAACTCGCCGTAGACGTCCTTGTTGGCCGTTCCGGCGTTCAGGGTGCCGGTCGGGTACACGCCAACCGTCTGATCGAGGAACGAACTGGTCCCCTGCAGGTTGTCCGGAGTGAAGGTCCCGGCATCGCGACGGTACTGGTAACCCAGGGCGCCGCTCACTTCGCCGGCGGGCAGCCGGAAGAGCGAGCCCTGGAAGTTGGCCTCGACGACGTCCTGGTACATCTGGCTCATCGTCTGCAGGATCGCCCCGATGGCGTTCTGGCAGTCTGCCGAGGGCGTGCCATTGTTGAACAGAACGTTGTAGAAGCCGCTGGTGCAGGTCGAAGGAACGGCGGTACCGAAGTTCGCGTTGGCGCTGTTGGCATTGCCCTGGAACTTCAGCCCCGCGCCGTAGCCCGGGGAATCCATCACGGCGCGGTAGCGCTGCAGAGCGTCGTTACCGTACGCGTCCTGATAGGCCGTCGACTGGCCGCGCGAGTAATACAACTCACCCGTCCAGTCCCCGACCATCAGCGGGAAGTCCAAACCGGTCTCGAGCTGGAAGGACGTGTCCGTGTCGACGGTCGACCGCTGCGGGGCGGCACCGACGCCCGGGTAGAGCGCCGTTTGCCAGCTGGTAGGCGCCGCCGTGCCGCATGCAGGCAGCGCCGCGCCAGTGGCAAGTACACTTACCGTGACCTGATTGTTACACGTCGCGGTAATCGGAGCGCCGAATGCGAGACCAAACCCGGCATTCGCGGGCACCCCGTTTGCGGCGCCACGCGAGAGCAGCAGCATGGCTATCTGCCACGGCACGGGGTGCTGCACGCCCGCCTTGCCGATGCCGATGAAGCCCGGGTTGTAGTTCGGGTTGGTGGCGGTCGGGTTGGCGACGAAGGAGGCGGCAATGCCCTGCAAAGTCGCCAGGCTCGTGGTGTTGGTGACGAGCGCCGGATTGATCGGACTGTCCGTCCCCGCGAGGAAGGGGATGTTCGCTTCCCAACCGGTGATGGCAGTGGTGGGCACCGACAACTGGGTCAGCGTATCGCTCTGCGCGAAGCGGAAGTTGGTGAAGAACTTGACCTTGTCCGTCAGGTCATAGGTGCCGTTGGCGAAGAACGAATAGCGCTTGTCCGGCAGGACCAGCGGCGTCGTGGGGTTGTTCCATTTGAGCACCGGCACGAGCGGCAGATTCGTGGCCGCGGCCGTGTTGCTGTAGGTGCTGTCGTAGACGTTCTGCAGACCAAAGCCGCTGGGTCCCGACGTCGGTCCATTATAGTTGCCCGTCAGGATGTTGCCGGATCGGGTTACCAGTGTGCCATCGTTGTTGAAGTACAGCGTGCCGACCGCGGTACCGGGGAAACCGAATACCGTCTGACCCGTAGCGGCACGGGCAGGGAACACAGCATTCAGCGCGTTTGCGGTCGGCGCTGCGTTACCGAGGGCATAACCGTTGTACCCGTTGATGAAGAGGCCGCCCGCCACGTTGGGGTCGGTCCACGAGTTCTTGTAGAAATCGTGCTTGTACTGGTACTCGATCTTTCGATCGTAGTACTCGGACCCCATGATGATGTTGCCCGCGCCTTCACTGAACTTCGTACCCATCAGGGCCGTGATGCGCAACTCGTTGCCGTCGCCCGCCTGGGTAATGCCGTCCTGAACGTCCAGCTGCAGACCCTGGAAGCTCTTCTTCAGGATGAAGTTGGTAACGCCGGCCATGGCGTCGGCGCCGTACACCGCTGATGCGCCGCCGGAGATCGATTCGATGCGATCGATCATCGCGGCGGGGATCGTGTTGATGTCTGTGACCATCAACGCGTTGACGGGTGTCGTGCGGTGACCGTCAACCAACACGAGGCCGCGGTTCGCGCCCAAGCCGCGCAGCGAGATCGTGGAAATGCCGACGGTGTTGAGTGGCGTCGGCTGGACGTCCTGAGCTTCGGTGACCGGCGTGAGGGCCGGGTTGTAGTTTGGAAGTTGGTTCAGGTAGGACTCGATGTTGAGTCCCGCGCGCTGCTCCAGCTTTTCCGCATCGACCGTGATGAGCGGGCTGCTCGATTCGAGATCGGGTTGCTTGATGCGTGAACCGGTAACCGTGATTTCCTCGAGGCTGACTGCCGAATCATCGGCGGCCATGACCTTGGGAACGGTTGCCAGCATTGTGGCAGTGCCGAGCGCAAGCGCGACCGCGGCACGAATGGAATAAGACACAGCCCCAGACTGTTTGACGGACATCTTCCCCCCCTGCGACCGGCACCAACGCCGGTGGCGAACGTGTTGCCTGTCATGAACGAGCACCCGTCACGGTGCGCGGCCATGAATCGAAACCTGGTTGTCGTGTCATGACACACCTACCCGTCACGGTATGCAGTCATGATTCGAAATAGTTATGTGGCGGATCCTGTCTTCTTTGTTGCGCGAGTGCAAGCGCCGGTAGCAGTGGTTGGCCGAAGAGTGGTTACGGCAGTCCTAGGCTCGCTGGCTCCTGAGAGAAGTGTTGGAACACGCTCGAACCGGCGCGACTTGGCGTGCCGCGGGCTGTTATGCATCGGTGGGGAAAGCGTGCCGCGTGCGCCGGGAAGAGATCGCTCCCGATGCAGCGTGCACCGGGATTCGAATCCCGGAGGGTCGTATTTATCAATCAGTTACGCGACAGCGCACGCTGGCTGCGACCTTACAACCTGGCGGCTAACACCTCCGGGGCACCCGACTTCAGGCGAATCTTGAAGTACGCTCGAGCAGGGGACGAGTCAGCGACGTCGCCGGCCGAGAGGGGGCCATCCAGAGCCCTCGAACTTCCCTGAAGATCGAATCGAAAACGCACGCTGCCCGTGCATGTCACGGGTGTACCCAAAGACATACAAAAGGCTCGGGCTCATATTCCCGGGGCGCACCACGATCCGCCTGCAAGCGGCATGACGCACGCGAGCCGCTAGTCCAGGACCTTGGTCTCACCCGTCTTCCGACTTCCGCCGGGGCCGGGATCCCAAGGAGGAGCACCGTCGGGAGCTCCCCTGAAGGGTCACTCAAATATAGGGGTCACCTCGCGGGCCCAGGCTCGACCCTCGAGCGGCGTGGCCCTCGGGGACAAGCAGCAAGAGAGCCTGCCGGCGCTGTGTCTGTGGCGTGGTCTCGATTGTATTGCGTGCGATACACCTGCCCCGAGGGCGCATCGACACACGGGACGCTCGTTTGACACACCCTAACGGGCGGAGTACGAACACCATTGGAATCAAGCGACTATCTCGGAGAACTATGAAATCGTCATTCGGCCTTTGCTGCACGCTGCTACTCACTGCCGGCCTCGCGGTCGCTCCCACGATTTCCGCAGCTGCGGCTCCAGCGCCGGACCCGAAGAGCCCGGAGTATCAAGGTAAAGGCGAGCAGGACCGCAGCTACGAATTTCCGGGCACCGGCGAGAAGATCGCCTATCACCTGTACGTGCCCATGAAGTGGAAGCCATCGATGAAGCTTCCCCTCGTAATCGTCACGCACGGCGCCAACCAACCCTCGAGCGCCCCTTTCCAGCGCCCCAAGGAAGACCCGACCCTCGCGAAGATGGCGGAAGCGCGCGGCTACATCGTCGCAGCCGTCACGGGCTACCACGCTAACGCGACGGGAGTCGGTGGGTGGAACGTGCCTTACAAGATGGTAACAGTGCCTCGCCCGGCGCCGGCTGCGGGCGCGGCACCCAAGGGACCCGCGCCCGCAGGCGCACGGCCCCCACAGACGCCACCCACCGAGCAGGACTTCCAGCGAACGGAGCAAGACGTGCTGTTCGTAACCGATTTGGTGGCGAAGGAATACAACGCCGATCCGCGACGCATCTATTTGATGGGCAACTCGTCTGGTGGCAGTGCAGTGTGGGCCTATGCCGCGAAGTTCCCTCACCGTTGGGCGGCGATATCGCCTAGTGCGGCGCCCCTCGAGGACGCAAACTTTCCGTACGCAAAGCTCAAGAACGTCCCGGTCCTCGTGGTCCACGGCGACAAAGACACCTCCATGGTGTTCGACGCCAGCAAGGCGATGGTCGACCACGCCAAGGCCCAGGGCGTAGATGTGACCTGGTTGCCGGTAATCGGCGGGACGCATGTCGACGCCTGGGCACAACCCCAAATAATCAAGCAGATCTTCGACTTCTTCGACGCCCACAAGCAGGCGAGCGTGGCCCACAAGGCCCACCCAAAGAAGTAACGGCTAGGGCCATGGCGCGAGGGCCTCGACCTCGCGCCACTCGCCCGGCGCGAGCCCGTGAACGCTGACGCGACCCACAGCCGCGCGCACCAAGCGTAGCGTTGGGAAACCAACACGAGCCGTCATCCGGCGCACCTGACGGTTCTTCCCCTCACGCAGAGTCAGTTCGAGGAAGGTTGTCGGAATCTTTGCGCGATATCGAATTGGCGGATCCCGCGGCCAAAGATCAGCAGGGGGCTCGATGGGCCGTATTGAAGCCGGCTGGGTCTTGAAGTCCCCCAAATCCACTCCATCGCGCAAGGCCTGCAGTGCGGACTCCGTCGGCACCCCCTCAACCTGCGCCCAATAGACTTTCGCCAGCTTGTGACGCGGATGCGCGATCCGTGCCTGCAGCGAACCATCGTTCGTCAACAGCAACAAACCTTCGCTGTCGGTGTCGAGACGACCTGCGGGGTAGACATCACGGACATCGATGTAGTCGGCGAGCGTGCGCCGCCCCTCCTCCTGCCGGAATTTGCAGATCACACCGAAGGGTTTGTTGAAGGCAATCAGCACGTAGGGCGGCTCGGACAGCTCTGGCGCGCCGGGCGCGGCAGATCCGGTTGATCGATCGGGGTTACTTTAAAGATCAACGCGATGATGTACCACCCGTGCTGCGCCGAGTGTACTTGCTGCTCGGGCTCCCGTACGCTCCCGCAGCAGTCCCTCCTGCGAGAGCGCCGATGATTACCAACTCACAATCGCGTACGAACATCCAGGAAGTCGCCGACGGCATTTACCGCATCAATACGCCGATTTCGCTTCCTGTCGGGGACTTCAGCTTCAATCAATATCTGATCGTCGATGATGCGCCGTTGCTGTTTCACACCGGCCAGCGCCAGCTCTTCCCGCTCGTCCAGGAAGCCATCGGTCGAGTCATCCCAGTGCAGACGCTGAAGTACGTCGCGCTGTCTCACTTCGAAGCCGACGAATGTGGCTCGCTCAATGCATTCCTGGCTGCCAGCCCGCAAGCCACCCCCATCTGCAGTCGCATCGCAGCCATGACGTCGGTCAACGACTTCGCGGACCGACGGGCGCGCGCGTTAGCGGATGGCGAGGATCTCTCTCTTGGGCGTCACACGGTGAGATGGTTTGACACTCCCCACGTACCCCACGCGTGGGAATGCGGTTTGATGATGGAGTCGACCACTCGAACGTTCTTCTGCGGTGATCTGTTCACGCAGGGCGGGCCAGGCGATGCCGCGGTCACAGAGACGGATATCCTCGGCCCTAGCGAAGCGTTCCGTAAGCCGATGGACTATTTCGCGCACGCGCCGCAGACAAGGCCGATCCTCGAGAGGCTGGCGCTCGAACAGCCGACAACACTCGCGTGTATGCACGGCAGCGCCTGGCGCGGGAACGGTGCTGCACTACTGCGGTCGTTGGCTGACATGCTCGCCTGACAGCGACGGCAGCGTCCAGGCGTCGCCAACGGTCTGCGGGAATTCGGTGGATTGGGACCTCAGCCGCAGAGCACCGCCTCGTCCCACTTCAGAATATATCACACAGGGGGGGTTGCGGTCAGATGCATGCCCTGACGTAGGGTCGCCACCCTGGGCCGGCAAGCGGCGAAAATTGGGGCGGCGATATGCGTGTCTGTTTGTCAACGTTTGGATCGCGTGGCGACGTCCAGCCTCTGGTAGCTCTTGCCGTTGAGTTGCAAGCGCTCGGCGCGCAAGCGCGGGTCTGCGCGCCGGCAGACGCAGAATTCGTGGAACTAACGGCTCGTGCCGGGGTGACGTTGGTGCCGGCCTTCTCACCCATACGCGAATGGGTGAAAGAGAGATTGAATCGGAAAGTCGTCGATCGGGCTCAGGCGATCACCGAAGTCATGACGGCGCAGCTCGGCGCGATCGGCGCTGCAGCGGAGGGTTGCGATCTGTTGGTGTTCTCCGGAGTCTTCTCCTCAGCCGCCGCCGCGCGGTCGGTGGCAGAGAAGCTGGGCGTTCGCCCTCTATGTGTAGCGTTCTGCCCTCTCTTCCTGCCGTCACCCTACCATCGACCTCACGAATACCCTGACCGGCCCTATCCGGCAGAGGTGACCGACAATCGCGCGCTGTGGGACCTGGACATTCAAACAATGAACGCGATGTTCAGCGATGTACTCAACACACGGCGTGCCTCGATTGGATTACCGCCGGTGAACAACGTTCGAGACTACGTTCTCACCGGCCATCCGTGGCTCGCAGCGGACCCCGCTCTCGCGCCGTGGCGACGGCCGACCCCACTCGATGTCACGCAAACCGGCGCGTGGCTCCTCCCGGACGTGCGACCGCTGCCGCCCGAGTTGGTGGCATTCCTGGAAGCCGGTGCCCCACCGGTATATGTCGGCTTCGGCAGCATGCCGCAGCGAACGTTGAAGGATGTCGCGCGCACCGCGGTCGAAGCCATTCGCGCTCAGGGACGCCGGGTATTGGTCTTTCGGGGTTGGGCCGACGTGGCTCCGCTCGACGCCGATGAGAATTGCTTCGTCGTCGACGAGGTCAACCAGGCAGCCCTGTTCAAGCGAGTGGCTGCAGTCATTCACCACGGCGGCGCGGGAACCACGACGACGGCAGCCCTGGCGGGGGCACCGCAGATCATCATCCCGCAGATCATGGACCAGCACTATTGGGCCGGTAAGGTCGGCGATCTGGGAATCGGCGTACGCGTCGCCACGCCCCCGACTCCCGACTCGCTAGTCGCAGCGCTACGCGCGGCGCTAGCGTCCGCAACGCGTCTGCGAGCGGCCGATGTGGCTGGCACGATCCGAACCGATGGAGCGGCCCTGGCGGCGCGGATGTTGTTAGATGCGCGGTGGGACTCTTCGCGGTGAGTCAAATCACCGCAGCCGTCGATTACTCGAGATCGGCGGCCGAATCAACATACCGCAAGCCACCCTTCTCCAGTGGCGCGCGCAAGTTGTACAAATCGAGACTGAGTTCGCCTGCCGCAAGGCGCTTGCGCTTTTCCTCTTCGTTCGCGACGCGCGCGCGGCTCGCTTTCAGCACCTCACCAGCCTGGGTTCGCGGAACGATCACGATTCCATCATCGTCGGCGACAACCACATCGCCGGGATTCACCAACATTCCTGCGCAGACGATTGGCATGTTCACCGCGCCCACAGTAGCCTTCACGGTACCTTGCGCCGACACCGCCTTGCTCCAGACTGGAAATTTCATCTCGGTGAGATCACGCACGTCGCGACAACCCGCGTCGATCACGAGACCCACGGCGCCGCGAGCACGAAAAGACGTCGCCAGAAGATCACCGAAATATCCATCCGTCGAGGGACCGCTGATGGCCGCGACGACGATGTCCCCCGGTTTCACCAGCTCGGCTGCAACGTGCAACATCCAGTTGTCGCCCGGATGAAGTAGCACGGTGACTGCACTCGCGCCGAGCCGAGCGCCAGAATAGATTGGCCGCATGTAAGCCTGTAGCAAGCCGGTGCGGCCCTGAGCCTCGTGGACCGTCGCAACTCCAAGCTCGCCGAGCGCACAGACCGTGGTTTCATCCGCTCGTTCAATGTTTCTGACTGCGACATTTCTCATCATCAGCGCGCTCCGATTCGTGATATATGCTCAAAATTCAATGCGTGTTGGTCGCACAAAGCGCCACAGATCGTCGCTCGCTTCTTGCGCCTTCATCCTGCGGTGAACGGTAACTCAAGGTGCTGCGCGGATGCACGGTGTTGTGGTCGTCGAGCACGATGGCGCCGTCGGGCAGCGGATTCACGGAACATACGGCCTGGCTTGGAGGTCATACCCAAGGCTCCCGCCCTGCCGCTGCTTTGGGGCGTGCGGCCGGCGATGCGGCCGCTGACCAGGGCCGAGGTCGCCGCGCAGGAGCTCGCCCGCCGGTCCGTCGGACATAGGCACTCCCGCTATCGTGCCCCCGGCCCGGATTGACGATTTGTGCCGATTTCCAGGCGGCTGATCCGCCAATGGCCGGATCCTAGCGTGCGCCGGTGGCATTGTTCCGGGTGCGGTATCATTTGTCACACACCCCATTCCGATCGCATTCGCCGGGCCACGACCTTGCCTCACACGACTGAAGAAGACGCTGTGAAACAATGAAAAAGACCGAGAAAGAGCCGACTCCCAGCACCGTGACCCAGGGAGAGCAGATACTCAAAAGACTGCTACTGACGCGGTTCAGCATGCGACAGCTGGTCGCTTACATCGCCGTGTACGACTACCGCAATATCCAGGCTGCCGCGCACGATCTGTATCTGGACCATTCGACGGTGTCCAAGAGCATCTCCGAGATCGAAGCAGCCCTGAACATGCAGCTGTTCATCCGGCACACACGCGGGGTCACGCCGACGGCCGCCGCGGATGTTTTCTACCGGCATTCCAAGCAGATCGCCAATCAATGCACCCGGACCGCTGCCGAGCTTTCCCGCATCGCGACCGGGGGGGCGATACACATCGTGATCGGTTGCGTCTCCTATCTCGACACGATCGCCATCAAGGCGATCTCACGCTTCAAATTGCAGCATGACAACAAGCTGGTCGTTCGACTGATATTCGGACATACCGGCGATCTGCACAGGCGCCTGAAGCTCGACGAAATCGACCTGGTGATCTGTCGCCTGGGCACGCACGCGGAGCAACCCGACATTCACGCGGAAAAGGTCTACGACGTCGGTGACATCATCGTCGTAAGACCCGATCATCCCTGCGCCAGTCAACCGGACATCACACTCGAGAAATTGATCCAATACCCCTGGATTCTTCCGCCGCCAAACAATCCGTTCAGAAGTTATCTCGAGTCGATGTTCCATCAGGAAGGCTTGCCGCTGCCGAGCAACGTCTTCGAGATCGCGTCGACTTTCGCGGCCCGCGGCATCCTGCTCGACAATCCCAATGTCGTGTGCACGTTGCCGTCCAAGAGCATCTCCGGCGACCTGCAACAAGGCTCGCTGTTGCAGCTGGACCTGCCGATCAAACTGAGCCAGCCGCCGGTCGGCGTGCTGCACCGACGCAGCCTCACGATGGACGCTTACGCCGACAGTCTCATCCTCTCGCTACGCGAGACAGCCAACGAGGCCTGAAGGCCGCCCCGTCAGGCGGCGGCCGTTTCAGATCTTGAAGAGCTTGCGGGCATTGTTCTCGAGAATGCTTGCCTTGTCCTGCTCCGACAGCCATTCGATCGAGCGAATCTGCGGCACGATGTGGTCGAAAGTGCAGCCGGTATCCGGGTTGATCGCCGATCCCACACCGGGACACTCTGCCCCATACAACACGTGCTCCACGCCGACCGTCTTGATCAGCAGTTCGAGCGCGTCTTTGGTGTAGAGAACGGTGTCATAGTAGAGCCTTCGCATCCGATCGCGAAACCGACCGTGCTTGTTGCGCACTGAAGCCGAATCGAATCGCCCCAGCTGATACGGTATCGCGCCGCCGCCGTGGGAGATGAGCACCTTGAGCTTCGGAAAATCCTCGAGCACCGAGGAGTTCACGAGCCCATAGACAGCCGTCGTCTCTTCGTTGATGAAATGCAGCGTATACGGCTCGCGCTCCGGTTCGCGCGACCCCGTCGCGTGAACGTGCGCAACCACATCCAACTCCACCAGCTTCTCGTACAGTGGATACCAGTACTTGTCGCCGAGCGGTGGCGCCTTGACCCCACCGTTCTCGGCGGGATCCGGATTCAACACCACGCCCTTGAAGCCGAGCTTCTTCACGCAACGCGTCAATTCCTCGAATGTGTCCTCGACCGGCACACCGGGCATCTGGGGCAAGCCGCCGATGCCGTGGAACTTGTCGGGCATCAGCACGCAGCTGCGATGAATCAGGTCATTCGTGACCTGGGTCCAGCCGTGCACGATCTTCGCCGGCTTCTCCGAGTGCATCATCTGGAATGGCCGCGGCGAGATGAACTGCACGTCGATCTCACAGGACTTCATGTGATCCAGATGGCCCAGCGGCGCCATCTCTTTCGCGTTCCACGCCGCGAGAATCTCCTGGTCGGACAGTGTCAGGCCGCCGTTGTGGCTGCCTCGATGTGAAACCAGGCCCGCCTTGTAAGCCCAATAGGCCTTCGGCCCTGACAGATGTGCGTGACAATCAATGATCATGGTGCGCTGTACGCCATAGCCGAATACTCACCGCAGCGATTCATTCCATTCCTCCCAGCGATCACATCTTGTGATCGCGAACGCAGACACTTTCCTTCAAGTCGTAACCCTGCTGACGCACCAGCGTGAAGCGGGTGCTCCAGGGCTGCGAGAACGTCTCCGGATCCGTGATGGTCACCTCGCCGTTGATCTTATCGGCGCCGTCGAGGGTGTATCGCTCCTGGACCTTCAGCTTCTCACTGTGCGGCAGGCCGGAGTAGTCCAACCACGTCTTGTCGTTCTGGCCGATCGTGTCGATCACCAGGGTTTTGCCGTCGTAGTGTCCGTTCGAATAGCCCAGCCAGTGCGGATCCAGATCGTCGTCCCACTTGGGCAAGGGATGGCGCAGGCTGATGATGCGGAAGGTGTGGTTGGTCTCATAGACCAGATTCACGCGATCCTTGTCCTGCCCGATCAACATCGGATACGGCGCATAAATGATGCGCGGCACGCCCTGTATCCAACACTTGGCGATCGGATCGCTCTTGGCGCTCTTCTTCAGCGCGGCCTGGTTCGCGGCGTATTTCGCCTTGGCGGCCGACAGCAGCGGCGGGTCCTTGCCGTCGGCGGTCTTGAGCGTGCGAATCGGAGTCTGCATGGCCCACTTTCCCGTGAAGTTGGGCGTACCCGGATCCGGCCGCTCCGCGGCAGGCAGAAACGACCAATCGGACTCGGCGGCACTGACGCCAGTAGCGAACATTGCCGCGGTCACCGCGAGCAACACGGGTTTGAATACGAATTTCATTTGATGATTACCCTACCGTCCGGGGAGGTCTCGACGTTACGATTGTTCTCTTCGCAGGAATACTCGGTAATACCGTCCGAGCCCAACGTGGCCTGCATGTCCGAGCGCCACGGCCAGTGGCGCACCACCGTGAACGGCCTGGTGAAGTGGTCGGGGTCGTCGATGGTGATGTGAACGACGAGATCTGTATATCCGTGTGGGGTCTTCTGCTTCTGGAAGCGCTCGGTGACCTTCAGTTTGGTCCCGTGCGAAGAGTGGAAGTCCAGCGGAGTCTTATCGTTGAAATGAGATGTCTCCACTACCAGCACATCCCCATCCCAATGGCCTACCGAATAGCCCAGAAAGCTCTGCGGTGTGTCCTTCGGCGCTTCCTTCTGATCCATGTGAATCAGGCGCAGGTTATGGGCGACCTCGTGCAGCATCAGAATGGTGCCCGGGAGATAGGCAAAACGGAGCGGATAAGGCGCAAAACTCAGGCGCGGCACACCGTGCGGGAAGCACTGGCTCGCTGCATCCGTGAGTACGGCGCCATGCGCCTCGGCATCGATCAGCTCCTGGGTGTGTTTGGCCTCCGAGGGCGTGAAGGGAGCGCCTTCGCCATTTTCCTGCAGCAGGTTGATGTTGCCGCCGGGTAGCTGCCACAGACCCGTGAAGTCACGCGGGTCCGCCGGCGGGGGCGTAGGCTCCCAGGTCTTGCGCTGCGCGTCACTTCCGCCCGACCTTCTGGCCAGCCACTGCGCGGCAGTCATCGCAGTCGAGCGCCCCTTGTTATCGATGTCGAGCTGCTTTTGCTCGGCCGGTGTCAGCGGGCGCACCGGCGCATCGGCTGCCACCACCGCCGTCGTCACACCTGCGGCCGCGAGGGCCAAAATCAGGAAACGATTCATTCAGGTCTCCCCTTACGACAGCCAAGGCTTCGGGTTCTCATTTGTCCCCCACGATGCCTTCGGCATTGGGCTGATTGCGATTGTTCTCTTCGCACGAATACTCGGTAATGCCGTCGGACCCCACCGTGGCGGCCAGATCGGAGCGGAAGCCTAATTTGCGCGATATCTCGAACGGCTTGAAGAAGTGATCCGGGTCGTCGATGGTGATCCGAACGTCCAGATCAGTGGCTCCCCCGGAGGTTTTGACCTTGGTAAGGCGCTCGACGACCCTGAGATTCGGCCCATGCGAGGTGACCGAGTCGAGCCGTGTCCGGTCGTTCATGTGCGAGGTTTCGATGACGAGCGTGTTGCCGTCCCAATGGCCCACCGAGTAACCGAGGAAAGTCCGCGGCGTACCCTCGGGAGCCTCCTTTTCATCCATATGGATGATCCGCACGTTGTGAGCCACCTCGTGCAGCATCACGATCTCGCCCGGCAGATAAGTAAACCGGATCGGGTAGCCGGGGGTAATGATCAGTCGTGGCGTGCCGTGCGGAAAACACTGTGTGGAGGCGTCCGTAACCACGTCGCCGCGCTTTTCCGCGTCGATCAGCTTCTCGGTGGACTTGGCCTCCGCGGCCGTGAAGGGCGCCTGGTTGCCGTCAACCTGTACCAGGTCGAGGCGCCCGTCGATCATCGTCCACGCACCGGTGAAGTCCCGCGGGTCCGCCGGTGGCGGCGTGGGCTCCCAGCTCTTGCGCTGGGCAGCCAGCTGAGCCGCGATCTGCTGCGGGGTCTTCTTGCTACGCCGCCCCAGATCGACGGGCGGTATGCGCACGATCTTGTTGTCGATCGCCTGCTGCGCCTGCTGCTGCTCAGCGGTCATCGCCGGGAACGACGGCCGTTGTCCCGTGGCAGCCGGTGCCGCCTGCTGGGCCGCCGCGGCATTCACCAATCCCAACCCTGCGCCGCAGACCGCAAGCGTCAACAGTCGCTTCGTGCTCGTCTTCATGCCGTCTCCACAATCTCTACTGCGACCCGCACACCGGCGCCTGTGCTGCGGGATGGCCCACTCGGCTGTGGCACGGGCGCTCGAGTTGGGGTCACCTCAACTCGAGCGCCGGACCGACAGATTATTGGAACTTGTAGTCCACACCGACCCGGAACACCCGGCCCAGGAAATTGTACGTGTTCCCGAACGTGGTGACCTGCGAACCACCCGCAATCGGATCGTCCTTGCCGAGAACGTTCTCGACCGCCGCCGTGACGCTGCTGCCATTGCTCCAGGGCAACTGGTAGCGATACAACAGATCGAGCGTGGTGAACGAGAACGACTGCGTACCGGCGTTGGTCGCGGGATTCGGGACCTGCAGCGTCATGGGCGGTATGTAGCGTACCGTTGCCAGCAACGAGTGGTTACCACCGATGACACTCGCCTGAAGGTTCCCGGTCCAATGCGGCATGGGCACCCCGACCGTGCTGTCGTTGTACTTGGCGACGCCGTTGTAGACCGTCGAGCCCTGCTGAATCAGGTACTCATGCGTGTACGTGCCGTACAACCGGATGGGGAACTGCAAGCCGCCTGCCTTGAAGCGATACTTGAAGTCGTAGTCGATACCGTTGGTATGCAGGAACCCCTGGTTTACGTAGGTCGTGACGAACTCCAGGATGTCGTTTCCGGACATGCAGTTCGCCGGACGCGGACCCTGACCCGGCTTCCACACGCCCGTAACCTCGCACACCTGGGTCGGCACACCGGGGTTCAGAATGATGTGCGGATCGCTGATGTACCCGTCCGCCAGGTCCGCGGTCAGGATCTGTTGCGCATTCTCCGCAGCGATCAAATCCTTGAACTCGATGTTGTAGTAATTGAGTTCCGCCGTGAAATTGTCGCTGACATCCCAGGTCACCCCGAGGTTCCAGTTCTGCGACGTTTCCGGCTTCAGGTTCGGATTTCCCACCAGCAAGCCGCGCGCGTTGATGGTATCGCCGCCGATCATCTGGGCCGAGGAGCCGCCGCTGGCTTGGGCAAACAGCGAGGCCGGTCCCGGAGCCTGGAACGACTTGCCGGCGGACCCGCGGATGAACAGGCCTTTGACTGGCGTCCACAGCAAGCCGATCTTCGGATTGAACTTGTCGAAACTGCCCGCGCCATCGTAGCTGGTCTTTTCGTAGCGCCCGGCGAGCTGAACCTCCAAAGGCTTGAGCGGGTACATCACCATTTCGACGAAGGCGGCGTTGGTGTGGTTGGAGCCCTGGAAGTCCGACTGCGCAAAGGCGCCGTTGAATCCCCAGTAGCCGATCTGCTTGGAACCGGTATCCCACGTCTGACCGAAGTCCAGCTCGCGCCGCTCGAGACCGACGGCAACGCCGGTCGTGCCACCGGGCATGTCCCAGAGCTTACCGGTAGTGATTGCGTCGTAGGTCCGCAACTGGCCTACGTCGTCCGTAGTACGCAAACCGGTCAGCCACTTCACGATAGCCGGATCGTTGTAGGCCGGGTCGCCCGGCTTGACAGTGCCTGCGATGGCGAACGGATCCCAGAATTCGCACAGTCCCGTGCCACGATGCGCCTTGGTCGGATCGTTGGCCGGTGTGTACGCGCACGCAGGTCCTCCATAGCCATTTGCCGCCAGACCTACGCGATTGATGATCGTGTCGTTACTCCCGAAGGTCGTCTCGTTCCACGACTGGGAGAACCCGACCTGCCAGTCGAAGTTCGAGTTGCCGAACTTGCCGTTCAGGTTGCCCGCGACGCGCTGCGTGTCCTGACCGGAGTGTTGGATGGCCCCGTCCAGGCCATTGTCGACCCAAGGAGGCAGAACGCGCCCCTTGTAGAGATAACCGGTGATCGCCGTCTGCCCGTTGATCGGATTCAGGAACGTCGGGAACATCTTCGACGTCTCGACCGCACCCGGATTGTCCGCCGGAATGAACGGCAGCAGGCTCGTCGTCGCGGTCGCGGGAGTCGGATAGCCGAAATTGATGTTGTAACGCGTACGCGCGAAGCCGAACTCGAAGTCACCGGTGACCGTATCGCTGAACTTGTGCTCGATCGTAGTCAGACCGTTGAAGCGCTTCGACTCCGGTTGCAGCGTGCGGCCGAGCGCGTTGTAGAGCAGGCACGATGGCGTGCCAGTTCTGTTGACTACGCCATTCCCGAGCCCGCTGACCCCACCATTGCCGAGCAGAGGGCTGCCGCACAGGGGATCCGGAATCGAAGCCAACACCGCAGAGGGCTGCGGGCCGGTAGCGTTCTGGTACTGGAATGTCGCCGGGTTGCCGAAGCCGGAGGTCAGGCCGAGCTTCAGGCGGCTCGGGTCGTAGCGGTCCTCGACGAGCAACGTCTCGGTGGTCTGGTATTCGAAACCGGCGACGATGCTGGTGGTGTCATTGTGAGTGCCCCACAGCAAGCCCAGATTCGAATCGGGCCGGTCGTGAGTCGTATCCTGGATGCGCTGCAGGTCCGCTTTGACCTCGAAGCCGTCGAACTTCTTCTTGGTGATGAAGTTCACGACGCCAGCGACCGCATCGGAACCATACAACGCCGAGGAACCGTCCGTAAGCGTTTCAACGCGATCGATCATGATCGACGGCGCGAGATTGTTGACGTCGACGTAGCCGTAGCCGCCGTCAGCAATCTGGCGCCTGCCGTTCAGCATCACCAACGTGGCGCCTGCCCCGAGTCCGCGCAGGTTTACCGTGGTCGTCGGACTGTTACCGGCGTCGACACCACCACCCTGGGTGTTGACGTTGGCCATCGATCCCACGTTCTGCGGCAGGTCCTTGAGACTCTCCGCGATCGAATTGCGCTGAGTATCGTTCAGCGCTTCGCTGTCGAGGACGGTCAGCGGCTGTGGTCGGTCCGCGGGACGCTTGATGAAGGAGCCGGTGACGACTACCTCCTCGAGCGCGGCAGGGTCGTCCGCTTTCGGCGCGGTCTGTGCAAACACACTCTTCGGTGTCATGGCAGCGGCCGCCAAGGCACACGTTACGGCGGCCATCACCGCCCTGTTGCAGCGAGAATACATCCGTCCCCCCTCTTGAAACTGGTAGTCGCTGTTATAAGCGACTAAATGAGATCATTCAGCCGTCGGAGTCTTCCAAAAAGCATCCGTACGCCGGTATGGAACATGGGATTTGCGCCGTGGTATTTCCCCCATAGTGGGGCGTTTCGTGCCCCCACGAGCGGGTCCGGCGCGCAGCCGTCCATCCGGCGGAGAATTTTTTTCGGTCACCCCCAGCACGGCTATTTCAGATCGAGGTTGAAGAGCTTGATCGCGTTGGCCCGGCCGATTTTGCGCCGTTGCGCATCGCTGACAACCCGGCTCGAGTCGTACCAGGATGAGGCATCTTCCATTTTCTCGAACGGATAGTCTGCCGAAAAGTAGACCTTGTTTTCATCGAGCACATCGAGTGTGCAGCGAAATGCCGGATCGTTGAAATTCCCGCTCGTGGTGATGTGGAAGTGATCGCGGAAGTAGTCGCCGAGTGGTCGCTTGCCACGATACTCGCGGCGCGAAAAGCGCATGCGCGCGTCGATGCGCCAAAGGCCGAATGGAATATTCTCGCCCAGGTGGCCGATGCAGATGCGCAGATTCGGGAAATCATCGAACAGCCCCGAGCCGCACAGCCGCAAAGAATGAATCGACGTCTCCACCGCGAAACCCCACGGGGCGCTCATCAGCCAGGGGTGGCCCGCGTAGTTCTTGGCCTGCGAGGGAATCTGCATGCGCGGGTGCAGGTAGAACGGCACATCGAGCTTCGACACCGTTGCCCAGAAACTGCGGTACTCCGGCA
>DASYDM010000028.1:0-1585 GCA_036499585.1 Steroidobacteraceae bacterium
ATTCATGGCGGCACTCTATCGATAACGAGGCTGACCGGGTCGTCCAGGTCGAGCTCGGGAAGCCAATACGTACGCGGTGGAGTTGCCGCCGGCGCCATACGCATGGCTGTGAGGCGCCGAGATATGAGAGTCTCGTCGCCGCATTGTCAGAACAGGTCCCGCCGTCCCGCCCGTGCTGAGGAGGACTAGTTGCCGGCCTCGCTTTTCTTGGGATCGCCGGCGGACCTGAGGGGCATAAAGTACAACTGCACAACGCCCCGCTCTGGGGCCGGTGGCGGGCTTGACATGGCATGTAATGTGTCATTCATGACCGCCTTGGACGAGTTTCAGGCCCTCACAACCGCGATCGGTGAGTACTCCGTCGACACTCTCGGCAGAGAAAAACTCTCGGGTCTGCAGGTGATCTTGAATCCCCGTGAGTTGTCTGCCTTCGTGAGCATCGCGTTGCGCGACCGCTCAGACGAGGCGCAGCGGGCAGCGATCTCAGAGATGTTCGATGTCGAGCGCGTCTACGCCGACGAAATCTCGCTCAGCTATGTCTTCGTGGATGAGATCGAGAAGACCGCGGACGCTCACTCCTCGGTGCCGCAGTACAGCTTCGCATGACCGTCAGCTCGGTCCGCACTCCAAAGGAGTGCTTGGAGCGAGCGGTCGTCTTCAAGAGCGATGCCGAGCAACTGAAGAGCATCAACTCACAGTGGTACGCGGTGGCGTACTTCTATGCGGCCTTCCACGCCATCAGATCGGCATTGATGCTGGACCCCGTCTTCCAGGACATCGTTCGACTGCACGGATTCGACGCCAGCTGGGTGCCGTCAGATCGCTTCAACTCCCACCATCAGGCGCGGCGCAATAGCGGAGCGATTGGTGCGCCTGGGGTCCTCGACATGGTGAAGGAGCTCTATCCCGCGATCGCAATCGAGTACGCGCAATTGCACAGCGCCAGTGTTTCGGTCCGGTACGGGCTTGGCCTCGGAGGCTACGACCAGGCTGCCCTAACCCGAAGCTACGAGAAGATCGCCGCTGCCGTCATGGTCGGCCTCGCGGCATAGCGTTACGTCGTTCCTTAGCGCGGAAGGTGGACGAGCTCGCTGAATGGCGCGCATCCATGAGTCATCGGTTCGTGCGGAAGGTGGGACTCGAACCCACACGCCTTTCGGCACAGGAACCTAAATCCTGCGTGTCTACCGTTTCACCACTCCCGCGAGCGGTTGAAGTCTACGGAAGCAACGCCGCTCAGGGCTGCTGGTCGGGCGACACGTAGGGCTGACCGCCCACGATGATCGCGCGCTTCGAGTCCGGGTGCTCGGGGTCGTAGCGGATCGGGATCGTGTCGCCGATGTCGTAGAACCCGCCCGTGATTCCGGTGCGGAAGTAGCGCTTGGTGCCCTTGTTGTCGGTGAAGCTCAGCGTCATCCGCTGGTGCTGCACGTAGTTGACCATCCCGTCGACGCCGATGCTCTCGATGGTCGCGGTGGTGTCGATGCCCCGAGAGCGCGTCATGGCGACGGCGGAGCGGCGCAGCATCCACAGCACGAAGCAGACCGCTGCCCCGACGTACGGCACCGCAACGATCCAGAACCCT